>NZ_LYVJ01000051.1 GCF_001676385.1 Stenotrophomonas maltophilia | reverse complement strand
GCCGATGGTAGTGTGGCTCAAGCCATGCGAGAGTAGGTCATCGCCAGGGTTTACACCCAAAACCCCGCTGCCTGCGCAGCGGGGTTTTCCTTTTTTTGCAGGCATCAGGTTTTGACCTGGACTTGCCGCAACAACTTCAAGAAGAGCTTCAAGTTCCTCAAACAAGTTGTTGACAAAGCTGAAAGGCCTGCCATAATAGGCGGCTCGCAACGACGAAAGGCCCACGGGTCCAACGTTGAAGCAGCATCGGCAACAACGTTCACTGCGGTGAG
>NZ_LYVJ01000050.1 GCF_001676385.1 Stenotrophomonas maltophilia | reverse complement strand
GACAAGTACCTGCTGCGATGGCAGTACCTACCGTGTAACCCGATGGTAGGTTTCCTGCCGGGGCAGTCTCAACGTCCAAAGATTTTTCGTAGTACCGCTGACACAACGACAGTTCATACCCCAACGGGCGGAAATCGAACTCCGTGGCCATGTCGCCACTTTCGAACTGTACTTGCGCAAGCTCAAACAGTCCGGTCTGATTGATAAGTTGACCGCCAAACAATTCCGGCCGATTGTCGGTATAGAAGAAACACAACAGCAAGTTGTTATTGGCACCGTAGGTCTTCCCCGCAACACTCGGCACGTCAAACGTTACCGTGTATTTCTGGAAGGCAGTACCGAGCGTGATTACCGGCCCGTCAACCTGCACAAGG
>NZ_LYVJ01000049.1 GCF_001676385.1 Stenotrophomonas maltophilia | reverse complement strand
GGCGGGGACTGACCGGCAGGACCGGGGGCACTCCGCCAACCGGCATACTGGCCCGGACCACTGCGGAGCTTGCCATGCGGCTGCTGGCCCTGACCTACGGAACCGAAGGCGACACACGTCCCCTCGCCATGCTCTGCCATGGGCTGATCGGCGCAGGCCACGCGGTGACACTGCTGGCCGATGGCGGCACCCTGGGCAGCGCGCAGGCACTGGATGTGCCCCACGCGGCCCTTGAAGGTGACATCCATGACGACGTGGTCGCACTGGTCTCGCGTGGCAACGGCGTTGCCGCCGCCAGTACCGGCCTGGCACGGATGGCGCTGCAGCATGTCAGCGGCTGGATGCGCCAGGCCGATGCCGCCGCCGAAGGCTGC
>NZ_LYVJ01000048.1 GCF_001676385.1 Stenotrophomonas maltophilia | reverse complement strand
AGACGGATGAACTCGCCGGCCGGGATCTTTCCTGACGTGACGCCCTTGGCGTATGCCTTGGCTGATTCGCTCGGCGTCATGGATCAGAACTCGTCGAATGGGTTGCCCTCCGGGGTCTTTCGGTCCCCAGCTTCTGACGGTCAGCCGGGGTCAGGCCCAGGCGCGCCAGGCAGCCGATCAGGTGGGAGTACTTGGCCGCAACGAACTCGCCGCGGTTGGCACGGAACTCGGAAAGCAGCGATGACGCCACCTCCATGATGAAACGGTCGGCGCTGGTCAGGACGCCAGGCAGGGCGCACTTCTCCAGCTCCTTCCAAACCACTGCGACCTCGGTCGGAAGGTGTGCCGGTGCCTTGCCCAATGGAGCATTCGCCT
>NZ_LYVJ01000047.1 GCF_001676385.1 Stenotrophomonas maltophilia | reverse complement strand
GGGACGCCCTACCTGCCTACCGACGGTTGGGAACGCGCGCAGGCATTGAGCTGGATGTTCTTCGAGCAGTACACGCACGAGCCATGCGTGGCGGTAGCGCGCTTCATCCGCGGCTGGACACCGCCCGATTCACCGCGCCGTGCTGAACTGCCACGCCTGCACGAGCGCGCCGCCACCGCGCTGGCGGTGATGGAGCAGCACCTGCGCGAAGCGCAGTGGTTCACCGGCAGCGCATACGGTATCGCCGACATTGCGCTGTTCGCCTATACCGACGTCGCAGGCGAGGGCGGCATCAGCCTGGCGCCCTTCCCGGAAGTGCGCGCCTGGCTGCAGCGCGTGCGCGCGCAGCCGCGCTTCGTGGCGATGCCAGCGGTGAC
>NZ_LYVJ01000046.1 GCF_001676385.1 Stenotrophomonas maltophilia | reverse complement strand
ACACGGAGCTATAGCGCGCCAAGTAGCCGCGAAATTAGCATGACCGGCGGGCTCACGAAAGTATAGCGTTCGATCATATCAGATAACTTTCGTTCACAGTTGTGCGGTTATTATTTCCTGCATGGAGCCTTAAGCTGGGGATTGGATTGTGTGGATAGCTTCAGTTGGCCTTAGCATGGCGCCTGTCTGGCTAGAAGGCCAAGGGGCTTGCCGCAGGTCATATCGTGGAACGCCGAGGGCAAGCAGCAGGACACCCTACGGGGAGTTGCGCCCCCGCTGATCCCCACCGCCAAGTCGTATGGAATCTCTCGGGGGTTACCTTAGGGGCGTTGACCTCACTGACCGAGTTAGGAGAATTCTCAATGTGATGTATCGTTT
>NZ_LYVJ01000045.1 GCF_001676385.1 Stenotrophomonas maltophilia | reverse complement strand
CTCCGACACCGGCCGAAGTCGAAGAGATGCGACAGCTCGGCCTTCAACCGGGCGCGGTCGGTTACGACGAGCACGGAAACCTCGTCCGTCGCCAGCCAGGCGGCACGCTGGAAGTCGTAGTTACAGCAAAGCCCTGACCAGCGGAGGTCCAATCGCGGCAGGCGTTCCCTCGACCGCCGAACCGTACATTGCGGACTCCAACTTGTACCTGCCCGGGAGCGTGATCGCGCGCCTGACGCGCTCACCATTGTCGAATCCGACGATCTCGCACCCGCTTCATCAGGACAATGGGATCGGGGTACAGCTCCGCGTACCCATTGGCATCGCTAGGGCGGCCAGCCGGGTCAGCCGAAAACTGGGCGCGCGCCGCCAACCCTTCGAT
>NZ_LYVJ01000044.1 GCF_001676385.1 Stenotrophomonas maltophilia | reverse complement strand
CGCGTCGGGCGTCGGCGAGTTCGGCGGGATGGGGCAGGGCGCCGTGAAACGGATCCGAATCGCCCAGTGTCGTGGGCATCCATTCGAAACCATCGGTATCGATGGTCCGCAGTGCTTCGGCCAGCGATCGAACGGCGACGACGCCGGCCGTTGTGGGCAGTGTTTCACCCAACCGGGAAAAGAAGCCGATTCCAGACATCCGCTGCAGCACGCTATCCATACCGGCATTGTAGTTCGACGCCATGCGTGGACGCCGCCGTCCACGTCCTGCGGCTACAGCAATTCCAGCACCAACCCCAGCACCGGCAGCGCGATCGCCAGAGGCGCAATCCACGTTGGACGATACGGATACAACCCGAACGACAGCGTCACGCCGGCCAGGGT
>NZ_LYVJ01000043.1 GCF_001676385.1 Stenotrophomonas maltophilia | reverse complement strand
GCCTCCATCCTTGCAGCCCAGCGAAATAGGGCCTTGCGAGATAGTGTTCATCATCGCTCGATTGCTCTTCGTCATCAGACTATACGGCCCGTTTCTGCCGTGTTCCATGGTCTCGGCGACGCCAGCCTGAACGTCTCTCCAGGATTGAGTGGCCCCGCGCCGGCCCCAGTCCGAACGATTCAGGCAGGTCGCCAACGCGATCGCGGCCTTTGCGACGGCCGGCCGTATGCTGCCGGCCATGACGCTGCCCCCTGACTTTCGCTGGACGACCCGGTCTGCCAGCCTCCCGGATGACCCGTTGACGGTGATCGCCTGCCACAGCGTGTGGGTGGTGGCCATGATCCGTCGGGTGAACGACGGCGTCTGGATTGCCTCGCTGGACCGGCAC
>NZ_LYVJ01000042.1 GCF_001676385.1 Stenotrophomonas maltophilia | reverse complement strand
GCCCTGGCCGCCTATGACAAGGCCGTCGCCTCCGGTGCCGACTTCGTGGTCGGCCCGCTGGGCCGCGACGAAGTGGACGCGGTGTACGGCCGCCAGCAGCTGCAGGTGCCGGTGCTGGCCTTGAACCGCGGCAAGGACGCACCGCCGGCTGGCAGTGCCGGCTTCTCGCTGGCACCGGAAGACGATGGCATCGTCGCCGCCGAGTACCTGCGTGGCCGCGAGCGCGGCAAGGCGCTGGTGATCAACAGCGCCGACGACACCGGCCGCCGTGCCGCCGCCGCCTTCGCCCAGCGCTTCGCGCAGCGCGGTGGCCAGGTGGTGGCCACGATCGGCGTCACCGATGCCGTCGGCGATGTCGGCGCGCAGGTGCGCAACGCCGGCCAGGTCGATGC
>NZ_LYVJ01000041.1 GCF_001676385.1 Stenotrophomonas maltophilia | reverse complement strand
ATTTTATTGTGCTGTTCTTGAATGGACTCAATGTATTCAACGGTTTGTTTAACAACATCCCAGTTCAATAGTGGTTCACCACCAAAGAAGTCAATTTCACAATGTTGACGAGGACCACTCATTTTAATGAGAAAGTCTACCGCCCGTTTTGCTACATCAAAGCTCATTAACTCACGTTTTACACCGCCGTAATCACCTTGGCTAGCAAAGCAGTATTTACATGCTAAGTTACAATCATGAGCGATATTAAGGCATAAAGCTTTAACGATAGGCTTTTCACCTACTACTAGTTTAAATTCTGTACTCATTGGAGCAAATAATTGTTCTGCTTTAATGAGCTCATCTAACTCGTCCATAATCTCATCGAGTTCTACCGCGTCTTCTTTAGCATCTAAC
>NZ_LYVJ01000040.1 GCF_001676385.1 Stenotrophomonas maltophilia | reverse complement strand
GGCTTGCCCTGCCAGGACGTGAGCATGGCGCCGGTATTGTTCTGGTGCTTGACCATCAGGCTGGCGCCACGGTCCGGATTGGCGACGACCTTGAAGACTTCGGTGGTGCCGGTGGCATCGTCCAGAGTGAGTAGGGCTTCGCCCCCGCGGTCGCTGGTGCCATAACCGCCGCGCTCGGAACCGTCGGGGCCAAGCAGGATCAGGCCGGACAGCGCTGTTGCACGCGGTCCTTGGGTGCGGCCCCTGCTGAGGGGGTCCGGCACCGGCGCACCGAGGATCAGCCGTGGTTGGCCAGTGCCATCGTGGATGACCAGGCCGCGCGCTTCGATGATCCGCTCAGGCGATTGGCTGCGATGCAGGCTCCAGGCGGTCCAGCCGGAAACGAGCAGGGCAAGGG
>NZ_LYVJ01000039.1 GCF_001676385.1 Stenotrophomonas maltophilia | reverse complement strand
CGTACTGGTCCATAGCGGACTTCACGCCCGCCGGAACCATTGCGGTTGCGCCGTCAGCGGTGGTGATCTCCTCGGTAGCCTCAGCGTCGCCAGCGGCAGCCTCGCCGGACTTGTCGGCGTCGCCCTTGCCAGCGGTCTCGGTGGCGACCTCGGTCTCGGTGGCGGTCTCGGAGACAACCTCGGTGGAGGTCGGCTCGCCCTCGCCGTCGTTGGAGCAAGCAACCAGGCCGGTAGCGCCGATGGTCAGTGCAGCTGCGGAAGCGACGATCTTACGGGAAAACATAATTATTACCTTTCATTCTTGAAGTTAGTCCGTCGTCCATTATGAACTTTGCGTTAACGTTGAGCCCTCTTTGCACCCGATCGGGGGTGCGCCTTTCCACGCGAGGAACGCACCGTGC
>NZ_LYVJ01000038.1 GCF_001676385.1 Stenotrophomonas maltophilia | reverse complement strand
GGAAAAAGGGTGAGCTGTGATAGGTCGAAGCTGCTGAAAATTGGCTCAAGTTCGGTGAGCGTCCAGCGCTTGTACCGGCGGCCGTCGCGTCCGCGGTAATACCGATACCGGTAGCGCACGGGATACTTGCGGCGCTTGACCATACATCTTTCGCGATTCGATTCGCTGCATGCGACTTCCAGCGGATGGCGGATCAGGTGAAATACCTTGGACTGCGGAAAGAACTCCGGGGCGAGATCCCAGTAGGACTTGAGGAAGGCGTGGCTGGTTTCGATGTAAAACGGCGTGCCGCACAAGTCGATCGCGCGGCGCTTTCTGCGCAGCACGGCCCGCACGGCGTCGAACTGTCCTGTGGCGCGGTCGTAGATTACCCGGCCGAACATCGACGGGTTCCACAGATTGAG
>NZ_LYVJ01000037.1 GCF_001676385.1 Stenotrophomonas maltophilia | reverse complement strand
TGACCAAGGAGCAGGTGGCCGTCTGGAAAGAGCAGGTGGAGAACATGCCTTGGCTGCATGCCGGGCACCGCCTCCTGCTTCGCCAGGTTTGCATCTTGGCCGCGCGAATGGCGACCGACCCCGAAATGGGTGTTTCCGCGATGCAGGCGCTGGGCTCACTGCTATCCAAGCTCGGCGCCACCCCGGTGGATGAGACGAAAGTGAATCATGGCTCAGGCGAAGACGAAGACCCGGACGACAAGCATTTCTAACTGCCGGACCTGCGAGTACCCGCTGGCTGTAGTTGAAGGCCGAATTGTCGCGGGGCCCCACGTGCGCAATGCCTGCCGGCGGCACTTGAAAGACCTGGAGGACGCTCACGAGCGCGGCCTGTACTTTGACCGGGAAGCCGCCGACAAGAAGAT
>NZ_LYVJ01000036.1 GCF_001676385.1 Stenotrophomonas maltophilia | reverse complement strand
CTCCAGAAGATATCGCCACTAACCGCACGAAGTTGGCGGACGCGAAGAACGAGATCGTGATCAACGCTCCGAAGATTGCTGCCCTCGAAGAGGAATATCAGGGGTTCTGGGCCCAGAACACGAAGGCAATGGACGTCTACGCAGGCGAAGTGCGGGCTCAGCTGTCGCGGGTAATTCAGTTTGGCGAGGCGCCGCAGATCGTCGCCCCGTCCTCCGACTAACGGCGCTCACAAGCGCGACTCCCCTAGCCACAGCACGCTGACACCGCTTAGCGTCTGCTCGACGTGTTCGAGGATCCCGGCAACCGAGCGGCCCAGCAGCGCGGCCACCGCGTCGGGCAGCGACGCGGCGCCGGGTTGCGACGACGCCCGGGGTCGCACCATGTCCAGCAACGACGAGCCAGGGT
>NZ_LYVJ01000035.1 GCF_001676385.1 Stenotrophomonas maltophilia | reverse complement strand
CCGTGGCTGGAGGTATAGCGGAAGGCCAACACGTTGCGTGCGGCATCCCAGTCCAGCTGCAGGGTCAACTCATCGCCGGGGCGGGCCACGTGCTGGAACTTCACCGCGTCCATGCGCAGGAACGCGCGCGGCATCGCAAATGCCTGGCGGCCGAAACGCATCGCCCAGTCCAACTGCGCAACACCGGGCAGGATCGCCGCCTGCGGGAAGTGGCCCTGGAACGGCCGCAGCGCCGGGTCGAGGGTCATGCGCAGCGTGGCGCTGGCGGCGTCGCGGCGGTCCCAGACCGGCACCGGCATCAGTGGCTGGAACAGCGCCGCCAATGCCGCCTGGGTCACCTTGCCCTGCGCGTTGATCGGCAACGCCTGCACCAGGCGCCAACGGCGCGGCCGGGTCACCGCGTCATG
>NZ_LYVJ01000034.1 GCF_001676385.1 Stenotrophomonas maltophilia | reverse complement strand
GCTCGGATCGGCCCAGTAGCGCTTCTGCCCGAACGCGGTGGCGTCACTGCCGTAGCCGAACAAGCGACGCGTACCGGCCACCAGCTGGGTGTTGATGCTCAACTGATCCTGCTCGCCCTGGCGTACACCGACAAACGCCAGAGTGATCGGCGCGTACCTCAGCGGCGTCTTCAGGCTCTCCTTGCCCATCTGCGTGTCTTCCTCGGTGTCCTTGAAATCCACGCCGAGGCTGAGCTGGCGCCACCACTGGCTGCTGCCCGGCAGGCGGTAGTTGAGCTTGAGGCCGATCGAATGGCCGTTGCCGATCACATTGGTGCCGGTGCCGGTACCGACCTGCCCACCTGCATTCAACACGCGGCTGTCGGATCTGTAGCCGGAGGCTTCCAGGCTCCACGGCGTACCTTCGAAC
>NZ_LYVJ01000033.1 GCF_001676385.1 Stenotrophomonas maltophilia | reverse complement strand
GCGCATGCGCGAGTGGCGCGAGCTGCATCGCCAGCTGCGGCTGCTGTGCGAGGAACTGGGCTGGAAGGAAGAGGCCAGCGAGGCATCGATGGCACCGCTGCTGGCCGGCAGCAGTGCGCCGGCACCGGCACGTGATGACGCGGCCTCAGTAAAGGCCACCCGCGGCCAGTTGCATCGTGCCGCGCGCCTGGCCCGCGAGGGCAAGGCCGAGGCCGCACCGGCACCGGTGGCCGTGCGCGCGCAGAAGGAACAGGCGCCCGCCGGCGGCGGCTTCAGCGAACGCGTGCGTGCCGCTGCCTACCAGACCCTGCACCGGGCGCTGGTGGCGGGCCTGCCGACGCAGATCGGCCACCGCACCGAGAAGGGCGATTTCCAGGCACCACGCCAGCGCCCGGTGCAGGGTCTGGTAGGC
>NZ_LYVJ01000032.1 GCF_001676385.1 Stenotrophomonas maltophilia | reverse complement strand
TGCTTACTCTGTGTGCCCCAAATTTTGGGGTGCTGCTAGCAGGGCGATTCATTGCCGGTATCCCCCACGGCGCTATTTATGGTCTTACCGCCTTGGTGGGTGCCTATCTTGCCCCACCTGGGAAAACTGCCCGAACAGTGGCGAATGCTCTCCTGGGTGTCCCCATTGCCAACCTGGTGATGGTGCCGCTGATAACGTGGGTGGGGCAGTCCCTCAACTACCGTTACGCCTTCGGAATTATCGCTCTCTGTGGAGCATTAGCATGTGCCGCCATGTTTATATGGCTGCCCCCCATGGACGATATAGCACCCTCCAACCCCCGGCAGGAACTGGGTCTTTTTAAGAATAGGCAAGTGCTTCTTACTCTTTTCGCTGGGCTTTTCGGGTTCGGCGGCTTCTATGGTTTCCTCACC
>NZ_LYVJ01000031.1 GCF_001676385.1 Stenotrophomonas maltophilia | reverse complement strand
GTGCTGCGGTGGCGCAACGCATGGCAGTGGGGAGGGCTGGCACTGCTGCTCTGGCTGTTGCCACTGCCAGTGCTGGCGGCGGTCCCGATTCCTGCGCTGGACGACCCGGTGGTGGACACCGCCAACGCGCTGTCCGCCAGCACCCGCGCAACGCTGCGCGAGCAGGCATTGCAGCTGCAGGCACGCAAAGGCGCGCAACTGCAGGTGCTGGTGGTGCCCAGTGTTGGCGATGACGGCATCGAAGCCTTTGCACAGCGTGTCTTCGACCAGTGGCAGCTGGGCCGCGCCGGTGTCGATGACGGGGTGTTGCTGCTGGTGGCGGTGCAGGACAGGCGCGTACGCATCCAGACCGGCTATGGCCTGGAAGGCACCATTCCCGATGCCTATGCCGCGCGCATCATCGACAAAGCGATCGTGC
>NZ_LYVJ01000030.1 GCF_001676385.1 Stenotrophomonas maltophilia | reverse complement strand
GGCCGTAGGTTGCGACCAGAACCGGCATCACCGCCTCGCGGGCCGCATCCTGGTTGGCCAGCCAATGGTCGGCGGTGCGCTGGTAGTGGGTGCCGTCCAGCAGCCAGCGCTGATCGAGTCGCAGGTCGCGCTGGAAATGCAGCAGGGTGTCAGCGGCCGGCATCAGGCCGCCGGTGAAGAAGTGGCGCCCCATCCAGTTGTCGCCGCCCTCGGTCTCGAACGGGTACATCAACGTGCGATGGGCGAAGATGTGCACGAACAGCGCACCGTCGGGCTTCAGCCACTGCGCGATGTGCGCCAGCAGTCGCTGGTAGTTGCGCACATGCTCGAACATTTCCACCGAGACACAGCGATCGAAGCGTGCCGTGGGCAGCTCAAGCTGGTTGACGTCGCGGGTCAGTACCTCGACGTTGTGCAGGCC
>NZ_LYVJ01000029.1 GCF_001676385.1 Stenotrophomonas maltophilia | reverse complement strand
CAGCAGGTGGCCGAGGGTATCGCCGCTTTCGTTGAGCGGCACAAGCCTGACGAGCTGATGCTTACTGCCAACCTGTATGACCATCGTGCGCGCCTGCGTTCCTTCGAGCTGGCGATGAACGCCTGGCATGGCCGCCACGCGGGCTGAACAACCGCGTCACGGCCCGTTGCGGCCGATCCGCGTCTGATGGGGGCTCCCCACTTCTGGAGTCCCCACCATGGCCGAGACCCGCGCCGAACACATTGCCCAGCTGGCTGAACTGATCAAGGACGTGGAGGTGGCGATGTTCACCACCACCGGCGTCGACGGGCGACTCTACAGCCGGCCGTTGGCCACCCAGCAGGTCGCCTTCGACGGTGACCTGTGGTTCGTGATCACCGCCGACAGCCCGAAGGTGGCCGAGATCGCGCTCGACCCGCGCGTCAATGTGGCC
>NZ_LYVJ01000028.1 GCF_001676385.1 Stenotrophomonas maltophilia | reverse complement strand
GGTATCATGACAGACCGTCAATTTGAAAGCCATGAAGCAAAGTCCACTAAGGCTCAAGCGGATATGGCAAGTCGTAAGGGGACTGCTGCTCAATCTGGTATGTTCCGTCAATTAACAGGTGGTCTTGAAAGCGTGATTACCGCTATTGTTGATGCTATGCCTAGTAATGTGCACTTGTATACAGGTACGCTAGTTTCTAATATTCGATATATTGAAGGTATGTATGCTATTGATGTGGTGAACTCTGGAAACGATGCTTGTGGCTGTCAATCTAATTCTAATTCCAGTAAAACTGACTCTATTAATGCTGATAACAAGGGTGAAGCTAGCGGGTCTACTACAGATTCAGCTATAGAAATACTTCTTGATAAAGCTCCTGCTATAGCGGATCATGTGATTATCGCGACACCGCCTGCCACATATACGCAATGGTTTAAGGA
>NZ_LYVJ01000027.1 GCF_001676385.1 Stenotrophomonas maltophilia | reverse complement strand
CCGTACAACCACTTGGACACCGGTTCGCCCTACGCCATCGAGTACGTTTGGGGCCGTCAAGTAGGGGATAACACAATCAACCCATGAAAATCACCGGTACTGTCGTGCGACTCAGCATCTTTTCGTTGGTGCTGCTGCTGTTCACTGTGATGATCATCGTGGTGTTCGGTCAGATGCGTTTCGACCGGACCAACGGGTACTCGGCCGAGTTCACCAACATCAGCGGTCTGCGGGCGGGCCAGTTTGTCCGCGCCTCGGGAGTGGAGATCGGCAAGGTCGACTCTGTTGCGCTGATCGACGGCGGCAAGCGGGTGCGGGTGAAATTCAACGTCGACCGCTCGGTGCCGCTGTATCAGTCGACGACAGCACAGATCCGCTACCTCGACCTGATTGGCAACCGCTACCTGGAGCTCAAGCGTGGCGAGGGCCAAGGGTCGGAAAAGATAATGC
>NZ_LYVJ01000026.1 GCF_001676385.1 Stenotrophomonas maltophilia | reverse complement strand
ATCCAGAGCTGGTGTCCAAGGCCGCTGCCGGACCGACCCGCATCCGCCTGCGCACCAGTGCGCGCTTCAGTGCCTACGACCGCGCGCAGCTGTTCCACCACGAAGCGCTGGTGCATTCGCTGACCGCCTTGAATGGCCGCGAACAACCGGTGCTGCCCAGCCTGGCGTTGTCCTCGCCGCGGGTGACGGCCACCCAGGAAGGGCTGGCCACCTTCGCCGAACAGATCACCGGCAGCATCGACATCGAGCGCCTGAAGCGAATCAGTCTGCGCACCGAAGCGATCGCGATGGCCCGCGAAGGCGCCGACTTCATCGAGGTGTTCCGCTACTTCTGCGATGCCGGGCAGAACGCCGAAGAGAGCTTTGCGTCGGCACAGCGCGTGTTCCGTGGGGTGCCGCCGAGTGGCGGCCTGGCCTTCACCAAGGACACGGTGTACCTGCGCGGCCTGGT
>NZ_LYVJ01000025.1 GCF_001676385.1 Stenotrophomonas maltophilia | reverse complement strand
TTTATGACGTATTTGATCGCGGTGCCGACCGGGATCAAGTTCTTCAACTGGGTCGGCACCATGTGGAAGGGCCAGTTGACCTTTGAGACGCCGATGCCGTTTTCGGTCGGCTTCGCGGTCACCTTCCTGTTGGGTGGTTTGACCGGTGTGCTGCTAGCCAGCCCGCCGCTGGACTTCCACGTGACCGACAGCTATTTCGTCGTCGCGCACTTTCACTACGTGCTGTTCGGCACCATCGTGTACTCCACGGTTGCCGGCATCTACTTCTGGTTCCCCAAGATGACCGGTCGGCTGCTCGACGAGCGGCTGGGCAAGCTGCACTTCTGGCTGACGTTCATCGGTTTCCACACCACGTTCTTGGTGCAGCACTGGCTGGGCGACATGGGCATGCCCCGGCGCTACGCCGACTACCTGCCCACCGACGGCTTCCAGGGTCTCAACGTGGTCTCGACCATCGGGGCCTTCATCC
>NZ_LYVJ01000024.1 GCF_001676385.1 Stenotrophomonas maltophilia | reverse complement strand
ATATAAATTTATGGCCATATATAATATATAGAAAAATATTATATATTGATTAGATTTATTTGTTACGCTAATATATAAGGTGGGATATAGTGAGTAAAGAAAAACATAAAAAGACTAACGCATTGCGTATCTTAGATACCCATAAGGTACCTTATAGCATTAGTGAGTATGAATGGTCTGAGGATCATGCCACAGGACTTCATGTAGTAGAGGCACTAGGCCTCGAGGAAAAGGAAGTCTTTAAAACTCTAGTGGGTAAAGGTGATAAAACAGGTTACGTTGTATTCTGTATTCCCGTGGCCGCTGAACTAGATATGAAACAAGCTGCCCGAGTTAGTCATAATAAGTCGGTAGAGCTTGTTCCGGTTAAGGATTTGTTGGGAATTACAGGTTATTTGCGTGGTGGCTGTTCTCCTGTGGGCATGAAAAAAGCATTTCCTACGTACTTTGATGCTACTATGGAACCTCTAGAGTTTGTATATG
>NZ_LYVJ01000023.1 GCF_001676385.1 Stenotrophomonas maltophilia | reverse complement strand
CCTACCCTGCAATTGCCACTACTCCTACTTGCCCGTTTATGCCTCAGATGTTACGGTCGTATCGCCTTGCGCAGTCAAGGTTTCGTGAAAGCTCGATGTCCTGCCTGTTGATTCAGCGCTCCCAAAGGAGAACTGTATGAACGTACTAGGTACTGCCGTTGCGTCCGAATTCGAAATCATCATCCACCGGGATTTATCTTTCGCTCCGTTCGCCGATGACGAACCGAGCGTAGCCTTCAAGTGTATTGGTGCCTTTGATTGTGCGGGCACCTTCGGTTGTAGCGGTGGCAGCGAACCACCAGTTATGCTCCAGTAACTCATGCTACCAATGCTGCATATCGCCGGTGGCGGGAAAGGGTACGCTACCGGCAAGCGGCCGACACGGACTTGTTACGGTGACTCATGGCGCAGAATGATTTGACAGGGATTCCCCTTGAGATCCACGCATTGGGCCATCGGTTTGGCAATCGCACTGTCCTGCAC
>NZ_LYVJ01000022.1 GCF_001676385.1 Stenotrophomonas maltophilia | reverse complement strand
GGTCAGCAGCGCATGCGGCGAGTCCGCAGCCACCTGTCCGCGTGCTTCGTCGACCATCTGCTGCAGCAGCATCCATTGCGCGGCGCGCGAATGCCCGGTCAGCTCGGAGGCCGCTGCGCCAATGCGCAGGAACAGGGCGCGCGGGCCGATCGGGTCGGCGCTGCCGTCCAACCGCATCACGCCGCCCTGGCCAGCCACGAAACCACCGCCGGTGGCAGCGCCCAACGCAGTGAAGCCGATGCCTTCCAGGCGCGTGACCGGAATCAGCACCGAGGCCGGGTTGTAGGCGAGGGTGACGTCGAATTCCGGACGCAGTGGTTGCTCACCGAGCTTCAACGAACTGTCCACCGTGCTCGATTCACCCGAGACCTCTTCGATGCCGGTTTCGGTGATACCGCCGAACAGCGCCGGCGTCAGGGGGCGGCCATTGGCCTCGATCACGGTGGCGCCGGCAGGCGCAGACAGGCCGTTGCCCACCGCGCGGATGATGCCG
>NZ_LYVJ01000021.1 GCF_001676385.1 Stenotrophomonas maltophilia | reverse complement strand
CAGGCCGCACAGGTGGAAGCGATCGCGCGTGCAACCGGGCGTGACCCGGTACCCGCCGCCAAGCAAGCCATGGGCTACGTGCACGTGCGCGACAAATTCGCACTGGCGGGTTTAAGCGCGGTGCCGTCCGTGCAGGTGGAACCGGCGACGATTGCCGAGTGCCCGCTGCAGGTGGAAGTCACGATGATGGCCATGCACCGGCCCAGCGATGACGACGATCAAGGGTTCGTCATTGCCGAAGGGCAGATCCGCTGCGTGCACGCGCATGAGAACATCACTCTGGCGGGTACCGAGCACATTGATGTCACGCGCTGGAAGCCGCTGATCTACCTGTTCCGGCATTACCTTGGCGTGGGCGCTCCGGTCGGACGCAATTTCCGGGAGGAAACGCACATTGCCATTCCGGAACAGGCATAGGGCCACGTTGCGGCGCTCAGGGCCTCACGCTCACGCCGCACCGGGATGTGGCCTGTGGTCCAGCGCAAATACCCGGTCGACATTGGGGCGCGCCCGCGCCCGGGATTGCAGCTGCCCACTGGTATTCGCCCTGGACAGCCGCAGCAACCCGCCAAACAAAAAGCCCTGACCAAGGTCAGGGCTTTTCAATTGGAGGCCTCAAGCGGAATCGAACCGCTGTAAACGGATTTGCAATCCGGTGCATAGCCACTCTGCCATGAGGCCAACGTACCGCGCGCCAGGAACGAAGCCCCTGACATGACAAAACCCCTTGATGGGGCCTGTCGGAACATGGAGCGGGAAACGAGACTCGAACTCGCGACCTCAACCTTGGCAAGGTTGCGCTCTACCAACTGAGCTATTCCCGCAGATTCTTCGACCTGCGTCGAAGGAGCGCTATTGTGTCCAAATTCCTTCACGCCGTCAACAGTCTTCACACGACGCGATAACTGCGTTGAGCCGCGCTTCCGGCCGCCACACGCGCACTGACCGAAGCGCTTGTGCCCGACCGTGGAACTCCAGCATGATTGCCCCGGTATCCGGCGCCCGGCCGACCTCCAGCTCCACGTGCCGGGCCTGTCGCCCCACGCATCGGCCACGGCGACGTTGGCACCTTTGGATGACACCCCCTTCGCTGGCGCCACTGGACACGCTGGTCGCGTGCGATCCGGCTCGCGCCGCTGCGCCTGCCCCTTTCAGCCGGGCCTTGGCGACGGCGGCCGCGCAAACGAAAAACGCCCCCTTCCGGGAGCGTTCTTCCTGATCTGGAGCGGGAAACGAGACTCGAACTCGCGACCTCAACCTTGGCAAGGTTGCGCTCTACCAACTGAGCTATTCCCGCAGATTCTTCGACCTGCGTCGAAGGAGCGCTATTGTGTCCAAATTCCTTCACGCCGTCAACAGTCTTCACACGACGCGATAACTGCGTTGAGCCGCGCTTCCGGCCGCCACACGCGCACTGACCGAAGCGCTTGTGCCCGACCGTGGAACTCCAGCATGATTGCCCCGGTATCCGGCGCCCGGCCGACCTCCAGCTCCACGTGCCGGGCCTGTCGCCCCACGCATCGGCCACGGCGACGTTGGCACCTTTGGATGACACCCCCTTCGCTGGCGCCACTGGACACGCTGGTCGCGTGCGATCCGGCTCGCGCCGCTGCGCCTGCCCCTTTCAGCCGGGCCTTGGCGACGGCGGCCGCGCAAACGAAAAACGCCCCCTTCCGGGAGCGTTCTTCCTGATCTGGAGCGGGAAACGAGACTCGAACTCGCGACCTCAACCTTGGCAAGGTTGCGCTCTACCAACTGAGCTATTCCCGCAGATTTCGTTCGACCTGCGTCGAAGGAGCGCTATTGTGTCGATATTGCTGCACGGCGTCAACAGGAATTTCCGCCGGGCGTGCGATGCCGCCCCAGGCGCAGGCTTCGCGGCATCCATAACGAAAAACGCCCCCTTCCGGGAGCGTTCTTCTTGAACCTGGAGCGGGAAACGAGACTCGAACTCGCGACCTCAACCTTGGCAAGGTTGCGCTCTACCAACTGAGCTATTCCCGCTTGGGAGGCGAAATTCTACTTGTTCTGGAAATGGCGTCAAGCGCTTTTTCCAGGGTCTGCGAGGCACCTTGCATTGCGT
>NZ_LYVJ01000020.1 GCF_001676385.1 Stenotrophomonas maltophilia | reverse complement strand
GGTTGAAGAAGTGGCCGATCAAGCAGGTCGTTCTTGAGGCAAGCGGGGGTTACGAGCGGGCTGCTCTGGATGTATTGCACGCCGCCGGCCTGCCGATGGTACGGATCAATCCAGCGCGTGCACGGCGATTTGCCCAAGGCACGGGCCGTGCCGCCAAGACCGATCGGCTCGATGCGACGGTGCTGGCGCAGATGGCCCATTTGTTGCCGCTGACCCGCTACGTACCGCCTGCTCCTTGGCAGCAGCGTCTGTCTGAGTTTGCACAATGCCGCAGGCATCTGGTGCAGATGCGGGTCAGTGAGATGCAGCGCTTGCGGCGATTGGTCGATCCGGATCTGATTGCGATGAAGCAGCGCCATATAGCTCAGCTATCTGACGACCTGAAACAATTGGATAAAGCTATTGCCGAGCAGCTTGAGGGACAGCCTGGCTGGAAGAATATCGGCGCGCTCAAAGGCGTCGGACCCATCCTGATCAGTACGCTGGCCTGCGAGCTCCCGGAACTGGGCAGTTTGGGAAGCAAAGCCATAGCATCGCTGGTGGGTTTGGCCCCGATGAACCGCGAAAGTGGCACTTGGCAGGGTCAGCGACGCATCAGTGGTGGGCGCGCGGTGGTGCGCGAAGCCCTTTACATGGCGGCCCTCACCGCCATCCGGTACGAGCCGAGACTGCGCGCGTTTTACGCTGGCTTGAAGGCCAAGGGCAAAGCGAGCAAGGTGGCGCTCGTGGCGGTTATGCGCAAAATGCTGGTAATCCTCAACGCCCGCAAGCGGGACGCCGAGGTGACCCCCGGCTGCCCCTGACAAGACAGTTGCTACTGCAGCTGCAGGCCGGTCCGCAGTATCGGCAGCAGCCATTCCAGGAACACCTGCACGCGTTGTGCGCGGTGCTGCCGATGCGGCTGCAGCAGCGTCACCGGCAACGGCTGCGCGACGTGCTGCGGCATTACTTCCACCAACACGCCGGATTGCAGTTCAGCCTGTACGTCGTAGCGTGGAATCTGCAGCAGCCCCAGCCCGGCCACGCAGCAGGCAATGGACGCCTCGGCACTGTTCACTCGTACCCAGCCGGACATCGCTTGCGTACGCAATTGGCCGCCCTCCTGCCATTCCCAGGGCTCCACCCGCGCCGTCGTGGGCGAGGCATAGTTCACCGCGCGGTGCTGCTGCAGATCGGCAGGGTGCTGCGGCACGCCATGCGCATCCAGGTACGCGGGTGCGGCGACATTGACGAAATCCAGCTGGCCCAGCGTGCGTGCCACCAGGCTGGAGTCACCCAGCTGGCCGACCCGCAGTACCGCATCGCAGCCGTCTTCGATCAGGTTCACCGCGCGATCGGTCATGCCCAGGTCCAGTTCCACCTGCGGGTAGCGCGCGAAGAAGCCAGGCAGGGCCGGGGCGATGATGCGGCGCCCGATGCGGCTGGGCACGTCGATCTTCAGCAGGCCCACCGGTTGTGCGTCATCCTGGCGGAACAGCGACTCGGCGTCTTCGACCTCGGCGATCAGGCGCAGGCAGCGTGCATGGAACACGTCGCCGTCGTGAGTAGTGGAGACCCGGCGGGTCGAGCGTTGCAGGAGGCGCGTGCCGAGCCGCTGCTCCAGTTCCGCAATGGCCGCCGACACCGTGGAGCGGGGCAGGCCGAGCTGGTCGGCGGCGCGGGTGAAGCTGGCACACTCCACCACCCGGGTGAAGATGCGGAAGCGATCGATACGGTCCATTGTTCGCCGGCTCTGGAAAGTTAAGTCAATGTGGCGGGCTTTATCCGCATTTTCTGCACGATATCGTCGTCAGGGCAGGGTTGCCACCCCGGACAGCCCCCTCCCGAGACCGAAGCCATGACCGACCATTCCCTCAAGGGCAAGACCGTGCTGATCGCCGGTGGCGCCAAGAACCTGGGCGGCTTGATTGCCCGCGACTTCGCCAGCCAGGGCGCCAGGGCCATCGTCATCCACTACAACAGCGCCGCCGCCCAGGCCGATGCCGAAGCCACCGTCGCTGCGGTGCAGGCCGCTGGCAGCAAGGCGGTCGCCCTGCAGGGAGACCTCACTTCGGCGGCCGCGATGGAGCGCTTGTTCGCCGATGCAGTGGCGGCGGTCGGCCGTCCCGACATCGCCATCAACACGGTCGGCAAGGTGCTGAAGAAGCCGCTGGTCGAGATCAGCGAAGCGGAGTACGACGAGATGAGCGCGGTCAACGCCAAGGCTGCCTTCTTCTTCCTCAAGGAGGCCGGTCGCCACGTCAACGACGGTGGCCGCATCTGCACCCTGGTGACCTCGCTGCTGGGCGCCTATACGCCGTTCTACTCCAGTTATGCCGGCACCAAGGCGCCGGTGGAGCATTTCACCCGTGCCGCGTCGAAGGAGTTCGGGGAGCGTGGCATCTCGGTGACCGCCATCGGCCCGGGTCCGATGGACACGCCGTTCTTCTATCCGGCCGAGAGTGCCGACGCGCAGGCGTATCACAAGACCGCAGCGGCGCTGTCTGCGTTCACCCGCACTGGCCTGACCGATATCGCCGACATCGTGCCGTGGATCCGCTTCCTGGTCACCGACGGCTGGTGGATGACCGGGCAGACCATCCTGGTCAATGGCGGGTACACCACCAAGTAGAGCCGCCACGCATGGCGTGGCTGCGGCATATCCGTAGAGTCGGGCCATGCTCGACTGCTGTTGCATGAGTCGAGCACGGCTCGACTCTACAGGTGCCGCCGGATGGATCAGCCCAGCTTTGCCAGCACCGCGTCGGTCGCCGCTGCGGTGCTCACCGACCGGCCCTTGGCGGCCAGGTCGGCGGTGAATACGCCGTCGTCCAGCACGGCATGCACGGCCGCTTCCACCGCCGCGGCCTCGGCTTCCAGCCGCAGCGAATGGCGAAGCAGCATTGCCGCGCTGAGGATCGTCGCGTACGGATTGGCGATGCCCTTGCCGGCGATGTCCGGGGCCGAACCATGGATCGGCTCGTAGATGCCCACCGCACCCGGCTCGCCCAGCGAGGCCGACGGCAGCAGGCCCAGCGAACCGGCCAGCATCGAGGCTTCGTCGGTGAGGATGTCGCCGAACATGTTCTCGGTGACGATCACGTCGTACTCGCGCGGCTTGGCCAGCAGGTGCATCGCCATCGAATCGACCAGCTGGTGTTCCAGCGCGACGTCCGGGAATTCCTCGCGGCCGATGCGCGCGGCCACGTCGCGCCACAGGCGCGAGGTCTCCAGCACGTTGGCCTTGTCCACCGAGGTGACCTTGCCGCGGCGCTGCTGGGCCAGCCGGAAGGCACTGCGCAGCACGCGTTCGATCTCTGCCACGGTGTAGCGGCACAGGTCGCTGGCGCTGCCGGCGTCGCGGGTCTTGTCGCCGAAGTAGATGCCGCCGGTCAGCTCACGCACCACCACGAAGTCCACGCCCTGCAGCAGCTCGGCCTTGACCGGCGAGGCGTGCAGTGCGGCCTCGTGGGTCCGTACCGGGCGCAGGTTGGCGTACAGGCCCAGCGCCTTGCGGATCGCCAGCAGGCCCTGTTCCGGACGCACCCTGGCGTTCGGGTCGGACCACTTGGGGCCACCGACGGCGCCCAGCAGCACCGCGTTGGCGGCCTGGCAGGCGGCGAGGGTCGACGCTGGCAGCGGTTCACCGTGGCGGTCGATGGCGATGCCACCGATGTCGTGCTCGCTGAAGTTGAAGGTGTGGTTGAAGCGTCCGGCGACCGCCTTCAGGACGGCAACTGCCGCTGCGGCGACTTCCGGGCCGATGCCATCACCGGGCAGGACAACAATTTCAGCGTGCATGCTCACTCTCGTAACGTTCGATTTCAGGGACACGGCCCAACAGATAGCCCAACTGGTCGACGCCTTCCAGCAGGCAGGTCTGCGAGAAGCCATCCAGCGGGAAGGAATAGACACGGCCATCGGGCGTGCGCAGTTCGCGCGTGGCCACGTCGATGGTCAGCTCGTCGTCCGGACGCTGCATCAGGGCCTGGACGTCCGCTTCGTCCAGCACGATCGGCAGCAGGCCGTTCTTCAGCGAATTGCCGCGGAAGATGTCCGCGATCTCGCTGCTGACGATGGCGCGCAGGCCCAGGTCGGTCAGCGCCCATGGCGCGTGTTCGCGCGAGGAGCCGCAGCCGAAGTTGCGGCCGGCCAGCAGGATGCTGCGGCCGGCGTTGTGCGGCTGGTTGAAGGCGAAGTCGGCCACTGGCGAGCCATCGGCCTGCCAGCGCCAGTCATTGAACGCGTTGCGGCCCAGCCCGGCGCGCTCGGTGGTGGACAGGAACCGCGCGGGGATGATCTGGTCGGTGTCGATGTTGGTCTGGCGCAGCACTACGCTGGCCGACGTCAGGGTACGGAAACCGGCCATCACGCCACCTCCTGTGCGAACAGCTCGCGGGTATCGGCGACGTGCCCGTTCACTGCGGCCCAGGCTGCGCTCAGCGGCGAGGCCAGCAGGGTGCGCGAACCGGGGCCCTGGCGGCCCTCGAAGTTGCGGTTGCTGGTGCTCACGGCCAACTGGCCTGGTGCAACCAGGTCACCGTTCATGGCGATGCACATCGAACAGCCCGGTTCGCGCCATTCGGCACCGGCCGCGCGCACGATCTCATGGATGCCTTCAGCCTCGGCCTCGCGCTTGACGATCTCCGAGCCGGGCACCACCAGCATGCGCACCCGATCGGCGACACGACGGCCCCGCAGCACCTGCGCCACTTCACGCATGTCGCTCAGGCGGCCATTGGTGCATGAGCCGACGAACACCACATCCACCGGCGTGCCGGCCAGTGCCTTGCCGGCCTGGAAGTGCATGTAGTCCAGGCCCTTCTGCGCAGCGGCATCGTTGGCCGCCGGAATCGGCGCATCCACGGCGATGGCAGTGCCCGGGTGGGTGCCCCAGGTCAGCGTTGGGCGGATGTCGCGGGCGTCGATGCGTACTTCGCTGTCGAAGCGGGCACCCTCATCACTGCGCAGCTGCCGCCAGCGTGCCACGGCGGCCTCGAAGTCGGCGCCCTTGGGGCCGCGCGGGGTGCGGGCGACGAAGTCGAAAGTGACCTGGTCCGGCGCCACCATGCCGGCGCGTGCGCCGGCCTCGATCGACATGTTGCACAGGGTCATGCGCTGTTCCATGTCCATCGCTTCGATGGTACTGCCACGGAACTCGATCACGTGCCCGGTGCCGCCGTTGACACCGATCACGCCGATGATGTGCAGGACCACGTCCTTGGCGCCAACGCCCGCTGCCAGCGGGCCATCGACGGTGATCGCCAGGGTCTTTGCCTTGCGCTGCAGCAGGCACTGCGTGGCCAGCACATGGCCGACTTCGCTGGTACCGATGCCGAACGCCAGCGAGCCGAAGGCACCGTGGGTCGAGGTGTGGCTGTCGCCGCAGACGATGGTCATGCCGGGCTGGGTGAAGCCCTGCTCGGGAGCGATCACGTGGACGATGCCGCGGTTGTCCGAGCCCATGTCGAACAGTTCGATGCCGTGCTCGGCGCAGTTGCGGGCCAGCGTCGCAACCTGTGCTTCGGAGGCGGCGCTGGCATAGGGCAGCCTTCCGTCGGCTGCCGCTGGCAGGGTCGGCGTGGAGTGATCCATCGTCGCCTTGGTGCGATCCGGGCGGCGCGGCGACAGGCCGCGCTCGCGCAGTTCGGTGAACGCCTGCGGCGAGGTCACTTCGTGGATCAGGTGCAGGTCGATGTACAGCACGGCGGGCGCGCTGTCGGATTCGGGGACGACCACGTGGGCGTCCCACAGTTTGTCGTACAGGGTGCGGGGTGCGGAGGTCATGCGGGTGCCTGGCAGAAGTACGAAGGAGCGAACATCGGGAAAGAAAGCGGATGGGTCAAGTCAGCGGCGGCGGGCAAGCACGCGCAACCGCACGTAGTCGGCCAGGGCCTGGCCGGCCGCATTGCGCGGCAGCTCGGCCAGCAATGCCGTGGCGGCCTCGCGCACGCCGGCGCGTGCGTCCGCCGGCAGGTCGTCCAGCAGCGGCGCGGCGAACACCCGCAGCCATCCGGCCACGCCGGTCGGCAGCGCGGTCGGGCGTGGCGTGCACTCGATCAGCTGCACCTGGAAGCCATGCTGGCGCAGCCGATCAGCGTACGCATCGGCAGTGGGGAAGTACCACCGGAATGCACTGGCGCCATGGCCATGGGCCACGCGTGCGGCCTGCACGGCGGCAATGATGGTGGCCACATTGCCATGGCCGCCGAACTCGGCGACGAAGCGGCCGCCGGGGCGCAGGGCACGTCGCACGCCTTCCAGCACACGGTCCGGCGTGGTCATCCAATGCAGTGCCGCATTGCTGAATACGGCATCGAATTCGTTGTCGAACGACAGCGCGTGGCCGTCCATCACCCGGGCGTCCACGCCGCGCGCCCGGGCGGCGATCACCAGTTCCGGCGAAGCATCCACGCCGTGGATATGCGCGCCACTGAGCGCCAGTTCGGTACTGAGCACGCCATCGCCACAGCCCAGGTCGAGGATGCGTTCACCCGCACGTGGGTCGAGCAGGCGCGAGACCGCACCGCCGAGCAGCGGCACGAAGCCGGCATCGATCGCATAGTCCTGGGCATTCCACTGCTGGCCGGCGGCCGTGGCGGGGGTGTCGAAGGCGCTCATCTCGGGTTCCTCAGGCGGTGGCGGGAGTGGGAACATCGGTAGTGCCGTGGGCGGCAGCCTGGCGCTGGCGCAGCAGGCGATTGGCCACATCCAGCCAGGCCAGTGCCGAGGCTTCGATGATGTCCCTGCTGGTGCCGGTGCCGTCGTACTCCACGCCTTCGTGGCGCACGCTCAGGTTGGCTTCGCCACGCGCATCGGCGCCGATGCCGACGCTGTGCACGTGGTAGCTGTCCAGCATCAGCTGCACGCCAGTGGCGGCCGACAGCGCGCCGAACAACGCGTCGACCGGACCGTCGCCCTGCGCGGTTTCGGCCACGCGGTTGCCATCCGGGTCGGACAGTTCGACCAGCGCATTTGCGCGGCTGCCGACATCGCTGATGGTCATCGAGGCCAAGCGGTAACCCTGCGCGTTGGAACCGCCCTGCATCAGCGTCTGCAGATCGGCATCGGTGACCACGCGCTGCTGTTCGCACAGGCCCTTGAACTGCTCGAACACCAGCTTCAGCTCATCCTCGTCCAGCCAGAAGCCCAGCGCACGCAGGCGGGCTTCGACGGCGGCGCGGCCGCTGTGGCGGCCCAGCACCATCTGCGAATCCTCCCAGCCCACGTCTTCCGGACGCATGATCTCGTAGGTGCCGCGATGGCGCAGCATGCCGTGCTGGTGGATGCCCGATTCGTGGGCGAAGGCATTGGCGCCGACGATGGCCTTGTTGCGTTGCACCGGCATGCCGACCAGGCGTTGCAGCAGCTGCGAGGTGCCGACGATGCGCGGGGTGTTGATCGAGCTTTCCTGCTCGTAGAAGGCCTGGCGTACTTTCAGCACCATCGCGATCTCTTCCAGCGAACAGTTGCCGGCGCGCTCGCCGATGCCATTGACGGTGCATTCGACCTGGCGGGCACCGCCTTCGATGGCAGCCAGCGAATTGGCCACGGCCAGGCCCAGGTCGTTGTGGCAGTGCGTGCTGAAGACCACGTTGGCGGCGTTCGGCACGTCGGCGACGCCGGCGATGACCTGCTGGAACATCGAGCGGATCTCTTCCGGCGTGGTGAAGCCGACCGTGTCGGGGAGGTTGATGGTGGTGGCACCTGCGGCAATGGCCACGCGCGAGACTTCGATCAGGTAGTCCAGCTCGGTACGAGTGGCATCTTCGGCCGAGAATTCGACGTCGTCGATGTACGAGCGCGCCAGCGATACATGCTTGCGTACCGACTCCAGCACCTGCTCGCGGGTCATCCGCAGCTTGTGCTCGCGATGCAGCGGGCTGGTCGACAGGAACACGTGCAGGCGCGGGTTCGCAGCGGCCTCCAGGGCACGCGCCGAGGTCTCGATGTCGGCCTGCAGGCAGCGCGACAGCACCGCCAGGCTCAGGCTCGGGCGGCGCAGTTCGCGGCCGATCAGGTCCATCGCCTCGCGGTCGGACTGCGAGCTGGCCGGGAAGCCGGTCTCGATGACGTCCACGCCCAGTTCGTCCAGCGCACGCGCCATCACCAGCTTCTGCGGCGGGCTCATGCTGCAGCCGGGGGACTGCTCGCCGTCACGCAGGGTGGTGTCGAAGATGCGGATGCGTGGGGTGGTAATTCGTTCGATGGTGGTCACAGGGAAATCTCCTCGACAGCGGGTGCGACGGCTTGCAGGGGGGAAGGGGAAGAAGAGGTGGGGGAGGCGTTGGCGCTGGCTCTGCCGGGCGAGCGCGGGGTTTCGCTGCGCCGTCGCCGCGGCTTGCGTGGCGGGCGCGGACGGATGTCGGTGAGCAGGCCGGCCAGTACGCCGGCATCGATGTTTCCGCCGGACACCACCGCGCACTTGCGGCGGCCAGCGACGCGGCGGCCGGCTGCCAGCGCCAGCGCACCGGCGCCCTCGGCGATGATGTGTTCTTCCAGCGCCAGCCGGACCAGCGTCTCGCGCAGCTCCGCCTCGCGCACGATCACCACATCATCCAGCAACGCGGTGCACAGGCGACGGGTCAGGAAACCGGGAATCTTCACCCGCACGCCGTCGGCCAGCGAGGCGGCGGGGGCGATCTCGCGCGCGTCGCCGCGGATCGCTCGTGCCATCGAATCGACGCCTTCCACCTGCGCGCCGACGACTCGCACGCCCTGCGATTTCAGCGCCAATGCAACGCCCGAGGCCAGTCCACCGCCACCGATCGGCACGATCACCACATCCGGTGCGTGCGCGGCCAGTTCGATGCCCACCGTGCCCTGGCCCGCGATCACGTCGGGGTCGTCGAACGCGGACAGGAAGCGGTAGCCGTGGCGCTGCGCCAGCTCGACCGCGAAGGCATAGGCTTCGTCATAGCTGTTGCCGTGCTGGCGCACGGTCGCCCCCCAGTGCGCGACACCGGCGATCTTGGTGGCCGGCGCGCCGTGCGGCATCACGGTGATGGCTGGCACATCCAGGCGATAGGCGGCCCACGCGACGCCCTGCGCATGGTTGCCCGCCGAGGCGCAGATCACCGGCCGGCCATCGCCTCGCTCGCGGCCGGCCAGCAGTGCATTCAACGCGCCACGTACCTTGTAGGAACCGGTGCGCTGCAGGTTCTCCAGCTTCAGCAGGTGCCGAAGCGCTCGGCATGGTGCAGCGGGGTAGGGGGCAGGAAGCGGCGCAGGCGGGCCTGCGCGGCCAGCACGTCGGCGACGCTTACGTCGCCGACATCGCTTTCCTGGCTGGCGTCAGCGGCCGGCATGGGCCACCAGCGCAGTGCGGGTGATCGCCGCATGCGGGCACGGGCGGCGAAGAAGACGCCTCCGTACCGGCACCGTGCTCGCTACGGTGCGGGTGTTCATGGGGCTACTCCTTCCACGGCGGTGGCCTGCACGGACACGCAGTCGTAGATCTTTTCGATCTGCCGGCACAGCGTTTCCGCCGAGCGCTGGCCGTCCACCACCAGCTGCAGGTGCCAGCGGCCGTCATCGGCGGCCACCGGTGCGCCGTTGATCGCACGCGGCGCGAAGCCACGGCGTTCGGCCATGCCGATCACGCGCAGCAGCGCGCCCTCGGCCGGGTGCAGCACCAGGTCAAGCCGGTATTGCATTGGGGGTCTCCTGGCGGGCATGGGCGGGGTTGCTTTCCAGCATCGTGCTGTTGGCGGTGTTCGGCGGCACCAGCGGCCACACATTGGCGCGCGCATCGATGGCCACGTGCAGCAGCGCCGGGCCGGGTTCGGCCAGCAGCGCGGCCAGGCCACCTTCCACGTCGTCCCGGTTGTCGATGCGGGTGGCGGCGATGCCGAACACCTGCGCCAGTGCCACGAAGTCCGGGTTGTCGGACAGGTCGATCTCGCTGTAGCGCTCGGCAAAGAACAGCTCCTGCCACTGCCGCACCATGCCCAGCGAACTGTTGTCCAGCAGCACGATCTTCACCGGCAGGCGGCAGCGCGCGATGGTGGCCAGCTCCTGCACGTTCATCATGAAGCTGCCGTCGCCCGACACCAGCACCACGGTGCGATCGGGGCAGGCGAACTGCGCACCCATCGCCGCCGGCAGGCCGAAGCCCATGGTACCGAGCGCCCCGCTGGTCAGGTGATTGCGCGGGTGGCTGAAGCGGCAGTGCTGGGCCACCCACATCTGGTGCTGGCCGACATCGCAGGCAATCACCGCATCGGCCGGCGCCAGCTCGCTCAGGCGCTTCAGCAGTGCCGGGGCGTAGATGTGCTGGCCCGGTGCGTCGTAGCGCGCGGCGAAGCGATCGCGGTGCTGCGCACAGCGCTTGCGCCATGCGTCCTGGTGGGCCCTGGGGGAGGGGAAGGCCGCACGCAGGGCACGGATGGCGTGACCGACGTTGCCGGGCACGGCGACGTCGGCAGTGCGCAGCTTGGAGATCTCGTAGGCGTCAGCATCGATGTGGACAACGCGGGCGAACGGGGCGAACTCCGCCAGCTTGCCGGTCGCGCGGTCGTCGAAGCGCGCACCCAGCACCAGCAACAGGTCGCTTTCCTGCACCGCCATGTTGGCCGCGCGCGTGCCGTGCATGCCCAGCATGCCCAGCGACTGCGGATGGTGGGCCGGCAGTGCACCCAGGCCGCGCAGGGTCATCACGGTGGGGATGGCGCTGGCCTCGACGAAGTCACGCAGGTCCTGCACCGCATCACCCAGCGCGATGCCGCCACCGGCGTAGACCACCGGCTTTTCCGCGGCTGCCAGTGCGGCGATGGCCTCGGCGATGGCGGCGTCGGCCGGTGCCGGTGGCGGTTCGACGCTGCTCGGGACGTGCGCCGGCAGATGGCTGGCGTCGGCCAGCTGCACATCCTTGGGCAGATCGATCAGCACCGGGCCCGGGCGGCCCTCGCGGGCGATGCGGAAGGCATCGGCCACCACGCGCGGCAGGTCATCGACGCTGCGCACCAGCCAGCTGTGCTTGACGATCGGCATCGTCAGGCCGAACACATCCAGTTCCTGGAAGGCGTCGGTGCCCAGCAGCGGGGTGCCGACCTGGCCGGTGATGCAGACCATCGGTACCGAATCCAGCATCGCATCGGCGATGCCGGTGACCAGGTTCGAGGCGCCCGGGCCCGAGGTGGCGACGCAGACGCCCACCTGGTTGCTGGCGCGGGCGAAGCCGTTGGCGGCCAGCGCCGCGCCCTGCTCATGGCGCACCAGGATGTGCTTCAGCGACGAATCCACCAGCGCGTCATAGAACGGCATGATGGTGCCGCCGGGATAGCCGAACAGCGTGCGGACGCCTTCGGCCTCCAGCGCCTGGGTCAGCCAGCGCGCGCCATTGGGCGTCGCGCTGCGGTGTGTGGAAGCGTTCATGGGGGAACCTTGCAAAGCGGGTGGGGGAGGGCCGCGCGGTTACGCGGCCTGTCCTTGCAACCAGACCATCTTGGCGCGCAGCTCCTTGCCCACCTTCTCGATCGGGTGCTCCAGGTCGGCCTGCTTGAACCTGTTGTAGTTCGGCAGGCCCGCTTCGTACTCGGCCACCCAGTTCTTGGTGAAAGTGCCGTCCTGGATGTCCTTCAGCACTTCCTTCATGCGTTCCTTGGTGCCGGCGTCGATCACGCGCGGCCCGCTGACGTAGTCACCGTACTGCGCGGTCTCGGAGATGAACTCCAGCATGCGCGAGATGCCACCTTCGTAGAACAGGTCGACGATCAGCTTCAGTTCGTGCAGCACTTCGTAGTAGGCGATCTCCGGCTGGTAGCCGGCTTCGACCAGGGTTTCGAAACCGGCCTGCACCAGCGCCGAGGCGCCGCCGCACAGCACCGCCTGCTCGCCGAACAGATCGGTCTCGGTCTCTTCCTTGAAGGTGGTCTGGATCAGGTTGGCGCGGGCGCCGCCGAGGCCGGCCGCATAGGCCTGCGCGTGCTGCGCGGCCTTGCCGCTGACGTCCTGGTAGACCGCCCAGATGCACGGCACGCCACGGCCGATTTCGTATTCGCGGCGCACCAGCGCACCCGGGCCCTTCGGTGCGACCAGCACTACGTCCAGGTCGGCGCGCGGCTCGATCATGCCGTAATGCACGTTCAGGCCATGCGCGAACAGCAGGCAGGCGCCCTGTTTCATGTTCGGCGCCAGTACCTCGTTGTAGAGCTTCTTCTGCACCATGTCCGGGGTCAGCACCGCGACCAGGTCTGCATCCTTCACCGCCTCGGCAGGCGCGATCACGGTGAAGCCGTCAGCCTGCGCCTTGGCTTCGGTCGGGCCGCCCGGGCGCAGGCCCACCACCACGTCGAAGCCGGATTCGCGCAGGTTCAGTGCGTGGGCGCGGCCCTGGCTGCCGTAGCCGATGACGGCGATCTTGGTCTGGGGCAGGTCGTTGGTGCTCATGGGGGAGGTTCCTTGCGGTGGGAAGAAAAAGAACGGCCGGTCGTCGGGATGACGTGCCGGCCGGTCAGGGGAAAGCGGTGAAGGTGGCGCCGCGCATCGCACAGGCACGGCCACCACGAGGCATCGTGGCGGTGTGGCTCCGGGTTTTGCGCTGGGCGTTGATCATGGTGGTTGCGTCTGAAACCAGGTTCTGGAATGAAAAAACCCGCACCGGGGCGGGTGCGGGTTTTTGATGAGTTCCGGTGTGTCTGTTGCTTACACGCTGGCTCGTCCCGCACCTGTAGGTTGGGTAATAAGTACGAGCACAAGAATCGAACGCAGCGAAGCAGCGCCGGTGTCGGCGGCTTCAACGTGGATTCGCGGTGGCGTGTTGTGTTGCAGCATGTGATCGAGAGAAACATAGCCATTTCGACGATGTCAACCCTCGCCGCAGAATTTTCATCAGTTTCCGCTGCATCCAGCGAAATCGCTTGTGGGACAAGGATGGTTGCCACTGAAAGTGTTTTGGTGAACCCGAATTCACTCCTTTCCCGGCGGTTTTTGCGCGGGAACCGGCGGCCTTTCGCCTTGGTGGGTGCGGACCGGGGCCCGGGCCCACGCCAGAATCAAGGCCCATGACCTCTGCCCGATACGGCGTGAGCGCCGCAGCGGCGAAGATCGGGCAACCACCCTTCCCTCGGAAACCGACCGTGTCCCGACGCATTGCCCGTTCCCTGCTGGCCGCCGCCGTGCTGGCCGCCGTGCCCGCTCTGTCCTTTGCCGCCGACCGCATCACCGGCCACGCCTTCGCCACCCGCTCGGAGGTGATCGCCCCGCATGCGATGGCCGCCACCTCGCAGCCGCTGGCCACCCAGATCGCGCTGGACGTGATGAAGGGCGGTGGCTCGGCGGTCGACGCGGCGATCGCCGCCAACGCCGCGCTCGGCCTGATGGAGCCGACCGGCAACGGCATCGGCGGCGACCTGTTCGCCATCGTCTGGGACCCGAAAACGCAGAAGCTGTACGGCTACAACGGCTCGGGCCGCTCGCCGAAGTCGCTCACCCTGGCCGAGTTCCAGCGCCGTGGCCTGAAGGAGATACCCGCGACCGGCCCGCTGCCGGTGTCGGTGCCTGGCACCGTCGACGGCTGGTTCGCCCTGCACGACCGTTTCGGCCGCAAGCCGATGGCCGACAACCTGGCGCCGGCCATCCGCTACGCGCGCGAGGGCCACCCTGTCGCCGAAGTGATCGCCTACTACTGGGATCGCTCGGTACCCAGGCTCTCGCAGTATCCGGGCTTCAAGGAGCAGTTCACGATCAACGGCCGCGCCCCGCGCAAGGGCGAGATGTGGAAGAACCCGAATCTGGCCGATACCCTGCAGAAGATCGCCGACGGCGGTCGCGACGCCTTCTACAAGGGCGACATCGCCCGCACCATCGGCGACTACTTCAAGGCCAATGGCGGCTACCTGAGCTACCAGGACATGGCCGATCACCGTGGCGAATGGGTTGAACCGGTCAGCAGCAACTACCGTGGCTACGACGTGTGGGAACTGCCGCCGAACAGCCAGGGCATCGCTGCGTTGCAGATCCTCAACGTGCTGGAAGGCTACGATTTCTCGAAGATTCCGTTCGGTTCGCCCGAGCATGTGCACCTCTTCGTTGAAGCGAAGAAGCTGGCCTTCGCCGACCGTGCACGCTTCTATGCCGACATGGCGTTCCAGCCGGCGCCGGTGCAGAGGCTGATCTCCAAGGAATACGCCGCGCAGCGCCGCGCGCTGATCTCGATGGACAAGGCGTTGAAGGAAGTGCAGCCGGGCACGCCGAAGCAGCTGGAGGAGGGCGACACGATCTACATGACCGTGGCCGACGCCGACGGCATGATGGTATCGCTGATCCAGTCCAACTATCGCGGCATGGGCAGCGGCATGGCACCGCCGGGGCTGGGTTTCATCCTGCAGGATCGCGGCGAGATGTTCGTGCTGCAGAAGAACCACCCCAACGGCTACGCACCGGGCAAGCGCCCGTTCCAGACCATCATCCCGGCGTTCATCACCAAGGACGGAAAGCCGTATGCCAGCTTCGGCGTGATGGGCGGCGCGATGCAGCCGCAGGGCCATGCGCAGATCGTGATGAACCTGGTGGACTTCGGCATGAACCTGCAGGAGGCCGGTGACGCACCGCGCATCCAGCACGAAGGTTCCACTGAACCGACCGGGCAGGCCACGGCAATGAACGATGGCGGTGAAGTGAACCTGGAAACCGGCTTCCCGTACGAGACGGTGCGTGCGTTGATGCGCAAGGGTCACCGCATCGTGTTCGCCGATGGGCCGTATGGTGGGTACCAGGCGATCATGCGCGATCCCGAGACCGGGGTTTACTACGGTGCTTCGGAGAGCCGCAAGGACGGGCAGGCGGCGGGGTATTGAGGTTCCCCGGCCACCGGGCGCAGCCCCCTCTGCGGTGACAGTTCGTGGAAGCGGGATCATGTGATTGTGCA
>NZ_LYVJ01000019.1 GCF_001676385.1 Stenotrophomonas maltophilia | reverse complement strand
GGGCGGCGGCGGTGGCCGCTCCGGCGGTGGCGGTGCTTCGGGAGGCTGGTGATGATCCAACGTCTATGCCGCCATGTGTTCTCACCTTCGGTCCGTCGGGCCTTCCCGCCCGCGGCGCTGCAGGCAATCACCGATGCGATCGCCGCCGGCGAACAGCGCCATGGCGGGCAGGTGATGTTCGCGGTTGAAGCCGATCTGCCGCTGGCTGCGCTGTGGCGCAACGTCACGCCACGCCAGGCCGCCGAGCAGGCGTTTGCGCGCCTGCGCACCTGGGACACAGCCGACAACAATGGCGTGCTGATCTATCTGCTGCTGGCCGACCATGCGATCGAGATCGTTGCCGACCGGGGCCTGCACGGCCGGGTCAGCCCGGCGCAGTGGCAGCGGGTCTGCACCCACCTGCGCGAGGGGCTGCGCGGCCCCGATGCGGTGGCTGCGCTGCGGGACGCGATCGACGAGGTCTCCAGCCTGCTTGAAGCGCACTTTCCGGCCTCGGCCCGGCCCGACCATGACGGACTGCCCAACACCCCGCAGATCCTCGGTTGAGCCCGGGCGGCACTGGCCCGAGAATAGGCGTTCAACCGCAAGGCGCCTTCCATGATCTATTTCCACGATATCGACCCCATCGCCCTTTCGCTGGGGCCGATCAAGGTGCACTGGTACGGCATCATGTACCTGCTTGGCTTCACCGCAGCCTGGCTGCTGGGCCGCACGCGCATCGCCGCCGGGCGCCTGCCGGGCGTTGATGCCAACGGTTTCTCCGACCTGCTGTTCTACGCCATGCTCGGCGTGGTGCTGGGCGGGCGCATCGGCTACATGCTGTTCTACGCGCTGGGTGACTTCCTGCACAACCCGCTGCTGCTGTTCAAGGTATGGGATGGCGGCATGAGCTTCCACGGCGGCCTGCTGGGCGTGCTCGGCGCCTGCTGGTGGTGGTCGCGCAAGCACCGCCTGCACTTCTTCGACACCATGGACTTCATGGCCCCGCTGGTTCCGCTGGGCCTGGGCTTCGGCCGCATCGGCAACTTCATCGGTGCCGAACTGTGGGGCAAATACACCGACGGTAGCTGGGGCGTGGTGTTCCCGTCCGGCCTGCCGGCCCCGCTGAACCAGCTCGACCACGCCACGCTGCAGGCGCAGTTCGCGACCGGCGCACTGAACCAGTTCGCACGCCATCCCTCGCAGCTGTATGAAGCCTTCCTGGAAGGCCTGGTGATGTTCGTGGTGCTGTGGGCGGTGTCGGCCAAGCCACGTCACCGCTATCTGGTCGGCGGCCTGTTCGCGCTGATGTACGGCCTGTTCCGCTTCGCCGTGGAGTTCGTGCGCATGCCCGACAACGGCATCTACGTGGCCTTCGACTGGCTGACCCGTGGCCAGATCCTCAGCCTGCCGCTGATCGCCTTCGGCCTGGTGCTGCTGGTGATGTCGCGCCGCGCGCCGGTCCTGCAGCCGCAGCTGCCGGTGGCCGCGGAGGGCAAGGCATGAAGGCCTATCTGGACCTGCTCTCGCATGTGCTGGAACACGGTGCGGAGAAGAGCGACCGTACCGGCACCGGCACCCGCAGCGTGTTCGGCTGGCAGATGCGCTTCGACCTCAACGAAGGCTTCCCGCTGGTCACGACCAAGAAGCTGCACCTGCGCTCGATCATCCACGAGCTGCTGTGGTTCCTGAAGGGCGATACCAACATCGGCTACCTGAAGGACAACCAGGTCCGCATCTGGGACGAATGGGCCGACGCGAACGGCGACCTCGGGCCGGTCTACGGCAAGCAGTGGCGCAGCTGGGCCACCGCCGATGGCCGCGAGATCGACCAGATGCAGTGGCTGGTGAACGAGATCAAGCGCAATCCTGATTCGCGCCGGTTGGTAGTCAGCGCCTGGAACGTGGGCGAGCTTCCGCAGATGGCGCTGATGCCGTGCCACAACCTGTTCCAGTTCTACGTGGTGGACGGCAGGCTCAGCTGCCAGCTGTACCAGCGCAGCGGTGACATCTTCCTCGGCGTACCGTTCAACATCGCCAGCTATGCACTGCTGACCCACATGGTGGCGCAGGCCACCGGCCTGGGCGTGGGCGATTTCGTGCATACGCTGGGCGACGCACACCTGTACTCGAACCACTTCGAGCAGGCGCGCGAGCAGCTGTCGCGTGAACCGCGCGCGCTGCCCAAGCTGTGGTTGAACCCGGAGGTGACCGACCTGTTCGGCTTCCAGTTCGACGACATCCGCATCGACGGCTACGACCCGCACCCGGCGATCAAGGCGCCGGTGGCGGTATGAGCGCACTGAAGCTGTCGATGATCGTAGCGCTGGACCGCAACCGTGGCATCGGCCAGGGCAATGCGATGCCCTGGCACCTGCCGGATGATTTCAAGCACTTCAAGGCGCTTACCCTGGGCAAGCCGATCCTGATGGGGCGCAAGACCGCCGAATCGATCGGCCGCGTGCTGCCGGGGCGGACCAACCTGGTGCTGACCCGCAGTGGCCAGGTGCCGTTCGAGGGCATGCGCGCGGTTGCGTCGCTGGACGAGGCGAAGGTGATTGCCGAAAGCGAGGGCGCCGGCGAGCTCTGCATCATCGGCGGCGGCGAGATCTTCCGTCAGTTGCTGGACCAGGCCAGTGACCTGTACCTGACCTGGGTCGATGCTGAAGTCGCCGCCGATACCCATTTCCCCGAGCTGGACGCGCAGGACTGGCAGGAAGTGGGCAGCGAGCCGCACCCGGCTGACGAACGCCACGCCTACGCATTCCGCTTCGTGCACTACGTGCGCCGTCTGTAGAGCCGAGCCATGCTCGGCTGCTGTTGCCGGATACACCCCGGAGCCGAGCATGGCTCGGCTCTACGGAACCGGACGTTGCAACGTTCACGGCATCCGGTAATGCCCGATGATGGCGTGCTGGAACAGCAGGTTCTCCTCGCGCGTGCCGCGCGCGATGTTGTGCAGCACCAGCGGTGTGCCGTCGGCCAGTCGTCGGTCCGAAACGATGCCCACGTGCAGCAGGCCGCTGCCGTTGAGCTTCCAGGCGACGATGTCGCCGGCCGCGTAGTCGGCGGCGAGGGCCGTGATCGGTTGCTGCCAGCCCTGCCGCTCGAACCAGCGCATCAGGTTCGGTACGCGGCGATGATCGATGTTGCGGTCCGGGCGTGACAGTCCCCAGAGGCCCGGGTAGGCGTCGAAGTGGCCCCGCATGTCTTCATGCACGCGCGCCTGCAGGTCCAGGCCCTGGCTGCGCAGCGCACGCACGACCACGTCCGTGCACACGCCGCGATCGAGCGGCACGTCGCCGCCAGGAAAGGCCAGGACCTGATAGGCGGGATCGTAACGGGTAGTGACGCCGATCTGCGCGCGTGCCGCAGCGACCAGTGGAGGCGAAGGGGCCTGGGGCGATGCCGCCGCGTGATCGGCGCCTGCGGCAGCGTTGGGCGCTTGGGACGGACCGGGCTGGCAGCCGCTGGCCAGGGCCATCGTCAGCAGCAGCACCGTCCATGGTGCCCAACCGCGCCGCATCATGCCTGCGGCGGGGTGCTGTTGTTGTTGCCGCCACCGGTGCTGCTACCGGTGCCGCCACCCCGGCGTCGACGCCGGCGAGGGCCACGGTTGCCTGGATTGGCAGCGGCGGTATTGCCGCCGCCCTGTTCCCTGCCCTGTGACGACCCGGCAGGGCGCTCGTGCGCCGGTCGCGCCGGCGGCCGGGCATTGGGTACGGGGGCGGGCACATCGCGGCCCGGCACCTGCACCACGCGCAGTTCGTTGGTGTCGAGCTGCAACGCGGTTAGCTTGCCACCCCACACCGCGCCGGTATCGATGGCATGCACGCCCTGGGTGAGGGTCAGGCCCAGCGCCGACCAGTGGCCGCAGACGATCTTCAGGTCGCGCTCGACCCGGCCCGGCACTTCAAACCAGGGATACAGCCCCTGTTCCTGCGTGCCCGGCGTGCCCTTGTCTTCGATGCCGATGCGCCCGCGCGGGGTGCAGTAGCGCATGCGGGTGAGGACATTGATGATGGCCCGCGAGCGGTCGTAGCCAGACAGGTTCGGCGCCCAGCTGGGCTTGTCGCCGTACATGTTGCGGAACAGCTTGCGGTAGCCGGCGCCGTGCAGCTGCGCCTCGACTTCCGCGGCATGCTTCTCGGCCAGCTGCGTGGTCCATTTCGGCGCCAGGCCCGCGTGTACCATCATCCAGCCCAGCGTGCGGTCCACATGCACCAGCTTCTGCAGCCGCAGCCACTCCAGCAGTTCGTCGCGGTCCTCGGCCTGCACGATGCGCAGCAGGTCCGGGTTGACCTTGCGCTGTTCCTCTTCGGTGCGAGCACCGACAGCCAGCAGTGAAAGGTCATGGTTGCCCAGTACCACCACGCTGTGATCGCGCAGGGAATGCACCAGCCGCAGCGTTTCCAGTGACTGGCCGCCGCGGTTGACCAGGTCGCCGCAGAACCACAGGGTGTCCTGCGCCGGGTCGAAGCGGATCTTCTCCAGCAATCGCTGGGTGACGTCATAGCAGCCCTGCAGGTCGCCGATCGCCCACACACTCATCGTTCGGCCTCCGGGTCAGTGCAGGGTACGCGGGACGGCCAGTACGAACGGTGCGACCGGCGCGGCGAATTCGGTGCCATCGTCGGCGACCATGTCATAGTGGCCCTGCATGGTGCCGTGATCGGTGCCCAGCATGACACCGGACGTGTAACGGAAGTCTTCACCGGGGCGCAGGCGCGGCTGCTCGCCGATCACTCCGTCGCCGTCGACATGCTCGACACGACCATTGGCGTCGGTGATGCGCCAGTGGCGTGCGACCAGGCGTGCGGCGACCTGCCCCCGGTTGTGGATGCGGATCGTGTAGGCGAACGCAAAGCGACCGTCTTCCGGCGCGGATTGATCGTCGAGGAAGCGCGGTGCGACTTCGACGGAAATGGCGTAAACGTCAGCGTCTTCCATACCGGCAGTGTAATCAGGAGGCATTGGCCAAAGCGATGAATTCGGCCACGTCCAATTGTTCGGCTCGGGCATCGGGACGCACGCCGGCGGCAGCGAACTGCTCGGCGGACACGACGTTGTTCAGTGCGTTGCGCAGGGTCTTGCGGCGTTGGCCGAACGCGGCCTTGACCACCTCGGCGAAGCGCGCGTGATCGTGGATGCCGACCGTGGCCGCGTCGCGCGGCACCAGCCGCACCACCGCCGAATCGACCTTCGGTGGCGGCCGGAACGCGCCCGGCGGCACCACGAACAGCGAGGTCACCTGGCAGTATGCCTGCAGCATCACGCTGAGGCGGCCATACACCTTGCTGCCGGGGCCAGCGGCCATGCGGTCGACCACTTCCTTCTGCAGCATGAAGTGCATGTCGCGGATCACCGCGGCATGTTCCAGCGCGTGGAACAGGATCGGCGAGGAGATGTTGTAGGGCAGGTTGCCGACCAGGCGGATCGGCTGGCCGTCGGCCAGCTCGGTGAAGTCCACGCGCAGTACGTCGCGGTGAACGATGGTCAGCGCGCCCAGGGGTTCGGCGGCAGCGGTCAGCGGCGCGATCAGGTCGCGGTCGAACTCGATCACCGTCAGCTTCGGATGCACGCGCAGCAGCGGCAGGGTGATCGCGCCCTGGCCGGGGCCGATCTCGACCAGGCGGTCGCCGTCCTTGGGATTGACCGCCATCACAATCTTGTCGATGTAGTGGCGGTCGGCCAGGAAATGCTGGCCAAGCTGCTTCTTGGCCGGAGCGGTGAACGCCGGGCCGGAGGGGGAATGCGGTGGATTCATGCGCTCAGTTTACGTTGCCGCGCGAGCTGAGCACACAGCGCGGTTGCGGCCTGAAGGCTGGAAGGATCGGCAATGCCACGGCCGGCGAGATCCAGCGCGGTGCCATGGTCCACCGCGACCCGCGGATAGGGCAGGCCCAAGGTCAGGTTCACCGCCTGCTCGAAGCCGGAGTACTTCAGGACGGGCAGGCCCTGGTCGTGATACATCGCCAGTACGGCGTCGAAGCCGGCCAGCTTGGCCGGCAGGAACGCGGTATCGGCCGGCAGCGGCCCGACCAGGTCCATGCCTTCGGCGCGCAGGCGCTGCAGCAGGGGAATGATCAGGTCCAGTTCCTCGCGGCCGAGATGGCCGTCTTCACCAGCATGCGGGTTCAGGCCGAGCACGGCGATGCGGGGCCTGGGCAGGCCGAATTCGCGGTGCAGCGCGGCATGCACGGTACGCAGCGTGTGTTCCAGCCCGGGCGCCGTGAGGGCGTCGGCTACTTCGCGCAGCGGCAGGTGGGTGGTGGCCAACGCGACGCGCACGACGGCGTTGGCCAGCATCATCACCACCTTGACCCCGGCCTGGTCGGCCAGCAGCTCGGTCGTCCCGCTGTAGGCGATGCCGCCATCGTTGATGACCGCCTTGTGCACCGGGCCGGTGACCACACCGTGCAGTTCGCCGGACAGGCAGGCCTGGCCGGCGCCGAGCAGGGCACCGATGACAGCACCGGCATTGGCCGGGTTGGCCTGGCCGAAGTGGCTGGGCACAGCGTTGGCGACAACGCGCAGGCGCAGATCGCCCGGGACGCGGGCGTCAGCATCCTCGGGCAGCAGCTGCAGGGGCAGGTTCAGCGCGGCCGCGGCTGCGCGAAGGGGTTCCGGGTCGGCGAAGGCCAGCAGCCGGCAATCTTCACGCGGCTGCTGGACCAGGCGTACGCACAGCTCCGGGCCGATCCCGGCGGGCTCGCCCGGTACGAGAGCGAGCTCGGGACGCATCGGTCAGGACTGCGGCGGAGTGGCGGTGTTTTCCGCGCGGTCGCCGCTGCGGAAGCTGACGTAGGCCTCGCCACGCAGTTCCTGCAGGAAGCGGTTGTACTCGTCTTCCAGCTTGCGGCGGCCGATCGTCTCGCGGACCTGGGCACGCTGGTTGTCATTGGTCACATCGGTCTGGCGGGTTGCCACGCGCTGCACGATGTGCCAACCGGCATCGGTGCGGAACGGCTGGCTGATGCCACCGTCCTGGATGCCGGTCACCTGCTGGCCAAAGGCCGGGCCGAATGCATCGGCCGGGAACCAGCCCAGGTCACCGCCCTGGCCCTTGCTGTTGTTGTCCTCGGACGACTCCTTGGCCACGCTCTCGAAGTCCGCGCCACCCGCGATGCGGGCGCGCAGGGTATCGATCTTGGCCTTGGCGGCGGCGTCGCTCTGGTGGTCGTCCACGCGTACCAGGATATGGCGGCCGTGGTACTCGGTGACGGTGTGGCTACCGGCGGTGGCGCTGGCATCGCGCACGTCCACCAGCTTCAGCAGCTGGAAGCCGCTGGGGCCACGGATCGGGCCGACCACTTCACCCGGCTTCATCTTTTCCATCAACTGCGCGAACGCGGCCGGGATCTCATCCAGGCTGCGCCAGCCCAGATCGCCGCCTTCCAGCGCGTTGGGGCTGTCGGAATAGCGGACGGCGGCGGCATTGAAGTCCAGCTCGCCCTTGTCCAGCAGCGCCTTCACACCATCGGCCTTCTTCTGGCCGGTGGCGATCTGGTCGGCATTGGCTCCATCGGGGAGCGCGACCAGGATGTGGGCCAGATGGTACTGGTTGCCGACCGTGGCCTGCTGCTTCAGCGCCGCATCGACCTCGCCCTCGCTGACGCTGATGCGACTCTGCGCAAAGCTCTGGCGCAGGCGCTGCACGGTGATTTCGTCGCGCACCGAGGCGCGGAAATCGTTGAAGTCGATGCCGTCCTGGGCCAGTCGCTGGCGCAGGGCATCCAGGTCCGAGCCGTTCTGCTGGGCGATGGCGTTCATCGCCTGGTTCAGCTCCTGGTCGCTGACGCGGATGCCGCTGCCCTGGGCACGGGCCACCTGCAGCTTGACCAGCACCAGGCGCTCCAGCACCTGGCGGCTGAGCACGTCTTCCGGCGGCAGCTGGTTCTCGCGGCCGGCGTACTGCGCCTTGATGTTGGCGATCGCGCGCTGGAGCTCGCTCTGCAGGATCACGTCCTCATCGACGACGGCGGCGATGCGATCCAGCGGCTGCGCCTCCTGGGCAAGCACCTGCAGGGGGGCAGACACGCTGGACACCGCCAGCAGCGAGGCGAGAAGAACGGGGAAGCGCTTGGTCATGGGATCTGATTCGGATCGTAGTCATCCCGGGTCACCCCGGTGTTGCTGGGCGGCACGAGATAGAGGTCGTCGCGGTTGTAGCCGAGGATAGCACGGCGCAGCGTACGGTCCGTGTCCTGGCCGATGGAACTCAGTCCCTTGAGGATGAACTCGACCTGGAGGGCATTGTTCATGTCGCCCTCGCGGTTTCGCACATAGCGACGGGCGATGGCGCGTACGGCCAGGCAGCAGCTGTCCCACTGCACGCCGGCGATGATTTCCAGCGGCGCCTTGTCCTGCAGCGAGTAGTAGTAGCGGCCGACCAGGCTCCAGCGCGCATTCAGCGGGTAGAGGAACGACAGGTCGGCCTGCTCCAGCAGGGTCCGGTCATGCTTGTTGGCGGTGGCCGGGGCACCGGCGTTGATGCGGTAACGATAGCTGAGGTTGATCACGCCATCGTTGGGCATCAGGTAGCGGGCGCGGACACTGGCCAGATCCTCGCGCTTGTACTTCGGGTCCCACTGATAGGTGGCGCCCAGGGTCCAGCGGTCGTTGATCATGTAGTTGCCGTCGGCGATCCAGGCTGACTTGCCTTTCTCCACCGGCGCGCCACCCGGGGTCACGGTCACCCGCGACTCGTCGAAGTACTGGATCTGGCCGATCGCGGCCGAGAACCGCTCCTTGCCGGTGGTCTGGTCGATGAAGCGGGTGCCCAGCGCCAGGGTCAGCTGGTTGGCGTCATTCTGGCGATCCGCGCCGGTGTAGCGCGAGTCGCGGAACAGCTGTCCCCAGCTGAAGGTGAAGTCGCGGGTATCGAAGATCGGCAGTTCGTCCTGGTTGCGATAGGGCGTGCGCAGGTAGAACAGGCGCGGCTCCAGCGTATGCAGGAACGACTTGCCGTGGATCGTGGTCTCGCGGTCGAAGAACAGGCCCGCATCGAGGCTGGCGATCGGCAGGCTGCGGCTGGGCGAGGTGTTGCCGCGCAGCTGCTCCGGCGTGGCCGTTGCCGGGTCGATGCCTTGCGAGACCAGTACGTTGCGACGGATGCTGTCGGCCAGGCCCTGGTCCAGGTCATAGCCGGTGTAGCGGTAGGCCAGGGTCGGCGTGACATACCAGGCCGCACCGCTGATCGGGAATGACACATAGGGTTTCACGTCCAGGCGCGAGCCGCCGTACATGCGCTGGGTCTGGCCATTGCGCGTGTACTGCAGGTCTTCGCCGGCGTCGGCACCGTACTTGAAGTTGATGTCATCGTGGGTGAAGCGCACGGCTTCGGCATAGATGCCGGTCTCCAGCCACGGCATCACCGGTTTGTCCCAGTTGAAATACAGGCGTGGCTGGCGGTTGTAGGGCAGGGCGCGCTCGTCGAGGGTGTAGTCGGTCAGCTGCCAGCGGTCGGCCATGATCCCGGCCGTCCAGTCCCGGCCGGTGCCATACAGCCCGATCGTGCTCTGCAGGTTGGAGGCGGTCACCCCCACCAGGCGGTTGGAGAAGTCCTCGACATAGCGCTCGTCACTGACCCAGGCCAGGCTGGCGCGCGCCTGCCAGTGGCTGTCGACATTGTGGTAGCCGTCGAACATCACCCGGCCACGGTCACGATCGCGCAGCCGGTCATTGGGGAAGTACGAAGTCTGTATCTCGCCGCGGCCGCCGTTGTAGAGGTAGCGGAACTCGTTGTCGAGCATCAGCCCGCGCTCGGTCATGTAGCGCGGGGTCAGGGTGTCGTCGTAGTTCGGCGCCAGGTTGAAGTAGATCGGCTGCGCATAGTCGAAGCCGTTGCGTCCGGACCTGCCCAGCTGGGGAAACAGCAGGCCGGTCTTGCGCCGGTCGTCGATCGGGAACTTGAAGTACGGGGCCCACAGCACCGGCACCTTGCCGATGCGCAGCACGGCATTGCGGGCCGTGCCGAAGCCCTCGTCATTGTCCACTTCGATTTCCGGCGCCGTCAGCTTCCACACCGGTTGCGACGGGTCGCAGGTGGTATAGGTGGAGCGGTGCATCTGCCCGACCGCGCCCTGCAGGTCGACCGATTCGGCATCGCCGTTGCCCCGGCGTGACACCAGCTGGTACTTGATGTCGGAGATCTTGTGGGTGTCGCTTTCCTGGTTGCCCTCGGCGCGCCTGGCGATCATGCGGATCGAGGCGTCCTGGTAACGGACATTGCCATCGGCGATGTAGTTGCCGGTCTCGGTATCGAAGCTGAGCTTGTCGGTGCCGACGAACTGGTCACCGCGGCGCAGCGCGACGTTGCCCTGGTACTGCGGCACCGTGGTGGTGCCCAGCAGCTGGTCACCCTCGATGTCGGTCGGCTGCTGCTCGCGCGCGGCGGCCGCCGTGGCCTTGTCCTGGCCGGGTACCGGGGTGGGGGCGTCGGTGAACGCGGGAATGACGTCGGTCGCCGGGCACAGGCCCCAGTTGAGCGGCTTGTCATCGGCCATCGCCGGCAGGCTGATGGCGATGCTCAGGGGCAGGGGAAGCAGGCGAAGGGCTCGGCGCACGCGGTTCGGATTCGGGCGAAAACGGACGGTAGCTTGCCCCATCCCTTGCATAGGGGCAATGAAGGGCGCCTGGTCCCGCCGGCTTGGGTTCATCCGGTGATGGCCGCGGTGGCCGGCGACATCAGGGCCCGGACATGGGCGACGCTGCATTCGGCCAGGGCCTGGAGGTCATAGCCGCCTTCGAGGATCGAGACCACCCGGCCGGCTGCGTGGCGGCGTGCCAGCGCGTGCAGTTCACGGGTGATCCAGGCGAAATCATCGGTTTCCAGCATCAGGTCGGCCTGCGGGTCGCGCAGGTGGGCGTCGAAGCCGGCCGAGATCATCAGCAGCTGCGGGCGGAAGTCGTCGATGGCCGGCAGCATTTCGTCGGCCCAGACGTTGCGGAAGCGGAACCCGCCGCTGCCCGGAGGCAACAGGATGTTCATCAGGTTGCCGGCACCGCGGTCGCGGCGCAGCCCGGAGTTGGGGAACAGCCCGGCCTGGTGGGTGCTGTAGTAGGAGACCCGCGCGTCGTGCTGGAAGATGTCCTGGGTGCCGTTGCCGTGGTGCACGTCGAAGTCGACCACGGCGATCCGCTCCAGGCCATGGCGGTCGCGGGCATAGGCGGCGGCAATGGCGATGTTGTTGAGCAGGCAGAAGCCCATCGCCGCACTGCTGGTGGCGTGGTGGCCCGGGGGGCGCACCGCGCAGAAGGCCAGCGGGTCCGCACCCAGCATCACCGCATCGACCGCGGCCACGCCCGCACCGGCCGCATGCACGGCAGCGCTGGCTGAGCCCGGCGACGTCCAGGTGTCCATGTCCAGCTGGCGCAATGGCACGGTCTGCGGTTGCAGCACGAAGTCGAGCAGGGCGCTGTCGTGGACCCGGGACAGTTCGCCGAACTTGGCCGGTGGGGCCTCGCGCCACTCCAGCTGGCCGGGGAAGGCGGCATGCAGCGCATCCAGTACGTGCTGCAGGCGCTGCGGGCACTCCGGGTGACCTGGGCCGGGGTCATGCAGAAGGCACGATGGATGGGTGAAGACCAGCATCGTGCCGCCTCAGCGCGGCCGGTGCTGTGGCTGCCACAGCGCCTCGCCGTGGCCGTCGGCCCGGGCCAGCACCCGGGCCAGCACGAACAGCAGGTCCGACAGCCGGTTCAGGTACTGAAGGGCCTCGCTGCGCACGGCTGCGTGGCGGGACAGAGTGACGGTCTCACGCTCGGCGCGGCGGACGATGGTGCGTGCCAGATGGCAGCGTGCAGCGGCTTCGCCGCCCGCCGGCAGGATGAACTCCTTCAACATCGGCAGGTGGGCGTTGTAGTGGTCCAGCTGCTGCTCCAGCGCCGAGACGTCGGCGGCGTGGATCGCGGCGTGGCCGGGGATGCACAGTTCGGCGCCGAGGTCGAACAGCTGGTGCTGCAGATGCACCACCAGCGCGCGCACATCTTCGGGCAGTGCCGTGGCCAGCAGCAGGCCCAGCGCTGCATTGGCTTCATCGACCGTACCGTAGGACGCCACACGGGCGTCATCCTTCGCCACGCGCTGGCCATCACCCAGGCCGGTACTGCCGTCGTCGCCGGTGCGGGTATAGATGCGCGAGAGGCGATGGCCCATGGCGTCGCTCAGTGGCGGATGTCGCGGCGGGCCTGCTGGAGCTTCAGCACCTGCTCCACGGCCAGTTGCAGGGCAGCGGCCAGGGCCACGTAGAGGGCGGTCGTGCGCAGGTACGGGCCGAACCACTGGGCGTAGTTCTGCGCCCAACCGGCCAGGCTCGGCTCGGCCACGTTGCGGCTGGTCCAGTAGAAGCCCCCCTGTGCCAGCAGGTGGCAGGCCGCCACGGAAGCCAGCAGCAGCAGCGTGCCCTTGGCCAGTACCCTCCAGCTCGCGCCCAGGTAGTTGCGGCCCAGCAGCAGGCCACCGGCCCACAGCGAGAAGTACGCAGGCAACAGCAGCCAGTAGCCCGGCGATACGCAGTAGTGCTGCCAGAAATCCAGGCCGCTGCTGCGGATCACGATCCAGTCCACCAGCACCGCGAACGCCATCAGCAGCGGGAACGCCCAACGGGTCCAGCGGGCCAGGTAGAAGCCGCCGATGAAGAACACGGCCCAGGAGGCATCGGGGATCGCCGCGAAGTGGTTGACCCGGGTCGCCGCCAGCAGCAGTACGAGTACGGACAGGACGAAGGCGCGGTTGGCGGTGGCGGACATGGGGGTGGGCCCGGGGGCGGATTCAGGTTTCATTCTAGCCCGCCACGCGGGTTGGCGCAGGCACTCCCCCGTTCGGCGTACAGCCGGGGCGAGCGCGTATCATGAACACATGAGTGAACGACATGACGTGCTGATCGTCGGAGGCGGCCTGGTCGGCGCCAGCCTGGCCATTGCCCTGGACCGCCTGGGCCGCGACGTCGGCCTGCTCGAGGCCAGCCCTGCCGACGGCCTGCCGGCGGTGTTCGACCAGCGCAATCTCAGCTTTGCCGCCGCCACCGTCAATGCGCTGACCGCGCTGGGGGTGATGCAGAAGCTGGCGACGGCACCGGGCCCGATCCGCCGCATCCATGTCAGCCGTGCCGGAGATTTCGGCCGGGTGCAGCTGGAAGCGGCCGATTACGACCGGCCTTGGTTCGGCCAGGTCGTGGTCGCGCGTGATTTCGGTCAAGCGCTGGAAGCGCGACTGCAGGAATTGCCGCGACTGCGTCGTTACCGGCCGGTGCGGTTCCTGGGACTGGGCGAGGTGGTCGACGGCTACCGCCAGGTGCGGGTGGCCGATGAGGCCGGCGAGCGCGTGCTGCTGGCGCGGCTGGTGGTGGGCGCCGATGGCACCAGCAGCGGTGTGCGCGGCGCGCTCGGCATCGAAGTCGACCGCCATGATTTCCAGCAGACCCTGTTCGTGGCCCGCGTGCGCAGCCAGCGCGCGCCGGACGGCACGGCCTGGGAGCGCTTCACCGATACCGGCCCGACCGCCCTGCTGCCGCGCGGTGACCGCCATTTCGGCACCGTGCATGGCGTGGCCCGCGACCAGGCTGATGCGGTGATGGCGCTGGACGATGCGGCCTGGCTGCAGCGCCTGCAGGAGGCGATCGGCTGGCGTGCCGGCCGGTTGCTCGAGTCCGGCCCGCGCAGCGCCTATCCGCTCATCCAGGTGCTGGCGCGCGCGTTGGCCGGTGAACGCGCGGTGCTGCTCGGCAACGCCGCGCAGACCATCCACCCGCTGGGCGCGCAGGGCTTCAACCTGGGCCTGCGCGATGCGCTCACCCTGGCTGAACTGCTGGAGGATGCGCAGGGTGACGCCGGCGGTGACGCGCTGCTGCAGGCCTATGTCGCGCGGCGCGAAGAAGACCGCCGGCAGACGGTGGCATTCTCCGGTGGCCTGGCGCGGTTGACCAGCAACCCGGCGCCACTCATGCGGCCGCTGCGCAGCCTTGGCCTGGTGGCAGCGCAAGGCACCTCCGTGCAGTCGATGCTGGTCGGTGGCGCGATGGGCTTCCGGGGGCAAGTGCCGCGACTGTGCCGTGGGGAGGCTGCATGAGCCGGCGCGCGCGCCTGGATGTGGCCATCGTTGGAGGTGGCGTGGTCGGTGCAGCCTGTGCCTTGGCGCTGGCCGATGCCGGACTCTCTGTTGCACTGGTCGAGGGCCGTGAACCGGCGCCCTGGCAGGCGGCGCAGCCGGACCTGCGCGTGTTCGCCTTTGCCGCTGACAACGTGCAGTTGCTGAACCGCCTCGGCGTGTGGCCGGCGATCGCGCAGGCGCGCGCTTGGCCGTACCGGCGCATGCAGGTCTGGGACGCTGCCGGTGGCGAGGATCTGCTGTTCGATGCTGATCGCTTCGGGCGGCGCGAGCTGGGCTTCATTGTCGAGAACGGGCTGTTGCAGGATCGCCTGTGGGCGGCGCTGCCTGCGGCAGGCGTGCAGCTGCACTGCCCGGCACGGGTGGAAGCACTGGAGCAGGACGAAGAGGGCGTGCGCCTGCGCCTGGATGACGGGCGTCGCCTGGAAGCGGCGTTGGCGGTGGCCGCCGACGGCGCCGAATCGACTCTGCGCCGGCTGGCCGGGATCGAGGTCGAGCGCCATGACTACCAGCAGCGAGGCGTGGTGGCCTATGTGGACAGCGATCTTCCCAACCAGGCCACGGCCTGGCAGCGCTTCCTGCCGGGCGGGCCACTGGCCCTGCTGCCGGTGGCCGAGCACCGCAGCTCGATCGTCTGGACCTTGCCCGAGGACGAAGCGGCACGTGTGCTGGCACTGGACGAGGACAGCTTCAACCGTGAACTGACCCGCGCCTTCGCGGCACGCCTGGGGGAGCTGCGGTTGGCATCATCGCGTGCCGCATTCCCGCTGCGCCGCCAGCTGGCCCGTCACTACGTCGCCGGCCGCGTGCTGGCGCTGGGCGATGCTGCGCATGTGGTGCATCCGCTGGCCGGGCAGGGCGTGAACCTGGGGCTGCGCGATGTCGCCGCCCTGCAGCAATGGCTGGCGCCGTCCGCCGAACGCCGCGGCCAGCCGCGCCTGTCGCCGCAGCGCCTGCAGCGCTGGGCACGCGAACGACGCAGCGACAACCACATCGCCGCCTACAGCTTCGACGCGATCAACCGCCTGTTCTCCAACGACGAAATGCACCTGACCCTGGCCCGCGGCCGCGCGCTGGGCTGCGTCGGCAAGTGGCCGCCGCTGGTGCAGGCATTCTGGAAGCGCGCCGCCGGCGTGTAATGCAAAAAAGGGGACGGAGGGGATTAAGTCGTATGTGCACTTACGACTTAATCCCCTCCGTCCCCTTTTTTCAATCCACCAGCCAACCGGCCAGATCGGCACGGTCCAGCTTGCCGCGGCGCTTCACGTCCAACGCATTGAACTCATCGGCCAGCGCCGGATTCGCCTGCGCCTCCTCGCGGCTGATGAAGCCATCGCGGTTCATGTCCAGGTCGCTGAAGCGGATGCGGTACTGGCCGACCACGCTGGCCGGTTCCAGCGAACGCACCGTCACCTGCGCCTCGCCGGCGGGCTGCGCAATCTCGACGCTGCCAGTGATACGGCCGGCGTTCAACGGCTGCTGCCGGATCGCACCTCCGGTCGGGCCCAGCGGCTGGCTTTGTGCCGGGGTGTGCGGCAATTGCTGGGCCACCGCTGGTGCGGCGGCCAGCAGGGTGATCAGCAGCGGAATCGTTCGATGTCGCATGGATGCTCCTCCCTCTGCAGCGCCGGGGCATGCCCGGCGGACGTGATGGCGTCAGCGCAGTGGCGACGCCAGTACGGTGATTTCCTCGCGGTCGTGATAGAGCTGCTTGGCACGAACCACCAGCGGCTTGCCGGCCTGGTCCTGGAACAGATCCAGGCACAGCCGGGTTTCTTCCCAGCGCTTCTTCATCGGCAGCTTCAGGTTGAAGATCGCGTGCCTGCACCAGCCCTCGCGGAACCAGGTGGCCATGCGCTCGGCCACCCGGCGCGGCTGCTCGACCATGTCGCAGACCATCCAGTCCAGTGGCTGTTCCGGGTGCCAGTGGAAGCCATCGGCCCGCAGGTGCTCGACCAGGCCGGTGTCCAGCACGTGCTGGCGCAGCGGGCCGTTGTCGATGCTCAACACCTGCATGTGCTGGCGGGTCAGTACCCAGGTCCAACCTCCCGGCGCCGCGCCGAGGTCGGCAGCACGCATGCCGGGGCGCACCAGCGCCTCGCGTTCTTCGGGCGCCAGCAGGGTCAGCAGGGCCTCGTCCAGCTTCAGTGCCGAGCGCGACGGCGCTTCGGGCAACAGCTTCAGGCGCGGAATGCCCAGTGCCCACGGCGCGCTGTCGGCCGGGTCGGCCACGCAGACGAAGGCGTGGGTGCCGTCGACGAACACGACGTGCAGGCGCGGCAGGCGGGTGTCCGGCTTGTCGCTGAGCTTGCCGGCCTTGCGCAGCGCCGGACGCAGTGCATTGCCGAAGGCGCGCGCCAGCCCGGACAGCGGCTTGCCGGCATCCGAATCGGGATGCTCCACCCATACGTCGCCGAAGCGCGGCGCATCGGCGAGCACGTCCAGCATCGGCGTGATGCGGTCGCCCGGGTCCAGCTGCGGCAGTTCTGCCAGCACCACCAGCTTCTGCCGCGCGAAGATCAGCTCGCGCCAGCGCAGCCGCGGTGCCAGAGCAGCCGCTTCGTCGCACATGAAAAGCACGTAGCCGTCATTGCGCTGGGTGCGCGCGTAGCCGGCGAAACCGGCTTCGCCGGCGCGGAACTGCAGTTCGCCGGCCAGCTCGGGCTCGAAGCCCTGCCGGCACAGGCAGAGCAGGCCGATGCCGGTTTCAGTAACGGGCGCCATCGCTTTCCCCATAGGCACGCAGCACGCTGCGCGCGGCGTCGCGATGCAGGCCCTGCACCACGTCGATGCCGCGCTTGTTGAGCTCGCCGACCCAATCGGCCGGCAGCGGGCCTTCGTCGAACGGCGTCAGTTCCTCGACGTCGGCCGCGCTGGCACCGATCAGCAGGCGATCGACGCCGGCCCACACCGTCGCGCCGTAGCACTGGCAGCACGGCTGCGAGCTGGTGGCGAGGGTGACCGGCGACAGCACCGCGTTCAGGCGTGGCGTCTGCAGGCGCTGTTGGGCCAGCATGTAGGCCATGTTCTCGGCGTGCGCCAGCGAAGTGGCGTGCGGCATCACCCGATTGACGCCGGCGGCGATCACCTTGTCATCCGGGCCGAACACCACCGCGCCGAACGGGCCGCCGCTGGCGTGCTCGACGTTCAGCCGCGACAGCTCGATCGCCAGCGCGACCTTGGCCTCATCGCCCGGATATCGACGATCCAGGTCGATCTGGTCGTGGATCCAGGCGGGAAGGGTCAGGTGGACTTGCGCGTACAGCATCGCGGGGGTGCCTCGTGTGGATGGGGAAAAGTGCGGTTGCCATGGAAACCGGCGCGCAGTGTATCCGCACCGGCGTGCATCAGGGGTAACCGCGAGGGCGATGCCTGCCGGGCGGGGTCAGCGTACGGCGCTGGCGTCCAGGGCCTGCAGCTCGGTCCGGTAGCGCTGTGCATCGGACTGCTGCTGTGGATCCTGGCCGTGGTCGCGCAGCCAGGCCTCCAGTTCACGGCGATAGTCCGCGCGGAACCCCGCATTGCCGGGGCTGAAATGCAGCTTGCGTGCGGCCACCTCCACGCGCTCGCGCGCGCTGGCCCGTGCCTGGGCGAGGCCATGTGGCGATTCGTTGGTGAGGATGACGATGTTGCGCGGGAAGCCCGGCGCGTACTTCACGATGAACGGCTGGTCCACGGCCGGAATGCGGATCGCGTTCTCCAGTGGCCACAGCGACGCGGTATTGGTGTGGAACACTACCTCCACGTCGTGCCCTTCGGCAGTGCGCAGCACCGCTTCGTAGCGCCAGATGTACTGCTCGTTGAGCGTGGAACTGGTCTGCTCGGCCTTGACGATCACCGCTTCGCCGCGCTCGCCCACCATGTTGAGGAAGGCAGCGTTGAGGAAGTGGCCAAGGAAGATGTTGAGCATCGCCAGCGGGAACACCGCGATGGCGTAGCCTGGGAATCGCCGCCGCCACGAGACCAGGCCGGCCAGCAGCATCGCTGAAAAGAACGTCAGCAGCGGATGCTGCGTCAGAAGCCAGAGCAGGGCGGAGAGGGCGGTGATCATCGTCGGGGACGTGCGGGCGCCGTCCTGGCGCCCGCGCAGGTCCTCAGGCCGACCAGGTGTCGCGCAGGGTCACGCTGCGGTTGAACACCGGCTTTTCAGCCGTGTGGTCGCGGCGGTCGGCAACGAAGTAGCCGGTGCGCTCGAACTGGAAGGACTGCTCTGGAATGGCGCTGGCTGCAGCCGGCTCGACATAGCCGATGACGGTGCGGCGCGATTCCGGATTGAGGTAGTCGCGGTAGGTCTTGCCTTCCGATTCGTCGTCCGGGTTCGGCACCGAGAACAGGCGGTCGTACAGGCGGATCTCGGCCGGCACGCCATGCACGGCACTGACCCAGTGGATGGTGCCCTTGACCTTGCGGTTGGCGCCTTCCATGCCCGGACGCGATTCCGGATCGAGCCAGCCGCGCAGCTCGGTGATGGTGCCGTCGGCATCCTTGATCACTTCGTCGCAGCGGATGATGCCGGCGCCGCGCAGGCGCACTTCGCCACCCGGTACCAGGCGCTTCCAGCCCTTTGGTGGCACTTCGGCGAAGTCCTCGCGGTCGATCCACACCTCGCGCGTGAACGGTACGTCGCGGCTGCCGAAGCTCTCGTCCTTCGGGTGGTTGCTGAAGGTCAGCAGTTCTTCGTGGCCTTCCGGCAGGTTGGTCAGCACCAGCCTGACCGGATCGACCACCGCCATGCGACGGGGTGCGGCGCCGTCGAGGTCTTCGCGCAGCGCGCCTTCCAGCACGCTGAAGTCGATCAGCGAATTCTGCTTGCTGATGCCCACGCGCTCGGCGAACAGGCGCATCGCGGCCGGGGTGTAGCCACGGCGGCGCAGGCCCTGCAGGGTCGGCATGCGCGGGTCGTCCCAGCCGTCCACCAGCTGTTCGGTGACCAGCGCCATCAGCTTGCGCTTGCTCATCACCGTGTAGTTGATGTTCAGGCGCGAGAACTCGATCTGGCGCGGCTTGGCCGCTTCGCGCGGCAGGCCGGCGTCGACCAGCGGCTGGGTCAGCGCGTCGTCATGGGCGAAATCGACGTTGTCCACGCACCAGTCGTACAGCGGGCGGTGGTCTTCGAATTCCAGCGTGCACAGCGAGTGGGTGATGCCCTCGATCGAATCGCCCAGTGCATGGGCGAAGTCGTACATCGGATAGATCGGCCAGGCATTGCCGGTGTTCTGGTGCTCGACGTGCTTGATGCGGTACAGCGCAGGGTCGCGCAGGTTGATGTTGCCGCTGGCCATGTCGATCTTCGCGCGCAGGGTGCGCGCGCCATCCGGGAATTCACCCGCACGCATGCGGCGGAACAGGTCGAGGTTCTCCTCGACGCTGCGGTCGCGCCACGGCGAGGGGCGGCCCGGCTCGGTCAAGGTGCCGCGGTAGGCGCGCACTTCCTCGGCCGACAGGTCGCAGACATAGGCCTTGCCGTGTTCGATCAGCTTCTCGGCCGCCAGGTAATAGGCCTGGAAGTAGTCCGAGGCGTGGCGCAGCTCGTTCCACTCGAAGCCCAGCCAGCGCACGTCGTCCTGGATCGCGGCCACGTATTCCGGATCTTCCTTGGCCGGGTTGGTGTCGTCGAAGCGCAGGTTGCAGACGCCGCTGAACTCGCCGGCGATGCCGAAGTTCAGGCAGATCGACTTGGCGTGGCCGATGTGCAGGTAGCCGTTCGGCTCTGGCGGGAAGCGGGTCTTGATCGCCTGGTGCTTTCCGCTGGCCAGGTCCTCGCGCACGATCTGGCGGATGAAATCGCGCTTTTCGTGGCTGTCGGCGGGGGTCTCGGGGCTGGCGGGGGTGTGCTCGGACATGAGTCTGGGGCGAAAAAGGGCAGAAAGACCATCAGTCTAGCGCGTACGGGGCGGGGTTGCCCGGTGGGGTATGGGGAGGCCGGCCAGCAGCCGGCACCACCTCACCGCCGGCATCCGCTGTCACCGCCACCATTCAGCCCCCGGGCGTATGCTGGAACCCTGTCCCACGGAGCCGCCGCATGCACATCGTGTACAAGGCCGACAACCTGTTCGACGCCCATCTGGTCAAGCACGCGCTGGAGAACGCCGGCATCCCTGCCTTCGTGTTCGGCGAGCAGCTGCTGGGCGGCATGGGTGAGCTGCCCTTGTTCGGAGTATTGCGGGTCGGTATCCCCGACACAGCACGGCCGCAGGCGGAGGACATCGTGGCCGCGCTGGACTTGGGCCAGGCCGTGATCGACCCCATTTCCGATGCAGACGAATGGGCCGGACAGCCGGCGTAGGAGCGCATCATGTTGGGAATTGGCCAGGGCATCCTCGGCATCGGCGCCTTCAAGCAGCGCCTGCCGCGTCCGGAAGAGGCGCTGCCGGGGCGCGACCAACCGCTGCCGCTGCACAGCAACCAGCACTTCGTGAACAGCCATCCGCTGAAGGACCGTTTTGCCGGCCTGCAGCAGATCCGCTTCGCGCTGGGCTGCTTCTGGGGGGCCGAGCGCAAGTTCTGGACGGAACCAGGCGTGTACAGCACCTCGGTCGGCTATGCCGGCGGCATCACCCCGAACCCGACCTACGAAGAGGTCTGCTCGGGCCTGACCGGCCACACCGAAGTGGTGCAGGTGGTGTTCGACCCTGCAGTGGTGAGCCTGGAGCGGCTGCTGCAGCTGTTCTGGGAAAGCCACGACCCGACCCAGGGCATGCGCCAGGGCAACGACACCGGCACCCAGTACCGTTCGGCGATCCATGCCACGAGCGAGGCCCAGTACGCTGCTGCGCTGGCCAGCCGCGAGGCCTACCAGGCCCAGCTGGACGGCGCCGGCTACGGCCCGATCACCACCGAGATCGTGTATCCGGCACCGGAGTACTACTACGCTGAGGACTATCACCAGCAGTACCTGGCGAAGAACCCGAACGGTTACTGCGGCATCGGCGGCACTGGCGTGAGCTGCCCGATCGGGCTGGATGTGGGGGCGCCGCGCTGACGCGCGGTGGTCCGCCTGCGGCGGGCAACGTCAACGGCTGAAAGCCAAAGCCAAAGCCAAAGCGGCTCTGGTTTGCTGATGGTTTGGCGGGACGGGGGCGGCTGGCAGGACACGCCGTAAACCCATCCCTGGGGGCTCGATGGCGCCATCCATGGCGCCAACGGTCCTGCCAGCCGCCCCCGTCCCACCTTCGACAGTTTCCCGGTGACGGTGGGCAAGAGCAGTGGTTGGTGACGAACTGATGGAAAAGAAAAAGGACGCGGCCTTCGCCGCGTCCTTTTTCTTCAATTCTGCATTGCCTTGTAAGAGCCGAGCCATGCTCGGCTCCGAGCAAGCGAAGCGCGCGACCCGCGTTTGCTCTTCTTTCTTTCTTCCGTGGCGGGCGGCCGCAGGAAACTGTCAGAGGG
>NZ_LYVJ01000018.1:47500-59562 GCF_001676385.1 Stenotrophomonas maltophilia | reverse complement strand
GGGGACGAACACTCCGTGGAGACTGAATTCACCGGACATCGGCAGGGGCGGGGGCGAGGTGGGGAGGGGAGGGAGAACGAAACAACGGCAACGGGCAAAAGCCGCTGGCGCGTGCACGGCAGCGGCGGTGTTCGAGGGCAGCGGTCCTACGTGATGCGGTCGGCGGCCTCGGCCAGCAGGCGCCATGCCTTGAGCACGGCGTGCAGTTCATCCATGGAAAGTTCGCCGAACACGTCCTGGCGTAGGCCGATCAGCTGGTCTTCCAGCTCGCTGACCAGCGCATGGCCCTCGTCGGTCAGCCACAGCAGGTTGGCGCGGCGGTCGCTGGCGTCGTTTTCGCGGCGGACCAGGCCGCTGGCGCACAGCTTGTCCAGCAGGCGTACCAGGGAGGGACCCTCCATGCCCAGTTGCTGGGCCAGCGCCACCTGGCGGATGCCACCGCCAGAGCGGCCGATCATCAGCAGGGGCATGGTGCAGGCGGTGGAGATGCCGTAGCTGCCGAGCCGGCTGTCGGCCAGGCGCTGCCACTGCCGCCCTGCGTAAAGCAGGCCGGAGCTGAGCTGCATCTGCAGCACGGTGCGTTCGTCGAGGGGGCGTTCCATAAGAGATAGATAGGATACTACTAATTTCATTCCTATCAATGGGTTTTCCTGAATGGGTGGGCGTGTTGAGGAAAGCGTTGCGCCTGCTGGCTATCGATTGGGGCAGCGGGGGCCGGACGGTGCAGGACACGCCGTGAACCCCCCTCCGGGGTCCGGCCCAGCCGCTGGCGGCTGTGCGTTCGGGCGCTTGCGAGGCATGCCTCGCAAGCAAAGCGCCCTCACCCTTGGGGGCTCGGCCGCGGCTTGCTCGTGTGCGCGTCCTGCGCACACGGCAAGACCGGGGTCGGGCGTCCTGCCCAACCCGCCCGAGGCACGCCTCGGGCCCCTGCCGCGGACGGTCCTGCCCCGCCCGGCCCCCGCTGCCTTCCCATCACCCCGCGAGCGCGGTGGGTTGGCTCTTAGAAGCAAGAGCAGAAGCAGTGCGGACCAACGGTCCGCACCCACCACGGCAGTGGCCAAAGCAGCCGCACGACGCATTTCCGAAGCCATGACACCCAGCTTTTGACCCCGCTTCCGGGCGGTCCGGCCGCGCCCGCAGGAAACTGTCAGGGATGGGGAAGGGCGGCAGGGCAGGACCGTGAGGCGCATGGATGCGCCGACCGAGCCCCCATGGATGGGTTTACGGCGTGTCCTGCCCTGCCGCCCTTCCCCATCCAGACCCGTAACAGGCAGGCGCCGCCAGACCCCCGATGAACCCGACCAACAGGACGACCCACCCCCCGGTCGGGTACGATGCTCGCCCCCCGTTCGGGACGCTGTACGCAATGAGCAAGAACAACGAAAAGGCCGCCACGCAGGGCGACGTGACCCAGGACCAGGCCGAGGATGCCGTGCGCACCCTGCTGCGCTGGGCCGGTGAGGACCCGTCCCGCGAAGGCCTGCTGGATACCCCCCGCCGTGTCGCGGAAGCCTACGGCGACTGGTTCAGCGGCTACCGCGACGATCCGCGCGCATACATGGAGCGGACGTTCGAGGAGGTGGCCGGCTATGACGAACTGATTGTCCTGCGCGACATCGAGTACGAAAGCCACTGCGAACACCACATGGCGCCGATCATCGGCCGCGTGCACGTCGGCTACCTGCCCGCCGGCAAGGTGGTGGGCATCAGCAAGCTGGCCCGCGTCGTCGAAGCCTATGCCCGCCGCTTCCAGGTGCAGGAGAAGATGACCGCGCAGATCGCCCAGTGCATCCAGGACGTTCTGCAGCCGATCGGCGTCGGCGTCGTCGTCGAAGGCGCCCACGAGTGCATGACCACCCGCGGCATCCACAAGCGGGGGGTCAGCATGGTCACTTCCAAGATGCTGGGCAGCTTCCGCGACGATGCGCGCACCCGCGCCGAGTTCCTGCGTTTCATCGAAGTGGGCGGCAAGCGCTGAACCGCCTGTTCGCACCCCGCCGGACGCTGCCGGGCGGCGCGCCGACGGCTGCCCCCGTGGTGGCCCTGCGCCGCTGCCCGACCTCGCCAGCTCTTCCTGATTATTTCGCTGCATGAAGCATCGCGAACGCATCCTCCGTTATCGCCACCTGCGCGAACAGCCCCAGTGGAAACTGCTCGCGGCCGACCACGCCCCGGAAATCATCGGCCTGTTGCAGGGCCTGCTGATGGACGGCGAGCGCACGCTGCCCTCGTCGGTGCTCAGCGAGCGCCTGCAACGTGCACTGGACCAGCTCAACGGCGACGAACTGTCGCGCGAGCTGCCGCGCACCGCGCAGGCCTATATCGCGCACTGGCTGGCCCAGGGCTGGCTGGAACGTCGCCTTCCCGAGGGGGCCGATCAGGAGCAGTACGAGTTGTCGACGGCCGCGCTGCAGGCGATCCGCTTCGCCGATGGCCTCGAACAGGCCCGCGTGGCCGCCACCGAAAGCCGCCTGGCGCTGGTCATCGAGCAGCTCTCCCAGCTGGCTGCGCAGACCGAGTCCGATCCGGATGCCCGCCTGTCCGCATTGCGCGACGAGCGCGACCGCATCGATGCCGAAATTGCCCGCGTCAGCGCCGGTCGCGTCGTTGCGCTGGACGGCAAGCGCGCGCTGGAACGCGCCCGCCAGATCATCGGCCTGGCCGACGAGCTGACCGAGGACTTCCGCCGCGTGCGCGACGATTTCGAGCGGCTCAACCGCGATTTCCGTGAACGCATCATCGACGACGAGGGCGAACGCGGCGACGTGCTGTCGCAGCTGTTCGAGGGCGTCGACGTGATCGGCGAAAGTGATGCCGGGCGCAGCTTCCAGGCCTTCTGGCGCCTGCTCAACGACGCCGAACAGAGCGCGCAGCTCGACGCCGCGCTGGAAGCGGTGCTCGCGCGCGGTTTCGCCCGTCGCCTGGACCGCAATGAGCGCAACTTCCTGCGCGGCTTCACCAGCACCATGCTCGAGCGCGGTGGCCAGGTGCACGATGTCCTGCAGCATTTCGCGCGCAGCCTGCGTGGCTTCGTGCAGAGCCGCGGCTACCTGGAGCAGCGCCGGCTCAACCAACTGCTGAAGCAGGCGCAGTCCGAAGCGCTGGCACTGCGTGACGAGTTCCCCGCGCAGCGCGCCATCGGCCGCGACCTGCAGCTGACCACCAGCCGCCTGCGTTCGTGGTCGCAGTGGAAGCTGCACGACCCTCGCAGCGCCCAGGTCGACGGCAATGTCGAGTACAACGACGCGGCCAGCATCAGCCTGGAAAGCGTCGGCGATCTGGTCGCCTCGTCTGAAATCGACTTCCGCACCCTGCGTCGTGACCTGCACGACCTGCTCGACGCGCAGCCGCGGCTCAGCATTGCCCAGGCCTTGTCGCAGCGCGATGCACCGCAGGGGCTGGGCAGCGTCATCGGCTACCTGTCGCTGGGGACGCGCTTTGGCAACGTGATCGCCGGCGAACAGGAGCTGGCCGAATGGCGCGGCGGCGACGGCCAGGTCCGTCGCGCCCGCATCCCGCTGGTTTGGTTTACCCAGGAGAGACGCCATGAGCTGGCATGAAGATCCCATCGAGGCAACGCAGGCCGAGCTGGCGGAAGACGCCTACGAAGCCGGGCCGGTAGCGGCCGCGGCCCAGCCCCGGCGTGGCAACGACGTGTACTACCTGGGGGATACCGGTCGCCTGCCGCTGGATGCGCGACGCGCGCTGTGCCAGCTGCTGATCGGTCCCAGCATCGACCAGCTGCGCCACGCCAGGTTGTGGCCGGCGCTGATCCGCAGTGAAGCGGCCATCCGTTCGGCGCTCTCGGACCTGTTCCTGGAGCTGGTGCTCGATCGTGACAGCGGCGTGGCGTTCACCCGCCAGGCCGATACCGAGGATGTCGACGCGCCGGTGCTGCTGCGCACGTCGCCGCTGACCTTTATCGACTCGGTGCTGTTGCTGTACCTGCGTCAGCAGCTGGCCGAGGCCGACGCGCGCGGCAACCGCGCGGTGGTCGCCGACGCCGAGATGGCCGAAGCGCTCGCCATCTACGAAAAGAACCTGTCCACCGACCGCGCCGGCTTCAATCGCCGCGTCGCCTCGGCGGTGCAGAAGATGAAGGACAACCACATCCTGACCCGCCTCAGCGGCCAGGACGATCGCCACGAAGTCTCGCCGGCGTTGAAGCTGCTGTTCTCCGCCGAAGACGTGTCCCAGCTTTCGGCGGTCTATCGCCAGCTGCGCGAAACCCCGGCCGCCGAGGCCTGAGAGACCCGAACATCGCATGGCCATTTCCAAGCACACTCCCGCCCTGTTCAATGAAGGCCTGCCGGACCCGCGCCTGCAGCAGTTCCGCATGCGTCGCCTGCAGGTGCACAACTGGGGCACCTTCAACGGCCTGACCGAAGTGCCGATCGCCGAGCGCGGCTTCCTGTTCGTCGGCCGTTCCGGCTCGGGCAAGTCGACCCTGCTCGATGCCATGTCGGCACTGTTGACGCCGCCGGCCATCGTCGACTTCAACGCTGCCGCCCGTGAAGCCGAGCGCAGTGGCCGTGACCGCAACCTGGTGTCCTACGTGCGTGGCGCCTGGGCCGACCAGCAGGACAGCGGCACGGGCGAAATCGCGACCCAGTACCTGCGCAAGGGCGCAACCTGGACCGCGCTGGTGCTGGAGTACCGCGCCGGCGACGGCCGCGTGGTCAGCCTGGTGCGCCTGTTGTGGATCTCCGGCAGCGGTACCTCGGCGGGCGACGTGCGCAAGCACTACATGATCGCCGAGCGCCCGTTCGACATCGCCAAGGATCTCGGTGGCTTCGACCTGGACCTGCGCAAGCTCAAGCAGAAGCTGGCCGACGTCCATCATTTCGACACCTTCTCCGGCTACGCCGAGCGCTTCCGCGACCTGCTCGGCATCGACAACGAGATGGCGCTGCGGCTGCTCCACAAAACGCAGTCGGCCAAGAACCTGGGCGACCTCAACGTCTTCCTGCGTGACTTCATGCTCGACACGCCGAAGACCTTCGACGCCGCCGAGCGCCTGGTCAGCGACTTCGCCGAGCTTGATGGTGCGCACCAGGCGGTGGTCACCGCGCGCCGCCAGGTGGAAACCCTGCTGCCGGCCCGCGCTTATTACGCCGATCTGAAGGAAATGCACCGCCAGCGCGGCGACGACGAGGCGCTGAAGCTCGGCGTCGACAGCTTCCGCGAAAGCCGCCGCCAGGCGCTGATCGAAGCTCGCCTGCGCGAGATGGACGTCCGCGACCGTGGCCTGCTCGGCGAGGAAGCCCAGCGCCGCGCCGCACTGGACAATCACACCGAACGCCTGGCCGAACTGGAACTGCAGCGCCGACAGCAGGGTGGTGAGCGCATCGAGGAACTGGAGCGCGAGCAGGGCCGCGCCGAAGCCGAGCGCGACCGCCGTCAGGCCAAGCGTGACCAGGCCCGCGAAGCCGCCCGGCAGTTGCAGGCGGAGCTGCCCGAGGATGCCCACGGCTTCGCCGAGCTGGTCGAGCGTGCGCAGAATGAGCTGCAGGATCGCCAGCGTGCTTCGGCCGCACTGGATGATGCGATCAGTGACCGGCTGGGCGGCAAGCGCGACGACGAACGCCGATTCGCCGAAGTACGGGGCGAACTGGAAGCGATGCAGCGTACGCCGTCCAACATCCCCGCGCCGATGCAGAAGCTGCGTGCGCGCCTGGCCGAAGAAACCGGCATCGCCGAGGCGGCGCTGCCGTTCGTTGGCGAGCTGATCCAGGTCCGTACCGAAGAGCAGGGGTGGCAGGGCGCCATCGAGCGCGTACTGGGCGGTTTCGCGCTGTCGCTGCTGGTCGATGACAAGCACTACAGCGAGGTCGCCGAATGGGTGAACCGCACCCACCTCGGCATGCGCTTCACCTATTACCGCGTGCGCCGCAACGAGGAGGCGTTCGCCCGCGAGCCTTCGGCCAGGTCGCTGCTGCACAAGCTGGAGCTGCGCGACCACGTGTTCGAGGGCTGGCTGCGCCGCGAGCTCGGCAAGCGCTTCGATTACGAGTGCGTTGATGCCAAGCAGCTGCGCAACGTCGATCGCGGCATCACCCGCGAGGGCCAGGTCAAGCATCCGGGCGATCGCTTCGAGAAGGATGACCGCAGCGCGGTCAACGATCGCCGGCGCTGGATCCTCGGCTTCAACAACCACGACAAGGTGGGCGCCTTCGAGCGCGAAGCCCAGGAACTGGCCAAGCGCATCGCCGGCTGCGAGACCGACATCGCGCGCCTGCGCGGCCAGCGTGACCGTGACAACGAGCGCCGCCTGGCCTGCCACGAGCTGGCCAGCATCAGCTGGAACGAGATCGACGTCGCCGCCCCGCAGCAACGCTTGAGCGACATCGAAGCCACCCTGCGCGACCTGCGCGAAGGCAATGCCGACCTCGCCAGGCTGGCCAAGCAGATTGACGCCGTGCGCGCCGACATCGAGCAGGCCCGCCGTACCTACGAAGACGTGCGCGTCGAACGCGGCCAGCTGGTCAAGGAACGCGATCGCCTCGACCGTGCGCGCCAGCAGAGTCGTGCACTGGTGCTGCCGGCCCTTGCCCAGGAGCAGGAGGCCGGCCTGGCCGAGCGGCTGCAGCAGCAGGGTCCGCTCAGCCTGGAAACGCTGGAAGCGCACATGCGCCAGGTCAGCAATGCGCTCAACGAGCAGCTGTCGTCCTCGCAACAGGACCTCAACCGCATCGAGAACCAGCTGGTCGGCTGCTTCCGCCGCTTCATCCAGTTGTGGCCGGAAGAATCGGGCGATTTCACCGCGTCGGTGGCCTCGACCGAGGATTTCCTCGCTCGCCTCGAACGGCTGGAGCGCGATGGCCTGCCGCAGCACGAAGAGCGTTTCTTCGACCTGCTGCAGAACCAAAGCAAGAACAACCTGCTGGCCCTGCAGCGCCACAGCGCGGAGGCGCGCAAGTCGATCGGGCAGCGCCTGGATGAAGTGAACGCCAGCCTTGAGCAGGTGCCCTTCAACCGGGGCACGCTGTTGACCATCGAGCTGAGCGATCGTCGCCTGCCGGAGGTGGCGGAGTTCCAGCAGCAGCTACGCGAGGTACTGTCGCAGCAGCACACCGAGCAGCGCGAGCTGGCCGAGTCGCAGTTCACCGTGCTGCGCCAGCTGGTCAACCGCCTGGGTTCGCAGGAGGGCGAAGACAAGCGCTGGCGCGAACTGGTGCTGGACGTGCGCATGCACGTGGAGTTCATTGGCGTGGAGCTCGACGCGGAAACGCGCCAGCAGGTCGAGATCTACCGCAGTGGCGCCGGCAAGTCCGGTGGCCAGCGCCAGAAACTGGCCACCACCTGCCTGGCCGCTGCACTGCGCTACCAGCTCGGCGGCGCCGACAGCCAGCTGCCCAGCTATGCCGCGGTCGTGCTCGACGAAGCCTTCGACAAGGCCGACAACGAGTTCACCGCGCTGGCGATGAACATCTTCGACAACTTCGGCTTCCAGATGGTGGTCGCCACTCCGCTGAAGTCGGTGATGACGCTGGAACCGTTCATCGGCGGCGCCTGCTTCGTCGAAATCAGCGGCCGCCACGACTCCGGCGTGCTGTTGATCGAGTACGACGAAGAAGGCAAGCGCCTGAAGCTGCCCGAGCGCAGCCGCCAGCAGGCCAACGAACCGGAAGAAGCCGAGGCCTGAGGGCCTCGGGCATTCCGCCCGTAGAGCCGGGCTACACTCGGCTGCCGTCCGCGGCTGGAAACACGGTGCCGACCACGGTTGGCACCTGCCGGGTCACGACGCCCCTCACGAGGCGCGGAAGGTATCCCACGCCATCCGCGCGATCAGCACCACCACCAGGCCCACGAACAGCTTGCGGATGAAGGGCGTGCCGCCCTTCAATGCCAGCCGCGTGCCCACCACCGAACCGGTGATGTTGGCCGCTGCCATCGGCAGCGCGAACAGCCACAGGATGTTGCCGGTCGGCACGAAGAACGAGATCGCTGCAACGTTCGTCGCCAGGTTCACCACCTTCGACGCGGCCGAGGCACGCAGGAAATCCAGCCCGAAGAAGCGCACGAACAGGAAGATCAGGAAGCTGCCGGTACCGGGCCCGAAGAAGCCGTCATAGAAGCCGATCGCCGCACCGATCGCCAGTGCGATCACCAGTTCGCGGCGGCCGATCTCCTGCGGCCGGTGCAGCGCGCCGAAATCCTTCTTCCACAGCGTGTAGGCCAGCATCGCGATCAGCAGCACCAGCACCAGCGGGCGCACCGCGTCCTTGGGCAGCAGGCTTACCGCAGTGGCCCCGGCGAAGGAGAAGATGAAGGCAGTGCCCGCTGCGAACAGCACCGGCTTCCACGGGAAGCGCACGTTGCGCGCATAGCGCCAGGCGGCCGCACCGGTACCGAACATCGAGCTGAACTTGTTGGTGCCGAACAGCATCGCCGGCGTCTGCTGTGGCAGTACCGTGAACAGGCCGGGCAGCTGCACCAGGCCACCGCCGCCTACGGCAGCGTCAACCAGGCCGGCGATGAAGGCGATCACCACCAGCCACCACAACTCAGGAGGAACCAGTTCCAGCACGGCGATGAACCAGCAGGGGGGGCGCGACAGCATACGCTTGTCCGGCGTGGATGAATCCCCTCATCCCGGCGACAATACCCACATGAGCCGGAATTCCACCGATCCTTGTCCCTGCGGCCTGCCGGCTGGCTACGCCGCCTGTTGCGGCCGCTTCCATGCCGGCGAGGCGGCACCCGATGCCGAGCACCTGATGCGTTCGCGTTACAGCGCGTATGTGCGGGGCCTGGCCGACTACCTGGTCCGCACCTGGCATCCGGAAACACGCCCGGCCGGGTTGGTGCTGGAGGACGCTCCCGGCCAGCGCACGCAGTGGCTGGGCCTTGCCGTGCACGAACACACGATCACCGGTACCGGCAGTGCCGAGGTGCGTTTCACCGCCCGTTACCGGATCGGTGGCGGCAGCGCGGTGAGGATGACCGAGCACAGTCGCTTCCTGCGCATCGACGACCGCTGGTACTACCTGGACGCGGTCTGAGCCTGGATCACCGCGCAGGGCCAGGAGGGCCGCTGCCGCGCCCCCCTTCAGGTTCGGCAGCATGACTGCCACTAAGATGGCATTGCATCGGCAACATGGAGGACGCCATGACCCTTCTGACCACGCTCGGCCTGGCGGCCGCCCTTGCATCGACGCCGGCGCTGCCAACCGCTTACGGTGGCAACGATCCGGCCTTCAGCCGCTGCCTGGCCGGCTTGCAGGCCACAGCGGTGAGCCAAGGCGTCAGCGCCGCCCGCTTCAACGACATCACCAGTGGCCTCGCGCCGGACCCGAGCGTGTTGACCCTGCTCGATGCGCAGCCGGAATTCACCACGCCGATCTGGGATTACCTGGCCGCCCTGGTCGATCGCCAGCGGGTCGACGATGGCCGCGCGATGCTGCGCCAGCATCGTGACCTGCTGGATCGCGTGTCCGCGCAGTACGGTGTCGACCCGTCCACCATTGTCGCGGTCTGGGGCGTGGAGAGCGACTATGGGCGCGTGTCCGGCAAGCGCCCCCTGCTGCAGTCGCTGGCCACGCTGTCCTGCGCCGGCCGCCGCCAGGCCTTTTTCCGCAGTGAACTGCTGGCGCTGCTGAAGCTGATCGACCGTGGCGACCTGCAGGCGCAGGGCCTCACCGGTTCGTGGGCGGGTGCCTTCGGCCACACGCAGTTCATGCCCAGTACCTACGCGCGCATCGCCGTCGACGGCGACGGCGATGGCCGTCGCGACCTGGTCGGCAGCGTTCCCGATGCGTTGGCGTCCACCGCCAACTACCTCAAGCGTGCTGGATGGCGCAGCGGCGAGCCGTGGGGCATGGAAGTACGCGTCCCCGCCGGTTTCAACGCCAGCCAGGCCGGCCGGACCCAGCGCCGGGCCCTGGCCGACTGGCGGGCACGGGGCGTGACCGCGCTGGATGGCAGCGCGCTGGCGCCGGCCAACCTGCCTGCCGACGCGCGCGCCGCGCTGCTGCTGCCGGCCGGCAGCAAGGGCCCGGCACTGCTGGTGTTCCGCAACTACGACGCGATCTACAGCTACAACGCCGCCGAAAGCTATGCGTTGGCGATCGCCACCCTGGCCGACCGCCTGCGTGGCGGCAGCGGCCTGGCGACGGCATGGCCCACCGACGATCCCGGGCTCGGTCGTGACGAACGTCGCCAGTTGCAGGCCCTGCTGCTGGCACGGGGCCACGATATCGGGACCGCCGACGGCATGATCGGCACGGCGACCCGCCGCGCGATCCAGTCAGAACAGCAGCGACTGGGCTGGGCCAGCACGGACGGGCGTGCAGGGCAGCGTATCCTGCGTGCGCTGCAGGCCTCACCGGGCCCCGCACCGGTATCCACCCGCTTCACGCTTCCCAGCAACTACAGCGCCGCGCAGTCGCCGGCCATACGGAGTCGAATCAACGTGCAACAGATCCAGGGTGTACGCAGCGGCCAGTTCCAGGGACTCGATGCCTGGTTGGTGGAAACGGCCGATGCCACCGCAGCCATAAGCGTGTTCGGCGGCCAGCTGCTGTCCTTCGTGCCCAAGGGCCAGGCCGATCTGATGTGGCTGTCGCCGCGCCGTGCCGCACTGCCCACGCCGATCCGGGGTGGCAGTCCCGTGTGCTGGCCGTACTTCGGCCGCCAGGGGCAGGGCGATGATGTGCCCGCGCATGGCTTCGTGCGCACGCTTCCCTGGGAACTGCAGCAGGCCCGCCGCCTGCAGGATGGCAGTATCGAACTGACCTTGGCGCCGCCCGCATTGCAGGGCCTGGGCCTGCACCTGCGCATGACCGTCCGCGTGGGGCGCCAGCTGACCCAGCAGCTGGTCACCGAGAACACGGGCAGCGCACCGGTCACGTTCACCCAGGCGCTGCACAACTATTTCCGCGTGGGCGACGCCAGCACCGTCGAGGTGGACGGTGTCGATGGCCTTGAGTACCTGGACAAGTTCGAGAACTACGCACAGCCGCGTCGCCAGCAGGGGCCCTGGTCGCTGCGTGACCCGCGCGACCCGGGCCGCAGCGATCGCATCTATACCCAGGCCAAGGGTCGCTACGTGCTGCGCGACCCGGTACTCAAGCGGCGCATCGACATCCACACCGAAGGCAGCCGCTCGCTGGTCGCCTGGAATCCCGGTGCGGAGGCCGCCTCGAAGATGGCCGACGTCGGTGAAGGATGGCGCGAGTATGTCTGCCTGGAAGCGGCCAATGCCGGCCCGGACGTGATTACGCTGCCGCCCGGCGCGAGCCACGTACTGTCGCAGACGTTGTCGGTGGACGCATTGCGGGATGGACACCGGTAAGCACACGGGCAAGGAGGAGTTCATGCAGGAAGCACAGTGGTGGTACGCCAATGGCAGGCAGAGCAGCGGGCCGGTCGATCTGGCTGGGCTCCGCCGGTTGCAGCAGGAAGGAACGGTTACGGCGCGCACGCTGCTGTGGTGCGAGGGCATGCCGGCGTGGCGACCGCTGGCCGAACTGGAACCGGCAGCAGCCTCGGTCGGGATTTCATCGGAGGCGTCGATCGAAGCGGCGCCTGCGATCCAGAGCCACACCCCCGACGCTGGCGATCCGTCCGATCCCTATCGCGCACCGGCGGCTGCAGCGGACATGGCTGCGGCAGCCGGGCTCGAAGGCGAAATGGCCCTGTACGCAAGCGTGGTCGGTGGCAACTTTCCGATCTACCGGCAGCGCTGGCGCCTGGACCAAGGCATCGCCACGGGCAGTGGAACCTGGCACTGGCCATCGTTCCTGCTTGGCCCGGTGTGGATGATGTACCGGAAGATGTACCGCCTGGCGGCATTGTGGGTTGGCCTGCTGCTGCTGATCAGCGTGGTCGAGACGCTGTTGCCGGTCCCCGACAGCTTGTCGCTCATCATCACCGTCGCGCTCAGTGTTGCTACCGGCATGCTCGGCAACACGTGGTACCTGGCCCATTGCCAGCGCCAGATTGCCCGGGCCCGCACCTCGTCCGGTGGTGATGAAGCACGCCTGCGCAGTGAGCTCGCCGCCCGCGGCGGTACCAGCGTGCTGGCCACGCTGGTGGCCATCCTGGCGGTCTTCGTGCTG
>NZ_LYVJ01000018.1:0-42500 GCF_001676385.1 Stenotrophomonas maltophilia | reverse complement strand
TTAACGGGGCTAAGCACTGAACCGAAGCTTGGGGTGCATACTTTGTATGCGCGGTAGAGGAGCGTTCCGTAAGCCTGCGAAGGTGGATTGAGAAGTCCGCTGGAGGTATCGGAAGTGCGAATGCTGACATGAGTAACGATAATGCGGGTGAAAAACCCGCACGCCGAAAGCCCAAGGTTTCCTTGCGCAACGTTAATCGGCGCAGGGTGAGTCGGCCCCTAAGGCGAGGACGAAAGTCGTAGTCGATGGGAAGCAGGTTAATATTCCTGCACCTCGCGTAAGTGCGATGGAGGGACGGAGAAGGTTAGGTGTACCAGGCGTTGGTTGTCCTGGGGAAAGGCGGTAGGTTTGGATCTTTGGCAAATCCGGGATCCTTTAAGACCGAGCACCGAGACGAGCCTTTATGGCGAAGTCACTGATACCACGCTTCCAGGAAAAGCTCCTAAGCTTCAGCTTACGCAGACCGTACCGTAAACCGACACAGGTGGGTAGGATGAGAATTCTCAGGCGCTTGAGAGAACTCGGGTGAAGGAACTAGGCAACATGGCACCGTAACTTCGGGAGAAGGTGCACCCTCTTTGGTGGCTCGTGCGAGCTACAGCTGAGGAGGGTCGCAGTAACCAGGCCGCTGCGACTGTTTATCAAAAACACAGCACTCTGCAAACACGAAAGTGGACGTATAGGGTGTGACGCCTGCCCGGTGCTGGAAGGTTAATTGATGGGGTCAGCCGCAAGGCGAAGCTCTTGATCGAAGCCCCAGTAAACGGCGGCCGTAACTATAACGGTCCTAAGGTAGCGAAATTCCTTGTCGGGTAAGTTCCGACCTGCACGAATGGCGTAACGACAGCGGCGCTGTCTCCACCCGAGACTCAGTGAAATTGAAATCGCTGTGAAGATGCAGCGTTCCCGTGGCAAGACGGAAAGACCCCGTGAACCTTTACTATAGCTTTACACTGAACGTTGAGTTCGTCTGTGTAGGATAGGTGGGAGGCTATGAAACTGTGGCGCCAGCTGCAGTGGAGCCATCCTTGAAATACCACCCTGTCGTGCTTGACGTTCTAACCTGGGCCCATTATCTGGGTCGGGGACCGTGTATGGTGGGTAGTTTGACTGGGGCGGTCTCCTCCTAAAGAGTAACGGAGGAGCTCGAAGGTACGCTCAGCGCGGTCGGACATCGCGCACTGTGTGCAAAGGCATAAGCGTGCTTGACTGCAAGATCGACGGATCAAGCAGGTAGGAAACTAGGACTTAGTGATCCGGTGGTTCTGTATGGAAGGGCCATCGCTCAACGGATAAAAGGTACTCCGGGGATAACAGGCTGATACCGCCCAAGAGTTCATATCGACGGCGGTGTTTGGCACCTCGATGTCGGCTCATCACATCCTGGGGCTGTAGTCGGTCCCAAGGGTATGGCTGTTCGCCATTTAAAGTGGTACGCGAGCTGGGTTCAGAACGTCGTGAGACAGTTCGGTCCCTATCTGCCATGGGCGTTGGAGATTTGAGAGGGGCTGCTCCTAGTACGAGAGGACCGGAGTGGACGAACCTCTGGTGTTCCGGTTGTCACGCCAGTGGCATTGCCGGGTAGCTATGTTCGGAAGCGATAACCGCTGAAAGCATCTAAGCGGGAAGCGCGCCTCAAGATGAGATCTCCCGGGGCACAAGCCCCCTGAAGGAACCATGTAGACTACGTGGTTGATAGGTCAGGTGTGTAAGTACAGCAATGTATTGAGCTAACTGATACTAATGATCCGTGCGGCTTGACCATATAACCTCAAGTTGCCTTGGCTTTACGACAACGTCGTAAGAGCATCCAGGTGCACGCTACGTCACAAGAACTATGCGAGGCTGGCGCCTTGTCCCACAGGGACGAGTGCGACTCTCCAAAAGCCTCCCTGGTGAAATCAGCGCTGTGGAACCACCCGATCCCATCCCGAACTCGGAAGTGAAACGCAGCTGCGCCGATGGTAGTGTGGCTCAAGCCATGCGAGAGTAGGTCATCGCCAGGGTTTTACACCCAAAACCCCGCTGCTTGCGCAGCGGGGTTTTTCTTATTAAGTGAAGGCACCGCAATCCGGGTATCTTCCGCCGCAAGGGCAGGATCGCGAAGCTGGCGCTGCAAGCGCCGCTGCAACCGTCTCCCTGGTGAAATCAGCGCTGTGGAACCACCCGATCCCATCCCGAACTCGGAAGTGAAACGCAGCTGCGCCGATGGTAGTGTGGCTCAAGCCATGCGAGAGTAGGTCATCGCCAGGGTTTTACACCCAAAACCCCGCTGCTTGCGCAGCGGGGTTTTTCTTATTAAGTGAAGGCACCGCAATCCGGGTATCTTCCGCCGCAAGGGCAGGATCGCGAAGCTGGCGCTGCAAGCGCCGCTGCAACCGTCTCCCTGGTGAAATCAGCGCTGTGGAACCACCCGATCCCATCCCGAACTCGGAAGTGAAACGCAGCTGCGCCGATGGTAGTGTGGCTCAAGCCATGCGAGAGTAGGTCATCGCCAGGGTTTTACACCCAAAACCCCGCTGCTTGCGCAGCGGGGTTTTTCTTATTAAGTGAAGGCACCGCAATCCGGGTATCTTCCGCCGCAAGGGCAGGATCGCGAAGCTGGCGCTGCAAGCGCCGCTGCAACCGTCTCCCTGGTGAAATCAGCGCTGTGGAACCACCCGATCCCATCCCGAACTCGGAAGTGAAACGCAGCTGCGCCGATGGTAGTGTGGCTCAAGCCATGCGAGAGTAGGTCATCGCCAGGGTTTTACACCCAAAACCCCGCTGCTTGCGCAGCGGGGTTTTTCTTATTAAGTGAAGGCACCGCAATCCGGGTATCTTCCGCCGCAAGGGCAGGATCGCGAAGCTGGCGCTGCAAGCGCCGCTGCAACCGTCTCCCTGGTGAAATCAGCGCTGTGGAACCACCCGATCCCATCCCGAACTCGGAAGTGAAACGCAGCTGCGCCGATGGTAGTGTGGCTCAAGCCATGCGAGAGTAGGTCATCGCCAGGGTTTACACCCAAAACCCCGCTGCTTGCGCAGCGGGGTTTTTCTTTGTACGCAGGAAAATGCGGGTCGTGCCGGCCGCTGGCCGGCAATTGCATGACCCTGCATCGTCCCGGTGGGGATCCACGGCATGCGTGGATGCCCTCCGCGCAGAACCACGGCGCCCGCCAAGGTTGGCGGCTACCGACAAAAAAAGCGGCGCCCCGTGGGGCGCCGCTCTGCTCCAGACGACGTTCAGTCGAGCATGGCTCGACGCTACTTGGCCGGGGCCTTGTCCTTCATCATCGCGTCGCGGGCCGCCTTGAATGGATTGCCGGCGTACCAGTTCGGCCAACGGTCGCCACCGGCCAGTTCCTTGCCCACGCCGTACATCAGCTGCAGGTCCTCGACGGTGCCGTCCAGCTTCCAGTTGGCCGCATCGAACTCGTCCTTCGGGCCATGGTAGCGGTTGGCGCCATAGTCGGCCGCAGCCTTGCGGCCGGCTTCCACGCCGCCGTCACGCAGGTCTTCGCCGCCATCGGCATACAGCGCCGGCACGCCGGCCTTGGCGAAGTTGAAGTGGTCGGAACGGAAGTAGAAGCCGCTCTGCACCGACGTTTCCCCATGCAGGGTACGGTCCTGGGCGGCGGCCAAGGGCTTGAGGATGTCCTCCAGCTCGGAGCTGCCGAAGCCGGTGACGGTCACGTCCCTGGCGCGGCCCGCCACCGACATCGCATCGATGTTGATCACGCCGGCGATCTTGTCCAGCGGGAAGGTCGGGTGGGCGACGTAGTACTTCGAGCCCAGCAGGCCGGATTCTTCCAGGGTCACCGCCAGGAACACTACCGAACGCTCCGGCTTCGGATCCTGGTGGGCCATGGCCTCGGCCACCTCGAGAATGCCGGCCACGCCGGTCGCATTGTCGACGGCGCCGTTGTAGATGTTGTCGCCGGTCTCGCCCTCGTGCTTGCCCAGATGGTCCCAGTGCGCCATGTACAGCACGGCCTCGTCGGCGCGCTTGCTGCCCGGCAGTACGCCGACCACGTTGCGCGACTGCTTCTGTGCGATCCGGCTCTTGAGATCGACCGCCGCGGTGGCCTTCAGCGGCACCGGCTTGAAACCGCGCTTGCTGGCATCCTTGTAGGCCTGGGCGAGGTCCAGGCCGGCACCGGCGAACAGCGCCTTGGCGGCGGCAGCACTGAGCCAACCCTGTACCGGGATGCGGACCTCCGGGTCATCCTTGGCCGGAAGGTCGTACTGCGGGCCGGCCCAGGAGTTCTTCACCACATCCCAGCCATAGGAGGCGCCGGCAGTGTCGTGCACGATCAGCGCGGCGGCCGCGCCCTTGCGCGCGGCTTCCTCGAACTTGTAGGTCCAGCGCCCGTAGTAGGTCATGCGCTTGCCATCGAACAGCGCCTGGTCATCGACGTGGAATCCCGGATCATTGACGAACATGACGACGGTCTTGCCCTTCCAGTCCTGGCCGGCATAGTCGTTCCAGTTCTGCTCCGGCGCATCGACGCCGTAGCCGACGAACACCAGGTCGCTGGCGTCGATCTTCACTTCGGCCTGGCCCGTGCGGGTTCCCACCACCATGTCGGTGCCGAACTTCAGTTCGGTGGTCTTGCCCCCCTGGGTGATCTTCAGCACGGTCGACTCATCAGCCGTGGTCTCGGTCATCGGCACGTCCTGGAACCAGCTGTCGCCGTTGCCGGGCTGCAGTCCGATGCGCTGCATCTGGTCGCGGATGTAGTTGACGGTCAGTTCTTCGCCCTTGCTGCCCGGGGCGCGGCCCTCGAACTCATCCGAGGCCAGGGTCTTGACCATCTCGGCGAAGTCCCCGGCATTGATCTCCGGCGAGAACGGATGGACCGACGGCTTTGCGGCAGCAGTGTCGGTGACCGGCGCGGGCGCCGGGGTATCTTCGCCTTTGCAGGCACTGAGCGCGGCCGCAGCGGCCAGGCACAGGAGGAGTTTGCGGGGCATCGTCGATTCCTGGAAAACAAAGGGCGACCGCACCGGGTGTGCGGCCGGTAGCAGCGAGTATCACCGAACCTGCGGGTACGGTGGCGCTCAGTCCGCCGGAGCGGTTTCGGTGTCGAACGGGATCGGGTCTGCGCCGGACACGGGTCCGATGCGAGCGCTGCGGTGCACGTACAGCACCACCTCGCGTTCGAACTGCAGGGGGCCGTTGACCACGGCGTTCGGCCCGATGATCACGCGCGGCTTGCGGCTGGCGGTCAGCGAGACGCTGAAGTTCGGCTTGCGGACCTGCAGACCTCCAGCGACCTGCGAGCCGATGCCAACGGTGATGTCGCCGTTGACGGTTTCGACGTCCTTGCTGACACGGCTCTCGACCAGGCCGATGCCACCATTGACGGTTTCCACGCCGCCTTCGATCTGGCTGCCGCGGTCAGTGAAGATGCTGCCATTGACCGTGCTGATACTGCCGCGTGCGATGACCTCCCGGCCCAGGCGTACGCTGCCGTTGACAGTCTCGATCCTGCCGGTACGCGCACGGTCGGCAACCTTGACCCCGCCGTTGACGGTGTCGATGCTGCCGGTCTCGACACCTTCGCCGACACGGATGCCACCGTTGACGGTGTCCAGTTTGCCGTAGCGCTGGCCGGGTTCGGCGCTGATGCTGCCATTGACCTTGCTGACATCTTCCTGCGCGGCCACCGGCCCGGTGACCAGCAGTACGCCCAACAGCAGCGGAATGGAAAGAACGTTCATGAGGACCTCGATGGATGTGCGGCTGGCAGGCCGCGTGCGGAGATGTCACCATTCCCCGGTATCCCCTGCAACTGCCTGAAGTCACTGGAAAGCCCTTGCGCCACAACGCCTTCCCATCACGCCGACATCACATCGCTGTCCTCCGCGGCGGGCGTTGCCTGCTGTTGGGGCTGGCGGTGGCGCTGGCACTGCCAGTACCGGGTACCGCGCAGACCACCCGCGAGACGGAGCGCAAGCTGCAGAAGCTGCGCAGTGAACTGAAGGGCGTGGCGCAGGAGCGCAGGCAGATCGAAGGACAACGCGGCCAGGCTTCGCAGCAGCTGCGCGAGGCTGATGAGAAGGTGGCCCGCAGCGGCCGTGCGCTGGCGCAGACTGAAGCGGCACTGCGTGAGCAGAACCAGGCACTGGCCGAGGCCGAGCAGCGTCGCAGCAGCCTCCAGGCCAACCTGGCACAACAGCATCGCGAGCTGGCCGGGTTGTTGCGGGCGGCCTATCAACTGGGCAACCACGCACCGTTGAAGCTGCTGCTGTCCCAGGACACGGTGGCCGATGCCAATCGGGCCCTGGCCTATCACCGCTACCTGCAGCGCGAGCGTGCGCAGCGCATCGCCACGCTGACGGCTGACCTGAAAGAGCTGGAAGCGTTGCAGGCGCAGATCGCCGCGCACCGGCAGGCGCTGGAAGGTACCCAGCGTACCCAGAAGCAACAGGCCGCCACACTGGCGGCCGATCGCCGCGAGCGTGCGCAGACCGTCGCGGCGCTGGACGAGCGCTTCAAGGACCGGCGCGAGAAGGAACAGGCATTGGGCCAGGACGCCAGGGCGCTGGAAACGCTGCTGGCCAACCTGCGCGCGGCCGCCGCCCGTGCCGAAGCCGAGCGTCGCGCGGCCGCCCGCCGTGCGGCCGCCGAGAAGGCCGCGGCCGAACGTGCTGCACGCCAGGCCGCAGCCGAGGGGCGGCCTGCGCCGCCCACCAAGGTGCCGCCGGCAGTCGCCTCGGCGCCGGCGCCGAAGGTCGGAGGGCTGGGCTGGCCGTTGTCCGGCAACCTGCTGGCGCGCTATGGCGGCAAACTGCCCGACGGCCGCACCAGCAGCGGCGTGCTGATCGGCGCGCCGGCCGGCAGCACCGTCACTGCGGTGGCCGACGGTACCGTGGTGTTCTCCGACTGGATGACCGGCTACGGGATGATCCTGATCGTCGATCACGGCAACGGCTACATGAGCCTGTACGCGCATAACGACACCCTGCTGAAGGATGCAGGTGCCCGCGTCAGCCGCGGTGATGCAGTGGCCAAGGTCGGCAATTCCGGTGGGCAGGGTGTCACCGCGCTGTACTTCGAGCTGCGCCGTGGTGGACAGCCGGTCAACCCGGACAGCTGGCTGCAGCGGCGCTGAATCCGGCATCGCCGCGTGCAGGTTGGATTCAACGGGAATTTAGCTGTGCTTCGCGCATAATCGGTGCATGTGCCTTGGGCACGATGCCAACGTCGACAGGAGTGATCCATGCGCGCAGCCCGTACCGCCACCCTCTTGCTGGCCCTGTTGCCGGCGCTGTCCTGGGCGCAGCAGACTGCGCCCGCCCCAAGCCAGGCAACCGGCGGGCAGGCGGCGAGCAGTGAGGAGGCGGTGACCTCGAAGGTGCCGCTGGAGGACATCCGCCGCTTCGTGGCTGTGTACAACGCGGTGCGTGCCGCTTATGTCGACCCGGTCGATGACAAGAAGCTGATGCAGTCGGCCGTGCGTGGCCTGCTGCTCGACCTCGATCCGCACAGCACGTACTTCAACAAGGAAGACGCGCAGGCCTTCGACGAGCAGGCCAATGGCGCCTACGAGGGCATCGGCGTGGAGCTGCAGCAGCAGCCGGACAACGCCAGCATGAAGGTGATCGCGCCGATCGACGACACGCCGGCGGCCAAGGCCGGCATCCTCGCGGGTGACCTGATCATCGCCATCGACGGCAAGCCGATCAGTGCGATCGATGCCAGCGAGCCGCTGCGCGGGCCGGCCGGCAGCAGGGTGGTGCTGACCATCGTGCGCGAAGGCAAGCCCAAGCCGTTCGATGTCAGCCTCACCCGCCAGACCATCCGCGTGACCAGTGTGCGCAGCCGCCTGCTGGAACCGGGCTATGGCTACATCCGCCTGAGCACCTTCCAGGCCGACACCGGTTCCGACTTCCAGAAGCACGTGCAGCAGCTGCAGAAGCAGTCGGGTGGCCAGCTCAAGGGCCTGGTGCTGGATCTGCGCAGCAACCCGGGCGGCCTGCTGACTGCCGCCGTGCAGGTGGCCGACGATCTGCTCGACAAAGGCAACATCGTCAGTACCCGTGGCCGCATCAGCATCAGCGATGCCCGTTTCGACGCAACCCCGGGTGACCTGCTGAAGGGCGCGCCGGTGGTGGTACTGGTCGATGCCGGGTCGGCAAGTGCTTCGGAAGTGCTGGCCGGTGCGCTGCGCGACAACAAGCGCGCGCGCGTGGTCGGCAGCCGCACCTTCGGCAAGGGGTCAGTGCAGACTGTGCTGCCGCTGGACAACGGCGATTCGGTGAAGCTGACCACTGCGCGTTACTACACGCCCAGTGGCAAGTCGATCCAGGCCACCGGCATCGTGCCGGAGGTTGAACTCAAGCCCGCCGAGCGGCCGGAGGACGAGATGCTGCCGGCCAGCCTGAGCGACTACAGCGAAGCGACCCTGCCGGGCCATCTGCGTGGCGACGATGAAGGCACCGAGGGCTACCACGCCGGTGCGGTGCTGCCGGGCGACGGCCCGATCAACGACGCGTTGGCCGAGCTGAAGAGTCCGGGCTCGGTGGCGGCACGCTTGAAGGCCGAAGCGGCCAAGGCGGATGCGGCCAAGGCCGCGAAGGCTGCCAAGGCCGCGGCACCGGAAGCGAAGGCCGAACCCAGGGCCGAACCCAGGGCCGAACCGAAGGCGGAGGACGCGCCTGGCGCCAGGCCCGCCCCGGCCAAGCCCTGACCGCAGCGCCGGGCGGTGCCCGGCGCCGGCCAGCGAAAGAAGGGTGCCGGCCAGTGGCCGGCACGGCGCTATGGTCAGAACCCGTGCCGTTTGCGTAACCGTCGCGCGATCGCCGCGCGCACGTAGACCCCGTACACCACGCCGAACACGAAGCCGCCGATGTGCGCCCACCAGGCCACCATGCCGAAGCTGGGGCCGATGTGGGCGAACACCACCTGAAGTGCCGCCCAGACGCCGATCAACAGATAGGCCGGTGCGCGCACGAATTCCAGGAACAGGCCGAGCGGGATCACCACGCCCAGCCGTGCGCCGGGGAACAGGGCCAGGTAGGCACCGATCAACGCCGACACCGCGCCGCTGGCGCCGATGATGATCTGGTCCGGGCTGCCCATGGTGTAGATCGCCACCAGGTTGGACACCGCACCGCCGACCAGGAACAACAGCAGCAGCCGCCACGGTCCCAGCACCCGCTCGGCGGGCAGGCCGAAGATCAGCAGGAACACCAGGTTGCCCAGCAGGTGCGACCAGTCCGCGTGCAGGAACAGGGCGGTGAACAGGCGCAGCACGCTGCCGTCCTGCAGGGTCGCCCACCAGTCCAGCGGGTGGGTGAGGCCGGTGGACAGGGCACCCCAGTCCAGCCAGAGGCTGCCACGGGCATCATCCGGACGCGAGATCGACCAGAGGAAGGCCAGCCACAGTGCCGCAAACAGCACGGGTGTGGCCCAACGCACGGCGGCTTTCCTGCGCGATGGGAGGGAGACGAACATGGGTACTAGCCTAGCGTGCAAGGCCCGCCAGGGGGCACTGTCCTGTTCAGCATTCGAGGCGGAAAAACCGCCTGCGCTGTTATTGTTTCATTAACGGCTCTGGGTAATACTCGCATACGGCGTCGTATGTCGGGAGGGGAATCCGGCGCGCTCCGAAGGGCCCCAGGGCCCGCCGGGCGCAGGCGCACTCAGAGCACCATCACCGCTTACCGGAGAGAGAGAACTACGATGCAGACCGCTTCCACCATTGCCCGACTGACCCTGCTGGCCGTCGGCGTTGCCGGTGCGCTGGCCGCCGCCGATGCCAATGCCGCCGCCTTCCAGCTGAAGGAAAACAGTGCCAAGGGCCTGGGCCGCGCGTTCGCCGGCTCCACCTCGACCGAAGGCGATGCCTCGGTCATCGCTACCAACCCGGCGTCCATGCGCCTGCTCGACGGCACCCTGGTCCAGGGTGACGTCAGCGCCATCAGCTTCGGTGCCAAGTTCCGCGGCCAGGGCCAGTATGGCAACGGCGCACCGATTTCCGGCGGCAACGGCGGCGACGCCGGCATGATCGCCCCGGTTCCGGCCGCTTACTTCCATGTTCCGTTCGGTGAGAACGAGAACATGCATTTCGGTGCGTCGCTGACCGTTCCCTTCGGCTTCAAGACCGAATATGACCGTGACTGGGTCGGCCGCTACAACGGCCTCAAGACCGAACTGCAGGCGATCGACCTGGGCGTGGCGTTCTCCTATGACGTCAACCCGTACCTGTCGTTCGGTGCCTCGGTGTTCGCCGAGCGCCTGGACGTCGATCTGAGCAGCGCCGTGGACACCGGCACCGCGATCAACGCCAGCGCCCAGCGCACGGCTGCGGCGCGCGTCCTGGCTGCCGGCGGCACCGCTGCGCAGGCCGCTGCTGCCTCGCGCCAGGCTGCCGTGGCCATGGCCCAGCAGGGCTTCGCCCCGGGTACTGCCGATGGCTACCTGCGCATCAAGGGCGACGAAGTGTCGGTCGGCTACACCCTGGGCATGACCGTCACCCCGGTGGAAGGCACCAACATCGCCTTCAGCTACCGCTCGAAGGTCGAGCACAAGATCACCGACGGCAAGGCGGACTTCACCATTCCGCAGAATGCGGCCGCCTTCCTGGCCACTGCCGCCCCGGGCACCTTCATCGACAGCAACGGCCGCGCCACCATCACCCTGCCGGCCAGTGCCACGCTTGGCTTCACCCATCGCGTCAACGACCAGTGGCAGATCATGGCCGAAGTCACGCGCACGGCGTGGAGCAAGTTCGACCAGGTCACCGTCGATTTTGACTCCAACCAGCCGGACAGCGTGCTGCCGTTCCACTACCGCGACACCACCTTCGCGTCGATCGGTACCGATTTCCGCGTGAACGACAAGCTGACCCTGCGTGGCGGCCTTGCCTACGACCAGACCCCGACCACCGACGCCCACCGCGACGTGCGCGTGCCGGACACCACCCGCAAGTGGCTGTCGCTGGGCCTGAGCTATGCGGCGTCGGACAAGCTGGAGTACACCGTGGGCTACACCCACCTGTTCACCAAGGATCCGAACATCACCTCGACCTCGGCCACGGCCAACACCGTGACCGGCAAGTACAAGGTCAGCGGCGACGTGCTGGCCGCTTCGATGCAGTACAAGTTCTGATCAAGGCAATTGCCCGAAACAGTACGAAGGAGGCCCCGCGCAAGCGGGGCCTTCTCTTTGTGGGGGAGCATGCCGTCCACGCCTGGCGCGGGACCGCCGAAGAGTGCAGGCATCCACGGCGCGGATCCACCACAATAGCGCCATGAACCTGTCCGACCCGAACTTCCAGCTGGAGCTGGCCGCCAACATCGCCGTCGCCGGCTCGATCCTGCTGGCCGGCCGCAACAACGTGCACACCTGGTGGTTGGGCATTGTCGGTTGCGCGCTGTTCGCCGCCGTGTTCGAACGATCGCACCTGTACGCGGACATGGTGCTGCAGTTCTTCTTCATCGCCATCAGCGTGCTGGGCTGGTGGCAGTGGCTGCGTGGTGACCACGGCGCGCCGCTGCCGATTACTTCATTGCGACCACGTGCCTGGACCTGGCTGGCACCGCTGGCGGTGGTGGCCACCTTCGGCTACGGCTGGATGCTGACCCGGCTGACCAATGCCTATGCGCCCTACATCGATTCGGCGGTGCTGGTGCTGAGCGTGATCGCGCAGATCCTGATGATGCGGCGCAAGCTGGAGTCGTGGTGGGTGTGGCTGCTGGTGAACACCGTGGCGGTGCCGCTGTACTACAGCCGCGGGCTGCACCTGACCTCGATCCTTTACATCGGTTTCTGGATCAACGCACTGGTCGCCCTCCGGCACTGGCGCAATCTGATGCGGGCCGAGGCCACGACGGCACCTGAATCCCTGTAGAGCCGAGCGTGGGCTCGGCTCTACAGGAAGCAAAGCACAAAAAACCCCGCGTTCGCGGGGTTTTTCGTTCACTGCATCAGGTGGGCGATCAATCGCCCAGGGTCAGCAGCGAGGCGTTGCCGCCGGCGGCGGTGGTGTTCACCGTCACCGTCTTCTCGGTGGCAAAGCGCAGCAGGTAGTGCGGGCCGCCGGCCTTCGGGCCGGTGCCGGACAGGCCCTGGCCGCCGAACGGCTGCACGCCGACCACCGCACCGATCTGGTTTCGGTTGACGTAGACGTTGCCGACGTGGACGCCGTTGCTGATGCGGTCCACGGTCTCGTCGATGCGCGAATGCACGCCCAGGGTCAGGCCGTAGCCGGTGGCGTTGATCTGGTCGATCACCGCGTCGAGCTGGTCGCCCTTCCAGCGGATCACGTGCAGGACCGGCCCGAAGACTTCCTTCTGCAGCTGGCCCAGATCCTTCAGTTCGTATGCGCGCGGCGCGAAGAAGGTGCCGTGCGCCGTTTCGGCGGACAGCTCGGCGGCGGCGATAAGGCGTGCTTCGCGGTCCATGCGCTCGGCGTGGTCCTGCAGGATCTTCAGCGCATCGGCGTCGATCACCGGGCCGACGTCGGTGGACAGCAGGCCCGGGTTGCCGACCTTCAGTTCCTTCATCGCACCGGCCAGCATGGTCATCACCTTGTCGGCGATGTCGTCCTGCACGAACAGCACGCGCGCGGCCGAGCAACGCTGGCCGGCCGAGGTGAAGGCCGAACCGATCGCGTCCTTGACCAGCTGCTCCGGCAGCGCCGAGGAGTCGGCGATGAAGGCATTCTGGCCACCGGTCTCGGCGATCAGCACGCCGATGGCGGCGTCACGGGCGGCCATCGCGCGGTTGATCGCACGGGCGGTGTCGGTGGAGCCGGTGAAGGCCACGCCGGCCACGCGCGGGTCAGCGGTCAGCGCGGCGCCGACGGTGGCGCCATCGCCCGGCAGGAACTGCACCACTTCGGCCGGCACGCCGGCGTCGTGCAGCAGCTTCACTGCGTAGTAGCCGATCAGGTTGGTCTGCTCGGCCGGCTTGGCGATGACGCTGTTGCCGGCGGCGAGTGCGGCGGCAACCTGGCCCAGGAAGATCGCCAGCGGGAAGTTCCACGGGCTGATGCAGACGAACACGCCGCGGCCGTGCAGCTGCAGCTCATTGGATTCACCGGTTGGACTCGGCAGCTTCTCGGCGTGGCTGAACTGCTCGCGCGCCTGCTTGGCGTAGTAACGCAGGAAGTCCACCGCCTCGCGCACTTCGGCGACGCTGTCGGGCAGGCTCTTGCCGGCTTCCTTCACGCACAGTGCCATGAACTCCGGCATGCGCGCCTCCAGCTGGTCGGCGGCGTGCTCGAGGATGGCGGCGCGGCTGGCGGCCGGGGTGCGGTTCCAGGCAGGCTGCGCGGCCACGGCATTGGCCAGGGCCTTCTGCACGGTGGCGGCATCGGCGGCCAGCCACTGGCCGACGACCTCGCGGGTGTCGGCCGGGTTGGTCACCGGCAGCGCGGCGCCGGCCGGGTTGGCGCCCGGCACCAGCGGGGCAGCCTGCCACGGCTTCACGGCGGCGTTGATCTGCTCGGCCAGGGCGCGCAGTTCGTTGTCGTTGGCGAGGTTGGCGCCCATGGAGTTCTTCCTGTCGTGGTTCTGGCTGCGCAGCAGGTCAACCGGCAGCGGGATCTTGGGATGCGGAATCGATTCGAACGAGGCGACCATCTCGACCGGATCGCGGATCAGGTCGGCGATCGGCACGCGCTCGTCGGTGATGCGGTTGACGAAGCTGGAGTTGGCGCCGTTTTCCAGCAGGCGGCGCACCAGGTACGGCAGCAGGTCTTCATGCGAACCAACCGGGGCGTACACGCGGCACGGCAGGCCGAGGCGATCGGCCGGCACCACTTCGGCATACAGGTCGTCGCCCATGCCGTGCAGCTTCTGGTGCTCGTACACGCCGCCGTTGGCGATGCTGCGCACGGCGGCGATCGTATGCGCGTTGTGCGTGGCGAACATCGGGTAGATCGCGTCGGCATGGGTGAACAGCCGCTTGGCGCACGCCAGGTAGGACACGTCGGTGTTCTGCTTGCGGGTGAACACCGGGTAGCCCGGATAGCCTTCGATCTGCGCGCGCTTGATCTCGGCATCCCAGTAGGCGCCCTTGACCAGGCGCACCTGCAGGCGGCGACCGGCGCGGCGTGCCATGTCGGCCAGGTGGTCGATCGTGTACGGGGTGCGCTTCTGGTAAGCCTGCACGACCACGCCGAAGCCATCCCAGCCGGACAGCGAGGCGTCGGAGAACACCTGCTCGATGATGTCCAGCGACAGTTCCAGGCGGTCGGATTCTTCGGCGTCGACGGTGCAGCCGATGCCATAGCTCCTGGCCAGCTGCGCCAGCTCCAGTACGCCCGGCACCAGGTCCTTCAGCACGCGCTCGCGCTTGGCGTGCTCGTAACGCGGGTACAGCGCCGACAGCTTGATGGAGATGCCCGGCGCATTGTTGACGTCGCCATCCGGACGGCCGCCGCGTGCCTTGTGATCGCCGCCGATGGCATGGATCGCACGACGGTAGTCTTCCAGGTAGCGCAGCGCGTCCTTCATGGTCAGCGCGCCTTCGCCCAGCATGTCGAAGGAATAGCGATAGTCCGCGTTGTCGCCCTTGTGCGAGCGCGCCAGCGCTTCGCTGATGGTGCGCCCCATGACGAACTGGTGGCCCATGATCTTCATCGCCTGGCGCACGGCCAGGCGCACCACCGGCTCACCGACGCGGCCAACCAGCCGCTTGAATGCACCCGGCGCATCGGCGCGGGTGGCATCGTTGATCTGCACCAGCTTGCCGGTCAGCATCAGGCCCCAGGTGGAGGCATTGACCAGCACAGAGTCGCTGCCGCCCAGGTGCTTTTCCCAGTCGGCATCGGCCAGCTTGTCGCGGATCAGCTTGTCGGCGGTGTCCTGGTCCGGAATGCGCAGCAGCGCCTCGGCCACGCACATCAGCAGTACGCCTTCCTCGCTGCCCAGGTCGTACTGGCGCATGAAGGCTTCGATCGCGCCCTGGTCCTTGGCACGCACGCGCACGCGGCCGACCAGATCGGCGGCCAGCGCCTGCACCCTGGCCTGCTCCTCGGCGGGCAGGCGGGCCTGCGCCAGCAGTTCGCGCACGTGGCTGGCCTCGTCCTTCAGCCAGGCATCCGTGATGGCCTGGCGGAACGGGTTGGGGGGCGCCGGCAGTTCCGGCGACAGCAGCGCGCCCGGACGCAGTGCGTCGCTGGCGGCAGGGGAGGAGGAGGGTGCGTTCATGCCGGTCCGGCCAGTGGAAAACTTGGCGATTTTAATCATTTTTGCGGGTTCCGGAAGTGCCCTGAAGTCCCCTTCGTGAAGCGCTCATAGCCCGTAGCTGCGGTGGATTCAGCCTGTTCAGCAGGCTCATTGGAGTTTGTGCTGAATTCGTCATTTGCGCCGCCGACCTCATGCTGTATTGCAGCATCGGAAAAAGTGTGAATGCACCCTTGCTACCGGCGAGAGGGCGGGGCTACCATCGAGGCGTTTCCCGCGGCAGGAACGCGGTTGCGACATGATCGAGGTGCTTCCAGCTCCGGATGGGTCAGGTACGCAGCTGCGGCTGCGTCCCCCACGGGCGCTCGATGCCCGGCAGTTCGTCCTGTTGTTCGCTGCGTTGTCGGGAGCGATGTGGCTGGTATCCGCCCTCGGGTGGGTGGCCGGCAATGCATTCGCCCCCCTGTTCGCGCTGCTGTACAGCCTGGTGCTGGCGGCGGCGCTGCGTGCCTTGTGGCGCAGCGGTGAACGGCAGGAGGAGATCCGGGTAGTGCCGGCGTACGTGGAGGTCATCCCCGTAGCCGGTGGATCGCCGGTGTTCCGGGCCCATCCCCACTGGGTGCGCCTGCTCACCGACGATGAGAGGGTCCGGCTGGCATCCAGCGGCCGGCAGGTGGAGGTGGGGAGTTTCCTCGCGCCGGCCGAACGCCAGACGCTCGCAGAGACACTTGAAAGCTTGCTCGCCGCCAGCGATGGCGGCAACCGACGACGCTAAGGGTCTAGGCAATGAAGCAAAGCAGCAGGTGGGGTACGAAGTGCGTTGCAGCGGTCGCCGCGATGGTGGCCGGGGGACTGGTTCCGGCGTTGGCCTGGGCCCAGGCGGCCGATCCCAAGCCATGGCAGCTGAACATGGGCAAGGGGGTGACCCAGACCTCGCGCCTGGCCTGGGAATCGAACAACCTGTCGTTGATCATCTGCACGGTGATCGGTGTCATCGTGTTCGGGGCGATGGCCTATGCCATCTTCAAGTTCCGCAAATCCAAGGGCGCGGTCGCCGCCACCTTCAGCCACAACACCAAGGCCGAGGTGATCTGGACGGTGATCCCGGTGATCATCCTGATCGTGATGGCCTGGCCGGCCACCGCCAACCTGATCAAGATGTACGACACCCGCGATGCCGAGATGACGGTGAAGGTCACCGGCTACCAGTGGATGTGGAAATACGAGTACCTCGGCGAGAACGTGGCCTTCACCAGCCGCCTGGACCGTGAGTCCGACCGCGTGCGGCAGAGCGGCGTCGTGCCGACCCGTGAGAGCCATCCGCACTACCTGCTGGACGTGGACAACCGGCTGGTGCTGCCGGTCGATACCAAGGTGCGCTTCGTCATCACCTCCGACGACGTGATCCACGCCTGGTGGGTGCCGGCGCTGGGCTGGAAGCAGGACGCCATTCCCGGCTTCATCAACGAGGCCTGGACGCGCATCGAGCAGCCCGGTGTCTACCGCGGCCAGTGTGCCGAGCTGTGCGGCAAGGACCACGGCTTCATGCCGATCGTGGTCGAGGCGGTGTCCAAGGAGGAATTCAAGCAGTGGCTGGCGCAGCGCAAGCCGGCACCGCCGGCCGAGCCGGCAGCTCCGGCGGCACCTGCCGAGCCGGCGGCACCGACGGGCGAGGCACCGGCGGCACCGGCTGCCGCCGACGCCGGAAGCGCGCCTGCCACCGCGGCCAGCGGCGCGTGATGTAAAGCCCGCGGCCGTTCGCGGCCGTGTGACAACCGATTCTGAGAGGTGTTTTGCAATGGCGCACTCGGCAGTTGGGCACGACGATCACCATCACCACCAGAGTTTCTTCGAACGTTGGTTCTTCTCGACCAACCACAAGGACATCGGCACGCTGTACCTGGGTTTCAGCTTCATCATGTTCATCATCGGCGCGGCGATGAGCGTGGTGATCCGCGCCGAGCTGGCACAGCCCGGCCTGCAGTTCGTCAAGCCCGAGTTCTTCAACCAGATGACCACCGTGCATGCGCTGGTGATGATCTTCGGTGGCGTGATGCCGGCCTTCGTCGGCCTGGCCAACTGGATGATCCCGCTGCAGATCGGCGCGCCGGACATGGCGCTGCCGCGCATGAACAACTGGTCGTTCTGGCTGCTGCCGGTGGCCTTCAGCCTGCTGCTGCTGACCCTGTTCCTGCCCGGTGGCGCACCGGCCGGTGGCTGGACGCTGTATCCGCCGCTGTCGCTGCAGGGTGGCTACAACGTCGCCTTCAGCGTGTTCGCCATCCACGTGGCCGGCATCAGTTCGATCATGGGCGCGATCAACATCATCGCCACCGTGCTCAACATGCGCGCGCCGGGTATCGACCTGCTGAAGATGCCGATCTTCTGCTGGGCCTGGCTGATCACCGCCTTCCTGCTGATCGCTGTGATGCCGGTGCTGGCCGGTGCGGTGACCATGCTGCTGACCGACAAGTTCTTCGGCACCAGCTTCTTCAACGCCGCCGGTGGCGGTGACCCGGTGATGTACCAGCACATCTTCTGGTTCTTTGGGCACCCCGAGGTCTACATCATGATCCTGCCCGCCTTCGGCGTGGTCAGCGAGATCATCCCGACCTTCAGCCGCAAGCCGCTGTTCGGCTACCAGGCGATGGTGTACGCCACCGCAGCGATCGCGTTCCTGTCGTTCATCGTCTGGGCCCACCACATGTTCACCGTGGGCATGCCGCTGGGCGGCGAGATCTACTTCATGTTCGCCACCATGCTGATCTCGATCCCGACCGGCGTGAAGGTGTTCAACTGGGTCAGCACCATGTGGCGCGGCTCGCTGACGTTCGAGGCACCCATGCTGTGGTCGGTGGCCTTCGTCATCCTGTTCACCATCGGTGGCTTCTCCGGCCTGATGCTGGCCATCGTGGTTGCCGACTTCCAGTACCACGACACCTACTTCGTGGTCGCTCACTTCCACTACGTGCTGGTGACCGGCGCGGTGTTCGCGCTGATCGCCGCGGTGTACTACTGGTGGCCGAAGTGGACCGGGCGCATGTACAGCGAGAAGTGGGCCAAGGTGCACTTCTGGTGGTCGATCGTGTTCGTCAACCTGCTGTTCTTCCCGCAGCACTTCCTCGGTCTGGCCGGCATGCCGCGCCGCATTCCCGATTACAGCGTGGCCTTCGCCGACTGGAACCTGATCAGCTCGATCGGTGCGTTCGGCATGTTCGTTACTCCGTTCATGATGGCTGCGATCCTGCTGTCCTCGCTGCGCAATGGCGAGAAGGCCGAAGCGCGCAGCTGGGAGGGCGCGCGCGGCCTGGAATGGACCCTGCCGTCGCCGGCGCCGGCACATACTTTCACCACGCCGCCGACCATCCGTCCGGGGGATCTGGCCCATGACGACATCACGCATTGAGGTGGGGCATGCATAACGAGAGCCCGCTGCAGACCTGTAGAGCCGAGCCATGCTCGGCTGGCGTGGAGCAGCCGAGCATGGCTCGGCTCTACAACAGCCCGGGCGACGCCCCGGAAAACGGCATCGAGCAGCAGCGCCAGCGTGCGAAGCGCACGGCGATGTGGGTCGGCGCCATCGCCGTACTGGTCTACGTCGGTTTCATCCTCAGTGGGGTGATCGGCCGATGAGCAAGGTGCCGGCCAGCACGCCGTCACCCAGTTCAGGGCTGCCGCGCCTGATCGGCGTGGCGGTGGCGGTGTTCCTGCTGACGTTTTCGCTGGTACCGCTGTACCGCATCGCCTGCGAGAAGGTGTTCGGCGTGCGCCTGGAGCGCGGCCCCGGGGACGAAGCCAGCGCGGGTGCTGCGGCCGGCAAGCGCACCGTGCGGGTGGAGTTCGACGGTGGCGTCAATTCGCGCCTGCCGTGGTCGTTCCATCCCGAGCAGTTGACCATGGACGTGGTGCCGGGCGAACTCAACGAGGCGCTGTACTTCGCCCGCAACGACAGCCAGCAGGCCATTGTCGGCAGCGCGGTGCCTTCGGTGGCGCCGGCGCGTGCATCGGGCTTCTTCAGCAAGACCGAGTGCTTCTGTTTCACCGCGCAGACGCTGCAGGCTGGCGAGAAGCGCGACATGCCGGTGCGCTTCATCGTCGATCCGGACCTGCCACCGGAAATCAAGACGATCACCCTGTCCTACACCTTCTACCGCAACGACGCGTTGTCCGATCGGCTGGCCCCGGCCGCTGCCTCGGAAGGCGCGCACGCCGCACCCTGACCCGGATACCGACATGGCCCAGACGCCGACCGACGCCAACGTGTACTTTGTTCCGGCCCAGAGCAAATGGCCGTTCGTGGGCTCCATCGCGATGATGGTGACCATGGTCGGCGTCGCCAGCTGGCTCAACGACGCCAGCTGGGGACGCTGGACGTTCTACCTCGGCATCGCGATGCTGGTGCTGACCCTGTTCTGGTGGTTCAGCGATGTGGTGCGCGAGTCGCAGGCGGGCCACTACAACCGTCAGGTCGATGGTTCGTTCCGGATGGGCATGGTCTGGTTCATCTTTTCCGAAGTGATGTTCTTCGGGGCCTTCTTCGGCGCGCTGTTCTACACCCGCAACCTGGGCCTGTCGTGGCTCAGCGGTGAAGGCCGCGGCGTAATGACCAACGAGCTGCTCTGGCAGGGCTATTCGGCCGGATGGCCGACCAATGGCCCGGCGGCGATCGGTGGCGCGTTCCAGACCATCCCGGCCTGGGGGCTGCCGCTGGTCAACACCCTGATCCTGCTGACCTCCGGCGTGACCCTGACGATCGCCCACCATGCACTGAAGGCCGGCAACCGCCGCCAGCTGCTCATCTGGCTGGGCCTGACCGTGCTGCTCGGCCTCGGCTTCCTGACCCTGCAGGCGGAGGAGTACATCCACGCCTACAAGGAGCTGAACCTGACGCTGGGCTCGGGTATCTACGGTTCGACGTTCTTCATGCTGACCGGTTTCCATGGCGCGCACGTGCTGCTGGGCACGATCATGCTGATCGTGATGTGGCTGCGTTCGGCCAAGGGGCACTTCACCCGCGACAACCATTTCGGTTTCGAAGCCGCCGCGTGGTACTGGCACTTCGTCGACGTGGTGTGGCTGATGCTGTTCCTGTTCGTCTACGTGCTTTGATCACGCATGCGCCGGCGGCCTCAGCCGCCGACGCCGTGCGGCTTGATCCAGCCCATGTAGATGCTCACGATCACCAGTACGATCAACGCCACCGACACCGCGATGCGGCGGGTCAGGGCGTTGACCGTGCGCTTGGTCTGGCCGCGGTCGACCAGCAGGTAGTACAGGCCGGCGCCCAGATTCCAGACGATGACGATCAGAAACGCGATTACCAGCAGGGTCTTCAGCGAATCACTCATGCGCGGCTCGAGGGCAGGATGGATGTGCCTATCTGATCGCGTTTGCGCGGACTTGTCATGATGCGCCAGCACACGCGCCTGCTCGGATGGGTGCTGGCACTGCTGGCGATGGCCGCTTTCAGCGCATTGGGGATGTGGCAGCTGCAGCGCATGCATGCCAAACAGGCAATGTTGGATGCGCAGGGCCCCGCTGTGGCCCAGGCACTACCGCTGGTTCAGGCCCTGGCGGCACCGGGCGCGTTGCACGGCGTGGCCGACCACGGCCGTTTCCTGCCCGGCGTGGTGCTGCTGGACAACCAGACCCGGCACGGGCGCGCCGGGGTGAAGATCTACCGCCCATTCCGCAGTGACGAAGGCAGCGTGCTGCTGGTCGACCTTGGTTGGCGAGCGCTGCCGCCGGACCGCACCCTGCCGGACGTGCCTGCGCCACCGTCGCCGGTGGCAGTGCGCGGTTTGCTGGCGCCGCCGCCGTCGGCGGGTCTGGCGCTGGGGCCGGCGTTTTCTGCCACCGGTGAGGCTGGGCGCTGGCTGGCCAGCCGGTTGCCCGCCGAGGGCCTGGCCAAAGCGCTTGGCTTGCCGGCATTGCCTGAACGCGTGCTGCGGCTGGACCCGGCGCTGCCGTTCGGCGACGAACGCGATCTGGACCTGCTGCCGAACACGCTGCCGCCGCAGCGCCATCTGGGCTACGCCGTGCAGTGGTTCGGGCTGGCGCTGACCGTGCTGGTGGTGGCGTTGCTGCTGGAGTGGCGCAGGAGGCGTCGTTGATCCGGTCCGGTGGGTGCCGGCCTGGGTCGGCACCGTTTCCCCCGGCCAAGATCGGGGGCTACCAGAGCGCCCCGGCATCCGTTACCCAACCATGAGAAAATGTCCCGCATGAACACTGCCATGTCCCCGCAGGCGCGCGGCTCCGGCCGCCGCACCCTGGTGCTGCTGTTTGCCGTGTTCTTCGGGGCGATGGCGCTGGCTGCCGTGCTGCGCTTCTCCGGATGGCAGCCGGCCGCGCACCGCAATGCGGGCCAACTGCTGGAACCCCCGGTGGATCTGCGCCAGCAGGCGCCGACGTTGGCCAGCGGCGAGCCCTACCCGTGGAATCCCGAGGCACGGACCTGGCGCCTGCTGGTCGCCCCGGCCGGCGCCTGTGACGCGCAGTGCGTCACTTTGTCGCAGGGACTGGGCAAGGTGTGGCAGCTGTTCGGCCATAACGCCGATAATGTGGAGATCCTGTGGCTGGGTACGCCACCGGCGTCGATTGCCTCGCTGCCCGCGTTGCGGCCGCTGGCTCCGTCGCCCGTTCTACGCGCGGCCCTGCCGGGCGTCGATGACCCGGCGGGACTGCCGGTCTACGTGATCGATCCGAACGGCTTCGTGATCATGCGCCATGCCCCGGGCTCCGACCTCGGCGGCCTGCGCAAGGACATGGCCACGTTGCTGAAACTGAAGTGAGTCCCGTTTGATGAGCCTTTCCGTGCGTCCGGCGCTGCCCCGCAATTTCCACCGCCTGGCGTGGTTCGCCATGATCATGACCGCAAGCACGATCATGTTCGGCGCCTTCGTCCGCCTGTCCGATGCCGGCCTGAGCTGCCCGGATTGGCCGACCTGCTACGGTCGCGCCACCTGGCCGCAGCATATCGAGGAGACCGTCGGCCATCCGGCTGCGGAGATCCGTCCGCTGGAGACTCACAAGGCCTGGCGCGAGCAGGTGCACCGCTTCCTGGCCGGCGCGCTGGGCATCGAGATCCTGACCCTGGCCCTGTTGGCCACGCGCAGGCGGCGCTTCGGCACCACGGCGGTGGTGACCGCCTGCGTGCTGGTGGCGGCTGGCATACCGCTGTACATGATGGGCTGGCATGGGATCGCCAGTACCCTGGCGTTGATCGGCGAGGCGATATTGCTGATTGCCGCATTGCGCTGGAGCAACATCGACCTGGCGCGCGCTGCATTGCTTACCCTAGCGGTAGTGATCTTCCAGGCGCTGCTGGGCATGTGGACGGTAACGCTGCTGCTCAAGCCCATCGTGGTGATGGGCCACCTGCTGGGCGGCATGCTGATGTTCGCGCTGCTGGCCTGGATGGCCTGGCGCGCCACGCACCTGCCGATCACCCTGGCCGAGGCGCCGAAGCTGAAGTGGCTGCTGCGCGTCGGTGTGGCCGTGCTGGTCACCCAGATTGCACTGGGCGGTTGGGTCAGCGCCAACTATGCCGCGCTGGCCTGCGGCGGCGGCAGCGCCTCGCTGGACAATTTCCCGCGCTGCGCCAACCAGTGGTGGCCGCAGCACAACTTCATCGAAGGTTTCACCCTGTGGCGCGGCATCGGCGTGGACTACGAGGGGGGCGTGCTCGATGGCGCTTCGCGCATCGCCATCCAGATGGCGCACCGCATGTTCGCGGTGGTGGTGGCCGCCTACCTGCTGTGGCTGGGCCTGCGACTGTTCCGCCTGCCGAGCATGCGTGGCTGGGCCAGCGCATTGATCGCGCTGCTGGTGCTGCAGGTTACCCTCGGCATCCTCAACGTGAAGCTGGCACTGCCGCTGGGAGTGGCGGTGGCGCATAACGGCGTGGCCGTTGCCCTGTTGTTCGTGCTGGTCAGCCTGCTGGCCCGCCTGCGTGCCCCGGACTGATTCGATGTTTTCCAACTACCGCCAGTACTGGGACCTGACCAAGCCCAAGGTCGTCGCCCTGATCGTGTTCACCGCCCTGGTCGGCATGGTCCTGGCCATTCCCGGCGTACCGAGCTGGGAGCAGGTGCGGTCCGGCCTGCTCGGCTTCCTCGGCATCTGGTTGGCGGCCTCGGCCGCGGCAGCGATCAACCAGCTGCTGGATGCGCATATCGATGCGCAGATGGCGCGTACCTCGTGGCGCCCGCTGGTGGTGGGCAAGGTCAAGCCGTGGCAGGTGCTGGTGTTCGCCGGCGTGCTGATCGGGCTGTCGATGGCGATCCTGGTGCTGTGGGTGAATCTGATCACTGCGGTGCTGACGTTTGCCTCGCTGATCGGGTACGCGGTGATCTACACCGTGTACCTCAAGCGCGCGACATCGCAGAACATCGTCATCGGCGGCTTGGCCGGTGCGATGCCGCCGATGCTGGGCTGGGCTGCAGTGACCGGCATGCAGGGGCCGTCGGACTGGGCGTATTCGTCGCTGCTCGTGCTGATCATTTTCATCTGGACGCCGCCGCACTTCTGGGCACTGGCGATCTTCCGCCGCGAGGACTACGCCAAGGCGGAAATCCCCATGCTGCCGGTCACCCACGGCGTGGTGCACACCCGCAAGCAGATCCTGGTGTACTCGGTAGTGCTGGCGCTGGTCTGCCTGCTGCCGTACCTGGTGGGCATGAGCGGTGCGTTCTACCTGGGCGGAGCGATCGTGCTCAACGCCGTGTTCCTCTGGTACGCCTGGCGCATGCTCGACCCGCCGGACGAGCTTTTCTCGATGAAGATGTTCTATTACTCCATCGTCTACCTGATGGCGCTGTTTGCCTTCCTGCTGGTCGACCACTGGATCCTGCCGTGGTTGTGACCTCATCCGAGGCGCCAGTCCAATGTAGAGCCGAGCCCGTGCTCGGCTGAGGGTGGATTGGAAGAGCAGCCGAGCGTGGGCTCGGCTCTGCACTTGATCTCTTCCAGCGGCGTCGCCATTGCTGTTCCTGACCTCAGGAAAAGGAAGGAGCAGGGATGCATTCGATCTTCCGCTGGACCGCCGCGCTGCTGTTGGCGCTGGGCATGGCCCTCAGTGCGCATGCCGACGACACCGCCGCGCAGATCCGCCAGCATGCCGGTGACCATCGCCTCATCGTGCTGGGAGAGCTGCATGGCACCCGTGAAGTCCCGGTGCTGGTGCGCGAAATGATGGAGGCCTACGCGGCCGATGGCGCACCGGTGCGGTTGGCATTGGAGCTGCCGACCGGCGAGAACGAAGCGCTGGCGACCTATCTGGCCTCTGCCGGCACGGCCAAGGCGCGCGCTGCATTGCGTGGCACGACGTATTGGAACGTCCGCAGCCGCATGCATGACGGCCGTCGCAGCGAGGACATGCTCGACCTGATCGAAGCGGCGCGCGTGCTGCGTACCCGAGGGCGCGACGTGCAGGTATTCGGTTTCGATCGCGTGTTGCCTGCCGAAACCGCAGGCAGTGGAGCACGCGACCGGGTAATGGCCGAAGAAGTACGGGCGCGCGCGCAGGCGCTACCGAACAACGGGCGGCTACTGGTGCTGACCGGCAACGTGCATGGCATGCGTACGCAACCGAAGATGATTGCGTACCCGCCGATGACGTCGCTGCTGAAGGATCTGGACGTTTACAACGTCCGCATCGAAGCGCGCGGTGGAGAGGGCTGGGGATGTACGGCGGTTGAGCACTGCGGAGCGCGACCGCTGCGCGGTCATGCGGGGGCATCGCCCAGAGTGGATACCGATGCCGACCGCAGCTACGACCTGTGGGTATGGTTGCCACGCTTCAGCGTGGCGCGTTTGCTGGACCGCGATTCGGTCTGGTGAGCATCCGCTGTTCAACGACCAGCCGAGCATGGGCTCGGCTCTACAGTAGATCCACGCCACGCGTGGAGGATCTTCCGGTCAGGTCAGGGCTTGCGTCGCGCGTACCGTTGCGCGATCACGCCGCAGACGATCAGCTGGATCTGGTGATAGATCATTACCGGCAGCACGATGGCACCGAGGCTGCCTCCAGCGAACAACACCTTGGCGATCGGCACGCCGGTGGCCAGGCTCTTCTTCGACCCACAGAACACGATGGCGATCTCGTCCTCACGGTTGAAGCGCAGCCGGCGGGCGATGAAAGTGATCAGCGGCATGGCGATGCCGAGCAGCACGGCAGCCACCACGGCCACGGCCAGCAACGAGAGCAGCGGTGTCTTGCTCCACAACCCTTCGGTCACCGCTTCGCCGAACGCCGAATACACCACCAGCAGGATCGTGCCCTGGTCGGTGTAGCGCAGCAGCGCGCGCTGCTTCTCCACCCAGCCGGCAATCCACGGCCGCAGCAGGTGGCCGGCCACGAACGGCACCAGCAGCTGCAGCATGATGCCGCCGATCGCGTGCAGTGGGTCATGCACGCCGCCGGAGGTGCCGGCCAGCGCGGTCAGCAGCAGTGGGGTCAGGAACACGCCGAGGATGCTCGACAGCGATGCGCTGCATACCGCCGCGGGCACGTTGCCATGCGCCATCGAGGTGAACGCGATGGACGACTGCACGGTGGAGGGCAGGGTGCACAGGAACAGCACGCCCAGATACAGCTCCGGGGTCAGCAGCCAGCCCGACAGCGGCCTGCACAGCAGTCCCAGCAGTGGGAACAGGAGGAAAGTGCAGGCCAGGATGGTCAGGTGCAGGCGCCAGTGCAGCATGCCGCCGATGATCGACTCGCGCGGCAGCCGCGCGCCATGCAGGAAGAACAGCGCGGCGATGGCGACGGTGGTGACATCGTCGAGGACGATGGCCGCGGCACCCTTCATGGGCAGCAGCGAGGCCAGGCCGACCGTGCACAGCAGGGCAAGGGTGAAGTTGTCCGGTCGCAGGCGCGACCACCAGCGGGTCATCGTGGGCAGGTTCCTGGGAAGCGAATCAGGGTGAGGTGACCGGCGCGGCCAGGCGCTGCCGGGTCGCCGATTCCAGTGACTTCAGGCCGGCGCGCTGGCCCAGCTGCAGTGCGTGCTCAGGGCTGGCATGTTCATAGCGCGCGTTGACCAGGCCAAGTACCGCACCGGCGCGGTTGCCGGTGGCACAGTGCAGCAGCACCGGCCCCTCGCTCTGCTGCAATGCGCGGTGCACGGCGCGCACGTTGGCCGCGTCCAGGCCCTCGGCACCGGCTATCGGAATGCGTACGTAGCGCAGGCCCAGCGACTCGGCCACGCCGGTTTCGTCGAAACCGCGGTCCTCGCCGGGCTGGCGCAGATCGATCACCGTGCGCACCCCCTGCGCGGCCAACGCCTGCAGCTGCCCAGCACTGGGCTGGCCACCGGCATGCAGGCCGGGACGGACTTCGGGAAGCGGAGTTCCGGCGGAGGCGGGCAGGGTGAGGGGCAGCAACAACAGCAGGCAGGTCAGGCGCAGCAGCATGGTCTTCTCCATGAAAAGCGTTCTGCCACTACAGGCGCAGTCCGGCGCGGGCCTTGAGCAACTCGCGCAGTTCGTACTTGTCAGTATCGTCCAGGCCCTGCTGCCGCTGCTTTGCCAACAACTCCTCCAGCCGTTGCTGCAACAGCTGTTTTTCCAGCTGGGCCACCGCATCGTGCAGTTCCTGGGTCCAGGTCGCTTCGGTGCCGGGCAGCGTCTGCGCGGCCAGTGCGTGCAGCGAGGCCTGTTCCTCACGGCCGTCGAAGTGCTGCAGCAGGGCGCCGGTGCTGATGTCCGGACGCTGTTCGACCAGCGCCAGCAGTTCCAGCAGCAGTTCCACGCCCGGCAGGCGCAGGCCCTGGAAATGGTGCTGGCCACCCAGGGTCAGGGCCAGCGACGGTTGCTGCAGCAGCACGGCGATCGCGCCGCGCACCAGGCTGCGCCTGGCGACGGGCTGGATCGTCCGTTGCGGCTGCCGCTGCGGCAGCGGCGCACGTGAAGCCGGGGCGCTGCCGCCGAGGCCGGTCAGCTGCGCCAGCTGCTGCTTCATCAGGTCGCCGAAGGCACCGTCGGGGATCTGTGCCAGCATCGGCCTGGCACGCTCGGCCAGGCGCGCCTTGCCGTCCAGCGTGGCCAGGTTGATTTCGCGGGTGAGCTCGTCGAAGAAGAACTGTGACAGCGGCGTGGCCTGCTTCAGCCGCTCATTGAATGCCTCGGCACCTTCCTTGCGCACGATGGTGTCCGGGTCCTCGCCATCGGGCAGGAACAGGAAGAAGGCCTGGCGGCCATCCTTCATGCGCGGCAGCACCGACTCCAGCGCCTTCCAGCCGGCGCGGCGGCCGGCGGCGTCGCCGTCGAAGCAGAAGAACACGTCCGGCGCGTTGCGGAACAGCAGCTCGGCATGGTCCGGCGTGGTGGCGGTACCCAGCGTGGCCACCGCCTGGGTGACGCCGAACTGGAACAGCGAGACCACGTCCATGTAGCCCTCGACCACGATCAACCGCTCGATCTTCTGGTTGGCCTGGCGCACCTGCCACAGGCCGTACAGTTCGCGGCCCTTGTGGAAGAGGGCGGTCTCGGGCGAATTGAGGTACTTGGGGCCGTCGTCCTTCTCGAACACGCGGCCGCCGAAGGCGATCACCCGGCCACGGCGGTCGAAGATCGGGAACATGACGCGGTCGCGGAACTTGTCGTAGACATGGCCGCGATCGTTCTTGGAGAACAGGCCGGCACGATCGAGCAGCTTCATGCGCCGCTCGTCCTTGCCCAGCGCATCGCGCAGGCCGCTGTAGCCGTCGGGCGCATAGCCAATCTGGAAGCGCGTGCGGTTTTCTTCGTCCACCCCACGGCTCTCGAGATACGCGCGTGCCTTGTCGCTGCCTTCCAGGTTCTTCTGGAAGAAGCGAGTGGCGGCCTCCAGCGCCGAGTACAGCTCGCGGCTGTCATCCTGCTGCTGGGGGCTGCGCGGGTTCTCGTTGCGCGGTACCTCCATGCCGGCGCGCTTGGCCAGCTCGTCCACCGCGTCGAGGAACTCGAGGCGGTCGTAGTTCATCAGGAAGCTGATCGCGGTGCCATGCGCACCGCAGCCGAAGCAGTGATAGAACTGCTTGGTCGGCGAAACCGTGAACGACGCCGAGCGCTCGTCGTGGAACGGGCAGCGCGCTGCGTATTCCTTGCCCTGGCGTTTCAACGGCACGCGGCTGCCCACCACCTCGACGATGTCGGTGCGGGCCAGCAGGTCGTCAATGAAGGCGTCGGGGATACGGGCCATGGGCAACGGGAAGGACGCAGCACGAGGCTGCGTGCGGGTAAGCGGGACAGTCCCCCTAGTTTACCCCCTGCCGGGCACCTGGCTGGGGCGGGCCGGGTCGATGCCCGCTGCGGCCAGCTGGTGGCGGGCGCGCAGGCGTTCGTCGATGACCGCCGTCATCAATGCACCCACGAAGAACACCACGGTGGCGTAGTAGATCCAGACCAGCGAGATCACCAGTGCACCCATCGAGCCATACGCACTGCCGGGCGCGACGGTGGCGATATAGACGCCAATGCCATAGCGACCCAGCGCAAACAGCGCCGAGGTGATGGCACCGCCGATGAAAGCCTGGCGCCAGGCCACGCGGCGATCAGGCAGGTAGTGGTACATGAATGCAAAACCCATTGCGTACAGCAGCAGGCTGGTGAGGTAGCCGATGGCCGGCAGGATCGACGGCAGCTGCGCGAAGGCGACCTGCAGCACTGTGGTTGCGGTCATCGACAGGATCAGCAGGAAACCCAGGGCCAGCACCACGCCGAACGAGAACACGCGCTTGCGCAGCCAGGCCCTGATCCCCTCCAGCCGTTGGCCGCTGGTGTGGAAGATCCGGTTCAGTGCGTTCTGCAGCTGGGCGAACACGGCGGTGGCACCGATGAACAGCAGCAGCGTGCTCCACAGGCCCGCCAGCGACCCGACGTCGGGCTGGTTGTCGGCATTCTTCAGCACGGTTTCGGCCACGGTGGCCGCACTGCTGCCCGCCACCGAACTGACCTGGTCGACCAGCGCCTGCTGGGCGGGCGGGTACAGCGACGCGGTCAGCCACAACAGCAGTACCAGCAGCGGAGCCATCGACAGCAGCGCGTAGAAGGAGACGGAGGCGGCCTGGGTCAGCACGTCGACGTCAATGAAGCGCTTGGCCACTGCCATCGGAAAACTGTCCTGCAGGCGCTCGAGGTACTTGTGCAGGGACACGGGAACGTTGGGCTCGGGTTCAACCATGGGTGTGGTTGTAGCAGGCGGCCAACGAAGGTGCGGTGAAGCGCGCGACGCCTGGGGCCAGAGCCCTTCCGCGCTGCGGAAGGGATCCGACCCCGGATGCGGGCTTACGCCAGCTGCTGCTTGACCAGCTTAGACACCAGGCCCATGTCGGCCTGGCCGGCGAGCCTGGGCTTCAGTGCGCCCATCAGCTTGCCCATGTCGGCCGGGCCGGAGGCGCCCGTTTCGGCGATGGCGGCCTGGATGGCGGCCACAATCTCGGCTTCGCCCAGCTTGGCCGGCAGGTAGGCTTCGATCACCGCGATTTCAGCGCGCTCGATCGCGGCCAGGTCTTCGCGGTTGGCAGCTTCGTACTGGCTGACCGAATCCCTGCGCTGCTTGACCATCTTGTCGAGTACGGCGATCACGGCGGTATCGTCGAGCTCGATGCGCTCGTCCACTTCCTTCTGCTTGATTGCGGCGTTGATCAGGCGGATCACGCCGAGCTTGTCCTTCTCGCCCGCCTTCATGGCGGCCTTCATGTCATCGGTGAGCTGCTGCTTCATGCTCATGAGGAACCTCGTGGTGGTGGTGGGGCGGGGCGGATGCCCGGACCCGGAAACGCAAAAAGCCGGCGACGCTCGCGCGTGCCGGCTCCGGCTTCACCGCGTCAGGACGAGCCCGCCGCAATGAAGATGCGTCCGATCAGTACAGGCGCTGACGCTTGGTGACGTCGCGCGACGAGCGGCGCAGCTGGCGCTTCACAGCAGCGGCGGCCTTGCGCTTGCGCTCCTGGGTCGGCTTTTCGTAGAACTCGCGCTTGCGGGTTTCGGCCAGCACACCGGCCTTTTCGCAAGTGCGCTTGAAGCGGCGAAGAGCAAACTCGAAGGGCTCGTTCTCGCGGACTTTGACGCTGGGCATGGAATCTCCGGGACACAGTAGAACCGGGTCACGCCCGGCGAGCCGCACATTATAGCGGCGAATGGACAAACTGCAAGCGACCAACCCTGAATGCGGGTTCGGCCTTTGAAAGCGGCAAGACCTGCGCGTTCCCCGAGGGGACGGCAGGGGCGTCATAATAGCAGGCATGCGAGTTCTCGGCATCGAATCTTCCTGTGATGAGACCGGCGTGGCGGTGTATGACACCGGCGTGGCCGGCAGCGCGGCCCTGCGCGCCCATGCGGTCTACAGCCAGATCGCCCTGCATGCCGAATATGGCGGCGTGGTGCCCGAGCTGGCCAGCCGCGATCACGTCCGCAAGCTGCTGCCGCTGGTGCGCCAGACCCTGGCCGAAGCGGGCCTGGGCGTGGGCGACATCGACGGCGTGGCCTACACGGCCGGCCCCGGCCTGGTCGGCGCGTTGCTGGTCGGTGCGGGCGTGGCCCGCTCGCTGGCCTGGGCGTTGGAGGTTCCAGCGGTGGGCGTACACCATATGGAAGGCCACCTGCTGGCCCCGTTGATGGAAGACGACCCGCCGCAGGCCCCGTTCGTGGCGCTGCTGGTATCAGGCGGCCACACCCAGCTGGTGGCGGTGGACGCCATCGGCAAGTACCGCCTGCTCGGCGAGACCCTGGACGATGCGGCCGGCGAAGCCTTCGACAAGACCGCCAAGCTGATGGGCCTGCCGTACCCGGGCGGCCCCCAGTTGGCCAGGCTGGCTGAGCAGGGGACGCCGGGTGCCTACCGTTTCGCGCGGCCGATGACCGACCGCCCCGGGCTGGATTTCAGCTTCTCCGGCCTGAAGACCCAGGTCCTGATGGCCTGGCGCGACAGCGACCAGAGCGAACAGACCCGTGCCGACATCGCCCGGGGCTTTGAAGACGCCGTGGTCGAGACCCTGTCGATCAAGTGCGAGCGCGCGCTGGAAGCCGCCGGCACCAACGTGATCGTGGTGGCCGGCGGCGTCGGCGCCAACAAGCGCCTGCGTGCACGCCTGCAGCAGATGGCCGAGCGGCTCGGCGGCCGTGCCTGCTTCCCACGGCCGGCACTGTGCACCGACAACGGCGCAATGATCGCTTTCGCCGGCGCGCTGCGCCTGCAGGCCGGCCAGCACAGTCCGCCGAAGGTGGACGTGACCCCGCGCTGGGACATGGCGACGCTGCCGGCGGTGTGAGCCAGTAGCGCCGGGCCATGCCCGGCGGACGCATTACGGACGCGGTACCAACGGCGACGCCGCCAGCACGGTCGTCGCCCGCTCATGGCGCTGCAGCCAGCCCAGCGTGTGTGGGCAACGGGCATGGATCAGCCGCCCGATCGCGGCCAGGTCGGCGCCGATGTCGCGCTCGAGGATGGGCTCGTGATGGGCGATGTGGTTGCGCAGGCGGCGGATGCGGTCGAGGTCTGCGTGGATGTTCGCGCGGACCACGCTGAGAAGCAGTCTGTGGCGCGTGCGGTAACGCAATCTTCAAGCCCCGCGTCCAGATGGCTCCCTCGAAGCGCCGGGTGAAAAGCTGCTGCCAGAACGCGAAGCGAAGGCTGGCGATGATCTCCGGAGGGTCCATCCGACGATCTGCCTGTCCATGGATTTGCTGCAAGGTCGACAACGCGCCATCTGCTGGCATCCGCTGCAGCAGTGCAGGATGCCAGGGCCAGCGCGGCCCAAAGGCATGCGCCAGCGCCGCGGCCACCGCGTTGCGGATTACGATTTCGCAGACGTGCAGGGGGGATAACAGCGCGCCGCACATCTGCATGTTCCATACGTAAAGCGAGGCGGCATCCAAAGAGTGCCGGTCCGCGATACGTTTGTACGTCGCCCACCGTGGGCGTGACAGCGCTGCCTGCAGGATTCGTTGCTCTCTCATCAAATACGGAACCACATGGCGGATCATCAGCCTGTGCTGGCTGCCGCTGGCGTGATATCGGGCAACGCCGCCGCGTCAGGCAGCAGAATTCCTGTGCCGCCTAAGGCTTCCTCCAGCTTGTCGCGATTGACTCTGGACCGTGGAGGGAATGAACGTCATGGTCTGCATCGTGTGCTCCGGGACTCGCGGCTGGATTCCAGCTCCCCCCGGGGACGTTGAGAGGTACCAAAGGGCCCCGCTAGCAGGGCCCTTTGTCTTTTCCGGGCCGCCCCATGCCGGCGGTCCACCGACCGTTCCGGGCAGGCTCACCGCCGTACCGTTACCATGGTCGCCTGTATTCGTGCTGGTAAGCGCAATGGACAAGGTTTTCATCGAGGGGCTGACGATCGACGCCCTGATCGGCATCTACGATTGGGAACGACGGATCCGCCAGGACCTGGTGTTCGACCTGGAAATGGGCTTCGACAATCGTCGCCCCGCGGCTACCGACGACATTGCCCATACCCTGAACTACAAGGCGGTGAGCAAGCGCCTGGAGCAGTTCGTGCGCGAATCGGACTTCGGACTGGTGGAAACCCTGGCCGAGCGCTGCGCGCAGATCGTGCTGGACGAATTTGAGGTGAAATGGCTGCGCCTGAAGCTGAGCAAGCCGGGCGCGGTACGCGGCGCGCGCGCGGTGGGCGTGATCATCGAACGCACGCGGGACTGACCCGCGGGTGATGCCGGCCGGGCGCCGGCGACCGGAAAATGCACTGGAACAGACAGGAGACAACGGATGGTGGACGCGGTGGTGGCGGTACAGTGGCTGGAACGGCTGCAGAACACACTGGAACCCTATCCCGGCGCCTACCTGGCGTTGATGATCTCGGCCCTGCTGATCGCCGCGGGGCTGGCCAATTGGGTGACCAAGCGCATCCTGCTGCGCGGCCTGCGACGCCTGCTCAGCCGCCTGCCGGGCGCCGACACCGGTCGCGGCAGCCATCTGATGCGGGTGATCTCGCGGCTGTCGAACGTGGTACCCAGCCAGGTGATCGCCTCGGGCATCGTGCTGGTGCCGGACCTGCCCGAGCGCCTGGTCGGGATGATCGTCGGCCTGTGTACCGCATGGGCGGTGCTGACCCTGGCGCTGGCCGTCTCGCACGCGCTGGACGCGGCCAACACCCTGTACGAGCGCAAGCCGGATGCGCGCAACAAGCCGATCAAGGGCTACCTGCAGGTGGTCAAGATCGTGGTGTTCGTGGCCGCCGGCCTATCCATCGTCGCCACCCTGCTGGGGGTCAAGCTGGGGCCGCTGGTCACCGGTCTGGGCGCGGCCACGGCAGTGCTGATGCTGATCTTCCAGGACACCATCCTGTCGCTGGTGGCCAGCGTGCAGATCAGCGGTGATGGCCGCGTGCGCATCGGCGACTGGATCGAGATGCCCAGCCAGAATGCCGACGGCGATGTGATCGACATCGCGCTGCACACCGTCACCGTGCAGAACTTCGACAAGACGATCACTACCATCCCGACCAAGAAGCTGGTGACCGAGTCGTTCAAGAACTGGCGCGGCATGCAGGAGGCCGGTGGCCGCCGGATCAAGCGCGCGCTGTATCTGGACCAGCACAGCGTCGGCTTCCTGGACGAGGGCGACCTGGCCTTCCTCGGCCAGTTCGCGCTGCTGCGCGACTACCTGCGCGACAAGGAACAGGAGCTGGGGCAGTGGAACGGGCGCCTGCGGGAGCAGGGCGTGGCCGAGGTGAACAGCCGCCGGGTAACCAACCTGGGCACTTTCCGCGCCTATGTGGAGCGCTACCTGCGCAGCCACCCAGGCATCCATACCGACATGACCCTGCTGGTGCGGCAGCTGCAGCCGACCACCGAGGGCCTGCCCCTGGAGCTGTACTGCTTCACCCGCAGCACGGCGTGGGCCGAATACGAGGCCGTGCAATCGGACATCTTCGACCACCTGCTGGCGATCCTGCCGGCCTTCGGCCTGCGCGTGTTCCAGGCCTCCAGCGATGCCATGTTGATGGCCGGGCAGCGCCAGTTGGCCGGGTCGGAGTAAGCTGCGAAGCCTCCGGCGGGGCCATACGGACCCCGCTGGTGGCTGAAACTGAATGAAGAAACCTCTCGCCAAATGGCTCGGGATCGCTAGAATGCCGAGCTTGTAAACGTTTTCATCAAGGACTGCCGGTGGCCTCCGAACGCATCGAATCCCTCATTGCCCAGATGACCGTCGAGGAAAAGGTCGGCCAGCTGGGTGTCTTCGCGGACATGGTCCGCCCGTTCGCCCCGGACGTGAACCCGGAAGCCAACGTGCGCAATGCCGACCAGGTGCTGCAGCAGGTGCGCGAGGGCAAGGTCGGCTCGCTGTTCAATGGCGTGGGCGCCGAGCTGGGCCGTCGTATCCAGCAGGTCGCCACCGAGGAGAGCCGCCTGGGCATCCCGGTGATCCTGGCCGCCGACGTCATCCACGGCATGCGCACCGTGTTCCCGATTCCGCTGGGCGAGGCCGCCAGCTTCGAGCCGGAGCTGGCCGAGCGCACCGCGCGCGCCACCGCGATCGAGGCCACGGCCGCTGGCCTGCACTGGACCTACGCCCCGGCCGTGGATATCGCCCGCGACCAGCGCTGGGGCCGTGGCGCCGAAGGTGCCGGTGAGGACGTGGTGCTGGGCTGTGCGTTCGCCGCCGCCCGCGTGCGCGGCTTCCAGGGCAGCGACCTGCGCGCCGCCGATTCGCTGCTGGCCACGCCGAAGCACTTCGCCGCCTATGGCGCGGTGATGGCCGGCATGGAATACAACATGGTGGACATCTCGCCGCAGACCCTGCGCGACGTGCACCTGCCGCCGTTCAAGGCCGCCTTCGACGCTGGCGCGATCACCGTGATGTCCTCGTTCAACGACATCAACGGCGTACCGGCCAGCGCCAATGCCGAACTGCTGACCGATATCCTGCGCGGCGAATGGAAGTTCCCGGGCGTGGTGATCTCCGACTACACCGCCGACATGGAGCTGGTCGCGCACGGCTATGCCGCCGACGACCGCGATGCCACCGCCAAGGCGTTCACCGCCGGCCTGGACCTGAGCATGCAGAGCGGCTTCTATGCCGAGCACCTGCCGGGCCTGGTCGAGAGCGGCGAGGTGCCGATGGCAGTGCTGGATGAGGGCGTGCGCCGCATCCTGTGGCTGAAGGAAACCATCGGCCTGTTCGACGACCCGTACCGTTCGCTGGACCCGGCACGCGAAGCCGATACGTCGCACATCGCCGCGCATGATGAACTGTCGCGCGACGCCGCGCGCCGTTCGATCGTGCTGCTGAACAACCGCGACAACGTGCTGCCGCTGCAGAAGACCGGGCAGAAGATCGCGCTGATCGGCCCGTTCGTGCAGGACCGCGAGAACATCGAAGGCTGCTGGACCCTGTTCGGTGACAAGCAGCGTTACGTGGATCTGGAAACCGGCGTGCGTGCCGCCATCGGCGATGCGTCGCTGCTGGAGATCGTGCCGGGCTGCGAACTGGAAACCGCGATTGCGGGTGGCACCGAAGCGGCCGTGGCGGCCGCGCTGCGCGCCGACGTGGTGGTGCTGGCGCTGGGCGAGCCGCAACGCTACAGCGGCGAGGCGCAGTCGCGGGTGGAAATCACCCTGCCGCCGGCACAGCAGGCGCTGGCCGAGGCGGTAGCAATGACCGGCAAGCCGCTGGTGGTACTGCTGCGCAATGGCCGCGCGCTGGCACTGCAGGGCGCAGTGCGCAATGCGCACGCCGTGGCAGTGACCTGGTACCTGGGCACGCAGACCGGCCATGCCGTGGCCGATGTGCTGTTCGGCGACTACAGCCCGTCCGGCCGCCTGCCGGTCAGCTTCCCGCAGGTGTCCGGCCAGCAGCCGTACTTCTACAACCACCCACGCACCGGCCGCCCGGAACTGCCGACCATGTCGGAGTTCAAGGCCCGCTGGCGCGAGATTCCGAACGAGCCGCTGTACCCGTTCGGACACGGCATCGGCTACACCACGTTCGCCTACGGCGTGCCGCAGCTGAGCGCTGCCCAGCTCGGCTGGGACGACACCCTGACCATCACCACCACGCTGACCAACACCGGCAGCGTTGCTGGCGAGGAAGTCGTGCAGCTGTACATCCACGACCGCGTGGCCAGCCGGGTGCGGCCGGTGCGCGAGCTGAAGGACTTCCGCAAGGTGGCGCTGCAGCCGGGCGAGTCGACCGAAGTGGTGTTCACCCTGGGCCGCGAGCAGCTGGCCTTTACCGGCCGCGACGGTGTGCTGCGCGCCGAGCCGGGCCTGTTCGACCTGTGGGTGTGCGCGTCCTCGGCGGCCGGCGAAGCGGTGCAGTTCGAGCTGCTGAAGGCCTGATCGAGAAAAAGGGGACGGAGGGGATTAAGTCGTTTGTGCCACTAACGACTTAATCCCCTCCGTCCCCTTTTTGTTGTCCTCACTGCGGCGGCGCTACCATCGGGCTTCCTGTTTCGATGGAGTGCGCGCATGCGCCGGATGGCCCACCTGATTCCCGCCCTGCTGCTGGCGGCCTGTTCGCAGCCGGCACCGCCGGCCGAACCTGCGGCCGATGCGCCGCCGCCTATGGAGGCTGCGGCGGCACCTGCGGCAACGCCTGCCGCTGGCCCCGCCGCCGCGCCGGCCACGCCTGCAGCGGAGGCACCCGGGGAGGAGGAAGCAGCGCCCGTGGAAGATGCGCGTGCGCGCATCGAGTCCCTGCTGGGCGACGCCGCGCAGTTCGAAAAGGTGTTCAACGCCTTCAAGGCAGCCGTGGTCGCTGGTGATCGCGCCGCAGTGGTCGAGGAAGTGCGCTTCCCCTTGAACGTCGGCGCTGGCAGGAAGATCACCGGTCCAAGCGAATTCCAGCGCAACTACGAAAAGATCATCACTCCGGAGGTGGTCAAGGCGGTGTCCGAACAGGACTTCGGCAAGGCCTTCGTCAACCAGCAGGGCGTGATGATCGGCAGTGGCCAGGTCTGGTTGAACGGGCAGTGCCTGGACAAGGCCTGCACGCAGACCGAAGTGAAGGTCATCACCATCCAGTGAACGCGAACGGCCCCGCGCGCGGGGCCGTTGCGGCCGGCACCTGCCTCAGGTCTTCGGCGTGAGCTTCAGCAGGCGCGCCTTGCTGCCGTCTTCCAGCAGCCACAGCGCGCCATCCGGGCCCTGTTCCACTTCGCGGATGCGCTCACCCATGTTGAAGCGCTCGGCTTCGCGCGCGCTGTCGCCTTCGAACGCCACGCGCACCAGCGAGGTCGAAGACAGGCCACCGATGAAGCCGCTGCCTTTCCACTGCGGGAACAGGGCGCCGCTGTAGATCACGAAGCCGGCGGGCGAGATCACCGGGGTCCAGGTGACCTTCGGTGCGGCAAATTCCGGGCGGGTGTCGTGGTCGGGAATCGGGCGGCCATCGTAGTGGTCGCCATTGGAGACGATCGGGTAGCCGTAGTTGGCACCGCGCTGGATCAGGTTCAGCTCATCGCCACCGGCGGGCCCCATCTCGTGGGCCCACAGCCGGCCGTTGGCATCGAACGCCATGCCGAGGATGTTGCGGTGGCCCAGCGACCATACCTGCGCGGCCACGCCGCCCTGCGAGGCGAACGGATTGTCGGCAGGCAGGCTGCCGTCGTCGTTGAGGCGGATGATCTTGCCGAGGTTGCCGCCCATGCCCTGCGCCGGATCGAACTTCTGGCGCTCGCTGGAGCTGATCCACAGCTTGCCGTCCGGGCCGAAGGCGAGGCGGTGACCGTAGTGGCCTTCACCGGCCACTTTCGGCGTCTGCCGCCAGATCACCTTCAGATCCTTCAGCTGGCCACCACCATTGGCATCGAGCGCCAGCGTGGCACGGGCCACGGCGGCACCGCGGGTATCGAGCGTGCCTTCCTCGGCATAGCTGAGGTAGATCGCGTGGTTGCGGGCGAACTGCGGATGCAGGATCACATCGCCGAATCCGCCCTGGCCGCCGTAGGCGACCCTGGGAACACCAGCGATCTCGTGCTTCTGGCCGCTGGCCAGGTCCAGGTGCTGCAGCCTGCCCCGCTTCTCGGTCACCAGCAGGTTCCCGTCCGGCAGGAACGTCATTGCCCATGGCTGGTCGAAGCGGCTGACCTCGGTGGTGGTGAATGGGCGCTGGCCGGCGGTCGTGGCCGGTGCCGCAGCCTGGACGCCGCCGGCGGCCGGATCGGCGGCATTGCACGCGGACGTGGTGGCGAGGATCGGCAGCAGGCCGAGAGCGAGCAGCAGGGGCATGCGGGTCATGGGTATCTCCAGGGCGGGGATGCGGATGGCCGGGCTGTACCTTGTATACCACCGGGACTGTGATCGTCGTGGGCCGAAAGTCCGGCACCCCCTGTGCGGCGGCTGCGGGATCGTCTAGGGTGGACACGCCCGGGCAAAGCGTGCCCGCCTGCCTGCCAAGGATCTGCAATGACCACTGCCACGCCCCCCAAGCCGTCTGCCGCCTTCATTGCTGCCTCGTGGGTGGCGCTGTTGCTGGGTGCGGCCGCTTACCTGATCGGCCTGTTCAACGCCACGATGGAGCTCAACGAGAAGGGCTACTACCTGACCCTGCTGCTGTTCGGCCTGTTCGCGGCCGTTTCGTTGCAGAAGAGCGTGCGCGACCGCGTCGAGGCCATCCCGGTCAGCGGCCTGTACTACGCACTGTGCTGGTTCGCGCTGCTGTCGGCGTTGATGCTGCTGCTGGTCGGGTTGTGGAACGCCACGCTGGCACCGAGTGAAAAGGGGTTCTATGGCATGGCCTATGCGTTGTCGCTGTTCGGCGCGGTAGCGGTGCAGAAGAACACCCGGGACCTGATCGCTGCCGGCGGTGGCGAGAGCAAGCGCAGCGCAGGTGTGCCGCCGCTGCCGGAACAGGAATGATCGACCCGGCGTAGAGCCGAGCCCACGCTCGGCTCTGCAGGGGAATCCAGTTCGGTCAGGTGCCGCGCGGCACGCCCTTGTCCAGCCGTTGGTCGAGGTTGACCGCTTCTTCCCAGCCGCGGCGCACGGCGTCGCGCGCCTGCGCCCATTCCAGGCGGCTGCGGCCACGCTCGCGGGTCCAGCGTGATTGCAGTTCGCCCTCGATCTCTTCATACGCGCGGATCATGTCCTGCACGCGGGCCGCGTGGCCGATGCGATAGGCCGGCTCATAGTCCTCGAAGAACAACCGGTCGTCGTAGTATGGCTCGGCGGTATAACGCTCGCGCCAGTAGTCGGAGATCGCATCACGCGGCATGCCGTCATCCGGCACACGGCCGGGGATCTGGTAGTCGGTCATCGAAGGGCTCCGTGATGGGCGAAGCCTGATGGTGCCTGCCTGCCGGTTAACCGCCCGGTCCGGCAGCGTGATCGCCGGATCAATGCGCCGGGCACGGCCCGGCGCTGACCGTCACCCGGCGTCGGCATCCTTGCGTGGCAGCAGGTAGATCACAGCCCCAATGGCGAATGCCACCAGCGCTGCGGCGATGTTCTGCCAGCTGGCGCTGGCGAACAGGGCCAGGCACAGCAGCAGCGCCAGCACCGGAATCAGTGGGCCGCCGGGCAGTGTCAACGCGCCCGGCCGGCCGGCGTAGCGCTTGGCCAGGACCAGTACCGCCGCGGCGGTACCCATGTAGGCGAACAGGCGCGTGGTCATCGACAGCAACGCCAGTTGCACGAACGAACCGGACAACGCCAGTCCGAGCGCGATCAGCCCCTGGCACAGGATCGACGCGGACGGGGTGTGGAAACGCGGATGCACCTGCGCCAGGATTTTCGGCCCGTAGCCATCGCGCGCCAGCGCGAACAGGAAGCGCGGGCCCATCATCATCGTGTTGCTGTTGGTGCCGAGGATGGAAATGGTGGCGCCGATGGTCAGGATCAGCGCCAGGGCTTCGCCGCCGAAGCCGGCAGCGGCATCGGCCAGCGGCGTGGCCGAACTGGCCAGGCCGGCCAGCGTGCCCTGTGCCACCACCTGCACCGCCCCGTAGATGACGGTCACCGTAATGATCATGGTGATCAGCGCGAACGGGATATCGCGGCGCGGGTTGCGGTACTCGCCCGCAGCGGCCGGGATGTTCTCGAAGCCGGCATAGGCATACAGCAGCAGCAACGCGGCCTCGCCCATGCGCTGCAGGTCGTGCGGATCCGGGCGCTGGCCGGAGAAGGCCAGCTGCGGGTCGATATAGAACGCGCCGATGGCCACGAACAGCAGCAGTGGCAGCATCTTGCCGATCACCAGCACCACGCCGGTGCGGGCGGCCGAGCGCACGCCGATGATGTTGACGCCGGTAAGAAAACCCAGTGACACGACGATCACCGCGATGCGGCCCAGGCCGGCACCGGCCCACGGCCAGAAGCGCGCGACCGCATCGGCCAGTGCATTGCTGAGTGCAGCCGCCGAACTGATGCGGGTCAGCCAGATCATCCAGCCGATCTCGAACCCGGCGAAGCGGCCAAAGGCCTCGCGCGCATAGAGGTAGCTGCCACCGGGCTCGTCGAAGTAGCTGGCGGCCTGCGCGTAGCACAGCACCAGCAGGGCAACCACGATGCCCGCCACGACCACGCCCCACAGGCTGAAGGGGCCGAGCAGGGCAACGGTGGCGGCCGGCAGCAGGTAAATGCCGCTGCCGATCACATCGTTGATCGACAGCCCGACGATCTGCCAGCGGCTGACCGCGCGCTGCAGCTGCGGTTCGTCCTGCGTGCTCAACGGCCGTCTCCATTCAGTGCAGGCAGCTGCCATTGCGCCTGCAGTCGCTTGTATTCGGCACGTGGCAGCAGCACGAAGCGCGGCGTATCCTGCGGCCGCAGCCAGTCCAGCAATGCCTGCATGCGTGCCTGCGGCATGGCGGTGCAGCCGGCGGTGGCCTCGCCGGGCTGGCGCCACAGATGGGCGAAGATGCAGCTGCCCTTGCCGGGCTGGTTGTCCGGGTTGTGCGCGATCACGAACCCTTCCTGGTAACGCATGTCGCCCTTGTTGTGCAGGTCCAGCCGCATCGGCTCGGTGGAGCCTTCCACGGCTGCCCTGCCGACCTTCTTCGCGTCGACGATGCGGTTGTAGAACGGCGACGCCGGCACATCCATGCAATAGCTGCTTTCGAGCATCGGCTGGTAGGCCATGGCCGTGCCTGGCCGTGTGACGGCATAGCCGAACGCGCTGCCGAGCGCGAACACGCCCGCCGGGCTGCGGCCATCGCCTTCCTGCTTCTGCGGACCATCGGCCTGCGCCGGGTGCAGGCCCAGGCCCCAGGCGCTGCCGGTGCGGCCCAGTGCCACCGGGAACGCCTGTCCATGCGCGTGCCAGCCCTTGCCGTCGCGCACAAAGGCCTGCAGCTGGCCTTGGGTGCTGTCCCAGCCATCGCTGGTGACCACGATCAGCTGGCGCGCACCCTCCAGCGGCGCGGCGTGGACGGACACCGCCGCGACAAGCAGCAGCGCAGCGGTAGCGAGACGGACCAGCGATTTCATCAACAGGTGCTCCGGTCAGGAATCCAGCAGGTGGTCGATCCGCTCCAGGTTCACCGCCAGGTGTTGCTGGCGGTCCGGATTGGCGTGGCAGAGCAGCACGAACAGGAAATCGAGCAGGGCGTGCATGGCACTACGGTACAGCAGCTGCGCGACCTGCGGCGTGCGGTCATGCGCGCAGACCACCAGGGCCGCATCGGCATGCGCACGCAGCGGGTTGGCGGTGTGGCGGGTGATGGAGACCACCTTGCCGCCCATGTCCTGGAACTGCCGCGACAACTGCGAAAGCTGGGGCAGGTTGCCGAACTCGGAGAACACCAGCAGCGCATCGCCGGGGCGCGCCGCCGACAGGTTGGCCAGCATCAGGATCGGGTCGGTATGCGGGACCACCAGCAGGCCGAGCAGCGACAGCCGCATGGCGAACTCGCGGGCGTACAGGCCGTCATCGCCCAGGCCATGCACGAACAGCTTCGGTGCACGGTCGAGCAACTGCACGATGCGTTCGATCTCTTCGCGTGGGTTGGCCAGGCGGGTTTCTTCCTCGGCCTGTGCCTTGCTGCGGCGCAGGGCCTCGCCCAGCTGCAGGTAGCCGTCGTCGCTGTCGGGCTGGCTGGGTGACTGCTGCGGGACCGCGCCGGCGCGGGCGACATCCTGGCCGATGGAGTACTTCAGGTCCGGGTAGCCCTTGAAACCGAGCTTCTGGCTGAATTTCACCACGCTGGACTGGCTGATGCCCAGTGCGCTGGCCAGCTGCTGGGACGAGTAGTCGCGCAGCAGGTGGGCATTGTCGAGGATGAAGTCGGCGATGCGGCGTTCGATGGCCGACATCTGCCCACGCTCGGCGCGGATCTTCAGCAGGGGCGGCATGCGGGGCGTCCGGGGGTTATCAAAAGCGTTGCGGTTGGTCGCGTAGAGCCTGTCATGGAATAGGTCGGGCGGGTGGGGTTTGCGGGGGGCGCCGCAAGTACGTCCGTGTAGGCTTGGCCGCCGCATCCATGCGG
>NZ_LYVJ01000017.1 GCF_001676385.1 Stenotrophomonas maltophilia | reverse complement strand
GACCCCGGATAGATCGCGCGCGCGCCAGCCGCGAAGAGAATTTGGGGTGGGGCAAAGTCAAAGGCAACCACGCGTGGCGTGGATCTACAGGGTGAAGTTGTTGCCTTTGACGTTGAGTCCGCCTTCAAGCGAGCCGAGCACCGGAGGTCCGGCGAGGGCGAAGAGGCGCGGGTGTCTGAGCGCAGCGAGTTCCGCGCCGTCCCTTGGCGGGCCGAGGAGCGCAGGGCACCGACGTGCGCAGCACGTCGGCTCGCGGCCGGCGGAGCGTTTCTTTTGGCTACTTTTCTTTTCGCGAAAAGAAAAGTAACGCCCGACCAGGCGCCAGTCACCCGTGGCCGCTGTAGAGTCGAGCCATGCTCGACTGCGCGGTTCAACCCAGCATCTCCAGCCCACGCACTTCAGTAATGCCCAGCCCTGGCACGTCGCTGATGCTGATCTCCGATTCGTTGAAATGCACGCCGCCGCTGACCGGGTCGAACTGGCCCAGCGAGGGACCGTCGAGGTCAACCTTGGTGATCACATCGCTCTTGGCCACGGCCAGGTGCACGGCGGCAGCCACGCTGATGCTCGACTCGATCATGCAGCCGATCATGCAGGGCACGCCGTAGATGCCAGCGATGTCGGCAATGCGGATCGCATTGGACAAGCCGCCGGTCTTCATCAGCTTGATGTTGATGATGTCGGCCGCGCGCTGCTGGATCAGGTCCATCACCTGGCTCGGGCTGAATACGCTCTCATCGGCCATCACCGGCGTGTTGACGCGGTCGGTGACGTACTTCAGGCCGCTGATGTCGGCGGCTTTCACCGGCTGCTCCAGCAGTTCCAGCACCACCCCGGCCTCTTCCAGCGTGCGCATTGCGTGCACCGCCTGCTTGGCGGTCCAGCCCTGGTTGGCGTCCAGCCGCAGCAGGGCGCGGCCCTCCACCGCCGCGTGGATCGCCTTCACGCGTTCGATGTCCAGGCCGATGTCCTTGCCGACCTTGATCTTCAGCGATTCGAAGCCGCGCTCGATCGCCGACAGCGAATCGGCGACCATCTTGTCGATGTAGTCCACGCTGATGGTGATGTCGGTGGTGATCACCGGGTCACCGCCACCGAGCATCTGGTATAGCGGTGCACCGTGCAGCTGCGCCCACAGGTCGTACAGCGCGATCTCCACCGCCGCCTTGGCACTGGTGTTGCGCTCCATCGCGGTCTGCACCAGCGTGCACAGGTGGTTGAGGTTGACCACGTCCTGGCCGATCAGGCGCGGGGCAATGAAGTGGCGGATCGCTTCGATGATCGAGCCGTGCGTATCGCCGGTGATCACTGCGGTCGCCGGCGCTTCGCCATAGCCGATGTGGCCGGTGTCGGTGCGGACCAGCACCACCACGTCCTCCACGGTTTCCACCGTGCGCAGAGCAGTCTTGAACGGCGTCTTCAGCGGCACGCGCAGCATGCCCAGTTCGATGGCGGTGATCTTCATTCAGGAGTCTTGGCCCGCAGGCGCTGGATGTTGGTGATGCGGTCGATGTAGCGGACGGTGTCGCTGGCCATCATCGGCTCCAGCGGCGTGACCGAAACACCATTGAGATGGGCCTGCACGCGCGTGCCGTCGGCTCCGAACCAGCTGCCGCCCGCCGTATCGTGGATCACCCAGGTGCGGCCGTCGACGTGGCCGATGGCCATCATCACGTGGCCAGGGATGTAGACCAGGTCGCCGACCTGTAGCTCGGCGACGGCACGGTCGCGTACCGCTTTGCTGTCCTTGCCGGTGAACGGCAGGCGATCCAGCGCCGGGCTGACCGCCTGTGCACTGGTATTGCGCGGCAACAGCACGCCGAAGCTGCGGTAGATCTCGGAGACGAACCCGCTGCAGTCGCGGGTGTCGTAGTCATGGCCCCAGCCGTAGCGTTCGCCCAGGAACTTGAAGGCCTGCTGCAGCAGCAGGCGCGGGGTCAGCGGCAGGTAGTCGGCGGCGGTATCCTGCGAGCGCGGCAGCAGCGCTGGCACCAGTTTCAGGCGGCCATCGGCTTCGCGCACCGGCAACTGCACCACCCACGAGGCGTGGGCCTGCTGGCCGTTCACCGGTTCTGAAGCAGGCCAGTCGGCCAGCACCGGCAGGCGTACGCCCATGTCCAGCTGCAGGCGCGAGACGCGTGGCTCTTCCGGGGTATAGGCGGTCTGCGCGGTGGCACCGGTGACGATGCGGTACGGGCCCTTCGTGCCATAGCCGAGCACCGTGGCCTTGTCGCCGCTGGCGATGGCATCGGCTTCGATCCACGCGCTGTAACGCTCGCTGTGCACGAACAGCCAACGGCCATCGGCGCTGCGATGGACCACGGCGACCTTGTCGCCCGGGAACAATGCAGATTCCTGGAAGCGGTCGATGTCGGTGTCACCGGCAGTGCTGAAGACGCGCTCGCGGGTGGGGAAGGTGCGTAGCGCGGCACGCTTCACCACCAGCCCGTATACCGGCGCGACGTGCGCGGGAATCGCATCGAGGCCGAGGTTGGCTTCGATGCCACTGCGCAGCGCGGGGGCGATGGGCTGGCCTTTCTCGTTGAACAGTGCACGCTCGGGCCAGCGCGACAATGCGCTGATGCTGGCACGCACCGTCGCCGCATCAAGCTGGGCGGGCAGTGTGGCGATGTCCTGGATGTGGCTGTCCTGCGCCCGCATCCGCGCGTTCTGTGCGTCGATCTGCGCGCGGTCCAGGATCGGCAAGTCGGCGTTGTCCAGCCGCGCCGCCCAGTACTGGGGTGTCAGATAGGCCTCGTGCAGGCCGACCACGTAGGGCAGCGGTGTGCCGGGGTCAGGTGGCGGTGCAGCCTGTGCGAAAGCCGGTGCGGCCAGCAGGCACAGGGCCAGGGTCAACCGGCGCGGCCACTGCCGGTCCGGTGCGCGGGAAGCCAGGATCATGCGCTGCATACCCTCCTCGAATGCCAGTTGGAATATTTATTCCTTTCACTGGCGAAAGCAAGAATAAATTATTGACCGGTCCCCCGGCCCGTGTTACACAGCCCTTACCACCCGCGCTGGGGAAGGGTCGCTGTGGATCCTGCCGTTCGCAAACCGCGTCTGCCTGCCGCCGCTGGCCTGTGTGCCGCGCTGCTGCTGTGGGCGTCTGCCACGCAGGCAACGGATGGGCATAACAGCCAGCAGCGGGCGCGCCAGACGCAGGTGATCGACCTGATCGACAGCGGTCGCTTCAGCGATGCCGAGGAGCTCCTGGCCACCGGAACAGGCGCGGTCGAAGACGCTTTCCAGCGCGAGCGCATGCGCCGCATCCGCCAGGACTTCAGCCTGGACGAATCCGCCGCCAAGTCTGCCGTGCGTCGCTGGATTCCGGACCTCACCGACGAAGAATTCGCGCGCTGGGACCAGTTGGGCCTGATCGAGCACCTGGACATCGACGGCACGCGCTGGTACTTCAAGCGTGCACCGTCGAACCTGTTCCTGCTCAGCGATGAGGCACGCGCACGCCGCCGCAAGGATGCACCGATGCCGGCGCCGGGCCCGAACGAGGTACTCAACGCGCACCACGCGCGCGTGCTTGCCGCGGCCGAACAGAGCGGCCAGGCCTCGGTGCTGCCGCAGCGCATCGAATTCACCCAATCGCTCACGGTGAAGGCCGACGCCGTGCCGGCCGGCGAAACCGTGCGTGCCTGGATTCCGTATCCGCGCGAGATCCCGGGCCAGCAGGAGCAGGTGCAGTGGCTGGGCAGCGCCCCGAGCAAGGCGCGGGTGGCACCCGCCAGTACCCTGCAGCGCACCGCCTACCTGGAAGCCAAAGCGGTAGCCGGCAAGCCGACCCGCTTCGAGATCCGTTACGCGGTCACGATCCTCGCCCGGCATACCGCGATCGACCCGGCCAAGGTGCAGCCGACTCCGGCTGATCCGGCCTTGAAGCCCTACCTGGCCGAACAGCTGCCGCATGTGCGCTTCACCCCGGCGCTGAAGCTGTTCTCCGACCAGGTGCTGCAGGGCGAGACGCGCCCGTATGAAGTGGTGCGCAGGCTGTTTGCCGCGGTCGACCGCATTCCGTGGGCCGGTGCGCGCGAATATTCCACGCTCAGCAACATCAGCGACTACGCGCTGCGTGCCGGCCATGCCGACTGCGGGCAGCAGACGTTGCTGCTGATCGCGCTCCTGCGCCTGAACGGCATCCCCGCACGCTGGCAGTCGGGCATGGTGTTCTCCGACGACGGCAGTGGCTACAACAACCTGCATGACTGGGGGCAGGTCTACCTGGCGCCGTATGGCTGGCTGCCGATGGACGTGACCACCGGTGCGCTGGCCAGCGATATCCCGGCCCTGCGCGATTTCTACCTGGGTGGCCTCGATGGCTACCGCATTGCCTTCAACGACGATTTCGGCCAGCCCTTTGTGCCGGCCAAGCAGCACTTCCGCTCGGAAACGGTCGACTCGCAGCGCGGCGAGGCCGAGTGGGCAGGCGGCAACCTGTACTTCGATCAATGGAGCTACGACTTCCAGTGGCGGCTACTGCCAGCCAGGCAACGCTAGCGCGACACGGCACATTCCACACCATTCAATTCTTGCAGGAGAGAGCAGGGGATGAAGGCTTACAGCATCAAGCGGGCGGCGTTGTGCGTCGCCCTTGGGGCGTGTCTGGGGGTGATCGCACCCAGCGCATTCGCACAGGATGGTTCCGTGACCGGCCGGCTGGTCAGTGACGGCGGCCAGGTACCGCCGGGCGCCACCGTGACGGTACGTAACCCGGCCACCGGTTTCGTCCGTTCGGTCCAGGCCGAGGCCAACGGCAGCTATCGCATTCCGCTGCTGCCGGTCGGTACCTACGACATGGAGGTGAGCCTGCCGGGCGGTGCGGCCAGCCGTGTCGGCCAGGTCACCGTCAGCCTGGGCAGTGCCACCACGGTGAACGTGCCGCTGGGCGCGGTCAGTACCCTGGGTACGGTGGAAGTGCGCGCGCCGCAGGTGGTGTCGATGGTGGACGTGAAGTCCACCGAGTCGGCCACCAACATCACCCGCGAGGAGCTGTCGCGCCTGCCGGTGGACCGTGACATCACCGCAGTGGCGCTGCTCGCGCCGGGCGCGGTGAAGGGCAAGGGATCGCTGGGCGGGCAGGGCATTTCCTTCGGCGGCTCGTCGGTGGCCGAGAACACCGTCTACATCAACGGCCTGAACGTCACCGACTTCTACAACCGGGTCGGCTTCTCGTCGGTGCCGTTCTCGTTCTACCAGGAGTTCCAGGTCAAGACCGGCGGCTACTCGGTCGAGTTCGGGCGCAGCACCGGCGGCGTCATCAATGCGGTGACCCGCTCGGGCAGCAATGACTTCAAGGCCGGTGCCGAGCTGGTGTTCGAGCCGCGTGCCTGGCAGTCGCAGGCACGTGACCGCTACGACGGCAGCGGCAGCCGCTACATCACCGCCAGCCGCGACGACTACAGCCGCAGCGCACTGAACGTGTTCGCCTCCGGCGCGCTGGTACAGGACCGCCTGTTCTTCTTCGGCATGTACGAAGCGCGCGATTACCGCCCGACCTCCACCAACGATGCCGGTACGCGGCTGAGCCAGGGCAAGGCCGACGACCCGTTCTGGGGCGGCAAGATCGACTGGCAGATCACCGACAACCAGATGCTGTCGCTGTTCGGCTTCTCGGACAAGAGCAAGACGCTCACCGATGTCTATGCCTATGACTACGCCACGGGAGAGACTGTAGGCGAGCGCAGCAACCAGATCTACAACACGGTGGGTGGCAAGAACTGGTCCGGCACCTATAGCTGGCAGGTTAACAACGACCTGACCATGAAGCTGATGTATGGCGAGAACAAGCGCAATCGCGTGCAGAGCTCGCTGATGGACCAGAACTGCAACCGTGTGTTCGACAACCGCACCGCCAGCCAGGGCGTGCCGCCCTCACTACAGGGTGATCGCAGCTGCACCAGCAGTTCGCAGCTCGAATCCGCACTGGACACGCGAAAGGCCGCGCGCGCCGATTTCGAATGGACGCTGGGCAACCACCTGCTGCGCTTCGGCCTGGACCGCGAAGAAAATACCTCCGATTACAGTCGCGCCTATCCCGGCCCGGGGGGGCTGCGCTATGACATCTACGCCCGTACGCCCGGCAGCTCGCTCAACGGCGGCGTGGTGCCGGCCAGCGGCCTGGTGGCGCGTACCCGTCGCTATGAAGTGGAAGGTGCCTTCGAGACGATCAACTCGGCCTACTACCTGGAAGACAACTGGCAGGTGACGCCGAACCTGCTGCTGAACATGGGCCTGCGCCTGGAAGCGTTCGACAACAAGGGCGGCGACGGCAGCAGCTACATCAAGATCGACGACATGCTGGCCCCGCGCCTGGGCTTCTCCTGGGACGTTCGCGGCGATGGCACCACCAAGGTATTCGGCAACCTTGGCCGCTACTTCCTGCCGGTGGCCAACGTCATCAACATCAAGCAGGCCGGCGGATTCCTCGACGAGCGTACCTGGTACGAATTCCTCGGCTACAGTGGTGCGGCCAACAACGTTCCTGTCCTGGGTGCGCAGATCGGCCCGGTGGACAATTCGCAGGGCGACGGCAGCGTGCCGGACCTGCGTGCCGAAGTGAACCGGGACATGGACCCGGTGTACCAGGATGAGGCGATCCTCGGCTTCCAGCAGATGATCAACGAAGCCTGGTCGATCGGTGCCAGCGTGACCTACCGCCGCCTGCACAACGCCATCGATGACATGAACATCACGGCCACCGGCCAGTGCGGTGCCATCGACGGGGTGTGGATCATGGGCAACCCGGGCCGGACCAATACCGTGTGGGGCGACACCAACTGTGACGGCAGCAATGACGGCTGGATCAGCATCGACACCTCCAAGGAAGGCTGGGCGCTGTACGACGATGACGGCAACTACGTCGGCCAGCGCGGTTGGGTGAAGCCCAAGCGTGATTACAAGGCGCTGGAACTGCAGGTCGACCGCGCGTGGGATGGCAAGTGGGGCTTCAACGCCTCCTACACCCTGGCCTACGGCCGCGGCAATGCCGAAGGCCCGGTCAACTCCGATACCGACTTCGCCGATGCCGGGCGCACCGAGAACTTCGACAACCCGTGGGTGAACTACCGGGGTTACGGCTACCTGGCCAACGATCGTCGCCACCAGTTCAAGTTCCGTGGCAGTTACGCGTTGACCGAGAACCTGAGCGTGGCCGCGACCCTGGGCGTGCAGTCGGGCAGCCCGATCACCCGCTTCGGTGCCGGCAATCCGTTCGATGACACCGACTTCCACAGCTACTACGTGTGTGTGTCCAACTGCCAGGCCACGGTGCCGTCCGAACGCGTGTTCGTGCATTCCCCGCGCGGTGGCGATGGGCGCACGCCGTGGACCTACGACCTGGACGTGAGCGTGTCGTACAAGGTGCCGATCCCCACCGATCTGCGCCTGAAGCTGGCGGTGTACAACGTGCTCAACCAGCAACGCGTGGTGACCGTCGACCAGGACTACGAACCACAGGACAGCATCGGTACGCCGAATCCGCTGTATGGCTACGGTACCGGGTTCCAGTCGCCGCGCTACGCGCAGCTGACCGTCACCTGGGCCTACTGAGAGGCGGTGCCGGGCGTGGTCATGCACCTGCCATGGCTCCTGGCCGCGCTGGCGGCACCGTCTGCCGCCGCGGCGGGCACCGCCTCCCTCGATGCCGATGTCGCCGCCGTGGTCCGGCACGAGCACCTGCCCGGGCTGGCCATGGCGGTGGTCGACAACGGGCAGGTAGTCTATCGCCACGCCGAAGGATCGCGCGGCGACGGCGGCCGCATCGACGAGGACACGCTGTTCAAGATCGCCTCCAACAGCAAGGCGATGACCGCCGCGCTGCTGGCGCGGCTGGTGCAGCAGGGCCGGCTGCGCTGGGATGACCCGGTGCAGCAGCATCTGCCGGATTTCCGCATGCATGACGCGTGGGTGGGCCGGCAGATGCAAGTGCGCGACCTGCTGATCCACAACAGCGGCCTTGGCCTCGGTGCCGGTGACCTGATGCTGTGGCCGGAGCCGAATGCCTTCACCCGCGCCGACATCATTGGCGGGCTTGCACACCTGAAGCCGGTCAGCAGCTTCCGCAGCCGCTATGCCTACGACAACCTGATGTACGTGGTGGCCGGTGAGGTCGCTGCGGCCGCCGGTGGCAAGCCCTATGACCAGCTGATGCGCGAGCAGGTGTTCGAACCAGTGGGCATGACGCGGTGCCAGGTGGGTGCGTGGTCGGTGAAGGGCGTCGGCAACGTGGCGCAACCCCATGCCTGGCGCGGTGATCGTAACGAGGTGGTGGATGCGGATGCACCGATCAGTCCGGACCTGACCTCGATGGCGGCCGGTGGCATCCGCTGCTCGCTGCGCGACATGACCCGCTGGATGCAGGTGCTGCTGGATCCCTCCCGGGTGCCGGGCTGGCTGGACAGCGAGCAGCGCCGTACGCTGTGGACCTTGCACATGCCGATGCCGCTGGGCGAGCGCCAGCGACGCTGGGACAATGCGCACTTCTATGGATACGGCTATGGCTGGCGCGTTTCGGACATGGACGGGCAGTGGAAAGTCGCGCACACCGGTACGCTGTCGGGCATGTACTCGTCGTTGGCACTGCTGCCCGACCGCAAGGTGGGCGTGGTGATGCTGATCAACGGCGACGGCGAGGACGCGCGCACTGCGCTGATGCAGGCCACGCTGAAGCGCTTCACCGCGCCGGACGATGCGCGGCCGGCGATGGAGTACCTCGCCGAGCTGAAGGCCGACCAGGCGGCACGCGCCGCGACGGGCCATCAACGGCCTGCGACTTCGGATGCGCAGCCATCGTCGGTTTCTGATCTGCCGCGCTGGCAGGGCCGGTACCGCGACCCCTGGCTGGGGCCGGCCTCGTTGTGCCCGGGCAAGGACGGCCTGCGCTTCAGCGTTGACAAGTCGCCCCGGCTGCAGGGGGCCGTGCTGCAGCTGCAGGGGCGCTGGCTGCTGCGCTGGGATACGCTGGGCGAAGACGCACAGGCCTGGTTGCAGCCAGGGGACGGTGCACCGCCCACGCTGGACCTGCGCGCCATCGATCCGGACATCGACTTCAGCTATGACTTCCAGGACCTGCATTTCACTCGCGTTGGCGATTGCCCTGGCAGCGACCGCCAGCGCCGCTGAGCCACCGCGTGTTTCACCGGCCACCGACGCGGCCAGCGCCGGACTGGTGGAGATCCGCACGTTGTCGCCAGGCATCGACATGGATATCCGCTATGCCGGCGCCAATAACTTCACCGGCGCACGTGTGCCCGGCTACGAGGCGCCTTCGTGCTACCTCCTGGCGCCGGTGGCGAAGGCGCTGGCACAGGTGGAACAGGACCTGCGCGCCGATGGTTTCGGCCTGCGGCTCTACGACTGCTACCGGCCGGTGCGTGCGGTGCAGGCGTTCATGGCCTGGGTGAATGACCCCCGTGAACAGTCGCGCAAGGCGCTGCAGTATCCGGACCTGGACAAGCCGCGCCTGCTGGCCGACGGCTACATCGCCGAGCGCTCCGGCCACAGCCGCGGCGCCACGGTGGATCTGGGCCTGCTGGATTGCCGCAGCGGCGCATGTACGCCGTTGGACATGGGCACCGACTTCGACTTCTTCGGGCCACGTGCGCATACGCAGGCGAGCGGGCTGGGTGAGACGCAGCAGGCGAACCGGCGGCAACTGGTGCAGGCAATGGCACGGCGCGGTTTCGTGAACTATCCGCAGGAGTGGTGGCACTACACGTTCCAGCCGGAACCGGATCCCGGTACCGCTTACGACGTTCCCGTGCGGTAGCTGGCACCCTTCATGGGCTGGGGCTAGATCCGTTCTCCATAGGAAAACGGATCTGACCCCGACCCTCGCAACGATTTGGTGCGCCATCTCGTTGATGTTGCCGGCCAGCGGCCGGCACTGCCGCAGGTGCAGGGTGCAACCCTGCCGATACCCCTTAGACTGGCCGCCTTCTCATCCCGGCCCACCCGATGAACCTTCCCCTGCACTTCGGCCTGCTCGGCACCCTGGAAGCCGGCGCCATCGCCCTGCTGGTCGGCCTGCTGGTGTACTTCCTGTGGTCGCGGCTGTGCCGGTTGCTGCACTGGTCGATGGGCCATGCGATCGGCTGGGCGTGTGTCCTGTCGGTGGTGATTTCCGCCGGCATCGATGCATGGAAGCTGTTCTACATGGGCATCGTGCGCCTGGAGTCGCCGCTATATGCACGCCTGTTCCTGGCCACCATCCACGATCCGAATGAACTCGGCAGCCGCGTTGTGCTGGAAATGGCCGGTGCGCTGGCGGGCGTCGCACTGGGATGGGTGTTGTTCAGTTCGCGCTCATCGGGGAAAACCGTCGACTGACACCGGTTTTTCGTTCGCTCCGGGTTAAATCCTGCTGCGCTGAATGCGCAGCTTATGCGCCGCTCACTTGACGCTAACCACTGCGCTAATGCATGCGTGGCGGCGAATGGTTAATCGTGCGTGTTGATGCCGGTCGCGGCGCAAAACCGGTTCAGAAAGGCGGTGGCAGGGTAGGTGCCGTGCGGAAACAACTCGCCGCGCAACACACCACCCAATCGGTAGGAGACACCCCTGATGACTATTCGCAACCGCAAGCCCCTGATCGCCCTGATCGTCGCCGCCGGCAGCGTGCTGGCCATCCCGGCGATGGCCCAGTCGGCCAAGCAGCAGGCCGCGCAGGCGCAGAACGAGGCCGCGCAGGCCCAGCAGTCAGCGGCACAGGCCGGCCAGGCGGCTGACCAGGCGAGCAATGCCGCCGCCGCGGCATCGGCACAGGCCAATGGCGGTGGCCAGACCTGGGCCAGCATCGATACCGATGGCAACGGCACCATCAGCAAGTCCGAGGCACAGGTGAATGCCGGCCTGGCCCAGGTGTTCGACCAGGCCGATACCAACAAGGACGGCGAGCTGAGCGCCGATGAGTACAAGGCCTACGTGGCCGCCCAGCAGGCCGGCGCCGGTGGCGCGGCGCAGGGCGCACAGGGCAGGTAATTCCTGCATCGGGGCGTATGGGAACCCGGGCGGCTGCGGCCGCCCGGGTTTTTTTCGACGCCATGGCCCCTGTATCCTTGGGCGATGAACACCTCCACGCCTGCGCCCTCGCGCTCCATCGGCCTGGTCGGTTTTGACGGTGACGATACGCTGTGGAAGAGCGAGGATTATTACCGCAAGGCCGAGCAGGACTACCTTGACCTGCTGTCGCGCTATGTCGACGTGCATGACAGCCAGACCGCGCGCCATCTGCTGGAAGTGCAGCAGCGCCACCTGGGCACCTTCGGCTACGGCGTGAAGAGCATGACGCTGTCGATGATCGAGGCGGCCATCGACATCACCGGCCAGCGCATCGAAGCGAAGGACATCCAGCGCATCCTCGATATCGGCCACGCGACCCTGCGCCACCCGGTCGAGCTGATCGAGGGTGTGCGTGAAGCGGTGTCGGCCATTTCCGAGCACTACCCGGTGGTGCTGATCACCAAGGGCGACCTGTTCCACCAGGAAGCGAAGATCAAGGTCGCCAACCTCGCCGAACTGTTCCCGCGCATCGAGATCGTTTCCGAGAAGGATCCGGAAACGTACGCCCGCGTGCTGGCCGAGTTCGACCTGCCGATGGAGCGCTTCGTCATGGTCGGCAACTCACTGCGTTCGGATATCGAGCCGGTGGTCACGCTCGGTGGCTGGGGTGTGCACACCCCTTACGCGGTGACCTGGGCACACGAGACCCAGCATGGCGTGGCCGACGATGAGCCGCGCATGGTCACCGCCGATACCGCCCACGACTGGCCGGCCGCGCTGGCCGCGATCGAGGCCAAGGCCGCCGCGGCGGCCTGACAGGGCCCGTCCGCTGCGGCAGAATCGGGTCATGAACCACCGACTGCGCGCGCTGATGTTGTCCCTGCTGCTGGCGCCGGCCACCGTGCTGGCGCAGCAGACGGCCGAACGATCGGCCGCCTATGAGGTGGGCACCGGCGACCGCTGGGTCGATGCCCAGCTGCGCGACATCAACCATTACGCCGAGCGCTACCCCGACGCCTTCCTCGACGAGGTGTCGCGCTACGCCGGCGTACCGCGCGGTTACATCAGTGCGTTGTTCACCACCCATGGCTGGCAGGCCGGGGACATCTACTTCGCCTGCTTCTGGGCCAAGGCCAGCGGCCAGACCTGCCGCGACAGCGTGCGCGCCTTCAGCGAGGACCCGGCAGGCGGCTGGGAAGCGGTGGTGAAGCGCATGCCGGTAAAGCCGGACAACCTGCATTACCGCGCGCTGCGCCATGCCATCGTGGCCAGCTATGGGCACTGGGACCGTCCGATCACCCTGGACGCCACGTTGAAGCGCCAGCTCAACCGGTAGTGCCGGCCGCCGGCCGGCAACCTCGGGGTACCTGCTTGCAGCGGTTGCCGGCCAGCGGCCGGCACTACCGATTTCCTTCATGTTGCTCTGCATATCGCTCCGGCCGCGCGCTCCGGCGACAATACGGCTTCTCGCCGTTCCCCGTTCCCGTAATCGAGTGACTGATGAGTGCCTCTTTCGTTTCGCCCGATGTGATCCGCCGGCTGTTCGCACAGGCCATGTCCCGCATGTACCGCACCGAAGTGCCCTTGTACGGCACGCTGGTGGAACTGGTGGAGCGGATCAACGCGCAGGTGCTGGCGCAGGACGCGGCCCTGGCCGCGCAGCTGCAACGCAATGACGAGCGCGCGCGCCTGGACGAGGAACGCCACGGCGCGATCCGGGTCGGCACCGCGCAGGAACTGGCCACGCTGCGCCGCCTGTTCGCGGTGATGGGCATGTACCCGGTCGGCTACTACGACCTGTCGGTCGCGGGCGTGCCGGTGCATTCCACCGCGTTCCGGCCGCTGACCGGCGCCGCGCTGGCGCAGAACCCGTTCCGTGTGTTCACCTCGTTGCTGCGCCTGGAGCTGATCGAAGACGAGGCCTTGCGTGCCGAGTCGGCGAAGATCCTGGCACGCCGCCGCATCTTCACCGACGGCGCACTGGCGCTGATCGAGCAGGCCGAGCGTGACGGCGGCCTGTCGCAGGCCGATGCCGGGCGCTTTGTCGATGAAGCATTGGAAACGTTCCGCTGGCATGGTGACGCCACCGTCGACCTGCCGACGTACCAGGCCCTGCACGATGCGCACCGGCTGATCGCCGACGTGGTCAGCTTCCGTGGCCCGCACATCAACCACCTCACGCCACGCACGCTGGATATCGATGCCGCGCAGGCGGCGATGATCGAACATGGCATGGCGGCCAAGGCGGTGATCGAAGGCCCGCCGCGCCGCGCCTGCCCGATCCTGTTGCGCCAGACCAGCTTCAAGGCGCTCGAAGAGCCCGTGCACTTCCCGGACGAGGACGGCGGCGATGCGGGTACCCATACCGCGCGCTTCGGCGAGATCGAACAACGCGGCCTGGCGCTGACCCCGAAGGGCCGCGCGCTGTACGACCAGCTGCTGGCGCAGGCGCGCGATACCGACGGTGCCGGCAGTACCGGTGGCGACTATGGCCAGCGCCTGCAGGCGGTGTTCGCCAGTTTCCCGGACGACCATGACACGCTGCGCCAGGAAGGCCTGGGGTATTACCGCTACCAGCTGACCGACGCCGGCCGTGCCGCGCCGGAACGCGTGGCCGACCTGCCGGCCGAAGTGCTGGTCGCTGCCGGCTTGGCCACGGCTGATCCCATCGTCTATGAGGATTTCCTGCCGGTCAGTGCCGCAGGCATTTTCCAGTCGAACCTGGGCGGCGAAGAACAGCGTGCGTATGCCGCGCAGGCCAACCGCGAAGCCTTCGAGCAGGCGCTGGGCGTGGCCGTGAACGACGAGTTCGAGATCTACGAGCGGCTGCAGGCCGAATCACTGGCGGCGCTGCGTACAGCTTGAAGGAGTGTCCGTGCCTGGGGGCAGGACCCTGCCCTTGTAGAGCCGAGCCATGCTCGGCTGCACTGGGATGGAGAGTCGAGCATGGCTCGACTCTACAGAAGCGGGCCTCACCCCTTCATCGTGCCCGTGTCCAGCCAGCGCTGGTGCCACGACAGTGCTTCGGGCAGCAGGTGCGGGGTGTGCTTGCCGTAGCTTTCGTGGCTGGCGCGGTCGAAGTAGTCCTGCAGCTGCGCGCGGAAATCCGGATGCGCGCAGTTGTCGATCAGCACCTGCGCGCGCCTGCGCGGGGTCAGGCCGCGCAGGTCGGCCAGGCCCTGTTCGGTAACGATCACCGACACGTCGTGCTCGGTGTGGTCGACATGGCTGGCCATCGGCACGATCGCCGAGATGGTGCCGTTCTTGGCCGTGGACGGGCTAAGGAACGCCGACAGGAAACCGTTGCGGGCAAAGTCACCCGAGCCGCCGATGCCGTTCATGATCCGCGTGCCCATCACGTGCGTCGAATTGACGTTGCCGTAGATGTCCACCTCGATCATGCCGTTCATGCCGATGCAGCCCAGGCGGCGCACCAGTTCCGGATGGTTGGAGATCTCCTGCGTGCGCATGATGATGCGCTCGCGGTAGAAATCGATGTTCTGCTTGAACGCTTCGTTGGCCTGCGGGCTCAGCGCGAAGCCGGTGCATGAGGCGTAGCTCAGCACGCCGTCACGCAGCAGGTCGAGCATGCCGTCCTGGATCACCTCGGTGAACGCGGCGAGGTCGCGGAAACCGCTCCTGGCCAGGCCGGCCAGCACCGCGTTGGGGATGTTGCCCACGCCCGACTGCAGCGGCAGCAGGTTCGGCGGCAGGCGGCCCTTCTTCACCTCGTGCTTGAGGAACTCGATCAGGTGCGAGGCGATCTGTTCGCTGGTGGCGTCGATCGGGCTGAACGGGCTGTTGCGGTCTGGCCCGTTGGTACGCACCACGGCCACGATCTTGTCCGGGTCGCAGCGCAGCGCGGTATCACCGATTCGATCGTTGGCGTTCACCAGCGGAATCGGCTTGCGGTGCGGTGGCAGCGCGGTGCCGTAGTAGATGTCATGCATGCCGTCGACGCCGGCCGGCTGCCATTCGTTGACCTCGACGATCACCTTCTTCGCCAGGTCCAGCCAGGTCTTGTTGTTGCCCACCGACGTGGACGGCACCAGCGAACCGTCCTCGCGGATGGCCGAGACCTCGATCACGGCAGTATCGATCTCGCCGTAGAAACCGAACCACACGTGCTGGGCGACGTGGCTCAGGTGGATGTCGATGTAGTCCAGCTTGCCGGCGTTGATGCGGTTGCGCGCATCCGGATCGCTCTGGAACGGCATGCGCATGGCGATGCCATCGGCCTTGGCCAGCGCGCCATCGAGTTCCGGCGCGGTGGAGGCGCCGGTCATCAGCTTGATCTGGAAGGGTTGGCCCTGGGCGTGCACTGCCTCGATGCGGCGGGCCAGCTCCACGGGAACGGCCTTGGGATACCCGGAGCCGGTAAAGCCGCTCATGGCCACGGTTTCACCGGGCTGGATCAGCGCGGCTGCGGCCTCGGCGGAGACCACGCGGTCACGAAGACGCGCGTTGGCGATGCGATCAACAGACATGACGACAGTGTTTCTGGGGGGAATCCCGATTATCGGCCATCCTCATCCGTACGGGGGGTTCTACCTTCGTGGAATGGCTTTTCCCTGGCGGAGGCACCCATACCCACCGGTTCTGTTTTGCAGTGCAGCGTGCAAAGTGCTTTCGCAGCCCGCACGATGGCTCCGCATCCCGACGTGGGGGAGGGAGCAGAGCCCGCTGGCAGTTCGCTGCAAGCGGGCTTTTTTATTGCCTGTCGCCCAGTATGAATACGCGCACATGGCGCGGGGTCGGAGCCTCTTGCCACAGGCAAAAGGCTCTGACCCAACTGCGGCATTCCTGGGGTCAAAGCCCTTTGCCCAGGGCAAAAGGGATCTGGCCCCGGCCGGTCGATACAATCCGTCCATGACCCTTGCCCCCGCAGACCTGCCCGCCACCCTGCAGCCCCTTGTAGACCGCGCCCTGGCGCGCCTGGCGCAGGTCCTGCCCGGGCCCATCCCGGCAGACCTTCTGCCGTTGCTGACCCGGCTGGCGGTGGCCAGCGACTTCGCCCTCGACACCCTGGTACGCCAACCCGCGTTGCTGGCCCAGCTGGCCGCCCCCGAGTGCCCGCCGGTCCCCGCGCCCGTGCTTGACCCCCAGCAGCCCAGCGACTGGCCAGCGCAGCTGCGGCGGTGGCGTGCGGCGATGTCCACGCGGCTGGTCTGGCGCGACCTGGCCGGGCTGGATGACGTGGTGCAGACCCTGGCCGGCGCGACCCGCCTGGCGGAGGACTGCCTGCGGCTGGCGCTGGATGCCCTGCAGCAGGAGTTCGCCCAGCGCCACGGCGTTGTCCGCGACGGGGACGGGACCGCGCAGCAGCTGGTGGTGTTCGGCCTCGGCAAGCTCGGCGGCGGCGAGCTTAACTTCAGCTCTGATATCGACCTGGTCTACGCCTATCCGCACAGCGGCGAATCGGACGGACCGCGCGCGCTGGCCGCCGAGGAGTACTTCGCCCGCCTGGGCCAGCGCCTGGCCAAGCTGCTGGACGAAACCACCGTCGATGGCTTCAGCCACCGCGTCGACCTGCGCCTGCGCCCGTTTGGCAGTGCCGGCCGGGTCGCGCTGTCGTTCGCCGCGATGGACCAGTATTTCCAGCGCGAGGGCCGCGACTGGGAGCGCTATGCCTGGCTGAAGGCGCGCGCGGTGGCCGGTGATATCGACGCCGGTGAAACCTGGCTGCAGACCCTGCGCCCGTTCGTGTACCGCCGCTACCTGGATTTCACCGCGCTTGATGGCCTGCGCGAGATGAAGGCCGCGATCAGTGCCGAGGTCGCGCGCCGCGAACTGCACGAAGACATCAAGCGCGGTGCCGGCGGCATCCGTGAAATCGAGTTCCTGTGCCAGGCGTTGCAGCTGATCCGCGGTGGCCGTGAACCGGCACTGCGCGAGCGCCGCCTGCTGGTGGCATTGGATGCACTGGTCGCCGCCGGGCAGATCGCGCCAGAGGATGGCAGCGCGCTGCGCGAGGCCTATTTGTTCCTGCGGCGCCTGGAAAACCGCCTGCAGATGCTGCGTGACGCGCAGACCCACGTGCTGCCCAGCGATGCGCTGGATCGCGAGCGCATCGCCCTCGGCCTTGGCTACCCGGACTGGCAGGTGCTGCGCACAGCGCTGGCCGAACAGCAGCAGCGGGTCAGCATCGAATTCGCCGCACTGCTGGCCCCGCGCAAAGGCCAGGCCGCGCCCGACGCACTGGCCAATTACTGGCGCAGCCTGCCCGAGGGCAGCAATGCACCGCTGTTGGCCGAAGCCGGTTTCCTCGATGCGGGTGGCGCCGACCAGTCGCTGCGCGATTTCGCCCAGGGCAGTGGCGTGAAGTCACTCTCCGATGCCGCGCGCGCGCGGCTGGATCGCGTGCTGCCGGCGTTGCTGCACGCCGCCACGCGTTCGCCGCAGCCGGATGCCGCGCTCAGGCGCGTGCTCGGCCTGCTGCAGGCGGTGCTGCGCCGGACCAGCTATCTGGCCCTGCTGGACGAACAACCCAGCGCACTGGCGCGGCTGGTGGACGTGCTGGCACGCAGTGCGCTGCTGGCCGAGCGCCTGGCGGCGTATCCGCTGCTGCTGGACGAACTGCTGGATGTGCGCGTGTCCGGGCCGATGCCCGATGCGCCCGGCATGCTGGCCGAGTGCCAGCAGGTGCTGGCAGTGGAAGATCCCGAGTCCGCCCTGCGCTGGCTCAACGAGACCCGACTGGCGCTGAGTTTCCGCATGGCAATGGCCACGCTGGACGGGCGCCAGGGCGCGGTGGACAGCACCCGGCAACTGGCCGAGTTGGCGCAGGCGGTGGTGGTGACCGTGCTGGCGATGGCCGAGGCGGACATGCGCACCGCACATGGCGGGATTCCCGGCGGGCGCTTCGCGATCATCGGCTACGGCAGCCTGGGCGGTCTCGAACTGGGCTTCGGCTCCGATCTGGACCTGGTGTTCCTGCACGACAATCCCGCGGGCGTGGACGCCAGCGATGGCGCGCGACCGCTGGAACCGGGGCGCTGGTACGCGCGCCTGGCGCAGAAGGTGATGGCGCTGCTGGGTGCGGTTACGGCGGCCGGTCGGTTATACGACATCGACGTGCGCCTGCGCCCGGACGGTGGCAAGGGATCGTTGGTGTCTTCGCTGGCCAGCTATACCGAGTACCAGCGTGAGCGCGCGTGGACCTGGGAGCACCAGGCGCTGGTGCGCGCACGTGGCGTGGCCGGCGATGCCAGCCTGCTGGCCGATTTCGAGCAGGTCCGCGCGCAGACGCTGGGGCGCGAACGCGATCCGGCCACGTTGTATGCCGACGTGCTGAAGATGCGTGGCCGCATGCGCGCCGAGCTGGACCGCAGCGACGCAGCGCGGCTGGACCTCAAGCAGGGCGCCGGCGGAGTGGTGGACCTGGAATTCCTGCTGCAGACCGGCGTGCTGGCCCGCGGCGCGCAGCATGCGGCAGTACTGCAGCCACGTGATACGCCATCTTTGATCGATGCGTTGGCCGCCGCCGGCTTCCTGCCCGACGATACGGCGCAGGCACTGCATGCCGCGCATGCAACCCTGCTGGACGTGGGCCTGGCCTGCACGCTGGATCGGCGCCCGCGATTGGCACCGACCACGCCGGTGATTGAAGAGGCGTGTGCAGCGATTACGGCGGCGTGCAGAGCGGCAGAGCTGCCGTTCGCCTGAGTGGCGGATGGCGGAGGACTGCAGTTGGTAGATGCCAATCTTGGTTGGCATGAATGCCAAGCGCCAACCAAGGTTGGCGACTACCGGATCAATGGCCCTGCGATGCCCCGCTCCTGGTAGGTGCCGACCGTTGGTCGGCACAATCTGTCGGCAGCGATGAGTTCTGCAGGGCGTGCCGACCAACGGTCGGCACCCACCGGATCAATGGTCCTGCGATGGCCCGCCGTTGGTAGATGCCAACCTTGGTTGGCATGAATGCCAAGCGCCAACCAAGGTTGGCGACTACCGGATCAATGGCCCTGCGATGCCCCGCTCCTGGTAGGTGCCGACCGTTGGTCGGCACAATCTGTCAGCGGTAATGAACTCCGATGGAGCGTGCCAACCAAGGTTGGCACCCACCAGGGCAATGGCGGTCAGCTGGCCGCGCGCAGCGGCGCCATCTTCCACAGCAGCGCGCGGAACGGCGCCAGCAGGCAGACACCGATCGCCAGCTTCACCGCCAGGTCGCCGGCTGCCCAGCTCACCCACGGCAGGCTGGAACCGGCAAACGCGATCGACCAGAAGATCGTGGTATCCACCGTCGCGCTGCAGGTGGTGGCCACCATCGGTGCGCGCCACCAGCTGCCACGGCGCAGGCGGTCGAACACGGTGATGTCCAGCAGCTGGGCGACGATGAACGCCGAGCACGAGGCAATGGCGATGCGCGGTGTCGCCACCCAGATCGACAGCAGTACCGCGACCGCAAAACCCGTCCACGCCACGTGGCGGGCCGGGCCGGGCCCGAAGCGGCGATTGATCAGGTTGCTGACCAGGAACGCCACCGGATAACTGAAGGCGCCCCAGGTCAACCAATCATTGATCGGGTATTGCACCAGTACGTTGGACAGCAGCACCACTGCGCCCATCGCCAGCACCGACAGCACCCGTGCGCGTGCGGTCAGCGGAGCAAACACAGGGGAAGGACGCGCGGACATGGCGAGCCAGGAGGAATGAGGGATGGCGCATTATCCGCCCGGCCCGCGGCAAAACCAAAACCGGTCGTTCAGCTTTGCAGGGCTTCACTCATCATGTCGCCCGCCGCATGGTGGTGGGCCGCTGGGCGGCCAGTGTTTTCGCGCCGCGCCTTGTTCAAGCCCGCGTGTTCGCGGTGCGTCTCCACCGGCGGCTGGCATTCATGGTGCAAGACCCAGCCGCGCCGTCACTTCCGTGGCGATGCGCGTGGTTTCGCGCAGCGGTTCGATGCGGTCGTAGTGCCAGTCCAGCCATCGTGGCTGCAGGCGGCCGCGCTCGCGCAGCTGCTGCTGGAACCGCGCCAGCCGGCCCTGCGCGGTATCGGCCAGCGCCACCATCACCGGCATGCGCGTGGCGCAGGCCTCGGAAAGCAGATTCACCGAATCCGGCGAGACCACCACGCGGTTGGCCCATCCGAGCAGCCCGCCATAGGGATTCACGCCGTCGCCGCCATCGCCCCAGATCACATGCGGCAGATCGGCGAAGGTGGCGCGCAGGATTTCGGCCAGTGCGGGTGGAGTGCGCCGCGAGGTCGTCGCCAGCAGGCTGCCGCCTTCGCTGCGGATCCGCTCGGCCAGCGCCTGGAACACGCCGACCATCGCCGCCGGGTCCCAGGGCGCCAGCGCCGTCGGCCCGCCCACCAGCAGTGCCGTACGCGGGCCCGGCAGGGTACTGAAGCCGGCGAACGCGGCGCGGCCCCAGGCCAGCCAGTCGTCGTCCACGGGGTTGAGGCTGCCGATCAGGGTCAGCACATTGCTGCCGCGCAGCTGGTCGTGCTCGGGCACCACGACGACGTCCCAATGGCGCGCGCCGATGCGCGGGTCGAGGATCTGCACTACCTGGCTGCCGCGCGCGCGCAACACGCGCAGCGCGCCGGCGGCCTGGCGCCCGCAGCCGATTGCCAGCGCCGGCGCCTCGTCGGCCAGTGACGCAAAGGCCTCACCGTAGCCGTTCACATCGCCCGGCAGGCGGCGCGGCGACAGCCAGCGCCAGGGCGCGCGCGGTTGCAGGACCAGGGGCCGATGCGTGCCCCGGCGCAGCGCCGCGGCCAGCGCGACCGCCTGGCGGACATTGCCCGCACGGCCATCCGTGATCGTCCAGGGCGCGCTCGATCGTTTCACCATTGGCATTAATTCGTTTCAGCTCTGCTGGGTGTTGCAACAGTCGCGACACTCTACACTGCGGCTCGTCGTTTCGCCCTGCGCCCCTGCGGGCCATGACTTCCCTTAGCCGCCCTGGAGATCCATCGATGTCCCACGCGCTCGACGCTGCCGCCCTCGACCAGCTGTTCCGTACCGCCCGCACCCAGAATGCCTTCCTCGACACGCCGGTGCCGGACAGCCTGCTGAAGGAGCTGTACGAGCTGGTGAAGTGGGGACCGACCGCGGCCAACACCACGCCGGCCCGCTTCGTCTTCGTGAAGTCGAAGGAGGCCAAGGAGAAGCTGGCCCCGGCGCTGTCCGAAGGCAACCTGGCCAAGACCATGGCTGCGCCGGTCACGGTCATCATCGGCTTCGACCTGGACTTCCACGAGAAGCTGCCGTACCTGTTCCCTCACACCGATGCCAAGGCCTGGTTCGACGGTCCGCAGGAAGGCCGCCACGAAGCCGCCATCCGCAACGGCAGCCTGCAGGGCGCCTACCTGATCCTGGCCGCGCGCGCGCTGGGCCTGGATGCCGGCCCGATGTCCGGCTTCGACCCGGCCAAGGTCGACGAAGCGTTCTTCGCCGGTACCTCCATCAAGTCGAATTTCCTGGTCAACCTGGGTTACGGTGACCCGGCGGGCCTGTTCCCGCGCCTGCCGCGCCTGTCGTTCGACGAAGCGGCGCGCATCGCGTAAGCCGCTGTATCGGTTCCGGGCCCGCTGCCCCGCGGCGGCCCATTGCTGCACCGTGTGTACCCACCCTACGATCCGGAGAGTTCCTCAGATGAGCGCCACCCGTAAACTGCTGCTGCCGCTGGCCCTGACCCTGGCCATTGCCGCCTGCTCCAAGCCGGCCGACACCGCTGCCCCGGCCGCGGATGCCGCCACCCCGGCCACCACCGAGCAGGCCGCCGCCCCGGCCGCCGATGCCGCCGCTGCCGCGCCGGCCGCCGAAGCGATCACCATCGCCTCCGGCACCTACAAGCTGGACCCGAGCCACACCGACGTGCTGGCCCAGTGGAGCCACTTCGGCTTCTCCAACCCGAGCGCGCATTTCGGCAACGTCGAAGGCACCCTGGTGTACGACGCCGCCGACGTCACCAAGTCCACCGTCGAAGTGAAGCTGCCGCTCAGCGGCCTGAACAGCTTCACCGCCAAGTTCGACGAGCACCTGAAGAGCGCCGATTTCTTCGACGCTGCCAAGTTCCCGACCGCCTCGTTCAAGAGCACCAAGGTGGAATCGGCCGGCACCAACAAGCTGACCGTCACCGGTGACCTGACCATCAAGGACATCACCAAGCCGGTCACCCTGGACGTCACCATCAATGGCGGCGGCGAGCATCCGATGGCCAAGGTCCCGGCCGCTGGCTTCGATGCCACCACCACCCTCAAGCGCAGCGATTTCGGTGTCGGCGCCTACGCCCCGAACGTCAGCGATGAAGTGAAGATCCGCATCACCACCGAAGCCACCGGCGAAAAGCCGGCCGCGTGATGCACCCAGCTCACTCGTCGTGAGAAGGCAGGAGGCCCGCTGGAAAGCGGGCCTTCTTTTTGGGCTCTGCATGCGAGGTGCCCGATGCCGATGGGGTTGCCGGCCAGCGGCCGGCACTATCCGGTAGGTGCCAACCGGCATCTGGTGGGTGCGGACCGTTGGTCCGCACGATCCCTCAGCGCAACGCGCCCAACCAAACCCCGCACGCCTCGCTCGGGCTCTGCTTCGCCTTCACCGCCAGCCCGCTTGCCCGCACGAAGGCCTGCGCGGCCTGCGCCACTACCTGGCGTGCGATCAGCGCCGCCTGCCTGGTGGCAGCCTGCTGCTTGCGCAGCTGCACGATGTGCACCGACGGGCGGCCTGCCGGCGCGTACTTCTGGTCGCGGCGCAAGACGTCGGCCACCTGCGCCACTTCGTAGTCGGCCTGCAACAGGCGGTGCTGTGCGTCCACCAGATCACGCAGCGGCGCGCGCAATGCAGCCGGGGTGGCAAAAGCAGCCAGCGCGGCATCGCAGGCCGCGTCATCGGCGAAGCGGATACGCAGCGCATCCACGCCGGCCAGGGTCAATCTGCCCATGTGGGCCTCGTCGCTGCGGGAAAGGAGCGCGATTGTCGCACTGCTTGCCAGCTGATGCGTCGAACCGGGCGGCGGAATCCCTGTAGAGCCGAGCCCATGCTCGGCTCAACGCGCGCAGCGCGATGGTTCTCCGATGGCGGAACGAAGAGCAGCCGAGCGTGGGCTCGGCTCTACATAGTCAAAGGCGTGCGGGCCAACGGCCCGCACGCACCGGCGGCCCGGTCAATCGCCGTCGGTTTCGTCCGGGTGCGCCTTCCAGTAGCCGGTCGAGCGGATCCAGTCGCGTGGCACGCCCAGGTGGCCTTCGATGAACTTGCGCATCATCCGTGCGCGACGCGATTCGGTGGCGATCCAGTAGAAGGTGTCGCCCTCCGGGACCTCGAAGTCGGTCAGCATGTCTTCCAGCAGCGTGCTGCTGGCCGCCGGGAAACCATTGCGCTCCAGCCAGTGGATGCGCACGTTCTCGTACTGCGGCAGGTCCTGGCGCTCGGCTTCATCGCTCACTTCGATGAAGGCCTGCACTTCGGCGCCCTCCGGCAGCACGTCCAGCCAGCGGGCGATGGCCGGCAGCGCGGTTTCATCGCCGATCAGCACATACGCGTCGTAGCTGTCGGCCACCACGAACGAACCGCGCGGGCCGCCGATCACCAGCGTATCGCCCGGCTGCGCACGCTCGGCCCATGGACCGGCAATGCCCTGGTCGTGCAGCACGAAGTCGATGGCCAACTCGCCGCGCTCGTGGTCCCACCAGCGTGGCGTGTAGTCCCGGGCCGGCGAGGGCTCCTTGCCCTGCGGGTAGCTGCGGCCTTCGGCGGTCAGCACCGGCAGCACCGTCTCGCCGCTGCTGTTGGGGAAGAACAGCTTGATGTGGTCATCGGCACCCGGCGAATCGAAGCCGGCCAGATCGTCGCCGCCCAGCACCACGCGGCGCATGTGCGGGGTGACGTCCTCGGTGCGCAGCACGGTCAGTTCGCGGAAGCGCACATCCAGGCGCAGGCGCGTGTTGTTGTGTTCGGTCATGGCAGTACCTGTAAAGGTGTCGCGCGCGGGGCGCGGCGTAGGGGAGGACCTGGCGGGCGTCAGTCTGGCTGGGTCGTTGAAAGGGTCGGGTTCTGGCTACCGGCATTGCCGTTGAGCAGCGCCGAGGCCCGCATCAGCAGCGCCGCCACTTCGTCCGCTTCGCCCTCGGTCCAGCGCCCGTGGTGGTGCACCAGCGCCTGCTTGAACTCGCGCAGGGCGCTGGCCAGCGGCTGCGGCAGCGACGCCTTGGTGATCTCGCGGGCACGGTCGAAGGCGCGGCGCTGCGCCAGGCGCACCTGCGGGCGTTGCACCTTCAACTCGAATTCGCCCGCCGCCGTGATGCGGAAGATGCGGCGCCCCTCCACTTCCTCGGCCTGGATCCAGCCGGCCTGCTCGAAGCTGGCCAGCAGCGGGTACATCGTGCCGGCGCTGGGCGTGTAGGCCTGCATGAACTGGCTGCTGATCAGCTGCATCAGCTCGTAGCCGTGGCGCGGCTGCTCACCGATCAGGGACAGCACCAGCAGGCGCAGGTCACCCCGGCTCAGCACCCGTGGCTGGCCATGGCGCCGGGGTACCGCAGCATCGGTGGAAGGGGTTCTGCGGGAAGGGGAACGGCTCATTTCGATATATCGGTAACGAGTGCGCAAACGATATATCGATAGGCCGGTGCCGGCAATCACCGATCCGGCCACACGCAGGGGTGTTTTGGGCCATGAGCATGAAAAAAGGGCGCCCCTTGCAGGGCGCCCCGGCAACAACTGTGGAAGGGAGCAACGGCCGGTCGAGGCCAGGACTCCCTGCCAGCTTGAGTGCCCGCCGAGGGCACCTCCAGTGCCAGACGCGACATGTTGCCGCCGGTTCAGTGCCCCGCCCCGGAGACGGCCGACCCCGTCACCCGGGTCGCCCTGCTACGGTCATCGATCGCAGTAACACTGCGTCCTGCGCATGGGCGCAGCGGGCCGAATGCGACAGCCGCGCGGCGGCCAGAGCGCGCCGCAGTGGCCGGAAACAGGGGCCTGTCCCGCCGCCGGACAGGCCGGGACAGGCCTTGCGGACACTGGCTGCATGCATCCATACGCCAGCGTAGCCAAGTGACGAAAGCCCTTGGTGCGCTACACTTTGCGGTCTAGAAATCTATACAACAGTCGCGCGCGTGCGTGCGGTCATGGGAGCGCTAATGAACTGGTTGAACGAGGTGCTGAATAACGACCCGAATCCTGTGGAAACCCAGGAGTGGATCGAGTCGTTGAAGGCCGTTATTGATGTCGAGGGCCCCGAGCGCGCGCATCAGCTGCTGGAAGGCATGGTGGAACTGACCCGTCGTTCGGGCGCCTACCTGCCGTTCTCTCCCACCACCGAATACGTCAATACCATCGAGCCGCAGTTCGAGGCCAAGAGCCCGGGCAACGCCGAGCTGGAATGGCGCATCCGTTCGATCATCCGCTGGAACGCGATGGCCACCGTGGTGCGCGCCAACCGCAAGCCGGGTGACCTGGGCGGCCACATCGCCTCGTTCGCTTCCGGCGCCACCCTGTACGACGTGGGCTTCAACCACTTCTGGCGCGCCCCCAGCGAAAACCACCCGGGCGACCTGCTGTTCATCCAGGGCCACAGCGCCCCGGGCATCTACGCGCGTTCCTTCTTGGAAGGTCGCATCAGCGAAGAGCAGCTGGACAAGTTCCGCATGGAAGTGGACGGCGGTGGCCTGTCCTCGTACCCGCACCCGTGGCTGATGCCGGACTACTGGCAGACCCCGACCGTGTCGATGGGCCTGGGCCCGCTGGCCGCCATCTACCAGGCGCAGTTCATGCGCTACCTGGAAAACCGTGGCCTGATCGAGAAGTCCGACCGCAAGGTGTGGTGCTTCATCGGCGACGGCGAGAGCGACGAGCCGGAAACCCTGGGTGCCATCGCGCTGGCTGGCCGTGAAGGCCTGGACAACCTGATCTTCGTGGTGAACTGCAACCTGCAGCGCCTGGACGGCCCGGTGCGCGGCAACGGCAAGATCATCCAGGAACTGGAAGGCGTGTTCCGTGGTGGCGGCTGGAACGTCATCAAGTTGCTGTGGGGCGGTTACTGGGATGCCCTGCTGGCCAAGGACACCAACGGCGTCCTGAAGAAGCTGATGATGGAAACCGTCGACGGCGAATACCAGAACTGCAAGGCCTTCGGCGGCGCCTATACGCGCGAGCATTTCTTCGGCAAGTACCCGGAGACCGCCGCGATGGTCGCCGGCCTGAGCGACGACGACATCTGGCGCCTGAACCGTGGTGGCCACGACCCGCACAAGGTGTACGCCGCCTACCACCAGGCCGTGAACACCAAGGGCATGCCGACCGTCATCCTGGCCAAGACCGTGAAGGGTTACGGCATGGGCAGCGCCGGTGAAGCACTGAACCCGACCCACCAGACCAAGAAGCTGGACGACGAAGCGGTGCGCCACTTCCGCGACCGCTTCAACATCCCGGTGACCGACGCGCAGCTGGCCAACGGCCAGGTGCCGTTCTACCACCCGGGCCCGGATTCGCCGGAAGTGCAGTACCTGCAGGAACGCCGTGCCGCCCTGGGCGGTTACCTGCCGCAGCGCCGCCGCAAGGCCGACAAGACTTTCGTGGCGCCGAAGCTGGAAGCCTACGAGCGCCTGCTGAAGAGCAGCGGCGAGCGCACCTACTCCACCACCATGGCGTTCGTGCAGAGCCTGAACATCACCCTGCGCGACAAGGAACTGGGCCCGCACATCGTGCCGATCGTGGCCGACGAAGCCCGTACCTTCGGCATGGAAGGCCTGTTCCGCCAGATCGGCATCTACGCGCCGTTCGGCCAGAAGTACAAGCCGGTGGACGCCGACCAGCTGATGTTCTACCGCGAAGACCAGAGCGGCCAGGTGCTGCAGCAGGGCATCAGCGAGCCGGGCGCCATCGCCTCGTGGATGGCTGCCGGTACCAGCTACTCGGTCAGCAACGTGCCGATGCTGCCGTTCTACATCTACTACTCGATGTTCGGCTTCCAGCGCGTGGGCGACTTGGCATGGCAGGCGGCCGACATGCGTACCCGCGGCTTCCTGCTGGGCGGCACCGCCGGCCGCACCACGCTGAACGGCGAGGGCCTGCAGCACGAAGATGGCTTCAGCCACCTGGTGGCCGGTGGCATCCCGAACGTGCGCAGCTACGACCCGACCTTCGGCTACGAAGTGACGGTGATCCTGCAGCACGGCACCAAGCGCATGATGGAAGACCAGGTGGACGAGTACTACTACGTCACCCTGATGAACGAGAACTACAGCCACCCGGACATGCCGGAAGGCGCGGCCGAAGGCATCGTCAAGGGCATGTACCTGCTGACCGACGCCGGCAAGCCGAAGAAGGGCGAGCTGCGCGTGCAGCTGCTGGGTTCGGGCACCATCCTGCGCGAAGCCATTGCCGCCGCCGAGCTGCTGGACAAGGACTTCGGCGTGACCGCCGACATCTGGAGCTGCCCGAGCTTCAACGAACTGCGCCGCGATGGTTTCGACGTGGAGCGTGCCAACCGCCTGCATCCGGAAGGTGAGCAGCGCAAGGCCTACGTGACCCAGCTGCTGGAAGGCCGCCAGGGCCCGGCGATTGCCGCCACCGACTACGTGCGTGCGTATGCGGACCAGATCCGCGCGTTCGTGCCGATGAGCTACACGGTGCTGGGTACGGATGGGTTTGGTCGCTCGGATACGCGTGCGAACCTGCGCCGCTTCTTTGAGGTGGATCGCTACTACATCGCGCATGCCGCGATTGCGGCGCTGGCGAAGGAAGGGAAGATGACCGCGAAGGATGTGGCCCGGGCGATCAAGCAGTACAAGATTGATCCGGAGAAGGCTAATCCTGTTGGGGTTTGATTCCTGATAGGTGACAGAGAAAGCGGCCCATGTGGCCGCTTTCTTTTTGGCCAGCGGCAATTCGATTCACATGCTCAAGAACGAGATTCTCCGTCCGATACCTGATAAGTTGAACAAACTCAGATCTGGCTTTCGGAGGAAAGGATGTCCGCTAGCATGAGCTTCAAAGATGATGATTGGGGATGCGAGCACATCTCAATGATTGGCGATGATGCGCTGTCCATTATCTCTTGCAAAGTCTCCGTAACAGATCTCACTAAGTTATCTGCAAAACTCACTGAGACAGTTGTCGACACCTCGTGGATGTCGGACCTTGACCAGGGGACTAGACGGGCATATCAGAAAACCGTTGCAGAGACGTCTCGGGTGCTTTGCGAAATATTCAAGAAAGTGCCCAGCTCACCCGTGGCAGAGGACTTCGGGGAGCTTATGGTTTCGATTGGCTCCGCGCGGGCCCTGAAATCGCTATTGGGACACACGGAAGTTCCTCTTGCGGAGCTCTGGAAACCTCAGCTGAAGCAGAACGAGGGCTTCGACTTTCACACCGTCTGCCCAAATGGGTTCCTCAACTTTGGAGAAGCAAAGTACTCGAGGGTGTCCTCACCACACGGCTTGGCGATCTCCCAGGCATCCGATTTTGTTGAGGCAGAGAAGCACTTGAGGGATTATGTTCATCTTTCAAAAATATGCCCCGGCCCGGCGGCGCTTCTTAATGACGACAAATTTGGTGTGGTCGCGGCATTCTCTCTTCTTGGCAAGAATCATGAAGTCATAATGGGGAACGCTCTAAGATCTGCGATCGATTTTTCTAAGTCGAGAGGGATTAAGCAGATTTTCCTGGTGGGGGTGTCTAATGACGCCTGAATCAATTGCGAACGACAAAAATCCGTCAGTAACACTGTCAGCTATTCTTGAACGCCTTCACCAGGTTGGGCCAGACACGCAAGAGAAGCTGGAGGAGATTAGTCTATATCGTGAGTTTCATGAGACTGTCTTCAAGGATTTCGAAGAAGACATCATTGCATCGATGGGGCTGTTCTATAAGCTCGGGGAGCCTAACAGCCTGTACTCCTTTCTGATGTCGCGTATGGGAGAAGCGAACAGAGTGCAGGGAAATCAGGTTCTGACTCCTGTTCAAGCCAGTCTGGTTTCTGCTATACGAAACCATAAGCTGGTTTCAATCTCAGCGCCTACCAGTGCCGGAAAGTCCTACTCAATCCGAGACTTCATATCTCAGGAAAATGGTGACGCGATAATTGTTGTGCCGTCACGTGCCCTAATAGCAGAGTACGTTGGCGCCTTGCGCGAACACTTCGCTCGCGATAAGAAGGTTATGATCATGCCTTTCGTTGATTCGGTGTTCAAGTCAAGAGCGCCGCGGCGAATATTTGTACTTACTCCTGAGCGAGCAAGAGATATATTCGATCCTTTGCTTGATTTAGATATAAAGGTATTCTTTTTCGACGAGGCGCAGGTCTCAGATGAGGGGATGAGGGGGGTGGTCTTCGATCATCTCGTTCGCCGTGTGTCAAAGCATTTTCCTTCTGCAAGGCTAATATTTGCACATCCTTTTGTGAAGAACCCTGAGGCGCAGTTCAAAAAGCATGGGTTCCTAAGTGGTAACGCGTTCTCAAAATCTTACGAGCAGGGTGCGGTCGGGAAGGTGTTCATTCAAAGGCATGGGAATGGATCTGACTACTACTTTAGTCCCTTCTCAAGGCAAGGGGAGCGCCTTCGCGATTGTGTTAAGTTCGAAGGGGATTTTTCGAAGTTCGCGCTCCATTCTGGGAAATCTATACTGGCTTATGTAACAAAGCAGTCAATATACAATGGAAAATTCATTGTGGAGTTCCAGGATTACGTGGATTCCCTTCCTGTTCTAAAGGAGGTGAAGGCGATTTCAATTGTTGACAGCGTCAGGAAGTTGGTCGGGGCTGATCAGGTAAATCATCGATCAAGAATGATAGAGCTTCTCCAAAAGGGCGTTGTGATTCATCATGGATCAGTCCCGCTAGAAGTTAGGTTTCTTCTCGAAGAGTACATTAGATTGGGATATTGCAGGATATGCTTCGCGACTAGTACGCTCGCGCAAGGCGTAAATATGCCCTTCGACGTGGTTTGGCTGAATAGTATGAAGATTCATGCTGAAAATGAAGCGAAGCGATCTCTGGCGTTCAAAAACCTAATTGGTAGGGCCGGGCGATTGTCATCATCGGACAGTTTTGACTACGGATACGTTTACACCAAAAACGCAAAACTATTAATCAAGAGGTTGGAAGATGAATATTCATTGTCTGATCAGTCTTTGATTGAATCCTTAGACGAAGATCGCTCTAGTGAGGATCGGGAGGTAATAGAGGCAATACGAACAGATCAATTCAACGATGACTTGCATATCCGCAGACCAGAGCTGATCGTCTTTCCGGAAGTGCCGCGCTCGGAGCAATGCAGGCCGTTCTTGAGATTCTCTACGTTGATGGAGTTCGCGTAAGAGATGCGCTGAGGGGCGCGGATAAGCGTTCCGAAAGAGCGCAGATTGAGGCGAGTTTGAGGCTTATTTATGAAGCGTATATGGGGCGGCCATTGCTTGAAGGAGAGTACTCCGTTTTTCGGCAAGCAATTTTCATTCTGATTCAGTCTTTCTCCGGGAGAACTTTCAGAGAGATAGTTGGTATGCGGTTCAGTTCGATATCGAGGCGTGATGAGAAAGAAAAGCCCTATGCCGAATTCTCTCAGCCCGCCACCATTCTGCCGGACTCCAATCTCCAGAAGGCGTTTTCACTATTTGAAAGGAATACTCCCAAGGAGAAGGTTAGTTATGATGTTGTAATGTTTGACACGTATGACTACTTGGACAAAGTAATATCATTTTGCCTATTTGATGTTTTTGTTGCTGCGGCTCGAATTTATTACAGAAATACAAAGGATGTCACGGCTCTTAAGTTCATGGAGCTCATTAGATTCGGGACCAATGATAACGTGAATGTCATGTTGATGAGGTATGGGTTTCTGCCCGATCAGATTGAGGAGCTCCTACCGCATGTTGTTAAGGCTGACGAGAATGAGGTTGTCTTCAGATCCAGCATTGAGGGCGTTAGCCAAAAACTAAGGTCGGTATTGGCCTGGTACATGTAAATTTAAGGGTTAAGGATATGGCAGCGAAGCCGGTGCGTGTCGGTGAGAGGCACTTTCCTCGTCAGAAAGATGCGTTGGAATTTTTCAGTAAGATGCTAAATTCGTACGGCAAAGGTGATCGCGTATCTGACTCGGATGCGATAGATCTCACTGCGCTGTTGTCTAAGCACATTAGTTATGAAGAGAAGGCGGGAGTGGGAGTTGACCACTTCATTGTTGAGGCTGATGGATATGGTGGGCAGTGTTTTTGGGTAGTTAGAAAGGATCTAACCAAGGTTGAATTCACCTATAAGCGTTGTGTAACTGGTATTTGGTAGTGCCCAGTTCTGTGCATCTTCGATGAAAATCGAATGCCCCAGTTTGGCGGCTGTCTGGCTGGTGATTGGTCCAGAGGGCAAGGCGGTGCATTGGTGGCTATTGAGGCTGGGCGGTCTCAATTGGCAAGCGCAACACATGGGTCGGGCTGATCGATTGCCAAGGTAGGCGCGTCATTCGGCGTTCGCCGTGAATCAATCAGCTTGGCGACGTTATTGAGGTGTTCCTGCCGCAATTCAGACGCGTCTGCGTCACCGGGCATGAACTAGCGAAGGAGCCCAAGGTGAACATTCTCTGTGGAATGCAATGTGGAATGGTGGCTATCAAAAACCACGTCTCGGTGAAATTCCAAGAAGCTAAGTTGCTTCGCGGAGAAGACTCCATAACGAAGTGAGGCATGTAATTTCAGGCCAAGACGAACTTGTACGTCCGACGGTAGGCTGCTCGAAACTATTAGGCGACCGCTCGACGAAAAACTAATCCAACCGCGGTCAAAAAGCAGATCCGCATGCGGGGCCAGCAGGAGTCCATTCTCCCCGTCAACGCGTTCGCTATGAGTGCTATCTGCCCATGGCTTGATATGGCTCGCGCGAAGGAATCTCAGATCCTCAATGCCGGTCAGTCGACAGCCCTTCTCAACGCCAATCAGGCGCTCACGGAACAGGCGTTGTTTTGTCCGCACTTCGGTTTCGCGTCTTGTGCTGGTCGCGCCGACGTCATCGATCGCTGCATCGATCTCAGCTTGGTCCGCCTCACTCGCCGCGAGGCCCAGTGAGGCTTCCAGCGATCTCAAGCGGAACACGATCGCAGACCTTGGCTGGCCTTCTCGATCTGGCGTGCCAGGTTGAACGTAGGAGGACTGGCACATGAACCTACCAAGGTATCGGTAGGGCCGCCCCTTGCCCATCATCTGAAACACTACGAGCGTCTTGCCATCTTTGACGTGCTCGCCGATCGCTCGGTTGCCCGCCACATACTTCATGTCTCCGACTTGACCCTCGCCGAAGTAATGAAAGACTTCGTCGTCGTCCCAGAAATCATGATAGCCATGAGACACGCCGGCTTCGCCAGTGAACGCGATGACTAGCGGATGCTCCCTAGGTGTCGAAATGCCGCCTTGCTGTTGCCCGCCAAATATGCCGTGGATTTGCTTTTGACGGTTGTAGAGCGCGCCCACCTCGAATGGGAGTTCCATCCCAGATCCCTGTCCCAGAAGCTAAGTGCCCAGGATTCTAGCCAGAACCAGGTTCCTTGTGGCATTGGCTGACGGGTTTGGCTGTCAGGATGGGGTGCAGATGGGGGTCTATTGGGATGCAGACCAAGGGCAGCCGTCCTCAGATGCGCTCAAGTTCCTCCGGCGTCCCTCGGGTGAGCCCCATCCATCTTTCCAGCGCTGTAGCTCTAATGCACCGCTTGCGGCCGTAGACATGGTGACGATCAGAAGACTTGGCCCAGAGTTGTCCACGAACAGAATGGCGTCGCCAAGTACGCTCATATCAAAGAAGCGTCTACTGGGATCATGCTTTTCGATGGTGACGCCATGGCAAGCCAACGCTTCGGCAAAGCTCTCGGCGTCGGCCCGAAGCACGGCAAACTCCGAGTCGGTGAGTCTTGGGCAATTCTCAAGCGTCATTGTGGTGGCTGGTGCGTACGTCCCGCCAATGATCAATCCCAGTAGCGCTGCCGCTGTCAGGGCAAGCAAAGTCCGGCTCGGCATAGTGAGGCCAGTGTTGGAGGCTAAACGGATCAGGCCGCGGCGGATACTTCGGAGCGTGGATACGATCCGGCGCATCGCATTCGATGTGCGTAGCGAAGCGCGCGCTACTCCCGCACCTGTAACCGCTCAGCCACCTGCGCAGTCAACGCCACACACGCCATCTTCAACCCTTCCATCACCCGATCCCCCAGGTACTCCTGGGGCGCGCCGTTCTGCCGAGTCCGCTCCGCAGCCAGCATCAGCTCCGCCACCACACGCAGCCCGGCTAGTGCGCAGTCCGCATCCGCCAGCTGTAGACAGCGCCCAGGCAGCTGATGCCGCTCCGGCCAAGGCTGGCCATCCGCCGCTGCACCAGTTCCGATGCGGCGAAGCGTGGCGACGAATGCGTTGGGATCGAGGGAGGGTGCGCGCTCGGTTTCGGCATTGTCCGGATCGTACTGCGCGTGCAGGGAACGGAAGTCCGATGTGTTCATGGCAATGCTCCGTACAGGACAAATAGCAGCGCCACCAATAAAGGTGGCGGACGGTGCGGGCTCGAAAACCGGCATATACCAGACCGGCGGATCCGAAGATCCCCACGCACCGCCCGCCATGGAACGCGAACGGATTGCCAGCCGGCGCCACACAAAAGGTGACGCCGGCCGGCAAGCGCATACATCTGGTACATAGACGGGTTTTCGAGTCCCGCGCCACCCTTTTCCGGTGGCACGCCAAGAGATACCCGCGCAGCTGCCAAATGCCAAGAAACTGCAGAACCGACGATTGCCAGTCCTGACGCTTTCGGCATTGTCGCACACGGTGTTAAGCCGGCAAGCGATTGCGCTGCAACGGTCTTCAAGGGCTTGGCGTTATTGGCCCCAAGGGTAGGAATGCCAGCAGTCAGGGCCATGGCGTAGGGTCGATCGCGACAGATTGAACCAGCGGTTCAGCCGAGCGGCGCCTCCGCCGAAGCCACGAAGCTCAAACGCACCCGAACCCGCGCATGCCGCGCGACGCCCTCAACCACGATCGGTTCGAAGCGCCACTGGACCACTGCGGTAAAGGCCGCACGATCAATGTCCCGTAGTCCGCTGGACCGCACCACCATCACGTTGGAAACGTGGCCCAGCTCATCCAGCTGAGCAACAAACAGCACCGCCATGGGGACCTGCAGCAAGGTATCGGGCGGCGTGACCGGGGCCGTTGAATACACAACGGCAGGCGCCTGCTGCCGCTCGAAGGTAGGGTTGTCACCGCGCTCCACGAACACATCAGTGGAAACCTGCGGGTCTGCCGCCATGACCATGGCAGGCGTAGCGTCCAGCAGCATCAGATCGAGGTTCAGTGCCAGGGCGGTGTTCAAACGGGGCATGCGTGGTTTCCATTCCGGTGCGCTGCCAACTTAGCGTCCATCCCCTGGCATCGCTTGCCTTGAATGCCGGCTTGCGGGACTGTTGCGCGGGTTACATAGGCACGCCCGGCCGTGGCCACAGCGCATCGTCGCGCTCCAGGTGGTAGTCGCTGCCGAGGGCCAGTGCCGCCTCGCGCGGCGGAAGGTCTGCATAGCAGTCCAGCAGGTATTCATCCATGCCGGCATCGCGATGGTCGATGGCGAACAGGTGGAGCAGCTCCTTGTCGAAGGCTTCCAGCCATGTGGGGTCGAGTCTGATCATGGGCATCCTCCAGTGAGAAGAGGAGTGTGGCCGCGATAGGTTTCACACGGCGGGACGCGCCGTCGGCGGTGCGCAAAATTTGATTGTGGTCCGATTGCATACCAATGCATGCCAGAGTAAAAGAGGACCGTAGTTACCCATCGCAACACCCATAGGAAAGGAGACCCATGGCTGCCATCGGAGACAATGACGCGCTGTTCGATTCTCAGTTGATCATCGGTCCCACGATCATTGCGGGAAGCAACCTACTTCGCCATCTGCAGGCGGTGGGCGAGTTCGACATCAACTCTGCACCCAATTGGCTGTACCTGCCCATTGAGCAGGCGTTCGCAGATGAGCTGGGATGCGCGCGCTATGTGCAGGAGCCGATTGATGCCTACACACAGGGCATGTTGCAGCAGTTGGCTGCCATCGAGGCATCGCCAGACGGGCAGGGGGCGCTTGAAGGCGACCTAGGTTCTACCGTTCGGGCAGTGGAGGCCGTGAGGATGCTGCAGGACACGGTGAAGGTGGCGCTGATCAATGGGGATCTGGTGTTGGCCTAGCGGAGCTGAAATTGGGGAGTGCCAGCTCTTGGAGCTTCGGTGCGTTGGGAATGTACGACAGCCAGGTCACGCCGGGGTAAAGTGCGGTAGGCGTGGTGCCAGCTTTCACGTAAATGAAAGGAGGTCGCCTCCCCCTCTTTCGGTTGGCCCTAGGCTAGCAATTAGGACTTTGTAAGGGATGAATATCATGGAGCAAATGGAGTCAACTCAGCCCAGACGCGGAGAATTCTTCCTCTTGATGCCGGACACCACTCGCGGGGGAAAGGGTCACGGGGTAGTGTTCGAGAATGTGAAGAAACTTCGCACGCCTCCACGGCTGATCCTACGTCCTGAAGGGGGTGGATTTCCACCTTTGGCAGAGAAACCACTGTTGGTTCACTCACCCAAGAAGGGGGGGCTTCCTGAAGATCTTGAAGGAGGGATGAGCGGTTACTGGCTCGTCTCGGAGCGCTTGCGCAACGCGTTCGTCTCTGTCGATCCCAACGGATTCGAGTTTGCGGAGAGCGAATACCGCCTCGCCAATGGATCTGAAGGGCCGCGCTACTTCCTCTGCGATGTGACCCGAGTGATCGATGCGGTCGATGAAGCTGCGTCAAAGCTCCGCGTTGTCCGCGACGAGGGCTATCCCGGAGGCAAGTTTTACGACCTCAGGGGTGGAAGTTCCCTGGCGTTCCGAAAGGATGTCATCAACCAGGCGCACATATTCCGAACGCCGTACTCAGGGAACCTGGTTTTCTGTGACAGCGCTTTGCGCGATGCGGTTCTGGCCGCCGGCATCGGTGGTAGGGGCGAGTCGCGAGGACTATCGTTTACGGACGCAGCTGATATCTGAGTCCGCTGATTGAACTCAAGGAAGAGGTCGCTCTATGCCGCGTAACAGTCCGATTCTTCAGAAGCACCATGTGCTTGAGCAACAAACCTTCAATAACAACGATTTTCTGCAGGCATTGGTGGATGCAGAGCTCGTTGAGAAGGATGTGTTCGAGAACCTGCTCTACATGCCGGCAGACAAGAGGCTCGCTGCTGCCATGGGTGTTTCCCCTCATGGCGGGGGGCCGATCAAGGACTATCAAAACGGAATCACCTTTTCTCTGGAGATGATCGAGGCATCACCAGACGGCCAAGCTGCGCTTCGCGGTGACGTGGCTGCGATGCAGCGCGTGGCAGCTCAGGTCAACGGCCTTCGCGACACGATGACGATTGGCCTAGTCAACGGTGATCTTTACACGAACGCCCCTCTTGGCATGGATTCAGATGCCATCAGGCCGCGAACGCAGGCATTCTTCGGGAATGTCGATCGCTACGCGCAGGTCCACTCTTCGCAGTACGGCGCGTTGACTGGCATGCGTCCAGACGAGCGAATGCATCTTCTAGTGACCAGAACTGAATCGCGCATTGTGGCCTTGCTGGATGTCCATGATCAGTTCGGCACCAAGCTGACTAAAGGAAGTGATCTTGAGCTTCAGAGGAACAGCTTGTCGGCGGCAATCTCCGATGCGCAACAATCTGGTCGGATTGTCATGTCGGAGCCGGGCATCCTGAAAGTGGAGCGAGTGCTAGGTGAGGAGGCTGCCTATCGCATTCGTGCGCCTCGCTTGCAACAAGGCGGCATCACTATGGACCTCCTCCTCGGCGAAGCCTCCACCAGCCAACTGATCCGATCCGGCGGCCTGCTCGCCTCTGGCGCCGACGCTGTCATTACCGCCCGTCGTACTTCGCAGCTGCTGGAAGAGGGCAACGGCACTGCCGCCCAGTCCGAGCTCACCCATGCCTTGGCGCGCAACGGCGGTGGCTGGATCGGTGGCATGGCTACGGCATCGGTGATTGGCACCTCCAGTTTCGTCCCGGCCGCCATCGTCGCAGGCGATGCGCTGCTGATGAGTAAGGCGTTCGACAAGGGCGCCGATCTGCTCGACAACCGCGCCATCTATCAGCAGACCGACAAGGCCGGCGTCACGTGGCAGTTCAATGGCCGCAATTGGGACCGTCAGGCGGTCATGGACAGCGCGGGTGACGGCCAGGGCAATCCCGCTGAGCGCAGCGTGGGTGCCAGTTACGAGAAGGCCCGCGAGCTGGGCGCATACGCCCATGTAAAAGCGGTAGAGCTGGCACTGGGCAAGGCACCGCCACCGCAGGATCCCTTCAGCATCCCGGCGCGGGACGGCGAGGGCCGTCTGGACAATCCCAACTGGCACCGCGATGCGCAGACCGAGCAGTGGACGCGGCAGGTCAAGATTGGCGTGTCCGGCGCCAACGACAGGGGGGTGTACGAGACGCAGACCGCCAGCCCCGAGCGCGCCAACGAGTTGAATCGCGAGGCGGTCCAGCGCATCGAGAACAACATCGCCAACGGCAAGGCCGCGATCGCCGCCAGTTACCTGGAGACCCGTGCTGCTACACGCGCAAGTGACTTCGTGCCGCTGGTGCCGGAAGCAGTGGAGCAGGCCCGTGCCAAGCCCGACGCCGTCCAGGGCTCGGACAACCAGCTCTACCAGCGCGACGAAGCAGGGCGATGGAGCCATGCTGGCCAGATCGCGCAGGGCAACATGGCGCTGGAGCTGGAACTGACCCGCACCATCCAGCAGCCGTCGCTCGATCAGTTCAACCAGACCATTGCCGCATTGGAATCGCGGCCGCTGCCGTCGGCGGCGGAAGTGAACCAGAACGAGCTGCGCCACAGCTACTACGCTGCGGGCGTTGCGCTGACCCCGGCGTGGGAGCAGGCCATTGCGCTGGCCACGGCGCGCACGCGCGAGCAGCTCGGCATTACGGGTCCCACATTGCAGGAACTGGGGCCTGTAGCCGAGGGCAACGCGGGCGCCTCCAGGCCCATCACCCATTACCAGGTAGGCCAGGACGGTGTGGCGCGCGCGGTCGCGACTACCAGCACGCAGGAGCTGCAGGCGGCGTGGAATGAGGTGCGGGCGCGTGCCAACGGGGAACCCGCATTGACGGAGACGACGGAACGGCAGGGCACGGCGCCGCCCTCCGCAGGGGCACCGATGACACCGGCCGCCGCGCACGCCTCGGACACGCGGCCGCAGGGGCTGGAGTTGCTGCCGGCCGGAAGCCCGGATTCTGCGCTCTACGAACAGATCCGCACGGGCGTGGCGGCGCTGGATGCTGCGCATGGGCGAACCTCTGATGGCCTCAGCGAGCGGATGAGCGCGAGCTTGCTGGTGCTGGCCAAGGACCACGGCCTGACCCGCGTGGACCATGTGCGGCTGAGCAGCGAAACGGCGCTGCACCCGGCCGGGCATACGGTGTTCCTCATACAGGGCGAGATGAGCCGGTTTCCGTTTCCCATGGCATCCATGCGCACGGAGCAAGCAGTGCAGACGCCCGTGGAAACATCGATGCAGCAGTACGCCCAGCTGAGCCAGCGGGCGCTCGAGGAGAGCAGGGATCGCCAGCTTGAGTCATCATCGCGGGATGCGCAGGCCCAGCACGCAGTGCAGGCCCCCGTGCTCGGCATGGAATGACGGCGAGGGCGCGTGCCTCCGCGCCCCTCCTTGGCAAGGAGGGGTTTCCGCGGGCGGGAACTGCTACCATTGCCCCGCAACCCAGCCAGCCCATCCGGTGCACACCCCCCGGAACGGCCGTCTCCGCACGGCCCAGCGAGCCAGGACACCTTCCCGTGCCCTTTCAAGGATGCTCGCATGTTCCGTCATTCCGCTTTCCGCTCGGCCGCCCTGGCCCTTGCCGTGTCGCTCAGCCTCGGCGCGCCCTCTGCCTTCGCCGATAACGCTCCGGCCGCCAGCGCCACCACCGCCGTGCAGCGCCAGGCTGTGGCCCAGGGCCTGTATGAGCTGGCCTACAGCCCGAAACAGAACGCCGTGTTCGTCGCCTCGTCCGGCGGCTTCGGCGAGGCCGCCGGCCCGGCCCAGGTGCTGCGCCTGAATCCGGCCACGCTGGCCGTGGAAACCCGCATCCCGCTGCAGCGCAAGGCGTTCGGCGTGGCGCTCGACGATGCCCATGATCGCCTGTACGTGGGCAATACCGTGGACCTGTCAGTGACCGTGGTCGACACCGCACAGAACACGGCCATCGGCACCGTGCAGCTGATGGAAAAGAAGACCGGCAAGGATGGCAAGGCCGCCTATACCCACGACCTGCGCGAACTGGTGGTCGACAGCGCCGCCAACCGCCTGTATGTGACCGGCCACACCAGCCAGCCGGATACCGGCAGCGTGCTGTTCGTCATTGATACCACCACGCTGAAGGTGATCAACACGATCGAGGGCCTGGGCAACGCCAAGGCGCCCGGCCTGGCGCTGGATGCGGGCAACAAGCGCGTGTACGCCAGCAACCTGCTGGCCGATCTGGTGGTGGTGGACACCGATTCCGGCAAGGTGGTGGCGCAGCACGGGATCGCCGCCGAGCAGCCGATGAACATCGCGCTGGATCCGGCCGGCACGCGCCTGTTCGTCACGGACCAGGGCTCGGAATTCCTGCGCGGCTACCAGGCCAAGAGCAGCGGCCTGGTCAGCAAGCACCCGGGCCAGCGCGTGCTGGTGCTCGACCGCCACGACGGCAAGGAACTGGCCAGCATCCCCACCGACGCCGGCCCATTGGGCATCCTGCTGGACGCCCCGCGCAAGCGCCTGTACGTGACCAACCGCGAGGCGGGTACGGTGACCGCGTACAACAGTGACAGTTACCAGAAGGTGGCCACCTACCCGGTTCCGGCCCACCCGAACAGCCTGGCGCTGGATGAGAAGAACAACGTGCTGTTCGTGAGCATCAAGAATGGCGAGGAAGAGGCCAAGGACGCGAACGAGAGCGTGGCGCGGATTCAGTTGTAAGGCGTTCGATGGGGCCGCCTGTGCATATGCACAGGCGGCGGTGGCTCAAATTAGGCCATTAGGAAATTGTTGCCTTTGATGGCTCTCTCGCACCCTGTTCTCGGGGGCATTGCTTGAACTCTGAAACCTGATCCACGGGAATTCGATAAATTGTCCCGCTATCGTCATTCTTCATTCGAACAAGAAGTACCGAGCTCGTTGAGTACACCACTTTGATCTGATCGGTAGCAGTGCCATCACCCACCAGAAGCTTGATGGATGCACTGTCGCGGGACCGTAGGGTCAGCATCATGCAGCCCTTGGATTTTTCACCTGGTGGATTGACAACCTGCGCCGTCAGGAAGGCGCCTGTTGGAGGGAACAGCATTCCCACAATGATCACGACGGATGCAAATGAGACGGCAAGTGTCCCAACACCGTACCGCTCACTTAGTCCGTCCACGGCTCGTATGACCACGGACTGAAGAAAGCCAAGTGCAACCGAAGCACCAAGCAGAGATGCGCCAATCTCCAAGTTGCTCTTCGTGACCACCAGGCCGAGCGCGAGCTGCATGATTGTATTGATCGACAATAGCTGCAGAAATCCCGTGACCAGCAAGAAGTAGGTGTCCAGGGATAGCCATTTTTGTTTCCTGTCTTCCGGCTTCGCCCAGCGCGATATGATTACGAAAATAAGTAGGCAACCTGGCGTGCTGATCCAGAGCGCAATTGTCGAAAGAGTGTCATAGAAAGACGCGACATAGATCCCGGCGAAATGAAGTGCGCCCGGAGCGATCAGGGCAAGGCTCCAGCGGAAAATCGTTCTGTCTCGGCTGGCGGGATCCTCGGGTAGTAGTTTGATTCCCCGGTCCGGTGTGTATGAGAAACGGTTGGGTGACAGCACGACGGGGGAGAAGAAGAGCACGGACAAAGCGAGGATGCGTAGCCCTGTTACTGCCAGCAACATGGGAAGTGCAGAAACTGCATCGGTGGAAAGCAGACTGAGAGGCAGTTGCTCCCTCACTGCATAGTAATAGATGCCAGCGCTCGGAAGCAGCACCGCGATGGATGCGATGAGCACTGGATGACGTTCGATCCAGGCCAGCACGGGCCGTAGTTCGGCGACCAGATTGTCGATGGCTGTCGCGAGCTCGGAATGGCTCTTGTTCATTGATCGATATTTCCTTCCATCTCATTAAACTGACTTCTGTTCGCCAGCATTCTGCGGGGGCGTGCACTTTGCTCGAGCGCCTGAGGCTGCAAAGTACCATCTGTACCGCGCCAAGTTGCGGCAATTGTCGATGCGCGGAAGCAAGTATCCATCGTGTGCTGGTCTTCGATGGTCACGCCAAAAACGCAACGGTGTTTTGCTCGTAGTGCTTCCTAAGGGATCCAGCGTGCCCCGACACGCCCCTGGCCGGCACTAGGGCTGGCATGTAGTCCCCCGAATAGCCATGTGCCGGATGCGGACAGCGTGCTTGGCGCAGGCTGCCCCTCAACGGCCGCGGCGCGGCCGGTGGATGTGCAGGCGATGTCATGAGGGAGTGCGATTCCCTCACGGCCTCCACAGGGCGGCGCCACTAGCCTGCACGTTCTCCCCTTCCACAGGAGCCCCCATGCCTGCTTCCCGCATCCGGCTGCATGTTGAAGACAGCGGCGGCGACGGCCGCCCGGTGATCCTGATCCACGGTTGGCCGTTGTCGGCGGACGCCTGGAAGGCGCAGGTGCCGATCCTGCGTGACGCCCAGCATCGAGTGATCTGTTACGACCGCCGGGGCTTTGGCCGTTCTGACAAGCCCGCCGACGGCTATGACTACGACACGCTGGCCGCAGACCTGGCCGCGCTGATCGAAGACCGCGATCTGCACGACGTGACGCTGGTGGGTTTTTCGATGGGTGGCGGCGAGGTGGCGCGCTACGTGGCCAACCATGGCCAGGCGCGCCTGCACAGCGTGGTGTTCGCCGCTGCGGTGCCGCCCTGCCTGCTGCGCGCCGACGACAACCCGGAAGGACCGCTGACCCCGGACGCGGCCGACGAAATGCGCAAGGGGTTGCAGGCAGATCGCGAGGCGTTCTTCGATGACTTCACGCGCCAGTTCTTCAGCGCCAACGGCAAGCTGATGGTTACCGAGGACGAGCGGCAGTCGGCCATCGCGCTGTGCCATCAATCGGACCAGGCGGCTGCGCTGGGCTGCATGCAGGCATTCGCCACCACGGATTTCCGCCGCGACCTGCAGAAGATCACCGTGCCGACGCTGATCCTGCACGGCGACAGCGACGCCATCGTGCCGTTCGAGGGCTCCGGAAAGCGCACGCATCGTGCGATTCCGGGCAGCGAGGTGGTGATGCTGCAGGGGGCGCCGCATGGCTGCAATACCAGCCACGCCGACCATTTCAATCTGGCGTTGCTGAATTTCCTGAAGCGCTAGGCATTCGCGATGCTTGTCCTGGACGCCCCGTCCGGCGCTACCGGCCGGGCCAGGGTTGCCATCCGGGCTGCATCCACGGGGAGATTTCGTCCTGGCGGACGGTGATGGCCTCACGCGGCACGCCGCCCAGCCGGGCAAGTTCGGTGCGCAACGCCTCGGCTTCCACGGGTATGGCCGTGGCGATCTGCAGCGCGTCAGGACGATGCCTGACCTGCACGGGAAGCGTGGCATGCGCTTCATGCGTGGCGCCGGTGCGGGGCACCGGGTAGCGCATCGATACCGGCCGGGAGAGGTGCGAGAGCACGGGTTGCCACGCCTGCAGCAGCACCGCGTGTGCCGCCGCGGGAACGCGGACCTCGGCAACGGTGGCGGGGTAGCCGGTGAGGCTGCGGGCCATGACCAGGAAGCGCGCGCCATCGGGCGTGATCGCCACGGCGGCGACCAGAGCCGACACGGCGATGCAGGCCGCTGCAATGTGCCAGCGTCGTGGTGCGGTTGCGGGCCGGGTAGCAGTGCGCAGGCCCGGGCGGCGCCGCAGTGCGCGCGCATGCAGGCGCCGGTCTTTCCTGCGCGGGCTGCTGCTGGGCTCGGGCAGGTTCAAGGGAACGCGTGGCAGGCGGGCCAGGCGGGCGTTGATCAGGCGCGACAGCACGCTGCAGGCCAGCACGAATACCGATAGCGGAAACAACACCCGCACGGCCAGATACAGCACTACCATCCACTCGACTCCGGCACGCGCCTGTTCCGTCGGCTCGACATCCTACCGGGCAGGCTGAAGATTGTCGCATCCGCCTGCCGACAACCCCGGGGTGCCGTGGTTAGGATGGTCCTCCGTTGTCATGGATGAACCGCTTGTGTCCGTTGCGTCCCGCTTCTGCCGTGCCTGTGGCCCGGGTCCCATGCTGCTGGTGTTGCAATGGGTCGCATTGCTGGCCGTGGCGCTGGCTGCGGGCTTCTTCCGCTACCGGGTAGACCTGCTGCTGGAGCCGGTGGAACAGGCATGCGGTGGCCCCGATCCGGTGGCGCGCATGCAGGTGGCGGAGCAGTTGATGTCGCGTTCCGAGGCCCTGCAGGCGTGGCTGCCGTTCGAGTGGGTTCCGATGGCGGGCGTGGTGCTGGCGCTGCTGGGGGCGATGTCGATGGGGGCTTACCGGGCCGGCCGGCTGCAGGGGCGCCTGCGCGTCGCGAACGGGACGCTGATGGTGCTGCATGGCGCGTTGCTGGTCGCGGCCGCGTGGACGCTGCATCTGTACGAAGTGGCATGGACCAGCGTGGCCACGCTGGCCCCGGCCTCGTGCCTTGTGGAGCTGGCCCCGCAGGGCGAGGTGCCGTTGGCGCAGGCCCAGCAGCTGGTGTTCGATATCCTCACCCGCCAGAACGCGTCGTTGCTGCGCAACCCGGATGACCTGGCGCTGGTGCTGGCCGCTTTGCTGGCGGTGGCGATGGTGGCGGGCGTTGCGCTGTGGCGGGCGATTGCGCGTGCGCGGCAGGGAAGGCGGCGCCGGGCGTAACGGGAGCTCCCGCGGGCCACGCCGGAAGCCCGGATACGCGCTACAGTCGACGCCTCGCCACGCCAGGGAAGATCCGATGCGCTTGTTGCTGCGTGCTTTGCCATTGCTGCTGCTGTCGCTCGCGGTGCACGCCGCCGGGAGCGATCGCCGCATCGCGGTGACCATCGACGACCTGCCCTGGGCGCGGCTGGATCAGATCGCGCCGGCTGACCTGCAGGCACGGCATGACGCACTGATGGCGCAGCTGCGCCAGGCGGCCGTGCCGGTGATCGGCTTCGTCAACGAGAACAAGCTGGAGGTCGATGGGCAGGTGCAGCCGGCGCGGGTGCAGATGCTGCGCGATTGGCTGGACGCCGGCTACGTGCTGGGCAATCACACCTGGTCGCACATGGACCTCAATGCCAATGGCGTGGCGGCGTTCCAGCAGGATTTCCTGCGCGGCGAGACGGTGCTGCGGCCGTTGCTGGCCGAACGTGGCCAGGTGCCGACGTGGATGCGGCATCCCTACCTGCGCGCTGGACGCACCGCAGAGGAGCGCGCGCAGATGGATGCGTTCTTCAGGCGGCACGGCTACCGCGTGGCGCCGGTGACGGTGGACAACGGAGAGTGGGTGTGGGCGTTCGCCTATGCCAACGTGATGAACGAACAGCCGGATTCCCCGGCGCGCGAAGCGACGCTGGCGCAACTGCGCAGGGGCTACGTGCCCTACATGCTGAACAAGCTGGACTACTACGAGCGGCAGTCCCAGGCATTGCTGGGCTACGCAGTGCCACAGGTGTGGCTCATGCATGCCAACGAACTCAACGCCGCCGCCTTCGCCGAACTGGTGGCGGCGACGAAACGCCGTGGCTATCGCTTCATTTCGCTGGACGAAGCGATGCGTGACCCGGCGTATGCGCGGGGTGCCGAAGGCTACAACGGCCGCTATGGCCCCAGCTGGCTGCACCGCTGGGCGATGGCGGAGAACAAGCCGAAGTCCTTCTACGCGGGCGAACCGGAGGTGCCGGCGTGGGTGATGAAGCTGGCCAAGGTCGATTCGGAGTGACGCTCAGCGCCTGACGGCGAGCACGCCGTCCAGTGCCAGCTCGGCCTTGAAACCGGCCTTTTCCAGGCGCTTGGCCACTTCGCGCGGTACATCGCGACCGCTGGTCAGCTTGTTCGGGGCGCCGGTGTAATGGAACAACCGCCCGCCCTTGCGGATGACGCGCGCCAGGTGGTCATAGAACACCTGCGAGTACAACTCGCCGGCGATGCCGAAGCGCGGCGGGTCGTGCAGGATCGCGTCGACGCTGTTGCTGGCCACCTGTTCGATCTGCTGGGAGACGTCGCCGTGGCTGAACTGCAGGCGGCCCCCGGCGGCCGCCGAGTCCGGGTCCGGCGACCACGGGTTGAGCGTGCGCAGCCACATCACATCGGCGTTCTTCTCGAATGATCGGATCTGGCCGGCACCGGCTTCCAGCGCACACGCGGCGAAGTAGCCGAGGCCACCGCAGGTATCGAGGATGACCTTGCCGGCCGGAGCGACCAGCTCGACCTTGCGGCGCGCATCCTCGAATGGCGACAGCTTCGAGGTCGGCAGCATCTTGATGCCGTCGATCTCGAACGTCGGTGCGCCCCATTCGGTCGGCACCAGCTTGATCAGCGAGCCGCTGTAGCGCGAGATCGGCGCGAACTCCTCGCCATCCCAGTAATACAGCGTGCGGTCCTTCAGCTTGCCCGGCCAGGGATAGGGCTGGCCCCGGAAGTGGAAGCCGTCCGCATCCAGCGCCACGCAGTCCTGGCTGCGGCCGAGGTCGAGCGAGCCCTGCCAGTCGGCAGCGCCCTTGTCATGGGCACGGCGCAGGGTGTCGGCGCTGTCGCGGGTCAGCAGGGGGCCGGTGTAATGGGGCACGGCGGTACCGGGGCGGTTCGGGGGAGGGCATGGTACCGCAGCTGTTGTAGGACCGAGCCCACCCTTGGCTCCACCATGCCTGCATCCACGCATGGCGTGGATCCACTGCAAAAGGAGCCGAGCGTGGGCTCGGATTTACAGTTCAATTGCACTTCACCGCATACACCGGCCCGGCCCCGATCAGAATCAGCACGATGTAGTCGCGGTCGCTGGCCTTGTGCAGGGCTCTTGGATCGCGCTCCTACTGGCCATCGCGACCGAAGGGGAAGAATTACTGGCCACCTTCCTTGTCGATGCGGAAGCCGCCCGAAAGCCAGGGGGCAGCTGGTGAAGTCAGAACGGAATGATGTCAGTGATGATTGCAGCCGTGGCAGGGGGGCCAGGTATCAGTCGGCCCTGATGGAACCGCGATCGCTTGCGCAGGCGCGCGGTACGCACCCTTCCATCAACGTATTCATGGTCTGTGGGGCATGAGCGAAGCAGAGGACTCTCGCGGTGTGATTCCCCACAGTGTTGGGTGGGTAATACTCGCTATAAAAGGTCTGGCACCTTCCGTTGTCGATTTGCGCGCTACCCTGGATGTTCCCGCTGACTGAGCTGTTGAATCTCACAGTTCCGTGGGAAACGAAGTTCTGGCCGGCTGATACCTGTCCATTGGGTGCATAGGCGAATACATAGTCCGTACTCTTTGCGTCACTAGCGCCGTTCGACTCGATGCTTGAGCAATGCCATGCAGCGCTTCCTGGCCCCACCGTGATGGACTCGCCCTTGGCGGGATTCATCCCAATATCTGCGCAGGAAGCCTCGTGGTACTGCTTCGTTGCTTCCGATTGATCATCGTAGCGATATACATATTGCCCCTTCGAGTTGCGGGTGAGGGACTGCTCCACACTGACCGTTCGCCCGATGGAGTCAGGCCATTCTGCGCTGCGAACAATTCTCGCTGGGGACTTCGCTTCGTCAGCGGTCTGTCTATCAGCTGGAGTACCGTCTGCTGCCTGCACGGATGCAGAGACGATGAACATGAGAGTGGCTACGTGCAATTTCATCTGGACCTCTCCAATCTGGGTGAGGCTCCATCTTCACTACTTGCCCAGTGGTGCATTGGGTTGCATCACGCAGTTATTCGGATTTCAAACATTCCTCAAAAACCGGTGTCGCTAATCGCACCTCACCGCATACACCGGCCCGGCCCCGATCAGCATCAGCGCCATGTAATCACTGTCACTGGCCTTGCCCTTCAACGTCGCACCCTTGTTGAAGTGGAAGATGCCGAAGCCGCCAGCCATGCGGATCAACGCACTGTCGATCTGGTCGGCGTCTTCGCGGAAGTAGCGGCTGATCTCGCTGGACGTGGCCTTGTGCAGGGCGTTGGGTTCGCGCTGCCACTGCTCGCCACGGCTGAACGAGACGAAGTACTGGCCACCTTCCTTGTCGATGCGGAAGTCGGCGGGTTTGCCCGCGCGGGTCGCGAAGCAGCCCTGCAGCGGGTCGGCGGAGAAGGGAAGCCGTGCCCCGTCACCGCACGCGGTGAGCAGCAGGAGGGCACCGGGCAGCAGCAGGCGGCGCGTGCGCATGGGATGTCCCTACAGGGCAGGTGCGGCCAGTGTAGGCAGCACGCGGGCGTGTCCCGTACAGAAATTCGGCAAGGACACAGGGGGTTTCGGATGGCGCAGGGCAAGGCACCCTGGTGCGGCGTGGCCAGTTGGCTGGGTATTGCAGTGGGTTGGGGCGCGGGGCTGGCGGGCTGCGGCCTGGCGATGGCCTCACGCGTGCGCGGCGAGCGCTGGCCGTGGATCGGCATCGGTGGTGCGGTGCTGAGCGCGCTGCCGCGGCTGATGTACCTGCTGCGGATGATGTTGGAGCTTTGAGTGTAGAGCCGAGCCCACGCTCGGCTTATGGTCTGCGACAGCCGAGCATGGCTCGGCTCTACAAAGGCAGTGGCAAGCCGAGCGTGGGCTCGGCTACAGATTCGACGGCAGTCGCGCAGGTTCAGCTGCGGTGGATCTCCACCGTTACATGCACCAGTTCTTCGTGGATCGCCAGCGCGTTGCGCACGGTGTCGGCATCCAGGCTGGCGTCGCTGGTGACCACGCTGGCGCTGACCGCGTACTTGCCGCGCCCCACCTGCCAGACATGCAGGTCGGCCAGGCGTGCAGGCCACGGGCCCTGTTCGATCACTTCGCGCACTTCGGCCACCACCGGCGCGTCCATCTGCGCGTCGAGCAGGATGCGGCCACTGTCGCGCAGCAGGCCAACCGCCCACACCGTGACCAGCACCGCGCCGACCAGGCCCATCACCGGGTCCAGCCAGGTCAGGCCGAGCAGCTTGCCGCCGAGCAGGGCGACGATGGCCAGCACCGAGGTGGCGGCGTCGGCCAGCACGTGGAGGTAGGCCGAGCGCAGGTTGAGGTCGTGAGCGTGCGCATGGCCGTGATCGTGATCGTGATCGTGGTCATGCCCATGATGATGGCCATGATCGTGCCCATGGTGATGATGCGCGTGGCCGGGGCTGTCGTGCAGCCACCAGGCGCACAGCAGGTTCACGCCCAGCCCGACCGCAGCGATGACGATCGCTTCATCGTAGTGGATGGGCGCCGGCACCCACAGCCGCTGCAATGACTGCACCGCCATCAGCGCAGCGACACCGAGCAGGGCGATGGCGCTGGTATAGCCCGCCAGGATCTCGATCTTCCAGGTGCCGAAGGCGAACCGTGGATCGTGCGCATAGCGGCGCGCACAGCGATAGGCGAACACCGCAAGGCCCAGCGCCAGTGCGTGCGAGCTCATGTGCCAGCCATCAGCGAGCACGGCCATGGAGTTGAACCACCAGCCGCCGATGATCTCCACCAGCATCATGCTGACGGTAAGCCACATGGCGCGGCGGGTATTGCGTTCGGCCAGCGGATTGCCGTCGTCGAAGCGATGTTCGTGGCGACGGGCGGCGGCCAGGGCATCCAGGTGCATGGGGGAGACCAGAGGGTGGAAGGGATACCCCCATAGGGTATACGATCCCGGCATGGCCCATGTACACACGAATCGAAAGCAGCTGCTGGCCCGGGTGCGCCGGATCGGCGGGCAGGTGGCGGCGTTGGAGCAGGCGCTGGACAGGCCGGAAGGCGAAGCGGGTGATTGCGCCGACGTGCTGGTGCAGGTCGCCGCCGTACGTGGTGCCGCCCATGGCCTGCTGATGGAGCTGCTGCACGAGCATCTGCAGGAACACGTGGTGGGCGCCGAGGACCCGCAGCAGCGGGCGGCCGAGGCCGAGGTGCTGGTGGCGTTGTTGCGCCGCTACGGGAAGTGATCCGGTAGCGCCGGCCGCTTGCCGGCAATTGCAGGTTGCGTCCGAAGCGCGCACGGTTGCCGGCCAGCGGCCAGCGGCCAGCGGCCAGCGCTACCGGTGCCGTCGCCGCGCGTTCCAGAGGTGCGTGGCTGCCAACAGCAGGCTGCCGGCGACCGTCAGGGGGGTCTCCCACTCATGCGAGGGCAGGGCGAGCGCCCCGGCCAGCAACAGCGCCAGGCCGGTGCCCGCGGCGGCCCAGGCCAGTGCGGGCAGCGGACGACGGCGGGCTGCACGCCATAGGGCATAGCCGGTCAGCGGCAGGGCGATGGCCACGAACAGCAGATGCACCCATCCCGCGTCGGCCCAGGCACCGAACAGCGGCAGCGCGCTGGCGAGCAGGGGCAGGGCGAGGCAGTGCAGCAGGCACAGGCCGGACAGGGTGACCGCGCCGGCATCGAGCAGGGCGGCAGAGGGTGACTTCATCGGGGGGGCTCCTTGCACAACAAGTGTTATACAGTAACATTTGTCGTCCCGCTGCCAACCGGCTCTGACATGAACACTGTTTCCCGCGCCGACCGTCGCCTTCCGGTCACCGTGCTGTCCGGCTTTCTCGGGGCCGGCAAGACCACCCTGCTCAACCAGATCCTGCGCAACCGCGACGGGCGGCGTGTGGCGGTCATCGTCAACGACATGAGCGAGGTCAACATCGACGCGCAGTGGGTGCGCGAGGGCGGCGCCGAACTGCGCCGCACCGAGGAGACGCTGGTGGAGTTCAGCAACGGCTGCATCTGCTGCACGCTGCGCGATGACCTGCTGCAGGAAGTGCGGCGCCTGGCCACTGCTGGCCGCTACGACTACCTGCTGATTGAGTCGACCGGGATCGGCGAGCCGATGCCGGTGGCGGCCACCTTTGCAGTGCGCGACGCGCAGGGCTTCAGCCTGAATGACATCGCGCGCCTGGACACGATGGTGACCGTGGTCGATGGCAGCGCGTTCCTCGCCGATTTCGGTTCGACGCTGCGCCTGGCCGAGCGCGGCCAGCAGGCCGGACCGGAAGACGACCGCGGGGTGGTCGACCTGCTCTGCGAGCAGGTCGAATTTGCCGATGTGATCGTGGTCAGCAAGGTCGACCAGGTGGATGACGAAGTGCTGCAGGACACGCTGGCGGTGCTGCGTGGACTGAACCGCGACGCGAAACTGCTGCTGTCCCGCTTCGGCGATGTGCCGCTGGCCGAGCTGCTGGACACTGGCCGCTTCGACTTCGAGCGCGCGCAGCGCGCACCGGGCTGGGTGAAGGAACTGCGCGGCGAACATACGCCGGAGACCGAGGAATATGGCATCGGCAGTTTCGTCTACCGCTCGCGGCGTCCGTTCCACCCCGCGCGTTTCGCACGCGTGCTGCAGTCGGGCATGCCCGGCGTGATACGCAGCAAGGGCTGGTTCTGGCTGGCCAACCGCATGGACTGGGTGGGTGAGCTGAACAGCGTCGGTGCCGCGACGCGCACGCAGGCGGCGGGTTTCTGGTACGCCGCGCGCGAGCGCGTGCGTGCCGGTCTGGAAGACACCACGCCCTTGCTGCCGCCGACGCAGCTGCCCTACAGCGACCTCGGCTGGGCGCGGCAGCAGGCGGGGTGCTGGAGCGCGCCGTTGCCGGGCCTGGACACATTCCCGGACGAGGCTGCGCATTCGGCCATGCAGCGCCTGTGGCACCCGTTGTGGGGCGATCGCCGCCAGGAGCTGGTGGTGATCGGCGTACACATGGACGAGCGCGCGGTGCGCGCAGAGCTGGACGCCTGCCTGCTCAACGACCAGGAGCTGCGCGCCGGCCCGTTGCTGTGGCAGCAGCTGCCGCAGGCGTTCCCGCTGTGGAAGCGGTGAGCGGCATGCCCTTGTAGAGCCGAGCCCGCGCTCGGCTGTCGATCATTGCATCCATGCATGGGATGGATCCATGGCAGCCGAGCGTGGGCACGGGCCTACGGTTCGTCGCGCCATTGCCAGCCGCCGGCGCCCACCTGCAGCACCTGCGTTGGGCGCAACGCGTGCAGCAGGTGCCGGTCGTGGCTGACCATCACCAGCGCTCCCGGCCATGCCGCCAGCAATTCTTCCAGCGCCTGCAATGCGCCCAGGTCCAGTGCATTGCCGGGCTCGTCCAGCAGCAACAGCTGTGGTGCCGGGTCGGCATACAGCACGCCGGCCAGCGCGCCTTTCACCCGCTCGCCATCGCTGAGGCTGCTGGAGGGGCGCTGGATGCGCTGTGCGTCCAGCCCCAGCAGCGCCAGCCGCGTACGCAGTTCGCCGGGATCAGCCCCTGGGTTGGCGGCCTGTACGGTTTCGAGGATGCCGCGCTCGCCCGACAACCCCAACAGTTGCTGGTCGAGCAGGGCCAAGGGGGCATGACGCTGCACGCCGCCACTGCGTGCCGGCAACTGGCCGGCCAACACGCGCAGCAAGGTGGATTTGCCACTGCCGTTGTCACCGATCACGGCGATGCGCTGCCCCCGGCGGATCTCCAGATGCAGCGGGGCGTCGCAGCCATGTGGCAGCACCAGTGACTCCGCCTGCAGCAGGCGTGTGCTGCCGCGTTCGCCCTCACCGGCGAACAGCGCCAGTTCCGGGGCGACGTGAACCGCCGAGGCTGCCGCGCGCAGCTGCTCGGCACTGGCCTGCAGGCGCTCGGCCTGCACCTGCTGCGCACGGCCATGGCTGGCCTCAGCGCGCTGCTTCTGCCGGCCGAGCAGGATCGGCGCCTGGTTGGCCTGCTTCGCATCGCGATTGCCGCGTGCCTGGCGCTGTTGCTGGCGTTCGTGCTGTTCGCGTGCGTTGCGTTGCTGCTGCCGGTGCTGGGCACGCGCATGGTCAAGCTGGGCGGCGGCGGCTTCGCGTTCGGCGGCGCGCGCGTCGGCATAGCGCTGCCAGGGTCCGCCATAGCGATGCAGTCCACGTGCATCGAGTTCGACGATCTGCTGCATGTGGTCCAGCAGTTCGCGGTCGTGGCTGATCACCAGCAGGCCGCCGCGCCACTGCTGCAGCTGCTCGTACAACTGCTGCCGATGGCGGGCATCAAGATGATTGCTGGGCTCGTCCAGGATCAGCCAGTCGGCGCCGCTGGCCCAGGCGCCGGACAGCGCGACCTGCATGGCCTGCCCGCCACTGAGGCGCGCCGCCGGGTGGGCCGGGTCGAGATCGCTGGGCAGCTGTAGCGCCCGCCATTGCTGCAGCAGCCGTTCGCGCAGGTCCCATCGGTCACCGACGCGGGCGAAGTCAGCCTCGTCCACGCTGCCTGCTTCGATGCGCGCGAGCGCGGCCAGCTCTTCGCCGACACCGGCCAGCTCTCCCACGGTACCGGCAGGTGGATAGCCGGGCGTGGGCAACAGGAACACGCGGCCACTGCCGCGCACCTGGCCGCTGTCGGGCGGCAGGCGGCCCGACAGCAGGCGGGCGAGCACGCTCTTGCCGGTGCCATTGGCACCGACCAGCCCGGTGGCGACCGGATCGAAGGAAAAGGACAGATCGGAAAACAACGGCCGGCCGTCGGCCAACCGATACGACACGCGATCGAGCGTGAGGGAGTGCGAAGTCATGCGACCTCCATGGATGCCGGGTTCTCCCCTGCGCGCAGGGGCGGGAAGAGTCAGGCCGTCTGGTGGGAAGACGGCGGCATCACTGGCGCATCGGTCGCAAGCCTCTTGGAGGAATGAGCGGACAGTATAGCGCTGCTGGCTGAATGGTCCGGCGCTACCGCTGTTCGGGTGGTTCTGTAGAGTCGAGCCCACGCTCGGCTGCGCTTCGCCTGGCATCCGAAGTCGAGCATGGCGCGACTCTACAGGGCCATCCACGCATGGCGTGGCGTGGTCAGGCCGACGGCACGGTATCCAGGCGCGCGCCGACGAAGTCGATGAACACCCGCAGCTTGGGCAGCACGTGGCGACCGGAAGGCCACAGCAGGTGGAAGGTGCCGCAGGAATGCACGTGGTCTTCCAGCACGCTGACCAGGCGGCCATCGGCCAGTGCATCGCGCACCGAGTGCACCGGCACGAAGGCCAGGCCGACGTCGCGCAGCGCGAGGGCCACGCGGGCTTCGATGGTGTTGGCCACCATGTGCACCGGCAACTCCTGGGGGACTTCCCCATCAGGCCAGTGGATCGGCCACGGCTCCAGCTTGCCGCTGCTGGGGAAGCGGTAGTGCAGGAGGGTGTGCCGCATCAGATCGGCCGGCGTGCGCGGAACACCGCGGCGCTGCAGGTAGCCCGGCGAGGCGACGACGCGGCGCGGAAATACGCCCAGGCGGCGCGCGTTCATGCGCGAATCGCTGGGCTCACCGACGCGCAGCACGGCGTCGAAGCCTTCCTCGATGACATCGACCAGGCGGTCGCAGAAGTCCAGGTCGAGGCGGATATCGGGGTAGGCCGCCATGAATTCGGCCATCAACGGCAGGGTCAGGTCGCCGACCAGCGGCAGGCTGATGCGCAGCGTGCCGCTGGGCGTGGCGTGGGGTTGTGCAAGCTCGGTGCGCGCGGCATCGCGTTCGTCGAGGATGCGCCGGCAGCGGGCCAGGAACAGCTGGCCCTCGGCGGTGAGCGTGATGCTGCGCGTGCTGCGATGGAACAGGCGCACGCCGAGCGCGTGTTCCAGCCGCGCCACGCACTTGCCGGCAGCGGAGGCAGAGATGCCCTGCAGGCGCCCGGTCTCGACGAAGCTGCGGGTGTCGGCGGCGTGCACGAAGGTCTGCAGGTTGGCGAGGTTGTCCAGGACTGACATGGGCGTGCGTGCGGCGAAAACAGCAGGGTAGGAGGGCGCCATCGCTGCGGCCGCACCACCCCTGCAACGCTGTGGTGCAGGTCGGGCGGCCAGGCGTCGTGGCCTTGCAGTTCCGGTCACGATGCCCATTGCGGACTGCACGGTCCATGATGCGCGGAGCGGCAACCGGCTTTTTGCGTTGCGGCGTGCTGCCTAACGTGGCGGGCCTCTCCCCACGGATGACCGCGATGAATGCAGTTCCTTCCCCTGACACCCTGCCTGCGCTGCCCTCGGTGCAGCGGCTGCTGCAGCAGGTCCACCCGCTGCGTCTGGTCGGTGCGGTGGTGCTGGTGCGCGAGCACGGCGAGCTGCGCCACGCCAGCGCGACCGGGTTGGCCGACCGCGAGTCGGGCAGGGCGATGCGGCGATGCCAGCTGTTCCGGCTGGCATCGGTGAGCAAGCCGCTGCTGACCGCGGTGATCCTGCGCCTGGTGGCAGAGGGAGTGCTCGACCTGGATGCGCCGGTGCAGCGTTGGCTGCCCAACTTCCGCCCAGCCCTGCCCGACGGCAGCACGCCACCGATCAGCCTGCGCCAGTTGCTCAGTCACAGCAGCGGGCTGGGCTACCGCTTCCTCGAGGCCGATGCCAACGGGCCCTACGCACGTGCCGGTGTCAGCGATGGCATGGATGCCAACCCGTTGTCCCTCGCCGAGAACGTGCGGCGAATCGCCCAGGCGCCGTTGCTGTTCGTGCCCGGCAGCCAGTGGATGTACTCGTTGGGCGTGGATGTGGCAGGCGCGGTGGCCGAAGCGGCGACCGGTGAGATGCTGCCGTCGTTGTTCGCACGCCTGGTCGCCGCGCCGCTGGGCCTGCGCGACACGGCGTTCGCAACGACGGATGCCGCGCGGTTGGCTACGCCCTATGTGAGCGACGCACCGCGACCGCATCGCCTGCAGGAGGGCGAGGTGGTCGCTCCCTTCGAGGGCACGGTAGGCATCGAATACAGCCTGGCGCGCGCCACCGATGCCCGCCGGTTCGCCTCCGCAGGCGCCGGCCTGGTCGGTACCGCCGATGAGGTGATGGCGGTGCTGGAGGCGTTGCGCGACGTGCAGCGCTCCGGCCTGCTGCCGGCTGCGCTGGCGGCGGAGATGGCCACCCCCCAGGTTGGTGAGCAGGGGCCACCCGAACCGGCAGGCTGGGGATTCGGGCTGGGCTTTGCGGTGCTGCGCGATGCCGCCGCCAGCGGTACCCCGCAGCGCGAAGGCACCTGGCGCTGGGGCGGTGCCTATGGCCACAGCTGGTTCGTCGACCTGGCGCGCGGGTTGAGCGTGGTCGCGCTGACCAACACGCTGTACGAAGGCATGCATGGCCGCTTCGTCGACGAACTGCGCGATGCGGTCTATGCCGATCTGGAGGCCGTCCGATGAGCGGCCACACCATCGATGCCGCCAGCCCGGCCGGTGAGGCCACGCGCCTGCCATGGGCAGGCCTGCTGGCGCTGGCCGGCGCGGGCTTCATCACCCTGCTGACCGAGACCTTGCCGGCCGGCGTGTTGCGGCCGATGGGCGAAAGCCTGCGGGTGAGCGACGCGGCGATCGGCCAACTGGTCAGCGTCTATGCACTCGGCTCGGTATTGGCCGCACTGCCGATGACCGCGCTGACCCAGCGCCTGCCACGGCGCCCGTTGTTGCTGGCCGCGATGGCGGGCTTCGTGGTGGTCAACACGCTGACCGCATGGAGCAGCAGCTATCCGCTGATGCTGGCTGCGCGGTTCGTTGCAGGCGTCAGCGGGGGGCTGTTGTGGTCGCTGGTTGCCGGTTACGCGGCGCGCATGGTGGTGCCGTCGTTGCAGGGCCGGGCCATTGCCGTGGCGATGGTGGGTTCACCGCTGGCGCTGTCTCTGGGGGTCCCGGCAGGCACGCTGCTGGGCCAGCAGGTCGGTTGGCGCTGGGCCTTCGCGCTGATGAGTGGACTGGGACTGCTGCTGCTGGCGTATGCGCGGTGGGCATTGCCGGCGTTGCCGGCTGCCGCTGGCGGCCGGCGCACGCCGCTGGGCGCGGTGTGGCGCATGCCCGGCGTGCGCAGCACGCTGTGCGTGATGGCCCTGTACGTGCTGGCCCACAACGTTCTCTACACCTACATCGAGCCGCTGGCGCTGGAGGCCGGCGCAGGTGCGTGGCTGGACCGGTTGCTGCTGGGCTTCGGCGTGGCGGCCATCGCCGGCATCGGCATTGCGGGCTGGGGGGTGGACAGGCACCTGCGCGCATTGGTCTGGGCCGCCGTGGTTGGTTTCATCGTGCCGGTGCTGGCCCTGCTGCTGTGGCCGGCCCAGGCCACGCCGCTGCTGCTGGCCACCCTGCTGTGGGGCGTGGCGTTCGGCGCAGTGCCCACCCTGTTCCAGACCGCGCTCGCGCGCCGCGCGGGGGCTGCGGCCGATCTGGCGCAGTCCATGCTGGTGACGGGCTGGAACCTGGCCATTGCCGCCGGCGGTGTAGCGGGCGGCGTGCTGCTGCAGGCCGGGGGCCCCGGCCGGCTGGGATGGCTGCCGTTGCTGCTGCTGGTGGTGGCCGTGGCGTGGCTGGTGGCGCGGCCGAGAGCGTGGGCGTAGTCGTCCACGCCAGCCGTGCTGGGCGGCGCCGCCGGCCGCCCTATTCGATCGTCTCGCGCTCGATCGGCACGCTTCGTGGGTTCTGCATGTGTTCCCGCGCCGCGCCGTAGTGCTGCTGCCGCTTGCGATGGAAAGCCACGAACTCGTCGCGGGGCAGCGGCCGCGAGAACAGCCAGCCTTGCCCGAATTCCACCTTGCGGCTGTGCAGGTACGCCAACTGCGCCTCGGTCTCAACGCCCTCGGCCACCACCCACAATCCCAGCGCCTTGGCCATGTCGATGATGTGCGGTGTTACCGGGCTGGTCGCACTTTCGGTGCCGATCGCATCGATGAACGACTTGTCGATCTTCAACGCATCCAGGGGCAGTTGTTCCAGGTAATGGAGGCTGGAAAAGCCCACGCCGAAATCGTCGATGGCCACGCTGTGCCCGGCCCGCCGCGCCGCCGCCAGCATCGGGCGGGCACGGTCCAGGTCGAGGAAGCCTCGCTCGGTGGCTTCCATCCAGATCTGCTGCGGCAGGATCCCGCTGCCGGCCATGTGCCTGGAGATCATCTTCAGCGCACGGCCGCTGCTGATGTCTTCGGCGGCGAGGTTGATGGCGATGTGCGCGCTGCGATCGGCGACCAGCAGGTCGCGCATGTCGCGGACCACGTTCTCGATCACCAGTTCGGTGAGGGCACCGATCATCCCGGCTTCTTCGGCCAATGGAATGAACAGGTCGGGCCGGACCTGGGTGCCATCCGGGCGCTGCCAGCGGACCAGTGCTTCGGCGCCGACGCAGATACCGGTGTCCAGTTCGATGATCGGCTGGTAATGCAGGTACAGTTCGCGGCGGCGGATCGCCGTGGCCAGTTCGCCGCGCAGCGACAGGCGCCGGCGTGACAGCCAGATCACCAGTCCGGCACCCGCCGTGGCCAGCAGCAGGCCCAATGGCACATACAGCCAGGCCTGCTGGCGGAAAGTCGCCGCCAGCGCGGTGCGTGGCGTGGTGGCGATCGCCAGCCATTGCTCGTTGCGCGCGGTAGCGTACAGCGTGTTCTGGTCCAGGCCTTCGCCCGGCGCGCGCAGAAGGGTCTGCAGCAGGGCCGGGTCCATGCCGGCCTGCTTGGCCAGCAGGCGGCCGTCCGGGCTGGCCAGGGCCAGGCGAACGTGAGGGTCGGCGATGACATCGACAAAGCGGTGGGGGTCGACCAGCACGTCGTAGGAACCGTACAGGATAGACAGCACCTGGCGGCGTCCGTTGGCTTCCGGGCGCACATCCACGGCGATGCCCGCGCCGTCGCTGGTGACATGGTCGGCCCGGGGCTGGGTCACGTCACCCAGGAACGGCCCCCACGAGGTGCAGCGCAGCTTGCCCCCTTCGAAATAGCCCATCTGGTCCGCCGACGGCGTGGTCATCACCAGCGACTGCATGCGGCGGATATGCTCCGCGTTGCAGCCGCGGGCCGTGCTGGCTTCGGCCGACTTCAGCGCGGCAAGCGCCTCGTGGTACGACAGATCGGAGCGCTGGAGGGTGCGCAGGGCGATGTCATGCAGCCGCTGCTGCTCGACAGCGACCGCGCGGTCCCAGGTGGCGTAGGCCATCACCGCGATCGGTGCGGCCGCCGCCAGCAGCGCCAGCGCGGTGCCTCCGATGATGATGCGCAACCGGCTCATGGCCGGAGCTCCAGCGGGGAAGGCAGGGCAGGGGGCATGGCCGGTGGGACCGCTCCTCGGGCAGGTTCCGCTATCTGAGCATGGCCATGGGCCAGGCGGAATGGGCGGAATCCGGTATTGGGTCACATTGTAGTGAAAGCGGCGATGTTTGACGCACTTGGCCATCTGATGCTGGCGCCCGGCGCCGCGGAGGACTACCGTCGAACGCTTCCCCCGCCCCTTCCCCCGTCCAATGACCGAGCCCGCAAACGCCCCAGAGCACCTGCGCCGCAGCCTGTCCAACCGCCACCTGCAACTGATCGCCATCGGCGGTGCCATCGGCACCGGCCTGTTCATGGGGTCGGGCAAGACCATCAGCCTCGCCGGCCCGTCCATCGTTCTTGTCTACCTGATCATCGGCGCGATGCTGTTCTTCGTCATGCGCGCGATGGGCGAGCTGCTGCTGTCGAACCTGCAGTACAAATCCTTCATCGATTTCTCCACCGACCTGCTCGGGCCCTGGGCCGGGTTCTTCTGTGGCTGGACCTACTGGTTCTGCTGGATCGTCACCGCCATTGCCGATGTGATCGCGATTGCCGCCTACGCGCAGTTCTGGTTCCCCGGCCTGGACGCCTGGGTCCCGGCGCTGGCCTGCGTGCTGCTGTTGCTGGGGTTGAACCTGGTGACGGTGAAGCTGTTCGGTGAAATGGAATTCTGGTTCGCCCTGATCAAGATCGTGGCGATCTGTGCGCTGATCATCACCGGCGCCGGCCTGGTCGCCTGGGGCTTCACCTCGCCCAGTGGCCACACCGCGTCGCTGTCGAACCTGTGGAATGACGGCGGCCTGTTCCCGATGGGCCTGGCCGGGTTCTTCGCCGGTTTCCAGATTGCGGTGTTCGCCTTCGTCGGCATCGAGCTGGTCGGCACCACCGCCGCCGAGACCGCCGACCCCGAGCGCAACCTGCCCAAGGCGATCAACTCGATTCCGGTGCGCATCATCATCTTCTACGTGCTGGCGCTGATCACCATCATGGCGGTCACGCCGTGGCGCCAGGTGGTGCCGGACAAGAGCCCGTTCGTGCAGCTGTTCGTGCTGGCCGGTATTCCCGCCGCGGCCAGCCTGATCAACTTCGTGGTGCTGACCTCGGCCACGTCCTCGGCCAACAGCGGCATCTTCTCTACCAGCCGCATGCTGTACGGCCTGGCCGAGGAGGGCCACGCGCCGCGTGGACTGTCGCGCCTGTCGCGCGCGGCGGTGCCCGCGCGCGGCCTGTTGTTCTCCTGCCTGTGCCTGCTGGGCGGCACGCTGCTGATCTACCTGATTCCGAACCTGGTGACCGCTTTCACCCTGGTGACGACGCTGGCGACGGTACTGTTCATCTTCGTCTGGTCGCTGATCCTGGTGGCTTACATGGTCTACCGCCGCCGCTACCCCGAGCGCCACGCCGCCTCGCGCTTCAGGATGCCCGGCGGCGTTGCCATGTGCTGGGCGTGCCTGCTGTTCTTCGCCAGCGTGCTGGTGCTGCTGAGCCTGCAGGGCGACACCCGCCAGGCCCTGATCGCCAGCCCGGTGTGGTTCGTGCTGCTGGGCGCGGGGTATTGGCTGCGCCGGAGGACCGGGTAGTGTCGACTGTTTGTTGAGTGGGGCCAGAGCCCGTTGCCAAGCAACGGGATCCGACCCCGCCGCCTCGCAGGAAATCGGCCGTTGCTGTTGCTGTTGGGGTTGCCGGCCAGCGGCTGGCACTACGCGGGTGCAGGGCGCCGCCCCGCCGACCCCCATTCACCCCGCATTAGCGGGCGCGGCCGGATGATCCGGCCGCCATGTCCCGTCGTCCCCTCCTGCTCGCGCTGTTGCTGCTGCCCAGCCTGTGGCCCGGGCCGGCCGCTGCACGCACCGTCTACCGCTGCGTGCAGGGCAACACCGTCAGCCTGGCGACCGCGCCGGAGCCGGGTTCGCGCTGCACTCCCAGGCAAATTGATGACAACGCCATCCAGACCCCGAACCTGTGGGGCAACATGGGCGTGTTCAGCGGCGTGCTGTACGAGCGCGAGCAGGATGGCGTACTGGTCTATTCGACCCGCAACCTTCCCGGCTCGCGGGTGTTCCTGAAGTTCACCGTGGCCACGCCACCGGGTGAACCGGCCCACGAAGGCCTGGGCAAGGTCGGCAGGCCGCAGCTGGCGCAGCATGCCAAGCAGTTCAAGGCCGCCGCCAGGGCGACCGGCGTCGACGACGCCTGGCTGCGTGCGATCGCCCATGCCGAGAGCAACTTCGATCCGCGTGCGGTCTCGACCAAAGGTGCGCAGGGTGTGATGCAGCTGATGCCCGAGACCGCGCAGGAGTATGGGGTGCGCGATCCGTTCTCGCCGCAGCAGTCGATCGAAGGTGGTGCGCGCTACATGCGCGCGCTGCTGCGTCGCTACCACGGCGACCTGCCGCTGGCGGCGGCAGCATACAACGCCGGCATCGGTGCGGTGACGCGCTACAAGGGCGTGCCGCCCTATGCCGAAACGCTGGCCTACGTGGACAAGGTCATGGCGCTGTACGCGCGCTACCGCGAGGCGATGGGCATCCGCAGCGAGGTGCCGGCACGCTAGCGGACGGTGCTGCCTGCACGTGGCGTTGTAGAGCCGAGCCGATGCTCGGCTGCGCCAATTGCAGCCGAGCATCGGCTCGGCTCTACACAAAAGCCGTTCAGCGCGAGGTCGCGCTGCCGACCAGTTCGTAGCGTTCGATGCGGCCGACGCGCGCGACCTCGGCCTGCACGTCGGCGCGCTGCTTGAGTGCGCGCCAGGCCGCATCGATCTTCACGTCGCCGGGCAGCGATGGATAGGTACGCATGTCCTGCAGGCTGGCCAATGCCTCGCCCCGTTCGATCGGCGAACGCAGCTGCTCGATCAGCACTGCGGCGGCGCCATCCAGGTCACCTTCCTCCAGCAGCATCTCGCGATGGAACAGCGGGGCATCGTTGCGTTGGGCCAGGATCACCGCGCGCGCGGCGTCCATGGCCTGGGTATCGCCCCGTTCGCGGGCAGCCGCGAACTGCAGCAGGGCCTGTGCGGCCTTGCCGTAACCGGCCAGGCCACGCATGCCGTCCACCGTCGCTGCGGCATCCTGCATGCGGCCGAGCGAACTGAAGAAGAAGCCGAGATTCATCTGGTGCTCGGCCCCGTCCGGACCGAGCGCGCCAATGCGTGTGGCCAGCCTGGCTGTCTCCAGCGCGTCGTCGGTGCGGCCCAGCCGGCGCAGTGCAGTGAGCCGGCTGGTGAGCAGCCAGGCGACCCATTCGGCCTCCGCCGCCGAAGGCGATTCGCCTTCGGCCGCCGCACGGGCCATGCCGTCGGTCAATGCCAGCACTTCCTCGTTGCGATCCAGCATCAGCAGCGTGTTGCCGAACTCGGCCAAGCGTGCATCCAGCGTGTGGTCGAGCAGGCCGGAGACACGCAGTTCGTCGAGGTGCTTCTGTGCAGCCTGCACCGGATCAAAGCGCGGGTCGGTACGGTCGACATAGCGGTCGAAGCGCTTGTCGCTGCGCAGCCGGATGATCTCGGCCGGGCTGCCGATGCGGGCCAGCGTGGCCGGCACGTCGGCGCCGCGACCGTTGTCGGCCTGCAGCGTGGCCAGCACCATCCATAGTCCGGCCGGTTCCAGGCCATCGCCCTTCCAGCCGTTGTCGAACAACGCCTGCAGCAGTGCCATGCGCTGCTGCGGTTGGTCGCGCAGGCGGTACTGCAGGTAGTTGATGGCCGCCCGTTCGAGCGGCAGCGGTGCCTCGGCGTGTTCCAGCGCCTGCAACAGGTGCTGCGTGGCCGCAGCGGGCTGGTTCTCGGACAACTCCAGCGACATCAGGGTCAGCAGGATCTGTGCATCCTCCGGCAGCGCCTCCTGCGCCCGCTGCAGGTAGCGGCGGGCCTGGCCCGGCTTCTTCTGCACCATCGCGGTCCAGCCCGCCACCTGCGCGGCGCGGCCGCGATGTTCGGCATCGAAGTCATCCAGCATCGGATCTTCCATCAGCCGTTCCATCGCGATCAGTGCGCCCAGCGTGTTGCCGCTGCGCGACTGCTGGATGGCCTCATCCCATCGCGTGGCATAGGCCTGGTGCATCGCATCGGCGGTGACGGACGGCTTCTGTGGCGCCACCGTGATCGATGCGGTGGCGGACGTGCTGGCCAATGCGGCCACCAGCAGGGCGGCGAGGGGGAGGACGCGGGGCATGGAGGATTTCCATCCGTGGGAACCGCATTGAACCCGCTGCAGCCAGCGAGAACAAGCGCGATGGATGGAATTCTGGCGTTTGACCGTACGATTGACCATGGCGGATCGTGCTTTCAGCGTCTATTGTCGGTGCCTCATCAGACAGCAGGCAGCGCAGCACGATGGCACGGTGGCAATGGATGGCAGCAGGCGTTGCGTTGGCGACGGTAGTGGCATTGGCCGCAACCGGGTGGGAGACACCGCTGCAAACGCTGGCTGAACCGGCGGGTCCGGTTCCAACGCCGCTGGCCTGGACCGCGCAGATCGAGCCGCTGGCCGGCGATGGGCACCCGGGTGACCGCGATGGAGCGTCCGCGCAGGCACGTTTCGCTGATCCGTACGCGTTGCTGCGCAGCGCTGATGGCAGCGTCTATTTCACCGATGCCGGTGACAACAACCGCATCCGCCGCCGCTTGCCCGATGGCCGCGTCGAAACGGTGGCCGGGCAGGGCGAGGGGCGCGTTGATGGCCCGGCACTGCAGGCCAGTTTCAACACGCCCTCAGGCATCGCCGCCGATGCGCAGGGCAACCTGTATGTGGCCGACACCGGCAACCATGCCATCCGCCGCATCGGCACCGATGGCCAGGTGACCACGCTGGCCGGTGGCGAACAGGGCCACGCCGATGGCCCGGCCACGCAGGCACGCTTCGATGCGCCGATGGGCATCGCAGTGGATGCGCAGGGCCAGGTCTACGTGGCCGATACCTTCAATGACCGCATCCGGGTGATCGGTACCGATGGCAACGTGCGCACCCTGGCCGGCAGCGATCGGCCGGGCCTGGCCGATGGCACGGGCGCCGCTGCGCGCTTCGATACGCCGGTGGCCCTGGCCTTCGATGCGCAGGGCGCACTGCTGGTGGCCGACCTGTTCAACAACGCGGTGCGCCGGGTTGGGGCCGATGGCACGGTCAGCACCGTGGTCGCCGCCGGTGGCGTGATCAATGGGCCGCTGTCGCTGGCCACCACCCACGACGGCGTGCTGTACGTGGGCGATCTCGATGGCCGCATCGTGCAAGTGACGCCGCAGGGCCACCAGATCGCGCTGGTCGGCAACGGTCGCCTGCCGCGCCTGGCCCGCCCCAGCGGATTGGCGCTGGATGCCGATGGCAGCCTGCTGGTGGCCGACGCCGCCAGCTACCGCCTGCACCGCCTGCGCCCGCTGCCGGTGGGCGAGCTGCCTGCGCCGGCGCTGGTCGGCCCGGCCGCCGATGCCGCGTTGCCGGAGACCGGGGGCCGTTGGCCGCTGGCACCGCAGGACGGCTGGCACGAAGTGGTCGGCACGCTGGGTGAAGTGCGCGGCAACTTCAGCGGTGAGAGCCGCCACCACCTGCATGGCGGCTTCGACGTGCGCGGTGATGTGGGCCAGACCGTGCTGGCGATCGCCAATGGCAAGATCAGCAGCCCGGTGGCGGCCTGGAACCTGGGCGAGCAGGCCGAGGGCCTGGCCGTGGACCGCCTCAAGTACATTCATATGCGGGTCGGCCGCACCCCGCGCGATGAGCCGTTCGACGCGCGCTGGCAGGGGCTGTACGACGAGCAGGGCAAGCTGCAGCGGATGCGCGTGCGCCGCGGCATGCGCATCCACGTTGGCGACCGCCTGGGCAGCATCAACAACCAGGCGCACGTGCACCTGGCCGTGGGTACCGGTGGTTACGAGACCAATGCAGTGGCGCTGGGTTTCCACAACTACGCCGATCGTTTCGCACCGCGCATCACCGATGTAGCGCTGCTGGACGACAACGACCAGCCGATGGCCGCAGGCAGCGATGGCGTGGTGATGGTGGCGCGGCAGGGCCGCGGCGTGCAGATCGTGATCGAGGCCTGGGACCAGGTCGACAACAACCTGCCGCGCCGCCGCCTGGGCATGTACCAGGTGGGCTACCAGATCCTCGATGCCGGCGGGCAGCCGCTGCAGGGCTACGAACAGCCGCGCTGGAACATCGTGTTCAACCGCATGCCGCCGCAGAAGGAAGCGGTACGCGTGGCCTACGCACCGGACAGCGGCATTACCGTGCACGGCAGTGCGGTGACCCGGTTCCGCTACCTGGCTACCAACACCGTGCGTGATGGCCTGATGGAGACCGGGCGCTGGCAGCCGGCGGCACTGCCGCCGGGGGAGTACACCGTGCGCGCCAGCGTGCGCGACTACAGCGGCAACGAAGGCGTGGGCCCGCGCGAGATCAGAGTACGGCTGCTGCCATAGCCGAAGCCGGGGCGCCGCAGCGTTCGCGCTCGGCGTCCATGTCTTCCAGCGGCCGCACCTCGATGCTGCCGAAGCGTGCCCACGGGAAGTCGCGGGCGATGCGCATGGCTTCATCGCGGTCGCGGGCGACGATCAGGTTGAAGCCGGCCAGCAGTTCGCGGGTTTCGGCGAACGGGCCATCCAGTACACGGCTGTGGCCATCGCGCACGCGCAGGGTCTGGGCGGTGTCGACCGGCTGCAGCTTCTGCGCAAGCAGCAGCGTGCCCTCGGCCTGCAGCTTGTCCGCGTGGGCCAGGCAGTCGCGCATCAGCGCGTTGAACTCTTCGGTGGGCAGGGCCTGCAGCAGGGCAGGCTCGATATAGATCAGAAGCAGGTACTGCTGCATGGCACGGTCCTGGCGGGGGCGGGAGGTCCATGATGGCGCAGGATTGCGCACGGGCATGTTGCAGCGCAGAAGCGCGCCTTCGGCGGGGGGCGGCGAACGGCGGAGCCCCTCCGTGGTGGCGCTACAGCGTGATTCTTGGGCTTGGCCGGGTGGGTAGGCGGGTCGGGGGACGCCGTAAACCCATCCATGGGGGCTTGGCCGCGGCATCCATGCCGCGGACACCCCCGTCCCGCCTACCCACCCGGCCTTGGACAGTTTCCTGCGGCGTCCACCACGGAAAATCACAAACAAGAGCAAGAGCGGGTCGCTTCGCTCGCAAAGCCGAGCCTGCCAGCCGCCATTGCCGTTGCTGTTGCTCCTGCTTCTGCCTTTTCTCTTGATCTTCCCGTGGTGGATCGGCAACCGGAATCTGTCTGGGGCCGGGCGGGTGGGGTTGGCGGGGTATCCGC
>NZ_LYVJ01000016.1 GCF_001676385.1 Stenotrophomonas maltophilia | reverse complement strand
GCTGAATTGGCGAAACTGCTCTCCATGGACGGCCACATCCAGCGTGGCTTTGCTCACATCGATCCCAATCCCAAACATGGCAGAACTCCGCTAGGCTGACAGGGTCGAGAGCTCCCCCCCGCTTGCCCAGTCTTATCAGTTCGAGCGCCAACTCAACCAACTGTTCGGGCGGTTCAGGGAGAATCCGGCGTGGGGACCCAAGCTACTTCTCGGTCGCAAGACCTGGATCCACACGGTCGCCCACGCCGGGCTCTCGGCACCCAAGGTGCCAGATCGGCAAGAGATAAGATCCACGCTGTGCGTGGATGGAAGACCTAGGGCTCGTCCAACGCCTCGAAACGCTCGGCGAGGTAGTCGATCAACGCACGCACCGCCGGCAGCAGCCCCCGTCGCGAAGGAACACCGCGTGCACGATCCCGTGCCGGGGCACCCATTCCGGCAGCACCGGCACCAGCGCGCCACTGGCCAGCTCATCGCTGATCATCATCCGCGGCAGCATCAGCAGGCCCACCCCGGCCACCGCGGCGGTACGCAGCGCGATCATGTCATCACTGACCAGCCGCGGGCGATGGTGCACGGTGGCCAGCACCTCGCCCGGCCCGGTGTATTCCCAGGCGTGTTGCTGGCTGGGTGATGCCAGATCGACGGTCGGCATCATCGCCAGGTCGGCCGGCACCTGCGGCGTGCCCAGCCGCTGCAGCAGCGCCGGGCTGGCACTGGTACACCAGACCCGGCGCGCCAGCACGCGAACCACCAGGTCACTGTCCTCCAGCGGCGGCGGCCGCACCCGGATCGCCACGTCCATGCCTTCGCCCACCACATCCACGCGCCGGTTGGTGGCCTCCAGCTGCACCGTCACCTGCGGGTACAGGGCCAGGAAATCAGCCAGCATCGCGCCGATGCGCGCATGCAGGATCGCGATCGGGCACGCCAGGCGGATGGTGCCGCGCGGCTCGGCGCGTGACATCGCAATCGCTTCTTCGGCCGCTTCGGCCTCGACCAGCATGGCCTTGCAATGGCGGTAGTAGTCCTGGCCGACCTCGGTGACCGAGAAGCGTCGGGTCGAACGCTGGATCAGGCGCACGCCCAACCGTTCCTCCAGCAGCGCGATGCGCCGGCTCAGTTTCGACTTCGGCATGGCCAGTGCCCGGCCGGCCTGCGAGAAGCCGCCGTGCTCGACCACCATGGCGAAGTAGAACAGGTCGTTGAGGTCGCAACGGCGGATATCAGCGATGAACACGGGGCGATCTCCTGTGGCGCAAGGCGCGCACCCATTGTTCACCAGATAGGACTATGACGGCAAATATTGGCGTCTACCGGCCTAATTGTCGCGGCGATATCGTCTCCTGCAACGAAGAACAGCGGCCGGCAGCCCCGGCCAGGAGATCGCCATGAAGCGTGTCACCGGTACCTATAGCGCCCCGCGCCCGCACTGGGTGGGCGACGGATTCCCCGCCCGCTCGATGTTTTCCTACAACACGCACGGCCAGCACCTGAGCCCGTTCCTGCTGCTGGACTACGCCGGCCCTTATACCTTCGCCCCCAGCGATACCCCGCGCGGGGTCGGCCAGCATCCGCATCGCGGTTTCGAGACCGTCACCATCGTCTATGAGGGCGAGGTCGCCCACCGCGATTCAACCGGCGCCGGCGGCACCATCGGCCCGGGTGACGTGCAGTGGATGACCGCTGCCTCCGGCATCCTCCACGAGGAGTTCCACACACCCGAGTTCAGCAAGCGGGGCGGCACGCTGGACATGGTCCAGCTGTGGGTGAACCTGCCGGCGCAGGACAAGATGGGTGCACCGGGCTACCAGACCCTGCTCGACGCACAGATCCCCTCGGTTGAACTGCCTGAAGGTGCCGGGCGCGTGCGTGTCATCGCCGGCCGCTTCGACGGTCATGCCGGCCCGGCCCGCACCCACACGCCGATGGATGTCTGGGACATCCGCCTGCGGCAGGGCCACCACGCCGAACTGCCGGTGGCCGAGGGCCGCACGCTGGCGCTGGTGGTGCTGAAGGGCACGGTGCGGATCAACGGCGGCCAGCCGGTCGGCGAGGCACAGCTGGTCACCTTCGACCGCAGCGGCGAGGACGTGTTCGTCGACGCCGACAGCGACGCCACCGTACTGCTCCTCAGCGGTGAGCCGATCGACGAGCCGGTGGTGGGCTATGGCCCGTTCGTGATGAACAGCCAGGCCGAGATCGCGCAGGCGGTCAACGACTTCAACAGCGGCCGCTTCGGCCAGATCGCGCACTGATCGTTTCAATGCGGCGGGCATTGGTCCGCCGCACCTTCCGGGCCATCGCCCACCTTCTCCAGGAGACTGACCATGAGTACCCCCGCCAACTTCAACGGTGCCCGCCCGGTGATCGATCCGGACAACGCCGCGATGCTGCTGATCGATCACCAGAGCGGCCTGTTCCAGACCATCGGTGACATGCCGTTCACTTCGGTGCGCGCACATGCGACCGCGCTGGCGAAGATGGCCACGCTGGCAAAGATGCCGGTGATCACCACCGCCTCGGTGCCGCAGGGCCCGAACGGCCCGCTGATCCCGGAGATCCACGACGCGGCCCCGCATGCCCAGTACGTGGCACGCAAGGGCGAGATCAACGCCTGGGACAACCCGGACTTCGTTGCTGCCGTGAAGGCTACCGGCCGCAGGCAGCTGATCATTGCCGGCACCATCACCAGCGTGTGCATGGCCTTCCCGTCGATCGCCGCCGTCGCCGATGGCTACCAGGTGTTCGCGGTCATCGACGCGTCGGGTACTTACTCGAAGATGGCCGAGGAGATCACCCTGGCCCGGGTGGTGCAGGCCGGCGTGGTGCCGATGGACACCGCCGCGGTGGCTTCGGAGATCCAGCGCAGCTGGAACCGCGACGATGCCCAGCAGTGGGCCGAGGTCTACACCAAGATCTTCCCGAACTACCAGCTGCTGATCGAAAGCTACCTGAAGGCGCAGGACGTGCAGAAGAACCACGAACCACTGGATTCGCAGCGCAGCTGACCTACGCCCAGGGTGCCGGCCCGCTGTCGGCACGCCTCTCAACCGGAGACCCATCATGTCCAGTGAACCGATCCGCGACCCGGCCAGCGATCATCTGCTGACCCCGCAGAATTCCGCCTTCATCATCATCGACTACCAGCCGGTGCAGGTGAACTCCATCGCCTCGATGGACCGCCAGCTGCTGGTCAACAACATTGTCGGCACCGCCAAGGCCGCAGTGGCTTACGGTCTGCCGATCGTGCATTCGACGGTCAACGTCAAGACCGGCCTGAACAAGCCGCCGATTCCACAGCTGCGCAAGGTGCTGGGCGACTACCCCACCTACGACCGCACCACCATCAATTCCTGGGAGGACGTCGAGTTCCGCAAGGCGGTGGAAGCCACCGGCCGCCGCAAGCTGATCATGACCGCGCTGTGGACCGAGGCCTGCCTGACCTTCCCGGCCTTGGACGCGTTGAAGGAAGGCTATGAGGTGTATGTGGTGGTCGACGCCGTCGGCGGCACCTCGCTGGCCGCGCACGATGCCGCGCTGCGCCGCATCGAACAGGCCGGCGGCCAGCTCATCAGCGTGCCGCAGCTGTTCTGCGAGCTGCAGCGCGACTGGGCCCGTTCGGAAACGGTGCCGGCCTTCATGAACCTCTTCATTGAAACCGGCGGTACCGCGGGCATCCAGTTCTCGTACGATCGTAGCGAGTAACCGGGTGGCGGCGCCGGTCCTGGCTGGCGCCGCCTTTGGGGAGCCGTCGACATGGCTCGACGCTACAGTGGGTTTGGTCGAGCGTGGCTCGACGCCATGGATTGATGGAGAACGTGATGGCCTACGCACGCATTGTTTCAACCGCCGACAATTACCTGCACCACATCAGCAATGGCCACTTCGATGTGGACGCCGATGAACCAGCCTCGCTAGGTGGCCAGGGCAAGGGCTTCGCGCCGTTCGACCTGTATCTGGCCTCGCTGGCGGCGTGCACCGCCATCACCCTGCGCATGTACGCGCAGCGCAAGGGCTGGGAGCTGGGCGAGTTCCACGCCGAGCTGCGCTCGCAGCGCGACGAGGATGGGCGCTTCCACGTGCACCGCGTGTTGCATGCCAGTGCCGAGCTGAGCGATGCGCAGTGGCAGCGGTTGCTGGAGGTGGTGGAGAAGACGCCGGTCACCCTGGTGATGCGTGAGGGTGCGCGGATCACCAGCGAGCGCGGCCGTGCCGGGTGACCGCAACGCTCGCCTGGCCTCTCACAGCGGCAACCGGGTGGTCTGCTTGATCCGCTGCATCGGAATCTCGGTCTTGGTGTTCTGCACGCCGGCAATCCGGTTCAGGTGCTGGATCTGGAACTGGCGGTAGGCATCGAGGTCCGCCACCGCAACCCGCAGCAGGAAGTCGCAGTCACCGGCCATCAGATGGCATTCCAGGACTTCCGGCAGCGACTTGATGCTGTCGATGAAGTGGTTGGTGGTGTCTTCGTCCTGCCCCCGCAGCCAGACCCGGACGAACACCGTGAAACCGCGGCCGACCCTGGCCTCGTTCAGCAGGGCCACGTAGCGATCGATGTATCCGCCCTCCTCCAGCAACCGCACCCGGCGCAGGCACGCTGAAGGCGAGAGCCCCACCTGGCGGGCGAGCTCCAGGTTCTGCAGGCGACCGTCGCGCTGCAGTGCGTCAAGAATGCGCCGATCGAGGTTGTCGAGCTGATACTGCATTGGATTTCACCCGTGGACGCAATCTACGCATGGAATTCCAATATTCCACAATCCACTGGCACCAACGCAACCCGATTTCGCGATCGGACCGCTAGCATGGGCCACCCCCAAACCCATTGTCGTTTCATGGACGCCCGTACCACCCTGCCCCTGCCCGACACCTGCAATACCGCACCGCGTGCCGAATTCCTGCGCGGCCTGCGCGCCGCCGTGCCGGTGATGGTCGGCTTCATCCCCTTCGCCCTGGTGCTCGGTGCCCAGGCGGCCCAGAAAGGCCTGAGCGCGCTGGAAGTACCGCTGATGACCGGCCTCAACTTCGCCGGCGGTTCGGAATTCGCAGCGATCGAACTGTGGACCTCGCCGCCGCACATCGCGCTGATCGTGGCGATCACCGCGCTGGTCAACAGCCGCCATCTGCTGATGGGCGCCAGCCTGGCCCCGCTGCTGCAGCACCTGCCACGCCGCCGCGTGCTGCCGGCGCTGTTCTTCATGTGCGACGAAAGCTGGGCGATGGGCGTCGCCGACGCGCGCCGACGTGCGCTGGGTTTCAGCCTCGCCTACTACCTGGGCGTGTCGTCCGGACTCTATACGGTGTGGGTGGCCTGCACTGCATTGGGCGCGATCGCCGGCCCGCTGCTGGGTGATATCCACGCCTATGGTTTCGACATGGCGTTCCCCGCCGTGTTCCTGGTACTGCTGCGCGGCATGTGGCAGGGCATGAAGGCCGCACGACCGTGGCTGGTCAGCCTGGTGGTCGCTGCGGCCACCTACCTGCTGGTACCCGGTGCATGGTATGTGGCCAGCGGCGCGCTGGCGGGCCTGGTGGCCGCCTGGATGCTGGCGGAGGACGCGGCATGATCTTCAACGGCCTGATCCACTGGACGTCGGCGCTGGCCATCGTGCTGATGGCCGGCGCCACTTACCTGACCCGCATCGTCGGCTTCCTCGCCTTGCGCAACCGCACGCTGGGCCGGCGCGCGGTGACGGTAATGGAAGCCGCGCCGGGTTGCGTGCTGATCTCGGTGATCGCCCCGGACTTCGTCGCCGACAAGCCCGCCGACCTGGCCGCACTGGCCATCACCCTGCTGGCCGCCACCCGGTTGTCGATGCTGCCGACCGTGCTGATCGGCGTGGTCTCGGCCGGAGCCCTGCGTTACCTGCTGGGCTGACGCCTTGCCCTTGCTGTAGAGCCGAGCCCACGCTCGGCTGTAACGGTCACCGCAGCCGAGCATGGGCTCGGCTCTACAGAGAACCTCCCTGCGACACCGGGTCGCAGCCGATCCCGGCATCCGCTTGACCAATATCAAACCGCCCGCCGCCACGCGGGCGTATTTCTATGCAGGACCTGAACACGCCGGCGTGGCCGGCCTCCACAAGGACCCTGCGATGAGCTATACCCCCGACAATGCCCAGCTGCTGAATGCCATGCAGAACGTCATGGTGATCTCCACCACCGACCTGCAGGGCAACATCACCTACGCCAACGACCTGTTCTGCACGCTCACCGGCTTCGCCCGCGAAGAGCTGATCGGCCAGCCGCACAGCATCGTGCGCCACCCGGATGTACCCAAGGCCGTGTACAAGGACATGTGGGACACCATCAAGGCCGGCAAGACCTGGACCGGCATCGTGCCCAACCTCGGCAAGGGCGGCGTGCTCTATGTAGTGGACACCACCGTGCAACCGCTGTTCGACACCGAGGGCAACATCACCTCGTACATCAGCATCCGCCGCGTGGTGAACGACCTGATGCAGAACTACGATCTGGTCGAGTTCAGCAAGGAAAAGTTCGACGACTTCTACGAGGCCGCGTGAACGCCCTGCCATCCCGCACGCCCATCAACCGGCTGCTGGTGGGCTTTGCGTCAGAGTCGGGCAATGCCCGCGCACTGGCCCACCGCCTGGGCGCGGGCCTGCAACCGCACGGCCCGCAGGTGCTTCCGTTCAACGACATCGACGTGGCCAGTCTCGGCCATGGCGACGTGCTGCTGGCGATCTCCAGCTCGTTCGGCGATGGCGAACCACCCGCCAACGGCGAGATGTTCTACGAAGCGTTGCGCCAGACACCGGCACTGACCGGCCTGCGCTACGCGGTGTTCGGCCTGGGTGACACCGGCTATCCCCGCTTCTGTGGCTTCACCAAGGCGTTGGATGCCGCGCTGAGCGAGCGCCAGGCACAGCCACTGCTGCACCGCGTGGATGCCGACCTGGGCTACGAGCAGTTCTTCCGGCAATGGCAGCCAGTCCTCGGCCAGGTGCTGGACGGCGACATCAATGCCGGCCAGGGCCTGCGCCTGCAGGTCACCGCCTATGGCGAAGACAACGCCTTCGTCGCGCCGATTCTTGAACGTCGCCGCCTGAACAGCAGCGAACCTGCGGCCTGGCACCTGCAGTTGGGCATCGCCGGCAGCGGCATGGCCTACCGCGCAGGTGACACCCTGCACGTGGTGCCGGAAAACGACCCGGCACTGCTGCAGGCACTCGCCGCCTGGTATGGCGACGCGGCTGCCGTGGCCGCCCTGCATGACCGCGAGCTGCGCCTGCTGGGCAAGGGCGTGCTGCGCGAACTGGCCAGGCTGGGCGGCAGCGAGGGGCTGAAGGGCCTGCTGAAGATCAGCCAGAAGCGCGAGCTGGATGCCTACCTGCACGGCCTGGACCTGCTGGATGTGCTGCAGGACCACGCGACCCCGGACAGCGTGCCGCTGGCACGACTGCGCGAGCTGCTGTCACCGCCGTTGCCGCGTGCCTATTCGATCGCCTCGCACCCGTGCGACGACCAACTGAGCCTGTGCGTGCGCGAAGTGCGCTACAGCCTGCGCGGCCGTGAGCGATTGGGCACCGCCACCGGCAGCCTGCTGCAGGGTGGCGACCACGCCCGCGTGTACTGCCGCTCCAACCCCGGCTTCCATCTGCCCGACAGCGCTGGAACCCCGCTGCTGCTGATCGGCACCGGTACCGGCATCGCGCCACTGATGGGCCTGATGCAGGAGCAGCAGGCCAACGCCTGCGCGCGCGAGGTGCACTGGTGTTCGGCGAGAAACACAGCCAGCATGATTACCTGTACCGCGAACAGCTGCAGGACTGGTACAGCCGTGGCGTGCTGGCCGGCCTGCATACCGCGTTCTCGCGCGATGGCGCCGAAAAGGTCTATGTGCAGCATGTACTGCAGCAGCGCGCCGCCGAAGTGCGCGACGTACTGGCCCGCGGCGGCCACCTGTACCTGTGCGGCAACAAGCGCCACCTGGAAGGCGCAGTGCGCGAGGCCATCGATGCCATCGCGGGCGAAGGCCAGTGGGATGCGCTGCGCAATGAAGGCCGCACCCACTGCGAGCTGTATTGATCCATTGATCCTGTAGAGCCGGGCCTGTGCTCGGCTGCTCTCCGCGACACCGCCAACAGCAGCCGAGCACGGGCTCGGCTCTACAGGTGCACGTCAATCGCCGACGATGCGGCCATCCACCATGCGTGCGACCTGCCGGCCGAACATCGCAACGTCCTCCGGGTCGTGGCTGATCAACAGCAGCGGGATGCCGGTCCTGTCCAGCACCGTTTCCAGCTCCTGGCGCAGGTGCTGGCGCAGGTCGTGATCCAGCGCAGCGAACGGCTCATCCAACAGCAGCGCCTGCGGCTGGGTCACCAATGCGCGCGCCAGGGCGGTGCGCTGGCGTTGGCCACCGGATACCTGCGAGGGCAGCAGATCACCCACGGCATCGATGCGGAATGCCTGCAGCCACTGTTCCACTGCATCGAAGCGCTGTCCGGCACGCGGATTCCACACCCACCCTGCAGGCCGAACGCCACGTTCTGGCGCACGCTCAGGTGCGGGAACAGCGCGTAGTCCTGGAACACATAGCCCAGCCGCCGATGCTGCGGCGGCAGGTTCACGCCGGTCTCCACGTCGAACAGGGCCTGCCCCTTCAGGCGCACATGGCCCTGGCCCGGCCGCAGCAGCCCGGCCACCGCTTTCAGGGTCAGGCTCTTGCCTGCGCCTGACGGTCCATGCAGCACCACCTGCCGCTGCGTGCACTGCAGTGACACGTCCAGCACGAAATCCTGCCCCGCTCCCTGCAGGCGGCGCTGCACCTGCAGGTCAAGCCACATTGCGCAGCTCCCGGCGGCGCCCGCCCACCAGCCGTGCGGCCAGCAGCAGGATCAAGATGCACACTACCGAGGTCAGGATCACCAGCGCATTCGCCTTGCCGTCCTGCCCCGCCTGCACCGCCTCGTAGATGGCGATCGACAGTGTCTGCGTGCGGCCGGGAATGCTTCCGGCCACCATCAGGGTAGCGCCGAACTCGCCCATTGCGCGCGCGAACGCCAGCAGCAGGCCGGCCAGGATGCCGCGCCAGGCCAACGGCAGCGTAATGCGGAAGAACACCGCTGCCTCGGACGCGCCCAACGTGCGCGCAGCCTGCTCCAGCTGCCCGTCCACTTCTTCGAACGCCGCCCGTGCCGGCTTGAACACCAGCGGCAACGAGGCCACTGCGGCCGCTATCACCGCTGCCTGCCAGGTGAACACCAAGTTGATGCCGAACCAGGCCTGCAACCACGCACCGATCGGGCCATTGCGGCCGATCAGCACCAGCAGGTAGTAGCCCAGCACGGTGGGCGGCAGGACCATGGGCAGGGTCAGCAGCGCGTCCAGCAGCTCGCGGCCTGGAAAGCGCCGCCGCGCCAGCAACGCGCCCAGCCCCACGCCCAGCAACAGATTGATCGCGGTGGCCCAACCGGCCACCTTCAGCGACAACCCCAGCGCGCTCCAGTCCAGGTCCATGCTTCAGGGCGTGCCGAACCCGTGCCTGGCCAGGATCGCCTGGCCCTGCGGCGAACGCACGAAGGCGGTGAAGCGCCTGGCCTCGGCCGGCTGCGCACTGGCCCTGGTCACCGCCAGCGGATAGGCGATACGCCCCGCCACCGGCACTGCAAAGGCACGGCGCACACGGCCGGGCATTGCCTGCGCATCGGTGGCATAGACGAAGCCGGCATCCACTTCACCGCGCGCCACGTAATCCAGTGACTGGCGCACGTTCTGCGTGGTGACGATCCTGCCCTGCACCGACGGCCACAGGCCGGCCGCTTCCAGCGCGCCCTTGGCATAGCGGCCAACCGGCACGCTGTCCGGGTTGCCCAGTGCGATGCGCTGCACGCCGGCACCGGCCAGGTCCTTCAAGCTGCGCGGTGCGGCCCTGGCCTGCGGCGGCACCACCACCCACAGCGCGTTCAGCGCGAACACCGCGCGGGTGCCGGCCGCGAGCAGGGCCTCCTGCTGGGCCTGGTCCATCGTGGATTCGTCCGCCGACGCGAACACATCCACCGGTGCGCCGCGGCTGATCTGCTGCAGCAGCACGCCGGACGCGGCGAAGTTGAAATCGACCCTGGTCCCCGGGTGCGCCTTTTCATAGGCCGCGCCCAGCTCGCGGAAGCTCTCGGTCAGGCTCGATGCGGCCGATACCGTCAGCTCAGCCGCCCACGTCGGCATCGTGGCCAGCAATCCAAGCAACACCAGTCCGGCGCGCGTCATCCTGGGCTCCCCGGCCATGTTCAGTTCGGATCCGCTTCGTCGGCCACGGCCAGCGCCGCCAGGCGGTCGGGCTGCAGCAACAGGATCTCGCGCTGCTTCACCGCGATGATCCCATCATCGCTCAGCCGGCGCAGCACGCGGCTGGCGGTCTCCGGGGCCATCCGCAGGTAGTTGGCGATCTCTGTGCGCGCCATGGTCAGGTTGAAGCGCGTCGCGGAGAAGCCTCGCCGCGCGTAACGCTCGGACATATCCAGCAGGAAAGCGGCCATGCGCTCTTCGGTACGATGGTTGGCCGCCAGCGTGGCGACCTTGCCGATCTCTGCGCTGAGCAGGCTGAACAGCTTGGCCTGCAGGCCCGGCATGCGCGTGGCCAGCAGGCTCAGCTTGGGAAACGAGATGCGGCACAGGTGCACGGTGTCCAGCGCCACCGCGTTGCACGGAAAGCGCGAACCGTGGATCGCGTTCAGGCCGATCACCTCGCCCGGCAGGCTGAAGCCGAGCACCTGCTCGTTGCCCTGGCTGTCGTCGACGAAGGTCTTGACCATGCCGGCGCGAACTGCCGCGATCGAATCAAAGGACTCACCGGCGCGAAAGATGAAGTCACCGGCATGGTAAGGGCCGACATGGTCGACCAGCACATGCAGCTCGCCCAGCGCCGTCTTGTCGTAGCCCTGCGACATGCAGGCGTCGGAGAAGGCGCAGGTACTGCAGAAATGCAGCGCGTCTCCATCATCAGCCGCTGCAGGGTTGGGCGTGGCCCGTCCGGGACGGCCCTGGGAAGGCGGATTCGAAGACATCGAGGCAAGACTCAAGCGATGGCGGCCGCCGGCCGGAAGCATGCAGCCATCATACGCCACAGCAGGCGCCCTTCTTCGGACAGCCGCAGGACGCGCGCGTCCCACTGTGCCCAGCCACGCGCCAGCAGGGGTGACAGTGCCGGCAGCTGTCCGGAGAAGCGTGCTTCGAACGGTTCGTCATTGCGCCACTCGAAGGCAGCGGTATCGAGCGCGTGGTCGCAGGCGATGCTCTGCACCACTTCGGCCACCAACCGTTCGTCCTCGGACAGGATCAATCCCGCAGACACCCCCATGTGCCCGGCCTGCAACCGTGCATGCCATTCATCCAGCCCATCCTCCAGCCGGTAGAACACCTCGCCGATCTGGCCGCAGGCGGACAGGCCGAGGCCGATGAAATCGCTGCGGTCGCGGCGTGGCACCCCGGCCAGGTCGCAATGGCGCTGGCCATCGCCCGGACCATGCGGGTCCGGCAGATCGCCGCGCTGGTAGTGATCACCCCCGATCGGCTCGTAACCGGCCGCACGCAGCAGGCGCCAGGCCTGCAGCCAATGGGCAGCGGAGGGGTGCTCCGGCAATGCACACGGTGCCGGCAGCAGGATGCGCTCGGGGGCTTCGGCCAGCACCTCGTGCAGGCGCTCGATGAAACCGCCGTCATCCGCGGCGGGGACTCGCAGCTGGTAGTACCGCGCAGTGAATCCCGCTCCACGCGCCTGCGCCAGCAGGGTTGGCCCCGGCGCGCCAGCACGATCGATCACGTTCAGCCGGGTGCAACCCACCGCGCGCAACCGGGACGGCGACAGCGCGCTGCCCGCGTCCAGCCGCACCTCCACCTGCGGACGCGCGACGGTGCGCAGGTACTGTGGCACCGCATCCAGCAACCGACCCAGCTGCGCTGGCGGCAGGGCTTCAGCCAGCCCAAGCTGCAGCACCATCGCCACCACCTCGCGGTCCTCGGCCAAGACCTCGGCCTGCAGGCGCAGGGCCAGCAGCAGAGCCTCCAGATAGGCCTGTGGCGGCACGTCGCCGCCGCTGCGGCCCGCCTGGAAACCCAGGGTCAACCCACGCGGGATCAGGTGCTCGTTGCTGGCGCGCACGGCCGCGCGCCAGCCACTTTCACCGAAGCCAGTGCTGAACTGGTCCGCCGCCGGGAACAACACGCGCCGGGGCTGCCGCAGCAATGCCGCCTGCAGCGCGGTGTCCTCGCTCTCGTCGACGTGGAAGCTCATGGCGGACATCTTCGGGCATTCCTCTTGGCGGGGCCCTGATTGAAATCAAGCGTAGTGCATCTGCTGGCCCCTGCCGGCCAGCGGCTGGCACTACCCTTCACCCACCGCGCACCCGCTCGGCGGCAGCTGCATCGATGGCTTCGGGCAGGTCGGTCTCGCGGTCGATCTGCGGGAAGTGGCGGCGCTCCATGCGGCGGATGGCGAAGTGCATCCAGGCCAGCGCAGCGGCCACCAGCACGAACAACAGCATGAAGCAGCTGCTCCAGATGCCCACCGCGTCATTCAACGCACCGAACACGATCGGCAGGATGAAGCCGCCCAGGCCGCCGATCATGCCGACCACGCCGCCCACTGCACCCACATGCTTCGGGTAGTACACCGGAATGTGCTTATAGACCGCCGCCTTGCCCAGCGACATGAAGAAACCCAGCACGAACACCAGCACGGTGAACATCACCACGCCGATGGCAAAGTGGAAGCGGATCGGGCCGTGGATGCCCTTCACCACGTACTCGGTATCCGGATAGGCCAGCAGGAAGGTGCAGACAGCCGACACGCCGAAGGTCCAGTACATCACCCTGCGCGCACCCAGCCGGTCCGACATCCAACCCCCGACCACGCGGAACAGGCTGGCCGGGATCGAGTAGCACGCCGCCAACATGCCGGCGGTGCCCACATCCATGCCGTAAGCGCCCACCAGGTAGTGCGGCAGCCACAGCGCCAACGCCACGAAACCGCCGAACACGAAGAAGTAATACAGCGAGAACCGCCAGACCTGCAGGTTTTTCAACGGTGCCATCTGCTCGGTGAACGGCACCGGTTTCACGCCTTCGCGGCGGCGCTGCTCCAGCGAAGGGTCTTCCTTGCTGAAGAGGAAGAACAGCACCGCGGTGACCGCCAGCGCCACGGCCCAGACCTTGGCAACCATGGTCCAGCCGGCCGCCACCATCACCAATGGCGCCAGCAGCTTGGTTACCGCCGAGCCGATATTGCCGGCACCGAAGATGCCCAATGCAGTGCCTTGCCTGCTGGCCGGGAACCACTTGGAGACGTAGGCCACGCCCACCGAAAAGTTGCCGCCGGCGATGCCCACGCACAGCGCGGCAATCAGGAACTGGGTGTAGGTCTGCGCGTAGGTCAGCATCCAGGTGGCCACAGCGCCACACAGCATCACCAGCACCATCACCTTGCGGCCGCCGAACTGGTCGGACCAGATGCCGAGGAAGACGCGGCTGACCGAGCCGGTCAACACCGGCGTGGCGATCAGCAGGCCAAACTGGGTGTCGTTCAGTCCAAGCTGCTGGGTGATCTGGATGCCGATGATCGAGAAAATCATCCACACCGCAAAGCACACAGTGAAGGCGAACGTGCTCAGCCACAGCGCACGCTGCTGCTGCCCGGCACTGGCGGGGGCAAGGGCCTCGTTCATGGGTTTTCCTCGTTCAAGGTGGGTCAGCCGATACCGGCCTCGGCTTCGATCTCGTCCAGGCCGCGCACCGGGTAGCGTTCCTGCAGCTGCAGCAGGTAGGCCTGCACCTCACGCTGGCGCACCTGCAGTTCCAGGTAGTCGCGCAGCTGCGGTAGTACGGCCTCGAATGGCTGCGGCTGGCCCTCTTCACGCGCATCGACGCAGACCACGTGGTAGCCCCAGCGTGATTCGACCGGGAAACCAGCCAACCCCTCGCGCAGGCGGAACACCTGGCGGTCGAACTCCGGCGTGGTCTGCCCCCGTTGCAGCCAGCCCAGGTCACCACCGTCGCTACTGGACGGGCAGCGCGAATGCCGCAGTGCAAGATCGGCGAACAGGTGCGGCGATTCCTTCAGCAGCCCGACCAGTCGCTCGCCCTCGGTACGCGCGGCAAAGCGCCCGGCCACGTCGTCGGCCGGCGCGGCCAGCAGGATGTGGCGCAGGCGCACGCGATCGGGGGAGCGGAAGCGCGCTGGGTTCTGATCGAAGTAGCGGCGGCAGTCCTCTTCGGTTGGCACGCGGTCTTCAATCGCATCCTCCAGCAGTTGCTGGATCAGCACTTCCTCGTCGCTCACCCGGCTGCCCTCCGGCGCCCGCAGCCCCAGCCGCTGCGCTTCCAGGCGCAGCAGCTCGCGCACCACCAGTGCACGTGCCGCCTCCGCACGCGACTGTTCCGGGCGCATCGCCCGGTGGTGCTGCATCTCGCGGGCGATGTCGGCCTCGCTGATCGCGGTCTCGTCCACGAACAGCCGGCACGGCGCCGGCTGCCCGAGCGAGCGCGGCCCCTGCGCTGCCGCGTCATGGTGGTGCGAATGCGCCTCGGCGGGAACCGGCGCGGCGGAGTCGATCACGGTGATCGGCAGGAATTTCGGCAGGCTGCCCATGACTTACTCCCGTGGACCGTAGCGCAGTGTGGCCTGGCGGCGGCGCACCACCTGGTATGGCCGCCACAGGTAGCTGATCGGAATGCTCCACACGTGCACCAGGCGGGTGAACGGCGCGATCAGGAACAGCGTCAGGCCCAGGAAGATATGCATCCTGTAGACCCAGCTGACACCCTCGATGTAGTCGGCGGCACCTGCTCGGAAGGTCACGATGTGCTGCGCCCATTCGGCCAGCTGCACCATCACCCCGCCGTCCAGGTGGCCGGACGAGATGCGGATGCTGTACAGGCCCAGGCACAGCTGGGCGAACAGCAGCACCAGCACGAGAGTGTCGCCGAAACTGCCGGTGGCCCGTACGCGCGCATTGAACAGGCGGCGTACCAGCAGGATGCTGATGCCGATGAAGCACAGTGCCCCGAACACACCACCGACCACCATTGCCAGCATCTGCTTCTGCGAGGAGGTGATGAAGTGCTCGTACACCGCGTGCGGGGTCAGCAGGCCGACCAGATGGCCACCGAGGATGGCCAGGATGCCAATGTGGAAGCAGTTGCTGCCGATCCGCATGCCCTTGTCCGACAGCATCTGGCTGGAGCCGGTGCGCCAGGTGTACATGGCCTTGTCATAGCGGGCCCAGCTGCCGATCAGCAGCACCGCCACGGCGATGTACGGGTAGTACTGGAAGGCGAATTGATGCAGGGAGTAACTCATGGCTGGACCTCTCGATGCGTGGGACGGGCCGGCGAACGCACGGGGGGCTTGCAGTCCTCGGCGGGGGCTTCGGCGCCGAAGCGCACCGCCTCCTCCTCCCACAAGCGGTCCATGGCCTCGGCGGTGTCGTCGCGGACTTCTTCGCTGGCTCGCTGCCGCAGCGCCTGCAGATCGGCCTTGCCGTCGCCGGCTTCGACCAGGATCTCGAACAGCACCCGGTGCGGCAGCTCACGCTCGGCGGCACGTGCGGCCAGCATCCCGGCGATGTGGCCGATGTGGTGCAGCCACTCGCGGGCCTCGCTGCCGGGACGATGCGCCAGGAACTCCAGCAGCAGCGGCAGGTAGTCCGGCAGCTCGCGTGCATCCAGTTCGAAGCCGTTGCGGCGGTAGGTTTCAACCAGATCCACCATGGCCTGGCCGCGGTCGCGCGACTCGCCATGGATGTGTTCGAACAGCAGCAGGCTCATCGAGCGGCCACGGTCGAAACTGGCCAGCCAGGCGGCCTGCGCGTCCAGCGCATCGGTGACCAGCAGCTGCTGCACGAAGCTGCGCAGCTGCTGGCGGCGGGCGGCATTCAACGCCGGGTCGTCGCAGGCGGCGAGCAGTTCCTCGCCGTGTTGCCACAGTTCTTCACGGGGGTAGTCCAGCAGCACCCCGATCAGCTTGAGTACGCTCATCACACCACCTCCCTGCGGCGGTGGTTCGGCCCCTTGTCCACCACGAAGGTAGTGGTCTTGCGCTGGCCGAACAGGTCGGCCGGGCTGTCACCATTGCAACCGTTGCCGAAGGTGAAGCCGCAGCCGCCGCGCTCGCCGAAGGCATCGTTGGCGTACTCGCGGTGGCCGGTCGGAATCACGAAACGGTCCTCGTAGTTGGCGATGGCCAGGTAGCGGTACATCTCTTCCACCTGGGCGATGCTCAACCCGGTCTGTTCCAGCACGGCAGTGTCTTCCACGCCGTCCACGTTCCTGGCCCGGCGCCAGGCACGCATGGCCATCAGCCGCTCCAACGCGCGCACCACCGGTGCTTCGTCGCCGGCCGTCAGCAGGTTGGCCAGGTAGCGCATCGGGATGCGCAGCGAGGCTACATCGGGCAGCTCGCCGCTCATGCCGACGCGGCCACGCTCGGCGGCGGACTGGATCGGCGACAGCGGCGGCACGTACCAGACCATCGGCAGCGTGCGGTACTCCGGGTGCAACGGCAGCGCCAGCTTCCAGTCGATCGCCAGCTTGTACACCGGCGACTGCTTGGCCGCATCCAACCAGCTGTCCGGGATGCCTTCCTTGCGCGCGGCGGCGATTACCGCCGGGTCGTTCGGGTCCAGGAAGATGTCCAGGTGGGCCTGGTACAGGTCCTTCTCGGCGGCCACCGAGGCGGCCTCGGCAATGCGGTCGGCGTCGTACAGATCACGCCGAGGTAGCGGATGCGGCCCACGCAGGTTTCCGAGCACACCGTCGGTTCGCCCATCTCGATGCGCGGGTAGCAGAAGATGCACTTCTCCGACTTGCCGCTCTTCCAGTTGTAGTAGATCTTCTTGTACGGGCAGGCCGACACGCACATGCGCCAGCCGCGGCACTTGTCCTGGTCGATCAGCACGATGCCGTCCTCCTCGCGCTTGTAGATCGCGCCCGACGGGCACGCCGACACGCATGCCGGGTTCAGGCAGTGCTCGCACAGGCGCGGCAGGTACATCATGAACGTCTTCTCGAAGGCGCCGTAGATCTCCTTCTGCACCTGGTCGAAGTTGTAGTCGCGCGAGCGCTTGCTGAACTCCGAACCGAGGATCTCCTCCCAGTTCGGACCCCATTCGATCTTCTGCATGCGCTCGCCACTGATCAGCGAGCGTGGCCGCGCGGTGGGCTGGTGCTGGCTGTCCTTGGCGGTATGCAGGCTCTGGTAGTCGAAATCGAACGGCTCGTAGTAGTCGTCGATCTGCGGCAGGTCCGGGTTGGCGAAGATCTTGGCCAGCATGCGCCAGCGGCCCCCGGCGCGCGGCACCAGCTTGCCGGCGCCGGTACGCACCCAGCCGCCGTTCCACTTCTCCTGGTTCTCCCATTCCTTGGGGTAGCCGATGCCCGGCTTGGTCTCCACGTTGTTGAACCAGGCGTACTCGACGCCCTCGCGCGAGGTCCAGACGTTCTTGCAGGTGATCGAGCAGGTATGGCAGCCGATGCACTTGTCCAGGTTCAGCACCATCGCGATCTGTGCACGGACCTTCATCACACCACCTCCTTGCTGGCCGATGCCGAAGCACCAGCGGGCTGTTCGTCGGTTGCTCCTGCGCGTCCTGCGCCCGCGACACTCGAACTTCCTTGTTCATCGTCCAACCAATCGACCTTGTCCATCTTGCGCACGATCACGAACTCGTCGCGGTTGGTGCCGCAGGTACCGTAGTAGTTGAAGCCGTAGGCCAGCTGCGCGTATCCACCAATCATGTGGGTGGGCTTGAGCACGATGCGGGTCACCGAATTGTGGATACCGCCACGGGTCCCGGAAATCTCCGAGCCCGGCACGTTGATGATGCGTTCCTGGGCGTGGTACATCATCGCCATGCCCGGCATCACGCGCTGGCTGACCACCGCACGTGCGGCAATCGCACCGTTGACGTTGAACAGCTCGATCCAGTCGTTGTCGACAATGCCGGCGCTGCGCGCGTCGTCCTCGCTGATCCATACGATCGGGCCACCACGCGACAGCGTCTGCATGATCAGGTTGTCGCTGTACGTGCTGTGGATGCCCCACTTCTGGTGCGGGGTGATCCAGTTCAGCACGATCTCCTTGTTGCCGTTCGGGCGCTGGTTCAGCAGTGGCTCCACCGTGCGCGTGTTGACCGGCGGCCGGTAGCCCATGAAGGCCTCGCCGAAGTCGATCATCCACTCGTGGTCCTGGTAGAACTGCTGGCGACCGGTCACCGTGCGCCACGGAATCAGCTCATGCACGTTGGTATAACCGGCGTTGTAGCTGACGTTGTCGTCTTCCAGCCCCGACCAGATCGGCGAGGAAATGATCTTGCGCGGTTGTGCCTGGATGTCACGGAAGCGGATCGCCTCGTGCTCCTTGCCCACCGCCAGGTGGGTGTGCTCGCGGCCGGTGAAGGTCCCCAGCGATTGCCAGGCCTTCACTGCCACGTGGCCATTGGTTTCCGGCGCCAGGTGCAGGATCACCTCGGCCGCGTCGATCGCGGTTGAAATGGCCGGACGGCCATGGCTCACGCCCTCGTCGTGCACGGTGTGGTTCAGCTTGCCGAGAAATTCCACCTCGTGCCTGGTATCCCAGCTCATGCCCTTGCCGCCGTTGCCCAGCGTGTCCAGCAGCGGGCCCAGCGAGGTGAACTTGCGGTACAGGTTCGGGTAGTCGCGCTCCACCACCGTCATCGACGGCATGGTCTGGCCTGGAATGGCCTCGCACTCGCCCTTCTTCCAGTCGGCCACGCCAAACGGCATGCCCAGCTCATTGGGGGTGTCATGCAGGGTTGGCACCAGCACCAGGTCCTTCTCCACGCCCAGCACGCCCGGCGCCATCCCGCTCACGGTGCGGGCGACCTCCTTGAAGATCTCCCAGTCGCTGCGCGACTCCCAGGCCGGGTCCACTGCCTTCGACAACGGGTGGATGAACGGATGCATGTCCGAGGTGTTGAGGTCGTCCTTCTCGTACCAGGTTGCGGTCGGCAGCACGATGTCCGAGTACAACGCGGTGGTGCACATGCGGAAGTCGAGCGTGACCAGCAGGTCCAGCTTCCCTTCCGGCGCCTCGTCACGCCACTTCACTTCCTCCGGCTTGATCGCGCCCATTTCGCCCAGATCCTTGCCCTGCAGCCCGTGGCGCGTCCCCAGCAGGTGCCGCAGCATGTACTCGTGGCCCTTGCCCGATGATCCGAGCAGGTTCGAGCGCCAGATGAACATCATGCGCGGGTGGTTCTGGCTGGCATCCGGGTCGGCGAAGGCGAAGTCCAGCGAGCCGTCCTTGAACTTGCTCAGCGCGTAGTCGGCCGGGGCCACGCCGGCCGCTTCGGCCTCGCGTACCAGCTGCAGCGGGTTGCGGTCCAGCTGCGGGGCGCTCGGCAGCCAACCCATGCGCACCGCGCGCAGGTTCAGGTCAGCCAGGCTGCCGCTGTATTTGCTGGCATCGGCCAGCGGTGACAGCAGTTCGTCCACCTGCAGCTTCTCGTAACGCCACTGCCCGGTATTGAAGTAAAAGAACGAGGTGCCGTTCATGTGGCGCGGCGGACGGCTCCAGTCCAGCCCGAATGCCAGCGGCTGCCAGCCGGTCTGCGGGCGCAGCTTCTCCTGGCCCACGTAATGCGCCCAGCCGCCACCGGTCTGGCCCACGCAGCCGCACATGATCAGCATGTTGATCAGGCCGCGGTAGTTCATGTCGTTGTGGAACCAGTGGTTCATGCCCGCGCCGACAATGATCATGGAACGGCCGTGGGTCTTGTCCGCGGTGCGCGCGAACTCCCGTGCAATCTCGATCACTTCCGCGCGCGGCACGCCGGTGATGCCTTCCTGCCAGGCCGGAGTGCCCGGCACCTGGTCGTCGAAGCTGCTGGCCACGTTGCCGCCGCCGAAGCCGCGGTCCACGCCGTACTGGGCCAGCAGCAGGTCGTAGACCGTGGCCACCAGGGTCTGGCCGCCGTCGGCCAGGGCCAGGCGACGCACCGGGATGTGGCGTTCAAGCACCTCCTCGGCCGGCGCTGCGGTCCAGCCGTCGGTCTCGATACCACCGAAATACGGGAAGCTGACCGCTTCGATGCCTTCATGGCCATCGGCAAGGCTCAGGCGCAGGCGCGTATCGGCGCCATTGCTGGCCTTCTGTTCGATGTTCCACTTGCCCTTTTCGCCCCAGCGGAAGCCGATCGAACCGTTGGGCACGACGATCTGGCCGGTGACTTCGTCGTAGGCCAGGGTCTTCCAGTCGGGATTGTTGGCTTCGCCCAGTCCGCCCAGCTCGCTGGCACGCAGGAAGCGGCCCGGCACCAGCCGTCCATCGTCGCGGCGCTCCAGGCGCACCAGCATCGGCATGTCCGAGTACTGGCGGCAGTAGTCCTGGAAGTACTGCGAGGGCGAATCAACATGGAACTCGCGCAGGATCACATGGCCGAACGCGAACGCCAGAGCGGCGTCGGTGCCCTGCTTGGGGTGCAGCCAATGATCGGTCAGCTTGGCCAGCTCGGAATAGTCCGGGCAGATCGCTACCGTCTTGGTGCCGTTGTAGCGCGCCTCGGTGAAGAAGTGCGCATCGGGCGTCCGCGTCTGCGGCACGTTCGAGCCCCAGGCGATGATGTAGGGCTGTTGTACCAGTCGGCCGACTCGGGCACGTCGGTCTGCTCGCCCCAGATCTGCGGCGAGGCCGGTGGCAGATCGCAGTACCAGTCATAGAACGACAGGCAGGCACCGCCCAGCAGCGACAAGTAACGCGCACCGGCCGCGTAGGACACCATCGACATCGCCGGGATCGGCGAGAAGCCGACCACGCGGTCCGGCCCGTACTGCTTCACCGTGTACAGGTTGGAGGCGGCAATGATCTCGTTGGCCTCTTCCCACTGCAGGCGCACGAAGCCACCCATGCCGCGGCGGGTCTTGTACGAGCGTGCCTTCTCCTTGTCCTCCACGATGCTGGCCCAGGCATCGACCGGGGCCTTGCTCTTGCGGGCTTCGCGCCACAGGCGCAGCAGCGTGCCGCGGATCAGCGGGTACTTCAGCCGGTTGGCGCTGTACAGGTACCAGGAGTAGCTCGCGCCACGTGGGCAGCCACGCGGTTCATGGTTGGGCAGGTCCGGGCGCGTGCGCGGGTAGTCGGTCTCTGGGTTTCCCAGGTGACCAGGCCGTTCTTGACGTAGATCTTCCAGCTGCAGGAGCCGGTGCAGTTCACGCCGTGGGTGGAACGTACGATCTTGTCGTACTGCCAGCGGGCGCGGTAACTGTTTTCCCAGTCGCGGCCCTCGCTCTTGGCGAATCCATGGCCATCGGCAAAGGTCTGGGGGTCACGCTTGAAGAACTGCAAGCGATCGAGGAAATAACTCATCGGGGATCTCCCTTTGCGGACATCGGCATCGTGGCTGTGTGTGTCATCTGGCTGCGGTGCGCTCCCATGCCGTCAGCAGGGTGTCTCGGCACCGCGCCGGTAGTACCACCACCAGGTCACGGCCAGGCAGGTGACATAGAAAACAACGAATCCGTACAGCGCCATGTCGGGGCTGCCGGTCAAGGTGATGGACGAGCCGTAGCTCTTGGGGATGAAGAAGCCACCGTAGGCGCCGATCGCACCGGAGAAACCGACCACTGCGGCCGACTCGATGCTGGCCTGATGCGCCGCGGCAGCCTTGCCCTCGGCGTCGTCGTTGGCCGACCAGCGCTCATGCAGGGTGCGGAAGATCACCGGGATCATGCGGAAGGTGGTGCCGTTGCCGATGCCGCTGAGCACGAACAGCGCCATGAAGCTGAGCAGGAAGCCATGGAAGTTGCCGCCCTGCCCATCGCTGGGCAGGAAGTGCAGCACCCCGAACACCGCGGCGATCATCAGCGCGAACAGCCAGAAGGTGAGGCGTGCGCCGCCCCAGCGGTCGGCCAGGCTGCCGCCTACCGAACGCATCAGCGCGCCCAGCAGCGGGCCGATGAAGGCGTAGGCCAGCGGGTTCACGTCCGGGAACTGGCTCTTCACCAGCATCGGGAAGCCGGCCGAAAAGCCGATGTAGGAACCGAAGGTGCCGATGTACAACCAGCACATCAACCAGTTGTGCTTGCGGCGGAAGATCACCGCCTGCTCGGAGAACGACGAGCGGGCGCTGGTCAGGTCGTTCATGCCGAACCAGGCCGCGATGGCGCACAGCGCGATGGCCGGCACCCAGATGAAGCCGGCGTTCTGCAGGAACAGGGGTGCCCCACCCACCACCGTGGGCTGTGGTGCCCCGCCCAGCGCACCGAACACGCCAACGGTGATCACCAGCGGAATCACGGCCTGCGCCACCGACACGCCCACATTGCCCAGGCCGGCGTTCAGGCCCAGCGCCAGCCCCTGCTTCTGCTTGGGGTAGAAGAAGGAGATGTTGGACATCGACGACGAGAAATTCGCGCCACCGAAGCCACACAGGATCGCGATGGCCACGAACACCCAGTATGGCGTGGCCGGGTCCTGCACCGCAAAGCCGAGCCAGAGCGTCGGCGCCAACAGCGAGGCGGTGGACAGCGCGGTCCAGCGGCGGCCGCCGAAGATCGGGATCACGAACGAATAGAAGATGCGCAGGGTCGCGCCGGACAGGCTTGGCAGCGCCACCAGCCAGAACAGCTGGTCGGTACTGAAGTTGAATCCGATCTTCGGCAGGCTGATCGACACTGCCGAGAACAGCACCCAGACCGAGAAGGCCAGCAGCAGCGAGGGGATCGATATGGCCAGGTTGCGGGTGGCGACCCGCTTGCCGGTGCGTTCCCAGTAGCCGGGGGCTTCCGGCGTCCAGTCGCTGATGACGCGACCCGGACGGGCAGTACTGCGGACAACAGGATCGCTACCGACGGTCATACATGGCTCCAAGGCTGTGGAATGACGTAGGTACTGCGTTTCAAGTTGTAACCCGTCGTCATGCAGCCATTAGGCCGTGCAGCACGGACGACGGGGTTGATCTCAATCAATCAGGGGCGCGTATCCACCGTGCCCCTGACAAATGTCAAGCCGATGAAGCAGTGCTGCGGCGGGCCACCCCACGCTGGCGCACGCTGTCACGTACGTCCACATCGAACTGCAGCTGGAGCTGGCCGCCATCATCCAGGCCGATCGCGAACGGCAGGCCGTCCCTGCATGGCAACCGGGTTGCCAGTGCTTCCACCGGCTCACGCGGCAGCACCAGGCGGCAGAACGTACCGCCATCGAGCAGCACCGGTTGGGCGCCGCCGTGCAGCGAGACCGCCATGCCCCAGCCCTCGACGCCGCCGAAACGGGTCATGTTCTCGACCGACTCACCGGCCAGCAGCCGCGCCAGTTCGGCCTCGTCCAGGCGAAGCCGCACCGATTGATCCTGCAACTGCACTTTCATGACGCAATATCCTTCCATTGTCCGGGGGTATTGCAGTTGACCAGGAGGTCGCCGTCAACGCTTGCCGGCGCCAGCACGTGCCGCTGGAGGCGACCCTGGAAGGCCTGCACCGAGCGCGGCCCCTCCGGGTCTTCCAGCATCGCGGCCAGCGTGCTACGAGTGGGATTGTCCACATCCAACAGCATGGGAAAGGGATGCCCGTCAAAGATCGTGCAGGCGCCCTGTCCCTCTTCAGCCAAGCGGTGCAGCAGCCGCGGCGCCAGCAGAGGCATGTCCACGGCCACCACCCAGGCGCGGCCATCGGGCATCTGCTGCATCACGCTGTGCAACCCACCCAGCGGACCGCAGCGGGCCACCCGATCCGGAATGCCGCCAAAGGCCGGGTAGTTGCCGCTTACCCAGACCCGCTGGGCACCGGCATGCAGCAGCAGGCCTCGCATATGCTCCAGCAGGGTACGGCCCTGCCACGGCAGCAAGGCCTTGTCGCGCCCCATCCGGCTGGACAGGCCACCGGCCAGCACGATGCCGTCAATGGCTGCGGCCGTGATCGTGCGCGTGGTCATCGGCGCGTGTGGGTTCGCTGTCCGCATGGCACAGGCTGCAACCTTCGCTCCACGCACTGTCGCCGTCCTCGTAATGCTCCTGTTTCCAGATCGGGCACTGGTGCTTCACCGCCTCGATCAGCTGACGGCAGGCACGGAACGCCTCATCACGGTGCGGGCTGCCGGCAGCCACCACCACCGCCACATCGCCGATGCCAAGCCGGCCCTTGGCGTGCGCCACGTAGAGCTTCAGCTTCGGGCCAAACGTCGCCTCGACCTCGGCGGCCAGGCGCTTGAACTCGTTCAACACCAGCGGCTCGAACAGATCGTAGGTGATGCCGGTCACCCGCCGGCCCACGTTGACGTCGCGCACCTGGCCGATGAACACATCGATGCCACCGAAGCCGGGATCGGACACCGCCGCGATGCCTTCGGCCGGATCGATCGCCACCTGCGCACGGTCCACCACTTTGACGATGACGTTCCCGCTCATGACTCAGCCCCCGCTTACTGGCGGCAGGATCGCCACCCGGCCATCGTCGGGCAGTGCGTCGTGGTCGCGCAGCACGCGTTGCTGGTCGGCGAACGCCGAGTAGTCCAGCAGGCCCGCACGGAACTCCGGCCAGCGCACCGGCAACAGCTCGCGCAGCGCCTGGCGCAGATCGGCCACGGTGCCACCACCGACCTCCACCGCGATCTCCCGGCTGGCATCCAGATCGGAGAACGCACCGAACAATTGAAGGCGTACCTGTTTCATCATGGCTCCTGGCTTGCCAGCTGCACGGGGTCCTGGTGCCCCCAACCCTGCACGCGCACCGGCGTGCCGGCAGCAGCCAGGTCGCCCTCGCCCTCCAGCACGACCCAGGCATTGGCCTGCAGCATGGACATCAAACGGAACGACTCCTGCCCGGCCAGCACGCGGGCACTCAGGCGGCCCTGTGCGTCCACTTCCACCCGCGCCCGCGCGTGGAAGCGCAGGCCCGGCGGCGTGCGCACATCGGCCTGCAGGGGCAGCGTCAACACCGGCTCCGGCGCCAGCCCCAACAGGCGGCGCAGTACCGGCTCGACGAAGAAGCGCTGGCCCACCGCCGCCGACACCGGGTTGCCTGGCAGGCCGAAGTACAGCGCGCCATCAGGCAGCACCGCAAACAGCAGCGGCTTGCCCGGGCGGATCGCCACCTTGTGGAACACGATGCGCGCGCCACGGCCGCGCAGCGCGTCGGGAACGAAATCGTAGCGGCCGGCTGATACTGCCCCGGTGCTGACCAGCACCCGGGCACCCGCAGCCAGTGCTTCATCCAGTACCGCATTGAATGCGGCCACGTCGTCACCGACCGTGCCCTGCCATGCCACTTCGGCGCCTGCGGCCTGCAGGCGAGCGATCAGGTACGGCCGGTTGCTGTCACGAATCTGGCCGGATTCCAGCGCTTGTGCCGCTTCGCTCACCAGTTCCTTGCCGGTGGCGATCACCGCCACTCTCGGCCGTGCCACTACCGCCACCTGGCTCACGCCTATTGCATGCAGCAGCGTGCAGGCGTTGGTATCCAGCGCCTGCCCGGCCTGCAGCACACGCTCGCCTTCGCTCACGTCCTGGCCACGCAGGCGCACGTTCTGGCCCGGCTTCACCGTGCCTTTCAACGCGATGCGGGTCGGGCGCCCGTCCTCGCTGGCGAGGATCTCCACGTTCTCGACCGGCACTACGGTATCCAGCCCGGCCGGCATGCGCGCGCCGGTCATGATTTCCCAGGCGCCCTCGCCGCCTTCGGCGCCGGCATCGCCGGCCGCCTGCCAGCCCCGCACCGTGAATTCCGTACCGGCCTCGAGTACCCGCCCATTCGCGCGCAGCGCGAAGCCATCCATTGCCGAATTGTCGAACGGCGGCAGCGACTGACTACTATGAAGGTCAGTGGCCAGGACGCGCCCCGCCGCATTGTGCAGCGGCAGGCGCTCGGCCGGCAGCGGCGTGGCCGCATCCAGTAGATGCTGCAAGGCGTCGCTGTAGGAAATCATGCGTGGCCACCGCCATCGACCATCGCCAGGGCGTGGCCCAGCACCGGCGCCAGGATGTCCAGGCACTGCGCCGCCGCCTTCGGGCTGCCGGGCAGCGCGAACACCAGCATGCTGCCCAGCTGCACCACCTCGGCGCGGCTCAGCCAGGCCATCGGCGTGTGCTGTGCACTCAGTGCCCGCACCATCTGCGCCAAGCCATTCACCGGTCGCGCATTCAAGGAACGCAGCGCCTCCGGGGTCAGGTCACGCGGGCCCAGCCCGGTACCCCCGGTGCACAGGCACAGGCGCACGCCTTTGGCCGCCAACGCCTGCAAGCGGCCCGCCAACGGCTCAATGCCATCGGGCAGCACTTCGGCCGCCACTACCTTCCCGCCCAGCGTTTCCAGGCCGTTCACCAGGGTCGGGCCGGACACATCCTCATAGGTGCCACCGCTGGCGCGATCACTCAGCGTGATCACCGCGCAGGCGGCGCCCTCCAGGCCCTTCGGCGCACGCGGCTTGAAACGCGCGCGCTCGGCCTCGTCCATCCCGTCGGGGTGCAGCCAGACACCGCGCTTGCCGCCTTCCTTGAACAGCAGGCGGATGCCTTCGATGCGCAGTGCCGGTTCCACCGGCTTGCTCAGGTCGTACAGGGTCAGCAGCGCCGCGTTGACGCCGGCCAGTGCCTCCATCTCCACGCCGGTGCGCGCCTCGCTGGCGCACTCGCACCACACGCGGATCGCCTGCCGTTCCGGCACCGGCGCGCAGAACACCTGCACCAGTTCCAGCGGCAGCGGATGGCACAGCGGCATCAGCATCGAGGCCATCTTCGCGCCCTGCAGGCCGGCAATCTCGGCCATCACCAGCGCATCGCCTTGGGCAGGCGGCGCTCGACGATCAGCGGATAGGCCACCGGACCGGCATGCAGCTCGCCCACCGCTACCGCCCGGCGGCGGGTGATGCGCTTGTTGCGGACATCGGCCATGTGGAAGGCCGCATTCCATTCCCCACTCATCGTGTTGCTCATCCTCCGATGGAGGCCAGGTGCGGGGTCAGCCCGGTCTGGCCCTGGTGCAGTCCATGCCCGGCCGCTTTCAGGCCAAGCTGGGTGGTGATGCGTGCCAGCAGCGCGTCCTGGTCATCGTCGCGCTGCAGCAGCGGGCGCAGCGGCACGCCGAATTCGCCGAACAGGCACAGGCGCAGGTCGCCCCGGGCAGTCACCCGCAGGCGATTGCAGCCCTTGCAGAAGTCACGCGAATACGGGGCGATGATGCCGATGCTGCCGCGATGGTCGGGGTGGCCGAACTCGCGCGCCGGGCCGGCATCGGCGGCGCGCGGCCGCTCGTGCCAGCCAGCGGCCAGCAGCTGCTCGATCACCAGGTCGGCGCGCAGGTGGTGGCGCTGGAAATAGGCTTCGTTGTCGCCGGTGCGCATCAGCTCGATGAAGCGCACGCTGAAGGGGCGATCGCGCAGGTAGTCCATCCACTGCGGCAGCTCGTCGTCGTTGAGCCCGCGCAGCAGCACCACGTTGAGCTTTATGGACGGCAGGCCCAGCGCCTGCGCCAGGGCCAGGCCCTGTTCGATCTCCGGCAGGCGGTCATGCCCGGTGATGGCCGTGAAGCGTTCGCGCTGCAGGCTGTCCATGCTCACGTTCAGCGCAGTCAGGCCTGCCCGGTGCCAACCCGGCAGGCGCCGCGGCAGCAGCGTGCCATTGGTAGTAATGGCCACCTTGCGGATGCCCGGCACCGCCGCAACCGTGGCGATGATCTCGTCCAGGTCCTTGCGCAGGCTGGGCTCGCCGCCGGTCAGGCGGATCTTGCTCATGCCCAGCGCCGCGAAGGCCCGCACCAGGCGCGCGATTTCACCCACCTGCAGGAAGCGCGGGTGGCCATCGGCCTGGTACCCATCGGGCAGGCAATAACTGCATCGGAAGTTGCAGGCCTCGGTCAGCGACAGGCGCAGGTACGGAAAGCTGCGCCCGAAGCTGTCGGTGAGTTGGCTCATGGCTGGTCCACCTTGTTGCTCCACCGTCTTGCCTGTGCCCGGAACGGCCCGGATACCCTCGCCTGCTGGAACGATTGCCAGAGTACGCGGCCTTCAGTCCCGTTGGCATGACTTAAATCAATCGTGTTCGGTCCCGCGCGGCGGGCGTTGTGGCAGCATGCGGCTTTCCGCGCAGCGGGCGTGTGACAACCCTCATGATGATGAACGATTTCCAGCAACTGCTGCACGCCGCCGGCGAGCAGGCTGAACCGCAACGCCTGCTGTTCGTATTCGTGCGCGCCGAGCTGCCCGAATCGCCCACCGACGACCAGCGCGGCCGGCATGACCGCCGCGAGGGTGGCACCCTGTCGCCGGTGCTGTGCGTGGACAAGCTGCCGGCCGAGGTGCCCAGCTTCCAGGCGCTGGCGGCCGAGTCGACCACCACCGGCATCGATTGGGACCTGGTGTTCGTCGCGGCGCTGGATGGCCGTGGCGGTTTCGCGCCCAACAGCGACGAAGCCGCGCGCCCGCTGAAGCTGATGGTCAACGCCATCCATGACGGTCAGATCGGCCGCTTCGCCGCCTTCGACCGTGGCGGCGAGCCCGTTCAGTTCTATTGAGCCACCCGTTGCAGGGTCAGGAAGAAGATCACCAGCACGGTGTTCAGCCCCCAGGCCACAGTCAGCCCGCGCGCCGCCACGCCCAGGTTGGGGTTGTGCGCGGTGGGCGCTGCCCGCCAGACCGCCGGGATGATCCAGCCGGTATAGAGCAGTAGCACGGCAAACAGCCCCAGCAGCAGCGTGGTGCGCTGGTTGGCCAGGGCCCAGAGGGCCACCGCCCACAGAATGTTGCTGGGAATGACGCCTTGCAGCCAGAACACACGCCAGAGGCGGGAACGACCCGGGGCGCCGGCTGCAGGATGCAGGGAAGCGGTGGCGGTCATAAGTCTCCTTCTGCCCAGGAAACACGCGGGTCAAGCCTGCGCTTGGCAGCCAGGAACGTCAACCCGAGTCGCACGTCACGCTTTGACGTATGGAGCCAGGCCCACGACCCCGCAGAGCCTGTCGCCATCATCCCGTCCCGCCGGGGCCGTTCGCTGCCCCAACCACGACGCCTGTCGCAGATTGCACGGTGCGGGCGGACCACCGCGCCAGCCAGCACTGGCGGTGCTTAACAGCGTGGGAGAATGCCGAAAGCGTCTCCAATCGAGTGATGTTTGCAACTCTTCTGATTGGCATTGCACAGCACCAGGGGCTCAGATGGCGTGCCACCGGAAAAGGGTGGCCGGGCTTCGAACACCCGAGTTGATGTTGATGTATGCGCTTGCCAGCCGGCGCCACCTTAGCGTGGCGCCGGCTGGCAATCCGTCTGCCGGCTATGGCGGGCGGTGCGTGGGGGCCTTCGGGCCCGCCGGACTGACATCAACCCGGTGTTCGAACCACGCACCGTCCGCCACTTTTCTGGGTGGCGGCTACCGATTGCCCTGCACGGAGCCTAGCCATGAACGAATCGGACTTCCCGCATCTGCACGCCTATCGCAGCACCGCCGGCGACGACGGTTCGCCACAGACTGCGCCTGCGGTGGACAGGAACACCTTCATTGCCAATCTCCACCGTATCGGCTCCGGTGCGGCGGCCGACGGACAACCCTGGCCGGAGCGGCACCAGCTACCCGGCCGCTGCCTGGCCCTGGCCGATGCCGATTGCGCGTTGAGCGGGTTGCGGGTGGTGCTGGAAATGCTGCTGGCGGCCGAACGAACTCCGCAGAACGGCGAACCCGAGCAGTACGTGGGCGACCGGGTAATGGAGGGGTTGGTCATGGCCTGTCAGTCATTGTGCGCGCAGGCGGTGGGCCGGTTGCAGCCCGAAGGGTGAATGCCATGTGCAACGGACTACCGTTCTACTTACCCAGGTGTGCGGTCCGATTGCCGGCATCAATTGAAAGAGGTCCTAATCGGCCTGCCGGAAAACTCAATCAGCGAGAGCTACATAGCTCACAATCCCCAGAAGCCATCCCAAATCAAGCGCCACCAAGATCTGGTTATTCGGACCGATTCATCTGGCTTTCTTGCGAGAGCCACAACGACCCATACCGCACTCCCCCCGATAATGACTGGCGCAATCAACGTCATCAGCGCGGGGCTTATGCACCTATAGAGCCACCAACCCAGAAATACCAATATAATCAAAGATATATAGCAGGAAAGCAATACGGTTTCCATAGCCCTATGGCCCCTACTCCCTGCAAGAATTCTCCTGCCTTCTGGGCAGCCTCCCTAATGCGCGCCTCCACAATCTCGATCCACTAAGCTCCGCCGGGGTCATCCGCCTCAGTTCCAAGGCAACAAGCCCGAATACGTTTTCAGGACGCCCCCTTGAACAATTACTATCGCCACATCGCCACATCGCCACACGGGTCGATCACCACGCGCAAAGGGCCCAAGTGATCTGGTCGGAATTAGGCTAGCTCCAGCACGCCGGTTCGTTCCGCGCTGATCAGCGTTGGAGGCGCAAACCATAGAGAGGGCAGGCAAATATAGACATCCCATAAGAGCTTCGCCCCATGGGGTGCCATCAATTTGACGTTCCAACGGTTCAAGGTGATCGTTCGCCAATATTGGCAATCATCACGGCGAAATCTCATAGCGCCCCTGAGCACCCTCCGAAGACCTTGGCGGGCCTCTTATTCAAGCTCACAGCAACCACTCGATTCACTTGCCCCCCACAGCTTCCCATTACCCCATACAAAATGAGAAGCCCACTGTCATTTACGTAGCCTACGAAATTTCCACTCCCTGCATCCGAGGCCGCCCTGACGAGATAAATATTCTCACCCTCTGCCGGCACCAACCCATTCAGCTGTAGTGGCGCGAACTTCTCAGCAGCATCCGACGCCAGGACGATGCTCAAGTTCTGAGCAAGCATCCATTGAGAAATAGACTTTTCACTCTGCGGATTCAAGGTAGCCAAGCGGTCACTCCGAAGCGTAGTGGAGTTCCCAGGAATGATTTCGTCCGAGGAAACATCCACCCAATCTGAGTTCCATTCAATGTGCTTGAGCTGGCTAGTGCTACAGCCTCCCAATAAAGGAAGAAGGAGCACAGCCACGCGTAGACTCATTATCATTTGCACTTCAACCTCTTCTTGATAGCGTCCCGAACCCTATCGTCTGGAACGCCCAGATGTTCTGCCATGATGTTCCCCTCCCACCCTGGAACGGGCCTAGTGGATCGAGAGGGCGCCTGTGACACCACGTCGTACATATCGAAACGGCCATCGTACTTGAATTTCATCAAATGGCCTGCTTCGTGCGCAGCTGTCCACTCAGTATTTCCTGCATACCATTTACCGACACTGCTTCCAGTTACGGTCGACACCCCCTTTCCCAGCGGGACCTCAACACGGTTTGATCGACCCTTCTCCGGCTGGCTCACAGTCACCGTAAATCCGGGTGCAGACCAAGTCGATTCAATTGCATTTATCATTTTAATCAGAGTCTCAGGAGTAGCCCCCTCACCACTAAAACGAATGGGGATGTCGTTCTGAACTCCGCCATCCACGCAAGTGCAATTGGCCAGCAATCCGAGCGGATCAGCCGCCCCCACTGGATCAGCTGATACATACGAGAATGTGGACATCCCTCCCTCCAACCCAATCGGATCACTCTGCGAATAGCGCCCCACTGCCGGGTCGTACTCGCGCTGGTAGTTGTAGAACAGCCCACTCGCATTCGTCGCCTGCTGGCCCGGGAAGCGCAGGGCCAGCTCGAACGCCACACCATCGCCATCCGGATCGGCACTCGGAATCTGGTTGCCGAACACCTCGCTCTTGTTGCTCCACTCCCAGATCGCCACATCACGCACCGGATCGATCACCACGCGCGGCGTACCCAGATGATCCGGCTGCACGTAGGCCAGTTCCGGCACGCCGGTAGCCGGTAGCCGGTACATTGATCAGCGCTACCGGGTAGTTGTCCAGCCAGATGGCCTGCTGCTGCACCTGGCCCGTGGCCGAGTAGTTGCCCAGCCACTGCCCTGCTTCGTCGTACAGGGTGATCTGCGCTACGCCACCGGCTGGAGTACGCAGCACGCGCTCGCCGCGGTGATCATAACCGTAGCTCTTCAGTGTGGCGCTACCCTGCTTCACCGCCTTCATGCGATTGGCATCGTTGTAGATGGACGCCTTGCTGCCGACGCTGGTGGTGTTGCCCGCTGCGTCATGGCTGCGTACCTCGCCATCCACCGCAGCCAGGCGATGGCTGGTTGGGGGATAGGTGTAGCTGGCGGTGCCTGCCGAAGTGGTCAGCGGGGTGCGATTACCGGTGGAGTCATAATTCTCAAGCCCCCTCTTCGAAGAGGGGGCTGAGAAGGCACGCTACTCTTGTGATCCACCAGCCAAATGCTGCTTTCTCCTCAAAGCAACGAGAAAGAAGGCTGTCGCAGCTAGGAACGCGCCACACGCATCCCAGATTCGGTCAAGCCACAGCATCAAAGCCGAAAGTGCTAGCCAAATCCCAGAAAATGTAAGAAGCCACCCGCGTGTCAGTTTCATAGGGCTCACTGCAGAGTTTGAATTCCAGCCATAGCGCAGACGATAGCTGCTCCAACCTCATAGCTCGCCAGCGCCCCCCCCACTGTTGCAACACCGGCAACAAAGGGCACTTCAACAAACAACGTCAGAACTGACGCACCAGACACCGGCAAAGTGAACCATGTCGGAGGCTGAACGTAGGACATGCATGACTTGAAGTACTTGCCGTATGTCTTTTGATGAATGGGCGCATCAGAACCATTATCGTCTTCGCACAATCCCAGAGAATCGGACTGTGAAATCGGATTCCCACCAACATACGCAAAGCTTGCAATCCCCCCAAGTAGACCGATGGGATCACTCTGCGAATACCGCCCCACTGCCGGGTCGTATTCCCGCTGGTAGTTGTAGAACAATACACTCGCTTCCGTCGCCTGCTGGCCCGGGAAGCGCAGCGCCAGCTCGAACGCCACGCCATCCCCATCCGGATCGGCACTCGGAATCTGGTTGCCGAACACCTCGCTCTTGTTGCTCCACTCCCAGATCGGCATCACGCACCGGATCGATCACCCGCGCGGCGTACCCAGATGATCCGACTGCACGTAGGCCAGTTCCGGCACGCCGGTAACCGGCACATTGATCAGCGCTACCGGGTAGTTGTCCAGCCAGATGGCCTGCTGCTGCACCTGGCCCGTGGCCGAGTAGTTCCCCAGCCACTGTCCTGCTTCGTCGTACAGCGTGATCTGAGCCGCGCCACCGGCCGGGGTACGCAGCACGCGCTCGCCGCGATGGTTGTAGGCGTATCTTTCCAGCACGGCATTGCCCTGCTTCACCGCGTTCATGCGATTTGCATCGTTGTAGGTGATCACCTTGCTGCCGATGCTGGTGATGTTGCCCGCCGCGTCATGGTTACGCGCTTCGCCATCCACCGCAGTCAGGCGATGGCTGGTTGCGGGATAGGTGTAGCTGGCGGTGCCTGCCGAGGTGGTCAGCGCGGTGCGATTGCCGGTGGCGTCGTAGCTATTAGGTTTCGATCGGTGTGCCGGGAGTAGAGTCCTGGGGCTGGGTCAGCTGCCGCGGTGCACTACGGATATCACTGAATACATCATAGGACGCTAGCTTTCTCGTATATTCTTCAAGAACTCAGCAGCAGTCTCATCTCCTTTCTCAGCCGAGAGCGTGATCCACGAAATCGCTTCGTCATGCTTGCTATCCACACCTATGCCATGGAAAAGCGCCAACCCATACTCATACATTGCGGGAGGATATCCAGCCTTCGCGGCCAGCTTAAAGTACTGGGCTGCCCCCACAGGATCCACATCCACAAAGTCTCCGAATTGTAGATAGCAGCCGAGTCTATATTGCGCGGGGGCGTACCCTTTCGCTGCTGAGAGCTCAACCTCAGCCAAGCTTCTTAACTCGAACTCATCGATGCTTTCGTGAGGGCGACTAAAGCTCGAAGAAAGAAAGATTGCTTCTGCGGAGCCCGATTCAGCGGCACTACGAATCAGTGATGCAGCACCGGCCATGTCCCCGGAATCCAGAAGAACTGAGAAATCTTCCGAAAGGGCTGTAGGCAAATTACCCACGTGGGATGATCCCCTCTCCGGTCGGGCTTGTGTACCTACATTGAATGTGGTGTGTCGACTTGGCACCCAATTTGTCCTTCGCGTCCTTCTCAGCCATTTTTTTGCCTTAGACAACCGACTGCTGAAACCGTAACCGAAAGCAAACTCCTTGTCACCGATTGAGCAATTGTCGGGACTACGACCATCCCTACTTGCTCGACAGATGCAAGAGTACCCCCCTCTCTTCCGATCAGGCCAGGGAACCGACCTCTCCTCTGATGAGGGTGATGCCAGTGCCTTACTAAGCAATGCAGCGGCCACAGATTGGTTAACGCAAATTGGATTCATCCAATTTTCCAAACCGGACAACCGACTCGCCGCCACCAATGCGTTTAGGAATTCTGAATTGGACGAGTATTCCCCACCTCTACGCGATTGGTAGTTCTGAGGATCATTTGGGTTGAAACCAACTGCCCCTCCTGGGCGGGGGATGAAGCGAACTAGCGTTCTTTGCAGCCCAATCGGATCCGCGAACAAAGCTGGACTTCCATCGACATACGAGTATGTCGACACACCTCCGTCCAGCCCAATCGGATCACTCTGCGAATACCGCCCCACTGCCGGGTCGTACTCGCGCTGGTAATTGTAGAACAGCCCACTCGCATCCGTCGCCTGCTGGGCCGGGAAGCGCAGCGCCAGCTCGAACGCCACGCCATCCCCATCCGGGTCGGCACTCGGAATCTGGTTGCCGAACACCTCGCTCTTGTTGCTCCACTCCCAGATCGCGACCTCCCGTACCGGATCGATCACCACGCGCGGCGTACCCTAGGTGATCCTGCTGGATGTAGCCCAACTCCAGCGTGCCGTAGACGCAGTTGGCCTGCGCCGTTAAGCCCGCACTGCATTTCAATTCGGTGGTTGCTGCGGCCAATCCAGCCCAATCAAGGTGAAATGCGCATAGGCTGACACAGAACTAACGCTACTATTTATCCAAAGCTTGGCAAAGGACCGCTTGGAGACCCTCATCATTGCGACGATTCCATAGGTGTTGACGCTTGCCATCCGAGCCCATCATTACTATTTCATAAGAATTTATGCGTAGATCCTGGGGGGCGCCACACCTATAGTAAAGAGCGATGTTTGGCGGCAACTTAGCCCCAAAGCCAAGCGAATCGCGAATCAGAGGAGAAAGCTCCCTGCCAGCAGCCAACATTTGACCGTCTTTGATGTAGTGCGCCGCATGGCTCGTGTCAAACGAAATATAGTAGAGGCTCGCCTCCACATCCGACCTAATTACAATTGAGGAGGCATCTTCCGGAATCGCCACAGCCTTCGCGACGGACAGGTCACCTTCGTTTTTTATTTCCGCATACGAATCATAGCCCCGCCCTCCCTGGCTGCAGCCAGAAGCGACCCCTGCAAGCGTTAATATAGAATACACAAATCCCCTCATTTCATTATTCACCGCCCCACTCCGGAATGTAGTTTTTCAGGAAAATACGGGATGACTCTGGAACATAGCTGGCACAGCGCCTTGCGCAGCTTTCACCCAGCGGACACGCTGCACCTTGGCGATTCGCGGCCATGTCCACCGAGTTGTCTTTCCGCATCTCCGAATGACTCCTCCGGCGGCCATCTCCGTATAGGCCGATCCGTCCTGCGTAGTAGTCCTTCACTTCTTTAAGAGCCATTAGCTCCAACACAGCTCGGGGGTTACTTGTTACCTGAGTTGCCCGGCAAGCCGCCAAGCAATGATCGAACTGATCTGAACCGGTTATATTTCTCGACTTCATCTCCGAGTTGTAGATCGAGAGTATTTTGCCCGCCACGAGCACATCACCGATGTCTGTCGCCGGTAGCGCATCAGGCTGCTTCATCCGATATTTTCCGAACTGAAACTGCCCAGACTCCAAGCCCAACATGTCGCAGCGCTAACTTGGACTGACGGCATTGCACATACCTTCGTAGTAGGCATCACTCAAGTCAGCGTACATCCATCCTCTGATGGGATTGCTTCAACCTACTCAGCTGGGTTCGCCCCCACGCTTCTGTTTAAAAGCAAGAAGGACGCAACACTTGACATTGCACCCCACACCGGCGTCATTAAAATAGCACTCATAATCACGAACGATACCAATACCTGCCATATAAAGTCCGAATTGAACGAAGAAAATCTCTCGCGTTCAACTAAAATGACTATCGCCTGAGCAAAAACTCCGGCCGCCGCGCCAACACCCCCTCCCCACACTGCGCATTTCCAAGCCCCTCCCTTTTCATAGGGCCTGAGCAATAAACCAAGGAAAATTAGACCTACCATATATAACCAAGGAAACAACCTCTCAGTATCAAACTGATACATATCCCATAGAGGCTCCGGAATAACCACATACATCACTATTGAGGTGACCAGTGAAATCCCAGCATAGAGTAAATTTCGCCCATCCATTGAATCACCCCTTTGGAGAATAGATCCTGATCTTAACGCCAGGAAGCTTTGACAAGGACTTACCCAATGTTGCAGGCGTAAATTTAACACCAAGACTCTTAAATGGTTCAATTCCATTGATTGCGGAGGATGTTTGGATGGCGCAAAGCCCTCCGGTCGCTGCCCCCAACTGCTCGGCATAGTCTTGAATCTGAAGCTCGCTATGTTCAGTCGTATCAAAGCTGAGCGTGTATACCGTTGACCCTTCAGCCAAATGATGATTCACGAAGCTCGTAAGATTGGCGTCAACGCCTGAAAATATGTCACCTGTTCCGCGCGTGGGCGAATTCGGGTTGGCACCTGGACGGCATTGCCCTGCTTCACCGCATTCATGCGGTTCGCATCGTTGTAGGTGAAGGTCTTGCTGCCGATGCTGGTGGTGTTGCCCACCGCGTCATGGTTGCGCGCTTCACCATCCACTGCAGTCAGGCGGTGGCTGGTTGCGGGATAGGTGTAGCTGGCGGTGCCTGCCGAGGTGGTCAGCGCGGTGCGATTGCCGGTGGCGTCATACGCATAGGTTTCAATCGGGGGGCCGGTCGTCCCGTCCTGGGTCTGGGTCAGGCGACCCAGCGCGTCATAGGCGTACTTGGCCAGCACCGTCGAGCCTGCTCCGTTCTTCAGCTCGGTGACCGAACCGACCGGGTCATAGCCGTAGCCCAGTGACAGGCCGCCCGCGGCCGGGTCATGCACCGCCTGCGGCCGATAGTCCAGGTCCAGCGGACGCTGCAGCTGGCGGCCATTGCCGTAGGTCCAGCCGGTCGCCGGGCCGAAGGCCGCGTAGGTCACATTGTTCACCACGATCTGGCGTGCGTGGCCGGGCCGGGTCAGGCCGATCTGGCTGATGCGGCCCTGGGTATCGCGCACGTAGTCGGCCACGCTGCCGTCGGGGTAGCTCAATGCGGTCAGGCGGCCCGCCTTGCTGTAGGCATAGCGCAGCGTGCTGGCGACACCGTTGACGGTCTGCACCTTGCGGGTGACCTGACCGAAGCGGTCGTGGCAGTACTGGGTGCTGCCATTGGCGTGCAGCACCTGCCCCAGGCGCCCCTTGGCAAAGCGCTCGTCGGCGGTGCAGACCGCTGGCGCCACGTCATAGCAATAGCCCATCTCCGGGGATCCGACAGCCACGCGCATCGCAGCAGCGGAAGGCGACCACGACACGAGTGCGCTGGTCTAATGCCCTCATACTCGCCCCGTGACCGACGACCTCGCAATACCTATGATGCTTTCGCTTGCCGGAGACGCAGCAGGCCGACAGACCCGATTTTCCACAGAGCACCAGCACCTTCTTCCAGTGACCAACTGAACGCGGTGCGAGTTCGAAGATCGATGTCGCAACAATCAAACCACTGTGGATAGATGCTACTAGCCTTGCAACGGCCTTCATCGCACCCAATTCCAGTGCGTCGGGCTAGCAGCGGGACCTTCCTTGATGGTTTCAACGGCATCACCAGCCTGCTGGAATTCCTTACAACCGCGCCTTCTTTCCGCCTCGGCGAAGCGGAGTCTTCTTCTTACCAATCAGCATCGAAGCAGCAATAAACATGGCGCCACCGATGACCCACACGAACCCGATTATTTTACTGTAATGCGCCTGCCCTACCAGTCGAATAATCGACATATATAGATCACAGTTCACTCGACAAGGCCCAGTCCCAACCAATGCGCCGCCAATTACAGCCAGGCCAAATGCCATCGTAACAAGCCCCACCAGAATTCCAAATACTCGCAAAACCATTCACTCACCTCCGCAACCGCCAATTTATTACGGATTCTCGAACCAGATCAATCAGATCAAGAGGATCCGCTTCGGGATTAGATAGCAGAGGATGCGAGGGATTAGAATAATATGGAGCTAGACACTGACACCCTCTTGAATGAACCTGTGCAACGGTAGGATTCGATGGAAAGCCACCACTCATAACGTCACCGCTTGCGCACTGATTTTGATCCCTTCTACAGACCTCAACCGCACAGTACTGAGTATAGTCATGCTCACTCATGAGGCTCGCAGCGTTCTCCAACGACCCCACTTCCTCGGGCGAAAGTCCCCGTGAGTAAATTGGATTCGTGTGTGAGTTTGACTCGATTGCCTGACGTTGGACACGCGTAGCAACCCTCCTCTGAGCGGAGTTACCGCCACCCTGTCGCGCAAGACTTGGCGGCCTTCCGCCTTTCAGACCCATGGAATCCTCGTTGGACAGTGGATCACCATCGACATAAGAATACAGCGAGTACCCACCCCTGAGCCCAATCGGATCGCTCTGCGAATACCGCCCCACTGCCGGGTCGTACTCGCGCTGGTAGTTGTAGAACAGCCCACTCGCATCCGTCGCCTGCTGACCCGGGAAGCGCAGTGCCAGCTCGAACGCCACACCATCGCCATCCGGATCGGCACTCGGAATCTGGTTGCCGAACACCTCGCTCTTGTTGCTCCACTCCCAGATCGGCACATCACGCACCGGATCGATCACCACGCGCGGCGTACCCAGATGATCCGACTGCACGTAGGCCAGTTCCGGCACGCCGGTAACCGGCACATTGATCAGCGCTACCGGGTAGTTGTCCAGCCAGATGGCCTGCTGCTGCACCTGGCCCGTGGCCGAGTAGTTCCCCAGCCACTGTCCTGCTTCGTCGTACAGCGTGATCTGAGCCGCGCCACCGGCCGGGGTACGCAGCACGCGCTCGCCGCGATGGTTGTAGGCGTAGCTTTCCAGCACGGCATTGCCCTGCTTCACCGCGTTCATGCGATTTGCATCGTTGTAGGTGATCACCTTGCTGCCGATGCTGGTGATGTTGCCCGCCGCGTCATGGTTACGCGCTTCGCCATCCACCGCAGTCAGGCGATGGCTGGTTGCGGGATAGGTGTAGCTGGCGGTGCCTGCCGAGGTGGTCAGCGCGGTGCGATTGCCGGTGGCGTCATACGCATAGGTTTGGGGTGCCGGTCGTGCCGTCCTGAGTCTGGGTCAGGCGACCCAGCGCGTCATAGGCATACTTGGCCAGCACCGTCGAGCCTGCTCCGTTGTTCAGTTCAGGGGTTGTTGCTGCCGATTGAGTCCAAGCATGGCAATTCTACGATTCCGTACCCGCGCAACGCACCGCGTTTTTGGCGTGAATTGCCATGGCAGGAGCGAGCACCAAGAGTGCGAACACTATTACAACTGCCAGGGCCAGCCCCCATTTATTGCCTATAACCGCAAGCACGAAGGGGAATGCAGCGATGATGGCCAGTACATGAGCATAGAGTAGAAGAAGCACATATCTGCCCTCCGTCAGTACAGACTCGACGTCGCATCCGCAACGCCCGCAGTTCTTCCGCACCGACCTGTTAAGTGAATTGAATGTAGAGAAGCTCTGTTCACGTGCCCCGCAGGAGGGGCACGTGAATGAAAATATCGACCTCACCGGCAAACCTCCTCGCCAACTATTGCCGCCGCTGCGACAGCATCAGGATGCTGATAGGCGGCTCTAAAGGATGAACCATAGACAGCGAGCCCGGATACCGGGATCCCTACCGCTGGTGAAAATATATAACTGACACCGAAACCCGAGGCAGCGCGGCTCAGTAGCTGTACGGGATACTTGGATGCTACTGCACTGACTGCCGTCGCAGTCTGACCAGGGTGCAAGGATACCTGGGAGAGCACGGCGTTCAGTTGAGTATGGGTACTGATTGCTTCCTGTTGAGCCCCTTGGCCCCACCAGCCGTCGCGTCCAGTGAGAGCTGCCGCACCCCATGCAACCCCCGTGATGTAGCTGGATACACCATCACCAACTTGTCGTGGGATACTCTTGCTTGGCAGCTGCTTCCTGATCTGACTGTAAGAGGCAGAAATGCACTCGCAACCCTCCAACCCGAAAGGGTCGACGCTGCTCGCGGGGCTTCCTGCAACATAGCTATACGTGCTCAGCCCTCCCTCCAACCCAATCGGATCACTCTGCGAATAGCGCCCCACTGCCGGATCGTACTCGCGCTGGTAGTTGTAGAACAATCCACTCGCATCCGTCGCCTGCTGGCCTGGGAAGCGCAGTGCCAGTTCGAATGCCACACCATCCCCGTCCGGGTCTTCACTCGGAATCTGGTTGCCGAACACCTCGCTCTTGTTGCTCCACTCCCAGATCGAGACATTCCGTACCGGATCGATCACCGCGCGCGGCGTGCCCAGATGATCCGGCTGCACGTAGGCCAGCTCCGGCACGCCGGTAGCCGGCGTGTTGATCAGTGCCACCGGGTAGTTGTCCAGCCAGATCGCCTGCTGCTGCGCCTGGCCCGTGGCCGAGTAGTTGCCCAGCCACTGCCCCCGCCTCGTCGTACAAGGTGATCTGAGCCGCGCCGGCGGCCGGGGAGCGCAACACGCGCTCGCCGCGATGGTTGTAACCGTAGCTTTCCAGCACGGAATTGCCCTGCTTCACCGCATTCATGCGGTTGGCGTGGTGGTATTGCCCGCTGCGTCATGGGTGCGCGCTTTGCCATCCACCGCAGTCAGGCGATGGCTGGTTGCGGGATAGGTGTAGCTGGCGGTGCCTGCCGACGTGGTCGCGCGGTCCGATTACCGGTGGCGTCGTAGCCATAGGTTTCGATCGGGGTGCCGGTCGTGCCGTCCTGGGTCTGGGTCAGGCGACCCAGCGCGTCGTAGGCGTACTTGGCGAGTACCGTTGAGCCTGTGCCGTTCTTCAGCTCGGTGATCGAACCGACCGGGTCGTAGCCGTAGCCCAGCGACAGTCTGCCCGCGGCCGGGTCGTGCACCGCCTGCGGGCGGTAATCCAGATCCAACGGACGCTGCAGCTGGCGGCCGTTGCCATAGGTCCATCCGGTGGCCGGGCCGAAGGCCGCATAGGTCACGTTGTTCACCACGGTCTGGCGCGCCTGGCTGGTCCGGGTCAGTCCGATCTGGCTGATGCGCCCCTGGGTATCTCGCACGTGGTCAGCCACGCTTCGAATGTCTCGCACTGACGTAGCAGCATCCTGCCGCCAAAGCCGTTGTCCAGTCCATCTTTCAGGGGATTGCGAACCACGTATCGACGACCTCCTGAGTTTTATGTTACGCCCTACGGAAGTACGTACTCACAGATCATCCACAGTCTCTCGAGAACTAGAGGCAGCGTCTGGCTGACGATCGTACATAGCGGTAAATGCCTCAGGTGATGGTTGGTTGCCGGATGGGTGTGGCTCTCGCTTCCTGCCAAGATGGTCAGTGTGGTGCGATTGCCAGTATCGGTAGGCAGAGGTCCCAATCGGCCTGCTGGAGAACTTTAATTAGCGGACGTAACATTAGTTCACAGTCCCCAGAAGCCATCCCAGATCAAGCGCCACCAAGATTTGGCTATTCGGGCCGCTTCACTTGGCTTTCTTGTGAGAGCCACAATGACCCATACGGTGCTTCCGCCCATGATGCCTAGCCCAACCAATGTCATTAGCGCGGGGCTTATGTGCCTATAAAACCACCAGCCTAGGAGGACCAGGATCATCAAAGCAACATAGCGGAGCAGCAATCCAGTTTTCATAGTCCTATGGTTCCTACTTCCTGCAAGAATTCCCTTGGCTTATGGACAGCCTCCTTAACGTGCTTCTCCATAATATCAATCCAAAAAGGCTCACCGGGGTCATCTGACTCAGTTCCCCAAGGCAACAAACCCGAGTATGTCTTCAGGACGTCGCCCCTCGAATAGTTGCTACTGTCTTCACAGGCTGCCTCCGCCCACTGCTGCTCGGCGCGAGCCCACGCCTTCTGGCCACTAGTGATGTTCCAGACGCCCAGCCCAATACTTGCGGAGCCCGGTGCGGCAGTCACTACTGCCCCCTCCATGCCAAGTCCTCCAGCGATCCTCAGCGTACCCGAAGCAAGTAAGCGCCCAGCATTGATCGCATTCCCAATTGCGACGGCTGTCTTGTGCACGTTCCTTAACCCCAACGGGTCTATTAAGCTAAGTGAATTTCCGCCAACGTATCCGTATGTGCTGATCCCGCCCCTGAGTCCAATGCGATCACTCTGCGAATACCGCCCCACTGCAGGGTCGTATTCCCGCTGATAGTTGTAGAACAACCCACTCGCATCCGTCGCCTGCTGGCCCGGGAAGCGCAGCGCCAGCTCGAACACCACACCATCGCCATCCGGGTCAGCACTCGGGATTTGGTTGCCGAATACCTCGCTCTTGTTGCTCCACTCCCAGATTGCAACATTCCGCAACGGATCGATCACCACGCGCGGCGTGCCCAGATGATCTGGTTGGACGTAGGCAAGTTCCGGCACGCCGGTGCCCGGCACGTTGATCAGCGCCACCGGATAGTTGTCCAGCCAGATGGCCTGCTGTTGCGCCTGCCCCGTGGCCGAGTAGTTGCCCAGCCACTGCCCGGCCTCATCGTACAGCGTGATCTGAGCTGCGCCACCGGCTGGAGTACGCAGCACGCGCTCGCCGCGATGGTTGTAACCGTAGCTTTCCAGCACGGCATCGCCCTGCTTCACCGCGTTCATGCGGTTGGCATCGTTGTAGGTGAAGGTCTTGCTGCCGATGCTGGTGGTGTTGCCCACAGCGTCATGGTTGCGCGCTTCGCCATCCACTGCGGTCAGCCGGTGGCTGGTTGCGGGATAGGTGTAGCTGGCAGTGCCCGCCGAAGTGGTCAGCGCGGTGCGATTGCCGGTGGCGTCGTAGGCATAGGTTTCAATCGGCGTGCCGGTCGCGCCGTCTTGGGTCTGGGTCAGGCGGCCCAGCGTGTCGTAGGCGTACTTGGCCAGCACCGTCGAACCTGCGCCGTTCTTCAGCTCGGTGATCGAACCGACCGGGTCGTAGCCGTAGCCCAGCGACAGACCGCCCGCAGCCGGGTCGTGCACCGCCTGCGGGCGATAGTCCAAGTCCAGCGGACGCTGCAGCTGGCGGCCGTTGCCGTAGGTCCAGCCGGTCGCCGGGCCGAAGGCCGCATAGGTCACGTTGTTCACCACGATCTGGCGCGCCTGGCCGGGGCGGGTCAGGCCGATCTGGCTGATGCGGCCCTGGGTATCGCGCACGTAGTCAGCCACGCTGCCGTCGGGGTAGTTTGTCGCGGTGATTCAAGCAACCCATTCAGCAGGATCTTTTCGATCGCCGAAGCTGCCAGGCGTAGTCGCAAGGCGTTCGAGCGTTACCCGTGGCAGCCTAGCCTGATGTGGCAGCACGTTGTACCCGCCGCCATACCTCATCCGACATCGAGTTCTTCCACGTCTGAGCAAGGAGATCCCGAAGAGATGGGTCGTGCTTTGCCAAGCATTCAACCCTCTCGATTTCGACCTCGCCGTGGACAACCAAGTAGTCCTCCAAAGGTCCGGCAGCAAGATTGGAAAGTAGGTGCGCATCCACATCCATTCGCCTGACAGCCTCAATGAATTCCCAACCTTCGCCAGGATCTCGCTGGATGATGCCATCAACTTCATCCAGCACCCCTGTGAGCAGATCCCGCTCATTCGCATCGATTGCGAGCCGATTAAAATTAACCCATGCTTCAGCGATGTTCTCCATGCACTCTGTATCAATCATTGTGTAGATCTCAAGTTGGTTGAGCCATAGTCGCCCATTGCCAAGCCTCATTGCTATAACCTGCACAGCGCTTTTCTGCAGATTCAGCAAGCAATCGCCTCAACTTCGCCTGCTTGTTTTGAAATTGCTGCACATGCCCATCTATTGACATACGACCGGTAACCGGAAGCCCACGTCTAATCTGTTTAAGATCCCAGTATCGCTTTCTCGGCTGGACTGCCAGAGAATCTATCTTTGCTATGAGACGATTACAGTCATCGTCGTCTTCTTTCTCGCACGCCTTGGATATGATGTTCCGCGCCAGAATTGACGCGGGGCTTTGCGAATTTAAGATGCTGCATGAGTGAGTTAGCCTAAGGCTGTTCAGCGCATTTTTCGTTGCGGCAAGGCCAGAAGACGCTTCCCCACAAGAAGCGGGCGGAGCGAAGTTTGATTGATTTGTCCCCTGTAGGAGCTTGGCTCGAATTCATCATAGCGCGAGAGCCTGCGTGCACGCCGCTGCGCATGACTTGCTGGCCCTCTGCGTCACTATGTGAGGCCGGGGAACTTAGTGCGGAGCTGATTGCCGCTTCAGGCCATCATGGTTTGAAGACGATCAATTCACACGTCCCCTCTGCATCCGAACCTCTCTGCCAATCAGAGAAGTGGCGATGCTCCCATGCATCACTACTTTCCATCTCCTGAGCACACTTAGTCAGGAACGCGACAAGGAGACGCGCTTCAGCGGGCCCGACCTGTAGGACCAACTCCTCTAGCCGACCGGGGTCATCAACGAGCCGTTCTTCCCGTATATCTGCACCTATTTCGCGCCCCTTTGTGTCCCTCCACTATGACCTCCCCACCAAAAGCCTTGAGTATGACGCATTCGACTGGATCGCCACGCTCGCATCCCTCGTGCGCAGTCTCTTTGACTACATCCAGAGCTATGCCACATTTGCGAGCGACAATCAGTTCCCGCGAGGGAACAGCTTGGCACTATCAGAAGGACCGGCCTGGTCTGTTCTGTTCCCCCAACTTCCGTCTTGGTTCACGCCGATCTCCTTGCAGCCTTTCGCACAGATATGGCCTGACGTTGTTAGCCCTCAATCAGCAGACGACCTCCTTTTCCCTATCGTCTACTACCACATCGTTGAGCTGCAATGCGGGCCGCTTGCTCAAGCTCAGAATCCACGCCCCTCACCCCCTTCAACGCGGCACTCTTGAGCCACGCGTATGCCTCACTTGATGACGCACAGTCCTGCTTGTCCCTCAACATGAAGAACACGTTGTACTGTGCAATCGGGTGCCCCAGGGCTGCAGCGTAGACAAGCCACATGTGGGAGCTACCGGCCGTGCCTTTGCTCTCAAAGTGGCGTGAAATTCGAAACGCTGCCTCAGCGTCGCCCGCATCTGCGCGGCCAGTCAACGCAAGTAGCTGCTTATCATCAAGCTCAGCGCCACTATCCGTCGCGATCGAGCCGTCAAGCTCAACTACCGGCCTTTCCGGCTGAGGGGGTACCTGCGCATTGACAAACCCTGTTCCCACCAAACACAGGAGAAGACCTGTCTTCTTGAACATGGTCATTTGACCCCGCCCTCTTTCATGAAATTCACCCATTCTCCAGGATTGCTTTTATCTTTTTTTCCTTCAGGTGTTTTTCCGTAGTTTCCTTGATCCGGATACAATGGATCGTTCTTTGCCCAGGTGTACTCGGTAGGCGCTTGAATCGTCATGTTTAGCGCCTTGGATAGCTGCTGGGCGGGGATCGGTCCACCATCGATCGACTTACCTGTTCGACAGGAATAGAGTCTGATATACAGATACTTTGAAAGATCTGCATCGCGTCGAATTGACTGCGCCAGTGAATCTACAGACATGCTTCTACCATCCGGACCTATGAAGTTCTTCCCGTTGTGATGAATACTAATGGTAAGCATATTCGGGGGCGACGGAATCATTTTGTTGCCAAGGTATGAATCAGGATTATCGTAGGGCGGGATATAGTTTAGGTCGGTGAGGCCCAGTGAGTCGACCCGCCTGGTCGGAGAGGCGCCAGCGTACCCGTAGGTCGAGATCCCCCCCATCAACCCAATCGGATCGCTCTGCGAATACCGCCCCAACGCCGGGTCGTATTCCCGCTGGTAGTTGTAGAACAATCCACTCGCATCCGTCGCCTGCTGGCCCGGGAAGCGCAGGGCCAGCTCGAACACCACACCATCACCATCCGGATCGGCACTCGGAATCTGGTTGCCGAACACCTCGCTCTTGTTGCTCCACTCCCAGATCGCCACATCGCGCACCGGATCGATCACTACGCGCGGCGTACCCAGATGATCCGGCTGCACGTAGGCCAGCTCCGGCACGCTGGTAGCCGGCACATTGATCAGCGCTACCGGGTAGTTGTCCAGCCAGATGGCCTGCTGCTGCACCTGGCCCGTGGCCGAGTAGTTGCCAGCCACTGCCCTGCTTCGTCGTACAGCGTGATCTGAGCTGCGCCACTGGCCGGGGTACGCAGCACGCGCTCCCCGCGATGGTTGTAACCGTAGCTTTCTAGCACGGCATTGCCCTGCTTCACCGCGCTCATGCGGTTGGCATCGCTGTAGGTGAAGGTCTTGCTGCCGATGCTGGTGGTGTTGCCCACCGCGTCATGGTTGCGCGCCTCGCCATCCACGGCAGTCAGCCGGTGGCTGGTTGCGGGATAGGTGTAGCTGGCGGTGCCTGCCGAAGTGGTCAGCGCGGTGCGATTGCCGGTGGCGTCATACGCATAGGTTTCAATCGGGGTGCCGGTCGTGCCGTCCTGGGTCTGGGTCAGGCGACCCAGCGCGTCATAGGCATACTTGGCCAGCACCGTCGAGCCTGCGCCGTTCTTCAGCTCGGTGACCGAACCGACCGGGTCATAGCCGTAGCCCAGTGACAGGCCGCCCGCGGCCGGGTCATGCACCGCCTGCGGCCGATAGTCCAGGTCCAGCGGACGCTGCAGCTGGCGGCCATTGCCGTAGGTCCAGCCGGTCGCCGGGCCGAAGGCCGCGTAGGTCACATTGTTCACCACGATCTGGCGTGCCTGGCCGGGCCGGGTCAGGCCGATCTGGCTGATGCGGCCCTGGGTATCGCGCACGTAGTCGGCCACGCTGCCGTCGGGGTAGCTCAATGCGGTCAGGCGGCCCGCCTTGCTGTAGGCATAGCGCAGCGTGCTGGCGACACCGTTGACGGTCTGCACCTTGCGGGTGACCTGACCGAAGCGGTCGTGGCAGTACTGGGTGCTGCCATTGGCGTGCAGCACCTGCCCCAGGCGCCCCTTGGCAAAGCGCTCGTCGGCGGTGCAGACCGCTGGCGCCACGTCATAGCTGTAGCCCACGTCCAGATTGGGGTCCGGGTAGGCGACGCCGATCAAACGATTCAGCACATCGTAGTGATAGGTAGCGGTGACGCCGCGCGCATCGGTGGCCGTCTTGCGGTTGCCTGCCGCATCCACGGTGAAGCTGCTGGCGCCGCGGTCCGGGCTGACTTGCCCGGTCAGATCACCGAAACCGTTGTAGGCGTAGGTGGTGTGCAGTCCCTTCGGGTCAGTGACCTGGGTGACCTGGTCCAGCGCGTTGTACTGACTGCGGATCTCCGCCGCGACGCCGCCGACGTCCTGCAGGGTCTGCGCCAGGCGGTTCAGCGGGTCGTACTGCTGGCTGGTCACGCGCTGCAGGGCGTCGGTCACCGTCTGCAGATTGCCATTGGCATCGTAGACAAAGCCGGTTGCGTGATTGCCCGCATCCTTCAGTGCGGTCAGCTGGCCGAGCGTGTTGAACGTCCGTGCCAGTGTACGGCGCAGGGTGCCTCCTGCATCGAGCGTGTCTTCCTTGAGACGATTGCCGGCATTGTCCAGCGTGTAGTGGATGGTGTTGCCGGCGCTGTCGGCGATGTCAGTCAGCCGCTGTGCGGCGTCGTAGACGTAGGTGACGCTGCTGCCGTCGGGCTCGGTGATCTGTTGCACCTGGCCGGTCGGCCAGTAGCTGATCTGGGTAACCCGATCCTCGGCAGTGGTGGCGCCACGTACGATGACCGAGGTCGGCCAGCCGCGAGCATGGTACGTGTAATCGGTGACCACGCCGTTGGCATCCTTCACCGACAGCGGGCGCCCGAACAGGTCGTAGGCCAAGGTCTCGATCGTCTGGCCCATCGCATCGGTCACGCTGCGCAGGTCGCCCTTGCGGTAGCTGCAGGCACCGTTGGTCGCGCACCCTGCATCGTCCGCCGCATAGTAGGCGTAGGTGGTGATATCGGCCACGTCGGTGCGCGGGCCGTCAATGCTGCGCAGCAGCCCAACCTGCGGGCACTCCGGCCCCTCTGCCTCGCAGTATGTTTGCGTGGTGACGCGGGTGTCACCGGTCACCGTATCGCGGACGGAGATGGTGGTCGGTTGAAGGCGGGTATTGCGTGTGATGCGGGCCTCACGGTTACCGACGGTCTGTTGCACCAGCCGATTGCTGTCCGCCGTTACCCATGTCTCGCTGACGCGCTGATCCGGGGTGCCGACCGCATCCGTGGTCGTGGTGGCATTGACCAAGCCCAACACAGGATCATTGATCTCGCTGTAAGCGCGGTCCGTCCGCACACCCCGCCGATCAACCGACGTGCCCAGGCGCCGTGCAGGATCGGTGTCCAAGGGCAGGTAGTTGTAGGTCTGCTCGCCCTGCTCGTCGGCAAGCCCCGTCACCTTTCGAGGCGGATCGGACATGCCTCCAGAAGTGAGGGAATAGACCGTCTTTTTCCCAAGGGCATCGGTGACAGTCGTGGTTCCGTCCGCAGCATACTCCAGGCGCACGCCGTCAACGCCTGCACTCGCTGCGGGTGCGGCCATAGCGGGTGCGGCATGTGCGGCGACCAACGCCCCACAAAGGGCGTAGGCAGCAAGCACTCCCGTCGCACAACGGACAATCTGATCAGTTCTTTCCAACATCCCTGTTCTCTCCGTGAAATACCCCAGCCCGCCCCAGGGCGGAGGCCCAACCGCCGACGCGCTCATGGCCGAGTCGACGGAACACGCAAGTCAGTTGCAGCCGGCATCATGCCGGCTGCAGGTCACCCTGCCTTTCTCGTCATAGCCGAACCAGCTGAGGCGACGACCATCCTCTGCCGTCACGCCAGTCAGGTGCCATGGAAATCGCGAATCCTCATAGTGATAAAGCCGCGACCGCCCATCGGCATAGGTAACGCTGGCGAGCTGATCATTATCGCCGTAGCTGTAACTCGCGTAGGGCGCTCCATTGATGGTCAGCGCAGCGATCTTCTCGTCGATTGCATCCGCATAGGAGAATTCCACCTTGCGGCCGGTCGAGTGCCGGATCTCCTTCAACCGCCCGGCGCCGTCATGACTATAGGACAGCGTCGTACCATCTTCGTACTCCCGCTGCTGGATGAGCCCGATGCGCGAGAAGCGGAGCACCTCGGTACGCCTTCTGACGATCCAGCCAACGTTATAGACGAACTCTGCGCGGTCCCCACTGCCGTCGGTGGCAAGGTAGAAGGAGCCCGTCTTCTGCTGGAAGGCGACATGGCTGCCATCTTCATCAATGAATCCCGTCCATGTGGAAGTCCCCGCTGAAGGCAGGATGGCCATGCGCACATTGTGGGTATGGGTCCAGTTCGCACCGAAGCCGCCCCCAACCGTCTGGGATTTTGAATGATAGTGGCGGTCCATCCGAATCCACGGCAGGTCCAGCTCCGGCTCGCGTTGTACCTTCTCGCCCGTGGTCGGATCACAGGGATTCCCCACGCCATGACAGAGCTTTGGCGTCTGCTTTGTGTAGTACGACATGGTGAGCCGGTGGTTAGCCTCGATAGGGTCGCTCAACACACAACCGGCGAGCTCATCCTTCCACTTCATGGTGTCGGGATTGGGGCATTTCACGTCACGCGTACGGGTGACGTATGACGCGTTTGTCAGGCACCCCCCACGCAGAGTACGCCAGGAAATGGTAACGCCCTTGGTCCACTCCTCATGAGTGCTGTTTTCCGGATCTTTACCCACCCCCTTCGTGGAGACCCACACCGGCGTTGGCACGGTTACCGGGCAGAGCGTCGCGTTTCCCGAACGCATCACACTCAGAACGGCCTCTTCACTGGGATATCCCACGCCAGCGTACGAGTAGACCCAAGGTCCCCTCTTGATCGGAGTGGGCTTCACCCCGTAGATCGTGACGAATCTGTTGTTCGTCATAGTATGCCCGCGCACTCCCCAATTGACGGGATCGACGACAATTTTGAGAGCCGCCGCCATTGCTTTGACGGCCACTTGTGCCTCACTCTCACTGGCGTACTCCAACGGCGGATAGTTCCAATCCCTGTACCACCGCGGCGTCGTTTCCTGAGCCCCGGCGCTTGCGGCTATGAACACCAGTACGGCGCTGACGCAGCCCTTGATTGCGGCTGCGGCCCATCCATAATCCTTCATTGATTTTCTCGTCCTTGATCGCACCAGAACACGGGCTGCGCAATCGCGTCCTCCCGATTGCGCTCGACGCGCAGAGGAGAACAAATGGCCGATTACAGGTCAACCGTCAGACCAGACTTTCATCGCAGATTCGCCAGAATCAGAATTTCCTTACACATCATCATCGCTCAGCATGCGCCAAATGCCGCGCAGCAAGGCGCACTTTACTGCTCGCTCCCACGTCCACGGTCCAGATCATGGACGACCAGAAATTTCATTCCAACGTGATCGGACCATAAAGCAGCAGAATCCGCTTTTTCCCCGCCGCTCACCGCCCAGCAGGCAGCGAGGGGGGCCAGTCAGCGCGTCCGCAAGCTTGCGCACTGCCCCGCTTGCCCCAGTCCATCCATTCGATTATTCTGGAATTATGGAAACATCAAACGCCATCGCTGCGCTGACGGCCCTGGGCCACGCCACCCGCCTGGCGGCCTTCCGCCTGCTGGTCGAGGCCGGCCCGGCCGGTCGCATGGCCGGCGACCTTGCCGCCGCGCTGCAGGTGCCGCCGGCCACGCTCAGCTTTCATCTGAAGGAACTGGTGCAGGCAGGCCTGGCGCAGGGCGAGAACCGGGGCCGCAACGTCTGCTACCGCGCCAACTTCAGTGCCATGACCGGCCTGATCGAATACCTCACGCACAACTGCTGCGCTGGCTCGACCGCCAGCGAGTGCGCGCCCGCCACGCCTGGCTGCGGTTGCTGACATGGAGCCCGCGATGATCCGCACATCCACCCCCAGTGACCTCCCCCGCATCCGCTCGCTGCTGCAGCAGGCCGGCCTGCCGGTAGCCGATCTGGAAAGCCACGGCATCACCTTCCTCGTCGCGGAGTGCGAAGGTCAACTGGCCGGCGTGGTCGGGTTGCAGCCATCCGGTTCATCCGCGCTGCTGCGCTCGCTGGTGGTTGCGCCGGGACTGCGTGGCACGCATCTGGGGAAGGCCTTGCTGATGGCCGCCGAAGACCTCGCCCGCCGCCTGCACCTCACCACGCTGATCCTGCTGACCACCACTGCCGCCCGTTGGTTCGAGCACCAGGGTTATGCCCCGCTCGCCCGCGCGCAGGTTCCCGAGGCGCTGCGCGCCACCGCCGAATTCACCCACCTGTGCCCGGCCAGCGCGACCTGCATGCACAAGGCGCTCGCTGGCCCGCCTGACACCACCCTGCCACGCAATGTCCTGTTCCTGTGCACCGGCAACAGCGCCCGCAGCGTGCTTGCCGAAAGCACGCTGCGCGCTTGGGGAGGCGAACGCTTCAACGCCTTCAGTGCGGGCAGCCAGCCCACCGGGCAGGTCAATCCGCGGGCGATTGCCCAGCTGCAGGCCGAAGGCATGCCCGTGGAAGGCCTGCGCAGCAAATCCTGGGACGCGTTTGTCGATGCAGCGCCAATGGATCTGGTGATCACGGTGTGTGATTCGGCCGCTGCCGAGGCGTGCCCGCTGGTCTTCGGCGACTTCATCCGCAGCCACTGGGGCCAGCCGGACCCGGCAGCGGTGGGCGGCAGCGAGGCCGACCAGGCAGCCGCCTTCGCCCAGGCCCATGCCATCGTGAAGGCGCGCCTGCGGGCATTGCTTGAGCTGACCGACGCGGTGTGGGCCGATCGGAATGCACTGCAGCGTGCCCTGGACCGGATCGGCCAATTGCAGCCGAACCAGGGCGTGCCATGAGCGCGCCAGCGCCGATGCGCCTGTTCGAGCGCCACCTGACCCTGTGGGTGGCGCTTTGCATCGCTGCGGGTACGCTGCTGGGCCACCTGCTGCCGGGCGCGTTTGCGTCGCTGGCGGCCGCCGAAGTGGCACAGGTCAACCTGCCGGTGGCCGTGCTGATCTGGCTGATGATCATCCCGATGCTACTGAAGGTCGACTTCGGCGCGATGCGCCAGCTCGGCCAGCACTGGAAAGGCATAGGCGTAACGCTGTTCGTCAATTGGGCAGTGAAGCCGTTCTCGATGGCGCTGCTGGGTTGGTTGTTCCTGCGCCACGTGTTCGCCGGCTGGCTGCCAGCCGCCCAGATCGACAGCTACATTGCCGGCCTGATCCTGCTGGCCGCCGCGCCCTGCACCGCCATGGTGTTCGTCTGGAGCAACCTGTGCCGGGGCGACGCCAACTTCACCCTGAGCCAGGTGGCGTTGAACGACGTCATCATGGTGATCGCCTATGCGCCGGTGGTAGCCCTGCTGCTGGGCCTGTCGGCGATCACCGTGCCGTGGCATACCCTGCTGCTGTCGGTTGGCCTGTACATCGTGGTCCCGGTGCTGGTGGCGGCCGCCCTGCGGCGCTGGATCCTTGCGCGGCACGGCGAGCCGGGCCTGCAGCTCACCTTGCGCCGGTTGGGCCCCCTATCGCTGTCGGCGCTGCTGCTCACGCTGGTTGTGCTGTTCGGTTTCCAGGGCGAGCAGATCCTGCGGCAACCGCGGGTGATTGCGCTGATCGCGGTCCCGATCCTGGTCCAGGTCTATCTCACCTCCGGCCTGGCCTACCTGCTCAACCGCCGCTTGGGCGTGGCGCACTGCGTGGCCGGTCCGTCGGCATTGATCGGCGCCAGCAATTTCTTCGAGCTGGCGGTCGCGACCGCAGTCGGCCTGTTCGGCGTGCACTCCGGCGCCGCGCTGGCCACGGTGGTCGGCGTCCTGATCGAAGTACCGGTGATGCTGTCGGTGGTGCGTATCGTGAACCGCTCGCGTGGCTGGTACGAACAACGCCGGCACGCCTGACCGCGTTCCGGTGCTGCGTACGCACTACGTCCATTGCTGCACCATCAGCGCCGCCGCCACGCACCACAGCACGACCCATACCGCGGAAATCCTGAGTACCGCCAGCAATGCAAAGCCGATGGCGGCAATCACGAAATCGGCGACGCCGTGCACGCCCTGCGTCCATACCGGGTCATGGAAGGCCGCCGCCAGCAGGCCGACCACGGCCGCGCCGATACCGGCCATCATGCGCGCAGCCCAGGGCCGGCGCACCCAGGTGTTCCAGAACGGCAGCACCGCCAGCAGCAACAGGAACCCCGGCAGGAACAGGGACAGCAACGCGACCAGCGCACCTGCCGCCATCGGCAGGCCCGTGGGCACCTCCGCGCCCAGGAACGCCGCCAGCGAAAACATCGGTCCTGGTACCGCCTGGGCCGCACCATAGCCGGCCAGGAACCGGTCCTGGCTGATCCAGCCGGTATCGACCATCGCCTGTTGCAGCAGCGGCAGCACCACGTGGCCGCCGCCGAACACCAGTGCCCCCGATTGATAGAGCGCACCGGCAACGCTTGGCAGGGTCGGGGCGTGCGCGCGTGCCAGCAGCCACGATGCCACCAGTCCCAGCACGAACAGCGCAAGCAACACCGATGCACCGCGCACGCCGTAGCGCACCGGAAACACGGCCGCAACCGGCATCTGCACGCGTCGGCACAGGCCGAGACCGAGCGCGCCTCCCATCGCCACGGCAGCCAGTTGTGCCCATGCGCTGGCGCCCAGCAGGATCAGGCCGAACGCCGCGCACGCAATCAACGCGCGGGGCAGGTCCGGAACCAGCTGCCGTGCCATGCCCAACAGGCCGTGCGCGACCACTGCCACCGCCACCAGCTTCAGGCCATGGACGAGCGCTGCGCCCATGCCCACATCGAGTCGCGGTGCAACCGCGGCGAAGCCCAGCATGAGCAGTGCCGACGGCAGGGTGAACGCCGCGAACGCGGCCACCGCCCCGCGCCAGCCCGCGCGGAACAGGCCCAGGGCCAGCCCCATCTGGCTGCTGGCCGGCCCCGGCAGGAACTGGCATACGGCCAACAACTGCGCGAAGTGGGTATCGTCCAGCCAGCCGCGGCGCTGGACGAATTCGCGGTGGAAATAACCCAGGTGGGCAATGGGGCCGCCGAACGAGGTCAGTCCCAGCGCGAGGAATGCGGCGAACACTTCGGTCCCACTGCCGGTTGCGCGCGGACTCGGTTGTGGTTCGCGGTCAGGCATGGCAATGGGGTCCGGTCGGGGCATGTTTTCGCGGACGGGAAGGGCCCCGGCCGCCGCAGGACCGCCAGTGGGGGGCCTGCCGCCCCGATTATCCACCTGTGCGCCGGCTGTATCGAGACACATCCGCACGTACGGGCACGAACCTTCATTCACATTGCCTGCTCTATAGTCCGCCCCACACCGCCGCACGCTGCGGCTGGCCTTGAGAGGGTTCCCATGAAGACCGGACGTTTGCTTGCCATCACGTTGTCCGCCGCTGCAGCGCTGGCGGCCGCCCCTGCCTTTGCCGATCCGCCGCACCATGCGCGCGGCAATGGCCCGCCGCCGCACGCCGGTGGCCCGCACCATCGCGACGCACCTCCGCCGGGCTGGCAGAAGAAGGCTTGGCGCCGTGGCGACCGCCTGCCTTGGGCCGAGGTGGACCGCCGCTACTGGGTGGACGACTATGCCCGCTACGACCTGCGCAATCCCGGCCGCGGCCAACGCTGGGTCCGCCAGTCGGACACCGAATACCTGCTGGTTGAGATCGCGACCGGCTTGATCATCGACGCCCTGCATCGCTGATCGGATCGGCACACCGGGGTGGCCGTAGTGCACGCCCCGGTGTAGCCCGCGGGGACCACGGGACAGGACGCTCGCCATGCCAGGCAGGAACGGAATCAACGCGCCACCCCACGATACCGGGCGACCGGCGCGGCAATCTGCGCCGCGGCCCCTGCACGGCGCCGGCAGGCGCGTGCTGCGTGCGGCCCCCCTGCTCTTCTGCCTGCTTGCGTGCCTGCCCGTGCATGCCAGGCAGAATGCCGCTGCCGATGTGCAGGCGATCGAACAGGTCGTGGAAGCCTTCCGGCTGTCGCTGCTCAACAAGGACAAGCCGTCCTACATGCGCCTGTTCTTCTCCGACAGGCCGGAAGACATCGGCTGGCAGTTCGTTTCCGAGGATGTGCGCCTGCAGGACATCCGCAGGATCAAGCCGGATGCGATCAAGGCGCGGAAGATGCCATCCCAGAACTTCATCGGGCTCATCGATCAGGCCGTTGCCTCACCGGAGCCGATGGAGGAGCAGTTCGCCAACATGAAGATCGAGACCGACGGCGATGTCGCGTCGGTTTCCTTTGACTACAGCTTCCACGCTGATGGCGTGAAGACGAACTGGCGCAAGGAGATGTGGCAACTGGTCCGTACCGAGCAGGGCTGGAAGATCTTCTCGGTGGTCTACTCGATCCGCGATTCGCGCAGCCCGGTGCAATGAGGGCGCGGTAGCTGCGGGCAGACTGATCCCGGCCGATTCCCGGCCTCCGGAACCGGCCGCCCGCCTCGCCGGGCATGATGACCCGGGGCGACCGCTACTGCGCTGCGAGCGCGAAATCCAGGCCCGCGCATACCGCCACCACCTGGGCGTCGTTGCATTCCTGCGGGTTGGTGCGCGGGCTGTCCGGGTAGACCTCGGTGGTGGTGGCAAAGCGTGCGTCGGTGAAGCCGGCACACGCGCCGATCGAGCGCGACTCGCCCCACACCACGCCCGGTGACTGCAACGGCAGGCCGACCAGGTTGCCCTCGGCGTCGGCCGGGGCGATATGGGTGATGGGTGCCACCGCAGCAATCAGCGCCTGCTGGAACCCGGGCTGTGGATCCTCGCTGTTGCCGATCACGTAGAAGCCATCGGGAATGGTGTCGCGCTCGAACGGTTTGCCGTCGCGGGCGCAGCGCGCCGGATCGAACTCGTGCAGGTCGCTGTCGGTGGTCTCGTGCAGGTCCAGGTGCACCAGCAGGTTCGGCTTGCGCTCGGCCACCCAGCGCATCAGCGCCGCCGCCTCTTCGATCTGCCCGCCATCACGGAAGCTGCGGTTCGGATCGATGGCATCCGGGTTCCAGCGCTGGATGCGCTCGTAGCCCCACGGGCTCACGCACGGCGCCACGATCAGGTTGAGCCGGCCCAGGTAGCGTTCGGCCTGCTGCTCCAGGAACTGCAGGGCGCCATGCACGCCGCTGGTCTCGTAGCCATGCACGCCACCGGTCACCAGGGCGGTCGGCAGCGCCGGGTTCCAGTCATGGTTGACTACGGCAAACAACGGGTAATGGTCCGGCGCATAGTCCAGCTGGCCGTACTGGACCACATCGAAGACGGTGTCATCCAGGCGTTCAAGCGCGGCCACCACGTCGTCGTGGTAGCTGCGCTGGCGCTGCTGGCGCGCCCGCCACAGTGCGCGTTCCGCGTCACCCCAGGGTTGCCCGGGGCTGCCGATCGGGTAGAACTGCGCAATGGTCATGAGGAACTCCACGCGTCAAGCGTATTGAATGCAGCCGACCATTCTAAGGCTTGCTGCGCCTGCGCGCGCCCTGCCTGGCCCCGCCTTCATCCAGCCGGGGTCATCTGGCTGTAAAATCAACGGTTTTTGGCCCTTCACCTCTTGATGGCGAACGCAGCGCAGCCGGTCCTGGGTGGACCGGAGTTCCTCCGCCTGCTCGCCCGTCTCAGCGACGGCGCGATGCCGGCCAGCAGTCCCGCCCTGACCGATCGCCTCGGCCAGTGGGTGGACTGGAGCCGCGCCGTGGCCCTGTCCTCGGCCTTGGGCGGACGCCTGCCCGAGCCCGGCGATGCCGCCGAGGCAGCCGAAGATGTGCTGGCCGCCTGCGCCCAGGCCCACGCCAGCCTGCGGGCCTCGATCAGCGAGGATGCCGAGGCCGAACGCCTGCTGGATCTGGCCGAAGCCGCCGCCGTGCCCGATTTCGCCTCGCTGCGCCAGCGCTACCGGGTGCTGCAGCAGGCCATCCAGACCGCGACCGGGCGCCTGCGCGGACGCCTGCGCGACCAGTTGCTGCAGGTTTCCCCGGAAATGGCACGGCTGGCCGAGGTCGACGCCGTGATGGAACAGACCCTGACCCCGCGCGAACACAGCCTGCTGGCCACGGCACCTGCGGTGCTCGGCGCCCGTTTTGAACGCGTGCATGGCCAACCCGGCTGGCGCGCCGCCTTCCGCCACGACATGCGCACGCTGCTGCTCGCCGAGCTGCAGTTGCGCTTCCACCCGATCGAAGGGCTGCAAGACGCCCTGCGCTCCCACTGACCGGAACACCATGTCCAGAACTGCTTTCCACGTCGTTGTTTTCCTTGTCGGCCTGCTGGCCGTGTGCTGGATCGGCATCGGCTACGTCTCGGTGCATCCGCTGGGTGCAGCGGTGGCGGCGATCATCGCGGCCTGCTACATCGCCGGCGGCGTGGAGTTGTATCGCTATCGCCAGGCCAGCAACGGCCTGCGCACGGCCCTGAGTGACCTGTCCAGCGCCAGGGAAACCCTCGCCCCGTGGCTGGAACACGTGCCGATGGGGCTGCGCAACGCGGTGCGCCTGCGCGTGGAGGGCGAGCGCACCGCCCTGCCCACACCGGTATTGACGCCCTATCTGGTCGGCCTGCTGGTGCTGCTGGGCATGCTCGGCACCCTGCTGGGCATGATGGACACCCTGCGCGGCACAGGCCTGGCCCTGCAGAGCGCGACCGACATGGCCGCCATCCGTGGCTCGCTGGCCTCGCCGGTGCAAGGCCTGGCGGTGGCGTTCGGCACCTCGATCGCCGGTGTGGCCAGCTCGGCCATGCTCGGCCTGCTGGCCGCCCTGTTGCGCCGCGACCGCCTGCAGGCCGTGCAGCAGCTCGACCGCGCCATTGCGGGTGAGCTGCATCCGTACTCGCAGGCCTGGCAGCGCGCCGAATCGCTGCGCCTGCTGCAGGCGCAGTCCGCCGCGCTGCCGGCTTTGGTCGACCGCCTGCAGGCGATGACACAGGCGTTCGAACAGCACAGCACCGTCGCCAATGAGCGCCTGCTGGCGGGCCAGGTCGAATTCCTGGCCCAGAGCCAGTCGCTGCAGGAACGCCTGGCGGTCTCGCTGCAGCAGTCGCTGCGTGAGGGCGCCGAGGCCAGCGCCACTGCGATCGGCGGCGCGCTGCAGCCGATGGCCGAAACCACCCTAGCCGGCCTGGCCCGCCATGGCGAGGCCCTGCACGCCCGCGTCGAGCAGGCGGTGCAGCAGCAGTTGGCCGGCCTGGCCGAGGGCTTCGAGCGCAGCCGCGTGGCCACGGAAGCCAGCTGGGCCAGGGTCGTCACCGGCCAGGCCGATGCGCAGCGGGCGCTGGTGGGCGAACTGCGCCAGCACCTGCAGGCCTTCAGCGAAGGCCAGGTCGTGCAGGCCGAGGCACTGATCGCGCGCATCGGCGAACGCCTGCAGGCCGATGCCGCTACCCATGCCGACGCATGGCGCGCGGCCGCCGAGCAGCAGCAGGCATTGAACAGCGCGCTGGCCGTGCACCAGCAACAGGCGTTGCAGGCCGCCAGCGAGCATCTGGATGAGCGCGCGCAGGCGCTGCTGCGGGGCCTGGAGGAGCGTCACGCCGCCAGCCAGTCGCTGCTGCACGCGCACGAACAGCAGCGCCTGCAGGACTGGCAGGCTGCGCAGGTCGCCGCCGCCGCTGCGCACGCCGACCTGCGGGCCCAGCTGCAGGCCACCGACGAGCAGCGGCTGCAGCGCTGGAGCGACGCATTGCAGAACGTCTCCAACGACTTGACCGAGCGCCTGCAGGCCAACGGCCAGCGCCTGGCCGCGCAGCAGCAGCAGGTCTGCGACGCGCTGGCGGCCACCGCGCAGCAGATCGGCGAAAACGGTCGCGCGCAGGCCAGCGCCACCCTCGCTGAAGTCTCTACCCTGCTGCAGACTGCTGCCGCCGCGCCCAAGGCTGCCGCCGACGTCATCAACGAGCTGCGCAGCACGCTGTCCGAAAGCCTTGTGCGCGACAACGCGATGCTGGAAGAGCGCGGCCGCCTGCTGGCCACCGTGCAGACCCTGCTCGATGCCATCAATCACGCCTCGCACGAACAGCGCACCGCGGTGGACGCGCTGGTTGGCGGTTCGGCCGAACTGCTCGAACGCGTGGGCAGCCGCTTCAGCGACCATATCGCTGCAGAGACCGGCAAGCTGGACGGCATTGCCGCCGCACTCAACGGCAGCGCCGCTGACGTCGGCCAGCTGGCCGCCACCTTCGGCGAAGCGGTCGCGCAGTTCGGCGCCGCCGCCACCGAGCTGTCCGGCCGCCTGGAACAGGTTGGTGGCGCACTGGATGCCTCGCTGGCCCGCAGCGATGAGCAGCTGGCCTACTACGTGGCGCAGGCGCGCGAAGTGGTCGACCTCAGCCTGCTGTCGCAGAAGCAGGTGATGGAAGAGCTGCAGCAGCTGGCCGCGCGCCGCGGCAAGGCCGGCAACGCATGAGCGACGAACTTGAGGTCGATGGTGGCTCACACGCCCCGATCTGGGCCGCCTTCGGCGACCTGATGTCGGTGCTGTTGGGGGCGTTCGTGCTGATCCTGGTCGGCGTGGTTGCCGTGCAGCTGGAGCTGTCGCAGCGACTGGACCAGGAAATGAAGCAGCGCCAGGCCGAAGCCAAGCGCCTGCAGACGCTGGAACAGGCCTTGGCCGGACCGCTCGCCGCCGGCCGCGTGACCCTGGTCGATGGCCGCATCGGCATCAGCGGCAGCGTGCTGTTCGCATTGAACTCGGACCAGCTGCAGCCGGAGGGCCAGGAGCTGCTGCGCAGCCTGGCGGCGCCGCTCGCTGCTTATCTGGGCACCCGAGAGGAGATCCTCATGGTGAGCGGTTTCACCGATGATGCACCGGTGCGCGAAGGCAATCGGCGCTTCGCTGATAACTGGGAGCTGTCGGCGCAGCGCTCGCTGACCGTGACCCGCACGCTCATCGCCGATGGCGTACCGGCCGATGCGGTGTTCGCCGCCGCGTTCGGCAGCGAGCAACCGGTCAGCTCCAACGCCAGCGAGGAAGGCCGCGCGCGTAACCGCCGCGTGGAGATCGCGCCGATTCCCAAGCCGAAGGCGCCGGATGGCAAGTAAGCCGCCAGCGCTGGAGGGACTGCGCGCACTGGTGCGCGACCTCGATGCCGGGTCGCGCTCGCTGCCGCACTACCCGCACGTACCGATGCTGCAGCAGGTGCAGCGCGAGTGGTCGGAGCTGCGCAGCGAACTGCAGGTGCGCCGCTCGCTGCGCACCGAGGCTCCTGCCGATGGCGGCCCACTGAACTCGGCGGTGCTGGTGCAGCGCATGCTGGAGACGATGCAGGCCACCAGCCCCGGCTACCTGCGTCATTTCATCGACTACGTCGACACGTTGTCCTGGCTGGAGGCGCTGGAGGGCGCCAGCAGCGGCGCAGGCCCGGCCAAACCGAAGCGCACGCGCAAGCCCCGCTCCGGCGTCCAGGACGTTTGATGGTAGTGCCGGCCGCTGGCCGGCATTGCCCCTCTTGCGCGTGCCGCCGGGCGCCCCCTGTAGAGCCGAGCCCATGCTCGGCTCCGGTCAAAAGCAGCCGAGCATGGGCTCGGCCCTACAAAGGTTCAGCCGCGCAGGGTGGCGCCGCCGTCAACGTACAGGTCGCTCATGGCCACATGCCCGGCCTGCTCGGAGAGCAGGAACATCACCGACTGGGCGATGTCGCCGGGCGTGGCCAGCTTGCGCAGCGGAATGCCGGCCTTGAAGGTCTCCAGGCTGCCGGCGATCACCCGCTCGGCACCGCGCTCGTCCTGCCACATGCCGGTCTGCATCGGGGTCAGCGTTGAACCCGGGGCGACGATGTTGCAGCGGATGCCCAGCGGCGCCAGTTCCAGCCCGAGGCAGCGGGTGAACATCGTGGCGGCAGCCTTGGATGCCGCATACGCGGCCATACCGTGCCGCGGCACGCCGGCCGCATTCGAGCTGACGGTAACGATCGCACCCTGCCCGCGCGGCGACATTACCCGCGCCAGCGCACGCCCGACATGGAACACGCCATCGGCGTTGACCGCGAACACCCGTCGCCAGTCGTCATCGCCGGTCTCGGTCACGCCACCCACATGCAGCACGCCGGCCACGCTGGCGGCAAGCGCGATCGGTCCGATGCTCGATTCCACCTGGTCCACCAACGCGTCCACGGCTGTGCTGTCGGTCACGTCGAGCGCACAGGCCTGCACACGCGCATCTGCCGTCACAGGCGCCTCACGATCAGTCGCCACCACCGTGCAGCCGGCCTCGGCCAGCAACCGTACCAGTGCGTCACCGATGCCACCGGCTGCGCCGGTCACCAGTGCCACGCGCCCTTCAAAGCCGGTCAGCTGCATGTTGCCATCTCCTGTTGCGCATCCCAGTAACACAGCCGCGCCGACAGCCACGGTGCCAGCTGCGCCACCGCATCGCGGCCGGTCAGTTCTGCATGCAGGAACGGCAGTTCCAACGACTGCACCCTGCGCGCGTGGGTCCGCCACAACGCCGACTGCAACTGCGGCCGCGCCTGGTGATCCCGGCCCGCACGCACATGCACCAGCGTGCCATCGAACGGCCGGTGGATATGTCCGCGGATCAGTCGATTGGTGCCGGTCACGGCACGCACCACGCCATCCAGCACGACGTCAGGCAGGCTGCCCAGCGCACTGCCACCACGACGCAGGAACGCGAGAATGTGTTCCCGGCTGTCCAGCTCCGGATGCGCATCCGGATCGTGCCCGGCAATCGCCAGCAGTGCGCGCAATGCGGCGGTGGCATCGGGTTCCGGCTCGGCCCGCCAGCATTCGCTGGGATAGGCATCCAGCAGCACCAGTTCGCCGACGTCGCGGCCGATCTCATGCAGGCGCACTGCCATCGCCTGGGCCAGGATGCCCCCCACCGACCAGCCCAGCAGATGCACCGGCCCCTTCGGCTGCAATGCGGCCACGCGCTGAACGTAGTCGTTGGCCATCGCCTCGATGCTGGTAGGCAGCGGCTGCCGCGCGTCCAGTGCCGGCGACTGCAGGCCATACACCGGACGTGCCGGCTGCAGTGACCGGGCCAGGGTGCGGTAATTCCAGGCGATGCCGCCCGCGGGGTGCACTACGAACAGTGGCGCGGGCCCGGCAGCGTCGTTCGCAGCCAGTGCGATCACCGGTCCCAGTGCGTGGTCGGCCAGTGCGGGAGGCTCGGCAATACGAACCGCAAGTGCTGCCACGGTCGGCTGCGCAAACAGGGCCCCAAGACCAAGGTCGCAGCGCCAGCGCTGCTCGATCGCCAGCAGCAGGTGCACCGCCGACAGCGAATCACCGCCCAGACTGAAGAAATCCGTATCCACTGCCACTGGCGCCTGACGCCCAAGCGCCTGGGCGAACAGCTGGGCCAGCTCCTGTTCCAGCGGCGTGCGCGGCGCCAGGCCTGCCACTTCAAGTTCCGGCGGTTTCGGCAACGCGTTGCGGTCAAGCTTGCCGTTGGCAGTCACCGGCCAATGGTCCACACCGACAAACGCCGAGGGCACCATGTAGTCCGGCACGCGCGCGGCCAGGTGGCTGCGCAGCGTCGCGGTGTCGGCAAGCGCGGTTGGCACATAGGCCACCAGCCGGGCATCGCCGGGCGGGTCCTGCCGCAACAGGACCTCCACGCGCTCCATGCCGGGCAGTTCCCGCAGTGCCGCTTCGATCTCGCCCAGCTCGATGCGCAGGCCGCGCAGCTTTACCTGGTGGTCGCTGCGGCCGAGGTATTCGACCGCACCATCGCCGCGCCAACGGGCCACGTCACCGGTGCGGTAGATGCGCTCGCCCTCCAGGAACGGATCGGCCAGGAAGCGCTCGGCAGTCAGGTCATCGCGACCGAGATAGCCGCGTGCCAGCTGCACGCCGCCCAGGTACAGGTCACCGGCCACGCCCACCGGCACCGGCTGCATCCGGGCGTCCAGCACGTACAGGCGGGTGTTCCAGACCGGGAACCCGATCGGCACGGGCCGTGAACGATCCTGTGCCGACGCCGGCCAGTAGCTGACGTCTACTGCGGCCTCGGTCGGGCCATACAGGTTGTGCAATTCGGCGTGCACGCGCGCATGGAAGCGGTCGCGCAGCGCGGCATCCAGCGCCTCGCCGCTGGTGAACACCCGGCGCAGCTGCAGCCCTGCAGAGGCCGGCGCAGCGAGGAAGGCATCGAGCATCGAGGGCACGAAATGCGCCGTGGTAATGCCATGCCCACGGACCAGGCGCGCCAGTTCAGTCGGATCGCGATGCGCGTCGGGCCCGGCGACCACCAGCGTGGCCCCGCACAGCAGCGGCAGGAAGAACTCCCAGACCGAAACATCGAAGGTCGCCGGGGTCTTCTGCAGCACGCGGTCATCGGCGCGGATGCCGTAATGCTCGCGCATCCACAGCAGGCGGTTGACGATGGCGCGGTGTTCGATGACCACGCCCTTGGGCTCGCCGGTCGAACCGGAGGTATAGATCACATAGGCCGCATCGCTGGGTGCCGGATCGGCCCACGCTGCCGCAGCGCTCAGCGCGGTCCACTGCTCCGGCGCGAGCACCGGCACGCCAGCCACGCGCGCCGATACGTCCGCCGCAGCCAGTACGCACACCGGCTGCGCCGAGGCCAGAACACGCGCCATGCGGTCATCGGGATGGGCAAGGTCCAGCGGCAGGTAGGCGGCGCCTGCGCGCAGCACGGCCACCAGCGCGACCACCAGCTCCAGCGAGCGCGGCAATGCCACCGCCACCACGCTGCCCGGGCCGACCTCCATCGCACGCAGCTGTGCCGCCAACGCGAAACTGCGCGTTTCCAGCGTTGCGTAGTCCAGCGTAGCGTCGCCGAATACCAGCGCCGGCGCGTGCGGGTCGCGGTCCATGCCCTGCCGCAGCAGCCCGACCAGGGTCGTCTGCGGCAGCGCATGCGCGGTGGCATTGAATTCCTGCAGCACCCGCTGCGCCTCCGCGGGCGTCGCCAGAGGCACGGCTCCGATATCGTCAGCCTGCAGTGCCGCCGACACGAAATGCAGCAGCCGCGCGGCGTGCGCCTGCACATCCTCGCGACTGTACAGCGCGGGATTGGCCTCGATCTCCAGATCCAGCAGGCGCTGGCCATCGCCCCGGACGCCCAGCGTCAGATCATCCACCGGCCCGGTGCACAGCACCTCCAGCGTGGCCTGCACGCCTGGCAAGGCCAGCGGCGTGTAGAACGGCTGCACGTTCACCAGCGGACCATGCAAGCGCTGCTGTACACCGAGCAGGCCAAGGTCGCGACGCAGCTGCTCACCGCGGTAGCGGCCGTGCTTGCGCCCGTGGCTGAGCTGTCGGCCGAGCCGGCGCGTGAACGCCTCGACACTACCCTCACCCGCCGCCACACGCAGCGGCAGCACATTCATCACCATCGCCGGCACCCGCGCCGACGCGTTGCCCAGCCGACCCATGTAGGGCACGCCCAGCACCACTTCATCCGCGGCACTCATCCGCCGCAGGTACTCGGCCGCCAGCGCGGCCAGCACGTCCGGCCAGGGCTGCAGCCATCGCACCGACGCCTGCAGGAGCTGCTCACGGAAGGCCGCATCGAGCGGCTGCACCCAGCGAAGCGCGTCGTCGCTGGCCGCGAGCGTACCGGCCAGGCCCGCGCCCGCTGGCGCACCCTGCAGGTACTCACGCCACCACTGTCCGGCCTGCGCACGGCGCGGGTCGGTCCGATGGGCGGCATCATCGGCCAGCACACCGGCCAGTCCTGGCAGTGGCTCACCCCTGCGGCCGGCGTACAACGCACAGACGCGATCGGTGAACAGCGCCATGCCGTAGCCATCGGCGGCCAGATGATGCACGCGCAGGTACCACGCCCAGCGCTGTCCCCCAAGGTCGAACAGCACCTGCTGGCTGATCCGGTCGCGGGTGGGATCGACCGGGTTCAGCCGATCAGCGCGCATCAGGCTGCGTGCCGCAGCGGCCGGATCCGGCTCAGCGGAAACATCACGTACCGAAAGCAGCGGCACATGCGCCGTGTCATGCCACTGTAGTGGCTGGCCATCGGCCCCTTCGGCAAAGCGCAATGCGAAGGCCTCGGCCTCGCGCGCAGCCTGGTCTGCCGCTGCGACGAACGCGGCCACGTCCAGCGGGCCGTCGATCCATACCGCGTGCGCGGTATTGAATGACGGGTTGTCCGGTGCCAGCCGCTGTGCGAACCACAGTCCGGCCTGGGCCTCGGTCAATGCCACCGGCGTGGCCACCGCGGCGGCGTTCATGCGTTCTGCGCTGCCTGCAACTGCTGCACCACGCCCCACCATTGGCGCAGCGTGGTGTGCTCGGCCAGCTGCGAGAACTCCAGCGGCAGGCCAGTGTTGCCCCAGGCCAGGACCAGGCCGAGCATGCGCATCGAGTCCAGGTCCAGGTCGATCAGGTTGTCGTCGTCACCGATCTCGGCCGGCGTGCATTCCAGGACGCGCGCCACGTCGGCACGCATCCGCTCCAGATCCAGCACCTCACCGGTGGCGGCCATCACAGCACCTCCAGCAGGTGGCCGGTGGTCATCGGCACGCCACAGGTGCGCGCGATCCAATGCAGCGCCTGATCGTGATCGGCACGCGAGAAGTCCGCCACCCCATCAGCGGCGATGAAGGCCTCGATGTCACGCTGGAAGGCATCGACCACGGTCGCGGTGCAGCCGATATGGGCGTACACGCCGGTCACCAGCAACTGGTCGCGTCCACGCACACGCATCAGCGTCTCCAGGTTGCTGCGCTGGAATGCGCTGTAGCGGTGCTTCACCAGCACGTGCTCGCCCGGTTGCGGTGCCAGCGCCTCGATGATCGGTTCATGGTCGGCGCTGCGACGCATGCCCGGCCCCCACAGGTCGGCCTGAAGGCCACGGTCGCGACGGTCCTGGTCACCATGCTGCGCGGTGTAGAACACCGGAATGCCGTGCGCGCGGCAATGCGCCAGCAGGCGTGCAATGTTGTCCACCGCCGGTCGCAAGGGCGTGCTGCCGGCGTCGAATGCCGCCAGGAAGTAGCGCTGCATGTCGTGCACCAGCAGCGCGACACGATCGCGCCGGGGACGCCACGGTCCGCGCGCCTGCGGTAGCTCAGCGGCGGTCGGCAAGGGGTAGTCGGTGATACGGGGCAGCGCCATCAGCGCGTTCCTCCTGTCTGTTGCAGATGACGCGCACGCAGCTGCGCGCGCAGTTCGCGGCGGCTGATCTTGCCGACCGCGGTGGTATCGAAGCTGTCGACGAACACGATCTGGTCGGGCACCTTGAACGCAGCCAGGCCGCGCCCGCGGATCCACGCCTTCAGCGCCGGCGCCTTGAATGGCTCGCCCTGCGGAATCACGAAGGCGCAGCTGCGCTCGCCCAGGTACTCATCAGGAATGGAGACCACGGCGGCGTCGAACACGCCGGGATGTGCCAGCAAGTGGTCCTCGATCTCTTCGGCGGAGATCTTTTCGCCGGCGCGGTTGATGTGGTCGCCCGCACGGCCCTGTACCACCAGGTAGCCTCCGGGCAGTTGCTGCACGCGGTCGCCGGTGCGATAGAAGCCGTCGTCGGTGAACGAGCGCGCATTGGCCACCGCATCGTTGTGGTAGCCACGGATGGTGTACGGGCCACGGGTGAGCAGATGCCCCACCTCGCCTTCGGCCACCGGCTGGTCATGGTCATCGACCACGCGCACTTCGTCGTCCGGACTGATCGGCCGGCCCTGGCAGGCCACGATCAGGTCCTCGGGATCATCCAGCCGCGTGTAGTTGACCAGGCCTTCGGCCATGCCGAACACCTGCTGCAGCGTGCAGCCAAGGCCGTCGATCACCCGCCGTGCGGCTTCCGGCACCAGCTTGGCGCCGCCCACCTGCAGAACCTGCAGGCTCGACAGGTCATGCCGGTTGGTGGCGGCGGCCTGCGCCCACAGCAGCGCCAGCGGCGGCACCAGCCCGCAGCAGGTCACCTGCTCGCGAGCGATCAGCGGGAAGGCCACTTCCGGGCCAGGGCCGGGGCTGAGCACCACGCGGGCACCGGCATACAGTGCGCCGAAGAAGCCCGGCGAGCTCATCGGGAAATTGTGCGCGGCCGGCAGCGCGACCAGGTAGACGCTGTCGCGGTCGATGCCGCAGATCGCATTGCTGGCACGGAACGAATAGATGTAGTCGTCGTGGGTGCGCGGAATCAGCTTGGACAGCCCGGTGCTGCCTCCGGAGATCTGCAGGAACGCCACCGACTGCGGGTCCGGATCGGCCGGCAACTGGCTGCGATCGCCCTGCAGTGCCTCCAGCGCGATGAACTCCGCTGCGTCGCCGTCGATCACTACATGGCGTACTGCCGGAACTTGGGCCTGCAGCGCCCGCGCCAGCCCGCGATGATCGAAGCCATCGTGCAGCCCGGTAGTGATGTAGGCACTGGCTTCGGCCTTGTTGGCGAAGTGCACCAGCTCGGTGCTGCGATGCGCCGGCAGCGCGTACACCGGCACCAGCCCGGCGCGGAACAGGCCGCAGATCGTGGTGATGAACCCTGCGGTGTTGCCCAGCTGTACCAGCACCCGTTCACCCGGCTGCAGGCCGAGCGCCAGCAGGCCCGCACCGATGCGACCGGCCTCGTGCCACAGCTGCGCGTAGCTCAGGCGGACATCACCGGCGACCACCGCGATGTCGTCCGCATAGCGTTCCGCACGTTCGCGCAGGAAGGCCGGGAACGTCTCGCCACGCCAGTGGCCGGCATCGCGATAGCGCGCTGCAAGATCGTCGGGCCATACCTGCTGCAGTGGCAGGCGGGAAGAACCAGCGGGGGTATTCATGCGAAGGGCTCGATGGTGGGCGCGGGCTCATGGACACCGAGCGCATTCAACAGGGCAGCGAACTTCGCTGCGGTTTCGGCCACTTCGGCCTCGGGGTGCGACTCGGCGACGATGCCGGCACCGGCATACAGGCGCAGCTGCGTACCCTGCAGGCGCGCGCAGCGGATCGCCACGTACCAGTCGCCGTCGCCCTGCGCGTCCAACCACCCCACGGCGCCGGCATAGAAGCCGCGCGGCACCGGCTCCAGTTCGCGGATGCGCTGCAGCGCCGCCAGCCGCGGCGTACCGCAGACCGCCGGCGTGGGATGCAGCTGAGCCAGCAGCTCGGCAGCCGACGACTGCGGATCCTTCAGGGTGGCGTGGATGCGGGTGCCCAGATGCCACATGCTGGCCGTGGCATGCAGCACCGGACGCGGCTGTGCGTCGATGTGGCTGCAGTACGGCGCCAAGCCCCCCACAATGGCCTCGACCACATGGCGGTGCTCGTCGTGGTCCTTGGCGGAGGCCAGCAGCGCCTGCGCGGCGCGCTCGTCCCCGGCGGCATCGGCACAGCGCCGCGCGGAGCCCGCCAGCGGGTGCGACAACAGCTCGGCGCCGCGCTTGCGCAGCAGCAGCTCCGGGGTTGCCCCCACCAGCCACGCCGGCGCCTGTCCCGGCTCCACCGGCAACGGCACCGCGTAGGTCGCCACCGAGGGATCCGCGCCCAGGCGTGCCAGCAGCACCTCCGGGGAAAGTGGCTGCTGCGTGCGTGCCAGCAGGCTGCGCGCCAGCACCACCTTCTGGAGGTTCGGTTCGGGCGCGCGCAGTGCCTGCACCGCAGCAGCCACTGACGCCGCGTACGCCTGCGGCGCAGGCTCGGCCCGCAGCGCGTCCTCCAGCGCTGGTGCCGCCAGAGGATGCAGCGGCAGGGCCGGCAGCAAGCGCTCGGGCTGGTACAAGGCGTCGTCGGCACGCGGTTCGAATGGCACCGCACCGACCAGAACGCCCGGGCCGCCGCGCTGCTGCGCGAAGAAGGCCGAAACGCGGTCTGCCAATGTCGCCAGTGCGCCGGCCGGCAGCGTGGCGCGGCAGCCGCGTGCATGCACGTACTGGCCGGCATGCTGCAGCAGGAACAGCGACGCGTCGTCGGTGCTGTCCAGCGGCGCTGGCGCGGCCTCCGGCCACGCGCCCTGCATCAGGGAATCGTTCATGGGTTCTCCTTCATCCGATGCGCTGCGGCCAGCGCGCACAGCAACAACAGCAGTGCGCCGACCAGCAGGTAAGGCAGGCTCGGCCCGCCGCGATACGACAGCGTGCCGAGCATCGGCCCTGCCACCATGCCCAGTCCCTGTGCGGCCGCGACGGTGCCGGCTGCCGCGCCCTGTTCGTGCGGCTCCACCGCATCGGCGGCCAGCGCCTGGAACGAGGGGAAGACGAAGCCCATGCCGAACGCTGCCAGCGCATAGGCCGCCGGCAACTGCCAGGCCTGCTGCACGCCTGCCACCGAAGCAAAGCCGACGCAGGAAATGAGCGCGCCGAGGACGATCCAGCGGCGTGGATGGACCTCCAGCTTCATCACCAGCGCCTGCGCCAGGATCAGGCCGACGCCAACGGCGGTGAGTGCGATGCCGGCCATGCGTGCACCGGCCGCGGCATCCAGGCCCAGCCGGTCAATCGCGAAAAATCCGACCGTCACCTGCGCGATGGTCACCGAGACCATGGCGATGAACGCGGCCAGCTGCGGCAGGCGCAGGCGCGGGTCGAGGCGGCGCACCGGTGCGCGGCGCTGTACGGACGCAGCCACCACCGGCGGCGTCGCTGGCAGCCGCCAGGCCAGCAACGCCAGTGCCAGCAGAGGCAGCAGCGCGGCCACGTACAGCGCCAGCGAGAGATTCGTGTAGGCCAGCCAGCCGGCAGCGGCCGGCCCGAGCACCATGCCCAGCGCGTTGGCGCTGCCCAGGCGGGCGAGGAATTTAGCGCGCTGTCCGGCTGGCGCCTTGTCGGCGATCAGCGCAGCTGCGGTAGGAGGCACCGCCGCGTAGAACAGGCCGATCAGGCCACGCGCACCGACCAGCACCAGCACTGTCAGCAGTATCGGCGGCACCGCCTGCAGGGCCACATCGATGAACACCGCCAGCGCGACGTAGACCACAGTGTAGGCGCTCATCGCCAGCATCAGTACGTGCTTGCGGCCGATGCGATCGCTGAGCTGGCCCCAGGGGCGCGCGGCCAGCATCCACAGCACGCCTGCGGCGGTGACTGACAGGCCGGCATGCCACTCGGACAGGCCGAGCATGCGGACCACCGGGCCGATCACGGCGACGAAGGACATCATCGCCATGGTGCCGATCAGGGCAGCCACTACCAGCGCCGGCAAGCCGGGAACGACGGGACGTGCATGCATGGAACACCAGCCGTGACAGGAAGGGATCGCCGGGCGCACCTGCACCCCGCGCGGCGTCCGATCCGGGCCAGGACCGGACGCCACCCTTAAATGATAACGGCTCGTATTTGCATTTGATACCCATTCTCTTGAATGGGCATGCAACAGTCAGCTCAGCGCATTGCACGCAGGCCCAACAGGCCACGACGCTTGAACCACCCCTCCAGCGGCAGCGTCAGCAGCGGCGGGATCGCCGCCAGCAGCGCCAGCGCACTGGCCCACCACGGCCAGCGCAGGCGCATCGCCGCAAACAGCGCCACCCCCACATAGACCAGGAAGGCCACGCCGTGCAGCGGCCCGAACAGCTTCACCAGCGCCACGTTGGCCATCGGGCCATATTTCATCCACATGCCGATAAGCAGCCCGGCCCAGGTCAAGGCCTCGATGAAAGCGACCGTAGCAAACAGGCGTCCGGTCGGGTGCACGGGGGTAGGTTCGGTCACGGCGGCTCCAGCATCGGGGTATCAAATGCGAATGATACGCAGATGCACGCTGCATGTAGAGTCGAGCCGTGCTCGACTGCTTCTGCCTCCGCCACTGAAGGGAACAATCAGCAGTTCAGCAGGCGCAGCGACGAGAGCGTGTCCACCCAGGTGGACACCTACCCGAGCACATGCGGCAGAACCTGCTCCCCGATCTCACGCAGCACCACGTCCATCGGCCGCCCGTTGTCGACCAGATTGAACATCACGTGCGCCACGCCCTGCGCATGTACGCGCAGCAGGTAGTCACGCAGGCCATCACGGCCGACCTTCAGGCCCAGCGGCAGCGGCTCGGCTGGCGCCAGCGGATCCGCCTGCAGATCCAGCAGCATCGACTGCACGAATGGCTTGCCTGCCCCCCCACGCTGCACCTGCGCCTGCTGCCACAGGCCGATGCGCCCTTCCTGCGCGGCCTCCTCGCGATGATAGGTGGCCCAGCCTTCGGCCTCCCGCGCGATCCACTGCAGGCTCTGCCGTGCGGTACCCACCACCAGCATCGGAATGCGCGCGGACGGCGACGGCAGCACGTCGAAGCCACCGGTTGCCTGCAGTACGGCGGCCCGCTCCTCAGCCTCCGGTGACAGCGCCGCGCGCAGCAGCGACCAGCGCTCGCGGAAAGTCACCGCCCTGCCCTCCAGGTCTTCGCCGAACGCGGCGAACTCCTCCGGGCGGTCACCCGAGCCCACGCCCAGAACGAAGCGCCCATCGCTGATCCGGTCGAGGCTCAGGGCCGACTTCGCTACCTGCAACGGATGCCGCAGCGGCAACACGATGGCTGCGCTGCCGACGACGATGCGTTCTGTCGCTGCGGCCAGCATGCCCAGCCACAGCAAGGGATCATCCAGTGCACTCACCGTCGCGTCAGGGCCCTGCGGCACCATCAGCGGCACATCGCGCGTCCACAAGGCGGCGAAACCGAGGTCATCGGCCAGCCGCGCGATGCGCCGCGCCTCACCTGGATCAGCCAGGCCCCGCGCCGCCACCGGCGTCATCAAGCCCAGGCTCAGCCCGTGCTGGGGGAACAGCGATGCGTAGGCAGGATTGAATTCACTCATGCCGGCAGCTTAGCGTGCAGCTAGCCGGCCACAATGACGCGCCGCCCACCGCAGGAAGAACACGGCATGCCGAGGATCCGCCCTGCCCACGTCGATGACCTGCCCGCGATCAGCGCGGTCTGCCTGGCTGCGTTCGATGCGGCAGTCGCGCCTTCGCTCAGCGCGGCCGGCGTCGCCACCTTCAGCCGTGTCGCTGCAGCCGATGCGTTCGGCGCGCGCCTGCAGGGCGACAGCCATATCCTGGCGGCCGAGCAGGAAGACCGCATCGTCGGCGTAATCGAACTGAAGGAAGGACGCCACCTGGCGATGCTGTTCGTCGATCCCGCCTGCCAGGGCCAGGGCATCGGCCATGCCCTGTTCGAAGCCGTGCTGCCGCATCTGCGCGCGCCGCAGATGACCGTGCGCGCTTCGCTCAATGCAGTGCCCACCTATCTTCGCTATGGGTTCGTGCTGGATGGCGACGTCGGCGAGTTCAACGGACTGGTGTACCAGCAGATGGTGCGGGGAGCGGCCTGAAGGCATTCGCCGCGCATGGCCCGGCACCGGCGGCGTCATGCCCTGCAGCACGCCCGTCATGAGCAAACTGAATCAGCGCCTTCCCCGGCCGTTCCTACAATGGCCTGTCATCCTGCCCTTCGAGATGCTGCCGATGCGCGTCGCGCTTTCCGTGTTGCTGCTGGCTTCGGCGCTGAGCGCCTGCACCCCGGCCCCCGTCGCCACCGCCAGTTCGGCCGGGGCATCCGCACCGGCCAAGGGCATCGCCTGGCGCCAGGGCGACGTCGATGATGCCTTCGCCGAGGCCGCCGACAGCGGCAAGCCGGTGCTGCTGTACTGGGGCGCGGTCTGGTGCCCACCGTGCAACCAGCTCAAGGCCGGCCTGTTCAAGGATCCCGCCTTCATCGCGCTGACCGGCAAGTTCGTTCCGGTCTACCTGGATGGCGACGAGGAAGGTGCGCAGGCCTGGGGCGAGCGCTTCGGCGTGCGGGGCTACCCGACCCTGATCGTGCTGGACCCACAACGCAACGAAATCACCCGCGTGGCCGGCGGCAACGATGCCGCCGAACTGACCCGCGCATTGACCGTGGCCGCCGGCCGCCGTAGCGCGGTCGCGGCCACCCTGGCCACCGCACTGGCTACGCCGGACACACTGGCCGCCGAGGATTGGCAGGTGCTGGGCGACTACGGCTGGGAGGTCGACGCCAACCGCCTGGCCGGCGAACGCAAGAGCCAGGACGTGCTGGGCCAGCTGTCCAGGGCCGCCCCCGACGCCGCTCTGCAACGCCGTTTCGCGCTGCTGGCCCTGGCCACCGCCGACACGCCAGAAGCCTCGCCCACCGAAGTGCGCGAACTCCTGCAGGCGGTGCTGGCGCACCCTGCGGAAGTGCGCCGCAACCGGGAACTGCTGGGCTACGCGGGTGCCAGCCTGGTCAAGCAGGCCAGTGCCGGCCCGGCCACCAGCAACACGCTGGGGCAGCAGTTGCTGGTCGCACTGGAACGCGCCGGTGCCGAGCGCGGCAATCGCGCCGATGACGCGCTGTCGCGTGCGCTGACCGAAGTCGCGCTGGCCCGGCAGCAGCAGCCGAAGGGTGCATTGCCGACGGCGTTGGTGGACCGGGTCAAGCAGCGCGCCGCCGCTGCCGATGCCGCCGCCACCGATGCGCATGCGCGCCAGGCCACGATCAGCAGCGCGGCCTACGCATTGCGCGAGGTCGGCGACGACGCCGGCGCGGAGGCGCTGTTGCTGGCCGAGCTGAAGCGCAGCGAGCAGCCGTACTACTACATGCCCGAACTGGCCGACCTGGCCGAACAGCGCGGCGACACCGCTGGTGCGCTGGAGTGGCTGAAGCGTGCCTACGACGGTGCCCAGGGCCCGGCCACCCGCGTGCAGTGGGGCGTCCTCTACGTAGAGGGCCTGCTGAAGCTGGCGCCGGACGACGCACCACGCATCGAGCAGGCAACCGCCTCGCTGATTGCCGAACTGGAGGCACAGCCGTCCGGCTACCACCAGCGTACCCGCCAGCGCTTCGAGCGCCTGGCCGGGCAGTTGAAGACGTGGAGCGGCAAGCACCAGGGCGCGCAGACGCTGGCGCGGCTGCAGCAGCGGATGCAGCAGGCGTGCGGGGAGCAGGCCGACAGCGGGTGCAGGGATTGGTTGAGTTGAGTTGATGAAGGCGCTGGCGGCTGGTTCGCCTGCCGGCGCTTTTGTTGATCCGTGTGGGAGGGGGCGGGGGCCGCTGGCCAGGACCCGCAAAAGCCCCTCCATGGTGCTCGATGGCGCCATTCTTGGCGCCAACGGTCCTGTCCAGCGGCCCCCGCCCCCTCCTGACAGTTTCCTGCGAGCGCGGGCAGCGCAACAGCGCGCCGGCGAGGCTCGAAAGGCGGGTTCTGGTAGTGCCGGCCGCTGGCCGGCAACCCGACCTTCGCTGATTGCCGGCCAGCGGCCGGCACTACCACGTCGCTCCTGCTCCTGCCTTTGACTCCGTCTCCGCGCCAGCGCAGGGAGCCGTCCTGCAGGGGCTGATGGGTCAGCGCAGGACCGTTGGCGCCACGGATGGCGCCGTCGAGCCCCCATGGATGGGTTCACGGCGTGTCCTGCGCTGACCCATCAGCCCCTGCCTGCCAGGAAGAATCAAGGCGACGAACGCGCACGCATTTCAATCCCGCCCCTTGACCTCAATCAATGTTGAGGTGCGATAACAGTCTCCCCACGGCCAGCCCCTGGCCTTCCCCATGGAGATTGCTTCGATGCCGTACTCGCTTCCCCCGCTCCCCTATGCCTATGACGCCCTCGAGCCGCATTTCGATGCGCGCACGATGGAGATTCACCACAGCAAGCACCACCAGGCCTACGTCAGCAATCTCAATGCTGCCGTCGAGCAGGCCGGCCTGGCCGAGCGGCCCGTCGAGGTGCTGATCGCCAATCTCGATGCGGTGCCCGAGGCGCATCGCGGCGCGGTCCGCAACAACGGCGGCGGCCACGCCAACCACAGCCTGTTCTGGACCGTACTCAGCCCCAGCGGCGGTACGCCCGATGACGAACTGGCGGCGGCCATCGACCGGGACCTGGGGGGCTTCGATGCCTTCAGGGACGCGTTCACCAGAGCCGCGCAGACCCGCTTCGGCAGCGGCTGGGCCTGGTTGACCCGCGATCGCGATGGCCGCCTGCAGGTCGAAAGCAGCGCCAACCAGGACAGCCCGCTGATGGGCGCGACCGTCGGCCTGTCCGGCAACACCCCGATCCTGGCGCTGGATGTCTGGGAACACGCCTACTACCTGCACTACCAGAACCGCCGCCCGGACTACATCGGTGCGTTCTTCAACATCATCAACTGGGCCGAGGTCGGCCGGCGCTACCGCCAGGCCCTGGCCTCATGAGCGGCGGGACATTGCCGTACGCGGGGCCCTGGGCGGGCGTGTTCCCCGCTCCGGCGCCGGTACCGTCGGTCGAGATGCCGCCGCGTGCCCTGCGGCGGCTGCTCGGTCACTTCCCCACCGGGGTGGGCATCGTCTGCGCCCGCGATGCGCAGCGCAAACCGGTCGGCCTGACCATCAATTCGTTCGTGCCGGTCTCGCTGCAACCGCCGCTGGTGCTGTGGAACCTGGCGTTGCACGCGCAGAGCCTGTCCACCTTCCAGCGCGCCACCCGCTTTGCGATCAGCGTGCTGGCGGCCGACCAGGAAGCACTGGCGCGGCGCTTTGCCGATCCGCAGGTACGCAACCGCTTCGACGGCCTTGCACTGCTGGATGACGACGACGATGCGCCACCACGCATCGCCGGCGCGGTGGTCCATCTCACCTGCACCCGTCACGCGCAGTGGCCCGTCGGCGATCACCTGCTGCTGGCCGGCCGCATCATCCAGGCCAACGAGAACGGCGGGGCACCGCTGCTGTTCCATCGCGGCTGCTTCCAGGCGGGGCCGGCGCAACGGCTGGCAGAGGTCACCCGATGAGGGTCGAGGCGCTGGAACGGATGCTTGCCACTGGCAAGGATGGCGCACTGCTGCGCTTCGGCCTGGGCAAGGCTTGGCTGGATGCCGGCAACCCGGTGCGCGCGGCGACCCACCTGGGCCGCTGCGTGGTACTTGACCCGCACTATTCGGCGGCCTGGAAGCTGCTGGGCAAGGCGTGGCTGGCCAGCGGCCAGCCACAGGCGGCACGCGAGGCGTGGCAGCGCGGGCTGAGCGTGGCCGGCAGCAGGGGCGACCAGCAGGCACGCAGGGAAATGCAGGTCTTCCTGCGCCGCCTGGACCGCGAACAGGCGGCCCTGCCCAAGGTGGGCTGAGCCGATCAGCCCGCGTTGGCCGATGCCGGTGCGGACATGATGTCCGGCATCGGCAGGCGGCGCGGCTTGCTCGGGAAAGCGTGGCGCAGGATGCGCCAGACCACCTGGCCGAACTGCTTCGGCAGCGAGCCGTTGTTGTAATGCTGGCCGTAGCGCCGGCAGATCTCCTTCACTTCCTTGGCGATGGCCGCATAGCGGTTGGCCGGCAGGTCCGGGTAGAAGTGGTGCTCGATCTGGTGGCTCAGGTTGCCCGACAGCACGTTGATGAGGAAGCCGCCGCTGATGTTGGACGAACCGCGCAGCTGACGCAGGTACCAATGGCCGCGTGACTCGTTGCGCAGGCATTCCTTCGGGAAGGTCTCCGATTCGGCGGTGAAATGCCCGCAGAAGATGATGACGTAGGTCCAGATGTTGCGCAGGCCGTTGGCCACCAGGTTGCCCAGCATCACGGTGAGGAAGAACGGACCGGCCAGCAACGGGAAGAACACGTAGTCCTTCAGCACCTGGCGCAGCATCTTGCGCGCCACCGGACGGGTCTGCAGCCACATCGCACGGCTGCTCATGCGGCCCTTCAGCCAACGACCCAGGCGCAGGTCCTGCGCGGCCACGCCCCACTGGAACAGCAGCGCGAAGATCGGCGCGATGATCGGCTGCAGCAGGTAGAACGGCTTCCAGCGCTGCTCCGGGAAGATGCGCAGCAGGCCGTAGCCGATGTCATCGTCCATGCCCCGCACATTGGTGTAGGTGTGGTGGCGGAAGTTATGGGTCTTGCGCCAGTTGTCGGCGGTCGCAACGATGTCCCACTCGTACGTGTTGCCATTGAGCTTGGGGTCGCCGGTCCAGTCGAACTGGCCGTGCATGACGTTGTGGCCCAGCTCCATGTTCTCCAGGATCTTCGACAACGCCAGCAGCAGCGTGCCCGCGATCGCGGCCGGCCACAGCAGCGGCATCCAGAACAGCGGCGCGAACGCGGCCAGGAACAGCAGGCCACGGCCACCCACGCCGAACCAGCGCACGGCGGCCGCTACACGGCGGATGTAGCGGGTATCGGAGGCGCCGAGGCTGCCGATCACACGGTCGCGGATCGCGTCGAGTTCCTCGCCGAAGGCATGCATCTCGGCGGTACTCAGGGCACGGTCGGTAGCGCGGGTCATGGCAGGCGTCCTCAGAGATCCAGGGTCAGGTCGGTGGTCGGTGCGCTCACGCAGATCCGCACCGGCTGCGCCGCTTCGGACTGCAGGTCGCCGGTGCGCAGGTGACGAGTGGCGCCACTGACGCGGTCGCAGGTGCAGGTGTTGCAGATGCCCATGCGGCAGCCATGCCTGGGCTTGATGCCATGCGCTTCCAGGCTTTCCAGCAGCGAACGGCCGCGCGGCACGCTCAGCTGGCGGCCACTGCGCGCCAGGGTCAGCGACACTTCGCCTTCGGCGCTGGCATCACGCAACGGCGCAGGTGGGGTGAAGGCTTCGGCCTGGAAGCCGGCCACCTGGTGCGCCAGGCGCTCGCGGGCGGCGGCAACGAATCCATCCGGGCCACAGGCCAGTACGTGGCGCTGCGCCAGCGGCGTGTCATCGCCGGCCACCTGCAGATCGTGGGTATCGATGCGTGCGGCCGGCACCTCACCCTCGCGGGTGGTCAGCAGGTGCACGCGCAGGTTCGGGTGTGCTGCGGCCAGCGCCTGCAGTTCATCACCGAACTGCAGATGGGCCGCGGTGCGCTCCCAATAGAACAGGTCAACCGGCGCCGCCAGTGGTCGCTGGCAGGCCTCGCGCAACAGGCTGCGCATCGGCGTGATGCCGCTGCCGGCGGCCAGCAGCAGCACCGGTGCCGCCGCCGGCAACTGGAACTCGCCGAACGCCGCATCGAGGCGGAACAGATCGCCCGGCTGCGCATTGTTGACCAGATGCTGGCTGACCCGACCGCCCTCGACCGCCTTGACGGTAATCGCCAGTTCGCGCGGGCCCAATGCGGTCGGGCTGTAGCTGCGCTGCCACACGCGACCCTCGATCTCCACGCCCAGGGTGACGTGCTGGCCGGCGCGCATGCCGGCCCAGTGCCGGTTGGTGCGCAGGACCAGGGTTGCCGCGCCCACGCCGGCCGGCTCGCGCCGGACCAGGCGGGCCATCGGCTCGCGCAGGGTCCACAGGGGATTGAGCTGGCCCGCCCAGAAATCGAACAGCGACGGCGAGATCCAGCGATGCGGAGAGAACAGGGATGGACGGACGACAGCGCTCATGGACGCACTATACGGGCGCACACACACCTGTGTATACATGTGTATATTGAACCGGATTGGGTATGATTCAGCCTCGCCCCACCGGAACCCCCATGGCCGCCGCCACCGCCTTGTCGACGCCTGAAGACGCCAACAGCCCGGCCCGCCGTACGGTGAGCCGCGAGGATCTGCTGGCCGCCGCACTGAAGCTGATCGGCCCGCACCGCAGCCTGTCCACACTCAGCCTGCGCGAAGTGGCACGTGAGGCCGGCATCGCACCGAACAGCTTCTACCGGCAGTTCCGCGACATGGACGAACTGGCCGTAGCGCTGATCGACGCCGCCGGCCGCTCGCTGCGCACCATCATCGGCGAGGCCCGCCAGCGCGCCACCTCCACCGCCACCAGCGTGGTACGGGTCTCGGTGGAGACCTTCATGGAGCAGTTGCGCGCCGACGACAAGCTGCTGCACGTACTGTTGCGCGAAGGCGCGGTGGGCTCGGACGACTTCAAGCACGCGGTCGAGCGCGAGCTGCACTATTTCGAGGAAGAGCTGCAGCACGACCTGGTGCGCCTTGCCGCGCTGGATGGTGCCGTGCTGCATGCCCCGGAGCTGGTGGCCAAGGCCATCACCCGGCTGGTGTTCGCGATGGGCGCCACCGCCATGGACCTGCCACCGGAGAAGGACCCGGAACTGGTCGAACAGATCTCCACGATGATCCGCATGATCATCGTCGGCGCCCGCACCCCCGCCGCATTCCGCCGCGGCTGACGATCGGCCCCCGGGGTCGGATCCGTAT
>NZ_LYVJ01000015.1 GCF_001676385.1 Stenotrophomonas maltophilia | reverse complement strand
GTACGTAGCGGGTCAGCGGCAACAAATGGGCCATCTGCGCCAGCACCGTCGCATCGAGCCGATCGGTCTTGGCGGCACGGCCCGTGCCTTGGGCAAATCGCCGTGCACGCGCTGGATTGATCCGTACCATCGGCAGGCCGGCGGCGTGCAATACATCCAGAGCAGCCCGCTCGTAACCCCCGCTTGCCTCAAGAACGACCTGCTTGATCGGCCACTTCTTCAACCACCGAATCAAGCGCACAAAGCCGCGCTTGTCGTTGCTGAATTGGCGAAACTGCTCTCCATGGACGGCCACATCCAGCGTGGCTTTGCTCACATCGATCCCAATCCCAAACATGGCAGAACTCCGCTAGGCTGACAGGGTCGAGAGCTCCCCCCCGCTTGCCCAGTCTTATCAGTTCGAGCGCCAACTCAACCAACTGTTCGGGCGGTTCAGGGAGAATCCGGCGTGGGGACCCAAGCTACTTCTCGGTCGCAAGACCTGGATCCACACGGTCGCCCACGCCGGGCTCTCGGCACCCAAGGTGCCAGATCGGCAAGAGATAAGATCCACGCCATGCGTGGATGGCCCGCTGCCTCAGCCCTTGTAGCCGTTGCTGATCGGGTAGCGGCGCTCGCGACCGAACGCGCGCCGCGAAACCTTCGGGCCCGGCGCGGCCTGGTGCCGCTTCCACTCGCTGATGCGGACCAGGCGCAGCACGCGATCAACCACGGCCGCGTCGTAACCGGCGGCGACGATGTCCGTACGCGATTGCTCCTGGTCGATGTACCGGTACAGGATGCCGTCCAGCACGTCATAGGCCGGCAGCGAATCCTGGTCCAGCTGGTTCTCGCGCAGCTCGGCCGATGGCGGGCGACTGATCACCGCCGGCGGAATCACCGGCGCTCCGCCCACCGTGTTGCGCCATTTCGACAGGCCGAATACCTCGGTCTTGTACAGGTCCTTCAGCGGCGCGTAGCCACCGCACATATCGCCGTAGATGGTGGCGTAGCCCACCGCGTACTCGCTCTTGTTGCCGGTGGTCAGCAGCAGGCCACCGAACTTGTTGGCAAGCGCCATCAGGATCACGCCGCGGCTGCGCGACTGCAGGTTTTCCTCGGTCACGTCCGCGGAGGTGCCTTCGAACATCGGCGCCAGCGATTCCATCAGGCCCTTGAATGCGGGCTCGATCGACACCGCTTCCAGCTTCACGCCCAGCGCCTGGCACTGCTCGGCAGCAAGGTCGTTGGACAGGCCTGCGGTGTAGCGCGACGGCAGGCGCACGGCAGTGACGTTCTCGGCGCCCATCGCGTCCACCGCCAGGGCCAGCACCAGGGCCGAGTCGATGCCGCCGGACAGGCCCAGCCACACCTTGCTGAAGCCGTTCTTGCGGCAGTAGTCCTGGATGCCGCGGGTTACTGCACGCCAGGCCAGCGCGTCCATGCTCTCGTCGCCATCATCCATCCACACATGCGGCATGAAGCGGCGGGTTCGACCGTCGTACTCCACCACCAGCCACTGGTCGACGAACGCAGCGGCGGCCGGGTGCACCGTGCCGTCACCGTCGGCCACGACCGACGCACCATCAAATACCAAGGCGTCCTGGCCACCGACCACATTGAGATAGGCAATCGCCGCTCCGCTCTCGCGGGTGCGCGCGGCAAGCACTGCGTCGCGCTGGGCGTGCTTGCCACGCTCGAAGGGTGAAGCATTGGGCACCACCACCAGCTGCGCACCTGCACGCACGGTGTCGGCCATGGGCTCGGCGAACCACAGGTCCTCGCAGATCAGAAGGCCGACCGGAATGCCATTGACCTCGAACACGCAGCTGCTGCCGTCCGGATCGACGTCGAAGTAGCGGCGTTCGTCGAACACCGCATAGTTGGGAAGCTCACGCTTGCGGTAGGTCTGCTCTACTACGCCGTCACGCAGCACGCTGGCGGCGTTGTAGACCACCGCACCGGCGGCCTGCGGCCAACCGACCACGGCGGTGATGCCACGGCAGGCGCCGGCGATGCGGCTCATCGCCTGCTCGCACTCGTACAGGAAGCCCGGGCGCAGCAGCAGATCCTCAGGCGGGTAACCGCTCACCGCCAGCTCAGGAAACATCACCAGCTCGGCGCCATGCTCGTCGCGCGCCTGGCCGATCATCTCAATGATGCGCTCGGTGTTGCCGGCGACATCGCCGACCGGGAAATCGAACTGCGCCATCGCGATGCGGATCGAAGCCATGGGAACTCAGCCTGTGGTTGCAATGCCGCCATTGTAACGCCGGGGTCAGATCCCTTTTGCGCAGCCAAAGGGATCTGACCCCACACCAGACGCAGAAAGGCCGCCCGGAGGCGGCCTTTCTGTTTCAGGCAACCGGCAGCGGCCGGCTCTGCAGAATCGTCTGCCGGGGGCAGTCGATCTTATTTCACCAGCTTGGCGATGGCAGCGCCGAGGTCGCCCGGCGAACGGACGGTGACGACGCCAGCGGCTTCCATCGCGGCGAACTTGCCTTCCGCGGTGCCCTTGCCGCCCGAGGCGATCGCGCCCGCGTGGCCCATGCGCTTGCCGGCCGGAGCCGACGCACCGGCGATGAAACCGACGACCGGCTTCTTCACGTGGTTCTTGATGTACTCGGCACCGGCTTCCTCGGCGTCGCCACCGATTTCGCCGACCATGATGATGCCTTCGGTCTGCGGGTCTTCGTTGAACAGCTTCAGGCAGTCGACGAAGTTCAGGCCGTTGATCGGGTCACCACCGATGCCGATGCAGGTGGACTGGCCGAGGCCGACCTCGGTGGTCTGCTTGACCGCTTCATAGGTCAGGGTGCCCGAGCGCGACACGATGCCGATCTTGCCCGGCTTGTGGATGTGGCCCGGCATGATGCCGATCTTGCACTCACCCGGGGTGATGACACCCGGGCAGTTCGGACCGATCAGGACGGTGTCCGGGTAGGTACGGGTCAGCACGTTCTTCACCCGCAGCATGTCCAGCACCGGAATGCCCTCGGTGATGCAGACGATGACCTTGATGCCGGCCGCAGCCGCTTCCAGGATCGCATCGGCCGCGAACGGCGGCGGCACGTAGATGACCGAAGCGTCGGCGCCGGTGCTCTGCACGGCATCGGCGACGGTGTTGAAGACCGGCAGGTCGATGTGGGTGGTGCCACCCTTGCCCGGGGTCACGCCGCCAACCACCTGGGTGCCGTACTCGATCATCTGGGTGGCGTGGAAGGTACCCTGCTGGCCGGTGAAGCCCTGCACGATCACCTTGGTGTTCTTGTTAATCAAAACAGACATGGGAATTTCCTTCGGTGTCGTGGATCAGGCGGCGTTCTTGACCGCTTCAACGACCTTCTTGGCGCCGTCGTTGATGTTGTCAGCCGGGATGATGGCCATGCCGCTGTCGCGCAGCAGCTGCTTGCCTTCTTCCACGTTGGTGCCTTCCAGGCGCACCACGACCGGAACCTTGACGCCCACTTCCTTCACGGCGGCGATGATGCCCTCGGCAATCATGTCGCAGCGGACGATGCCGCCGAAGATGTTGACGAAGATGCCCTCGACCTTGTCCGAGGACAGGATCAGCTTGAACGCTTCGATGACGCGCTGCTTGTTCGCACCGCCGCCCACGTCCAGGAAGTTCGCCGGCTCGCCGCCGTTGAGCTTGATGACGTCCATGGTGGCCATGGCCAGGCCGGCACCGTTCACCATGCAGCCGATGTTGCCATCCATGGTGACGTAGTTGATGTCCAGCTCCGAAGCGGTCACTTCGGTTTCATCTTCCTGGGACTTGTCGCGCATCGCGACCAGTTCCTTGTGGCGGAAGTTGGCGTTGTCGTCGCTGTTGAACTTGCCGTCCAGCGCGTACAGGTTGCCGTCGTCCAGGATCGCCAGCGGGTTGATTTCAACCAGCGCCAGGTCCTTTTCGTTGAAGATGCGGTACAGGTTCACCATGATGTTGGCGAACTGGCCGGCCTGCTTGGCGGTCAGGCCCATCTTGAAGCCGATGTCACGGCCATGGTAACCCTGCACGCCCTCGACGAAGTCCACGTTCAGGGTGTGGATCTTGTCCGGAGTCTCGGCAGCGACCTGCTCGATTTCCATGCCGCCTTCCGAAGAGGCGATGAAGCTGATGGTGCGGGTGCCGCGATCCACCAGGACCGACAGGTACAGCTCCTTGACGATCTCACCGGCGGTGGTCACCAGCACCAGGTTGATCGGCAGCTCGACGCCGGCGGTCTGGTAGGTGGCCATCTTGGTGCCGAGCATCTTGGCTGCTGCGGCCTTCACGTCGTCGACGGTCTTGCAGAACTTGACGCCGCCAGCCTTGCCGCGGCCGCCAGCGTGGATCTGCGCCTTGACCATCCAGGGGCCCTGGCCCAGCGACTGGGCGACTTCAACCGCCTCGTCCGGGGTCGCCGCGACCTTGCCGGCCGGGACCGGGATGCCGTATTCGGCAAGCAGTTGTTTTGCCTGGTATTCGTGGAAATTCATGCGTCACCGTGGGAATAGGAACGACCGCACGCAATTCCTCAGGGCCCCCTGCAAGGGACACCGGCACGGACCGCGGCGGGCCCACTATTGTGGCCGAGCCGGCGCCGGGGCGCAAAGAAGTCTGTACAAAACGCCTGAGCCGGCCAGATTTCCGCCGTCATTCAGGCAGTTGCGCCGGCGGCGGCAGGCGCAGGCCGGTTCCCGCAGCGGGCCGAATGCGCAAGCCACGCCCCGCCGGCGGCATCCCGCCGGGGGCTCTATACTGGGTATCCACATGCGTGGCGCCGACCGGCTTCAGGGGACGCCGGCGGGGCCGGCACAGCGTCCAGATCCAGGCAGCCAGAAGGGGAGTTCCGGCGTGTCACCCAGTGCTTCATTGATCGACCGCATCGAATCGATCCCGCGGCGTGAACTGTATTTCTTCGCCCTGTACCGGGTGCTGATCGCGGCGGTCATCGCCGCCCTGCTGTACAGCCCGCTGTCGGCGATGGTAGGTGAGGCGCACCATCCGCGCCTGGCCGATGTCGTCGCGGCCATCTATCTGGTGTTGTCGCTGCTGGCCCTGGCAATCGGGCGCAACGAACGCTGGCTGCGCCCGATCGTGGTCTCCGGCGTGCTGGTGGACATTGTCGCCGCCATCCTGCTGGCTCACGCCCTGCCCGGTGCCAGCGCCGGCATTTCGATGTCGCTGCTGTTCAATATCGCTGCCGCTGCCACCCTGCTGCCGCTCAGCTGGGGCCTGGGCCTGGCGCTGGCCGCCAGCCTTGCCACGGCCGGTGAGTATCTGTGGAAGCTGCTGGAGGGAGGGGACCCGACCCGCACCCTGGCCGAACTTGCGATGTTCGCCACCAGCTACCTGGCCCTGGCCTTCATCAGCTACCAGGTGGGCAGCCGTGCGCGCCGCAATCAGCAGCTGGCCAACCAGCGCGGCGACGAAGTGGCCAACCTGTTCCAGATCAACGAACTGATCATCCGCCGCATGCGCACCGGCGTGCTGGTGGTCGACGCCGACAACCGCATCACCCTGGCCAACGAGGCGGCCGCGATGCTGCTCGGCGACAGTGACGGCAGCGGCGAAAGCGGGCGCCTGGACCTGGCCAGCGCTGCGCCGGAACTGGCGCGTCGCCTGCAGCGCTGGCGCAATGGCTGGGCGCAGGACGAACTGCCGCTGCAACTCAACCCCGACCAACCCGAAGTCCAGCCACGCTTCGCCCGCCTGCTGGCCGGCAGCGAGCTGGCCCTGGTGTTCCTGGATGACTCCAGCGTGGTCTCGCGCCGCGCCGAATCGCTCACCCTGTCGGCGATGGGGCGGTTCTCGGCCAGCCTCGCCCACGAGATCCGCAACCCGCTGGCAGCGATCAACTACGCCGTGCAGCTGCTGGAAGAAGGCACCAGCTTCAACGAAAGCGACCGCCGCCTGCTGCAGATCATCCGCCAGCAGTGCCAGCGCACCAACGGCATCGTCGAAAGCGTGCTGGGCCTGGCCCGGCGCGAGCGCGCAACCCCGGAGAACGTCGATCTGGCTGCCTTCGTGCGCCGCTTCGTGCTGGAGTACAAGCAGGGCCAGACGCTGGAAACCGACAGCATCGAGCCGATCATCAGCGACAGCTCGGTGCCGGCGCAGGTGGACACCAAGCACCTCTACCAGGTGCTGACCGTGCTGGTGCACAACGCGCTCAAGTACGGCCGCATCGGCCAGCAGCCGGCGCGGGTGAGGCTGCGCGTGGCCCAGCACGAGCGGAGCGCGGTGATCGACGTGATGGACCGCGGCCCCGGCATACCCGAAGCGGTGGCCGCGCAGTTGTTCCGGCCGTTCTTCACCACCTCCGAGCACGGGACCGGCCTGGGCCTGTATATCGCCCGCGAACTGTGCAAGGCCAACCAGGCCCGGCTTGACTACATTCCGGTACCGGCCGGTGGCTCCTGCTTCCGCCTGGTCCTGCCCGGTCCACACACATTGCTGCCCACCTGAATCCCGTTTTGTGCGTCAAGCATTTGTCGCTTTCCGCCCCCTCGTTTATCTTTCACGCTCATGAACGAAACCCGCAGCGCCCTCGTCGTCGACGACGAACGCGACATCCGCGAACTGCTGGTACTGACGCTCGGCCGCATGGGGCTGCGCATCAGTACCGCCGCCAACCTCGCCGAAGCGCGCGAGCTGCTGGCCAGCAACCCGTATGACCTGTGCATCACCGACATGCGCCTGCCCGACGGCAACGGCATTGAGCTGGTCAGCGAGATCGCCCAGCACTACCCGCGCACGCCGGTGGCGATGATCACCGCATTCGGCAGCATGGACCTGGCCGTGGAAGCCCTGAAGGCCGGGGCATTCGACTTTGTCAGCAAGCCGGTGGACATCGCCGTGCTGCGCGGCCTGGTCAAGCACGCGCTGGAGCTCAACAACGCCGAACGCCCCGTGCCCGGCCCCGCAGCCGAACAGGGCACGCGCCTGCTCGGTGATTCGCCCGCAATGGACCTGCTGCGCACCACCATCGGCAAGGTCGCGCGCAGCCAGGCGCCGGTCTACATCCTGGGAGAATCCGGGGTCGGCAAGGAACTGGTGGCCCGCACCATCCACGCACAGGGCGCACGTGCCGCCGGGCCGTTCGTACCCGTCAACTGCGGAGCCATTCCCAGCGAACTGATGGAAAGCGAGTTCTTCGGCCACCGCAAGGGCAGCTTCAGCGGTGCGCACGCCGACAAGCCCGGCCTGTTCCAGGCCGCGCACGGCGGCACCCTGTTCCTGGACGAAGTGGCCGAGCTGCCGCTGCAGATGCAGGTGAAGCTGCTGCGGGCGATCCAGGAAAAGTCGGTGCGCGCGGTTGGTGCAGCCAACGAAGAGCCTGTGGATGTGCGTATTCTCTCGGCCACCCACAAGGACCTGGCCGAGCTGGTCGAGGACGGGCGTTTCCGCCACGACCTGTACTACCGCATCAACGTGATCGAACTGCGAGTGCCGCCGCTGCGCGAGCGTCGCCAGGATCTGCCGGAACTGGCTGCGGCCGTACTGGCGCGGCTGGCCCGCAGCCATGGCCGGGCCACCCCGCTGCTGGCGCCGTCGGCATTGGACGCACTGGCCCAGTACGCCTTTCCCGGCAACGTGCGCGAACTGGAGAACATCCTGGAGCGTGCACTGGCACTGGCCGAGGAGGACTGCATCAGCGCCGATGACCTGCGCCTGCCACAGCATGCGCCACGCGCGACGGGTGCAGGCGCCGCCGCCGAAGCCGTGGCCGACCTGCAACCCGGTGGCGCGGCCCTGCCCTCCTACATCGAGCAGCTCGAACGCAGCGCCATCCAGCGCGCGCTGGAGGAGAACCGCTGGAACAAGACCCGTACCGCCGCGCAGCTCGGCATTACCTTCCGCGCGCTGCGTTACAAGCTGAAGAAGCTGGGGATGGAGTAAACGGCCGGAGCCTGGCCGACCACGCCTGGCGTGGATCTACTGTAGAGCCGAGCCGATGCTCGGCTGCTCTTCGGATCACGGGCCGACATGGGCCCGGCTCTACATCAATCCTTGGTGACGCGGTTGATCTCGGCCAGGCTGGTGATGCCTGCCGCCACCTTCTTCAGGGCTGACTGGCGCAGGTCGTTCACCCCGATCTGCTGTGCCGCCTCGGCAATCTGCAGCGCATTGCCACCGGCCAGCACGATCGTGGCAATCTCGTCGGTCATCGGCATCACCTGGTAGATGCCGGTACGGCCCTTGTAGCCTTCGGTGCACTCATCGCAGCCCACCGCTTCGTACAGTTCGATGCCCGCGTCCAGCTGCGCCTGGGTGAAGCCTTCGGCCAGCAGTGCATGCTCCGGCAGCTGGGCCGGGCGCTTGCAGTTGCCGCACAGCCGGCGCGCCAGGCGCTGGGCGATCACCAGCGTCACCGAACTGGTGATGTTGTACGGAGCGATACCCATGTTCATCAAGCGCGCGATGGTCTGCGGTGCATCGTTGGTGTGCAGCGTGGACAGCACCATGTGGCCGGTCTGCGCCGCCTTGATCGCGATCTCGGCCGTCTCCAGGTCGCGGATTTCGCCGACCATGATGATGTCCGGATCCTGGCGCAGGAACGAACGCAGCGCCGCGGCGAAAGTCATGCCGCGCTTGTTGTTCTGCTGCACCTGGTTGACACCGGGCAGGCGGATTTCCACCGGGTCCTCCGCAGTGGAAATGTTGCGCGTCTCATCGTTGAGGATGCCCAGCGCGGTGTACAGCGACACGGTCTTGCCCGAACCGGTCGGGCCGGTCACCAGGACCATGCCGTAGGGCTTGTGGATGGCTTCCAGGAACAGCTTCTGCTGGTCCGGTTCGTAACCCAGCTTGTCGATGCCGAGCTTGGCCGCGCTGCCGTCCAGGATACGCAGCACCACCTTCTCGCCGAACAGGGTCGGCAACGTGCTGACACGGAAGTCGATCTGCTTGGTCTTGGACAGGTTGAGCTTGATGCGCCCGTCCTGCGGCACGCGCTTCTCGGCGATGTCCAGCTGCGCCATTACCTTCAGGCGCGCCGCGATACGCTGGTTCAGCTTCACCGGCGCGCGCGCCACCATCTTCAGCAGCCCGTCGATGCGCAGGCGCACGCGGTAGTCGTCTTCATAGGGCTCGAAGTGGATGTCCGATGCACCCTTGCGGATCGCGTCCACCAGCACCTTGTTGACGAACTTCACCACCGGGGTGTCGTCGCCCTTGGCGTCGATGCCGGCGTCGCCGCCCGCCCCCATGTCGTCGTCGCCGGCCGAGACCTCCAGGTTGCCCATGCCCTCGTCATCGCCGCCGAGGGCATCGCCCAAGGTGTCATGGCTGGCATGCCACTGCTCCAGCGTACGGCGGATCTGGTCGTCATCGACCAGGATCGGCTCCACCACCAGATTGGTGTGGAACTTGATCTCGTCCAGCGAATGGGTCGGATTGCTGGTGCCGACGAACAGCTTGCCACCGCGCTTGAACAGCGGCAGCACGTTGTGTTTGCGCAGCAGCTCCTCGCTGACCAGGCTCATCGCGTTCTGGCTGGCGTCGAACGCGGAAACGTCGAACAGCGGCATGCCGAACTCGACCGAATTCGCGGCGGCAAGCTGCGCAGCGCTGACCAGCTTGTTCTGAGCGAACCAGGTCGGCAGCGGCTGGCGAGCGGCGGCGGCCTTGGCCATGGCGTCGCGGGCGGCGGCCTCATCCAGGGCACCGTCCTGGACGAGGCGGCGGGCCAGGCCGGTGATGCCGACGAGGTTGGCGGTGGTTACGGCATTCATGTATGTAGCTCCTACTCCCCCGCGCAGGTTACCGAAGGCGCGTTGCGCGGGGAAGCGCCAGCGCGGTCAACCGTATTCAGCGGACATCCGTCCGCTTGTGCCCCCATGCCAACAGCGCCCCCCCCCCGGATCGCACACCGTCAACCAATTCACTACGTGCGGCAAACCGCTGGCACGTGCCGGCGGCTGCCCGCCTTGACCCTACAGATCCAGACCAGCAATCCGTCTCCGTTGACGGACGGCACCAGATCAAGGGAAACGCCGCCTGCTGCTTCTGTCGTCCGAATACTCAGAACGCCGTCCCCCTCGCACTGAAGAGCAGCGACATTCCCGGTAGCCACATCCAAGGGCCGGACGTCCGCGCAGGCACGTGCGTCGAGTCTTCCATGGTCCACAATATTCTCCTCGACCGCGATCTTGAAGGGCGCCGTTAACAGGATGCCTTCAGATACCCGTGCCCTCACGGTGTAGTCGCGATAGGAGACCAGTGCAACAGCCGCCAGGATGGCAATGATCGATATCACAACCATGAGCTCGATCAACGAAAATCCGGTTTCCCGTTTCATCACTCCTCCTAGGCCCCCATTTCCTGAGAAGTAGTCCGAATCACACGCCTGCATAAAAAAGGCCCCGCGCAAGCGGGGCCTCATCAGCAGTGCTCAGCCGGTGAAATTACGGCTTCGCAGCGGCCGTACGGCAGCTGGCCGGCACGTGCTTGGCTTCACCAGCCGACAGGTTGCAGGTCCAGGTGATCGGCGAATCCAGATCGGCCTGCGCCGGGGTCAGGGTCAGGATCGGCTGGACCTTCGCACCCGTAGCCTGGGTGGTCACAGTGATGACGCCATTGGCGATGCCAATGCTGGCAACATTCGTGGTCGCCTTGCTCACGTAACCCGCTGCAGCAGCATCGGCAACGGCCGTGGCCAGGATACCCTGGGACTGGGCGGTCTCAGCGACAGCCAGCTTGGCTGCGTCAGCCTGGACCAGGCCTTCCGACACCTTGGCGCGAATGGTGTAGTCCTGGTAGGCAGGCAGAGCGATGGCAGCCAGGATGGCAATGATCGCGACGACGATCATCAGTTCGATAAGGGTGAAGCCCTTCTGGTTCTTCATTTTGGTACATCCCCAAGATAGTGATGGTTGATTCAGCGGACAGGTTCGGTCCGGCCAGCGGTCGGTTGAGCGGTCCCTGTCCCCTGCGGGTGGATCAACGCAGGTTGCGTGCCAACCCCGGCACGCCTCCCCCTGGATTTCCCCGCGCCCATGATGGCAGCTATTTCACGGATGGGAACCCCCCGTGTACGAATCTGCGATGGACACTGCAATGTGACGCAGTACGTCACCTTTGGCCGGCATCCGGCACGAAATCGCACATCCGGCCGCGCGCCAACTGCCCAGATGGCCCTGAACCGGCTACCATCGACGGCTAGTTGCCCGCCTGGGGATGGCGGGTCTTGGGGAGCCAACATGTCCGTCAGTCGCAGTGCGATCAAGAAAGAGCCCGTGGCGCGTAGCACCATGGAACTGCAGCCGTTTGTCTGGGAGGGGACCGACAAGCGGGGAGTGAAGATGAAAGGTGAGCAGTTGGCGAAGAACGCCAATCTCCTCAGGGCGGAACTACGCCGTCAAGGTATCAATCCCAGCCAGGTCAAGACCAAGCCCAAACCCTTGTTTGGTGCCGCAGGCAGCGCCGTAAAGCCCAAGGACATTGCCTTCTTCAGCCGTCAGATGGCCACCATGATGAAGTCCGGTGTGCCGATCGTCTCGGCGCTGGAAATCATCGGCAGCGGCCACAAGAATCCGCGCATGAAAAAGATGGTGGACACCATCCGGACGGACATTGAGGGAGGCTCTTCGCTGTACGAGTCCATCGGCAAGCATCCTGTGCAGTTCGACGAGCTGTACCGCAATCTGGTCCGCGCCGGCGAAGGCGCCGGCGTACTGGAAACAGTCCTTGATACGGTAGCGACGTACAAGGAGAACATGGAAGCCTTGAAGGGCAAGATCAAGAAGGCGATGTTCTACCCTGCCATGATCATCCTGGTGGCGTTTGTCGTTTCGGCCATTCTGCTGATGTTCGTGGTCCCCCAGTTTGAGGAGGTCTTCAAGAGCTTTGGCGCGGACCTGCCTGCATTCACGCAAATGATCGTCGCCGCATCGCGCTTCATGCTGTCTTGGTGGTGGGCGCTCCTGATCATCCTCGTCGGCGGTGGAGTCGGCCTGTTCATGGCCTACAAGCGCTCGCCCGGCATGCAGCACACGTTTGACAGGCTGATCCTGAAAGTGCCGGTGATCGGGCAGATCATCAACAATAGCGCCATCGCACGTTTCGCTCGCACCACTGCGGTTACCTTCAGGGCGGGCGTGCCGCTGGTGGAGGCCCTGGGTATCGTGGCTGGCGCTACTGGCAACAAGGTCTACGAAGAGGCCGTACTGCGCATGCGCGACGACGTCTCGGTGGGCTACCCGGTCAATATGGCCATGAAGCAACGCAATCTGTTCCCGCACATGGTCATCCAGATGACCGGCATCGGCGAAGAGGCCGGCGCTCTCGACACCATGCTGTTCAAGGTTGCCGAGTATTATGAGCAGGAAGTCAACAATGCCGTGGATGCCTTGAGCAGCCTGCTCGAACCGATGATCATGGTCTTCATCGGTACCATCGTTGGCGGCATCGTCATCGGCATGTACCTTCCCATCTTCAAACTCGGCGCCGTCGTCGGATAACACATACATGGCTTTTCTCGACCAGCATCCCGGCCTCGGCTACCCCGCCGCGGCCGCCTTTGGACTGCTGCTGGGCAGTTTCCTGAACGTCGTCATCCTGCGCCTGCCCAAGCGGCTGGAATGGCAGTGGAAGCGCGATGCGCGCGAGGTCCTGGAGGAACCGGACTTCTACGAGCCCCCTCCACCGGGGATCGTGGTCGAGCCCTCGCACTGCCCGCACTGCAAGCACAAGCTGAGCTGGTACGAGAACATCCCGCTGTTCAGCTGGATCATCCAGGGCGGCAAGTGCCGCCACTGCAAGGCGCCGATCTCGCTGCAGTACCCGCTGGTGGAGGCCCTGACCTCGGTGCTGGTGCTGGCCTGCGTCTGGCAGTTCGGCTTCGGCTGGCAGGGCTTCGGTGCCATCGTGCTGACCTGCTTCCTGATCGCCCTGTCCGGCATCGACCTGCGCACCCAGCTGCTACCCGACCAATTGACCCTGCCCCTGATGTGGCTGGGCCTGATAGGCAACATCGACAACCTGTATATGCCGGCCAAGCCTGCATTGGTCGGCGCGGCGGTGGGCTACCTGTCACTGTGGATGGTCTGGTGGCTGTTCAAGCAGCTGACCGGCAAGGAAGGCATGGGCCACGGCGACTTCAAGCTGCTGGCCGCTCTGGGTGCCTGGTGCGGGCTGAAGGGCATCCTGCCGATCATCCTGCTGTCGTCGGTGCTGGGTGCCATCATCGGCTCGATCTGGCTGTACACCCGGGGCCGTGACCGCGCCACGCCGATCCCGTTCGGCCCCTACCTGGCCATCGCGGGCTGGCTGTACTTCATGTGGGGCGCTCCACTGGTGGAGCAGTACCTGGTGATGAGCGGGCTGCGCTGAGGGGAGTCCCCATGAGCCGGTATGTAGTTGGCCTGACCGGCGGCATTGCCGCCGGCAAGAGCGAGGTGACCCGGCGCTTCGAGGCGCTGGGCATCGTGGTGGCCGACGCCGATCTGGCCGCCCGCGCGGTGGTCGCCGCCGGCAGCCCTGCCCTGGATCGCATCGCCGAGCGCTTCGGCGCCGACATGCTGCAGTCGGACGGCAGCTTGGACCGGGCACGCCTGCGTGCCCACGTGTTCGCCGACCCGGCCGAACGGGCGGCACTGGAAGCGATCACCCACCCGGCCATCCGCCTGCTGATGCAACAGCAGTGCGAGCAGGCCACCAGCCCCTATGCGATTGCCGCCATTCCGCTGCTGACCGAAGTCGGCGGGCGGCAGGCCTACCCGTGGTTGGACCGCATACTACTGGTGGATGCGCCCGAAGCCGTGCAGCACGCCCGGCTGATGCAGCGCGACGGCATCGACGCCGCGCTGGCCGACCAGATGATCGCCGCCCAGGCCAGTCGCGCGGAGCGGTTGGCGCTGGCGGACGACGTGGTGGTCAATGATGGCCACCCGGATGCGCTGCAGGCACAAGTGGAAGCGCTGCATGTGCGGTATCTGGGATTGGCTGGGGGCTGAGCCTCCGCAATATCGGCAAGGCATTCAGGTGTGGCGCGGATCTACCAGGGTCGTAGCGCCGCTCTGTTGTAGAGCCGAGCCTATGCTCGGCTCCAGGAAGCCAAGGCAGCCGAGCGCAGGCTCGGCTCTACAAAGTAGAGCGCCCCCCAAAGGAGGGGCGCTTACAACGGCTTCGGCGAAAACGTCAGGGTGGCGATCACGCCGCGCTCGCCGCCGGGGCGCACGCTGACCTGCCAGCCGTACAGATCGCACAGGCGGCTGACGATCGACAGGCCGATGCCACCGCCCTGCGAATGACCGGCGTGCGTGCCGCGGTAGCCGCGCTGGAACAGCTTGGCGGCATCTTCCTCGCTCAGGCCGGGGCCACTGTCGGTCACCGACACCGAGTTGCTGCCGACAAAGACACGCACTTCGCCATCCTGCGAGTATTTCACCGCGTTGCCGATCAGGTTGCCCAGCGCGACCGACAACGCAGCCTCCGGTGCGTCGACCACCAGGTTGCGCTCGCCTTCCAGCACCAGCTCCAGTGGCTTGCCGCCCAGCTGTGCGCGGTGCGCATCCAGCAGCTGCTCCGCCACGCGGGCGACGTTGCTGGTGCCCTGCCCGCGCTCATTGCGCGACAACAGCAGCAGCGCGCCGATCAGGTCGCTGCACTGCTGTTCGGCACGCTGGATGCGCTGCAGGCGCTGCAGCACCTTCTCGTCCAGGCCAGGCCGGGTCAGCAGCAGCTCGGTGGCACCCCGGATCACCGCCAGCGGCGTGCGCAGTTCGTGGCTGACGTCGGCATTGAACTCACGGTCGCGCTGCACCACTTCGGTCAGGCGTGATGAGTAGTCGTCCAACGCCTGGGCCAGCTGCCCCACTTCGTCATCGGGGAAACGCGGCGCCAGCGGCTCAGGATCACTGGTCCCTCCCCGGTAGGCGCGCAGCCGTGCAGCCAGATCCGACACCGGTTTCATCACCTTGGACGCCGACCACCAGCCCAGCACCAGGGACAACAGGCTGAACACCAGTACCGACAGCACCAGCGCGCGGTTGAGCTGCTTGCCACCGCGGACGCTGTCGGTCATGTCGTAGGCGAGGAAGAACCACGCATCCTCCGCCTTGCGCACCGCCAGCTTGTAGGCATAGGGTTGCCCCTGCTCGTCGATGCCGCTGAGGTTGTAATTGCCGGTCTGCAGGTCGGCCCATTGCGGCCAGGACTCGCGCGCCTTGTCGAACTTGTCGGCCGAATACGCATAGGCGCGGATCTGCTGCACCGGCACCGCCGGATTGCGTCCCGGGTGCTCGTAGAAGCGGCGCGCGTATTCCTCGATGTTGTGGTTGATCACGTCCTCCACCAACTGGTTTTCCACGCGCATGCGGGCCCAGTTGGTGGCGAACGCGAACAGCGTCGTCAGGCAGAAGCCCAACAACACGAAGGAGACAATGATGCGGCTGCGCAGGCGCCGCCGATACGGCGTGCGCCGGCGCTCCCCCTTGGCTGGCACGGAATCAGGCTTCCGGGGTAGCGATGCGGTATCCGATGCCATGGCGGGTCTGGATCAGCGGTACGTCAAACGGCTTGTCGACCACCGCACGCAGGCCATGGATATGCACGCGCAGCGAATCTGAATCGGGCAGTTCCTCGCCCCAGACGCGGGTTTCCAGTTCCTGGCGGGTCACCACCGCCGGGGCCGCTTCCATCAGGGCCTGCAGGATCTTCAGCGCAGTGGGGTTGAGCTGCAGCAGCTTGCCCTGGCGGCGCACTTCCAGCGTATCCAGGTTGTACTCCAGGTCACCGGTTTCCAGTACACGAGTCTGCACGCCCTTGCCGCGACGCGACAGGGCGTTCAGGCGTACTTCCACTTCCTGCAATGCGAACGGCTTGATCAGGTAGTCGTCGGCCCCCGAATCGAACCCCGCCAGCTTGTTGTCCAGCGAATCGCGGGCCGTCAGCATCAACACCGGGGTCTGCTTGCGCGCTTCATTGCGCAGCTTGCGGCAGACCTCGATGCCGTCCATGCCGGGCAGGTTGAGATCCAGGACGATCGCGTCGAACTCGTGCACCACGGCCAGATGCAACCCGGTGACCCCGTCGGCGGCGAAATCCACAGTGTGGCCCCGGTCCTCCAGGTAGTCGCCAAGATTGGCGGCGATGTCACTGTTGTCTTCGATTACCAGGATTCTCACTGTCACCTCTAGTTGCTATGGGTAGGCCCGCCACGCTGGGCCCGGATCATGTCCCGATCAGCTGCCTCACGCTGCCGCGCACGTTGTGCCACAGTGGCGCACTGCGTGACCGTGCGATTGGAACCGATGGTCTTTTCACGTCGGCATATTAGACGACTATCTTCACGCGCCCGTGTCAAAACGGTGTTCACGACCTCCTGGTCGTTGAACACCTGGGTTCGGGTCGATTCAGGCATCGGCGCACCATCGGTGTAGCTTTCGCCCACGCTGCGCAGACGCGCCAGCACTTCGCGTACGCGCGCGCGCTCCTCCGCCTTCAGCTCCGAATAGGTTTCGCCGTCGTTGAGTTGCTTTTCGATGGTCTCGATCTGAGGCAGCAAGGGCTTGCCGGACTGGAGCACCGGTTCCTTGGCATTCGCGGCAAAGCACAGGCCCAGCGCGGATAGCAGGACCGCAGACATCAGGAGCGATTTCATGACAAACGAATCCTTGTTTGAGGTGAATGCCGACTGTATTCGCACCGCCTTCACGCCAGCAAGTGCCACGCACCGGGAGGCGGGGACGGCCTAATAGTTGGTGTTTGGGTTGAGCTGGTTGAACGTGCGCTGGTCGTTGATCAGGGCTTTGCCCTTTTCCTCGATGCGGCGGCGCTCGGCCACGGTCAGGCAACGGCTCTTGGGCATGTTGCTGCCGGTGGTGCGGGTGTGCTGGCAGACCTGCCGGCTGTCCTCGTGGGCCCGGGCCAGGAGCGCATTGATCCGCTCCTGGTCATTGAAGACTTCTGCCTGTACCTGGGGCGGCAGCTCCTGCAGGCTCTGGTGGTCGCCCACGCGCTGGGTGATGCGGGCCAGTGCCTGTCGGACCTGGGTGCGGTCGTCAACGGAGATCTCGCTATAGTCGCCGCCATCCAGCGCCTGCTCGACCTGGCGTACCTGTTCGGCCACCGGCGCCTGGCGATCCATCTGTACAACGGCCTTCTTCGGCGCGGCCGCAGCGGCCCCCGCCAGTCCCAGCAACAACGCGATCATCGTGATGCGGTACATCGCCAGCCTCCGATCCGTCCAGGAACGATGCCCGCCACTCTACGGCCGTCACGGCGCCTCCACAAGGGACCCCAATCCGGCATAAAAAAGACCCAGGCGGTGCCCCCGCCTGGGTCTGAACATGTATCCCGATACCGATCCTGCTGAGAGGCAGAGCTGCGGTTCGCTGAAGGCTACGCGGGAGGCGATTAAAGGCGTGTTAAACCCGGCCTCATCCACCCATGAGAATAGCAAGACACTGAATTTTCAGGATTTTTTCAGCCTTTCGACGTGTTCGATGATCCGTGTGGCAACGTCCACCCCGCACGCGGCTTCAATGCCCTCCAGCCCGGGGGTGGAGTTCACCTCCAGTACCAACGGTCCGCGCGCAGAGCGGATCAGGTCCACGCCGCATACCGACAGGCCCAGGGCCTTGGCCGAGCGCACTGCGACCTGCTGCTCGGCGCGGCTTGCCTTGGCCGCCACCGCCGAGCCCCCGGCGTGCAGATTGGAACGGAAGTCCCCTTCCGGGGCCTGGCGCTGCATCGAGGCCACCACCTGATCACCCACCACGAAGCAGCGCAGGTCCGCGCCCTTGGCCTCGCCGATGAACTCCTGCATCAGGAAATTGGCGTACAGGCCGCGCAGCGCCTCGACAATCCCGCGCGAGGCACTGGCCTTCTCGGTGAGAATGACGCCACGCCCCTGGGTGCCTTCGTTGAGCTTCACCACGTGCGGCGGCGGCCCGAGCATGGACAACAGGTCGACGGTGTCGTCGGGGTTGTCGCCGAACACGGTGACCGGCATGTCGATGCCCTTGGCTGCCAGCAGTTGGTGCGCGCGCAGTTTGTCACGCGAACGCAGGATGGCGTCGGAGGGATTGGGCGTGCGTGCTCCCATCAGCTCGAACTGGCGCAGCACGGCGGTGCCATAGCGGGTGATCGAGGCCCCGATGCGCGGGATGACCACGTCCACGCCGGTCATCGGGCGCCCCTTGTAGTGCATGGAGAATCCATCGGCGGCGATGCGCATGTAGCAGCGCAGCGGGTCGAGGATGCGTACCGTATGGCCGCGCGCGCGCGCCGCCTCGACCAACCGGCGGGTGGAGTACAGGGAGGCGTTGCGGGACAGGACGGCGAGCTTCATCGCGGCTGGGTCGGGCGGCAGGCGCGCAGCATAACGCGGGTGTGTGGCGGGCGGATGATGTCGCGCGACACGGCCTGGACGGAGCTCGCCCAGGCACGCCGATAGAATGGTGCTTCTGCTTCCTTCGGCAACCTACCATGCTTGGACAGCGCCACCTGATCGACAACCTGCCAAAGTGGAAGGCTCTGCCCGCGAGCCAGGCCACGCCCCGTCGCCCACTGCGGCTGCCCGATTGGCAGGCCGACTGGGAAGCGGGCATCACGCTGCTGTCGCGGCATGCGCGCCGCAACCTGCCGCAGGATGCCCTGCCCGGCGACGGCCACCTGATGCTGGAACATGCCTTCGCGCGGGAAACCGCGGCACAGGCTGGCAGCACGCTGCTGCTGAAAGCCGTCGACCGCGGATTTGGAGGCGCCGCGTTGCGGGACATCTATGAGCAGGTAGCCACGTTGTGGCTGGACCATGCGCAGTGGGTGGCAACGGCCCGGGACAGCCTGCAGGACCACGCCATCGAGTCCGGTCCGTCGCTGCAACCCCGGACCACGCAGCACTACGAATACGCATTGCAGTTGCTTTGCATGGGTGTCCTGCTGGACGCGCAGGACATGCTGCCTCCGCTGGTGGAAAAAGTTCTGCAGCACGAGACTGATCGGTTGCTTGACTGGATCGCTGCGCCCGCGCTCGGGCTGGTCGAGGCCAGTGATGAGGTCTTCCATCCGCGGCCTTTCGCGGATCTGTTCGCCGCCCTGCCCGAGGGCGATGCGTTTGAGCCGTCCGCACTGGGCGGCTATCTGCAGGTGCACTACCGCGACTTCTTCCTGCTCGCACCCAAGGCACAGAAGCGGACGCGCCGGCTGACCGGCCCGAATGCCTGGGGCTACTGGGCCCTGGAGGTTGCCGCGCTGGTGGTTCTCTACGGGGGCGACGACACCGCCCTTCGCGCGTGCCCACACTATCCTGCGGATCTGGTCGACTTCGCCCGGCGCCGACACTAGGCCCGAGGGCGCAACCCCTGCCGGACGACAAGGGTGGGACAGGTGGAGCGGGCGATGGGAATCGAACCCACGTCAGTAGCTTGGGAAGCTGCGGAACATGGCCTGTAAAATCAATACCATAGGGTAGTATTTCGCTCCGCAATCAGTGACCAACGGCGCCACTTTTTCCCAGGGGAACCATCGCCTCCGTAGACGATTGCGGAGCAAAAAACTAACGGTTTTGCAGGATTTCGGCCGCTTGGGTCGCAGCCGCATTCAACGCAACCATATCCACGGCGATCGCCTTCAAAACCTCATCATCGGAAGATCCTTCGATCCCCAAATCGCGGCGTATCGCCGCCAATAATCTGGCATATGGAGCCTGCAACTCAACCTGGGTTGTAATAGCCCAGTCCGCAAATTCGACCCAGTCGTGAGGACCTTCCCGCGACTGCAGCTCAATACTCCGGCGCTTTGCCATCGCGATGAAAAACAGGCGGCCGCATTGACCGACAAGGTCTCGTCCGCGCTCTACGACCTCTAGGCTCGCTACGCTGCCTGAGGCAGACAAGCCTGCTACTGCCTTGTTGAATTCGGAAGCCGCCTCCTCAATAGCCACATCAGCACTTGCCAGACGTGGCACGGACCGCATTGCGCTATTCGCAAATTCCAAACCAGTAAACAGCCTGTCCCGTTTGGATTCCAATGCACGGTCTTTCGCCCTTTCCTCCCGGTCATGCCGTAGCTGTTTTGTAGCCACAGCGGCTGCCACCGCTGCAGTAATCCCAACGGTCAGTAGACCCGCTCCGGCAGCGATCAGAGCTGATGCGATTGTGCTTTCCATTTCACCCCCATCCTCGACCGACGGAGATTACCACTCGATGTCGACACACCGCGAAGCGGCGAACTCATCATGTGATCGCGCTAGGAGCTGCGAACCTGCGAATGCCCCGCCCTTACCCGAGGCTTCACTGGGTCCTTCGCCCTGGGCTTTGTCGCTGCAGGCGGCTTGCGCGGCTCCAGCGCCTCCCTGAGCCGTGCCGTGGCCGCGGCAGAGGCTTCAGCACGGCGCCGGGCCTGTTGCTGCTGCTCGCGGGTCGGCGGGAGACCGGGCGGCTCAGGCGGCAGCGGGATCGGGGTATTGTCGGTGAGGCGAGCCACCGCCGCGCGCAGCGGCATCTCCGGGTAGAGCCTGGCCGCGCACATCGCTCGGCGTAGCCGTCGCCCGTCCGAGACACCCCCGTCGCGTGAATTTCACCGAAAACTCACCGCCGACTACCCACGCTTCTCGCGTCGGCCTCTGTGTGTGGAGGCGGGCACCCAAGAGCCAATGCTTGCTGCAGGGGGGCCTGCGCAAGCCGGACCGGACATCAGTTCGCGTGTTCCCGATCTATGTTGACGCCCCGCATGGGCATCGTCGTGACCGGCTCCGAATTGCCATCGATGACCGAGTTGCCGAGTCCTTGCAAACCCGACGGCCACCGAGTTAGTTTTCAGTAAGGCTTGTCACCCTCGGCTGTTGTGAAGAACGATGCTACCGCACCTGTTTCATTTCGAAGTCCGCAACGCCGAAGCTACTGGCTCAAGCCTGATCTACATTTTCGTATGCGCAGTAGGCAAATCTGCTGCCGATGCTCGCCTGCGTGCCCTGAGCTTTCTCAAGGTGAGGCAGTGGCACCCTGCAAATCTAGTGAGCGAGCACACGGTAACAAGCCATACTGAGCCGTCACTTCTTCCTTTCGAGCAACGGCTCGTACGCGCAGCCTTGGCCGACACATCCAGGATCTCGGCTCTCTGCCGACAGTCGCATCACCTCTAGCCGCAACCGGGGCCTTCTGCTATAGACCCCAACGCCCTCTACTGCTTCACCCAGCCAGAAGGATCGAGACAGCCCGGAAACCTTGGTAGCCGCGGGATGGAAGCTTGTCCGGAAGGATGCGGCTGGCGGTCGCCCATCAGCGATGGCGCAGCTGCGCTTAAGCTCGCTGTGATGGAGCGTTCACTCTGCGAGGAGCACACTGCGATCTCGCGGCTCTTCTCCGGTGCAGAATTCTTTGCTCCCGGGTCCAGCCCTTAAACGGCACGGCTATGCACCCTCCCAATGCCTTCAGGATCCATTCGATTCTGCCCCTGCTTACGCTCAATGGCGCAATCGCCCGCCTAGAGCAGGTGCGATCAACCTGTAAAAACTGTGGACTGAGGTCCTCAATGGCTAAGGACGCAGGCTTTCACACGGATCCGAAGGGCACCACACTCACGTGCCCAGCTTGCGGCGCCACAGGCGCTAATGGATGAAATAGAGATCTGGCACCACTGGCTTGACCAGTGCCGTCGCGAAAGACTGCTGGCGCAGTTCAACCCTACCCTGGATGTTCCGCTCGATAACGGGAATCCGAAATGAACGATGGCATCTCCGACCTGCTGGACCGCCTCCACTCCTGCGAAGTCGCGATCGAGGTCCATCGCGGCTACCTGAAAGCGATGGAGTATGGGCTGCGTATGGCTGTCGCGACGCATCCCGCGCGCGAGCAGCTATCCGATGCATGGCTTCAGCTGTTACCCAATATCGCGGCAAAGCACCGAGACGATGGCGGCGAGCTCTTCGCCGCCGCCTTCGAGCAGGCCCTTACAGTTCTAACGGAGCAAATTGGCGCCAACTAGGCATCTCGCAGCCTACACGCACGTTCTCGGAGACGACAAACGGCGTCGAATACCGCGTAGGCAAGACCTGGGGAGTCCGGGCTTGGCTAGCGCGAGCATTCAAGGGCAGCAGCTACCAGGCAGTGAGCGGCAGGCTCGGCTGAGGTGCCTTCAGCCGTGGGTATAGATAGCGCGATTCAGCCGTCTGCTGGGTGTCTCCCGGCCAAGCTTCCCATCGTAAACGCATACCCTGCCTCTTCCAGAAGCGCCCTCATGCGCAGTTCCATGCGACGCGGGGAGCGCAGTGCATTCGGCGCATAGAGGGCAATGACGTAGCCGGCGCCGTCAATGATTTCGCGACGTACCGCGCACTCAGTTGATTCAGTGGCTTCGCACCAGACAGACATTAGCCTAGCGGGGCTGATCGACTGCCCGTTACGAAGACGGAAGAAGAGCCAGCGCACACCTGGCGGTTGAGTTCGATCTACCCTAGCCATTGCGAGCCTCGTATTCGTCTGTGTAGATCACTGAGAACTTCAGGATCCAGACGAGGGCGTTCATCTTTTGATGAACGTGGAAGTTCTATGCGCTCACTACCATTCACCAGCGCAGGGAGATCTGACTGCAGATCAAGCCACCACTCGGAAGGAAGCCGGAGCCCAGTACCCGTTCGATCGTATATGCATATCGGGAAATTCATAGCGTTGCTCCTAGATGTAACGAGCATACGCTTGCGCAATGTCAGGCCGGAATGCGACTGCTACAAGGCTGACGCATCAACTCTCTTTGCACATATGAACACGTGTGCTTCGTCTCGCTGAACTTTCAGGAACGACTCAAGCCAGCAAAGAGCAGCGCCTCTATTCGCAATCACTCTCCCCAACTTTTCAGTCAAACACCGCGCACACTCCATTCCACCAGGGCTTTGCCCTTGACAGGTCCGGCACTGAGCCATCGTCGTCATGGTCGCCGGGCGCGATTGATACATGATCTTCGTCATCAAGTTCACAGTTTGAGCGTGGGACGACATATCAACGTTCCTATGATACAGAAGGAGCCGCGCTGGGCGCGGCCACTCCTTAGACGTCAACGGCGGCTATCGCGACCAGCACTGCCCTTTTGGTCCTGGCCATGGGTCGACTGCTCACCCTCCTTGCTTCCCGGCTGCTGCTGTTGCTGACCTTGCTTTCCGGCGAGGTCTTCACCGCCAAGCTCGTTCCCATCCACCTGACCCTGCTGGCCAGGCTGCTTCTTCTCGCCATCCGAGTTGGGACGGTCGTTCTGGTTCTGGGGAGAACTGTTCATGTCTTACTCCGATGCAGCCATCTGCTGCCAACCCACGGTGCTCCCCAGCGCGTTACGTAGCCGTGCCGGATTGGCGCGAGTATGAACAAGTGTCATGAACAGGCCGATGTTCTGAAGGGTGTACAGTGCAGTCCCGATAGGAGAAGAACATGGAACGCATGAGGAACAAGGATTTCGTTGACGTCGAACGCGAGCTCACCCACTGGAGTTTGGCATTCAACTCTGGTGCCCTACCTGCTGTTAGCTTTCGCCATGAGGTTGACCCCGTCGTCCGGATCGCATGTGACATCTACGTCAGGGATCCGCATGGAACACGCGCAGAATGGTTGGACGACCTCGAGGGCAGACTTGCGGCTCGATCCAGTCTTCGTGGTCACCCTGGCGCAGCGGATATTGCAGGTCAATGCTGGTCGCGCCTCTCTTGCTCCTAGGAGTTTTCTTCCCGCGAGGCTGCGTCGTTCCCTTCTCGCATGAGTTGATCATTCAGCACGTGAACGATGGACATGACCGCATCGGCGAGCGCTCTTGAGTCGCTGATTGACCCGTAAAAATAGATCCTGGAGCCTTCAACCCGGACTTCTGCCAAGGAGAGCTGAGACGCCAGCGCCTCGCACTTCCTCACGAAGAGTTCAGTCCAGCGGGCTCCTGGCGCAAGATCCAACAACGCAATGATGGCCTCATCAGTAGAGGAATCGACGCGCTCATGCAGCTGCGGCACATCGAAACCGACAATTCTCGGAAGCATGGAAGCGCTCAACGGTTGATCCTCTTGCTCACAGTTGGTCTGAGTATCCTCCACGATACTCGGATCCACCATCTGGCAAAGCCCACATCCTTACGCCAAACCCGCCCCCGTGTCTCGATAGCCGGTCAGTTCAACGATGGCCATGGCCGTCCTAAGGGAGGCGGGCGTGATCTCGGCGGAATAGCACATGGATGCCATCTCGCCACAGCGCCGTTGCCGCCGCGTGAGGATCAAGTCACGGGCTGCGGGGCCAGTCCATCCAGTGGCAGCTCCGCCTTCTCCGGCCAGGCGAACGTCTCCGGCTGCGGCAACAGCGCGCGCACCTGCTCCCACGTCTCGATGCCATCCGGCGGCGCCAGCACCAGCTGCTCCAGCGCCTGGTTCACAGCATCGCGCCAGGCCACCATCGCCCGGGCCTCCAGGCGATACCGTTCTACGCCGCTGTTGTAGTAGCTGGCGCATGACTCGATGCTGTCGTAGCCACGCTCTACCGCCTCGGCCCGCATCCACGCGAACGCCTCATCCCGGATGTAACGGTAGTGCTGTGGTGTGTGAAGCTCGAAGCCTGGGCCCGGCGGTGACACCGGCAGCGGCGTGTTCGACTCCAGCCACTCGGTCGGCCACAGGTAGTGACCGCGAGGAATGAACGCGCCAGTTTCGACGCAGCGAATCACATCCGGGTCTTCAGTGAGTTGGTACATGATTAAAGCTCCGCGTCTGCAGTCCAGTGGAATCCGGCCAAATACGTGAAGCCAGCGGTCATGGTGAAAGTGGCAAATGCGTCCACCTGAAAACCTGTGTCGCGGGTTGCACTTACGTTTGCCGCGCTCGCATGGTTTGTCCACGCACCGTTGAACAAGGAGATGCCGTTATCGCTGCCACCAGACGCATCCGACCCCTTGTAAATAGTCACGGTTGGAAACGCACGCATATCTACCCGGAACTGTTGATACACGCGCGCCGCTGATGGGCTGAACGCCACGGCTGGTGCGCCAATACCCTGCAAAACACCCGGCCCTGGCGCTGTAGATGCCGGGAGAGATTTCTGATAGAAGCGCTGGCATAGAGCCAATTCCATACCATCCGGCCGATAGTCATACCCACTTACCGAAGAACCTTCTTCGACCTGTACCTGCGTGAAATGTACATCGCCAGTTTGTGCGCCAAGCGACGCGTTGCGAGCGTTGAAGTTGCTGCCGCCTGTTGCCCAAAGAGTAAGAATCAAAGAACTGTTGGCACCCACAGTCTTCCCGCCGATCGACGGAATCTGCACGGTATGGGTGACGGTATTGATTCCTGGGGCAAGGCTGTACTTTGCCGCGCCGATCCCTGAAACCTGCGCACTTCCGCCAGCGCCAAAGCTCTGACCAAATTCGATAGCAATTTGTCGGCCTGCCGCGCCACTGTTGAACACCTTCAAGCTCACGGTTACCGTTCGCCCCGCAAGCGTGGTCACATTCTCCATTCGTTGTTCAAGCACAACGTAATGGTTTGCAGCATCAGTCACAGCACCGTATGAAATTTTTGCGAGATAGATACATTCGGTGTCAAATGCACCTGGCGTTACCGTGTTTCGTGACAAGCTCGGCGTTGCCACGCCGCCCGCGTTGAAGTACCAACGGTCTACGGAGTAGCCCGGCGCAGTGAAGCTGGTCCCGCGCTGCCACCAGCGCATCGAACCGTTGATAAGCCGGTTCTTTCCGATGAAGCGTGCACCGAGCGCAGTGTCGGCGTTCTGGAGTGCGGTCACTTCCGCAGCGATAGCCTGCGAAAGCGCGGTATCGGCGTCCGTACGCAGCTGCGTCTCCTGCTGCAAGCCAACTTTCAGGTCGGCCACGTCCTGGCCGATGTTCGATGATCCACCTTCCAACGCCGAAAGGCGCCCCTCGGAATCGGCGAAGTTGTCGTTGCAGATTGCAAAGGCGGTGAACGCGTCGTCACCTGGGCGGCCATCCGGCTGGATGGTCGTTTGATCGATGAGTTTCTGCGGCATGTGTGTTCTCTGCTATTGATCGCCCACGGCAAAGCGGGCCGGACATGCCGGCCCGCGCCTTGTGCGGTTTCAGTTCTCGACCGAGATGATCGACAGGCTCTGCGTGATGGACTGCTGCTGGAATGAGCCGGAGCTGTGCGTCACCGCCTGCGCGGTGAAACTGGTGATCACGGCGCGATAGGTCATCGTGTCCGAGCTGGGGCTGGTGTCGTTCACCGTGAACGAGCCGCCCCACGACGAAACCGCCTGGTCCGGCCCGTCAATTTCGTTCATGATGTCCACCGATCCGCTCACGTTGAGCACCTGCCACAACGACTCGCCGCCGGTCCCGACCCGCCGATAGATTTCCACACGGGCCGTGTTCTGGCCCGCGCCGGCAACGAAGCCGTCGCTGCCATAGGTGGTCTTCGTCCGCACATGTCGACGGGAAAAGCTGACCGTGACGCTGCGCACGCGGCCGTTGGTGGCGAACGGCCCGTTGACCAGCTCCACACCGACTGTCTGCGTGGTGGTCGTTTGGACCGCGTTGCGCAGGATGCCCGCCGACAGCTGGCCACCGAAGTAGGCACTGCCGTTGGCGTCCATCCACATCACAGCGTTGGCCTTCGACGCAGCACCCGCACCGACGTTCGGCCCGAAGTAGTCGACCAGGTTGTCGCCGGCGGCACCGAAGTTGGTTCCGATAATGCGCTGAGCAGATCCTTTCCAGACGCGAAGGAAGCCTCCGCGCCACTCCATCCCCTCACTGGCTCCGGGCGAGATGACCTCAAACGTGTTGCTGGAAAAGCGGGTGTTGATGACCTGGCCGTTGTTCTCGATGACCATGCCGCCGATCAGCGGTCCGCCGCCGCTGTTGGCGATGACGTTCAGGAACGCCCTCGCCAACACCTGGGTCAGCCCGTTCTCGGTCTGGACCACCCGGGCCTCCACGCCCTGCACCACCTGCGCGCTGGCCTTGCTGTCCACCTCAGCCTTCACCGATTGCAGTTGGCCAGTGAACGCTTCGATGCCCTGCTCGGTCACGTCGACCCGGGCGCTGATCTCCTCGACGTAGTCCGCTGACGCTTTCCCATCCAGCTCGACGCCCAGGTGCTGGATCTGCACCGCCTGGGCGCTCTGCTCCGTGGCGATGACCTCGATGGACCGAGTGGCCGTGGCCTCGAACTCGCCCAGCTCTGCCCGGACCGATTCCACCTGCTTGGCGACGGCGCGGTCGCCTTGGGCGATCACGGACTGCCACGTCTTCACGCCCGCGCGCACGTCACGGTCCCCGGCGTTCCAGTCCCGGTCGCCCGCGTGCTTGTACGTCACCTGCGCTTCCAGCGACGACGTTCTGTCGCCGACTGCCCGGATGCCCTCCTCCGTTTCTTCCACACGGGTCGAGACGGCATCCAGTGCTTCCGCAGAGGCCACCTTGCCGTCGCCGGCCGGCATCCTCGCAGACACCCGCTCAATCGCCTCAGCGTTGGCGCTGTCGCCGTCTGCGCGCGCCTGGCGTTCCTCGGTGACGCTGGCCTCCGTGGCCACCGTGCCATCGCCCGTGGGCATCCGCGCCTGAATCAGCTCGATGGCGCTGGCGTTGGCCTCATCGGCCGTGACCCGCGCATCGCGCTCCGCGGCGAACAGGCCGCTTGGAACTTGGGACAGATCGCTGCCCTCGTAGTCGCCCCTCAGCTGCACGGCCAGCGTCTCGCGCTTGCTGGCCTCGGCCACGTCCGCCGCTACACGGGCGCGGGCTTCCTCCTGGACCAGCGCCACACCGGCACCGGGCGTCGGACGCCCGATGGCCACCCAGTCGGTCATGAAGTAGCTGGAGACGGTCTGGGTCGCGCCGAACTGCAGCCGGATGGCGTCGACCTCTCCCGGCCACCAGGCGATATCGGCCACGTCGACCGTGCCGACGCCATTGTCGTCCCACCGCGGCTCCGGGATCGCCGCCCGCTTGTCCACGTCCCATGCCTGGTCGGCCAGCGTGATCCACTGCAGGAAGCCGTCCCACGTTGCATCGCCAACGCGCTTCACCCTCAGCTTGACGAAGCGGTACGCGCTGCCGTCGACGGCCAGTGCTGCCGGCGACTGCACATACGGGCTATCGGTGCCGTTGGCCGGCCGCAGCCAGCCATCGACCATCGTCGGTGGCGCTCCGTTGCCGGTCCATTCCTCCACGGTGGTGTCGAAGTACCAGATCCGCAGGCTGTCGAACTGGGTCCCGCTACCGGCGGCCACCTCGGACAGCGCGCGCGACAGCGATTCCACGTCGCTCTGCCGGGTTTGGGTCTCCAGCGTGATGGCAGCCTCGCGCTCAAGGCGTTCGTTCAGCAGCCCATCGGCACGGGCCTGCGCCTCCTGTGCGATCGCCTCCATTGCGTCGGACACCCCACGCTGCCGCAGGTCCGCCTCAGCCAGAAGATCCCGCGCAGCGGCAGCCAGGCCATCGGCCCGCGCGGCCGCTTCTGCGGCATCTGCATCCATTCGGTCGGCGATCTCCTTCGTGATCCGCTCCGTCTGCTTGATCAGCTCGGCCGTGGTAGGCGGTGGGGTAGCTTCCACCACCGAGCCCGATCCCGGCCGGCCACGCACGGTCGGCGTGATCTTGAACCACCACTTGGTGCCGGTGTTGTCGCTGTAGAAGTAGCGCGTGTCGGTGGTCCGATAGATCTCGGTCCACGGCCCCTCCGGAGAGGGGCCACGCTCGACCACGTACACGACGCCGGCCAGATCGACCGCCGGCCATTCCAGCAGCACACCGTCGGCCACCGGGTTGGGGGTCACCCCATCCACCGGTGGCACCTCGGGTGGCCGGTGCACGACCGGGAACCAGTTCGAGTAGCGCGGCGCCGCCGGAGACGGCGACGGCAGCGCGCCCACGCCGATCTCCACCAGCGTGAGTTTCCTTGCTTGCATTGCGGATTACCTCGCGTTGAGTGCCTGGCGCAGCGCGTTGCTGCTGGAGGCGCGGACGCCCTGGGTGGTGGTGGACAGCAGCTCGCGAAGCAACTGGTTCTGCTCGGTGAGCAGAGCATTGCTCTGCTGCACAGCCGCCGTGGTTTGGGACTGCGACTCGTTGTTCACCACCAGGTCGAACACCGCACGGCTGAAGTTGTCCGGCAGGGCCTCGATCGCGTCCGCCAGCTGGCCCATGCTGGTGCCGTCCTCGGTGTTCAGGTCGCCGACCTTCATGCCGTCGATGAGCCCAGTCACCTGGTCGTACAGCCCGTTGTAGTCCTTGCCGCTGGCGTACAGGTTCCGGCCAAAGCCAAGGGCGGCCTGTGCCGCCGCCTGGGCTGCGCTGGTGTCGCCACCGGCCACGGCCCGCTCCAGCTCCTTCATGGCCTCGCCGAGCTTCTCCTGGTCGGTCAGCGGGGACAGGTCACTGATCGACAGGCCGTACTGCATGGCCTTCTTGTCCTTGTCGATCTGCGCCTGCAGCTTGCCCATGTTCATCGCGCGCAGCGCTTCGATCTTGGCCAGGTCCTCGGCACGTGCACCGGACAAGCCCAGGGCCTTGGCGTAGTCGTTGGCCGACTTCACCTGCTGCCGGTACGTTCGCTCGATGCTCAGCGCCTGCTGCTGGTAGCTGGACAGGTCGCCGGTCATGAGCTGCGTGGAAACGTCCGCCATCAGCGTGGAGTAGTTGCCCAACAGGCCGCTGACCTTCTGGATCTGTGTGGCCAAGTCCGTGCCAGCCACCGCTGCCAGCTCCTGGAAGTAGTCCACGGCCTTGTTGACCTTGTCGATCTCCAGGCCATTCAACGCCCGTCCGAGGTCGTCCGCATTGCCCACCGCCAGCTGGATCGATGCGCTCAACGCTCCAAAAACATCGGCTGAGCTGTAGAAGCCATCCAGTTGCCCACCGAACCCCGCTGCCCTCACCGCCTCGGTGTACAGGCGGTCCTGCATGTCGGCCAGGTAGCTTTCGAGCTGCTTCTGCGCCTCCTCCGAATCCGCCGACAGCTGCAGCTTGCCCAGGCTGACTTTGACGCCTGCCAGCTGACGCGACAGGTCCACGCCCAACTGCTTGGCCAGGTCCGTTGTTGCGCCCCGGATCTGCCGTGCAGCCATGTCGAACGTGCGATCGATGCCCGGATCCAGGGCACCGTACTGCGTCCACTTCTTGTCGGATCGGAACCACCCGCCCTTCTGCTTCACATCCGCGTAGCTCTGACCGTCCAGTCCACCGAATCCGTACGAACCCGTGATGCCCTGGCCGGTGATCTTCGGGGCACTGCGACCAAACGCCTTGCCCATCAGCGAGCTACCCGAGAAGATCGCCGCCGTCTTCCGGTTCATGCCCAGCGCGCGGCCGAGGTAGTCCAGCGACATGCTGTCGAGCATGACCGGGGTCAGCAGACCGCCGGAAGCAAAGTGACCACGTTTCAGCAGATCGAACTTGTCCTGGTTCTCCAGCCCGAAGCCTTCCTTGTAGGCGCTCCCGGCCATCTGCATGCCCATCGCAATCAGGGCAGCATAGGGAGCAAACGCCGCCACGGCACCGAGCGCACCCGTGGCCGCGCCAGCGGCTCCTGAGGCAGCACCGCCGGCCGCGGCAGCCGTTCCTCCACCTGTGAATGCAACGACGTTGTTGCCGAAACCGAGCATCGACCCGGCCGCCGTTCCTCCGGTGGACGCGGCACCCGCGCCAAACAACCCCTGCCCTTTGGACAGCAGCCCGGCAATGGTGCCCAGGTTCTGACCGCCACCAGCGGTGCCGTTCCCACCGAACAGCCCCATGATGCTCTGCAGGCTCAAGCCACCGCCCTGCCCGTTCATCCCGTTGAGGATCTGAGTCTGGATGGGGATCACGATTTTCTGCTGCAGCAGCTCGCGGGTCAGGTCGCGCAGCCCGCGTCGGGCGGTGTCCTTCAGGTCGTCCCACAGGTTGTCGAAGTCGCGCACGCCGCCGGCAACGAAGTCGGACATGGCGTCGGCGGCATCGCCCACGCCGTTGACGACCACGCCGGCCCACGCCTCAACGTTGGCAGCGGCCTCCTCCACGCGCAGCGACAGATCGGCCGATGCTCGGGCTGCGTCCAGCATGGACTGCTCGTACTGCTCGTAGCTCGCTGCCCCCTTGGACAGCGCCAGCGCTTCCTTGCTGCCCGCGGCCTCCACCGCCTTCTGCAGCTCCTGCCGCATGTCCCGCTCGTTCATCATCTCGCGCCGCGACAGTTCGCGCGCACGGCCGACCTTGCCGAGCATGGCGACCTCGGCATCCATCGTCGCAAGGAGCGCCTCGGGGCTGGCGAGGGCATTCTTGATCTCCGCGCTGGACTGCTCCAACGCCTTCTGCGACTCCAGGACCAGCGTGTTGTACGCGGCCCGCTCGATGCGCCCTTCCTTCAGCGCTTCCTTGAGCTTGTCCTCGAGCTGTTTCTGCCGCTCGGTGGCCTCGGCCAGCGGCCCGGCCATCGTTGCCGCGGCCATTGCAGCCTGCTCGTTGTAGCGCTTGATCGCTTCCGCGTCTGCCGTGCGATCCTTGGCGCCGGCGCGCTCAGCGGCTGCCGACGCCTTGCGCGACTCCGTGAAGTTCTTCTGCGCAGCGGCCAGCTCCGTCTGGAGCCGGATGTACTGTGCGCCCTGCTCGATGTACTGCTTGACCTTGGGGTCATCGCGCTTGGAGAAGTCGACGCCGCTGGCTTGGGCCTCCTTGAACCAGTCATTCACGTCCAGCTGTGCGACTTCGGCTGCACTCTTGCCCACGCGGGCGAGCTGACCCGGCAGCGACTGCATGGCCGACGCGATGCGCTTGCCTGCGGCGCCTGCCGAGTCGCCCAATACGTTGAAGGAGCCAGACAGGGCATCGGTCGCGCTCTTGGCCTGGGTGGTGGCGGCATTCAACGATTCAAGAACATTGCCCTGACGCTCGGTTTCACGTGCGAGCGTTGCGACGCTTGCGGTCTGTTCCACCATGCGACCGCGGAACCTCTCCGCGCCGGTCGCACCCTCGAGCACTTTGGCATTCGCCTGTTCAAGTCGTGCGCTGAACTCGTCAGCGCTGAGCTTGCCGGCCTTGAGTTCGTCGGCCAGACGCCGGATCGAAGCCGCGTATGCGTCCGAGTAGGAGTTCGTGATACCCCTCTGAGACTCCAGCGCCATGTCACGGATGGTTGCCGTGATCTCCTTGTAACCATCACCGATTTCCTTCTGCAGCCGCAAGATCTCGCCAGCCTGCTGCTGCCGGTTCAACTCCCGAAATTTCTCAATCGCCACATCGGCGGCGCCACCGAAGTCAATCAGTGCAGCTGATGCGGTGTTAGTGTTGTCTCGGAAGAGCAGCCAGCCGGCTGCCGCCGTAGCCAGCATCGTGACGATGCCTGCAGGGCCGCCCAGCACCGACAACGTGGCCGAGCCCGCGCGCGCCAGCCACCCAGCATTCGCCGCAGCGGCCTGAGTCTGAGCTTGCGCGAGCAGCAACGTCGCCTGCCTATGCTCCAGCGTCGCGGCAGCAGCCTTGGCACTTACCGAAACGCTTCCGCCGATCACCTGCATCCGGCGAGCTTCGGCCTGAGCATCCAGCATTGCCGCTCGCGTACGCAGCTCCAACTGCTGAGCGGCTGCCAGACTCTGGGCAGCTGCAGCGCGATCTGCGGCGACCGCGGCGTTTGCCGCCGCCACCCGCGACAGAAGCGCCTTCACCAATGGGCCGGAGGCCACTGCGGCGCTGCCAACGGCGACCGTCTGAAGATTGCTGCCCAGCAGGCCAATGCCAGCTGCAAGTGCCTGGGAGGCGCCAGTCGCATCATCCGCGCGCCCGATCATCTCCGAAAGATTGGTATTGAGCAGGGTCAGTGACTGGCCAACCGTCGCGTCCATCTTGCCGAACGCCTCGTCAACCGCACTGGCCTGGCGCTGGAGAGCGTTGATTACCTGGTCAGCGCTCAACTTTCCGGCTTGCCCAAGTTCGCGCAGCTTGCCCATCGGGACATTCAGCCCCTTAGCAATCTCTTGCGCGAGCGCCGGAGCGCCTTCCAGCACTGAATTCAGTTCCTCACCCCGCAGTGCGCCAGATGCGAACGCCTGCCCCAACTGAATCAACGCGCCCTCGGCAGCGGCCGCACTGCTGCCACTGATCACCATCGTCTTGCTGATGGTCTCGACGACTCGCGCAAGACCCGCGCCGGAAAGCCCCAGTGCATCCTGATTCATTGCGATGCGCTGATACAGCTCGGCGGTCGCACCGAGCGGCTGCCGCGTAGCCTTGGCGATCTGCACAACGTCTTGCTGGGCTGCAACGAACGCCGCTTGGTCTTTGGTGACGAGACGAAGCCGGTTGTTCAGGTTGGTCCACTCATCGGCCTTCCCAATCACGGCTTTAACCGCCGCCAAGGCCGAGGTCATCCCAACAGCTTCGAAGGCCACGCGGCGGAATCCAGCAGACACCTCATCCGCGCCACGACGCGAAGCATCCGACATTGACGCCTGGATTGTCTCCATGTCGCGCTTTACAACACGCGCGGCCTTCCCGCTGTCTCTCTCGAACGATCCCGACTTCAGCAACAGGTCTACGGTAAGGGTGTAAAGGCTCATGCCGTCATCCACAAAAAAAGCCCGCACATGGCGGGCCGAGATGGGTACAAAAAAGCCGCCCCATTGGGCGGCTTCTGTTGACGATCGCTCAGTCGGAGGACGATCTTCGGATCACTTCGTCGTTGATCACCAGCTCCTTCAGAAAGTGGCCATCCAACGACATGGTGCATCGCGCGGTGGCGTCGACGTTTGCGCCGAAACCGTTCATCAGCGTCAGCCCCTCACCATGCCCCCACTGGACGATGATCTGACCGCTGGCGCTGCGGACCGAGGCCGGTTGCGGGATCTTCGCCGAGGATGGGTTCTTGGCCGACTCTTTGACCCATTGCTGGCAATTCTTGCTCGCCTCGCGGTAGGCGCGTTGCTCTGGCGACGTGCCGCCACAGGAGGCAAGGAGCATCCCCGAGGCCAGCACGACGGCAGCCGCTGTCAAAGCCATTGGATTTCTCATTGCGATCCCCGTGTCAGTCTTCCACGCCGATTCTCGCACTCTCTTAGGGCCTCAACAAACAGCTACGCGGGAACCTCTTCGAATTCCATGTATCCGGTGAAGTACTGCCGGCTGATGTTCTCCGCCGACGGCAGCTGCGTCGGGTAGCCGTAGAGCGCCGACCGCGCCGCAAGCAGCGGGTCGAAAGCCTTGCTGACCATGTCCCGGTGCTGCGGCACCACGCAGGAGCGCCGGCGCCCCGCGATCGCTGCCGCCACGGTCTCCCAATCGGTCCCGCCCAGCCCACCGCCGCGCACGGCCGCTGTCGCCCGGCCGGACAAGGTGCAGGTCAGTCGGCGGTACAGGGGTCCGGGAACCGTGTTGACTTGGCCACCCTTGGTGCGGGTATGCACGCTGGTGTCGATTGTGGCCACCGCCCAACCGTCGCTGATGCCCACCTCGACTGCCCGGAATATCGCGATCTCCCCCACGTCGACGTTCGTGGCAGTTGTGGCGATCTCGACGGACACCGTCGAGACCAGCGCGCTGGCCTGCGGAAACAGCCAGGCGCAGACACTTCCGTCGGGTAGGCGCACAGTAGTCCCGGTCGCGCCGGCAGCGCTGACCTGCACGCCGGGCGGGATGTTGAGGCCAAGGACCGCGATGATCCCCGGCACAACAGCCTCGGCCAGCGTGATCGTGATCGCCAACGAGCCGGTGCGCCGGATCCGCGACGATCGCCCAGGCTTGCCATCGAAGAGCGCCGAGCCCTGGTCGGCCGACAGCCACGTTCCACCGGTGAGGGTGGCCGTTTCCACCGCCGGCATGCCATATCCGATCAGCATGGCGCACCTACGCGCTTTGCCGCCCGCACATCGGCCTCGTTTCGCTTCAACGACCGCACCTGCGCGGCAAGGCAATCGATCAGTCGCCGTCTCACCGGCCCCTGATCCATTCCGGCAATAGACTCCAGCGTGTGCAGAGCGCCGGAGACCAGGTGGCGGTTCAGATCACCGGCCTCACCGCCATGCACGGAGATTTCTACACGGACGACGCCCGTCTCAGGATCGAATTGAATGGACACCATTGATCTCCAGGAAGCACGTCTCGTGCTCGATGAGCTGCTCAGACTGCATGCGGAATTTGAGGAAATTGCAGAGGCCGGCGACGACCACCGCTCGCTTAGCCACGATGACCTCGACCAGTACCGGCAGAGACTGGTGGCGCTGAAGGCACACCTCAAGCAGCGCGCCAGCACTGGTACGGTGGACGGCGCCAGACGGCGCCCCACAAGAATCGAAGATGCCTTCTACGAACCGGCTGTGAGGAAGGCGTCGGCCAACTTCGCACTGCGCACCAATGCGCCTCCCGCCCAGTGGGCCAGCGGTCTATACAGCCCATCCGCTGACATTTCCTACCTTGCCAGCCAGCTCGATGAGCTGATCAGGGAAGCGGGTTAACCCCACAGGGTAAGCACCATGTCCCCCGTGGCAGGGTTGCGCTCTACGCGCCGCACCAGCACCGGCTTGCCATCCGCCAGGCCGTAGCGGCTGTAGGTCAGCCGGCCGATCTGACCAGGGAGCGGAGCCATGTCCTGATCACCGCGAATGGCGACCTGGTAGAAGAACCGCTGGCGCTGGTACATCGCCACGACGCGGTTGATCTCGGCCTGCGCGTCGGCGGCATTCCAGAACAGCGAAATGACCGGATCGGCGGCGTCGGCGCGGCGGTAGTGTGCGTCCAGAGCGCCCGCAGCGAACACCTGACCTCGGTAGAGGCCCGTCAGCTCGTCCCGGCGGCTCTGCGGCACATCCACCACGTCCGTGACCAGGTCGGAGGCGCCGAGGGCCTGCGCGTTCGGCCGGTAGGCCATGCGCCGGGTCAGGTTGGGCGCGTCGTCCGGGACGCCGACCAGGTCGCTGGCCATGTCGGCGTCCGAGATCTCAAACGCCGGCTGCCCCTGATAGGTCTCCGGCGCGACTACCTGCACGAAGCGCAGCACACCGGTGGGATCCTGGTAGCACCCGACACCGTAGCTGGGCAGCATCGCGTTCAGGGCATCCCTGCCCGTGATGGCCGCTCCGGCGTAGTAGCCGATACCGGCGTAGCCGGTTGCAGCGTCCACGGCTGCACAATCCGCTGCCGACCACGCCCCTGCCCCGAGGCGAGCCATCACGTCGCCCACGGCCTGCTCCAGGCGCGCCGGGGACATGCCAGGGCCGATGCTCGAACCGTCGACCACCACAGGGGTGACGGGCGGAGATTTCAGCAGCAGCTGCTGGCCGTCCGGCTCCATGCTGAAGGTGCCATCTTCCATCAGGTCGCCGCGATCCATCACAGCGTTTACGTGCACCGGGCTGTCGGCCAGGAACATCGCTGTCGCGTCCGAGTTGGCTCCGGCTGCCGGGATACTGGCCACCGCGCCGATCACTACCGGCTGCGGCTTCCAGGCCAGCGAGGTGATGTTGGGAAGGAACACACCCCGGTTGATGGTCTGGCCCAGGTAGTCGTGCGCGTCGCGCAGGTGCAGGGTCTTGCTGCCGTCGTCGTTTACCTCGATCTGATCGATGACGCAGCGAAACACCGGAGCGGCGTCGGCCAGCATGCCGCCGTCGTTCACCTGCAGGATGCGCACCGCAGCGCCGGAGGCACCGGACAAAGCCAGGTCATCCAGCAGCCCTTCGGCGTCAGCGATCACGCATTCCGCCGCTGCCGTCTGCGACACCGGATCGCCACCCCATGGCCAGAAGCTCAGCTCCTGGACCAGGTTGACGCCCTCGGCGACCAGCCCTTCGTACCGGACATTGGCCGGGCTATCGCCTGGCGCGGAAAGCCAGTCATCGTCGGCCAGCCGCGTGGTCGGCGCTTGGGCCTGGTCCAGCTTCCAACCAGCAACAGCCGCATCGCTTCGGGCGCCCCACTGCCCAGCGTTCACGGCCAGGCACAGCCCGCCGGCCTTCGTCGCAGCCAGTGAGGCGGCGAAGTAGAGCGGGCCGGCCAGCAGCAGGTCGCGCTGATGGACTAGCGCGCCGTTGAGGTACAGGTGGAGTCGGGAGGGACTGCCGAAGGAGACCCGCATCCCGACGATATCGCCCAACGCAACCACGGGCAGGCCGGTTGCGATCGCGCCGATGCCCTGGATCAGGCGACCGGTGGCCAGTTCCCAGCCGATACCCTCCCCGTTTGCGCCTGGGGCTTGGCTGAGGGGCGCTGCCGCCGTGACAAAGCCCACGACGGCGGACAGGTCGTCCTCGCCCCACAGTGCGAACTCGACGCCGACAACGCCAGCGCTGAGGGCAAAGTCGGACCGGGCGCAGCGGTTGAGGTCGGCTGCTGCCATCGTGGCAAGGGTGAGCCCACCGTCGCGCGCAGCGAGCAGCGGGCCGATCGGGAGGGCGGCAAAGCGCCCGATGGTGTCGGTCATGGCTATCCCAGTCGATCGAACCAGTCCTGTGCCTCGTCCTCCTCGGAACGTGGTACGAGGGTTTCCAGGTACTCCTGAAAGGAGCGCTTGGTGCCGCCTTGGCTGTGTGAGGCGGTGATGTATGCGGCGAAGGCAGCGGGCTTGATGTGCAGGCTTACGGGGTCGATGGGGTTCCGCTTATGGAACTCCCACCATTCGAGGAACTCCCGACGCGACATGCTCGCCTGCAGCTCGGCCACCGTGCGATGCAGGTGGCCGGCGAGGACCTTCCAGAACCAGTCCTCGCCGCGCTGCCTTAGCCGTTTCCCGCGTCGGCCTGAGCTTGGGCAGCATCCTCGCCGAAGCCGGAATGCTTCATGGCCACGCGCTGCAGCTCAGCGGCCACCAGGGGCTTGAGCTGGGCGGCCTGCTCCACGTTCATGACGGGCTTGCCGTCCTCGTCGCAGATGGTCGCTGCGATCAGCTTGGCGCGATCGCCTTCACCCCACAGCTTGCGGAACTCCGCGTCCGGCAGCTCGCGCACATGGAACTGTGCCTTGGCACCGTTGGGCAAGGTGATCGTGTCGGCGCGAACGTCCTTGGAGGCGAACATGCCCAGGTTGGTGAACGATTGCAGGACGCTCACGGGCTGCTGCGGCTGGGTTTCGGGGGGCTCGTTGGTCTTGCTCATTGGCCGTTTCCTTAAGTGGCGACAGGGCGCGCGGGCCGCGCACGGCTAACACGCGGAGGATCCGCGCGACCTGTCAGAGAGATGGCCCGCCGGAGCGGGCCTGGGTGTGCGCCGTTGCCGCTGCCTTACGGCGTCGGGCGGTGCGTGGTGACGGCGCCGGAGCCGCGGATAGTGATCGTCGCCTTCCAGACGTCGTTGTCCTGGCTGGTTACCGCGAAGTTCTGCACGAAGCCGTCGAACTGCTTGGACAGCACGGTGTCCGGCGGGGTGATCTTGCCGGCAATGGCGGTCGGCTTGGCCACGCCTTCGGTTTCCGACAGCGGCGCAGTCACCAGCCAGTTCACGACGGCACCGGTCTCGTGCAGCTCTTCCAGCTTCTCGTGGTCGACGCTGTCGTAGATGATCTCGATGCTGGTGCTGCCGGTCTGCTTGCGGCCGGCGACGAACTGGTCCCAGTCGTCGTCGTAGTCGGAGATATCGATCTCCGATGCCTGGCCATCGGGGAAGCCGACCGAACGCAGGCGGGTCACCTTGATGACCTCGGCCGCGCCGATGGCGACGAACAGCTGGGAGTGCTTCGACTTGATTACCTGTCCCATAGGGATTTCCTTGTGTTGCGCCCGTCGCCGGGCATGAAAAAGGCCCCTTGCGGGGCCAGTGGTTGCCGTTGTGTGGATCAGCGCAGCTGCAGGAGCCGCACGTCGAATGAAATGCCTACCGAATCGGTGCCGTCGCTGTCTGGCGTCGGGTTGTACGACTCGATGCCGCCCACGCGCTCCACCACGTCGCGGATAGCGACGCCAACGGCGTTGGCTTGGCTGAGGACCTCGCCCCATACGGTCATTCGGACCCGCCAGCCGTCAGCCGGGGGCGGTTCGGAGAGCATCGCCGTTGGCGAGCCGTTGACCACCTCCCACGTCGCGTAGGGGAGCGGCGTGTTCTGAGGCGCAGTACCCAGGAACAGACGGACAGGGTCGCCGAGCACCTGCCGGACGGTTGCATCGTTCTCCAGCAGGGATTGGATCAAAGGAACCATCATCGCCAGCCATCCTCTTTCAGCTGCTTGTCGAGCGTCGCCCAGGTTTCATCGATGACCACTTGAGCCGCTTCCGGCCCCTTGGCCTCGCCTGCTGGCGTGAGGAACGGGGACGCCCGCATGTTCTTGGTGCCGAACTCGATGAACCGCCAGTAGTAGGCCCAGCCCGCCTCCTCGTAGACCTTCCCGACGCGACCGCGGCGACGGTTGCGCTTGGTGTTGGCGTACTTGCGGCGGCGCCCCGTCTTAACGCCTACGGTGAAGTACTCGCCGCCTCGGCCTACACCTGCGCGCTGTCGGCTCTTGGAGTTGGCCCGGCGGGTGACGATCTGAGACGCCATGAAGCCCGATGCTTTCGGCGCCCGGCGTCTGGCATCGTCCCGGATGACATTGCCGCCCTTGCGCATGCCGGCCTGGACCGCCCTGCCCTGGATGGCCTTGGGGGCCTCCCGCAGCGAGCGCAACAGGCCATCCAGCCCCTGAATTGACACTTGCTCAGCCATTGCCCAACCCCGCTACGGCGATGATCGCCATCTCACTACCGTCGTTGCTCGGTGCAATGCTCTTGATCGCATAAGGCTTGCCCCGCTCGACAATGCGCCAAGTGGGCTCGACATGTCGCGGGAGCATGTCCCACCGGACCTGCTCACGGTATCGCTCCGCCCCTGCTGCGACCGCCTCGGCCGTCGCGCTGAGTTGGTTCGTCTTCTTTGCCCACGCCTCGGCGACGAACTGCCATTCCTTCTTGGGCGGACCGCCTAGCGGATCGCGGACGTCGACTGCGCGCTCGAAGCGGATCAGGTGACGGCGCTGGCCTGCTGAAGTAGCCATCAGAATCGCTTCCTGTACCAAAGAAGTCGTGACACCCCAAGGGCAATCTCCGAGGCCAGCTCACCCAAGGCACTGCGGTTCTCCGCCCAGCTGCCGACCATCAATAGAACCGCCTGGTGCACGTCCGCCGTGAGTGCCATCTCTTCTTCGCTGGACGGCTCACCCTCAACCAGACGGCGATCACAGTGCATCTGCACGTGCACGAGGGCCGCGTCGATGTACGTCTGCAGGAGCGCGTCGCTGATCTCATCGACAATGCGGCACTGTTCGCGCACAAGCGCGAGGTCGAGGGTGATTGCCATTACTCGTGATCCTTGTTCTGGGCTTCGGCCAGCACCGCTGCCAGGCGATCAGCACCCCATCGGCGGTCGAACTCGACGCCGGCGGCCTCGAGCTGCTGGATCAGCAGCGCCTTCTTGTCGGCACCGCTCCGGTCAGAACTGGTCGGAGTACCTGCGGCGGACTCGGTAGAGGCTCCGGGCACTGCCGCACCGTCAGGCGCACCACCACCGGTGATCTGCGCTCCCGCGGCGCCGGTCGCTTCGTCGGTCCTCGTGGATCCGACTGCACCGTCGTCCTCGCCCGCCTTCAGCTCGCTGGGCTGGGCCGGCTTCGTCTCCAGGGGCGCGGACCCTTCGTGAATCTGCACCACCAAGCCTTTGCCGACCAGCGCGTGCCCGTATTCCGGATCCACGCCATCGAACACGTCGCCAGCCTTCACATCGGCGGACTCGGCGTTGAGCTTCGGGGCGTCACCGCGAAAGCCCCATTCTGCTTTGATCTTCATGTTCCTACTCCATCTCGGGAGAGAGAGGCCGGCGCATGGCCGGCCTCCTACAGGGTCAACGGCTTATCAAGCCTGCGGCTTGAAGCGACCCTTCACGAATGCCTCGATGCGGCGCTTGGCCAGACCCAGACGCTCTTCGACCAGCAGCACGCGCTGGTTCTTCACGAAGTCGTCGTTGATCAGGCCGACCTTGAACAGGAAGCTCATGCGATCGTAGATCGTGGCGCCGCGCTGGAAGTTGGCGACCAGGAACTCGCCACCGGTGGTGGTGCCGTCGCCTTCGTCCATGCTGTCCGAGGCGACCACCGGCCGGCCCCACAGGATCGGGGTCACGAAGCCCTGCAGGTTGGCGAACAGGTAGCGGTTCTGGCTGTCCTTCTCCAGCTCGATGTTCATCCAGTCCAGTTCGGTCATCACCGTGGCGTCGGCCGACAGCTTCGACTGCTTGCGCACCTGGTAGATCGCGCGGCGGACAGTGTCGATCGAGGTGTCGCTCGCCTTCGAAAGGGCGTCATCGAATACCGTGGCGTCAGTCATCAGGCCGGGCAGGTTGTTGCCCAAGCCGTCGCCCTTCAGGATCTGGGCTTCTTCTTCCAGCTTCAGGTCGTACCGCAGCAGCTGCTGCAGGTAGCCGTACATCTGCGGCACGTCGTCCAGGGCTTCGTCGGTGACGGGGATCCAGACCGCCAGCTTCTTCACCAAGTCGGTCTTCTGCTCGAAGGTGACGTTGCTCTGTGGCTTGGCCGTGCCTTCGCCGACCGGTCCGGCGCCGCGAGTGTGCAGAAGCTCGCGGAAGTAGGTGTAGCTCTGGCCGGTGACGGAGATCGACGGGATCAGGTCGCGGATGCGCAACTCCTGGCGGATGCCCGGCTGGATCGTCGGGTCGTAGTTGGGTACGACAATGCCGGCGCTGGTTACCGCCTTGGTCTCCTGCATGGACGCCAGCTCGTCCTTCTTGACCTCAATCTCTGCAGCCGACTTCTCACGGCCCTGCAGCGCCTTGTATTCATCGTTGCCCTTGATGAAGTCGATGAAGCCCTTCTTCGTGCCGGGCTGGTTGCCCAGGCCGATGCCCTTCTCCTCGAGCTTCAGTACCTTGTCGACGACCTTCTGGATCTCGTCGGTGGCGGTCTGGATCTGCTTCTTCAGATCGGTGGTGACCTGGTTGCCCTTTTCGATCTCGGCCGAGGCGCTGTCGTACTTCTTCTGCAGGCCGGCAAAGCCGTCCTTCAGCTGCTTCTCCAAGCCCTCACGGATATCGCTGATGTTCTCGCTCATTGGTGCATTCCTTTGAAAATGGATTCGATGGATGTGCCGAGTTGCTTCAGCTGCTTCACGGTCTCCGTGTCCCCAATGCCACCGTCACGGTGGATCGCGGGAAAGCCGAGCGAGGCGACGGCCGCCGCCTCTTTCTGGGACAGCCCCATGCGTTCGCGCAGGGCCGATTCGAAGGCGCGAACGTCGGACTTGACGCTCATCACCTGTGCTTCCGGGTTCATGCCGAAGGGGACGACCGATGCCTCCCACAATTCGGCCTTCTTAATGACGCGCACCCGCCGCCCCTCGCGGTTCTCGATCGCGTCCTCCAACGTGTTGAAGCCGACTGACATCTCGTCCAAGGTGCCGGCCTTCATCAGCTCGTAGGCGTCCTTGGCGTAGCTGACGTTGAGGTTGACCTTGCCCTTCAAGTGCAGGCCGTTGCCGTCCTGTTTGAACTCGGCATCGCCGATCAGCCGTGTCAGGTTGTGGTACAGCGCCAGGCGCAGTCGGCCAGTCCGAGTCGTCTTCACCTTGACGAAGGCACCCGGGAGGATCAGGTCCTCGCCGAGATCCACGTTGTTGAACACCGAGGCATAGCCCTCGAAGTTGCCTGCATCGTCTGCCGCCTTTACCTCGAACGGGCAGGAATACTTGCTAAGCATTGGCGGGATCTCCCGTTGGGTCGTCGTTACTGGAATCGGGCTTGTTGCTGGTCCACCGTGTGACCTGGTCGTATTGCTCGCCTTCCAGCACAGGCAGGTTCTCCTTCACCCTGACCTCGTTGATGGTCATCCAGCCCGAGCCGCCGGAGCCGCCGAGGGCCGTCTTGTAGTAGGTGGAACGGGCACCGCTGTCGGCGCGCAGCAGGCCCTCTACAACGGCCTCCACGAACATGTCGCCATCGGCGAACAGCTTGTCGTTGATCTCGCTCTCGATCGCGTCGAGGTAAGGCTTCAGGCCGAAGGTGACGAAGCCGCTGGTTTGCTGCTCCAGATTGGAGCCCAGCACCGAAGTGGAGCGAGCGCGGTTGGTCAGGTACAGCGGAACGCCCCAGATGCCGGCGAGCGCCTCCTCCTGGAACTGCTGCGATTCGATGAACTGGCTGTCTTTCTGGGTCAGGCCGGCCGGCGTGATCGTCGGCCCACCCTGCAGGATGGCCATCTTGCCGAGGTCGTCCACATCGCCCTGGCGGATATCAGGCAGCTTCGCCTTGATTTGCGCCTGCTGCTCCTTGGTCAGGAAGCCGGGATAGATGATGTATCCACCGGTGAAGCCACCCTTGCGCATGAACCGCGCGGACCAGTCCTGCGCAGCGCGCGCGAGGCCGATGGTTTCGGCTTGATACTCGACTGGCGACAGGCCAGTGATGCCATCTGGGCTGAACAGCTTGAAGTGCAGCATGTTCTGCGGCGAGACCGGCGTTTCGCTGCCGTTGATCGTCGCCCAGTAGATCAGGCCGTCGTCGGTGTCGATGCGGACGCTATCCACCGGCACGGGAATCAGGCCGATCCATCCACCGTCGTCGTCACGTTGGATGATGGCGAAGGCATTGCCGCGCAGCGCCATGTTCACCACGACCGCCTTGATCAGGTCCAGCCACTTGATGAACGGATTCGGCTTGCTCAGCAGGCGAAGCAGACGGCGCCTCTGCGGGCTGCTCCCCCTGACCAACTGGCGGAGGCCGCCCGCGTCCTCATACAGCTTCCAAGGCAGCCCCGCGGCGGACTCGGACAGCACCTTCACGCACGACCAGACGATGCTGACCGTCAGCGCCTTCTTGGGCGTCACCCGGACGCCCGCCTTGGTGCCTCGGCCACCGGTGGATAGGTCGACCTCCACGTAGTTGCCGGTGGCAGGGTCGTCGTATCCGAAGAACCGCCAGCTCAGCGGGTTGTACCAGCGAAAGGTAGTCATCCGATCAGTCCAAAGAAGCCGTTTTCCAGGTAGTCGTCTATGCCGCCGGCATCCGGCGGCATGGCGTGTGCCGCGCCGATGGCCATGCAAAGGGCCACCGCTGCGTCGATCTTGTTTGCCGACCTGGCCTTCGACAGCCAGCTGTTGCCCCAGCGGTCCGATTCGATGACGGCGGACATGATTGCGGACACCAGAACCGGGTTGCGGCGCAGGCGCAGGCGACCTTCCAGCAGCGCCTCTTCCAGCAGGCGCAACGATCCGGGCATCCACATGCCTTCAGGCACTGGCTGCCCCGACTGCTCGGCGGCCGCCACCGCCGCTTCGAGCGGCTTGCCTTTCTTGCAACCGCCCTGCGGGTGCTCCGCGAAGGTCACAGATAGGCCAATGTCATTGACCTCCTCTTCGAAGCGGCGGAACGCGTAGCGGTCGTACGCGACCAACTGCACGTCATAGCGGTTGTCGTACTCGGCCATGACCTGGGCCACGTGCCGGAAGTTGATGGCCTGCCCTTGAGGCGCGTGCAGGTGTCCACCGTTGACCCACGTCCGATAGGGCAGCTTGTCCTGCAATTGCCGTTGATCCAGCGTGTCCCCGGGTGTCCAAGCCTCGATCCAGGCGTCGAAGGTCGGCTTCTCGATGACCAGCTTCTCGCCCTCGACTTCCACCTCCACCGGGACAGTGCCGGTCTCCACGACCGCTGCCATCGCAGTGATATCGCGAACCTGCGACAGGTCGAGGCCGAGGTAGACCTTCCGTCCCTCATGCATGCGCGGGTCGAAGTCGGCCAGCGCCGGTTCCAGCGTTGGGCGCGTCATCCAAGCGGTCTCCGCATCGGTCCACACGCAGAAGTGCAGACGAAGAATGCCGTTCAGTGACCCGGGGATCGCTTTGGCTTGCGCCACCACGCCCGCCAGGTACTGCTCGGTGATAGTTACCCCCAACAGGGGGTTAGCCTTCGCCCAGCAGCTGGGATCCTCAAGCGGGTCGTCCCCGTCGTCCAAGCTGCACACGTAGCTGAAGGTGCTGTCATCGATCACGTTGCCGACGAAGGTCGGATCGTTCACCGCCTCGGTATGCCCGGCGGCGACCTTGACGGCATGCTCGTGCTCCTCCCAACACACCGAGGTCCGGTCGCTGCCGGAGTTGGTGATCATGAAGAGCAGCGGCTCGCGGCGGAACTTGAAGCCGCGCTCCAGCATTTCGATGATTCGCCGGTCGGGAAGCTCGTGCACCTCATCGACCAGCACGAAGAACGGTCGAGGACCGGAGCCGGTGCGGCCCGTATCGCGCGACACCGGCCGGAAGAAGCTCGCGCTGGCGTGGTGCGCCATGCTGAACTCCCGACCCTCGCCGCCAGCGAACTCGATGCGCTTGGCCAGGAGGGGCGACTTCTTGACCATCTTCACCGCGTCGGCGAACAGGATGCCCGCCTGGTCCTTCTTCGCTGCCGCCGAGTAGATCTGTGCGCCGGCCTCGCCTGCGGCCGTCATCCCCAGGAGGCCCAGCCCACCGGCCAGCGGGCTCTTTCCGTTGCCCTTTCCCTGCTCGATGTACGCGCGCCGGAACCTGCGAAGCCCGTCGGCGCCCTTCCAGCCGAACAGCGAGCCGATGATGAACGCCTGCGAGGGGTGCAGCTCGAACTTCCGGCCCTCGAACTGACCCTCGGAGAGCATCAGGACGTTCTCGAAGTAGCGGAACGCGTATTCGGCAGCCTCGTGGTCAAAGTAAAGGCCCCGTTCGGGGCCTTCGATCAGATCCTGCAGGTGGCGTCGGCAGGCGTTTCGGACATGGGGGCCTGCAACGATCCGGCCAGCCACCACATCCAGCGCATACGCCTTAGTGCGGTCTGCCGGAGCTGGGGCCACCGAAGAATTCTTCGCCCTGGTCGTCTTCGTCACCGCCATGCGAGACCTTCGATTCATCCACAGGTGTGGCGCCCAGCTTCGAAAGGATCGAGCTGAGCGCCTGGGTTGCTGACACGCCGAACTCGGCTTTCGGGTCATCCATCCGAGCCGTCCAGAGGCAGGCAAGGCGGAGCAGTACTCGGTGGCTCGCGTTGAGCCAGGGCATTTCCGTCGCGAATTCCTTCCATGCCCGCTTCTCCGCCGCAGTCATGGCCTTGTACGGCTCCCCCAGGCTTCGTGTGCCCGCTGGCTTCTTCCGGCCAGCGTGCCGGCCGGGATTCTTGATGGCGGCGCCGCTTGTCGCAGCCTTTGCGACGGGCAATCGGGGCCTTGGCATGAATTCCTCGGGAAAATGCGGGATTTCTTAACTGGGAGCGCCCGTTCGAGGGTCGTCCCGTGAATTGTGGATACGCGAATTTAGGGGGGCGCTCGGTCTAGGAGCTGGCCAACGCCATAAATTCGTCCCCCCTACCCCGTTGGCGTGGAACGATGAACCGTGGAACCGTCAGTGACCGATCGGCCAACCGTCGGTGTCACACCCACGGACCTGCGCGGCGCCTCGCTCGAGTCGGGCCTGGTCGCTGCTATGGCAGTTGGCACATTGGCTGTCGAAGGGGCCTGCCCAGAACATCTCCTCCGTCTCGCCGGCAGGGTGGCCGTTGGTGTGGTTGCACACCGTGGCGACCGTGACGTGGCCTCTGGCCTTGCACCTGCTGCACAGCGGCTCACGCTCCAACTGCGCCTTGCGCGTGCGTTGCCAGCGCGCGGTGCCGTACAGGTGTGCGAAGGCGCTGCCGCCTGTCTGCCGGGTCCTGCCGCGGCGCTGGGTCGGGCCCGCGGCCATCAGTAGGGCTTCCCGTCCAGGTCGACTCGCTCCGGCTCGGCATCTTCGTCCTGCACCGGTGCACCGGCCTCCTCGCCCAGCAGCTGCGCCACGGCCTGCACCAGCAGGCCAACGTGCATTGCCAGCTCGGCGATCTGCTTGCCCTGCTGCTCGATGATCCCGACGAGTCGGTCGATACGGCTGTCGGTGCTGCTCTCAATCAGGCCCGCGAGGGCAGCGACTGCAGAAGCGCGCGCAACCTCTTCAATCCGTGCAGCGTCCATCACCAACCCTCGTCGTTCGCAGTACCAGGCCGCGGCGTATCCACCGCTCGACCCGCTCCCAGTCCGGCTCCAAGCCCGTGGCCCGGGCAGTCCACACCACGGCAGCCAGATACCACCGCAGCCACCAGCGCAGGCGGACCGACGCAGTCACTGTCGCGTGCATCAGAATTCCTCCACTTCCCAGCCACCGCCGTCGCGCTTGGGCCTGACCTTCACCGCAATGAAGCGGAACGGGTACATGGCCGCTGCGATCTTGATCTTGGCCCGTGCATCGTCCTGCCAGTGCCCCTTCACCTCGTGGCACTCCATGACGCCATCGGCAGCCATGACCGCAAAGTCCGGGGTGTAGAACGTGTTGTCGGCCAGGCGCAGCTTCATGCCCTCGAACCGGTGCCACTGCACCTCGCCTGCCGCCTGCAGCGCGCTCAGCCGCTCGGCATACGCCGCCTCGGTCTTGTTCATCTCGCCCGTTTTCAGCCGGCCCAGCGCCAGCACGCGGCGTTCCCGCGCCGTCTGGCGGACCATCAGGGCGAATCCGGCACAGGCTTGCCCTGCACCTGGTCGATTCCGTCGAGCTGCGCCTCGTACTGCAGCAGGCAACGCTTCCGGCCGTTACTCACCTCGAACACGGCAGACGGCGCCGCCTCCTTCACCCACTTGCAGCGCTTGCGCAGCTGGGCATCGATCGGCACGTAGGTGACCACCGGAACCTTGATGACGGCTGCCGGCGGCGGGTTCGGTTTGGTAGGTGCGGCCTGGCACGCGGCCAGCAGCGCAGCGGTAGCAACCACGATGGCGCGCATGTCAGTACCCCTTCAGTGCCGGGCAGGCGGAATCGAGCAGCTCCAGTGCTGCCTTGCAGGTGTCGGGCCGTTGTTCGTAGCGGCCGCGCCAGGTGGAAGCCTCCTTCTCGGACGCCTCGATCTTGCCGGCCAGCTCCTGAAGTGCTGCGGCGCTTTCTGCTTTGAGGGCTTCCAGCTTCTCGGCTTCCGCCCTCAGCGCAGCGGCAACCTCGGCCAAACGCTGATCGCGGCTGTCCACGTCCGCCTGCAGTCGGGCGGCATCGGCCTGCCAGTCGGCCCGGACCTTGATCACCTGGGCGCTCAGGTCACGGATCTTCTGCTCCTTCTCGTATGCGGTCAGGGCAGAGACCATGCAGCCAAAGGCCAGCACAGCGCACACCGCCTTGAGCTTGCTGCCCGGCTTGCGTAGCCAATGCAGCGCGTCGGCGGCGGTTCCAATGACCAGGTCCCAGACTGCCCGCAGGAATCGAATCAATACGCTCATGGCTTATCGCCTCCGATGGCGCCGGTGGCTCGCTCCACCATGCGCACGTAGCCGGGCAACAGCCGGCGGATCAGGACGCCGGATAGGCCGGCCAGGGGCAGCTGCGGGGCGCCCGCCAATGCGGGCCAGATCGACGCCGCAACAGCGATGACCCATGCGGCCACGATGGCGTAGGCCACGACCGCCACAGCCAGGGCCGCCCAGCGCGCGGCGGTCTGCAGGAGGCGGTGGCCGCGCCGGCGGCTGGCGTCAGCGGCTACCCGCTCCGCATCCTTCTCCGGCAGCAGCAGGACGCCGATCAGCGCTCCCGCCATCGCAACCAGCAGCACGGACTGCGGTACGCCCAGGATCACCCGTTCGGCCTCCCTCAGCGCATCAGCTGTCGCAGGCGCCACAACGGCCGCGGTGAACGTCCCGACGATGGTTTTTAGAGTGCTCACGGGCTCAGTCACGGCACCACCGTCCCGCCGGCCTTGCGGTACACGGCCAACAGGTCGGCAAGCTTCTGTTCGTGCTGGCCGTAGCCCGCGCCGGGCAGGCTCGCCCAGGTCTTGCGGACGGCCTTGATGGCTTCCTCGATCTTCCCCGCCTGGATCAGCGGCAGCGCGCGGCGCTCCCGGATCTGCTGCAGCGCAATCAGGTCCTGGCTCAAAGGCGAGAAGTCCTTCAGGCCGAGCGTCTTCTTGTAGGCGTCGTAGTAGCGGCGCAGCAGCTGATAGCGGCCAGCTGCGGTGGACTGGATCTTCAGCCGCGGCAGATCCACCAGCACGCGCGGATGGTCGGCGTAGCCGCGGAACAAGCCACCACCGACCAGCACGTCGTAGCCGCGGTCGTTTGTCGGCTGCCGGCCGTTGTCCGTACCTTCGGACCAAGCCAGCATGTCGAGGAAGGCCACGACGTTCACGCCGCCAGCCTGTTGGGGAGTGATCTGCGCCATAGCGTCTCCGGAAAAGAAAAAGCCCCCGGCTTTCGCCGGAGGCTTCTATGTCATCGTGCCGGAATTAAACCCCTTGCAGGTGGCACCTGTCAAGCTGTATCGCGCGCGCGTTAGGCAGCCAATGCGATACCCGCGAGCATCCCGTGGATCCTGTCCTCCCCGCGCCGAACCAGCTCCAAGTACGCCTTAACGTGCATCATTGGTTCACCCGCGTTGGCGAGCAGCAGCTGCGCCGTTTCGTACCGCTCGTTCTTCACCCTGCCCTTTCCGCAAAACCGCGCGCGCAACACGCAGGACATTGCCTTGTTGTCCCGGGCTATCACCGTCACCAGGTCCTCGACTCGCTGAGCACGCGCGTCCACGGTCATCGGCTTGAAGCCCTGTGCCCGGCCTGGCAGGTCGCCTTTGTAGTCAATCAACGCCTGCAAGATGCTGCGCGACTGATGCCCCAGGTAGTCACAGTCCCGATGCAAGGCGAACTGCACTCCCCAGTACTCCAACTCCGCCCTCACGTATGCCCCGAAGGTATCCACCTGCATTTCCGTTCCCCTACCAGTCTTCGGCTATTCACCCGCGCAGCGCGCGGCACCTTCTGCGGCCCTTTTGAGGCCCTCTCTCGCTGTCCCATCAGGTAGGCACCTCCGGGCGAGCGGCGAGCGCTGCTTCCCAAGCGTCCTGCATCTCAGGATCATCAATGCAGCGCCGTTTGAGGACCCACGTCTCCATGAAGGCGATCTCCATCTCCACTGGCAGCTCCACCGGCACCAGCACGTAGCCCTCGGGCGGCGTGAGGGCGGCATGGTAGGCAAGGACCGCACGAACTGCCCTAACCTCGACTGGCAAGAGCTCCTCCGGATCACAGCCGAAAGCCTGAGCCAACAGCTCCCGCGCCCGCTTCTCGATGGCGTCCATCAGGCCACCTCCGGGCCGGCCGGCTCGTCCGCAAAGTGCGTGATCTTGGGGTTGCCACCCCGCCAGCTGCCGAACACCGGCCGCTTGCTCACCGAGTCCCACAGCATCAACCGCGTGCCGTCCTGCGGCGCCTCCGCGATGGGCCTCCAATCAACGATCCGGGTCGCAAGGGGGTGCCCCAAGGCAGCCAGAAATTCCTTCGCTGCACTGCCGCTCATGCTGCCTGCTCCCAACTGGCCGTCAGGCGCTGCACCTGCCCGCCGCGGGCCTCGAACTGCTCCACCGTCTCGGCCGGGGCCTTGGCGATCGCGTCGGTCTTTACCCGCTTCGGCCGGGACACTGTGTTGTGATCCATTCGACGCTCGCGGGGTGCACGCTGGGGGTTGATCCTCGGCGCCATGGCCTTCGTCTTCTTCATGCTCCCGCCCTCAGTTCGTTGATGTAGGTCTGCTGTGCGATCAGGTCGTCGTCCGATCCGAACGCCTCGTGGAATCTCTTGGACCAGTGCAGTGGTGGGCCCCAGCGGGCCACCATTTGCTTCTGAGTCATGTGTTCTCTGCGGTATCGCTGGTGATGCCACTGGCACAACGCGTAGCCGAAGAAATGGCCGCGCCGGATGTTTCCCGACTTCGCGTGGTTGTATTCGCAGCCGTAGATCACATGCTTCTTCGCCATAAGTCCCTGCGCGTAGCGGACGAGGCACGCCATGCACGGCCCGGTCTTCGCCAGTTCGATGCGTGCTGCCTCCGCCTCCGTCGGCGGCGGTGCGTTCGACCACATCACCGCAGCTCCGGGATCGGACCCGCGTAGCGGGTGATCGGGATCCGCCGCATGCCGTCGCGCCAGACAGTCATCCCGCGTGTCGCGTAGACCACCATCGGCTTGATCCCGTAGCCGTAGGCCAGATACCAGCCCGCCTCGGCCACCGGCTCGCTCACCGGGCGGACTTCGACGTTGAAGTGATCGGGGCTCATGCTGCTTTGCCCTCCAGCAGCGCCACGATCTCGGCCAGGCGCGTACGGGCCCTGTCATCCGCTGTCGGCGATGCCTCGACCGTTCCGGCCAGCAGCGCCATCGGGTTAAAGGCCGGGGTGGCGGGCGGAAGGGCCAGGTGTTCCGCCACCTGCCCCTCCAACAGCTGGCCAGCGGCCAACGCTTCTCGCAGGACGCTGTCACGACCGGACACGTCGCCGCCCAGAGAAAACTGGTAGGTGGCGATCCGGTGTGCAGCGCGCGCTTCCTTCACCAGCCGGGTGTAGACCTCCAGGAACGCCGGGCGCGCAGCGATTATGTCGCCCGCCTGCACCAGCGGCAGCGCCGCCGCCCACGCATCGCGGGTCTGCTCAGTCCACACCACGGTCGCACCTTCGTCGGCGGCTCGGATCGCGTTTGCCCATGCCTCATTCGGCGCCGGATGCCCGTCCTCGATGCGTTCCAGGATCGCCGCCAGCGACAGCCGCGCCTTCAGCTCTCGGCGGCAGGCCGCCAGCGCGCGCTCCAGCATCGGCAGCGGATACTGCGCCAGATCCGAAACCATGTAGGCGGCGGCGTTCGGGCTGAGCTGGTCGCCAATCACCTCGGCGGTGGCCACCAGCAGATCGACTAGCCGATCCTGCTCCTGATTACCCAGCATGTGCCGCCCTCCTCTGTGCCAGCAGCGCCTTGGCGGCGTCGGCGGCGCCCAGGTTGGTCTGGGTCTTGTCCGTCTGCCGGGCGGCTTCCTCGGTCACCTGCCGACCGGTGGCCCACTGCGTGCGGTATGCCTCGCACTTCGCCAGCAGCGCGCCCAGGTCGTGCATGTTCTGCACCACGTAGCGCTCGTTGACGGTCAGGAACCACGCGGCCACCAGCGGCGCCTCGCTGTGGCCGAGCCGCTGCACGATCTGCCGGACGTTGGCGTTGACCTTCGCGTTGCGCACCGGCGCCACACCGTGGCGGTCGCGGTAAGCGCTGGCGTAGGCCGCCCAGGTGGCACGGCACGCTGCCTGCAGGTCGGTCTCGGAATCCGCCGCCGGCGGCGCGGCCGGCAGGCCCGCCGGAAATGACGGTTCTCCTGACGGTTCATTGAGGGTTATATGACGGTTAGGCGGCACGGGGCGCACCCCCAGACCTGCGCCCGGTGCATCCCCCCCTGCATGGGGCGCATCCCCCCCTGCATCGGGCGCACCCCCTGCATGGGGCGCATCCCCCCCTGCATCGGGCGCACCCCCTGCATGGGGCGCAGCCCCTGCGCCCGGTGCAGTACCTGCTTTTCCAGACTTGCGGCCAGCCTTCGACGGCGCAGCGGCCTTGTCGAAGTTGGCCGGAGTGACCCTGTAGACCGTGCTGCTGTTGAACCGGCGGTCACGGGTCAGCAGGCCAACGGCCTCCAGATGATCCATTGCCGTGCGCACAGCGCGCGCCGACATGCAGCAGCGCGCGGCGATGGTGCCCACCGCCGGCCAGCACACGCCGTCGTCGTTCGCCTGATCAGCCAACGAGATCAGCACCGCCTTCTGCGTGACGCTCAGGCCCTGTAGCGGCCAGCACTGAGACATGATGATGGTCGACATGTCAGAGCCCCAGCGTCAGGTTCTCGCCCGGCGCAACCGGCCACCAGGTGCATGCAGGCTTGCCCGTGGTTGCGCACGGCGCGGTTGGGCCGCGCCAAATGCGTCCCTCGCGGGCCAGCTCAGGCAGTCGGCGACCCAACATATGGCGATCGAGGCCAGTCAGCGTCGACAGGTGCAGGCTGCTCTGGCCTGGATGGCGGATCACCGCAGCCTCAGCCTTGGCGTGTTGGACGCGTAGCGCGCCGCTGGCGACAAGTTCGGCAGCAGCGGCATGGCTGGTGTGCGGATCGGTGGAGCGCGCGAGCGTGCTGCTCATCGGTACTACCTCGTAGGGTCTTCGGGCCGTTTCAGTCCCTGAAAAGGGACTACTTCGCCGTTGGTTCTCGGGAGCCGGTAGCGGCGCCCAAGTTCGCCGCGTGCCAGCTCTGTTGCGGCCTCCTCAGGAGTGATCCCCAGCGAGGCCGCGTATTGATCAAGCAGCTTTCGCTGATCGCGCGACAGCTGAATTTCCATGGACCCTCCCCAGGGACTCTTTGGGTCCTTCAGGCCACATCACGGTCGGGGCTACGCTGTTCCAGCGCGGCGAGGCCGGCCAGCACCAAGTCACGAACGAACACCGCAGGCTGGCGCCCGTTGAAGTTCGCCGCCGCATCGATCAATGCCTTTTCCGTGTCGTTGAACCGGACCTTGATCGGGTTGTCACGAAGGTTCGAAGGATCTGCGTACATATCCGTATGAGAAGTTCAGGAGGAAGTTGTGGAACGAACTGCTACAGCGCGCGACACGTCAGGCCGCATCGACCGGGACAATTCGGTCATGGTCGAAATCGGTAGGTGCTACGGGATCGGGCGGCTTCACCTCGCCGCCGAGCAGGCGCTGGATCTGCGGCAGTGCCGGCAAAACGCCCTCTTCCGGCCAAGCCTCGACCTCAGCTACGGGAAGCTGGAGCAAGGTCGCGAGGTGCTTGTCGTTTGCGAGGCCGAGCCGGGCGCGCAGCGCGCGCTTGTTCATGCGGCTGTCGACCAACTGGCGAAGGGTTGAACCTTCAGCCGGACTGCCCTGGAGGAACCTGCTCGAATGCAACTTAAGCAACGCAAAGGCACTCGCCGCTCGAGGCGACTGTGATCGTCCCGTGGCGAGATCACCCACGGTCGACCCAGCTGCGCCGATCGCCTCGCCGATCTGGGCATACGTCATACCCACCGACTGAAGCTCACCAATGATGGAAGCCCAAGATTTGTCCATGCCGGCCACACTACGGTATTCCGTAGCATCAAGTCAACGGCATTCCGTTACGGAGTTCCGTTCAAATGATGGGATGGAGACTATCGGCACAAGAATTCGCGCAGAGCGCGAAGCCCAGGGGATCAGTCGCGGGGAACTGGCAAAGTTCGCCGGCATCGCGCCGACCACCCTTTCCAATCTTGAATTGGGCCTATCGAAGTCCAGCACCGCCCTACACAAGATCGCCGCTCGACTCGGTGTCCATGCCGATTGGCTGGAAACCGGACGCGGCCCCAAGGGTGACCGTGGGGCTCCAGTCGCATCGTTCTCGGAGACTGAGACGCCCCCGGGCTATGTTCGCTTCGACTTGTTTGAAGGGGGTGCAGGGATGGGTGCAGGGCTGGTCAACCAGGACTACCCGGAGGTAGTGAAGACCATCGAGGTCGCCGAGTGGGAGGTCCGCCGGAAGCTCGGATACCTACCTAAGCCTGGCAGGATCCAGATCATCACCGGCCGCGGGCCATCGATGCGGCCCAAGCTCGAAGACGGCGACATTGTCTGGATCGATACCAGCTGCAACTACTTCGACGGCGACGACTACTACCTGATCAACATCGGGGGCGAGACCCAGATCAAGATGCTGCAGAAGCGTGGCGACGGTCTCTACGTTGTAAGTGTCAACACCGACTTCCCAGCCTATAGGCCGGATCCTGGCGATGTGAGCATCCTTGGCAAGGCGCTGATCCACGCAGGGCTGCGGAAGTTCTGAGGTCGCAACAGGCTGCCACTATCGTCCCAATCTGGGACAACAAAAAAGCCCCGCCGGAGCGGGGCTTTCTTCCCAGCGACAAGCAAGGCGATTACGTCGCAGCCTTCAATAGCGGTTCCAGCATGTTCTGAAGAACCCAGCTCAAGATACCCACAACGGCCGCTCCCACCGGAATCGTGATGGAGGCTATCGCCACCCACATCTTCACGGTAGTAGGCATATGAGTGATGCGCTCCTTGATCGTCGCAACATCGATTTCGACCGCACGGAGACGGTCGTCGAACTTTGAAAAATCAGTCATAGGTTGCGGACCCGAACTCGACACGGGTGTTTCCAACGTCTTCAGAATGGGGGCCGACGGGCTTACTCTAACAACTACCGTTCTCAGCCCGTCCGGAGAAGACGACACGATGGCTGCTGGAAACTGAACAACGAAGTCCAGACCACCAGCCTTGTCTACGCCGGACACCGTTAAGGTTCCGTGCCGTGCTTGGCTATTGCGGCTTCACGCGCCGCTAGGGACTGCTTAAGTGAGTCCCGCATCTTGCACATCGCGTCGCAGAATTCGTCGAACTTAGCCACTGGGATGAGAACCGTTGCAACGTCCTCCCGGAAGGCCTCCGTTTCGTTGCCCTCGGCCTTAAGGCGAGCGACCTGAATTCCGTCTTGAACAAAGATCTCTTGCTCGAAATTCTCCTGCAGCATGCGCAGACCCTCGCGCCAGTACTGGATATGCACATATCCGTCCGGGCTAGGGCCAGCCAGCGCGATTCCAGTCGCCATGGCGCTGGTAAACGCGGGGTGCTGCACGTGCTTCATCGTCACCTTACTCAAGCCATTCCCCTGTCGTCCGCCCGTCCTGGGCAGCCGAATCATATAGGTGTGTGCCTATTGCAGTCATTAGTACTGCTACTACTGCCCAAGGAGCAGCATCCCAGCCTGGCTCAGCCGTGTCACTTGCAGGGGCGGACGAGCCATTCATGAACCCAATTCCGTAGGTTCATAATTTTCTACGGAATTCCGTTTGACAAGGTATTACGGTATTCCGTAGTCTACATCCTGTCGCCCAACATCACCCCATCCCGGGGCCAGGCGCAGGAGATCAGCATGGCCACCCTTTCCCTCGGCGTCCGCCAGTCGACGCCAACCGTCGCCGCCGACAGCCTCAACGCCAAGGTGGTTTCCGACCTGGGCGCTGCCCGCCTCCTTCAGTCCGCTGACGAAGCCGAGCACTATGCCGGCCAGCTGCTGGAAGCCGCCAAGCAGCTGCGCGCCGCGCAGCAGGGCGCCGCCGCATGAGCGCTACCCTCGCCCGCCACTCCAACGCTCAGCGCGCGGCCGCCGCCGCAGGCATCGTCGCCCGCGCCGGGCGCCGCTGGGGCCTCCTCCCCTACCAGGTCGTCATCGCCGCCAGCATCGCCGCCAATGCCGTCCTGCGGCACGGTCAGAGCGCTGCAGGCGCCGTCGCCGCCGTCCGCCGTGCAGCGCGCGCCAAAGGCGGTGCTGCATGAGCACCCAAGTCGAATTCACCGCCAAGTGCTTCGGCGCGAACCTCGGCCTCACCCGGAACAGCGACAACTCCTGGCGCATGTCGCTCTACACCTTCGTAGGGAAGGACAGGAAGCACCGAGGGATTGCCTTCGCCTGCGCCAGTCCCGGAAAAGTGCCGCGGGTAGATGCCCACGATGCTGATACCGACACCCCTGCCGCGCTGTGGCTTGGCTCGGCATGCATCGATCTGCCGGCCACCCTCGCGCCGAAGATCCAGGCATTCCTCACTGAGCATGCCAACGGCGGTGCCGCGTGACCGACCACGACTTCTTCGCCGCCATGGCCGCCGGCATCCCGCCCATCACCCCGCCCGTCAGCCCGGCGTCGGCGCCGGCCGAGCCCACTGCCGAACAGGAGACCGAGTAATGCGCCACCTGGCCCTGCCCTTCTTCTGCGCCGTCGTCGTCGGCCTGCTCCTCGCCGTGCTCGCTTGGGCCCTGCGCAACCAGGTCGACGCTGTCGCCCTCGCCTGCGCCATCGGCGCCGTGTTCTTCGCATGGCGCTGCTGGGAGGACCTCAACACCACCTGGCCGGCGTTCAAGGCCGAGATACAGCGCCGCAGCGATGAACGACAGCGCGGCCCGCTCTCCGCCGACGACACCCACTGATCCCCTGCCCTGCGCTCGCCCCCTGTAGCGCAGGGAATCCGCGCCGGCCGGGTTCCAGCAGCCGGCAACCCATCCCAGGAGTCCAGCGTGCGTAACCAGCTCGACATCTTCGACCACGATCCGGCCCGCACGGCAGCGGCCAACCGCGCCGCCGCCGAGCGCGCACTGCACGACGTGCAGTTCACCGCCACCGTCCGGCAGGAACGCCACGACTACTACGTGGGCGAAGCCGAACGCTGGGAACACCTCGCCGCGCACAGCGCGCGCTCCACCACTAGCAAGGACATGCAGGCATAAGCGATGCCAACAAGATTGCGGCGCTGGCGAGCGCTAAGTCAGTACCAGTTCGAGCCCATCAGATCGCTAAGCAGAGCTTCGGCTTTCTCCATGGCGTCCTTCTGCGAAGTCACCGGAATGGCCAAGCCGGCCTGGCTAGGACCATAGATCACGTGGATAGCAGTCACCTCGCCCCTGCCGGGGCCATCAGTAGCTACACGGACCGTCACGTCTCTTCCCCTGATCTTGAAGTTCCAGTCCTCGTGCCACCGCGCTCGCTCGACCACTTAACTCCCCTGTCACAGCCATCCCACTTCTCAGCATACAAGACCTCGCCAACGTGGAGCGCGTCGTCCAATGACTGACCAGCTGCTCAGCAACCCGGCCCAGGCATCGGTGCCCTATTCCGACGGCCCGATCTGGAACGCGTTTGGCCTCACCTATGCCGCATACCTGGTGGTGCCTCGTCGCACCCTGCAGTCAATGCCAAAGGAATGGCAGGAACGCTTCGTCGCCCTGATGGCCGAGGCGTACGACCATCTTCCCGACAGCGCTTTCCCCGAATACAGCGTGCTGCGCAAAGAACATGGCCGATTCATCACCGACCCGCTCCGTGACTACCGCCACACCGGGCCGATTCCGCCCAAGGGAAGCAGCGATGGGCCCTGATCAGCTTCGTGCCTTCGCCCGCTCGATCCTCGACCGCAAGCTGCGTGCCGGCTGGCGTCGAGAGCAGATCCTGCGCATCGAGTACGAAGGATTCACGGGCCCGGCGCACGCCGGCTACCTGATCTCCGCCGGAAAGATCTCTGTGTGCCAGGAAAACCAGTATCTGATCCGCCATACCGACGCGTGGGCCGTGACGTTCCGCATGGCCGACCTGCTGCGTGATGAACCCGCACCACCGCCGGCCGCGCCGGCCCAACTGGATCTGTTCGCATGACCACACCACTTCCTGTTTCCTCGGCCACCGTTGTCGAGGCCACCAAGGCATCGTCGCCTGTCGCCGCGGTTGTCTCTGCCATGCGGCGTGTCGATCCGGCCACCGCTGTCGACGGTCGCGAGGTGCGCGCTTGGGCTGACACCCTGCTGAAAGCGCTCTACACCGCTCAGCCAGTGCGCTGGGAGTACCGCAACAAGGACGATCACCGGCCTGGCTGCTGGATGCAGGCCGACGCGGGACACGTCTACGCTGCGCACCAGCGTGGGCTCGTTGTCCGCGCACTGTTCGAGACACCGCGCGTAATCCAGCCCGAGAAGGTCCACGACTTCCAGCGGCGGGTGTGCACGCGCTGCGGGATGAGCGAGGACTGGGCAGGGCCGGATTGCTTCCCACCCAACAACAAGCCCGACCCGCGCAAGCTGCTGCCTGTCGACCCGAGCTGGTTCCTTGAGCCGCTGAAGTGGATCCGGGACGCCGGCCCGGCGCCGGTCAGCACGCACGAGCGCCGCCGCAGGGCCACCGAAGCCACATTCCTGATTGAACAGCTCGAAGCCCACATCGAGGAGTGCAACAAGCCATGACCCAGGAACATATCAGCCACCCGGAAGGGTTGCCGAACTGCGCCGCCGGCCACCGCGCGCGCCACATCCACGACAAGCGCTGCGCCTCCGCCGGCGGTGGTCACCTGGTCGAGTGCGCCTGCAGGTCGACCAGCAAGCATGCCGACCCCGACAACGCCATCGCCGCATGGCGTCGGCTCAACCGTCCGGCGCGCAGCGCGCGGGCACCGTCGCCGGCAGCTGTTGCCGACAACGTCGTACAGATGCGCCTGGTGATGGCAGGCGGAGGGAAGGTGGCCAGTGGCGTCTGACATGTATTTGTCGCGGGACGAGATCACCGGCCTGTGCCGCACGCCACAGCGCGCGCGCCAGGCGGCATTTCTCCGCAAGAATGGGATCAAGCACTACCTGGACGCGCACGACTGGCCGGTCGTGCTGCGCTCCAGCGTTGAGGGAACGGCGCATGCACCAAAGGCGCCGACGACATGGACTTCCAGCAAGGTCGCTTGAAATGGGACGGAAACCGAGTAAGCCGGGGGCAATCCCCCGGTTCAGGCCACGCAAGCAGAAGTCGGGCGTGACCCACTACTACTATGACCACGGCGGCAAGCCGAGGCGCGAAACACCCCTCGGCAGCGATTACGGCGTGGCCATCAAGCGATGGGCCGAGATCGAACACGCGAGCACGATCCCCGCAGCGGCCGTCGTGACCTTCCGGCACGTTGCCGATCGCTACCGCGCCGAGGTGGTTCCTACCAAGGCCGTCACCACCCAGCGCCTCAACAATCGCTGCATCACTGCGCTGCTGAGCTACTTTGACGCACCGCCAGCGCCGTTTGAAGCCATCCGTCCGATCAACATCCGGCAGTATCTGGATTGGCGCAAGGCGAAGGTGATCGCGAACCGCGAGGTTTCGCTGTTCTCGCATATCTGGAACTGGGCGCGCGGCAAAGGCATTACCGATCTACCCAACCCGTGCGAGGGCATTCGTCGCAACAAGGAAGCGGGCCGCGACGTTTACGTGGACGATGACGCTTTCAGGGCCGTCTATGCACATGCCGACGCAGCTCTGCGCGACGCCATGGATCTGGCCTACCTCACCGGCCAGCGCGTTGGCGACGTGTGGTCCATGGACGTGCGCCAGGTCACAGCGCGCGGCCTCGTCATCCAACAGTCGAAGACCAGCAACCGGGTCACCATGGAGATCACTGGCGAGCTGGCTACGCTGCTTGAGCGGATTGCAAAACGTAAGGGGGAGAAGTGCCCGAACGGGCGAGAGAAGGTCTACAGCACGCGGCTGATCGTAGACGACGACGGCCTGGCCCTAGGGCGCGCGGCGCTCCGCTACCGGTTCGACAAGGCCCGGAAGGCAGCAGGAATTGCAAAGGGGGAGTTTCAGTTCCGAGATCTCCGCGCAAAAGCGGGTACGGACAAGGCCGATTCGGCAAAGGACATTCGCGAGGCGCAGCACCAGCTGGGGCATTCATCGGTCACCACGACCGAGATCTACGTCCGAAAGAAGCGGGGTTCCAAGGCGACCCCTACACGTTAAATCCCGCACAAAAAAAGACGGCCCTTCCGGGCCGTCTTTCGTGAAATAACAGGGCCGACCTAAGTTAGAAACCGGTGGTATCCCGCATGTCACTTCTCCTTGTAGTTGAGCAAACCATACATCGGCTATGCAGCCCGGTCAAGCCCCCCCCGTTTCCGGGGGCCGGCAATCGGTTTGGCGCCGTTTCCATCTACACCAAGCCCCCCAACGTCCCGACCTTCTGCCGGCAGGAGGCGGATTTTCCACCTGTACGCGACCTTGTAGAACTCACAGTAAGCCGATGGCGACGCCTTCCGATACTCATCGATCAGTGGTTCAAAAACAGTGTAGTTCCGTATCACCCGCGTTGCCTGCAGTGAGAACGCATAATCGTCATCGACCAACTTAGCGTTGATAGCGCCGCAAAACGTTTCAAAACCGTCAAGGTAGGGACGGATGTAATCCCATTCAGCCGAACTCCCCCTCACCTTTGCCAAGACATCAGCGGGCATCGGACGACCACGATCGGAAAAACAATCGATAAACTGTGTCTCAGGTGCATGCGCCAAGTCGTAAACACCCTTCCGCAAATTCGCTGCCGGCAGATCAGAGAAGTGCTGGTGGTAGAAGGCATAACAGCGCCAGTCGTGATCACGCTGAAGCTGCTCGTACCCCTCTTCCTGCTGCTGCCGGTGGGCTTCTAGGATTACCTCTTGCGCGTGAAGCTGGCGTCTAACGAGCAGCACGGACATTAGGCCGGCCGCCCATACAAACAACTCGGCGCCCTTAAACAAGGCCGCTTGGTACGCCTTAAAGTACACACCACCAGCGAACGACACAAATGCAAGAACGACCGCGATTGCGATCAGCTTTGAAGCATGCCGATAAAGAAATTCGCCCCACTTATCCATGGATCCCTCCTGTGCACCAATCATAGGTTCACGGAGGATTAATGTCCACGAGGTGTGAACGCAGGATACCCAGCTGGAGGTATTGCGGAGCGGCCCGAAGATTGCGGAGCGCCTAGGATAGCGCCAACCGTTGGGAGACATGGAGCGGGCGATGGGAATCGAACCCACGTCAGTAGCTTGGGAAGCTACAGCTCTACCATTGAGCTACGCCCGCAGTGCGCGGTGAAAGTCTATGCGGTTGGCCCGGTGTTGCGCAATGGCAGCAGGGCCGCAATGGGGTCAGAGCCGTTTCCTGGCGGAAACGGATCCGCCCCCTGGCACGAAGGGTCAGATCCCTTTCCCTGCGGAAAGGGATCCGACCCCGGCGGTTGCTGATTAGAACGTGCCGCTGAAGTTGGCGAACAGGGTGGCGTCCTGCGCGCGCTTCTGGCCGGTTGACGCGCTCAGGCCGAAGTTGCTCTGCAGGCCGAACAGTTCGGTGCGGGCGCCCAGCACGACGGTAGCGTAGTTCTTGTCGAACTTCAGGCCCGGCACGCGGTAGCTGCCCAGTTCCGGCAGGGTCTGCAGCCAGGCGCTGGCCTGCTGGGTGTCCTCGAACTCGTGATCGTAGGTCACCTGCGCGTACGGCTTGAGGGTGCCGCCATCGAAGCGGGCCTGCCAACCGATGCGGCCAACGGTCGAATCGACGTTCTGGCGGTCGTAGCCCAGCGCGGTGGCCAGGGTGCCGGCGGCAGCGCTTTCGGTGTAACCGTCGATCTTCACCTTTTGCCAGATCACCGAGGCGATCGGGCCGTGGCGGAAGCCGCCTTCGGTCCCGAACTCGTAACCTGCGTTCAGGGCGGCGGTCAGGTTGCTGCCGTCCGGCGAACCACCGTGCTCGCGGGTGGCCGGGCCCAGCTGGACCTTGCGGTTCACGTCATAGGACAGCCAGGTGTAGCTGACCTGGCCGTTCACCCAGATGCGGTCGCCATACCAGCCGGCGAACAGACCAGCGGTGGTGTCCTTCTGGGTGAAGTCGCCTCGGCTGTTGCCGAAGTCGGCGTTGAGGCGACCGAAGCCGGCGAAGCCGCCAAACACCATGCCGTCGCGGGCCCAGTCGATACCGAACAGGCCGGCCGGGGCCAGGCCGTCGTACAGATCGGCGTGGTCGTAGCGCTGCAGGTCACCGCGGACACCGCCCCACCAGGACAGGCCGTCAGCCGGGCGCCCCCCCAGGTGCATGCTGACCTGGTCGGCGCGCGAGCGGCCGATGGTCTGCGCCGAGTGGCTCAGCACCTGCTGTAGGCGCGGGGCCTCCAGCACCGACACCGCGTACTGGCCAAGCAGCGCATGACCTGCGGTGGTCGGGTGCACGCCGTCGGCGAACAGGTAGGTATTGGCCGCATCCGGGCTGACGTAGCTGGTCGGGTTGCAGCCGATGATGCTTGCCGTGGCGTTGTTCGGATCTATCCTGCAGGCAGTACCGGTGACGTTGGTGAAGCCGTACATGCCCGGGTTGGCGGTCACTTCACGCAGGATGCTGAAGGTATCGAGCGGAATGAACTCGATGCCGGCCTGCTTCAGGCCACCGTACAGGGCCTTGTTGTAGCCGGCCGACAGCGCGGTGGCGGCGGCGGCATTCGGACCGCGGAACTGCGGGGTGATGCCCACATCCGGCAGGTTCGGTACCAGCACGTACTGGGCACCGGCCTGCTTCAGTGCGCCCACCAGCGCGATCTGGTCGGTGACCGCTGCGCCGATGATGCCCTGCACCTGGGCCTGGGACGCGCCGCCTGCCGCCGCACGAGTAGCCGCGAACAGATCATTGGCGCCCCCCCAGACGGTGTACAGGGCATTACCGTCAGCCTTGCCACCGTTCGCGGCCAGGTAGCGGGTTGCCTGCGACTTCAGCGACGGAATCACGCCCAGGCCACCGGCCTCGTCCACCGACACCCGGGCACCGCCGACGGCATAGTTGTCGCCACTCTGGCCGTTGCCGTTGGCGGCGCCGTTGAGGCCGTAGTAGTTGGCGACCTGCTGCGCCCACACCCAACCCGGGTTGGTGGTGAATTGGCCGGTGACCGGTTGCACGCCCGGATCCAACAGGGGGCGGAAGTAGCCGGCATCGGTCAGGCTGTCGCCGAAGAACACGGCCTTGGAATACGGGGATTCGCCTGCCATGGCCGGAAGCGCGGCCAGCGCGATCGCGGCCGCCATCAGGGTGCGGATCGGGCGTTTGCTGAGCAGCATGAAAAAACTCCTGTGGGGATATCGTTGAGGACCCGGCGCACGTACGCCGGCGCACGGTGAATGGTTTCACTGCGCCGCGTTTTGCTCACGCTGCGCCGCCGCATGGATTGTCGCCTGAGCGCGCTGGCCCACGCTGTGCCGGGGCTGGCGATCAACGACATTTGCAAGGGTTCCGATCCCCGCAGGCCATCGGCGACAATGCGGCGATGAACATCCAGCTCAACGGCGAACCCCGTACCCTGCCCGCCTCGGCGACCCTCCACGATCTGCTGCAGGCCGAGCAGCTTCTGCAACGCCGGGTAGCGGTGGAGGTCAATGGCGAGATCGTCAGCCGCAGCCGTCACAGCGAACATGTCCTGGCCGAAGGCGACGTGGTGGAGATCGTGCACGCGCTGGGCGGGGGGTGAGGCTGCGCGGGGTCGGATCTGACCCCAGGTTTCTGCGTGACCCCATCTTCAGGCGGATAAGCGATAATCGCGCCATGAACGTTCATGTCTCCCCCGATTCGCTGGTGATCGCCGGCAAGACCTATGGCTCGCGGCTGCTGACCGGCACCGGCAAGTTCAAGGATCTGGAAGAAACCCGCCTGGCCACCGAGGCTGCAGGCGCCCAGATCGTTACCGTGGCCATCCGCCGCACCAACATCGGGCAGAACCCGGGCGAGCCGAACCTGCTGGACGTGCTGCCGCCGGAGCGCTTCACCATCCTGCCCAACACCGCCGGCTGCTACACCGCCGAGGACGCCGTGCGTACCTGCCGGCTGGCGCGTGAACTGCTGGACGGCCACAACCTGACCAAGCTGGAAGTGCTGGGTGACCAGAAGACCTTGTACCCGGACGTGGTACAGACCCTCAAGGCGGCCGAACAGCTGGTCAAGGACGGCTTCGAAGTGATGGTGTACACCTCCGACGACCCGATCCTGGCCAAGCGCCTGGAGGAGATCGGCTGCGTGGCGGTGATGCCGCTGGCCGCACCGATCGGCTCGGGCCTGGGCATCCAGAACAGGTACAACCTGCTGCAGATCATCGAAGACGCCAAGGTGCCGATCATCGTCGACGCCGGCGTGGGCACCGCCTCCGACGCGGCGATCGCGATGGAGCTGGGATGCGACGGCGTGCTGATGAACACCGCCATTGCCGGTGCGCGCAGCCCGGTGCTGATGGCCAGCGCCATGCGCAAGGCGGTCGAGGCCGGCCGCGAGGCGTTCCTGGCAGGGCGCATTCCGCGCAAGCGCTATGCCAGTGCCTCCTCCCCGGTGGATGGGCTGATCGGCTGATGACCAATCCATTCGATAGTGCCGGTTCCAAGGCTCCGCCCAAGCCCTTCACCGTGAGCGAGGGCCGCCGCGAGGTGCGCAGCTTCGTGTTGCGCCAGGGTCGCTTCACCCCCGCCCAGCAGCGCGCGTTCGACGAACGCTGGCCGCGCTTCGGCATCGACTACACCGGGCAGCCACGTGACCTGGACGCCACCTTCGGTCGCCCGGCGCCCAAGGTGCTGGAAATCGGCTTCGGCAACGGTGCTGCGCTGCGCTTCGCCGCCCAGCACGATCCCGCGCGCGATTACATCGGCATCGAGGTGCATGCCCCGGGCGTGGGCCGGCTGCTGAACGCGCTGGCCGAGGACAACGCCGACCACGTGCGGCTGTACCACCACGATGCGGTGGAAGTGCTGCAGAACGAGATCGCCGACGGCGCGCTCGACGAAGTGCGCATCTATTTCCCGGATCCGTGGCACAAGAAGCGCCACAACAAGCGCCGCTTGCTGCAACCGGCGTTCGCCGAGCTGCTGGTGCGCAAGCTGCGCCCGGGCGGCCGCCTGCACTGTGCGACCGACTGGGAAGACTACGCCGAGCAGATGTGGGACGTGCTCGACGCCACTGCGGGCCTGGTCAACCGCGCCGGCCCCCGTGGCAGCGTGCCGCGCCCGGACTGGCGCCCGCAGACCCACTTCGAGACCCGCGGCCAGAAGCTCGGCCATGGTGTCTGGGACCTGCTGTACGACCGCACCTGATCATCGCCCGAGGACGCCGCGCCCCACATGGATACCGCGCTGACGCTGACCAACGACATGAAGCTCGTGCTCGGGCTGGTCGGCTTCACGATGGCGATGTTCCTGTTCGAGCGCATCCGCGCCGATGTGGTTGCACTGGTGGTGCTGGTGGTGCTCGGCGTTACCGGCCTGATCGCGCCGGAAGAAATCTTCGGCGGCTTCTCCGGTAATGCGGTGATGAGCATCATCGCCACCACCATCCTCGGCGCCGGCCTGGATCGCACCGGGGCGTTGAACCGGCTGGCTGCCTGGCTGCTGCGGCGCGGCCATGGCGTCGAGCAACGGCTGCTGATGATGACGACCGCCATCGCCGGCCTGAACTCGTCGTTCATGCAGAACCCGTCGGTGATGGCGTTGTACCTGCCGGTCGCCTCGCGGCTGGCGGCGCGCACGGGGCTGACCCTGCAGCGGCTGCTGCTGCCGATCTCGGCAGCGATCGTGATGGGCGGCGCACTGACCATGGTCGGCAACTCGCCGCTGATCCTGCTGAACGACCTGCTGGCCTCGGCCAACAACAACCTGCCCTCCGGCCTGGCCACCATCGAGCCGCTGCGCATGTTCGCGCCGCTGCCGATCGGCGTGGCGCTGCTGGTGGCCTCGCTGCTGTACTTCCGCTATTACGGCGACCGCAAGCTGATCGAGGAAGAAAACCTGGTCAACGACGGGGTGACCCCGGCACGTACCGAAAGCTACTTCGCCAAGACCTATGGCATCGACGGCGATGTGTACGAGTTGGTGGTCAGCGCCGAAAGCCCACTGGTCGGCATGACCCTGGGCGAGGCCGAGAACCTGCACGATGCGCCGCTGCTGCTGGCGCTCAAGACCGGCAACGACACCCGCCTGGCACCGCCTGCCGAAATGCGCATCTGGGTGGGCAGCGTGCTGGGGGCGATGGGCCCGCGCGAGCAGATCAGCGACTTCGCACAGAACCAGTTCCTGCGCATGTCCTCGCGCCTGAAACACCTGGGTGATCTGTTCAATCCCAGCCGTGCCGGCATTTCCGAGGCCGTGGTACCGCCAACCTCGAACGTGATCGGCAAGAGCGCGGCCGACCTGCGCCTGCGCAAGGAGCGCGGGATCAGCCTGCTGGCGATCAACCGCGACAAGCAGGTGATCCGCGAGGACGTGCGTGACGTGCCGCTCCGGGCCGGCGACATGCTGGTGTTCCACAGCATCTGGACCGACCTGGCGCAGGCCGCGCGCAGCCGCGACTTCGTGGTGGTGACGGACTACCCCACCGGCGAGCAGCGCCCGCACAAGTTCAAGATCGCGATGGCGATCTTCGCGCTGACCATCCTGATCGCACTGACCAGCAAGTTGCCGGTGGCGCTGACGCTGATGACCGGCGTGGCCGGCATGCTGCTGACCGGCGTGCTGCGCATGGACGAGGCCTATGCCTCGATCAACTGGAAGACGGTATTCATGATGGCCGGGCTGATTCCGCTTGGCTGGGCGATGGATTCCAGCGGCGCGGCGGCGTGGGTGGCCGGCCATACCATCGACAAGTTGCCCACCGGCATCCCGCTGTGGGTACTGGAAGTGGCGCTGGCGCTGCTGACGACGGCGTTCTCGCTGGTGATCAGCCACGTAGGCGCGACCATCGTGATGGTGCCCATTGCGGTGAACCTGGCGCTGGCGGCAGGCGGCAATCCGACCGCGTTCGCGCTGATCGTGGCGCTGTCCGCGTCCAACAACCTGATGACGGCCTCCAACCCGGTGATTTCGATGATCACGGGCCCGGCCAACTACACCCCGCGCGAGATGTGGCGGGTCGGCGGCCCGTTGTCGCTGATCTACACCTGCGTGGTGGTGTTGATGATCAACCTGATGTTCTGAGGGTTGGGGTTTGTTGGCAGGGCTGCGCCCTGCACCCGCCGAATCAACGTCAACGTCAACGTCAAAGGCTGGCATTCCGTGGGATGGCGGGGTGGGTCCGGTTGCGGGGGACGCCGTGAACCCGTCCATGGGGGCTTGGCCGCGGCATCCATGCCGCGGACACCCCCGCAACCGGACCCAGCCCGCCTTCGACAGTTTCACGCGGCGGGTGGTGGGTGCCGACCGTTGGTCGGCACGGATCTCGCTCTGGTAGCTGTCGACCTTGGTCGACACGGCTTTTGTAGCGTCGAGCCGTGCTCGACTGCTTCTGGCCTCAAGCCAGGTAGACCTGCCCGTCGCGCACGTCCACCGGCACCGCACGCAGGCGATCGCCCTTGCACGGGCCGGCGATGCAGTCGCCGCTGTCCAGCGCGAACGAGGCACCGTGCGCGGCGCATACCAGGTGGCCCTCGCGGCTCTTCAGGAACTGGCCCGGTGCCCAGTCCAGGCGGCGGCCGGCGTGCGGGCAGATGTTCAGGAACGCGCGCACCTGCGTGCCGTCGCGGTACAGCAGCAGCGATTCGGCATCACCATCAACCACGGCTTCGACCTCGGCAAACGCCCCCTCGGCAATGGCATCAAGAGCAATCAAGGCGGCAGCGGTATTCATGGCAAACGCTCGGGCATCAAACCGGCATTGTCGCACGCCCACTCAGGTGACTGGCTGCGACATGAATACAAGTCATTGATCCGTAATAGACACCTGCTATTTTTAACGAGTTTTTCACTCAATGACAGTGGCGCGTCCCGATACTCTGGTTTCGCTGATCCCAGCCTATCGAGCCGCCATGTTCAATCGCGCATCCGCCGTCAACCAGTTCCGCACCCTGTTCGCGCCGCGCAAGCCGCGTCATCCGCTGGTGCGCATTGCCGTGGGCCTGCTCGGCCTGGCAATCCTGGCTGCAATGGTGTTCATCGGCGTGTTCGTGGGTGCGGCGATGATCCTCGCCGGCCTGGCCTGGAAGCTGCTGGCGTCGCGGAAGCCGGGCACCGCCCGTCCCGCCGACCCGACCGTGGTCGAGGGCGAGTACCGCGTGGTGCGCAAGCCGATACTGCCGGCCTCGCGCTGATCCACGCCTTCCGCGCCCGCTGACGGCGGGCGCCATGCGTTCTAGACTGCGGGCACGCCCTTCCTGGATGCCCGCATGCCTGATGCCTCCGATGTGATCCCCGCCGTAGCCCTGCCGCGTGTGCCGGTAGCCGGTGGTGGCAGTTTCCCCGTGCACCGCATCTACTGTGTCGGCCGCAACTTCGCCGACCATGCCCGCGAAATGGGCGCAGCAGTGCCAGCGGCCGATGACCGCGGCCGGCCGATGTTCTTCAGCAAGCCGGCCGATGCGATCGTGGTCGGCCACGACGATGCCATCCCCTATCCGCCGGCGACCGCCAACCTGCACCACGAAGTGGAGCTGGTGGTGGCGATCGGCCGCGATGGGCCTGCCGGTGAGCTGGCCGTGGCCGACGCCGATGCATTGGTCTACGGCTACGCCGTCGGCCTGGACCTGACCCGCCGCGACCTGCAGGCCGCCGCCAAGGACAAGGGCCACCCGTGGGATGCGGCGAAAGGCTTCGATGCCTCGGCGCCGATCAGCGAGATCGTCCATGCTGCCGAAGTGGGCGAGCTGGCCGCGCTCAACCTGTCGCTGGAAGTCAACGGCGAGGTGCGCCAGCAGGCGCTGCTCGACCAGATGATCTGGAACGTACCGGAGATCCTGCATGAGCTGTCCAAGCTGTGGCAGCTGCGCGCAGGCGACCTGGTGTTCATGGGTACCCCGTCCGGCGTAGCCGCGCTGAAGCCAGGCGACCGCTTCAGCGCGCGCCTGGAAAACGTGGCCGAACGCCACGGCGTGATCGCCGGCTGACATCACCTGCGCTACCCTGCGCGCTGTCCACTTCCCCTCCGGAGAAAAACAACAATGGGAATGCTCACCGAGTTCAAGGAATTCGCGATGCGCGGCAACGTCATCGACCTCGCCGTCGGCGTGGTGGTCGGCGCGGCCTTCGGCAAGATCGTGACCGCGCTGGTGGAGAAGATCATCATGCCGCCGCTGGGCTACCTGATTGGCCGTGTGGACTTCTCGCACCTGGCCTGGACCCTGTCTCCCGCCAGCATCGGTCCGGATGGCAAGGAGATCCCGGCCGTGGTGGTCGGCTATGGTGATTTCATCAACACCGTCATCCAGTTCATCATCGTTGCCTTCGCGATCTTCCTGGTGATCAAGGCGATCAACCGGCTGTCGCGCAAGAAGGAAGCGGCACCGGCCGCACCGGCCGAAGAAGTGGTGCTGCTGCGCGAGATCCGCGACAGCCTGAAGAAATAAGGGTACGGGGCGTCGTTGGCGCCCCTCCCACCTGTAGGGCCGAGCATGGGCTCGGATCTACAGAAGCAGGCGAAAGCCCCGCCCCGGCGGGGCTTTCGCTTTGCCGGACGTGGTGGAAAACAACATCCGCGCTGGCCATGACCTCCCGCCCATGCGCTGCGCTGAACGACTGTTAAGCTCCCAGGCTTGGTCCCTTCCCGGAGCTGTCCATGCGTCGCCGCGTCCTTGCCATCGCATCCTCCCTCGCCCTGCTGGCCGCCCCGGCCTTCGCAGCACCGCACGCCACCACGCTGCCCCCGGCGTCACTGGCCACCGCAGCCCAGCTGCGCGACCAGGCGCTGGCCGATGACACCGGCTGGAAGGTGGTCGAATCGCTCACCACCGAGATCGGTCCGCGCATCGCCGGCAGCGAAGCCGACGCCCGCGCCGTGGCCTGGGCCGAGGCCAAGTTCAAGGCACTTGGCTTCGACAAGGTGTGGAAGGAGCCGGTGACGTTCCCGAAGTGGGAGCGCCGCAGCGAGCACGCCGCCGTGACCGGCAGGAACCCGCAGCCGCTGCAGATCACTGCACTGGGCGGCAGCCCGGGCGGCACGGTGGAAGCGGAAGTGGTGCGCTTTGCCGACCTGGCCGCACTGCAGGCGGCACCGGCGGGCTCGCTGAAGGGCAAGATCGCCTTTGTTGACTACCAGATGCTGCCGTTCCGCGATGGCCGCGACTACGGCCGCGGCGGCGCGATCCGCAGCAAGGGTCCTTCCGAGGCCATCCGCAAGGGCGCCGTCGGTTTCCTGATGCGCTCGGCCGGTACCGACTCGCACCGCGTGCCGCACACCGGCATCACCCGTTTCGATGAAGGCCTGGTCCCGGTGCCGTCGGCCGCGCTGTCAGTGCCCGATGCCGACCAGCTGGCGCGCCTGCTGGCCCGTGGCAGCACCACCGTGAAGATTGCGCTGGATTGCGGCTGGGATGGCACGGCGACGTCGTACAACGTGATCGGAGAGATCACCGGCCGCAGCCTGCCGAAGGAAGTGGTGGTGATCGGCGGCCACCTGGATTCCTGGGACTTGGGCACCGGCGCCGTCGATGATGGCGCGGGCGTGGGCATCACCATGGCCGCGGGCCACCTGATCGGCCAGCTCAGGCAGGCACCGAAGCGCACCATTCGCGTGATCGCCTTCGCCAACGAAGAACAGGGCCTGTACGGTGGCAAGGCCTACGCCGAAGCGCATGCCAAGGATGTGGCGCTGCACCAGCTGGCCGCCGAGAGCGATTTTGGTGCCGGCCGAATCTATGCGTTCAACACCGGCTCGCCGAATCCGCAGGGCTCGCGCGAGGCGACCCGCCAGATCGCCGAAGTGATGAAGCCGCTGGGCATCGAGTACCAGGCCGACAAGGGTGGACCGGGCCCGGACGTCGGCCCGCTGGCGGCCAAGGGCGGTGCCTGGGCATGGCTGGCGCAGGATGGCTCGGACTACTTCCACCTGCACCACACCGCCGACGACACGCTCGACAAGATCGACCCGAAGGCGCTGGCGCAGAACGTGGCGGCGTACACGGTGTTCGCGTATCTGGCGGCGGAAGCCGACGGCAGCTTTGGCAGCGAGGCCAAGGCGACCACGCCGCCGAACGAATGAGGCGGTGACGCCGTGGGGTCAGCCCCCTTGCCCTGGGCGAGGGATCTGACCCCGGTCAGGGGTTCAGGCTTGGCGGCTCGCCCACTGCGCCAGCAGCACCGCAGTGGCTGACGCTACGTTCAAGCTCTCGACCGCGCCGCTGCCGGGAATGGAGATCCGCAGATCGCACTCACCCGCCAGGCTGCGGTCCATGCCCTCGCCTTCGGCCCCCATCACATAGACCAGCCGGGCCGGCAGCGATGCACGGAATACATCGTCACCGCCCTCGACCAGGGTCGCCGCCAGACCGAACCCGGCATCCCGCAACTGCGCCACCGCTTGGGGATTGGCCGGCAGCTGCACCAGCGGCACGGCCTCTGCCCCGCCTTCGGCCACCCGCGCAGCAGCGCCGGACAACGCCAGCGTGCTGCCGGCCGGCAGCAGCAGCGCCCTGGCGCCGAAGTGCGCGGCCGAACGCAGGATCGCGCCGAGGTTATGCGGATTGCCCACGCCATCCAACCACAGCGCCAGCGCCGGGCCGTCACCAACCTGCTCCAGCCACTGCGCCAGCGGCAGCACCGGCGCACGCAGCACGTCGGCGACCACCCCTTCATGGTGGGTGGTACCAGCGAGCTTGTTGAGGTCACCGTCCTCGACCACGCGGTAGCCCACGCGGTTGGCCACGCACCACTTCAACAGTGGCTGCAGGCGCGGAATGCGTGCTTCCAGCAGGTACAGCTTGCGCAGCGCCTGCGGCCGCGCTTCGAACGCGGCCAGCACGGCATTCAGGCCGTACAGGCGCAGTTCGTCGCTGCCACCGCGCCCGCCACCGCCCGTGGCCGGCACCTCCGGGCGCGGCAACGGTGTTGCGCGCGGCGGACGGGCGGACGGGCGGCGGTTGTTCCACGGGTTGTTCACTTACACACTCTCCTGCTTGCGCTGGCGCCAGAAATCGGCGTTCTTGATGCCCAGGGCATCGGGGTCGAACACCGGATCCAGGCCCAGCTTCTTCTGTCGTTCGTAGTCCCGCAGGGCCAGCATCGCCGGCTTCTGGATGATGAGGATGGCGATGATGTTCAGCCACGCCATCAGGCCCACGCCGATGTCACCCAGCGCCCAGGCCAGGGTCGCATTGTGGAATGCGCCGAACACCACCATGCCGAGAATGCCCAGGCGCAGCACCAGCACCGTCAGCGGACGCTTGCGGTTATGGTTCACATAGCTGAGGTTGGTCTCGGCCATGTAGTAGTACGCCATGATGGTGGTGAAGGCGAAGAAGAAGATGGCGATCGACACGAACGCCGAACCCCAGCCCGGCAGTACCGCTTCCACGCCGGCCTGCGCATAGCCGGCACCTTCCGGCACCCCGGCCAGTCCCTGGAAGATCGGCGCGGCGCCCGGCACCGGCGAATACACGTTGTAGGTACCGCTGGCCAGGATCAGGAACGCAGTGGCCGTGCACACCATCATGGTGTCGAAGTAGATGGCGAAAGCCTGTACGTAGCCCTGCTTGGCCGGGTGCGAGACTTCCGAGGCGGCCGCTGCATGCGGACCCGAGCCCTGGCCGGCTTCGTTGGCATAGATGCCGCGCTTGATGCCCCATTCCACCGCCAGGCCCATCATCGCGCCAAACGCGGCATGGGTGCCGAAGGCGCTCTTGAAGATGATGCCGAACATTTCCGGCACGCGGTCATAGTTGGTAACCATGATGGCGACGGCGGTGAGGATGAAGCCGGCAGCCATGAACGGCACCACCACTTCGGCAAAGTTTGCGATGCGCTTGACGCCGCCGAAGATCACCACGCCCAGCAGCAGCGCCACGACGATCCCGATACCCAGCTTCAGCGCCTGCACCGATTCCATGCCGAATGCCTGGCCGTCCAGCGGTCCGCACAGGGCCGTTCCGCGGCAGGCGTTGATGATGCTGTCGGCGATGGCGTTGGCCTGCACGCCCGGCATCAGGAAGCCGGCGGCGATGATCGTGGCGACGGCAAAGGCCAGCGCGTACCACTTCAGGCCCATGGCCTTTTCGATGTAGTACGCCGGGCCGCCACGGTAGCGGCCTTCGGCGTCCTTGGTCTTGTAGATCTGGGCCAGGGTACATTCCACGTACGAGGTGGACGCGCCGAGGAAGCCCATCACCCACATCCAGAAGATCGCACCGGGGCCGCCGAAGGCGATGGCGGTGGCCACGCCGGCAATGTTGCCGATGCCCATGCGGCCCGCCATCGACATGGCCAGGGCCTGGAATGACGATACGCCGGCCTCGGATTTCTCGCCCCTGACGGTGAGGCGGCACATCTCGAGGAAGCCGCGGAGCTGCATGAAGCGTGTGCGCAGGCTGAAGAACAGGCCGGCGCCCAGGCACACGTAGATCAGTGCCTTGCTCCAGATGATGCTGTTGATGAAGTGTACGGTTGCTTCCACGCGCGCTCTCTCCAGTCGGCGGGTTGTAAGGACGTCCCGTCGGCTGGAGGGGACCGGTCGATTCTCCCTGATCGAAGGCCGCTGCGGTAGCGCTGTTTTGTAGAGCCGAGCCCATGCTCGGCTTGGGCCCCCGAGGGCAGCCGAGCATGGGCTCGGCTCTACAGCGGCCAGCCCGCGCGTTCAGGGCAGCTGCGTGCGTACCCGGGCGAAGCGGCGCAGGTCGTGCAGCACGCCCCGCTTGTAGACCGCGCAGCGCTCCACGCCCTCTTCCTGGAAGCCGTTCTTCTCCAGCACCCGGGCCGAGCCGAGATTGAAGTCGACCACCGTGGCCTGCAACCTGAACAGGCGCAGCTCGTCCATCACCCAAGGCGCGAACACACCGACCACCCGGGTCATCAGGCCCTGGCCCCAGTAGGCCTGGCCCAGCCAGTAGCCCAGTTCGGCGGTATGCCCACGCTCGGCCACGCCCTGCTGGGCGCTGATACTGCCGCAGGCCTGGCCGTCGATCTCGATGGCCAGGTTCAGGGTGCCGGCGGCCAGCACGCGGCCAGCGAGGAAGGCCTCGCCATCCTCGCGCGTGTACGGGTACGGGAAACGGTCGCGCAGGCCACGCGAGACGTCGGCATCGTTGGCGTGGCGCAGCAGCGAGTCCAGATCATCCTGGCGCCAGGGGCGCAGCTGGAAACCTTCACCCTGCAGTGGCGGGGTCAGAGCCCTTTCCGTTCCGGAAAGGGATCCGACCCCTGATCCAACCCCGTCGGCGTGCCGGTCAGGCATGGCCACCCACCGACGGCGATTCCGCTTCCTGCTTCTCCAGTTCGCGCTTCACTGCTTCCGGCGAACGGGTGTACGGCGCCAGCCGCGCGTAGAACGCCGGCACAACGAACAGCGACAGGAACGTCGAGAGGGTCACGCCGAAGATGATCACGATGCCGATGGTGCCACGGCTGGCCGAACCCGGACCACCGGCCACGACCAGCGGGATGGCACCGACCACGGTGGCGATCGAGGTCATCAGGATCGGTCGCAGGCGCACCATGGCCGATTCGATGATCGCCGCACGTACGCTGCGGCCGTCGTCGCGCAGTTGGTTGGCGAATTCGACGATGAGGATGCCGTTCTTCGCCGCCAGGCCGACCAACATGACGATGCCGATCTGGCTGAACAGGTTCACTGTGCCGCCACTCACCCACAGCCCGGCCAGCGCGCCGAGCACGCCCAGCGGCACGGTCAGCATGATGGTCAACGGGTGGATGAAGCTCTCGAACTGCGCGGCCAGCACCAGGTAGACCACCAGCAGGGCCATGGCGAACGTCAGCAGCACCGCGCCACCGGCACTCTGGTACTCGCGCGACTCGCCCTTCCAGTTCACCTGCGCGTACTGCGGCAGTTCCTCGCGGGCCACATCCTGTGCCCAGGCGATCGCCTCGCCCAGCGGATAGCCCGGCGCCAGCCCGGCGCTGATGGTGATCGAGCGCAGGCGATTGAAGCGGTTCAGGGTGCCGGCCTCGGCCACCTCGCTCAGCGTGACCAGGTTGGACAGCGGCACCAGTTCGCCGGAGTCTGCGCGCACACGGATCGCGGCCAGGTCGGCCGGGCTGGCACGGCCATCGCGGCCGGCCTGCACCAGCACGTCGTATTCCTCGCCGTTGTCGACGAAGGTGGTGACGCGACGCGAGCCCATCATGGTTTCCAGTGCGGAACCAATCGCAGTGACCGGCACGCCGAGGTCGGCTGCGCGCTGGCGGTCGATGTTGACCCGCATCTGCGGCCGGGTTTCCTTGTAGTCCGAGTCCGGGCCGACCAGGCCGGGGTTGTCGGCCATGCGCAGCAGGATGCGATCACGCCACTGTGCGATCTCGCCATATTCCGGGCCGCCGAGCACGATCTGGAACGGTTGGCCACCGCTGCGCACCAGGCCCCCTCCCACCTGCGTGCGCACGCGCACGCCGCGGATGGTGTCCAGCTCCTTCTGCAGTTCGTTGGCGACTTCCGGCGTATCTTCGCTGCGCTGGCGCCACGGCTGCAGGAAGACGCTGACGCGCCCGGTGTGCATTTCCTCGCTGGCGCCCCACCCGCCGGGCACGCGCGGATTGGCGCGCACGATCGGCTTGTCGGGCCCGACATGCGGGGCCAGCAGTGCCTCTACCTGCTGCACCTGCTGCACGGTGTAGTCGTAGCCGGCGCCTTCCGGGCCGTCGATCATGATCTGGAACGAACCGCGGTCTTCGGCCGGCGCCAGTTCCGATGGCAGCAGCTTGAGCAGGCCCCAGCTGGCGGCCAGCGCAGCCACCATCACCAGCAGGTAGATCCAGGTACGGTCGACATGTTGATCGAGCACCCGCCCATAGGCGCCCGCCAGGCGCTCCAGGTTGCGGTTGATGAAGCCATGCAGCCCGCGTGGCGCCTGTCCGGTATGCGGCTTGAGCAGCTTGGAGGCCATCATCGGCGTCAGCGTCAGGGCCACGAACGCGGACAACGCCACGGCGGCAGCCAACGCCACCGCCAGCTCGCGGAACAGGCGCCCGGTGTTGCCCTCCAGGAAACCGACTGGCAGGAACACCGCCACCAGCACCGCCGTGGTGGCGATCACCGCGAAGGCGACCTGCGCGGTGCCGCGCTTGGAGGCCACCAGCGGGGGTTCGCCCAGGTCGATGCGGCGCTGCACGTTCTCCACCACCACGATCGCATCGTCCACCACCAGCCCGATGCACAGCACCAGCGCCAGCAGGGTCAGCAGGTTGATCGAGAAGTCGAACGCATACAACGCGATGAACGCCGCCACCAGGCAGACCGGCACCGTCACCGCCGGGATCAACGCGGCGCGGAAACTGCCGAGGAACAGCCAGATCACCGCCAGCACCAGGATCATCGCCTCCACCAGCGTGGCGTACACGCGGTCCACCGCCGCTTCGATGAAGGTGGTGTTGTCGAAGGCGACGAAGATCTGCGTACCCTTGGGCAGGGTCAGCGCCACCCGCTCGGCTTCGGCGCGCGCGGTGCGCGCCACGTCCAGCGAGTTGGCGGTGGAGGTCTTGACGATGCCCAGGCCGATGCCGGGTTCGCCGTTGCTGCGGTAGTACGCGCGGCGTTCCGCCGAGGCCAGCTCGATCTTCGCCACGTCGCCCATGCGCACCACGTAGCCGTCGCGGCCCTTGCCCAGCGGGATGGTCGCGAAGTCTTCGGGCTTGATGTAGTTGCGCTCCACGCGCAGGGTGAAGTCGCGATCGGTCGACTCGATGCGGCCGGCCGGCAGTTCCACGTTCTCGTTGCGCAGCGCGGTTTCCACGTCGCCGGTGGTCAGCCCGCGTGCGGCCAGCTGGTCGCGGTCCAGCCAGATGCGCATTGCATAGCGCTGGCGGCCACCGATGCGCACCTGGGCCACGCCATCGAGGCTGGAGAAGCGGTCGACCACGTAGCGGTCGGCGTAGTCGCTCAGTTCCAGCGTGTCCATGGTCGAGGACACCATGTTGAACCAGATGATCGGGTCGGCATCGCTCTCGACCTTGGCGATCTCCGGTGGCCGCGCCTCTTCCGGCATGCGGTCGGCAACGCGGCTGACCGCATCGCGCACGTCGTTGGCCGCCGCTTCGATATCGCGGTTGGAGGTGAATTCGATGCTGACCTGCGAGCGGCCGTTGGTGCTGCGGGCGTTGATCGTATCGATGCCCTCAATGCCGGCCAGCGCGTCCTCAAGCACCTGGGTGATACGGCTCTCGATGACCGCCGCCGAGGCGCCGGTGTAGTCCACCGACACCGAGACGATCGGTGGGTCGATCGCCGGCAGTTCACGCAGGGTCAGCCGGGTGAACGACATGATGCCCAGTACCACCAGCAACAGGCTCATCACCACGGCGAACACCGGCCGCTGGATGGAAACGTCGGACAGCTTCATCCGCCGTGGCCCCCGGCCGTCGCCGGTGCTTCCGCCGGCTTGGCAGCTCCGGCCGGCGCCGCATCCCTGGCATCGACCTTCAGGCCGGGGCGCAGCTTGCCGGTGCCATCGACCACGATGCGCTGGCCCGCTTCCAGGCCCTGCTTGATCTCGACCACGCCGGCACGGCGCGCGCCGGTGGTGACGTCCACGCGCTCGACGCTGTCGTCGGCCTTGATGCGATACACGAAGGTATCGCGACCGACCTGCACCACGGCGATCTCCGGAACCACCAGCGCCGGGCGTTCAGGGCGGAACAGGCGCACATCCAGCAGCATGCCCGGGCGCAGCGCATGGTCGGCGTTGGCGAAATCGGCCCGCACGGTCACCGCGCGGGTGGCCGGATCAATGCGTGCGTCGATGGTGCTGACCACGCCTTCGAAGGTGCGGCCCGGCCAGGCCACGCTGGTGGCACTGACCTTGTCACCCACACCCAGCGCAGCCAGTTCCACTTCCGGCACCTGGAAATCGACGTGCATGTGCTCGATGTCGTCGAGGGTGGCGATCACTGTGGTCGGCGTCACCAGCGAGCCGGGGCTGACCTGGCGGATGCCAAGCACGCCGGCGAACGGCGCGCGCACGCGGCGGTCGCCGATGTCTGCCTGCATCTCCATCACACGCGCTTCAGCGGCATCGCGGATCGACTTCTGCGTATCCAGCGTGGCGCTGGACACCAGGCGCTGCGCGGCCAGCTCGCGCTGACGCCTGTACAGCTGGTCGGCCTCATGGAAGGTGGCCTGGGCCTGCACCAGTGCGGCTTCCTGGGCCTGCCCGCGAAGGGTCACGATTGGCGCACCGGCAGCGATGTGCTGGCCGCTTTCGAAGTGCACCTTCTCGATGATCTCGCTGACCTTGGCGGTGACGCTGATGGACTCGCGCGCCTTCGCCGTGCCGAGCGCCTGCAGGGTGTCATTCCACGGCATGGGCTGCACGATCTGCGCGGTGACCGGCACGGCTTCGCCCTGCCCGCGCGCGGCGGACTCCTGCTTGCCTGCGCACCCGGCCAGCACGGCCAGGCTGAGGCCAAGGGCCAGGGTCGAAGCGATACGAGCCAACATGAACGGTCCTGATTGATCCACGGCCGCCGAGTGTAGGCAAGGGCCCGCAAAAGCGGTATGTGCCAAGCGTTTACCGGCGTGGAACCATCGCCACGATGGCGCTTTGAACCCGTTCCGTGCAAGGTTGCCGGCAGCGGTGTCGGCATGTGTCGAGGTGTATCCAGCGGCCCAGGACCGACAGCGGCATCGTAGAGTGGACGCTGCCCGACAGAGGGCGTCGGGCGGGGACGGATCCTGGCGGGGATCCGGCCCCGTTTTTTTTGCCCGTTACGCGTGGGGTAGCGCCGGGCCGTGCGCGGCGGATCAGTACCGGTAGTTCACCTTCATCCACAGGCTGCGCCCGGGCTCATTGATGCGCACCGGATCGGCCGGGAAGCCGAAGTCGGCGCTGCCGGCCAGGTTCAGGTGTTCGCTGTAGGCACGGTCGAACAGGTTGTCGACCCCGGCGCTGAGCTGCAGCTGCGAACTGAATCGGTAGGCGGCATTGAGGGCGACCGTGGCGAAGCCACTGCTCGGTCCCAGATCCTGGGCAACGACGTTGCCCTGGCCCTCCGCAACGCGGTATTGATGGGTGACCGCACGCAGCAGCGCACCGGCGCTCCAGCGCTGGCCTTCCCAGTTCGCACTCAGGCGCGCTTCCAACGGCGGCATCTGTGGCAGCGGACGCTGCTGGTCGCGGTTCTCGCCCCAGGCGTAGGCCAGCGTGCTCCCCAGTTTCCACTGCCCCCCCACTCTCACTTCCATTCCGGCCTCGGCGCCGGCGATGCGCGCATCGACATTGCGGGCCTGGCTCATGCCCATCATGCCGCTGCCGTGGTAGGTGAACAGGATGTAGTCCTGGACCTGCCCGGCGTACGCCGAAACCCACGCCTGCACGCGCGGTCCCTTGTACTGCAGGCCGACGTCAAGCTGGGTGGTGCGTTCGGGCTGGATGCCGGCAAACGCATTCGCTGCGCCGGCCGGGCCGTGGTCGGGCGAAAACAGCTCCCAGTAGTCGGGCATGCGTTCACTGCGGCCAAGGCCCGCGTACCAGGTCAGCCCACCGGCCAGGTCCTGCTCGTAGCGCAGGAAGCCGCTGCCGAGCCATTCCCTGCGGCGCTCGCCTGCGGTCGGATTGGGCACGTTCCCCATCATCGCGCGGATGGACTGCCGCTCATCGCGCACGCTGGCACGATCGATGCGCAGGCCGCTGATCCAGCGCTGGTCGGCGCCGGCTCCCAGGGTCAACTCCGTGAACACGCCGTAGCGGCGGAAGTTGGCATCGGTCTCCCGTGCCGCCTGGCGGTAGGTGTCGCGGCCCATGCCCATGCGGCTGCGGTGACGGCTGTCTTCGCCGTCCACACCCGCCACCACCTGCATGTCCTGCCATCGCCATTCGGAACTGACCCGGCCGCCCTGGGTGCGGCGGTCCACGTTGGAGGCCATCGGCATCGGCATCATGCTGTGCGGATTCGGCGTGCGCAGCGTGTAGTTGTCCATCACGTGGTCGGCGTTGTTGTAGTACACGTTGGCCTGCAAGGTGTCCCAGGCACCCGCCAGATTGCGCTTCTCGAAGCGCGCGGCATAGCTGGTGCGCTCGAATGCAGCGCCGTCCATGCCACGGCCGGCGTAACGCGCGATCGCGTCGCCGGCACCGGCGGAAATCTCCAGCAGCGTGTCGGTATCGGGCGTCCAGCCGATGGCCACGTCGCCGTTCCACTTGCGCCACTTCGACGGCACCACGTCGCCGTGGCCATCCTTGTAGTCATCGGCTTCGGACCGGTTGCCGCTGGCGCGCACATAGCCGGTCGGATTGCCCAGGGTCAGGTCCAGCACCTGGTCATTGCGGTTGCGCGAACCGGCCAGCGCACTGGCCTCGGCCCGCAGGCCCGGCTCCTCGAAGCGCGGCGTATCGCGCTCGAAGCGCACAGTGCCGGCCGAGGCGCCTGCACCCCAGCGCACGCTCTGCGGGCCCTTGATGATGGTCAGCCGGTCGAAGCTCTCCGGCGCGATGTAGGACAGCGGGTTATCCATGCGCGAGGGACAGGCACCGATCAGGTTGCCGTCATTGCTGAGGATGTTCAGCCGCGAACCGAACATGCCGCGCAGCACCGGATCGCCGTTGGTACCGCCGTTGCGGATGGCGGAGAAGCCGGGAACGGTCTTCAGGTAATCGGCACCGTCACTGGCCGGCACCGGCTGCCGCGGCAGGCGCGGGTCAGTCACCCAGTGCAGCGGAGAGGACGGTGCGGCCGCGGTCACCACCAGGGTGTCCAGGGTACGCGTGTCTTCGGCCGGCGCGGCATGCGCCAGGGACGCAGCCACGGCCAGGCCAAGGGCAACCGGCAGGCGCGCGCAGGCGCCCGCGGGGCGGGAAGTCATTTTCATCGGAACAGCTCCAAGGTACGCACGCGCGCACGGCGCCCGGTCGGGCGTCGTGCGGCAGATTCATGGGGATATCAGCGGACGATGGAGAAGAGTGGCGGCCCGCGTGCAGCATGTGCCGGCCAGCGCAGTGCAGGCAGCACCTGCTGCGACCACGGGAACGCAGGCCGTGGCCGCCACAGCAACGGCAACAGCAGTACCAGCACCGCCAGCCACGGCAGCAGGCGCATGGCCAGCACGCAGTATTCGCAGGCTTCGCCGTGCATGGCGTGGGGATCGGCCGGTGGGGTCAGAGCCCTCTGCCCATGCAGAGGGCTCTGACCCGATCCGGCGCCAGCATGGTGCATGTGCGCATGGTCCATTCCCGCCATAGCTGCGGGAGCCATCGGCGACGACTGCAGCGCGCGGCTGACCAGCGGCGCGAGCACCATCAGCAGCGTCGCCAGGACGGCGAGCTGGAGCAGGAGGCGCTGCGGGCGGGACAGGCGGGTCACCGCGCTAGTGTAGAGGTGGGTCACCGGTTGCCGGTGCGACGAACCGTCGCAGGAGGGGGTTTATCGGCAGGGCTTGCAGCCCTGCACCCGCTGAACAACGTCAACGTCAACGTCAAAAGCGGGCAATCCTTGGGATGGCGGGGTGGGTCCGGTTGCGGGGGACGGCGCAAGTACATCCCTGTAGCCTTGGCCGCGGCATCCATGCCGCGGACACCCCCGCAACCGGACCCACCCCGCCTTCGACAGATTCTCGCCATCTGCTGTAGATCCACGCCATGCGTGGATGAATCTCCATCGGCATCGAATATTTCGAATTGGAATCGAAAAGCATCCACGCATGGCGTGGATCTACCGTGTCGACCAAGGTCGACACCTACCGACAGCCACCGGAATCTGTCAGAGGTGGGGCGGTGTCGGAGTGCGGGGTGTCAGCCGCATGGATGCGGCTGCCAAGCTTACAGGGACGTACTTGCAGCGTCCCCGCACTCCGACACCGCCCCGCCAACCCACGGAATGCCGCTTCTGCTGTTGCTGTTGCCTTTGTCCGCAGCAGGTGCAGGGCTGCAAGCCCTGCTCGACCAACCCCTCACACCGTGATGGTCTGGGTCAGTGACTCCCATGTCGGGGGCAGCGGCCAGGCCGCCACCTGGTTGCCATCCAGCACCCGCCGCAGGTCGCGCGGATCGATCTGAGGGGCGAGCACGTGCACGAGCTCCAGCGCGTAATCACGCAGCACGCGGTCGCGCGGCAGCACCGCCCACGCTATGCACTCGGCGATCGGCGACGGGGCCGGCCACGCCTTCAGGTCTTCATCGTTGGAACTGACCGCCATCTCGGCCAGCAGGCCCACACCCAGACCAGTACGCACGTACGTCTTGATCAGGTCGGCATCCAGCGCGGTCAGTGCCAGATCCGGCACCAGGCCGTTGGCAGCGAAGGCGCGCTGCAAAGATGAGTTCGGACGCGTCGAGGATTCGTAGCTGATCAATGGCTGGCGCGCCAGCGCGGCCAGATCCGGTGCACGGCCGGCGCGGTCCAGCGGGTGCCCCTTCGGCACTACCACCAGGCGCCGCCAGCGGAACAGGGGCACGGCGACGCCATCGGTGGGCTCGGCGCCCGCCGTGCTGATGACCGCGATATCCGCATCACCCTGGTTCAAGCGGTCCAGCGCATCGGTTTCACCGGCCTGCTGCAGATGCACGCTCACCTGCGGGTAGGCCTGCTTGATGGCTGCCACCGCCGGTGGCAGCACGAAGCGCGCCTGGGTATGGGTGGTGGTCAGGATCAGCTGGCCCTGGCTTTCGCGGCGCTGGTTGGCCGCGTACGTCCGGATGTTGTTGGCCTCGGCCAGCACCGCCCGGGCGCGCGCGATGACCTCGGCGCCCGCGGGGGTCACCGATTCCAGGCTGCGGCCCTTGCGCACGAACAGCAGGAAGCCGAGCTCGTCCTCCAGCTGCTTGAGCTGCTTGGACAAGCCCGGCTGGGTGGCGTGCACACGCGAGGCAGCCAGCGTGATGTTCAGCTCGGCGTCGGCGATGGCAACCAGGTAGCGCAGCTGGGTCAGCGTCATGGGCAGGCAGGCGGCGTGGGGCGGAGGTCCACTCTAGGGTCAATTGCCGTCACCAGCTTATAACCAAAGGTTGTTTAAGAAAGGTATCTGGTCATTTCCGGGTGTCATATGCCGGCGCTACGGTCAGCCGGCAGCCGCTGGCCTGAACCGCCAGCCCTCCCCTCCTTGCCCGCCGCAGCCCGGCGCGGCCCCGTTTCTGGAGCGCTCCCATGGCCCTTTACGACTCCATCCTCGATACCGTCGGCAATACTCCCATCGTCAAGCTGCAGCGCCTGGCGCCGCCGCAGGTCAGCCTCTACGCCAAGGTCGAGTCGTTCAACCCGGGCGGATCGGTGAAGGACCGCCTCGCACTGGCGATCATCCTCGACGCCGAGGCGCGTGGCCTGCTCAAGCCGGGGGACACCATTGTCGAGGCTACCTCGGGCAATACCGGCGTGGCGCTGGCCATGGTCGCCGCCGCACGCGGCTACAAGTTCGTGGCGACGATGGTCGAGACCTTCTCGGTGGAGCGGCGCAAGCTGATGCGTGCCTACGGCGCCAAGGTGATCCTGACCCCGGCCGCCGAACGCGGCAGCGGCATGGTGCGCAGGGCACGCGAGCTGGCCGAACAGCATGGCTGGTTCCTGGCCAGCCAGTTCGCCAACCCGGCCAACCCCGCGTATCACCGCAACACCACCGCCGCCGAGATCCTGCGCGACTTCGCCGGCAGTCGGCTGGACTACTTCGTCAGCGGCTGGGGTACCGGCGGCACGCTCACCGGCGTCGGCGAAGTGCTGAAGGTGGCGCGGCCGCAGACCCGCATCGTCGCCACCGAACCGGCCGGTGCCGCCCTGCTCAAGGGCGACGACTGGAAGCCGCACAAGATCCAGGGTTGGACCCCGGACTTCGTGCCGGATGTGCTCAACCGCGATGTGGTGGATGAACTGCTCTCCGTCGACGACGAGCGCGCGATCGCCACTGCACGCCGCCTGGCCGCCGAGGAAGGCATTTTCGTCGGCATCTCCGCCGGTGCCACCGTCGCCAGCGCGCTGGACGTAGCCGCCCGGGCCGAGCCCGGTGCAGTGATCCTGGCAATGCTGCCCGATACCGGTGAACGCTACTTCTCCACGCCGCTGTTCGCCGAGGTGAATGAAGGGTCCGACGACGAGTGGCTGGCCGGCCTGCCGTGATGAACACGGGAGAATCCCTTTCCCGTCGGGAAGGGCCCTGATCCCGTCCCGCGCCACGGAAACATGAGGGGTTCAGAGCCTGTTCCGCGCGGAAAGGGTTCTGCCCCCCGCTCGCTTCAGCCTGCGTGAAGGCGACGCCCGCCATCGTGCGTCAAGGCCGTCGGATCGCAGCGCGTGAGACGGTCGTGACGCAGTATCGATGCCCTGTCCCCTACTGTGGGACAGCCGGCGCAGAGGCTGCGCGGAACACCTCACAGGCAGGAGACGGACGCATGAAGATCGAAGTTTGGCAGGGTGACATCACGACCCTGGCGGTGGATGCGATCGTCAACGCGGCCAATGAATCGCTGCTCGGTGGAGGCGGTGTGGACGGTGCGATCCACCGCGCCGCCGGCCCCGGGTTGCTGGCCGAATGCGAGCAGTTGCCGGAGCTGCGCCCGGGCGTGCGTTGCCCGACGGGCGAAGTGCGTGCCACCGGCGCCCACGCATTGCCCGCGCGGCACGTGCTGCACACGGTCGGACCGGTCTGGCACGACGGGCAGCGCGACGAGCCCGCGCTGCTGGCCAACTGCTACTGGAAATCGCTGCAGCTGGCCGAATCGCTGGGCGTGCAGACGATTGCGTTCCCGGCAATCAGCTGCGGCGTGTACGGCTATCCGCTCTACCTGGCCGCGCAGATCGCAGTGACCGAGACGCTGGCGTGGCAACGCAGCCATGCACAATCGATGCACATCATGCTGGTTGCGTTCAATACCGCCACGGCCAAGGCTTTCCAGCAGGCGTTGAGCGCTGCAGGACGCAGCGCGGAGAGCCCATCGCGCCCGGCGTCGCCACCGCCGCTGGGCGACGCGGGTCTGGCTGCCGCGCATTGACCCCGCGACGCGCGGAATGAAGAAAGGCCGGGCATTTGCCCGGCCTTTCCTGTTCGATCACGCAAGGCGTGAACTGGACTCAACGACTGGCAGCGTCCACTGCCGCTTCGTCATCGGCCGCAGCGGCGGCCGCGTCCGCGGAGGCGCGGTCTGCGGCGGCAGCCATGCCATCGGCGCTGGCGCCATCCACCTGCACCCGGACTTCCACCAATCCAGCGCCGTTGCTCAGGCTGGTCACGTCCACGGTGTAGTGGCCGGCCGGCAGTGTTTCTTCCAGGCGGGCATTGGTGCCATTGCCACCGTCGTCGTCGGTGAACTCGGTGTCGCCACCGACAACGCGCAACACGGTGTCAACCTGGCTGGAGAGCGCGTCCAGGCGCACGTCCGCCGCACGATCCAGGGTCAGCAGGAAGCGACGCCGGCCCTCGCTGTCGAGCATGGTGTGCACGCTGCCCGACTTCGGCAACGCGGTACCATCGCGCTGGACCAGGTTGGCCGGCAGTTCGATGCTGTTGGCGGACAGCGTGAACATGCCATTGGCACCATCACCCAGGCCAGTTGCCGTCAACGTGTACCTGCCCGGCTTCAGCACCAGGCTGAGACGCGAGTTGGTGCCATCGTTGCCGTCGTCGTTTTCGGCATCGATGCCCTGGCCCGACAGCTTCAGCACCGGATCGAACGCGTCCGACACCAGGCGGATCTCGTACAGGCCTTCCTTTTCCACCTGCAGGGCGTACTCCTGCGAACTGCCGGCCAGCATATCGACGATCTGGCCGCTGCCCGCAATCGGCTTGCCGTCATACGGCTTCAGCTTCTCGGCGCGCAGGCGGTACGGGCCGAAGGCCGTTGGGCCTACGGCATTGACCGCCACCTGGTAGGTGCCGGCGCCATTGGCGCGGAATGCCAGTGAGACATCGCCTTCGTGCTCGTGCCCGGTATTGCTGGTGGAAACCAGGCTGCCGTTGTTGAACACGGCGATGGAACCACTGAGGGCACCGGTGAGCTTCAGGCCGACCAGCTGCTTGTCCTCAAGCTTTATCTGGTAAAGCTGGTGATGGCTGCCATCATTGAAATTGACGCCGCTGCGCGAGGTGATCTCGCCGGACACCGGCTTGTCGAAATCGAGCGACGTGACCTTGCCACCCTCCGCGCTGCCGCCGAGGCGATTGCACCCGCCCACGGCGAGGACGGTGGCCACGGCCAGTGTGATTGCTGTCAAACGCATGTTGTTTTCTCCTTGGCCTTCCATGTAGTACCCGCGCACCGGCCGGGCGCACGAGGGCGGAAACGATACCCGCAAAAGCAAGCGCCGGCGTGGTGCCGGCGCTGCCCTGTTCATCCAGCGATGGGAACGGTCAACCGTTCCACTTGCCCAGCGCAGCCAGGCCGTTTTCCTTGGCACGCTCGAACACGGTCTTCTGGGCAGCCGCGTAGTTGCCCTTCATGTCCTTGGCCCACAGCTTCAGCGCAGCCTGCTGCATGGCGCGGCCGTAGGAGAAGCTCAGCGGCCACGGCAGGTTGCCCAGCTGGTTCATGGCATTGAGGTGGGCCGTGGACTGCTCGTCGCTCTGGCCGCCGGACAGGAACACCACGCCCGGCAGGATCGCCGGCACGGTGCTCTTCAGGCACATCACGGTCGACTCGGCCACTTCCTCGACATCGGCCTGCTCTTCGCAGTCCTTGCCGGAGATGACCATCGAGGCCTTCAGGATGGTGCCTTCCAGCAGCACGTTCTGCTGGTACAGGGCATCGAACAGCGAACGCAGGGTGGCCTCGGTGACCTCGTAGCAGGTCTCGATGTCATGATCGCCGTCCATGATCACCTCCGGCTCCACCATCGGCACCAGGCCGCATTCCTGGCACAGCGCGGCATAGCGGGCCAGCGCGTGGGCGTTGGACTCGATGCAGGTACCCGACGGGATGCTCTCGCCGATGTTGATCACTGCACGCCACTTGGCGAAGCGCGCACCCAGCTTGTAATACTCCTGCAGGCGCTCGCGCAGGCCATCCAGGCCCTCGGTCACCAGCTCGCCCGGGCAGCCGGCCAGCGGGTGAGCGCCCTTGTCGACCTTGATGCCCGGAATCATGCCGTGGTCGGCCATGTACTTGGCGAACGGCACGCCATCGCGGGTCGACTGGCGGATGGTTTCGTCGTACAGGATGGCGCCGGAAATGTGCTCGTTGAGCTTCGGCGTGGTCAGCAGCAGCTCGCGATAGGCGCGACGGTTCTCCTCGGTGTTCTCGATGCCGACGCCAGCGAAACGCTTGGCGATGGTACCGGTGGATTCGTCGATCGCGATGATGCCCTTGCCCGGGGCAACCATGGCCTGGGCGGTTTCAGCCAGCTGTTCGATGCTCATGTACTTCCTGTGGCGGGTGCGGGAAAAACACAAGTATAGCTCCGCTGCCTGTCACCCCGATGTCGAAGCCAGGCTGGAAACGATTCCAATGTCTGCACCGGACAGGCCGTGTCCTGCCGTTGGGGGCCAGGGCCCCTTAGGGGGGTCTGCCCCCGGGTCGGAGCCGCTGCGCGGATCCGACCCGATGTGGCCACCGTTTACAGGTCGCCCAGGCCGCTGGCGCGGCCATCCGCGCCGACTTCAAGCAGGCGCAGGGTGTTGGTGGCGCCATGGGTTTCCATGTGCTCGCCACTGGTGAACACCACACGGTCGCCCGGCTGCAGCAGATCCGATTCCACCAGCAGGCGGATGCTGCCACGTGCCGCTTCGCGCGGCGTCAGGCCACGGCTGTCGAAGTTGATCGGGAACACGTCGCGCATCAGCGCCATCTGGCGCCGTGCACCGTCATGGCGGGTCACTGCGAACACCGGTGCCTTGGCGCGGAAACGCGACAGGTAACGCGCCGTGCCGCCGGATTCGGTCATCGCCACGATCGCACGCACGCCCACGTGCTGTGACAGGAACATGGTCGCCATGGCGATGGCCTGGTCGGCGCGCTCCAGGTTGCGCGGCGAGGCGTTGAAGTCGGTCTCGGTCTGGAACTGCCGCTCCGCACCCAGGCAGATGCGCGCCATCGCTTCGACGGCCTTCACCGGCCATGCGCCGGCAGCGGTTTCGGCCGAGAGCATCACGGCATCGGTACCGTCGATGACCGAGTTGGCCACGTCCAGCACTTCCGCGCGCGTGGGAATCGGGCTTTCCACCATCGACTGCAGCATCTGCGTGGCGGTGATCACCACCTTGTTCTGCGCCAGCGAGGCCTTGATGATCTTCTTCTGCAGGCCCGGCAGCTCGGCATCGCCGATTTCCACGCCAAGGTCGCCGCGGGCGACCATTACCACGTCGCTGGCTTCGACGATTTCCTCCAGGTTCTCGATGGCCTCGGTGCGCTCGATCTTCGATACCAGCGCAGCGTCGCAGCCGTGCGAACGGGCGATCGCACGCGCGTCGTTCATGTCCTGCGCATTGCGGCAGAACGACACGGCGATGAAGTCGACGCCGATCTTGGCGACAATGCCGATCAGCTCCTTGTCACGCTCGGTCAGCGCGCCCAGCGACAAGCCGCCCCCCTGCTTGTTCAGGCCCTTGCGGTCGGACAGCACACCGTCGTTGAGCACGGTGCTGACAATGCGCTCGCCCTGCACTTCCACGACCTGCAGCTGCATCAGGCCATCGTCGAGGAGCAGCACGTCGCCGGGACCAACGTCCTGTGGCAGGCCCAGGTAGCTGACGCCGACCTGGGTCGCATCGCCGGGGCCAGCGCTGTCGCTGGCAATCAGATCGAAGCGGTCACCCGCCTTCAGCTGCACCTTGCCTTCGGCGAAGCGCTCGATGCGGATCTTCGGGCCCGGCAGGTCGGCCAGGATGCCCACTTCCACGCCCACGCGCGCAGCAGCGGCGCGCACGTCGGCAGCACGCTTGGCCTGGCCGGACGGGTCGCCATGGCTGAAGTTCAGGCGCACCACGTTGACGCCGGCGCGGAACAGATCCTCCAGCACGCCCGGCGGGTCAGTGGCCGGACCGAGGGTGGCTAGGATCTTGGTGCGACGCTGACGCTCGAACATGGTGAATGGGCCTCTCCCGGTAAAGAACGGAAATTAGCACATCCTTCACGCCCCATGTATACGGTTACAGCCTTGTGCCGCCTGGCTCTTGGGTCACGGAACGGACATCACCAGGACATACGCTGGCGCAGGGTGCTCTGCAGCGCCGCGCCCATGCCGGCCGGGTCCACGCCGGATCAAGCGGGCATGGGCCCGGCGCTACAGCAGGCTAGGCCAGCAGCGTTGGCAGTTGTGCCGGCTCATGCGCCAGCTGGCTGGCGCCGGCGGCGGTCAACTCCGCCTCGCCGCCAAAGCCCCACAGGACCCCGACGCTGCGCAGGCCGTGGTGGCGCGCGCCTTCGATGTCCATGCGGCGGTCGCCGATCATCCAGCACTGTGCCGGTTGTACCTGCAGGCGGCGCAGTGCTTCCCCGACCAGTTCCGGCTTGTGGCTGCGCGAGCCGTCCAGAGTCGAACCGACGATTTCCTCGAACAACCCGCCGAACGGCAGGTGGGCGAGGATGCGCCGTGCATGCGGCTCGTTCTTGGCGGTCACCACCGCCAGGCGGTGGCCACGACCGTGCAGGGTGCGCAGGGTGTCTTCCACCTGCGGGTACACGGTGTGCTCGCGCCAGCCTTCCGCATCGAACCGTTCGCGGTAGAAGCCCACTGCCTGTTCCACCCGCGCCGGCTCGAGGAACAGCGGTGCGAAGGTGGTCCGCAGCGACGGGCCGATCCAGCCCAGCAGGGTGTCCTGCGGTGGCACCGGGTACTGCATCTTCTGCAGTGCGTAGGCGATGCAGGTGGTGATGCCCACCTGCGAATCGATCAGGGTGCCGTCCAGGTCGAAGAACAGGACATCCCTGCTGCGCCCGGCACTCATGCGCCGCGCGCGTCGAGTGCGGCCACCGCCGGCAGGGCCTTGCCTTCCAGGAACTCCAGGAACGCACCACCGCCGGTGGAGATGTAGCTGACCTGCCCGGCGATATCGAACTTGTCGACCGCCGCCAGGGTGTCACCACCGCCGGCGATGGAGAACGCCTTGGAGCTGGCGATGGCGCGGGCGAGGGCTTCGGTGCCCTTGCTGAAGGCCTCGAACTCGAATACACCGACCGGCCCGTTCCAGACCACGGTGCCCGCCTTCTCGATCAGCTGCGCATACTGCGCGGCGGTCTGCGGGCCGATGTCGAGGATCAGGTCGTCTTCGGCAACGGCGTCGACCGCCTTCACTTCGGCAACGGCGTCGGGCAGGAACTGCTTGGCGGTGACCACGTCGACCGGCAGCGGGATGTCGGCGCCGCGCGCTTTGGCATCAGCCACGATCTTCTTCGCGGTATCCAGCAGGTCCGGCTCGTACAGCGACTTGCCGACGTTGTAGCCTGCGGCGGCGATGAAGGTGTTGGCGATGCCGCCACCCACGATCAGCTGATCGACCTTGCCGACCAGGTTGGCAAGCAGTTCCAGCTTGGTGCTGACCTTGCTGCCGGCGACGATGGCCAGCAGCGGCTTGGCCGGTGCATCCAGCGCCTGCGCCAGCGCGTCCAGCTCGGCCATCAGCAGCGGGCCGCCGGCCGCGACCGGGGCGAAACGGATGACGCCGTGGGTGGAAGCCTGCGCGCGGTGCGCGGTACCGAAGGCATCCATCACGAACACGTCGCACAAGGCGGCGTATTTCTTCGACAGGGCTTCGTCGTCCTTGCCCTCGCCTACATTCATGCGGCAGTTTTCCAGCAGCACGAGCTGGCCCGGCTGCACGTCAACGCCGTCAACCCAGTCACGAACCAGCGGAACCTCGCGGCCGAGCAGCTCGGACAGGCGCTGGGCGACCGGCGCCAGCGAGTCGGCCTCGCTCCAAACACCTTCCTTCGGGCGCCCCAGGTGCGAGGTGACCATCACCGCCGCACCCTGCTCCAGCGCGCGCTTGAGCGTCGGCAGCGAAGCGGTGATGCGCTGTTCGGAGGTGATGCGGCCATTCTCGATCGGCACGTTCAGATCCTGGCGGATCAGCACGCGCTTGCCGGAGAGGTCGAGGTCGGTCATGCGGACGATGGACATGGGCAACTCTTTGGCTCAGGGACGGGATGCCGGGGTACGGCAGACGGCCATTGTATCGGGTGCGGGTGGTGGGAGGGCCGATGCCTGCGGCAGGCAGAGGCGCAGAGCGACAGCAACAGCCAGAGCCAAAGCCAAAGCGCTGGCGCCTTGTGACGCTATGGGTGGACCGAGGCGGTGCGGGCTGGCAGGGGACGCCGTAAACCCCTCCCTGGGGGCTTAGCCGCGCCATCCATGGCGCGGATACCCCTGCCAGCCCACACCGCCCCGGCCTCGACAGGTTCATGAGGCAGAGCGGATGGCAAAGGCGGAAGCAAGAGCGGTTTCTGTTGTCGGAGAAAAATAATGTAGAGCCGAGCCCATGCTCGGCCGGGTCTACCGCGAACAGCAGCCGAGCGTGGGCTCGGCTCCAGAAAGAGCGCCCAGCCAAGCAGCTTTTGCTCTTCTTTTTTTTCTTCCCGTGGGTGGACGCAAAGCGCGATCCCGGGGATGGGCCGAGCGGGTGGGCTGGGCAGGGGACGCCGTGAAT
>NZ_LYVJ01000014.1 GCF_001676385.1 Stenotrophomonas maltophilia | reverse complement strand
GTCCTGCGGTGGCACCGGGTACTGCATCTTCTGCAGTGCGTAGGCGATGCAGGTGGTGATGCCCACCTGCGAATCGATCAGGGTGCCGTCCAGGTCGAAGAACAGGACATCCCTGCTGCGCCCGGCACTCATGCGCCGCGCGCGTCGAGTGCGGCCACCGCCGGCAGGGCCTTGCCTTCCAGGAACTCCAGGAACGCACCACCGCCGGTGGAGATGTAGCTGACCTGCCCGGCGATATCGAACTTGTCGACCGCCGCCAGGGTGTCACCACCGCCGGCGATGGAGAACGCCTTGGAGCTGGCGATGGCGCGGGCGAGGGCTTCGGTGCCCTTGCTGAAGGCCTCGAACTCGAATACACCGACCGGCCCGTTCCAGACCACGGTGCCCGCCTTCTCGATCAGCTGCGCATACTGCGCGGCGGTCTGCGGGCCGATGTCGAGGATCAGGTCGTCTTCGGCAACGGCGTCGACCGCCTTCACTTCGGCAACGGCGTCGGGCAGGAACTGCTTGGCGGTGACCACGTCGACCGGCAGCGGGATGTCGGCGCCGCGCGCTTTGGCATCAGCCACGATCTTCTTCGCGGTATCCAGCAGGTCCGGCTCGTACAGCGACTTGCCGACGTTGTAGCCTGCGGCGGCGATGAAGGTGTTGGCGATGCCGCCACCCACGATCAGCTGATCGACCTTGCCGACCAGGTTGGCAAGCAGTTCCAGCTTGGTGCTGACCTTGCTGCCGGCGACGATGGCCAGCAGCGGCTTGGCCGGTGCATCCAGCGCCTGCGCCAGCGCGTCCAGCTCGGCCATCAGCAGCGGGCCGCCGGCCGCGACCGGGGCGAAACGGATGACGCCGTGGGTGGAAGCCTGCGCGCGGTGCGCGGTACCGAAGGCATCCATCACGAACACGTCGCACAAGGCGGCGTATTTCTTCGACAGGGCTTCGTCGTCCTTGCCCTCGCCTACATTCATGCGGCAGTTTTCCAGCAGCACGAGCTGGCCCGGCTGCACGTCAACGCCGTCAACCCAGTCACGAACCAGCGGAACCTCGCGGCCGAGCAGCTCGGACAGGCGCTGGGCGACCGGCGCCAGCGAGTCGGCCTCGCTCCAAACACCTTCCTTCGGGCGCCCCAGGTGCGAGGTGACCATCACCGCCGCACCCTGCTCCAGCGCGCGCTTGAGCGTCGGCAGCGAAGCGGTGATGCGCTGTTCGGAGGTGATGCGGCCATTCTCGATCGGCACGTTCAGATCCTGGCGGATCAGCACGCGCTTGCCGGAGAGGTCGAGGTCGGTCATGCGGACGATGGACATGGGCAACTCTTTGGCTCAGGGACGGGATGCCGGGGTACGGCAGACGGCCATTGTATCGGGTGCGGGTGGTGGGAGGGCCGATGCCTGCGGCAGGCAGAGGCGCAGAGCGACAGCAACAGCCAGAGCCAAAGCCAAAGCGCTGGCGCCTTGTGACGCTATGGGTGGACCGAGGCGGTGCGGGCTGGCAGGGGACGCCGTAAACCCCTCCCTGGGGGCTTAGCCGCGCCATCCATGGCGCGGCTAAGCCTCCAGGGACGGATTCACGGCGTCCCCTGCCCAGCCCACCCGCTCGGCCCATCCCCGGGATCGCGCTTTGCAGCCACCCACGAGGGGCTGCGCCGTTCGCTGGAACCTATTCCGAAGGCGCCTGCTTCTGCCGAAGCAGGCTGACCGCCAGGCCGCCCACCACCAGCACGCCCAGCCCCAGCAGCGCCCACAGCAGCCACGCCTTCCAATCCCGCTGCGGCGTCAGCGCTGCATCACCGGCCAGCGGCTCCGGGGTGCCTTCCAGCCGCGCCAGCGTCGGCTGCCACGACGGATCGTTGCGCTGCCGGAGTTCTTCGATCAGTACACCGATCGGCGCCTCCATCCGCCGCGCCGTCGCGCTGCCCACCGCCAGCGCATACGGGGCCGCGCCCTGGCTGAGGAACACCAGTACCTCGGGCTGATAGCCCAGGCGCAGGGTCGGCGCGGTGGCGATTTCCGCCGGGTTTGCCACCAGTTTCCAGAAACGGTCGCGGTGCATGCCATTGAGCGGCTGCGCCGCCGACTGCTGGCGCTGGCCCGGCCCCTCCTGCTGCAGCTGGTAGGCGATCCACGGTGCCGTGCGGCGCTGCCATTCCGCGCTCTCATCATCACGACTGAACAGCGTCCACTGCACCAGGCTGTTGTCGGTGCTGGCAATGTCCGCGCGCCCGATCGGGAAGCGTCCGTCCAGGGTGAACGTGTATTCCCCCTTTCCCTTCGAGGTTGGCTGCAGCGACAACCATTCCCAGGGCAGCGTCGCCGGTGCCGGCGGGAGCTCGGCCAATACGCTGCGCAGGGCCGGCAGGCGCGCATCACCCTCGGCCAGGACGCGCAGGTAACGTGCCTCGCCGTCTACCTGCAGCCGGCGCTGCAGCAGCCGCTTGCCCGCCCGCTGCAGGTCCACCAGCGGAATGTCGCGGCCGATCACGCGCCAATGCTGCAGATCGTCGCTGGCGTCCAGCTGTACCTGCGCCTGCATCGGCTGGCCGCTGTCGGCCCAATCCAGTACCAGCGCGGCCAGCGGCTGCTGGCCCAGCACGCTGGCATCAATCAGCCAGCCGCCCTGTCCGTTCGCCGCCACGCCGCCACTCACCCGCGCCTCCACCCGGCGGACGCGGCCGTCTGTATCGCGTTCGGTCAGCAGCTGCAGATCATTGCGCTGCGCTTCGGCCAGCGGTGGCAACGCGAACCACGGCAGTTCCCGCTGAACCGGGGGCTGCGCCAGCGGCTGGTCCGGCGCCAGCAGGGCCGATGGCAACGATTGGCCGGCAGCGTTGAAAACCTGCAGATCGCCCAGGTCCGCGCGACCCGCGCGACGGTAGATGGCCGGCTCCAGCACGATGCGGTAGGCGCCGGATTGTGCACTGGACAGCGTCAGCGGCCATTGTTCGGCGTACTGGGTGCGGTAATCGGCCGCCTGCGCGGCGGCGGCGGCGGCGGCCAGCAGGCCGAACAGCGCCGGCAGCAGCGCCCTGCTCCACGTGATCATTGCTTCTCCTCCACGGTCGGCGGCGCGCTCGGCGGTGCCGGTGCCAGATATCCCACGACCGTGCACAGCAGGCCATAGGCGATGAATGATGCGATGCCCAGCAGGTTGCCCAGGTGCTGGCGATCGATGAGCACCAGCTTGGCCAGCACCACGCCCATCAGCACGGCACCGACCATCCACAGCACGCGCTGGCCACGACGCGAGCCCCATACCCAGGCGATCACGCCGAGCACGCTCCACAGCACGGTCAGGCTGGTCTGCGCCAGGCTGAAGCGTGCCATCGACATGCTCCATGACAATCCGCCCCAGTGGTGCACGGCGTGCAACACGAGGCTGGTCAAGGCAATGAAGCCTGCCAGCGCCAGTACCGGCAGGCGAATCCGCTGCAGCGGCTGTGGCGACTGCGCGCTGTACAGCCAGCGCGCCAGCAGGGCCAGGCTCAACCATTGCCCCAGCTCTGCAGGATTCAACACCGGCAACCAGGCCAGGGGCGCGGCATTACCCGGCAGCAGCTGGCCAAGCAACCATCCCGTGGACAACAGGCCGAACAGCACGCACTGCAGGGGCAGGCGCACACGGTCGAACGCGTCACCCAGCGGCCAGCGCAAGACATTCCAGCGCCACAGCGACAGCGCCGCGATCAGCAACCACGGCAGCGTGACCAGCAGCAATGTCCAGCCCTGTGCCAGCCCGGCCTCACCGCCGCCCCACAGGGCCAGCAGCGAAAGCAGCGACGGCCACAGCAGCCACCACAGGAACTGCGCGATGCGCGCCACGGTATTGCCGCCCTGGCGCAGGCACAGCAGCGTGCGCACGCCCAGCACGGCGAACAGTGCCCAGGCCAGCGCGCCGTGGCCCGCGAACGGTTGCTGGTGCGCGTCGCTCTGCATCAGCGCAAGCGGGAATCCCAGCGCCAGCATCGCCAGCGCTGTCACGCCCAGCGCGCGCGCCGGTTGGCGGCGTTGCGCTTCGGCGGCCAGCCACGCGGTGACGGCCGCCAGCACCAGCAACGCATCGGCCTGCGAGCGAGGCGGGACAAAGCGGAAGATCTCGTGCACCAGGCCCCCCAGCCACCACAGCAGGCCCCACAGGTAATAAGCCAGTGCGACCTCGGGACGCGCCCTGCGCTGATAGCTCCAGGCGGAGGCGAAGCCGGCCACGGCCAGCAGCAGCGCGCCGAGCGCCGTCGGATTGAGCAGGAAGCGCGCGTCCTCATGCCAATGATCGCCGCCCGCCACGAACGCAAATGCAGCGCCGATCTGCAGCAATGCGCCGGAGATCTGCGGCAACCTGCGCTTCTGGCGCAACCCCAGCCAGGCCAGGCCAGCCCCTTCCAGTGCGAACACCGCACCGGTGGCACGCGCCGACAGCGCCAGCGGCACCGCCAGGGTGGCAAAGCCCACCGCCAGCACCGCGTGCGACTGCGCCAGCACGGTATAAGACGCACGCGCGATCAGTGCGCGCGCCAGTACCGCGTAGATCGCGGCCAGGCCCAGCGCACACAGGGCCAGCGTCATTGGCTGTTCGTGCAGCATGCATGCCTGCAGTGAGAACGCGACCAGCGGGGTACCGAACACCAGGCTTCCATCGACCAGGTCCCGCCGGCCGGCCGGCTGGCGGCGGGCATACAGCAGCGGGATCAGCAGGTAGAAGGCGAAGAACAGCAGCAGGAACGGCTCGGTGCTGTTGAACCGGTCCGGCGTGTACTGCAGTACGCCCCAGAAGGTGCCGATGCCGAAGGTGAAAGCGAAGCCCAGCAGGTTCAGCGCGCGCCACGGGCGGAACCAGGCGATGGCGAAGATGCCCGCGTTGAGCACCGCGTAGTAACTGAACAACCCTACGTGGTTGCCGCTGCCGGTGGACAACCACAGCGGTGCCATGAAGCCGGCCAGGATGCCCAGCACCGCCAGCGTACGCGAGTTCTGCACGACCGCCAGCACGCACAGCCCGGCCACCAGTGCAATCGAGCCTGCGAAGGCAAAGCCGGAGGGAATCATCTCGAAGCGCTTGAACGCTGCGAAGATGGTCAGCAGCAGCACGCCGATCGCTCCCCCCTGCAGCGCAAGCGCGAACAGGCGCCGGCGCTCGCGCTGGTGCCACCCGAAGGCCAGCAGGCCCAGTGCACCGACGGTGACGCCAGCCAGTCGCAGCTCGACCGGCAGCACCAGCCAGCCCTGGTCGCTGACGTACTTCAACAGCGCGGCGACGCCGGCCAGCAGCACCAGCATGCCGATCTTGACCGGCACGTTGCCTTCGGTGAACCAACGCTTGACCGCGCCAATGCCGCGCTCGATGAAGTTGGGCAGTGCCGGCTCGGAAGGCAACGGTGGCTGCACCGGCGCAGGCGGTACTGGCGGTGGCGCAACAGGACGGAGCACGGGCGCTCCGGTGGGCGCTGCCTCGCGCGCCGGCGGCTGCGGGGGCTGCGGTGCAGCAGTGACGACCGGCCGCAGGAACGGTGGATCGGCACTGGCCGAAGGCGTGGCCGCAGGCCGTTCAGCCGCAGGCGCGGTAGCCACCGGCCTGACACTGGCCGGCGCATCGGCCAGCGCGCTTTCCAGCGCAGCGACGCGGCGGCGCAGGCCGGCGATCATCACCAGCGCGACCACCAGCAACAGCGGAATAGCCAGAAGAACCAGTACGACCAGGGCTATCAGTGCTTCCATTGCATGCTTCCAATGCGGTTCCGCGCCCCAGCGGCAGCGGTCGACCGGCCCATGCTACGACAGGGCTGGCCCCATAAACGACGAACCCCGGCCAGGCCGGGGTCCGCGCGTGCTGCTCGCCGGTCTTACTTGGCGGCGACGACCTTGGCCATTTCCAGGCACTTGTTCGAGTAGCCCCACTCGTTGTCGTACCAGGTGACCAGCTTGACGAAGGTGCCATCCAGGGCGATGCCGGCTTCGGCGTCGAACACCGAGGTGCAGGTCTCGCCACGGAAATCGGTGGCCACCACCTTGTCTTCGGTGTAGCCCAGGATGCCCTTCAGCGGGCCTTCGCTCTGTGCCTTCACTTCAGCGCAGATCTCGGCGTAGGTGGCTTCCTTTTCCAGTTCGACGGTCAGGTCGACCACCGACACGTCCGAAGTCGGGACGCGGAAGCTCATGCCGGTCAGCTTCTTGTTCAGTTCCGGGATGACCACGCCGACGGCCTTGGCCGCACCGGTGGACGACGGGATGATGTTCTCCAGGATGCCACGACCGCCGCGCCAGTCCTTGTTGGACGGGCCGTCAACGGTCTTCTGGGTGGCGGTCGCCGCGTGCACGGTGGTCATCAGGCCGCGCTTGATGCCCCACTTGTCATTGATGACCTTGGCCAGCGGGGCCAGGCAGTTGGTGGTGCACGAGGCGTTGGAGATGATCGCCTGGCCGGCGTAGGTCTTGTCGTTCACGCCGTAGACGAACATCGGGGTGTCGTCCTTCGACGGCGCCGACATGATGACCTTCTTCGCGCCCGCATCGATGTGCTTCTGCGCGGTTTCCTTGGTCAGGAACAGGCCGGTGGACTCGATCACCACGTCCACGTCCACTTCGTTCCACTTCAGGTTGGCCGGATCGCGCTCCTGGGTGAGGCGGATCTTCTTGCCGTTGACCAGCAGGTCGTTGCCCTGCACCGCCACGTCGGCCTTGAAGCGGCCGTGCACGGAGTCGTACTTGAGCATGTACGCCAGGTAATCCGGCTCCAGCAGATCGTTGATGGCCACGATTTCGATGTCGTCGCCGAAGTTCAGCACCGCCGAGCGCAGGACGTTACGCCCGATGCGACCGAAACCGTTGATACCAACCTTGATTGCCATTTCTCAAGCTCCTGCGGCCGCGACGGGTGCGGCGGGATGGATAGGGCCCACAAGTCTAGCAAACCGGCGCTGGCCACCGCGGGCCAGTGCCCGCGCTGGAAGGCCGGCGGACAGGATTTGATCCGGATCAAAGCGTTAGCGCCGCGTGAGGCCGAGACTGTCGCCATCCACCCAGCAACGAGAGCCCCCCCATGCGCAAGACCTCTTCCCTGATCCTGGCCAGCCTGGCCGCCGCCCTGTCGCTCGCCGCCGCCCCGGCCATGGCCCAGTCCAAGGGCGACTGGACCGTCTCGGCCGGCGTGCACCAGGTGGCCCCGAAGTCGAACAACGGCTGGCTGGCCGGCGGTACGCTGAAGGTCGACGTCGACAACGACGTCAAGCCGACCATCACCGGCGAGTACTTCATCGCCGACAATCTGGGCATCGAAGTGCTGGCCGCGCTGCCGTTCAAGCACGACATCAACATCAACGGCCTGGGCCGCGTGGGCAGCACCAAGCAGCTGCCGCCGGTGGTGACCCTGCAGTACCACTTCAACAGCAAGGGCAAGGTATCGCCGTTCATCGGTGCCGGCGTGAACTACACGACCTTCTTCAGCGAAGACACCACCGGTGCGCTGGCCGGCAGCAAGCTGAAGCTGCAGGATTCCTGGGGCCTCGCCGCGCATGCGGGCGTGGATTTCGCGATCGGCGAGAAGGGCGCTCTGCGCGTTGACATGCGCTGGATCGACATCGACAGCAAGGTGAAGTTGAACGGCGAGAAGATCGGCACGGTCAATATCGATCCGCTGGTCTACGGCGCGTCCTACGTCTTCAAGTTCTAAGCGGCGTGGTGAGCGCGGGGGCTTCACCCCCGCTCCCCCGCTGCACGCACAACCCTCGCAGCATGTTGCCCCGGTGATTGCCGGGGCTTTTTTGTGCCTGGGACTGAAGCGGTTCCGGAGCTGGGGCAAGGCAGGGAGCGGAGCCGGGACACGCCGTAAACCCATCCCTGGGGGCTCGATGGCGCCATCCATGGCGCCAACGGTCCCGGCTCCGCTCCCCGCCTTGCCCCATCCCATCACCGCGTGCGTACCAGCTCAAGCAAAGGCAAGAGCAGAACCCGTGCATCCGAGGCGCAGTGATTGCCTGTAATTGCAGGAGGCCGATTTTGATCCTGCATTTGTTTTTGATGTTGCATTTGACGTTTGCATCCGCCTTCGCGGTCATGTTGGATGGGGGCTGCAGGGGCAGGCGCTGCGGGACCGTCCGCGGCATGGATGCCGCGGCCGAGCTTACAGGGACGTACTTGCAGCGTGTCCCGCAGCGCCTGCCCCTGCAGCCAGCCCCCAGCAGACAGGAACGCGCCGCTCTTCAATCCACCTACCCCGCTAGAATGTGCGCATGAAAGCCCTGCACTCCCTGTTCCTCGCCGCCGCCCTGGCGCCGGCCCTGCTGTCCGTGTCCGCCCCCGCCCATGCCTGGGGCGCGCAAGGCCACCGCCTTGTCGCCGAAGTCGCCGACGCCCGCCTCACCCTCACCGCCCGCGCCGAAGTGGACCGCCTGCTGGCCACCGAACCGGGCGCAACTCTGGCCAGCATCGCGCTATGGGCCGACCAGCTGCGCGCCAAGGACCCGGGCCTGGGCCGTCGCTCGGCCGGCTGGCACTACGTCAACATCGCCGAAGACAACTGCCACTACGAAGCAGCGAAGCACTGCAGGAATGGCAACTGCATCGTTGAAGCCCTGAAGGCGCAGAGCGCCATCCTCGGCGACCGCAGCCTGACCGACGGCGAGCGCCTGCAGGCGCTGAAGTTCGTCGTGCACCTGGTCGGTGACATCCACCAGCCGATGCACGCCGGCTACGCCCACGACAAGGGCGGCAACGATTTCCAGATCCAGTTCGGCAACCGCGGTACCAACCTGCACTCGCTATGGGACAGCGGCATGCTCAACACGCGCACGCTCGACGATGCAGCCTATCTGCCGCTGCTGCAGGGCCAGCGCGCGCCGAAGCTGGCGCGCCAGTCCAGCCCGCAGCGCGACCCGCAGGCCTGGGCCGAGGCCAGCTGCCGCATCTCCATGCAACCTGGCGTTTATCCGGCCGCGCGTAAAATCGGTGACGAATACACCGAGCGCTACCGGCCGCTGGCCGAAGCGCAGCTGCGACTGGCCGGCGAGAACCTCGCGCAGTTGCTGAACCGCGTGCTCGGCACGCGCTGAGGAGATTCCGATGCCGGTCCAGGTACAGTCGTTCTTCCACCGTGACAGCAACACCTTCAGCTATCTGGTCAGCGACCCGGCCAGCGGCGAGGCAGCGCTGATCGACCCGGTCCTGGACTACGACCCGGACACCGACGCCATCAGCGATGCGCCCATACGCGGCGCGGTGGAGGCCATCGAGCGGCAGGGCCTGCAACTGCGCTGGCTGCTGGAAACCCATGCCCACGCTGACCATGTATCGGCGGGACGCCGGCTCAAGCAGCGCTTCCCGCAGGCCACGCTGGCCATCGGTGAAGGCATTCGTGCGGTGCAGGCCACTTTTGCGCCGCGCTACGGCCTGCAGCTTCCTGCCGCAGATGAAATCTTCGATCACCTGTTCAACGATGGCGAAACCTTCGCTCTGGGCGAACTACGCTGCCAGGTGATCGCCGTGCCCGGCCATACCAGCGACAGCATCGCCTACCTGATTGACGATGCGCTGTTCACCGGCGACTCGCTGTTCATGCCCGATGGCGGCACCGCCCGCTGCGATTTCCCCGGCGGTGATGCCGCGCAGCTGTACCGCTCGATCCAGCGCCTGCTGGCCCTGCCCGATGCAACGCGGGTATTCGTCTGCCACGACTACGGCCCGGGTGGCCGCGGCTTTGCCAACGAAACCACCATCGGCGAACAGCGCGCGCACAATATCCACGTGCATGACGGCGTGGCCGAGGCGGAGTTCGTCAGCGTGCGCCAGGCCCGCGACGCGACGCTGGAAGAACCCAGGCTGATGCAGCCCGCGGTGAAGGCCAACATCCAGGGCGGGGCCTGATCCACGCCGCTGCGCTCGCCGGGCGTGGCCCGGCGCTACCCCGGTCATTGCAAGCGGTCATTTTCCCCGCGTGCGCACCACATGCTGGCCCTTCACGATCTCAAAAGTGAAGGCATATTGCAGGGTGACGGCCACCGGTTCGACGCGCTCGGCGCCGCGACAGTCACTGCGGTCGGCAGGCACCTTGCCGGCGGCGAAGTGGCAGACCGCTGCGGACGAGTACTTCCACATCGCCACGGCTTCCTGCGCAGCTTGCAGCAGAGGCGCGTTCTCGCCTGCAGACCCTGCGGCGCATTCCTGGCGATCGGTCAATGGCCAGCTGCGCTCCACGGCGCCACTGGCATCAACCACCACCTGCAGGCAGATGGTGGTCGGCGCCAGTTCCGCGCGCGGGTCGCGTTCGCCGACCTCCGGGTCCGGTGCCGCGTACAACTGCGGCATCCGGTAGCCCTCGGTCGCACCCAGCGAATACACCTGCAGCTGCCCACTGCCGCCGCCCGCCTGCGGCTGCAGTCGCTGGTGACCGACATTCTCGCTGCGGGTATTCACCGTGGTCAGCCGCTCCTGGCTCGCACACCCCACCAGCAGCGCCGCTACCATGAGCAGCGGCGCGGACTTCACTGGGTGTCCTCGGTATTGTCCATGGCATAGGTGATCGGAATGCGCACGGCACCGGCTACCGGCTTGCCGTTCTTCATCGCCGGCCGATAGGTCCAGCTGCGCGCCGCAGCAATCGAGACCGCATCGAACACCCCCGGGTTGGTGGCGCTGAGCACCTGGACGTCAGTAGGATGACCCTTGGCATCCACCTCCACACGCAGGTTCACCACACCTACCTGACGCTGCTCGATCGCAGACTTCGGGTAGGACGGCGGTAGCATCCTGTCGACCTGGATCGGACGGTCCAGCCCCGCCTTGGCCGCATCTTCCAGCGCATGTTCGAACGGCTCGACGCCGATGCGGCTGCCACCGGCCGCACCGCCCTGGCTGGCCCACGCCACCGCGCCCATTCCCACGCATAACCCGACCACCAGCACCTGACCGGACACCCACGGCAATGCCTTCCGCTTGGACTGCTTCAACATGGCGATACGCTCCTTCAACACGGGTTGGCTGCGCCAATGGCAGACCGCCGGCGCAACCGGGTGGACCAGCTGCGCCTTCAGCAGCGTGCTGGCATAGAGGCCGCGCAGCGCAGGCTGCGGGCCGATGGTGCGGGCATCACAGGCCAGTTCCTGGTCGCGCAGGAAGCGGCGTGCAGCCCATGGCAGCAGCGGGTGGAACCAGAAGACCGCGCGCGCCAGCAGCAACGCGCCGTTGGCCCAGTGATCGCCATTGCGACGGTGGCTGCGCTCGTGTTGCAGGATCAGGCCCCGTTCCTGCGCGCTGAACTGCTGATCGAATTCCGGGCCAACTACGATGCGCGGCCGCCACAGGCCAACCAGCGCTGGCAGGCCTGGGTCGCTGCTGGCCTGCCAGCTGCCATCGGTGCGCGGCGTCAGTGGGCCCATGCTCCGTTCGAAACGATGTTGTGCGTGCAGGTCGCGCAACAGGCGGATGCCCGCGCCCAATGCCCACAGCGCGAACAACAGCCCGGCCCATGGCAACGAGGGCCCGTTCAGGGCATCGAGGGCACCGGGCATCACGTTCAGCGGCAGCGTGGGTACCTGCTGCAACACCGCAACCTGCGGCAATGGCAGCGTCAGTGCCACCAGCAGCAGCGGTAGCAGCCACCAGCTGCGGTAGGCCAGCCCAGCGCCCCCCAATCGCACCAGCAGCGGCCGCATCACCGCCAGCAGGACCACGCCCACCGCCAGCCACAGGCTGCCCTGCCACAGTCCATCAAGCAGCTCATTCATGGTCCAGCTCCTGGATCAGCTTCTTCAGTTCAGCGATGTCCTGCGCGCTGAGCTGGCCGCGCTCACTGAAATGCGCCACCAGCGGCGCCACCCTGCCCTCGAAGACGCGGCCGATGAAGTCCTGGCTCTGCGCCTCGACCCATGCCTGGCGCTGCAGCAGGGGCCGGTACAGGTAGCGCCGGCCATCGCGCTCGGCGGCGATCGCGCCCTTGGTCAGCAGGCGGTTGAGCAGGGTCTTGATGGTCGGTTCGGCCCAGTCGCGGTGGGCCAGCGCGGCGACCACTTCGTCGGCACTACGTGGTGCCTGCTGCCACAGCACCTCCATCACAACGGCTTCGGCTTCGCTGATCGGGGTCATGGTTTACATCCGTAATCGACACCATCGATTACGCGCGTAATCGAACCGCCTGTCAAGCCCCTCGACTCCAGGTTCATCCCGGCTGCGCCAGCATCGATCCCTCCCGTCCCAGGCCCCGGATGAAAGCGCTGCCCAAGAAGGATTTCCCGGTCGAGCAGGCCCGCCGCTTCCTCGAACCTGGGCCGATCGTGCTGGTCAGCACCGCCTGGCGCGGCCAGCGCAACGTGATGACGATGGGCTGGCACATGGTGATGGGCTTCTCGCCTTCACTGGTCGCTACCTATCTGTGGGACGCGAACCACAGCCACGCGCTGGCCCATGGCAGCGGCGAGTGCGTGATCAACGTGCCCGGCCTGGAGCTGCTCGATACCGTGGTGGACATCGGCAACTGCAGCGGCCGCGAGGTCGACAAGTTCGCCCGTTTCGAGCTCGATGCGCTGCCCGCGCGCGAGGTCGGCGCGCCGCTGGTCGGCCAATGCCATTCGTGCTTCGAATGCCGACTCTACGACGACAGCCAGGTCGCGTCGAGAAACCTTTTCATCTGGGAAATCGTGCGCGCCCACGTCGCGCCCCGGCCGAAGCTGCCGCGTACGGTGCATTACCGGGGCGATGGGCAGTTCATGGTGTCCGGTACCGAAGTCTCGCGTCGACGGCGGTTCAAGCCCGACATGCTGTAATGCCGCCACTCCCCACACGCAGGACTGCCCCGCATGACCGAACACCTCACCGACCTGGACGCCGCCGTCGACTGGCTGTTTGCGCGGGTGGAAGGGCCGCTGCGGATCGGGGCACCGCTGGCGCTGGGCAAGCCGCATCGGCTGCTCAATGCCCTCTACGCACGTGTCGAGCAGGACCCGTCGCGGCCACTGCGGCTGTACACCGCGCTGTCGCTGAATCCGCCGAAGGCGCGCGGCGCTGGCCTGGAAGCACGCTTCACCGCGCCCTTCGTACAGCGCCATTTCGGCGAGGATTTCCCTCGCCTGGCCTATGCCGACGCGATCGCCCGCGACGCGTTGCCTGCGCATGTGCAGGTGGAGGAGTTCTACATGCAGTCCGGCGCGCTGCTCGGTTCGCGGCAGGCACAATCGAGTTATACCAGCCTGAACTACACCCATGCCGCCGACGCGGTGGCGCAGCGCGCACCGCACGTGATCGTGCAGAAAGTGGCGATGCGGCCCAACGACCGCCGGCTTTCGTTGTCGTGCAACAACGACATCACCCAGGACACGCTGGACGCCATGGCGGCACGCGGCCTGCCACGGCCCTTGATGGTGGCCGAGATCGACCCTCGGCTGCCCTATCTGGGTGGCTCGGCCACGGTCGACGTGTCCTTCTTCGATCTCGTCATCACGCCACCGCCGCCGTACCCGGCCCTGTTCGGCCTGCCGCGGCAGCCGGTCGGCGACGCCGACTATGCCATCGGCCTGTATGCCAGCACACTGGTGCGCGACGGCGGCACCCTGCAGATCGGCATCGGCACGCTGGCCGATGCCCTCAGCCACGCGCTGGTCCTGCGCCATACCGACAATGCGCGCTACCGCCGCGTGCTGCATGCGCTGGACCCGCAGTTGGCCAGCCATCCGCTGGTGCAGGAGATCGGCGGGCTGGAGCCGTTCGAGGTGGGCCTGTACGGCTGCAGCGAGATGCTCAACGAGGGCTTCCGCCGGCTGGTTCAGACTGGCGTGATCAAGCGCAAGGTGCACGACGACCTGGCGCTGATGCAGCGCATCGAGAACGGCAGCACGCTGTCCATCGACCACGCCACTCTGGCCGCCGAGGGAGAATACCTGCACGGCGCGTTCTACCTGGGCTCGCCGGAGTTCTACGAATGGCTGCGCACGCTGCCAGATGACGAATGCCGTGCGATCGGCATGCGCAGGATCAGCGAGATCAACCAGTTGTATGGCGGCAACAAGACGCTCGAGCGCTTGCAGCGCCGCCATGCGCGCTTCTTCAATTCCTGCATGATGGTCACCGCGCTGGGCGCAGCGGTGTCCGATGCGCTGGACGATGGCCGCGTGGTGTCCGGCGTCGGCGGACAGTACAACTTCGTGGCGATGGCACATGCCCTGCCGGAAGCGCGCAGCGTGCTGATGTTCCGCGCGGCGCGAGACGACAAGGGCCGGCGCGAATCCAACGTGCGCTGGAACTACGGCCACACCACCATCCCGCGCCACCTGCGCGACATCTACCTCAACGAGTACGGTATCGCCGACCTGCGCGGGCTGACCGACGAGGACTGCGTGCATGCGATGACCGCGATCACCGAAGCCCCGTTCCAGGGCGATCTTCTGCAGCAGGCACATGCCTCGCGCAAGCTGCTCGCGGCCGCGCAACCGGATCCGGCGCGGCAGCAGCGCAACACGCCACAGGCATTGGCGGCGGCACTGGCCCCGTTCCGCGCGGATGGCAGCCTGCCCGACTATCCGCTGGGCAGCGATTTCAACGAGATCGAACAGGTCCTGGTGAAGGCACTGGGCTGGCTGAAGGCCAACACCGAGACCCGCAGCAGCAAGCTGCGCACGGTCTGGGCCGCCCTGCGCCAGCCGGCCGGCGACGGCGATGCGGTGTACCTGCAGCGGATGGGCCTGCAGGCACCGAAGGACTTCGCCGAGCGCCTGGACGCGCGACTGCTGCGGCTGGCGCTGGCGCGTACCGCCTGAAAAAAGGGGACGGAGGGGATTAAGTCGTTTGTGCACAAACGACTTAATCCCCTCCGTCCCCTTTTTCTTGCGACAAGGAAAAGGCCGGCGTGCGCCGGCCTTTCCTGCATCACGTCGCGAGTCTGCTTACAGTGCCTTGGCCGCTTCCACCACGTGGGCGGTGGTGATGCCGAAGTGCTTGTACAGCTGGTCGGCCGGGGCCGAGGCACCAAAGGTGTCGATACCGATCACGGCGCCGTCCAGGCCCACGAACTGGCGCCAGAAACCGGTGACGCCGGCTTCCACGGCCACGCGCTTGCGCACGGCATTCGGCAGCACCGATTCACGGTAGGCCGCATCCTGGCGCAGGAACACATCGGTGGACGGCATCGAGACCACGCGGGTCTTGATACCGGCCGCATCCAGCTGGGCCTTGGCTTCGGTGGCCAGCGAGACTTCCGAGCCGGTGGCGATCAGGATCACGTCCGGGGTACCGGCAGCATCGGCCAGCACGTAACCGCCGCGCTCGATCTGCGCGATCTGCTCGGCGCTGCGCGGCTGGTGCGGCAGGTTCTGGCGGCTGAACACCAGGCAGCTCGGGCCGTCCTGGCGGGTGATCGCAGCCTTCCAGCTCACCGCCGACTCGACGGCATCGCACGGGCGCCACACATCGTTGTTCGGGATGTAGCGCAGCGAGGCCAGGTGCTCCACCGGCTGGTGGGTCGGGCCGTCTTCGCCCAGGCCGATCGAGTCGTGGGTGTAGACGTGGATGGCGTGGGCCGGGATCAGCGCGCTCATGCGCACGCCGTTGCGGGCGTAGTCGCTGAACACCAGGAAGGTGGCGTCGAACGGAATGAAGCCACCGTGCAGGGCCAGGCCGTTGGCAATGGCGGTCATGCCGAACTCGCGCACGCCGTAGTACACGTAATTGGCGTTGGCGTCGTCGCTGGCGACAGATTTGCTGCCCTTCCACAGGGTGAGGTTGGAGTGGGCCAGGTCGGCCGAGCCGCCGACGATTTCCGGCAGCAGCGGGGCGTAGGCTTCGATGGCCAGCTGCGAGGCCTTGCGCGAGGCGATCGTCGGGCCTTCAGCGGCCACCTGGGCGATGTAGGCGTCGGCCTTGGCGACGAAATCGGCCGGCAGCTCCCCGTGCGAACGACGGGTCAGCTCGGCCGCTTCCGCCGGATACTGGCGGGCGTACTTGTCGAACAGCTGTTCCCACTCGGCCTGGCGCAGGGTACCGGCGCCATTGGCGCGCCAGCCGTCGTAGATCGCCTGCGGGATCTCGAACGGGCCGTATTCCCAGCCCAGCTGCTTGCGGGTGGCTTCCAGTTCGTCCTTGCCCAGCGGTGCGCCGTGGCTGGATTCCTTGCCCGCCTTGTTCGGTGAACCGAAACCAATGGTGGTGCGGCAGCAGATCAGGGTCGGCTTGTCGCTCTGCGACAGCGCGGCCTCGATGCCGGCCTTGATGCTGTCTGGGTCATGGCCATCAACTTCGCGGACCACGTTCCAGCCATAGGCCTCGAAACGTTCCGGGGTGTTGTCGGTGAACCAGCCCTCGACGTTGCCGTCGATGGAAATGTGGTTGTTGTCCCAGAAGCAGACCAGCTTGTGCAGGCCCCAGGTGCCGGCCAGCGACGCGGCCTCATGCGACACGCCTTCCATCAGGCAGCCATCACCCATGAACACCCAGGTGCGGTGGTCGACCACTTCCAGCTCCGGACGGTTGAAGCGCTGTGCCAGCAGCTTCTCGGCCAGGGCGAAGCCCACGGCATTGGCGAAACCCTGGCCCAGCGGACCGGTGGTGGTTTCCACGCCCGGGGTCTCGTGGCGCTCCGGGTGGCCGGCGGTGTGGCTGCCCAGCTGGCGGAACAGCTTCAGCTGCTCGATCGGCAGGTCGTAGCCGCTCAGGTGCAGCAACGCGTACTGCAGCATCGAACCGTGGCCGTTGGACAGCACGAAACGGTCGCGGTTGAACCAGTGCGGGTTGCTCGGGTTATGGCGGAGGTAGTCGTTCCAGAGGACTTCGGCGATGTCGGCCATGCCCATGGGCATGCCGGGGTGGCCGGACTTTGCGGTTTCAACCGCATCGGCGGCGAGGAAGCGGATGGCGTTGGCCAACTGGCGACGGGTAGGCTGCGTCATGGTTCTGTCGGAATCGGGAGGCGGCCGCGGACGTGCGGGCGGCCTATTGTCGCAGCTTGAGCGTCCCGGCGCTCGCACCCTGGCGATCGGAGCGCCGGCCGGTCCCCCCGCAGCAACGAAAATGCCCCGCAGGGGCGGGGCATTTTCGAGGGCCGGAACCCGTCCTAGCTGCCGGCCGAGGCCGGTGCCGCTGCCTCGATCACACCGCACATGGACTTCTTCTGGAAGTCTTCGCTGGTCGCGTAGGAGGGCGGGGTCATCTTGGTGACGGTGATCTTGGACCCTTTGCCCTCGCCCTCGATCATCACGTTCCACGGCAGGGTGACCTGGCCACCGTTGAGCTGGGTATTCTGCGTGAAGCTCAGCATGCCCAGGTCCTTGTCGACGCTGGCAACCGTCAGGCCCGACTTCACGCCCTCGATCTGGATCCGCTTGAGGGCATCGGCCGGCGCGACGTTGGGCACCACGTCCCAGGTGGTGAAAGTGCGGCCGCTGAAGAAGCTGCCATTCTTGCTGTAGTTGGTCTCACAGGCCTTCTCGGCACTGGCCTCGAAGGCCAGCAGGCCGAGCGCGGCCACCATCAGATACGAAATCCTCATTTCTGCTCCCTTTCGCACGGCGCCAATCCCGGCGCCTTCCATGCGCCGGGCAAGTATCCATGGCATTCAGTGCTGGTTCAATCGCGCGGCGTGGTCAGATCCGGGCCATCATGTGCCTCCCCCTTGGCCACCAGGGTGGTCAGGGCGAGGTCGCCAGTCACGTTCAGCGCGGTGCGGCACATGTCCAGGAAGTGGTTCACCCCCAGGATCAGGCCAATGCCCAGGGGATTGACGCCCACCATCGCACAGATCATCGCCACCACTGGCAGCGAGCCGGATGGCACGCCGGCGGTACCGATGCCGCCCAGGATGCAGACCGCCATCACCATGATCTGCTGGCCAATGCTGAGGTCCACGCCGAAGAACTGGGCCAGGAAGATGACCGTCACGCCCTCGAACAGCGCGGTGCCGTTCTGGTTGGCGGTGGCCCCCACGGTCAGCACGAACCGCGATACGCGCTGCGGCAGGCCCATCTGGTCGGCCACCCGCAGTGCGGTCGGCAGGGTTGCGTTGCTGGACGCGGTGGAGAACGCCATCACCGTCGCTTCCTGGGTATCGCGGAAGAATGACAGCGGCGAGCGGCCGGACAGCCACACCGCAGTGCCGTAGGTCACGATCATGTGCAGGCCCAGCGCCAGCACCACCACGCCCACGTAGGCACCGAGGCGGATGATCAGCTCGAAACCGAACAGCGCGGCCAGGTTGAACATGAAGCAGGCCACCGCGTACGGCGCCAGGCGGATGACCAGATTGATCAGGGTCATCGAGATTTCGAACACGCCTTCGATGGCGCGGCGCAGCGGAGCAACCTTGTCGTCATCGGTCAGCACCATGCCGATGCCGAACATCAGCGCGAAGAACATCAGCGACAGGATCGCGCCGTTGTCCGATGCGGCCTGCAGCACGTTGCTCGGCACGATCGACAGCAGCATGTCCATGCCTTTCGGCGTGCCGTGGATGCCGGCGACGATTTCCTTGCTGCGCTCGGCGTTCTCCGACAGCATCAGTGCCGCGGTCTGCGGGTCGACGCCGGCGCCCGGCTTGAGCAGGTTGACCAGTACCAGGCCGATGCCCACGGCAATGCCGGACAACAGCACGGTGAATGCCAGCGTCTTCCAGCCGATGCGGCCGAGGGCGCGGATGTCGCCCATTTCCGACACGCCCATGATCAGCGCCGAGAAGATCAGCGGCACGATGAGCATGAAGATGAGGTTGAGGAACAGGCTCGACGCCGGAGTGGTGATGTAGTCCATTACCCACTTGGCACCGGCCTGCAGACCATCGACGCTGCCACCCAGGGCGTGCACGATCAGTCCCAGGACCAGGCCGATCGCAAAGCCGATGCCCATCTTCCAATGCAGGGGCAACTTCTTGCTATCGGCAGCAGCGGCTGTCATACGCGGGTTTCCTCGAAAAATGAATGCACTCTAACAAAGCGCGCAAGCGGCGCCGGTTCAGGTTCGCCGCGAGGGATACAGCGGCGCCAGGCCAGTGTCGACCGTGCCCGCCGCCACGGACCAGTGCGGTCCGTCACGGAAGGCCTGGCGCAGGCGGGCACGCAACGAGGGCAGATCGCCCTGCCCACCCCAACGCGCCTGCTGCAGATCCTGCAGCACCTGGCGCTGTGCCGGATCATCCAGCCGCGCGATGACCTCTTCCAGGCGCTCGACGCCCGCCATCGCGCACAGCCGTGCTTCCACCTGCTCGAAACCTTCGCCCTCCAGCGCGCGGCGCAACTCCGCCACACCCGCGCGACCGCTCGCCGCTGCCGGCACGGTTGGCGTGCCCGCCGAGGACGCCAGCGGACGCGGGCGGCGGCCCCGCTGCCAGCCCCACAACAAGGTCAGCAGCCACAGCAGCGCCAGGCCGATGGCGGCGCCCATCCAGGGCCATGGCCGTTCGGCCATGCCCCCCGCTCGCGGATCGGTCGCGGCGATGCGGCTGTTCTGGCCGTCGGTGCCCGGCAGTGCCGCATCGGTGTCGATCGGTGGCAGCGTTGCAGGCGACGCGTTGGCTCCGCCGTTGCTGGCTTCAATCGCGATCGTGAGGTCCGGAAGCTTGGCTTCCTGTGCCTTGCCGTTGCGCACATCCCACCATGGCAGGCGCGGCCCGGGCATCACCAGCGAACCCGGCTGGCGCGGCACGATCGAATAGCGGCGGGTGATCTTCAGGCGCGGTGTACTGCCGTTGAAGGTCTCCTCGTACTGCGCCGGCTCGGCGAACACCTGCGCGGCGCCGCCGACCTCGGGCACCGGCAGGTCGGTGAACTGCGCGCGGGTTGCGCCTTCGGCAATCGCCTCCACCACCAGGTTGGCCGCTTCGCCGGTACGGCCATGGGTGGGTGCGCTGGTGTAGCGCAGCTGCAGGCTCTGCAGGGGCAACCAGGGTTGTGGCGCCTGCGCCGGCTGCGCCTGCACCTGCAAGGTGCGATCGGCGCCGGTGGCGTTCATGCGGCCGTCGCCGCCGCCGAAGAAGTCGTCGAAGAAGCCACCGGCACTGCGCCCACTGAAGCGGGCACCCGCCAGGCGCAGCGCACCGCTGCGCTCGGGAATCAGCAGGAAGCGGCGTTCGACCACGTTGTAGCGCCGGCCGTTGACCTCACGCACATCGGTGCGGTCATCGCCCACGCGCTGCAGCGATGCGCCATCCGGCGTGTCCAGCACCAGCTCACCGGACGCCAGCTGCGAGGCGAAGTACAACCGAACCACCACGCCGACGCTCTGCTGCACATAGGGCGACTCGTCATCGACCACGGTTTCGATGAACGCCATCGCATGGCTGTCCGGGCCGGCGACGGCCGCCGCATCCACCTGCAGGGTCAATGGCGCGGTGCGCGCAGCGCCTACCTGCAGGCCCGGAATGACCAGCGCACCGCTACGCCGCGGCGTGAGCGCCACGGCATGCAGGTTACGCTGCTGCATGCTGCCGTTGCTCCACTCCACCTGCCGGCTGCTGGTCTGCCCACTGAGGTCGAAGTCGGAACGCAGCGGAGCGAAGTCCGGCGTGCCCTGATCACTCTCGACATTGAGCGTGACCGTGTCGCCCTTCGCAATGCGGTCGCGGTCGAGCCACGCGCGCGGCTGTGCCCAGGCCAGCAACGGCAGCCACAGCAGCAGCGCCGCCAATACCTGTCGGGGCCCGTGCCCGCGCCTGTCGATCGCCCACGTCATCGCCCTTCCCTCTTCCTGCGTTCGTTTTCCAGCTGGAACTTGGCCCGAAGCAGTGCACCCGGTTCATCCGGTACGCGCCGCATCCAGGCCTCCACCGCCTGTTGCTCCTCGCGCTCGCGCGGGGTACGCCCGTCACTGCCCGGCACCGGCCTGCCGTCATTGCCGGCCTCTTCCTTGCGCGCCTGCTGCATCGCCTGCTGCATGCGCTCGCGTTGCTGCGCGTCGGCCTGCGCCTGTGCCTGGGCGTCCTCCACCTGCGGCGGCGCCTGCGCGCCATCGCGGCCTTGCCCGCCGGGCTGCGCACCCGGTCGCGCGTTGTCGTCGCCGGGCGTGGGCTGTCCCTGCTGTCCCTGCTGTCCCTGCTGCGGCTGCCCCTGCGCGGGAGACTTCTGGCCCGGCTGCCGGTCCTGTCGGCCCTGGGAGGCGTCCTGTGGTTTCTGCGGCCCGTTCTGCGGCGGCTTCTGCTGATCCTGCCCCTGCCCACCGGAGGACTTGCGCTTGCGTGCGGCATCGACCACCGCGCGGTTGGCCACCGCATCAGCCATGCCGGGATGCAGGGCCAACGCGCGGTCGTACGCGGCGATGGCCTCATCGTAGTTGCCCTGGCGTGCCAGGGCGTTGGCCAGGTTGTACCAGCCCGCATCGCTGTCGATGCCTTCGAACTGCTTGCGTGCACCGGCAAAGTCGCCGTTGCGGTAGGCCTGCACCCCTTTGGCCAGGCGCTGGTGCTGCAGCTGGTCGGCCCGGTTCCAGAGGGTGCCCTGCACCGGCGCGGAGGGTGCTGCCTGCGCCTGCGCATCGTTCATCCACGGCAGCAGGCCGACCGCCAGCATTGCGGCCAGCATCGCGCGGCGACGGAATGCCAGCAGCGCCAGCAGCATCACCGGCGGCAGCAGCCAGAAGCCCTCGTCACGCCATTGCCTGCCTTCGCCCGGCCGTTGCGCCGCCGTGCCCTCGCGCGCATCAAGTACACCCAGTGCGCGCAGGTCACTGCCATCCTCGGCCAGGCGCGCGTAACGACCGCCACCTGCGGTCGCGACCGCACGCAGGCTGCCCTCGTCCAGCGCGGCTTGGCGGATCTGGCCATTGCCATCGCGATAGGTCGCACCGGCCGGTGTGCCCAGACCCAGTACCGACACCTGCAGGCCCAGGCCGCGTGCCTGCGCTGCCGCCAGTGCCGCTTCCCCATCCGCCTGATCACTGACCAGCAGGATCTGTCCCCGCGGGGCCCCGGTCTGGCGCATCAGCCGTGCAGCCCAATCGATGCCGCGGTCGGCACGCTGGCCGTCACGCGGCATCACATCTGGTGACAGGGCATCCAGGTACAGCGCGACATTGCTGCCATCATCGGTCAGCGGGGCTACGGTGTAGGCATCGTCGGCGTATACCACCAGGCCCACCTGGCCGCCCTGGCGCGCGCGCAGCAGCTCACCCAGCTTCGCCCGGGCCTGCAGCAGGCGCGATGGCGGCAGGTCGGTGGCCGCGATCCGGCTGGACAGGTCCAGCACCACCAGCAACGGTTCGCTGGCCTGGAACATGGGTTGTGCCTGCTGGCGCCAGCTGGGCCCTGCGAGCGCCAACGACGCCAGCGTCCAGCCCAGCAATACCGCCCACGGCAGGCGCGCGCGGCGCCGCCCCCCCGCCGACAGCAGGTGCGGCAACAGATGTGCGTCCACTGCGTGCCGCCACGCGTCACTGCGTCGCTGTCGATACATCGCCAGCGCGATGATCAGCGGCAGTGCCAGCAATGCCCACAGCCACTCCGGGCGCAGGAAATGCAGCGCGCTCCAATCAGGCACGTTCGCGGCCAGGGCGATCATCGGCGACGCTCCGGCCACAGCCAGGCCAGCGCGCCCAGCAACAACGCCAGGCCCAGCGGCCATGCATAGCACTCCTCGCGCGGGCGCAGGCTTGGCCCTTTGGCCGCGATCGGCTCCAGCCGGTCCAGTTCGGCGTAGATGCCGGCCAGCTGCGCGGTGTCGCGCGCCCGGAAGAACCGGCCACCGGTCAAGCTGGCGATCTTCTTCAACGTGGCCTCATCGACCGGGTCCTGGTCGGCTGAAATGGGAATACCCAGGAACCGCATGCTGCCATCACCGCCGAACGCGACCGTGTGGATGCGCACGCCTTCAGCGCGCGCGACTTCCGCCGCGCGAAGGGGCTCCAGCACGCCGGCATTGCTGACACCGTCGGTCAGCAGGATCAGCACGCGCTGGCCTTCGGGCTGGCTGCGCAGGCGTTTCACCGCCAGGCCGATGGCATCACCGATGGCAGTCTCGCGCCCCGCCAGGCCGACCACGCTGTCGCGCAGCTGGTCGCGCACGCTGGCCAGGTCGGCGGTGAGCGGGGTGAGCGTGTAGGCGCGGTCGCCGAAGATCAGCAGGCCGACGCGATCACCCGCGCGACGGTCGAGGAAATCGGCCAGCACGGCCTTGGCGGCGGTGAGGCGATCCACCACCTGCCCGCCCAGCACCATGTCGCCCTCGCCCATGCTGCCGGACACATCCATCGCCAGCATCATCTGCCGGCCCTGCTGCGGTGGCGTGACGGCCTCGCCCAGCTGTTGCGGGCGTGCCAGCGCCACGCACAGTGCGAACCACCCCAGCCACAGCAGCAGGGTGCGCAGCCAGGACACATCGACCCGGCCACCACCGGCCAGCGCTTCCAGTTCCGCCGCAGCATAAGGGACGCGCAGTGCCGCTCCCGCATCCGCGCGGCGCTTCCATCCGTACATGAGCACGGGCAACGGCAGCGCCAGCAGCGCCAGCGGCCACGCCAGCTGCAGGTCCGGCCAAGGCCAGTAGCTCGCCAGCAGGCTCATCGGCGTCGCTCCAGCAGCATGGCCAGATAGCGCTCGCGCCCCCAGCTGCGCAGGACCGCTACTTCACTGGCATCGACACGCGGGCGATAGGCACCCTCGGCCAACAGCTCGCGGCTTGCCGCGGGCAGCGTGCCCTGCGGATCCACCCGCTGCCACCACGCGTCATCGCGCAGCGATTCGCTGCCCGGTTGTGCATGGCGTGCGGCGCGACGCAGCAGGCCGGCAATCGCTGCCAGCTCCGCGCCGGGGTCCGGCGACAGGGCCAGTTCCCGGTCGAACAGCCGCAACCAGCGCTGGCGACGGCGGCGGCGCTGCCACCCGAGCAGGACGGCCGCCAGCAGCACCAGCAGTACTGCGCCGCCGATCACCAGATAACCCGGCGCCGGTGGCCACCACGAAGGGGCCGGGGGCAGCTGCACGTCGCGCAGCGGCAGGTTGGCGCTCATGCCGGCACCTCGGTACGCGACGGCGCCAACCAGGCATCGCTGGGCGCATCGGTGGACAGTACGTGCACGTCGACATGGCGCGCACCGAGCTGGCGCCGCAGTTCCTGCAACGGTTCAACGAAGTGGGCCTGCCAGTGCGCCTGCACCTCGCGCCGGCGCAGATCCAGGCCGATGCGTTGCTGCAGGGTCTGGAACTGCAACGCGGCCGAAGGCGGCTGCAGTTCCAGCGGATCGACCAGCAGCACCAGGCTGAGGTCATGATGCTGGGCCAGTGCACTCCAGCGCGCCGCTGGAATACGGATGGCCTGCTGCGGGTCGGCCAGCACCAGCGTGCGCGCCCCCGGGCGCAGCACGCGCGCAGCATGGTCCAGCGCGCGCTCCAGGCCGAGATCATCAGCGGGCGGCTGCGCATACCAGCGGGACAGCGCGTCCAGGACGCGCAGCACGCCGCGCGGCCCGCCCGCAGGCGTGACCGGTGGCTCGCGGTCGCTGCCACGCAAGGCGCCAATTCGATCACCACGGCGCTGCGCCGACCACGCGGCCACGGCGCCCACGCGCGCGGCCTGCACCGACTTGAAACGCACGCGGGTGCCGAAATAGAGCGCCGGCGAGGTGTCCGCCACCATCAGGCTGACCCGTTCGCGTTCGGCCTGGAACAGCTTGGTGTGGGCACGGCCTGTGCGCGCGGTCACCCGCCAGTCGATATGCCGAGCATCGTCGCCGGCCACGTACTCACGTGACTCCGCATACTCCATGCCGCGCCCGCGCAGCGGCGAGGGTGCCTGCCCCGCATTGCCGGCACGGCCCCGGTGCGGTGGCGGCGAACGCTGCGCCAACCGGCGCAGGGCCACAAGCTCGGCCAGCTGCGGGCGCAGCCCGTCGCCATCGCTGGCGGCAGAGGCAGGTTCCAGGGAGGGATCGGTCATGCGCAGGCTCAGGGCGCCGGTACCCGGGCCAGCAGCTCCTGCACCAGGCGCTCGCCATCCCATCCTTCGGCAGTGGCTTCGTAGCTGGGCAGCACGCGATGCCGCAGCACGTCGGCGGCCACCGCCCGCACATCGTCGGGGGTGACGAAGTCGCGGCCCACCAGCCAGGCACGAGCGCGTGCGCAGCGTTCCAGTGCGATCGAGCCGCGCGGACTCGCACCCCAGGCGATGCGCCGTCCCAGTCCGGCGTCGTAACGGGACGGGTCACGCGAGGCCAGCACCAGTTCCACCAGGTAGCGCTCCAGTGCCGGTGCCATGTGCAGGTCAAGCACCTCGCGGCGAGCCTCGAGCACATCCTGCATCGGCAACTTCGCCGGTGCCGGTGCCGGTTCGCCGAGTGCGCCGCGCGCGCGGTCGCGCGCCAGGCGCAGGATCTCCGACTCGGCCGCCTGGTCGGGATAGCCGATGCGCACGTGCATCAGGAAACGGTCCAGCTGCGCTTCCGGCAGTGGGAACGTGCCCTCCTGCTCGATCGGATTCTGCGTGGCCATCACCAGGAACAGTGGCGGCAGCGCATAGGTGTGTCGACCGACAGTGACCTGGCGCTCACCCATCGCTTCCAGCAGCGCCGACTGCACCTTGGCCGGGGCACGATTGATCTCGTCGGCCAGCAGGATCGGATGGAAGATCGGGCCCGGCACGAATTCAAAACGCCCCTCCTGCGGGCGCCAGATCTCGGTGCCGGTCAGGTCGGCCGGCAGCAGATCGGGAGTGAACTGCACGCGCGCGAAGTCGGCTTCCAGACGTGAGGCCAGCGCGCGGATCGCGGTGGTCTTGGCCAGCCCGGGGGCGCCCTCGACAAGCAGGTGGCCGTCAGCCAGCAGCGCAATCAGCAGGCGCTCGACCAGAGCGGACTGGCCGACGATCTCAGCCGACAGCGCATCGCGGAGCTGGCTGAAGGCGGCATGCAGGCGGGACGTGGTCGGCGCCGGTGGCGGCGCGACGGTTTCGGGCATCGGCGGTGGCAGGTTCATGGGGGCCTTTGACCGGCACAGGACGGCACGGGTTCCCGACATCATCGCAGGGTGCCCTGCGATTGGCATCAAGATCGCCTGAACGGCATCACGCACGGCGTGGGTCCACGGCCACATCCGTGCAGGTTGGACACAGGTTCCAAACGAAGAAGGGCCGCACAGGGCGGCCCTCTCCGTCTATTTCGGGCGCTGGATCAATTCTGCTTGGCTACGCGCAGCACCTTCGGAGTGACGAACACCAGCAATTCGGCCTTGTCCTTGCTGCGGCCGCGCTTCTTGAACAGGTTGCCCAGGAACGGCACGTCGCCCAGGAACGGAACCTTGCTGATGCTGCTGCGATCGGTGAATTCGTAGACGCCACCGATGACGACGGTCTGGCCGTCTTCGACCAGCACCGCGGTATTGACCTCGCGACGGTTGATCGACGGCACCGTGCCATAGCCTTCCAGCTGGATCAGCTGGTCGACCTCGTCCTTCTTCACCTGCATGTTGAGGAACACGCGGTTGTCGTTGGTGATGGTGGGGGTGACCTTCAGCTCCAGCACCACTTCCTTGAACTGCACGTTCGGCGTGGCGGCGCCGCCGGCACCGCCACCGCTGATGGTGACGTAGCCGATTTCCTTGCCCTGCTTGATCAGCGCCTCGCGCTGGTTGGTCGTGACCACGCGCGGGTTGGAGATCACTTCGCCCCGGGACTCTTCCTGCATGGCCGACAGTTCCACGTCCAGCAGGTAGCCGGCATTGAGGATGGACAGCGCCAGCGAACCCGGGTTGCTGGCCGCGGCAACCGGCAGGCTCCAGTTCAAACCACGCGTGATGGTCGAGCCCACCGGTACGGGCGGCGGGCCGACGCGGCCACCTGCGATCCAGTCACGTTCGGCCTTGGCGTTGTCCTGCGCGGCCTTGACCTGCGATTCCCGGGTCAGGCGGTTGGATTCGAGATTGCCACTGAAGTACACATTGTCGCGGCTGCCGCTGACGCCGAACTTCGCACCGAGCTCGCGGGCGAAGGTATCGGTGGCGATGACGATGCGGCTTTCGATCAGCACCTGGTCGACCGGGCGGTCGATCACGCCGATCAGCTCACGCATGCGCGCGATCTTCTTCGGAATATCGCTGATCATCAGCGTATTGGTGCGCTCGTCCGCCACGATGCGGCCACGCGAGGACAGGAAGCCACTGTCTTCCTGCGACGTCGAGCCACCGCCACCGCTGCCGCCGCTGCCACTGCCGCCGATGCCCTTGGCTTCGGTCAGCGCCTTGAAGATCTGGGTGGCGCTGTGGTAGTTGATCTGGACGTAATCGGTAACCAGGTCTTCGCGGTTCTCGATGGCGATACGCGCGTCTTCCTTCTCCTGCTCGAACTTGGCCAGTTCGGCCTGCGGAGCCACCCAGATCACGCTGCCGTCGCGGCGCTTGTCCAGGCCCTTGGCACGCAGGACGATGTCCAGTGCCTGGTCCCACGGCACGTTGACCAGGCGCAGCGTCACATTGCCCTGCACCGAGTCGGACGCCACGACATTCAGGTTGGATTCCTCCGCGATCAACTGCAGCACGGTGCGCACCGGCACGTCCTGGAAGTTGAAGGTCACCGGCTTGCCGGTGAAGCCCCGCTGCGGCAGCGCCCTGGCCGCTTGGGTGACGCTGCCTGCGGTGACCGCGCCGACAGCCGCCGGTGCCTGCCGCGGACTGATCTCGACCACGTACTCGTTGCCGCTCTGGTACGCCAGCGATTCCACGGCCCCACCGGTACTCAGCACGAGTTGGGTGCCGGCACCGGACGGCTTGGCGTCGATGCGCTGCACCGGCGTTGCGAAGTCGGTGACGTTCAGTGGCTTCTGCAGATTGGCCGGCAGCCGGGCATTGCCGACGTCGACCACGACGCTGTTGCCCTGCGTGCGCAGGTCCGGAACCGCGCCCTGCCCGTCGAACTGGACGATCAGGCGGCCGGCGCCGTCATCGCCACGCTTGAAATCGATCTTCGACACCGACAGGCCAGCCGGTGCAGTGGCCGGTGCCACGGTCGCGCCCACCGGCTTTTCCGCCGGTGCGGCAGCCAGCGCCGGAGCGCAGGCCAGCATCAGCGCGACTCCCAACGCGCTGACACGGTTCAAGGTAGAGCGCCGGATGGGACGCAGCCCCTTGGCTTGGTGAAAGGTCATCGTGCTATCCCCAGTAAACGATCATTGATCTTCAAGCGAGAGCGTTGCCGGCCGTTCCAGCCAGCCGCCCGCGCCATCCGGCACCAGTTCGATCAGTTCCACGCGGTCTTCGAAGACCGCGGTGACCCGCCCGTCGCTCTGGCCAAGGTAGCCGCCCGGGCGCACCCGGTACGTCACCTTGTCCGGCCCCATCACCAGCGCCACGGTACCCGAGCCGGTGCCGATGGTACCGACCATGTCCAGCGCATCCAGCGGGAAGCCTTCCAGCGGCTCCTTGCGCCGGTTCGGATCCGGCCGCAATCCGCCATTCCCCTGCTGCGGATTGGTCCAGGCATCGGTGAACGGGTCGCGCATGCCCTGCGCGGAGTATTCGAAGGTTTCGAACTGCTGCATTACCGGCAGCGGTTCCAGCGGCTGCGCCGGTCGCGCCCGCTCACCCTCCACCCACTTCTCCAGGTTCGGTGCATCACCCGGCGTGCTGGTCACGCCGCGGCCGCAACCGGCCAGCAGCAGGACCGACAGCACCATCGCACCACGTGCATTCTGCGCGCGCATCACTTCTTGCCCTCCTTGCCCGCGTCAGCAGCCTGCTGCGCCTGCACCTCGGTCTCGTCCAGGTAGCGGTAGGTCTTGACCGTGCCGGACAGTTCCAGTGCCCCGCTGCGGATGTTGCCGCTGGCCTTGTCCTTGGGCTTGAGGTTGATGTCATGCATGGTCAGGATGACCACGCGCGGCAGCGACGCCACGCCACTCACGAACGCGCCGAACTGGTGGTAACTGCCCACCATGCGCAGCTTGATCGGCTTCTCGGCGTAGAACTCCTTGACCTGCTCCTGCTCCGGCTCGAACAGCTCGTTGGCCAGCCCGCTGGACAGCGCGGTCTGCGAGATGTCGATGATCAGGTCGGGCATTTCGGTCTTGCTTGGCAACTGCCGCAGCATCTGCTGCAGGACCTGTTCCATCTGCGCCAGCTGCTGTTTCAGCGGCGCCAGGTTCACTGCGCGTTCCTGCTGCTTGGTGAACTCGGCGCGCAGCTCGGTTTCCTTCGATTCCAGCCCGGCCAGTTCCTCGCGCTTGCCGCTGATCAGCAGCATCCACGCCACGAACATGATCACCAGTGCCAGCAACGTGCAGAAGACGATCTTGGCCTTCTGCGGCCAGTTGCCGATGTCGTTGAAATCCAGGTTCTTCAGATCGATCTTCTGGCTCATGCGCGGTCCCCTTGCAGCGGGGCATTGGAGGCCTGTGGCGGCTGCGCCAGGCGGCTGCCTTCAGGCTTCGCAGCCGGCGGGGCAGCCGGCGCGGCCGGCGGGTTCGGCTTGGCCGGCGCGGCAGGTGCACTGGCCGGCGCAGCGGCGGGAGCCGCCGGCGCGGACGCCTGGCCTGCTGCCGGGGCCGCCGCATCCGGGGCCGCAGCCAGCGGTGCCACCGCAGGCGCCGCTGCCGTTGCCACCGTGCCATCGGCGTTCAGGCCCGGCGTCGCCGCGACCTCCTCACTCTGCGCCGGCAGCTTCACCTTGACCATGAACACGTACGGCAGGGCCTTGATGTCAGCGACCGGTCCCGCCTTGCCGTCCTTGTCCTTCTCCGGATCACGCGCTTCGATGATCGACAGTTCCGGATTGGTCATCCAGCCGGAGGTCTCCAGATTGCGCATATAGGCCGAGACCCGCGCATTGGACTGGGTGCGGCCCTCAAGGGTCAGCACGTCGCCTTCCTGCTTCAGTGCGGTCAGCACCACGCCATCGGGAATGGTACGGACCAGCGCGTCGAACAGATGGACCATCTGCGAGCGCTTGGCCTGCAGTTCCTCGATCACCCGCTTGCGCGCCAGCAGGCGCTCCTTCTGCGCGTCGAGTCGGTCGATCTCCTTGTTCTGCTCCTTGACCTTGGCGATCTCGGCTTCCAGGTAGGCATTGCGATCCATCTGGCCGCTCACCTGGCGGTCGTAGTAGAACCAGATCAGCAGTGACAGCAGCAGTCCACCGAGAGCAGCCATGCCCAGCATTGCGTAGAACTCGCGCTGGCGTTGCTTGCGCCGCTCGGCGCGCCAGGGCAATAGATTGATGCGTGCCATCAGTCGAAGCTCCTCAGCGCCAGACCGGTCGCGATCATCAGCGCGGGGGCGTCCTGCGCCAGCGCATGCGCATTGACCTTCGGCCCCAGGGTCATCTGCGCCAGCGGGTTGGCGACCACGGTCGGTACGCCCAGTTGCTCCTCGACCATTTCCGGCAGGCCACCGAGAACGGCACAGCCGCCCGCCAGCACGATGTGATCGACGCGATTGAATTCGCTGCCTGCGTAGAAGAACTGCAGCAGGCGGCTGATCTGCTGGACCGTGGCCTCCTTGAACGGTTCCAGCACTTCCATCTCATAGCTCTCCGGCAATCCGCCCTGGCGCTTGGCCAGGCCGGCTTCCTCGTAGCTCAGGCCGTAGCGGCGCATGATCTCGTCGGTCAGCTGCTTGCCCCCGAAGACCTGTTCGCGGCTGTACAGGCTGCGGCCGCCGCGCAGGACGTTGAGGGTGGTCATGCTGGCACCGATGTCGACCAGCGCGACCACGCCGTCGCTGGACACCGGCAGCTCGCTGGCGACCAGGGCGTAGGCGTTCTCGACCGCGAAGGCCTCAACGTCCATCACCTTGGCCTGCAGGCCACCGAGTTCCAGCGCGGACTGGCGCAGCTCGACATTCTCCGAACGCGACGCGGCCAGCAGCACCTGGACCATCTCCGGGTTGTTCGGAATCGCGCCGATCACCTCGAAGTCCAGGTTCACTTCCTCGATCGGATACGGGATGTAGTTGACCGCTTCCAGCTCGATCTGGGCTTCCATGTCGTTCTCGTCGAGCTCGGCCGGCATCGGGATCACCTTGGTGATCACCGCCGACCCGGCGACGGCGGCAGCAGCAAGCTTGGCCTTGCTGCCTGAACGGTTCATCGCGCGACGGATGGCCTCGCCTACGGCCTCCACTTCAACGATGTTCTTTTCCACCACCGCATTCGGCGGCAGGGGTTCCACAGCGTAATGTTCCACGCGAAAACGATTGCCACTGCGGGACAGCTGCAAAAGCTTGACCGCAGTCGAACTGATGTCGACGCCTACCAGCGGCGACTGACTTTTTGGGATGAGCCCCACGGTTTCTCCCCTGCCGACGGGCACTTGGACGCAAGACCTGCGTCCGAGCATTAATAACGTATTCTTAGCAAATGGCAACGGCCCTGCTGTGAAGTCCCTCACAGGTTCACGATGCAGCCCCTGGCAATTCCCCTTGCGCTCCCCGGTGCCGGCCCCAGCCGCCACCTTGCGTAATCTATACTCTGCGACCACGAAATTCGCAATCGGAATCTGAACCCGATGACTCGACTCCGCCGCTGGCTGCGCTGGATCTTCCTGATTGTCCTGGTCCTGGCGCTGATCGGCGCGGCCGCCGTGGGCGGTCTGTACTACGCCGTATCCTCCAAGCTGCCCGACGTGCAGACCCTGCGCGACGTGGAAATGCAGGAGCCCATGTACGTCTACGCCGCCGACGGCAAGCTGATGGCGGTGTTCGGCGAGACCCGGCGTACTCCGGTCACCATGAAGGACGTGCCTGAGAAGCTGAAGCAGGCATTCCTGGCCACCGAAGACGCCCGTTTCTACGAGCACGGTGGCGTGGACTACAAGGGCATCGCCCGTGCGGTGTGGCTGCTGGCCACCACCAGCGACAAGCGCGTGCCCGGCGGCTCGACCATCACCCAGCAGGTGGCTCGCCAGTTCTTCCTCAGCTCGGAATACAGCTATACCCGCAAGCTGGCCGAGATCCTGCTGGCCCGGAAGATCGAATCCGAGCTGAGCAAGGACGAGATCTTCGAGCTGTACCTGAACAAGAGCTTCTTCGGCAACCGTGCCTACGGTGTCGCCGCTGCGGCCGAGTTCTACTACGGCAAGAAGCTCAACGAGCTGGACCTGGACGAGATGGCCTCGCTGGCCGGCATTCCCAAGTTCCCCTCCTCGGGCAACCCGATCTCCAACCCGGAGCGAGCCCGCCAGCGCCGCGACAATTACGTGCTGCAGCGCATGGCCGACCTGAAATTCGTCACCCAGGCCGAGGCCGACGCGGCCAAGGCGGTACCCATGCACGCCAGCGCGCATGAGCCGCCGGTACAGGTCGATGCTCCCTATGTGGCCGAGCTGGTGCGCCAGGAAATGATTGCCCGCTTCGGCGGCGACGTGGTCAACAAGGGTTACCACGTCACCACCACCATCGACTCGACGCTGCAGACCGCCGCCAACACGTCGGTGCGCGATGGGCTGCTGCTGTACGACCACCGCCATGGCTGGCACGGCGTGGAGAAGCAGGTGTCGCTGGGCGCCGGTGACGATACCGCCGCCCTCGCCGAGCACCTGCGCGGCATGTACGGGCAGGCCGGCCTGCTGCCGGCCATCGTCGCCAGCACCGGCGCCGATGGCAGCGCCACCGTGGTGCTGGCCAACCGTACCGAGATCGTGCTGCCGGCCGGTGCCGCCAAGTGGACCAACAAGACGCCGGCCAGGCTGGTGCAGCGCGGTGACATCGTGCGCGTGCGCGCCGGTGCCAAGGAAGGCGAATGGCTGCTGGACCAGATCCCGCGCGGCCAGTCCGCACTGGTCTCGCTGGATGCCCACAGCGGCGCACTGAAGGCGCTGGTCGGTGGCTTCAGCTTCTCCGGCAACAAGTTCAACCGCGCCACCCAGGCCCGGCGCCAGCCGGGCTCGAGCTTCAAGCCGTTCGTCTACGCGGCCGCTTTCGACAAGGGCTACAACCCCGCCTCGATCGTGCTCGACGCCCCGGTCGTGTTCCGCGACCGCCGCGGCAAGACCTGGGCACCGCAGAACGACGGCGGCGGCTTCCGCGGCCCGATGCGCCTGCGCGAAGCGCTGGTGCAGTCGCGCAACCTGGTCTCGGTGCGCCTGCTCGACGGCATGGGCGTGGACTACGCGCGCAAGTACATCAGCGAATTCGGTTTCGCCGAATCGGAGCTGCCGCCGAACCTGTCGATGTCACTGGGCACCGCCTCGCTCACTCCGCTGTCGGTGGCCCGGGGTTACGCCGTGTTCGCCAATGGCGGTTCGCGCGTGGATACCTGGCTGATCGACCAGGTCAACGACCGCGACGGCAACCTGGTGTTCAAGGAAAACCCGGCACTGGCCTGCCGCGACTGCGCCGGCAGCAGTGGCCAGCCGGTCAACCAGGTGGTGGACGGCTTCAACTTCGGCGCTCCGGCCCCGAAGGTGGACCCGGCCGCCGCAGCCAAGGCCGAAGCCAAGGTCGAAACCCCGGCGGCACCGGCCAACCCGGATGCCCGCACTGCGCCGCGCGCGATCGACGCCCGCACCGCCTACCAGCTGGTATCGATGATGCGCGACGTGGTCCAGCGCGGCACCGGCACCCAGGCCAAGGTACTCGGCCGCGAGGACGTGGGCGGGAAGACCGGTTCCACCAACGATCACCGCGATGCCTGGTTCTCCGGCTTCGGTGGCCCGTATGTGACCACCGTATGGGTGGGCCGCGACGACTTCCGCTCGCTGGGCTACCGCGAGTACGGCGGCAAGGCCGCCTTGCCGATCTGGATCGAGTACATGCGCACCGCGCTGAAGGACACCCCGATCGCGCAGAACGAGCCGCCCGCCGGCATGGTCCAGGCCACCCTCAACGGTGCCACCGAATGGGTCAAGGTGGAAGACATGGACCGCCTGACCGACTACGACCTGAACCTCAATACGCCGCAGGCCGACGCCGCCGCGTTCGATATCTTCTGAGGAAGGGTCAGGTGGGTGCCAACCGTGGGTTGGCACCGATGCGGCCGTAGAGCCGAGCCCATGCTCGGCTCAGGGCGTGCGGTAGAGCAGCCGAGCATGGGCTCGGCTCTACACGATCAACGGCATCCGCTTGCTCGCCTCCGCGATACCCACGCGGATGTCACATCCTTGCGCTAGTCTGTAGCCAGGTCGCAACAGGAGTCATCGCATGCATCGCGCCCGTCAGCATGCTGCCAGCCAGACCCGCGAGCGGCGCCATCGCCTCGCCCACGAAGCCGCCCGCCTGATGGCCGAAGGCGGCATCCGCGACTATCACCAGGCCAAGTTGAAGGCCGCCAGCCGGCTCGGCATCCACGACGATGCCTCCCTGCCCCGCAACACCGAGATCGAAGACGCCCTGCGCGAATACCAGCGGCTGTTCTCCGGCCCGCAGCATGGCAATGAACTGCAGCGCCGCCGCGAAGCAGCGATGCGAGCGCTGGAATTCCTGCATGCCTTCTCGCCGCGCCTGGCCGGCCCGGTACTGGACGGTACCGCCGATGCCAACAGCCCGGTGCAGCTGCACGTGCACAGCGATGACCCGGAGGCCGTGCACCGTTTCCTGGACGAGCACGGCATCCCCGCTGAGTCACGGACGCGGCGGCTGCGCATGGACCGCGAGCGCAGCCTGGACGTACCGGTGTGGCTGTTCAGTGCCGAGGAACTGACCTTCGACCTGGCAGTGCTGCCCTATGACGCTCTGCGCCAGGCCCCTCTGTCGCCGGTGGATGAAAAGCCGATGCGGCGGGCGTCCATCGCGCAGTTGCGGCAGCTGCTGGCCGAGGCGGAGATCACCGCGTACCTCGGCGGGTAACGGTAGCGCCGGCCCCGCGCCCGCCGGTGCTACCAGATGATGCGCGGGTCCGGGATCGGATCGCTGAACAACCGGGGCAGCCACGGCGCCGGTGCACGCTTCGGATACTCCAGCATCATCTGTGCGTGCATGGTCTGAAGATCGCGCAACAGCCAGGCCTGGTAGTAGATGTCGTTGAACGTATCCGACCAGCCGCTCTTCACCCGCCTGCGCTCGCCGACGTCAAGGCACGGCATCCGGTCCAGGGGGATGTCCAGGAGCGGCGCCAGTCCCGCATTGATCTCGGCGTTCTCCACGCCCGCCCGGCGCACGAATTCAAGGCGATCGCGCACCCGCCGGCAATCGTAGGGGACGCAGCCGCCGGTCGCATGAATGTAGTCGCCGATGTCCGCCAGCATGCGGGCCTTCAACCGCCACGCCATTTCACTGTCCAGCACTGCCCGTACCTGCATCGTGCGCAGCGTGCTGGCCCGCACCGCCTCGGGCGTGGTGAATTCCTGCCCCGGTGTCTCTCCACCATGACGCACCAGCACGATGCGATGGATGGCCTCCTTGGTGATGCCTTCCACGCGCAATGCCGCCGCCTCCGGATGCACACGCGGGGGCGGCAGGTTCGCCACGCGCCAGTGGTACCAGAGCAGGGCCAGCACACCGAAGAAGCAGAGCAGCGTCACCAGGCGCCAGCCGTCGAGGTAGCGCGCAAAGTATCGGCACCTCGCGCGCCATACGTAGAAGCTGCGGTAGCTCATGAGCCCTCTTACACGGTTGTACATGGCCATTTCCTCGGCAAGGACCCCGGCGCGGCGGGGCGGATTACGCGCGTCACGCCGGGGCTCCATCGCTTACCAGCCGATGCCCACGCCGACGCCCATGCTGCGCTCACCGCTGTTGGTGAACGCACCATTGAGGCTGAAGGTGGCCGAACCCTTCTCGTTGAGCACGCGCTGGTAGCCCACCGCCATCGCCGACTCACCCTCGCTGTAACCCACGCCCGCACCCAGGCGGTTGTAGGTGGCCAGGCCGGCGGTATTCATCGCCATCGCACTCTGTGCGCTGCTCATTGCCGCCATGCGGTTGAAGCGCTTGTCCATCTTGTCCAGGCGGCGCTCGAAGGTGCTGATCGCACCATCGGTGTACTCGTTGGCCCGGGCCAGCATCTTTTCCAGGTCGGCGGTGTCGACCTGCGGCTTGGGCGTGTCGTCCTGCTTCGGCTTCGGCTGCGGCGTGGGCTTGTCACCTTCACCGGTCGAGGCGATCTGCGGCGAGCCGCTGGTTTCCGGTGCCGGCGCGATGTCTTCGGTGGACGGCGAAGGCGTGGATGCTGCCGCCATGGCGCGGGCCTGCGGCTGACCGTCGATGCGCTGCTCCAGCCCATCCATGCGGCCGTTGATCTGCTGCTGCATCGAATGCAGCTGGCCACCGTTGACCGCATCGCGGCTGCCGGCCGCGATCAGGCCGTTGGCCACGTTGGAGATGACCATGCCGTTGGCACCGGCCAGGATGAGCTGGTGGGTGCCGTCTGCACGCACCGAGGGGGTTTCCTGGAACACGGAGCGAAGCTGGGACTCGACCTGGTTCACGCGCGAGGTGGTGCTGACGACTGCGCCGTCGAGCGCTTCCAATGCACCGTTGAGGGTGGATTGGGACTGGCCCTGCACGTTGAAGCTGGGGCCGACGATGTTGCCGTTGGCATCGACTTCGCTGCCGAGGGCGGAGAGTGCACCGCGCAGCTGGCCGACTGTGGCGGCGTTGTGGTTGGCGGTACCGTTGGCGATGTTTATGAGACGGCGATAAGTAGTTGCACTTCCAAATGAAACCACTCCGGCCTCATTCGCCTGAGAGCCTTCGCCTATTGCCAGTGAACCATTCGCTCCTTTACCCACTTTTGCTCCAGCACCGATAGCAATGCCTCCTCGTGCACCACCTCCGGCAATGCCTACCTCCGCTCCAGTACCTAGCGCAAATCCGCTATCGGAATCCTCATGCACGACCGAAGCGCGACCAAGGGCTATGGAATTTCTGCCCAGTGCCTTCGCATGGGTTCCCACTGCAGTTCCTCCATCGTTGCCGGTCTTAGCGAAGTTCCCAATTGCAAGACCAACCGGTCCAGCCTGAGCAGGACCATAGCCTGGAGCCGCACCCACACTGACGTACTGGCTGATGCCTTCCATGGCCGAAACACGGCTGTTGGTCTCATAGAGCTGGCTGCCCCGCACAACATCCAAGCTGTCAGCCGACAGCTTCGCCTCGGCCACTCCAGTCAAACGTGCGCCGCCGTAATCGATGACGCTCGCCTCCAATCCACGCATGGTCTGCTCGCCCCTCTCCCGCTCCTTGCGCATCGCCTCCAGATCGTTCCGATTCTGCGAGATCTTCTGCTCTGCGGCGTACAACTGACTGCCGGTTACGGCATCACGGCTTCCTGGCGCCACACGTCCGTCAGCCAGGTTGGTCAGCACCATGCCATTCACGCCATTCAGCGCGATCTGGCTCATGCCGTCGGCGCGGGTCGAAGGTGAATCCTGGAAGATCGAACCCAGCTGGCCTTCCACCTTGTCCGCGCGACGGCCTGCGGTGATGACAGCGCCATCGAGTGCCATCAGCGCGTCCTCAACGGTGCCCTGAGTTCCACCCTGCACCTTGTAGGTCGGGGCAATGATGTTGCCGCTGGCATCCATGCCTGCGCCGCCGCCAAGGGTGGCGATGGAGTCCTTGAGCTGGGAAATGGTAGTGGCGTTGTGGTCCCCGGTACCACGAGCGATGTTTACAAGACGGCGCTGCATGCCTGTATTCCCAAATGATGCAACCCCTTCTTCATTTGCCTGGGAGCTACTTCCAAGTGCCAACGAGCCGTGAGCCCCGCTTTCAACTCTTGCGCCAGCGCCGATCGCGACACCACCACTCGTACCGCTAGCGCCTCCGCCAACTTGTGCGCCAGCTCCCATTGCAAATCCATTTTCGGAGCCTGCAGAGACAGTTGCGCCTCTACCAATCGCAGTGGAATTCTTGCCCATTGCCTCCGCAAACGTGCCTACCGCAGTTCCTCCCTCCAGTCCCGTCTTGGCAGAATTTCCGACCGCAACACCTGCCACACCCGCTTCGGCACGTTCACTGAAGGGAGCTGAACCGATACTCACAAACTGGGCGACACCCTCAAGATCAGAGACGCGTGAATTGGTTGAATACAGCTGCCTCCCAGACACAGCTTCGGCACTACTGGCACTCAGGGCTCCATCCGCCACACCACTGATCTTCCGGTTGGCATTTGCACTATTACGCACATTCAGGGTCGTACCGCTGTTCTTCTCTCCCAAACGCACATCGCCAGACGCGGAAACCTGCGCCACCAGCCCGCCCAGCGCCGCTGTTTGGGCCAGCGCCTTGGCCGCATCCACCTTTGCCAAGGTGGCGTCCGCAGCTGCAGAAGTGGCCATGCCTTCCACAGCCACCACCTTCTCATTGGTGGCATTGAGCTGCCTGCCATTCACGGCTTCGTAGCTGCCGGCACTGACCACGCCATCGGCCACGCCGGTCAGCTTACGGTTCGCATTCGCGCTATTGCGCACATCCAATACGGTGCCACTGTTCTTCTCACCCACGCGAACATTGCCGCTGGCACTGACCTGATTCAGCAGCCCGTTGAGCGTCCCCACCTGGGCCAGCGCGGTATTCGCTGCGGTCTTGGCGGAACTGGCATCACTCATCGCGGTGCTGACGTTGCTGTTGGTGGTGTTGAGCTGCCGACCGGTCACTGCATCGGTGCTCGTCGAGGACAACGTCGCGTCAGCAACACCCGTGATCCTGCGGTTGGCGCTGGCACTGTTCCGCACGTCCAGGACTGTGCCACTGTTGGAAGCACCCAGCCGGACATTCCCTGAAGCCGACGTCTCGCTCAAGAGGCCCGAAAGCGTGTTGGCCTTTGCCAGCGCGCTGTCAGCATTGCTCTTGGCGGATTCGGCAACGGAGCGCGCAGCCGTGACATTGCTATTGGTGGAATTGAGCTTCTTGCCTGACACCGCATCTGTGCTGGTCGTGCTCAGCGTGGCGTCTGCCACGCCCGTGATCTTTCGATTGGCGCTGGCGCTGTTGCGGACGTCCAGTACGGTGCCGCTGTTGCTTGCACCTACACGAACATTCCCCGACGCCGATGTCTGGCTCATAAGCCCTGAGAGCACATTGGCCTTTGCCAGCGCACTGTCAGCATTGGTCTTGGCGGCGTCCGCGACGGAGCGCGCGGCCGTGACATTGCTGTTGGTGGCATTCAACTGCCTCCCTGACACAGCATCGGTGCTGGACGTGCTCAGTGTGGCATCCGCCACGCCCGTGATCCTGCGATTGGCGCTGGCGCTGTTGCGGACGTCCAGTACGGTACCGCTGTTGCTTGCACCTACACGGACGTTCCCCGAGGCAGACGTCTGGCTCATAAGGCCTGAGAGCACATTGGCCTTTGCCAGCGCACTGTCAGCATTGGTCTTGGCAGAGTCCGCGACCGAGCGCGCGGCCGCTACATTGCTATTGGTAGCATGGAGCTGCTTTCCGGTAACGGCATCCGTGCTGCTGGCGTTCAATCGCGCATCGTCCACATTGGTCACTCGCCGCTTCGTCGATGAGCTGCCAACAGACACCGAATTGCCTTCCGTTGCCTCGGAATATGCTCCGATGGCTACCGAGTCATGGGCGCTCGCCATGGCGTGATGCCCCAACGCAACTCCACTGTACTCGGCACGTGCGTTCCCTCCCAACGCGATGGCACCTGAATATCCCGCCGTTCCAGCAAAAGCGTTCCCGCCAATAGCAATGCGGGAAACACCCGCCGAACTTTCCACGGTCCTGGCACCACTGCCCACCGCAATGGAGTTGCTCGCGTATGCCCTGGCGTCATGCCCCAGTGCGGTTGCACCAATTCCTGATGCGATCGAGCTGGCACCCACGACTGTCGCGTATCCACTCTTGGCCTCAGATCCGTATCCAACGACGACGTTCCTGTCGCCGCGTGCGATCGATGAATTTCCTACAAGCACACTTCCCAGCCCCGACAGCGATGATTCGGTGCCGTAGACCACCGATCCCCAGCCACTGATGCTCGACCGTGAACCCAGGATCATCTGCATATCACCGCTGATCGTGGCATTCCGATACTGGCTGTCATTTACCAGAGCCAGCTGGGTGTAACCCGCATTCACCTGGTTCGAGAATGACGAAAAGCGCCACGGAGAGGGCATCAGGAGTTGACTGGAGTCGGTCCCTTCACGCTCGCCCTCAGCCACTTCCTCCGAGTGCTCGTGCGCTGCGGCAGGGAGGCCCACCAGTGCCGCCACCAGCAATAGTGCCCTGCCTCCAGCGGACTTGCCGCGCAGACTGCTCAACTCACTGCCAACCACCCAGCACTGCTTGGCGGCACTCCAGATACGACGATAGATATGATTCATGCTCTTTTCCTTAACAGGACATCGAAAATGGGGCCCCGCGAACAGCGCGGGGCCAGGAACGATCAGGCGCTTGGCGCCAGTGTGGTTACGTGCTCGCGGTAGCCGTCCTTGGAAAGGCGGTAATGCAGCTGCACGGTATTGCCCGGCTGAGGCTGGAACGGCAGCTTCAGCTCCGCGTCCGGGTACAGGCTTTTGGCAAAGTCGTGGGTCGTGCAGGCACCGCTGGCGCTGCACTCAGCCAGTCCGGTGATGCCGACCCGCAGGGTCCCCACATTGCGCAGGGTGTCGCCCTGCAGTTGCAGATCCACGCTGCCATTGGCGGGCAGCACGTTCACCAGCGCCCCCCAGACCAGGCTGACGCCGACGTTGGCCTGTGCCGCCTGCTCGTCACCCTCAAGCAGGGTCCCGTCCGGTCCCCTGACACCCTCGAAGTAGACGCGGTAGGCCACTTCCTTCTCCACGCTGCGCAGTGGAATGACCCGGATCAGGCGATTGCCTCCGCCACTGAGTGCGAACTTCCCAGGGGTGATGGCGACCGCGGCGTCGGCCGCCTCCATTTCCACCTCTTCCTCGCCAACCTGGGCGGGATTCGAGATGCGCAACAGGCGTGCCTGCACGTACTGCGGCTGGGTGGAGTGCGAGTAGACGCGGATCTGCGTACCGCGCTTGCCATCGACGGCCGCGCGCATCGGATGGATGGAGAGGTTGGCCTGTACCGGCGGCGCCAGCAGCACGCTCAACGGCAGCAGACAGAACAGCAGCTTCTTCATGATGAGGCTCCGTGGGGATCAGGGTTTGGCGGTCGGCACGCGCAGTTCCACCGCCAGCTCGCCGTCGTAGAGACCGGGCCGCTTGCTGGCGATGGGCGTAGGCGGTGTTTCCAGCACCAGCGGCGTGGGCACGCAGTACACGGGTTGGCTGATGCCCGGCAGCATCACCAGGCGCAGCTGCGCGCTGTCGATGCCGCGCAGCAGCTGTTCTTCGCCGTTCTTCATCGCCAGACGGTTGCCGCCATATTTCAGGCTGACCTGGTAGTCGAGGCGCTGGGTGTCATCGCTGCCACCGTCCCCGTGCCAGACCGCGAAGTCCCGTCCGGGCGGTGGTCGTGGACCGCTGTCTCGCACGGTGACGCCGAGGAACTCGCTCTGCGAGCCCACGCCGTCGTACAGGCACATGTCCACTTCCTTGTAGCCGCCGACCACCTTGCGGATGGGGTCGTAGCGCAGGTCCATGTTGACCAGCGGTGCAATGCCGTCGAAGCCGGGGAAGTAGATCGAGATCGCGTCGTAGTCGGTGACGGTGAAATCGAAGTTGAAGGTCGCCGTGGCGACGGGTGCTGCTGCGGGATCAGCCTTGATGTTCAGGCGCATCGTGGCCTTCCAGTGGCCGGCTACGAGCCTGGCCAACTCAGATGTCGGAAGAGTCAGAGCTGCGCCTGTGCCGATCGGCTCGTCCGATCCACATCGGTACCAGAATGCTGCATTCAGCTTGCGCTGTTCACCGTCCCAGTAATCGAAACCACAGCGATAGCCGGACATTGTCCGCTGTAGGCTTCCCAGCGCACGAATCTCCATATGCAGACCAGTCCTAGCATCTACGAGACGCAAAGCAATCTCTGTCTGCCCGCTTGAGATGAGCGGTGCACCTTCCGTCGGGCACCGCCCAAACTCACTATCAGAAGCAGACCCACAAACCACATGGATCTGCCCATACTTGAACGCCAGGTCGTGACTGAACCCCAGCACCGTCCGCGGCGCCCACAGCTCCACATCACCCGGCACCGCCGAGCGATCCCAGCTCAGCACGATGTCCCGGCTCTGGTCCGTCGGATGGGTCTCCGGCGGCCACTGCGCCCACGCCCGTGGCATCACCAGCACCAGCGCACACACCAGCATCAACACACACATCCAACGCCGGCTCATGGCGTACCTCCTGCAGCAGCGGTCTGGGGCGTGGCGGCAATCAACGCGCGTTCCTGCAGCAGGCGGGTCACGCGGGCCTGCTGGCGGATCTCGGGCGGCAGCTGGGCCACGGCCAGCGGCTCGCAGTGCACGGCGCCGACCAGCAGCACCACCTGGCGGCGCTCGCGCACCTGCAGCGGGCAATGCAGCAGGCGGTCGTCCTGCAGCAGGTAAAGCGTTGTTTCGCGACGCGGGAAATCGGCAACGAAGCTGCCGTTGGCGCTGGTGCCGGGCACCGGCGCGTTGAGGATGCGGGCGCCGCCCAGCGGCGACCCCGCAAGGTCCTTGGCATTGCCAATGAAGGTGTAAGTCACTTCGATCGGCACCGGCATGCGCATCAGCTTGCCGGGGGTGAGGAACATCGGCCGTGCTCCGCCCACGCCGGTCACGCGGATCGCGGCGATGCTGTCCAGCGTGCTGGCGTCCTGCACTTCGGCGCGCTGCGACTGATAGGCCTGCAGTGGCAGCAGCCGACGCTCGCCGATCTGCAGACGCTGTCGGCGCAGCCCGCCCACCTGCAATTCTGCGGCCACGCCGTGCAGGTCGGCATCGTCGAAACCGTCCACCTGCACGGCCAGGCCGGCCTCGGCGCCGTTGGCACCGCTCCAGTAGAGGCCACGACGACCCAGTGCGAAGCCGGAGCTGTGGCTGCCGCTGTAGCCGGTCTCACCACGCCCGCGCTGCTGATAGTGCGCGATGCTGGCAGTGGTGTTGCCGATGCCGTTCTGCAGCTGGCCACTCAGCGAGGCGCTGTAGCGATCGTTGTTGTTGGCGCGCAGTTCGGCGTTCAGTTCCCGATAGTGCGTGTCCCGGTCCTGGCGCAGGCTCTGGCCCACGCTGTAGTCGATGGCCGGGCGCTGATGCTGCGGCTGGCGCACGTCCACCGCATAGCGGCGCTGGCCGCTGCTGTCATGGCTGCGCTGCAGGCGGGTCAGGCTGAGGTTGAAGTAGATGCCACGGTCACGCTCGTTGCTGCCGCGCACGCTGTCGGTGCTGCGCTGCTGCCATAGCCCCACGCGCGTGGACACGCTGAAGTCCTGCCAGCGATGGCTGCGGCTGAAGCTGGCCTGCCAGGTGCGGCTGAGCACGGGCTCGCGGCGCGGCTCCAGCGGGCCGGGCGGCAGCAATGGATCCAGCCCGAACAACGGGTCCTGCTCGAACCCGGGGCGATGCCAGCCGGTGCGCCAGGTCTGGCGCCGGGTGTAGCCCACGTAGGCATTGCCACCGGCCAGCGGCAGCGACATCGAGCCGCTGAGCGAGTTGGTGCAGCCCAGCTGGTCGCGCGCATCGGCCTCGAACTGGCAGGCCTTGCCGCGCATGCGCTGCTGGTAGAGATTCCACGACGCCTTGCGCCGGTACGACAGCTGGTGCTGCTGGCCATTGCTGCCGTCGCTGCCCCGCATGCCGCTGAGCGAGGCGCGCATTTCCTGGGTGGCCAGCACGCGGCGCAGGTCCAGGCGCAGCTCGCCGTAGCTGTGGCCGCCGAGGTTGGCAGCGCCGGCGGTCATGGCGGCATCGCGGCCCAGCGGCACGCGCACACCGGCCATCGCCACACTTTCACCATCAAAGCGGTCGCTACGGCGCTCATTGCGGCGGCCGCCCTGCACGAACCACTGCCACTGGCTGTTGGTCCAGTCGCCGCCCTTGTCGAACGGCGCCTCCTCGGTGCGCACCAGTACACCATCTTCGTAGATGCGCATGCGCACCAGGTAGTTGCCGAACGGGAAATTGCGGGTGTCGATCTGGTTGATGCCCGCCTGCAGGTAGAAGGTCTGCAGCAGCCGCTCGCCATCGAACACATCGACGCGCGCATCGCGCGCCAGCAGCACGGTCAGCGGCGTGGCCTGCACGGCCGCGTCGGTGTCCACATAGGCCTGGGTGGTGCCCACGCGTGCGCCCTGGAAACGGTCCAGCGGCAGCATGCTGAAACTGAAGGTGCCGCCCTGCGGGCTGGACAGGTTGCGGCGGTCCATGCGCCCGGCCTGCAGGTAATGCGCTTGGCCCAGGTCATGGCGGTAATAGACGTTGTCGAACTGGAAGTCGTCGTTGCTGCCACGGCTGCGGTAGCGCTGCTGGGTGTAGTACCAGTCGGCGGACAGGTGGCCGCGATCAAACAGGCCCAGCGTGCCCACGCCGCGCGCGGACAGCGCCTGATAGTCGCGGCCGCCGCTGACGTTGAGTGTCTGCTGGTGCAGGAAGGCGTTCTCGGCATTGGCCGTGACCTTGTGGTAACGCTCCGCTGCCGGCTCTCCCGGAATCCACTGCCGCGCCACGAACAGGCGCACGGCGCCCTCGCCTTCGTCATACAGCGCGCGCGCCGCGGTGGGGTCTTCGGGTGGGTCGAGATAGCCGCAGCCGGCCGTGGCGCCACCGAAGCGGCAGGCCAGATGACTGTTGCGCGGCAGGGGTTGCGACAACGCCGGCAGCAAGGCTGCCTGTGCATCGGCAGGCAGGTCCAGCGCCTGCAGCACGTGCGCGGGGTCTTCCAGCTGCACGTGCTCCAGGGTCACGCGTACCGGCGACAGCCCGGCCGAGCGGCCGAACAGCTGGATGTCGAGTTGTTCGGTCTGGCCTTCGACCAGATCCTCGAAGCCGGCGGGCACGCCGTGGGCTGCGACCAGGGGAGCAGACATCGCCAAGGCGAGCGCGACCGCCAGCCGGGTAACGGCGGGGGCGTGTGGGGTCATTGGGGAGTACCGCTGGAGTAGCGGCCGGCCCGGAGTGCGGGCCGGCGCGGGAAGCCGTGGATCAGGGCTTCTGGTTCATGACGATGTAGACCATGCCTTCGTAGCGGCCGTTGACCGTAAGCGGGCCACCGGCACCCGCCTGGGCGATGGTCAGCGGCATCGAGATGGAGGCACCCGGGGTCGAGCTGGCGCCGTTGAACAGGTCAGCCGCCTTGAACTCGGTGACCGCAGTGGTCAGCGCGTCGGTATTCAGGCTGACGGCCAGCGGCACGCGCGTGGCGCCATTGGTCAGCACCGGATCGTGGCCGAGGCGCACCTCGATGTCCGCAGTTTCGTCATTGGAATGGATGCGCACCTGCTGCGTCGACGGCAGCAGGCCGCGCAGCGGATCGTGGGTCAGCTGCACGGTGTCCGGCAGCGGGCTGCCATCGTCGCGCAGCAGTGCCAGGGTCGGGTCGACGTCGGCGTAGACGGTGATCTTGGTTTCCAGCGCGTGCGCGGACAGCGAGGCCGTGGCCAGCGCTGCGGTGAGCGCGGCCTTCTTGATAATGGCGTGCATGATTTGTCTCTCTCGGACAAGGGGGAATATGAAAGCCTCCCTCCCCTAAGGAGAAAGAGGAGGGAGGCGCCACCCGCAGAGGTGAGTGCGGGCGACGGAGAGAATGTTAGAAATTCCTTGTCATGCAGGCCATTCAAGCATTCCTAAAACATTGATCGTTAAGGACAATTCTTGAAGGATCTCAATGTTTGGGAGTTATGCAATTTCCCTCATTGGCTCAATGCAATAAACCTCATTGCTTTGAATTTATAGAGCCGAGCCCATGCTCGGCTGCCGTTTGCTTCAACCTGCAGGCACCACGGTGACGTGATCGACATCGATATCGGTGGCCTTGAACCGATGCGTATCCACCTTGCCACGCAGTTCCACCACCGTGTCGGCGCCGATGGCCTGCGGCGGCAGGTCTTCGTCGTCGATTTCGACTTCGATCTGGCCGCTGGCATCGCGGAACTGGTAGCGCTCGTCCCCGATCCTGGCGATGAGGGTGCCACGCAGCACCACCGGATGATCATCACGTTGCGCGCGTGCGTCGGCGACTGTGCTGGCAGCGGATCCTGCACCCGGACCGGTGTACTGCGCGAGGGCCGGGGAGCTTGGCAGGACGAGTGGCGTGGCGATGAGGGCGATGGCGAGCAGTCGGTTCATGATGTTCTCCGTGGAGGGATGAGTACCCACAGGTTCTATCGCCTTCGATGTGATCCCCATGCAATAAATCCGAAAAGACATGAAAGCGACATTCATTGCCAGAAAGCACTTAGACCCGGAAGCGGGCTCTTGTAGAGCCGAGCCATGCTCGGCTGCGCGGTGTGGACGGGCGCCAGCCGAGCATGGGCTCGGCTCTACAGCGACCATCCGGGAATCGTGCGGACCAGCGGTCCGCACCCACACTCCGTCGAACACGATCAGGGCACAAAAAAAAACGCCCCGCGGATGCGGGGCGTTCTCGGCACAACCTCCGCGGGCGATCAGCCCTGGTAGTCGCGCACGTCGCTGCCGGTGTAGACCTGGCGCGGACGGCCGATCTTCATTTCCGGATCGACCTGCTGTTCCAGCCAATGCGACACCCAGCCGGAAGTACGGCCCAGGGCGAACATGACGGTGAACATTTCGGTCGGGATCTGCAGCGCCTTGTAGATGATGCCGCTGTAGAAATCGACGTTCGGGTACAGCTTGCGGGCGACGAAGTACTCGTCCTGCAGCGCAGCCTGTTCCAGCTTCACGGCCACGTCCAGCAGCGGATCCTGCACGCCCAGCTGCTTGAGCACCTTGCTGGTCATCTCGCCGATGACCTTGGCGCGCGGATCGAAGTTCTTGTACACGCGGTGGCCGAAGCCCATCAGGCGGAAACCGGAGGTTTTGTCCTTGGCCTTGAGCACGGCGGACTCGACGTTGTCGGCCGTGCCGATCTCTTCCAGCATCTTCAGCACGGCTTCATTGGCACCGCCGTGGGCCGGACCCCACAGCGCGGTGACGCCCGCGGCGACCGACGCGTACGGGTTGGCACCGGTCGAACCGACCAGGCGCACGGTCGAGGTCGAGGCGTTCTGCTCGTGGTCGGCATGCAGGATGAACAGCAGGTCCAGCGCCTTGACCACGTCCGGGTTCAGCTCGTACTGGCCGTCGGCCGACTCGAAGGTCTGCTTCAGGAAGCGGCTGACGTAGTCCAGCGAGGTATCCGGCTTGTTGGCCGGCAGGCCCTTGCCGTGGCGGTAGATCAGCGCCGACAGGGTCGGCACCTTGGCGATCAGGCGCACCGCGGCCTTGCGGCGCTGTTCGGCGTCGGACAGGTCCAGGGAACCGTGGTAAATGGCCGACAGCTGCGCAATTGCGGCAGCCAGGATGGCCATCGGGTGGGCGTCCCTGGCGAAGCTGCCGATCAGGGTGTTGATCGAGTCGTCGACGTTGGCTTCGGCAGTCAGCTCGTCGGTGAAGGCCTTCAGCTGCTCGGCGCTCGGGCGCTCGCCGTTGATCAGCAGATAGGCCACTTCGACGTAGCTCGACTTTTCCGACAGCTGCTCGATCGGATAGCCGCGGTACAGCAGCACGCCCTTGTCGCCGTCGATATAGGTGATGGCGGACTTGCAGCTGGCCGTCGCGGTGAAGCCGGAATCGTAGGTGAAGAACCCCGTTTCCTTGGTCAGCTTCGCGATGTCGACGCAGTCGTTGCCAAGGGTGGGTTTGATGACGGGCAGAACGACCGACGTGTCGCCGGCGTTGAGCGTGACCTGATCAAGATCGGACACTGTGTGCGCTCCTTCATGGGAAGGCGCCTGCCCAAGCGCATTGGTCAGGCACGTGAATGACGTCCTCGGCCTGTGCCGGGGATCAGGTCATTATCGCACAGCAGCATTTGTCGGGTGCTAGACGGAAGTCGTAGGCGACAGGCAGCCAGAACCCGGCCAGCAAGCAGCCCGGATCGGCAAAAGCGGTGTCACGCGAACACTGTGTTTCACCCATCCCAACACCCGTTGGGCAGGCGTCGGGGAAAAACAAACGGCCGCGCAGAGCGCGGCCGTCGGTTCGAAGCAGGATCGACAGATCAGCGCGCGTAGCGCTTCTGGAACTTGTCGATACGGCCCGAGGTGTCGATGACCTTGTGCTTGCCCGTGTAGAACGGGTGCGAAGCCGAGGAAATTTCAACCTTGACCAGCGGGTATTCGTTGCCGTCTTCCCACTGGATGGTTTCCTTCGTCGCCATGGTCGAGCGGGTCAGGATCTTGAAATCGGAGGTGACGTCATGGAAGACGACGTCGCGGTAGTTCGGATGGATATCGGCCTTCATGGGCTCACACCGTAAATGGGCTGGTGGTCAAGAGCGGCATTATAAGCACCGGTTGCCGCCGGGGGCAACCGGTGCCCGGGACCGGGTCGTCAGGCCGCACCCAGCGCCTGGCGTACCAGGGCCTCGAAACGCCCCTGGTCGTAGGCCATCAGCAGGTCGCAGTTGTCCGGTTGGCCGGTCTGGCGGTTCCAGTCGACGAGGGTGGCACCGCGGCTGAACGTTCCGTTCAGCTCCACGCTCAGTGGCCGCGATTCGACCCGCCGCTGCCCTTCCGGGTTCAGCGCCCAGGCCATCGCCAGCGCGTCAGCCGTGTACCAGCGGCCGTCCTTGCTGTCTTCGGACAGGGCGCGGGTCTTGCGCGAGATGAGCTCGTAGAAGCGGGCGCGATCGGAATCGGCCTGCAGCCATGATTCGGCATCCTGCAGCGGCAGGCCATGGGCGACGGTCGCTTCCCAGTCCGACACCAGCAGGTGCTTGAACGAAGTGAACACCACGTGCGCCGCCTCCGGGTCGAATGCGATGTTGAACTCGGCGGCCGGGGTGATGTTGCCGTGGCAGGTGACCGCGCCCCCCATCACCACGATGCGCTTGATGCGCTCGGGCAGGGTCGGGTCCAGCTTCAGCGCCAGCGCCAGGTTGGTCAGCGGCCCGAGCATCACCAGCATCAGTTCGCCAGCGTGTTCATGCGACAGGCGCAGGATCGCCAGCGCGGCGTGCTCCGCGTCGGCCTGGCGGCTCGGCGGTGGCAGGTCCACGTCGCCGTAGCCGTCACGGCCGTGCACGTGGGCGGCGTCCATGGAAGGATGCAGCAGCGGATCCGGGCTGCCGGCAAACACTGGCACGTCGGCGCGTCCGACGATGTCGCAGAGCTTGAGGGCATTGCGGACGGTGTACTGCAGGCCGACATTGCCGGCAGCGATGGTCAGGGCGACCACGTCATGCCGTTCATCGGCAAAGGCCATCAGCAGGGCCAGCGCGTCGTCCACACCGGGATCGGTGTCGATCAACAGGGGGATCTTGTGGGTCATCGTTGCCGTCTTCAGATCGGCAACGAAGTGTGGACCGGGTTGATGACCGTTGCAAGTATGGGGGGCGGCAGGGCTGCGCCCTGCACCCGCGGTAGTGCCGGCCGCTGGCCGGCAACTTCAACAGCAACGTCAAAAACGGGTTTCCCGCGGATGGCGGGGAAGAGCTCTCTGTAGAGTCGAGCCATGCTCGACTCCCGCGCGCAGCGCGCACAGCAGCCGAGCGTGGGCTCGGCTCTACAGTGGATCCACGCCGTGCGTGGATGAGCGTGCCGGAAATGGGGTCAGAGGCCATTGCTGCGCAAAGGGCTCTGACCCCGGGGTGCTTACGCCGAGGCGTAACGCACGGCGGTGCCGATCCACCGTGCAACCACGCGATCGGCCAGGGCCGGTTGCTGTTCCAGAAGGCGCTCGGCCAATTCATGCACGCCGGGCAGCAGGCCGGCGTCGCGGGCCAGGTCGGCAATGCGGAAACCGGCCAGGCCGGTCTGGCGGGTGCCGAGCAGTTCGCCTGGGCCACGCAGTTCCAGATCCTTCTCGGCAATGACGAAGCCATCATTGGTTTCGCGCATGGTCTGCAGGCGCTCGCGTGCCATCTGCGAGAGCGGCGCCTGGTACAGCAGCACGCAGCGCGATACCGCCGAACCCCGGCCGACGCGGCCGCGCAGCTGATGCAACTGGGCCAGGCCGAGGCGCTCTGCGTTTTCGATCACCATCAGCGAGGCGTTCGGTACGTCCACTCCGACTTCGATGACCGTAGTCGCAACCAGCAGGTCGATCGCACCGGCCTTGAACGCCACCATGGTCGCCTGCTTTTCGGCGGCCTTCATGCGCCCGTGCACCAACCCCACGCGCACGCCCGGCAGCAGCGCCTGCAGTGACTCGTAGGTGGCCTGCGCCGGCGTTGCATCCAGTTCTTCGCTTTCCTCGATGAGCGTGCATACCCAATACACCTGCCGCCCTTCGCGGCACGCGAGCGCGATGCGTTCGATCAGTTCCGGTCGACGGTCGTTGTTGAGTGCGACGGTCTGCACCGGCGTTCGCCCCGGCGGCAGTTCGTCGATGGCCGACACGTCCAGGTCCGCGTATTCGGACATCGCCAGCGTGCGCGGAATCGGCGTCGCGGTCATCACCAACTGGTGCGGCACGCTGTTGCCGCCCGCGCCCTTGTCGCGCAATGCCAACCGCTGATGCACGCCGAAGCGGTGCTGCTCGTCGACGATGGCCAGGGCCAGGTCCTGGAACACCACCGCCTCCTGCATCAGTGCGTGGGTGCCGACCACCACCTGTGCTTCACCGCTGGCGACCTGCGCCATCACCTTGGCGCGCGCCTTGCCGGTGACCTTGCCGGCCAGCCACGCGATGCGCACGCCCAGCGGTTCCAGCCAGCCACGCAGGTTGTTGAGATGCTGCTCGGCCAGTAGCTCGGTGGGGGCGGCCAACGCAACCTGCTTGCCCTGCTCCACCGCCAGCATCGCGGCCAGCGCGGCGACCACGGTCTTGCCGGAGCCGACGTCGCCCTGCACCAGCCGCAGCATCGGGCTGGGCCGCGCCAAGTCTTCGCGGATCTGCTTGAATACGCGCGCCTGCGCACCGGTCAGCGCGAACGGCAACTGCTTCAGCAGTGCCTTGGCCAGCTTGCCGGAACCGACCAGCGGCGGTGCATGATGTGCCTGCAACGCGATGCGCTGGCGACGCAGGCTGAGGTGATGCGCCAGCAGTTCTTCCATTGCCAGGCGGCGCTGCGCGGGATGCGTGCCAGCAGCCAGCGCGGCCAGGTCGGCATCCGGCGGCGGCCGGTGCACGGTCAGCAGCGCGCTGCGCAGCGACGGCAGGCCGAGGCCATCGAGCCAATCGCTGGGCAGCAGTTCCAGCGTGCTTTCCTCGGGCAGGCGGTCCAGGGCCTGGCCGATCAGCTTGCGCATCGTCATCGGGCCCACGCCTTCGACGGCGGGATAGACCGGGTCGAGGTGGTCGCCGAGCCCGGGATCGTCATTGCGGCCCAGCACCTGGTAGCTGGGGTGGACGATTTCCAGGCCGAGGTGGCCGGGCTTGGGCGTACCGAAGCAGCGCAACCGGTTGCCGACCGCGAACTGGCCGACCTGCTGCTGGCGGAAATGGAAGAAGCGCAGCACCAAGGTGCCCTGCCCTTCGTCTTCCACCGCCACCTTCAGCATGGGCCGGTAGCGCATGCCGCGCTCGACCGCGACCACCCGCGCTTCCACCTGGGCCGGCACTCCGGAACGCAGGTCTTCGATGCGGGTCAGCCGGGTCCGGTCTTCATAGCGCAACGGCAGGTGGAGCCAGAGATCCTGCAGGGTGGCCAGGCCACGCGCCTGCAGTTTGGCGGCCACGGCCGGACCGACGCCCGCGAGCATCGCCAGGGATGCTTCGCCGGACGGCGACAGGACCGGGGTGACCGCCGCCTTGCGTGCCACGTGGTGGTCAGTCGATGACCATCACCGCGTCGACCTCGAAGTTGGCGCCCTTCGGCAGGCCGGAGACTTCGATGGTGGAACGGGCCGGATACGGCGCCTGGAAATAGTCCTGCATGACTGCATTGACCTTGGCGAACTCGCCCAGATCGGTCAGGTACAGGCCCAGGCGCACGACGTTGTCCAGCGAGCCGCCGGCGGCTTCGGCCACGGCCTTGAGGTTGTCGAACGCACGGCGGGCCTGTGCTTCCACATCACCACCGCCGACAATGTCGCCGGTGACCGGATCGAGCGGGATCTGGCCGGAGAAGTACACGGTGTTGCCGGCGCGCACGGCCTGCGAGTACGGGCCGATGGCGGCGGGAGCCTTTTCGGTGTTGATGATCTGGCGGGACATGGGTCGCTCCGGTGCTTTGGGGGAAAACAGAGCGGTGATTGTACCGGCTGGGGGCGGCATCGGCTGGGGTCAGAGCCCTCTCCGTCGGAGAGGGCTCTGACCTCGTGCGTGATGCGGCCGGGGTCGGATCCATTTCCCGGCGGGAAACGGCTCCGACCCCATGCGTCGTGTACGCGGAACGTCATCCACGCACGGCGTGGACCTACTGCCGGCGTACCGACTGCACGACCGACAGGCGGCGCAGGCGGCGCATCACTTCGGCCAGATGGTTGCGGTCGCGCACCTGGATGTTGAACGCCAGCACGGCCGCGTTGAAGTCGCGGTCCAGGTAATCCACGCGTTCGATGTTGGAATGGCTCTGGGCGATCGCGGCAGCCAATTGCGCCAGTACGCCGGTGCCGTTCTCCACTTCCACGACCAGCGAGGTGTCATAGTCGCCCGAGACGGTGGTATCCCAGCCGATCGGCACCCAGCGCTCCGGCGACTTGCGCAGCTCGGCCAGGTTCGGGCAGTCCATGCGGTGCACTACGATGCCCTTGCCGGCCGTGTGGTAGCCCATGATCTCGTCGCCGGGAATCGGCTGGCAGCAGCCGGCAAACGTGACCACGCCACGTTCGCTGCCATTGATCAGGATCTTTTCCTGCGAGCGCTGGCGCGAGTGCGGGCCGCCGCGCAGCTCGGCATAGGCCATCAGGGCCTGTGCGGCCTGGGTCGGCATCCAGTTGCCCAGTGCAACCTCCGCCAGCAGCGCCTCCAGGCGAGGGAAGCGGTGTTCGGCCAGGAAGGCATCCAGTCGTCCCTTCGGCAGGCGCTCCAGCGAGGAGTCCATCGCTTCCAGCGCACGGTCGAGCATGCGGTGGCCCAGCTGCACGGCATCCTCGTGCTCCAGCTGCTTGAGCTGGTGGCGGATGGCGGTGCGTGCCTTGCTGGTGACCACGAATTCCAGCCACTGCGGTTTCGGCGTGGCCGAGCGTGCGGTGATGATCTCCACCGACTGCCCCGACGCCAGCTTGGTGCGCAGTGGCACCAGTTTCTTGTCCACGCGCGAGGCCACCGCCATGTTGCCGACGTCGGTGTGCACGGCGTAGGCGAAATCAAGCGCGGTGGAGTTGCGTGGCAGGGCCAGGATCTTGCCCTTCGGGGTGAACAGGTAGACCTCGTCGGGGAACAGGTCGACCTTGACGTTGTCGAGGAACTCCAGCGAAGAGCCGGCCGCACGCTGCGAGTCGATCAGTTCGACGATCCATGCATGCGCACGGCTCTGCGCGCTGTTGGGCGAATCGCCGCCGAACTTGTAGGTCCAGTGCGCGGCCACGCCGCGCTCGGCGATCAGGTCCATTTCCTCGGTGCGGATCTGCACTTCGATCGGCGAACCATACGGCCCGAACAGCACGGTGTGCAGCGACTGGTAACCGTTGGCCTTGGGAATGGCGATGAAATCGCGGAAACGGCCGTCCAGCGGCTTGAACGTGGCGTGCACCGCGCCGAGCGCGTGATAGCAGCTGGGCACCGTGCGCACGACCAGGCGGAAGCCGAACACGTCCATGACCTGATCGAACGTCTTGTTCTCGTCGCGCATCTTGTTGTAGATGCTCCACGGTGTCTTGATGCGGCTGACCAGGCGGTGCTCGATGCCCTCCTTGGCCAGGCGCTGCGACAGCTGCACTTCCACCTGGGCCATCGCCTCGCGCCGCACCACCGGCTGGCTGCGGATGTGCTTTTCGATGATGGCATGGCGCCACGGGTACAGCGCCTTGAAGCCGAGGTTCTGCAGCTCGCTCTTGACCAGGCTCATGCCCAGTCGCTGGGCGATGGGGGCGTAGATCTCCAGTGTCTCGCGGGCGATGCGGCCGCGCGCTTCGCGGCTCTGTGCGCCCAGCGTGCGCATGTTGTGCAGGCGGTCGGCCAGCTTGATCATGATCACCCGCAGGTCGCGCGACATCGCCAGCAGCATCTTGCGGAAGCTCTCTGCGGCCGCTTCCTGGCGATCGCGGAATTTCAGCTTGTCCAGCTTGGTCACGCCGTCGACCAGTTCGGCCACGGCTTCGCCGAACTCGGCGGCCAGCGCCTCGCGGGTCAGCGGGGTGTCTTCGATGGTGTCGTGCAGGATCGCGGCGATCAGCGCTTCCACGTCCAGGCCGAGCTCCGCCAGCACCTGGGCCACGGCGACCGGATGGGTGATGTAGGGCTCGCCCGACTTGCGCGTCTGCCCCGCGTGCGCGGCGGCCCCGACCTCCCAGGCACGGCGCAGCAGCGGCAGCTGTTCCGGCGGCAGGTAATGGGCGGCGCGCTCAAGCTGGAGGACGTAATCAGGTACGGCCGCGGCGGTGGACACGGCTACCTTGGCAGTGGGGCCTGGGTTCATGCCCGAAGCCTATTCCAGCGCGACGTTTACGGCAAATCCTGAATGCGAAACAGCCCGCGCGGGGCGGGCTGTTCGGCACATCCAACGATTGCGTTGATCGATCCGATCAATCGTCGTTCTTGGACATGTCTTCGTCGGCAACCACTTCCGCGGCCGCCCACTCCAGCGCTTCGCGCTCGGCGCGCTCGCGCTCGGCCTTCTCGACCTCGTCGATCAGGGCGTTGTCGATCTTGCGGGCGGCGATTTCGCGCAGCGCCAGCACGGTCGGCTTGTCTTCGGTCTCGCTGTTGTCCAGCGTGGCCTGCACGCCATTGGCAAGCTGGCGGGCACGCTTGGAGGCCATCATGACCAGCTCGAAACGGTTGTTAACGACTTCCAGGCAATCTTCTACGGTGATGCGGGCCATACGGGCTCCCGGCGACCGATCGGCCGCTCAGTCGAATGAGGGAAAGGGTGCGGAGTGTACCGGCAGGGACTGGACAAAATCAAGCCAACCCCTGCCCGTTTCTTTTGTAATCAGTCAGTTGCGCCCGGGTCGGGGGTGAGCAGCGCTTGGATGAGCGCGGCATGGCGGACCTTCTGCGCCTCGCGGCGCAGGCGGCTGGCGGTGAAGATCGCGCACAGCTCGTCCACGGCCGTCTCGAACACCTCGTTGACGATCACATAGTCGAACTCGTTGAAGTGCAGCATTTCATCGCGGGCTGCCCCCAGGCGCTGGGCGATGACCACCTCGCTGTCCTGGCCACGCTTGCGCATGCGGTCCTGCAGGGCCTGCTTGGACGGCGGCAGGATGAACACGGTGACCGTGCCCGGCACCAGCTGGCGGACCTGCTGCGCGCCCTGCCAGTCGATTTCCAGCAATACGTCCTGGCCGGCGGCCAGCTGCGGTTCCACCGACTGCCGGGCAGTGCCCTTCCAGTCGCCATGCACCCAGGCATGCTCGAAGAAATCACCGGCGGCGATCATCTCCTCGAACTTTTCGGCACTGACGAAGTGGTAGTGCTGGCCGTTCACTTCGCCGGGGCGCATGGCGCGGGAGGTAAAGGAAATCGACAGCGCGATCTGCGGGTCACGCGCGAGGGTGGCATTGACGATGCTGCTCTTGCCCGCACCGGAGGGGGCGGCAACGATGTACAGCGTACCGCGCGCAGTGGCGGCCGACGACGTGGACGGGGCACTCATGCACGGAACCCAACTGGTTGATTTGGCAAAGTTTTTCCTCGATGTTCCAGATCCGGCGCGGAGGATCGCGCCAGGACGGCGGGGGCTGCGCGGAACATCCTGGAACCAGGCCCGGCAGACGGCTCCCCGGGGTGCGGGCACGCAACTTTACCAGAGCGGCCCCTTTCCGCGCCCGCCTCGCGGCCCCCGGGCCTTGTGCCACAGGGGCATGCGGCGGGCTGTGCTATAACCGGGCCGTACCCACCGACAGCCCGGAGGCCCGCGCCTCCCCGCCATCCCAGGAGAACGGCATGCCCTCGATGAGCCGCCGCCAGTTCCTGAAAGTGACCGGGACAACCCTGGTCGGCTCCAGTCTGGCATTGATGGGCTTCGCGCCCGGCATCGCACTCGCGGAGGTCCGGCAGTACAAGCTGACCCGCGCGACCGAGACCCGCAACACCTGCACGTACTGTTCGGTGGCCTGCGGCATCCTGATGTACAGCCTCGGCGATGGCGCCAGGAACGCCGAGCCGAGCATCTTCCATATCGAAGGCGATCCGGACCATCCGGTCAACCGCGGCACGCTGTGCCCGAAGGGTGCCGGCCTCGCCGACATCATCCACAGCAAGTCGCGCCTGCTCTACCCCGAGTACCGCGCGCCGGGCTCGAACGAGTGGAAGCGGCTGAGCTGGGACGATGCACTGGATCGCATCGCGCGGCTGATGAAGGAAGACCGCGATGCCAACTTCGTGCAGAAGAACGAAGCCGGGCAGACGGTCAACCGCTGGCTGACCACCGGCATGCTGGCGGCCTCGGCCACGAGCAATGAAACCGCGGTGCTGACCCACAAGGTCGTCCGCTCCCTTGGCATGCTGGCATTCGACAACCAGGCACGTGTCTGACACGGCCCGACGGTGGCAGGTCTTGCCCCGACGCTAGGCCGTGGTGCGATGACGAATCACTGGGTCGACATCAAGAATGCCGACCTGATCCTGATCATGGGTGGCAATGCCGCCGAGGCACACCCGTGCGGGTTCAAATGGGTGACCGAGGCCAAGGCACACAACAAGGCCCGGCTGATCGTGGTCGATCCGCGCTTCAACCGCTCGGCCGCGGTGGCCGATGTGTACGCGCCGATCCGCACCGGCACCGATATCGTGTTCTTGGGCGGCCTGATCAACTACCTGTTGACCGAGGACCGCATCCAGCACGAATACGTGCTGAACTACACGGACATGTCGTTCCTGGTGAAGGACGAATTCGCCTTCAAGGACGGCCTGTACTCGGGCTACAACGAGGAAAAGCGCAGCTACGACCGTTCCAGCTGGGACTACGCCTATGGTGACGATGGCTTCGTGCGCAGCGACCCGACGCTGAAGGACCCGCGCTGCGTCTACAACCTGCTCAAGCAGCACTATGCGCGCTACACGGTGGAGATGGTCGAGCGCATCTGCGGCACGCCGGCCGACAGCATCCGCCAGGTCTGGGAGATGATCGCGTCCACCGCCGGCCGCGACAAGGCGATGACCATCCTCTACGCACTGGGCTGGACACAGCACTCGATCGGTGCCCAGAACGTGCGTGCCGGCACCATGGTGCAGCTGTTGCTGGGCAACATCGGCGTGGCCGGCGGCGGAATGAACGCGCTGCGCGGGCATTCCAACATCCAGGGCCTGACCGACATCGGCTTGATGTCGGACCTGTTGCCCGGCTACCTGACATTGCCCAGGCAGGACGAGCAGGACTACGGCGCCTACATCGCCAAGCGCACGCAGAAGCCGCTGCGTCCCAACCAGATGTCGTTCTGGCAGAACTATCCGAAGTTCCATGTCAGCCTGATGAAATCGTGGTGGGGCGATGCCGCCACCGCCGACAACAACTGGTGCTTCGATTACCTGCCCAAGCTCGACAAGCCGTACGACATGCTGCAGGCCTACGAGCTGATGAACGAGGGCAAGATCCACGGCTACATCTGCCAGGGTTTCAACCCGCTGGCATCGGCACCGAACAAGGGCAAGCTGATCAGTGCGTTCTCCAAGCTGAAGTTCATGGTCAGCATGGACCCGCTGGAAACCGAGACCATCGCGTTCTGGCAGAACCATGGCGCGCTGAACGACGTCGACCCGAGCACGATCCAGACCGAGGTGTTCCGCCTGCCGACCACCTCCTTCGCCGAGGAGAACGGCGCGGTGGTCAATTCATCGCGCTGGCTGCAGTGGCACTGGAAAGGTGCCAATCCGCCGGGCGAGGCGCGCAGCGACATCGAGATCATGTCCGAGCTGTTCCACCGCATCAAAGCGCTGTACGAGAAGGACGGCGGCGCCTGGTGGGACCCGGTACGCGACCTGGCCTGGAAATACGCCAATCCGGAAGTGCCTACGCCCGAAGAGCTGGCGATGGAGTACAACGGCAAGGCGCTGGCCGATGTGTTCGATCCGAAGGATCCGACCAGGCTGGTACGCAAGGCCGGCGAGCAGCTGGCCGCGTTCGGCGAGCTGCGTGATGATGGCAGCACGGCCTCGGGCTGCTGGATCTACGTCGGCGCCTGGGGCCCGACCGGCAACATGATGGCGCGGCGCGACAACAGTGACCCCACCGGTATCGGCAACACGCTGGGCTGGGCCTGGGCATGGCCGGCCAACCGCCGCGTGATGTACAACCGCGCGTCGTGCGACGTGGCCGGCAAGCCGTTCGATCCGCGCCGCACGCTGCTTGCGTGGAACGGGAAGAACTGGGGCAACATCGACGTGCCCGACTTCAAGGCGGATGAAGACCCGGCGGGCGGCATGGGCCCGTTCATCATGAACCCGGAAGGCATCGCCCGCTTCTTCGCCAAGGCCGGCATGGCCGAGGGACCATTCCCGGAGCACTACGAACCCTTCGATACGCCGCTGCGCAGCAACCCGCTCAGCCCCGGCCAGGCACTGACGCTGAACAACCCGGCCGCACGCGTGTTCGCCAGTGACCGGGCACAGATCGGTTCGCCGGATGAGTTCCCGCATGTCGCCACTACCTACCGCCTGACCGAGCATTTCCACTTCTGGACCAAGCACGGCAAGCTCAACGCCATCATCCAGCCCGAGCAGTTCGTCGAGATCGGCGCCGCGCTGGCCGACGAGCTGGGCATCGACAACGGCAGCCGGGTGCGCGTCAGTTCCAAGCGCGGCCACATCGAAGCGGTGGCCATGGTGACCAAACGCATCAAGGCCCTGCAGATCGATGGCCGGACCGTGCACCAGGTGGGTGTTCCGATCCACTGGGGCTTCCTCGGTGCAGCCAGGCCCGGCTACATCGCCAATACGCTGACCAACGCCATCGGTGACGGCAACTCGCAGACGCCCGAATCGAAGTGCATCCTGGTCAAGGTCGAGAAGGTGTAGGAGACACGCCATGTCACTGCAATCGCTGGACATCATCCGCCGCTCGGCCACCACCACGCCTTCGCCGGAAGCGCGGGGCGCGCATACCGGCCAGGTCGCCAAATTGATCGATGTGAGCAAGTGCATCGGCTGCAAGGCGTGCCAGGTCGCCTGCATGGAATGGAACGACCTGCGCGATGAGGTTGGCAGCTGCGTCGGCAGCTACGACAACCCGCCCGACCTGAGCGACCAGTCCTGGACGGTGATGAAGTTCCGCGAGTACGAGGACGAGAAGGGCAAGCTGGAGTGGTTGATCCGCAAGGAAGGCTGCATGCACTGCGCCGACCCGGGCTGCCTGAAGGCCTGCCCGTCGCCGGGCGCGATCATCCAGTACGCCAACGGCATCGTCGACTTCCAGGAAGAGAACTGCATCGGCTGCGGCTATTGCGTGACTGGCTGCCCGTTCGATGTGCCGCGCATTTCCAAGAAGGATCACAAGGCCTACAAATGCACGCTCTGCTCGGACCGGGTGGCGGTGGGCCAGGAACCGGCCTGCGTGAAGACCTGCCCCACCGGCGCGATCACTTTCGGCAGCAAGCAGGCGATGACCGAGCATGCGGCTGGGCGCGTGGAAGACCTGAAATCGCGGGGCTACGAGAACGCTGGCCTGTACGACCCGCAGGGCGTCGGTGGTACCCATGTGATGTACGTGCTGCAGCACGTGGACAAGCCGGAGCTGTACGCCGACCTTCCCAAGGACCCACGCATCAGCCCGATGGTGGAAGTCTGGAAGGGTGTCGCCAAGCCGCTGGGCGTGCTGGCGATCGCCGCCACGGCCTTCGCCGGCTTCCTGCATTACATCGGCATCGGCCGCAATACCGTGAACGATGAGGAAGAGGAACAGGCCGAACAGGACGCGAAGAAGATCGAAGAGGAGCAGCGGCCATGAAGTACGCCCCGCACCCCCGGCAGATCATCCGCTACCGCGCGCCGACCCGCATCAACCACTGGATCGTGGCGATCTGCTTCGTGCTGACCGCATTGTCCGGGCTGGCGCTGTTCCACCCGGCCCTGTTTCCGCTCACCCAGCTGTTCGGTGGCGGGCCGTGGACGCGCATCCTGCATCCGTTCATCGGCCTGGTGATGGTGCTGGGCTTCGCCCTGCTGGCGATACGCATGTGGCGCGACAACCTGCCGGCCGCCGATGATCGCGCATGGCTGCGCGGCATGCGCGATGTGCTGCGCAACGAGGACGAGAAGCTGCCGCCGGTGGGGCGCTTCAATGCCGGCCAGAAGCTGCTGTTCTGGGCCATCATCGGTTGCCTGTCGGCGCTGCTGCTCACCGGCTTCGTGATCTGGCGGCAGTATTTCAGCCACTTCTTCCCGATCGGCGTGATCCGGTTCTCGGTGCTGGCGCACGCGCTGTTCGGCTGGGTGCTGGTCTGCGCGATCGTGGTGCACATCTATGCGGCGCTCTGGATCAAGGGCTCGGTGCGGGCGATGACCCAGGGAAAGGTCACCTACGGGTGGGCATACAAGCACCATCGGCAGTGGTTCCGGGACATCCTGCGCGGGCGCCGGGAAGAGGGGTAGCGGCAGGGCCTGCGGCCCTGTACCTGCTGGATCAACGTCAACGTCAAAAGCTGGCTGCCTGGGGCGGCGGGTTTCTGCAATCTGACGGTGGGTGCCGACCGTTGGTCGGCATTGATCGAATCCCGACCAACGGTCGGGATCCACTTTTGTAGAGTCGAGCCATGCTCGACTGCTTTGCTCGACTGCGTTGTTTGAACCCGCTGGACGCCAGCGCTGACAACGGCGAGGATGGGGGCTGGTTCTTCCGGCTGGCCCTGCATGGCGCAACGCATCCTTGAACCCGGTGAGATCGAGACGCTCGCCTCGCGCGACGTGCCGCGCATCATCCTGCCCGATACCGCGTCATTGTTCACCGGGCGCGCTGCGCGACTGCGCAGCCTTGCCGCGCACAGTGCCATCGGCGGCTACCTGCAGCTGCTGGCCGCGCTGGCCGACGCGCAGCAGGCGCTGTTGGACGAGCTGACGCAGCAGCAACGCGAGGAACTGCAGGTTCATGCGCGCGCGCAGCAGTCGAGTGCGGCCGCCGGTGCCGGCATGCCGCTGCGGCCGGCCAACACGCTGCAACTGGATGGGCGCTGGCGCGGCTGGCTGCGCACGCTGTGCCAGCACTGTGCCGACGAAGCCGGGCTGCCGGCGGAAACACGGCAGGAGCTGCTGCGCGTCGCCGCTGCCGATGACGCCTGGCTGGATGCCCAGGCGCACGCCGTGCTCGAACGCGATGACGCCCCCTCGTTGGACGCAGTGGCTGCACTGCTGGTGATGAATGCACTGCAGGTGTACTGGGCCCTACTCGCGGCCGGCTTCCACCCCGGCGACCTCAGGCCGCTGGCCGATGCGCCCGGCCTGTGCCCGCTGTGCGGCACCCTGCCGGTGACCAGCGTGGTGCAGGCCCGCCCGCCGTATGCCTCCTACCGCTACCTGTCGTGCTCGCTGTGCGCCTGCCAGTGGCACTACGTGCGGGTGCAGTGCAGCCAGTGTGGCGCCGCTGGCCCGGACATCGCCTACCGCGCCCTGGCCGATGTGGACGGCGACTCCGGCGAGGCGGTGCGCGAAAGCGCGGTGCGTGCCGAGACCTGCGATCGCTGCCACAGCTACCGCAAGATCCTCTATCTGGAGAAGGACCCGTCGCTGGAACCGGTGGCCGATGACCTCGGCACCCTGGCGCTGGACCTGCTGCTGGGCGAGGAAGGCTACGCCCGTGCCAGCCAGAACCCGCTGCTCTGGCAATCGGGCGGCGACTGAACGATGCCACGCTCGTCCCCCAACCCGGCATCGGCCGCCGCCCTGCCCTCGCTCGACCGGCTGCTGCGCCTGCCGGCGTTGTCGGCACTGATCGAAGGCCACGGCCGCAGCCGCATCGCCGGGCTGCTGCGTTCGCACGTGCAGATGCTGCGTGATCGAATCAACGCAGGGCAGTTCTCGGCCGAAGCGCTGCAGCAGGCCCTCGACGGCCCGGCGCTGTCCACGGCGCTGGAAGCCGCGCTGGCCGTCGATGCACGGCGGGACCTGCAGCCCATGTTCAACCTGACCGGCACCGTACTGCATACCAACCTGGGTCGTGCACTGCTGCCCGACGCCGCAGTGCAGGCGGTTGCGCGTGCGATGACCGCGCCGGTCGACCTGGAATTCGACATCACCCGTGGCCGCCGCGGCGACCGCGATGCACGGGTGCAGGCCCTGGTCTGCGAGCTGACCGGCGCCGAAGCTGCGACCGTGGTCAACAACAACGCCGCTGCGGTCCTGCTGCTGCTCAACAGCCTGGCCAACCGCCGCGAAGTGGTGGTGTCGCGCGGTGAGCTGGTGGAAATCGGTGGCGCCTTCCGCATCCCCGATGTGATGCGCAGCGCTGGCGCGCGCCTGCTGGAAGTAGGCACCACCAACCGTACCCATCCGGCTGACTTCGCCAACGCCATCAGCGCGCGCACGGCGCTGCTGATGGAGGTGCACGCCAGCAACTACGCGATCACCGGCTTCACCGCCAAGGTCGACACCGCTGCAATGGCGACCATCGCGCACCAGCATGGCCTGCCGCTGGCGGTGGACCTGGGCAGTGGCAGCCTGTGCGACCTGGCGGCGTTCGGCCTGCCGCATGAACCCACCGTGCAGGAAGCGCTGGCGGCGGGTGCCGACCTGGTCTCGTTCAGTGGCGACAAGCTGCTCGGCGGGCCTCAGGCCGGCATCATCGCCGGGCGCGCCGACCTGATCGGGCGGATCAACCGCAACCCACTCAAGCGCGCGCTGCGCATGGACAAGATGGGCCTGGCCGCACTGGAAGCGGTGTTGGCCCTGTACCGCGAACCAGAGCTGCTGGCCCAGCGGTTGCCGACCCTGCGCACGCTCTCGCGCACGCAGCAGGACATTGATGCACAGGCTCAGCGCCTTCTGCAGCCGATGCGTTCGGCGCTGGCGGCCGAGTACGTCCTTGAACGGGCATCGATGCACAGCCAGGTCGGCAGCGGCGCGCAGCCACAGGCGCAGCTTGGCAGTGCCGGGCTGCGCATCACGACCGCGCGCCGTGGCGGACTGGACCGCCTGGCCGGGCAACTGCGGAAGCTGCCACGGCCGGTCCTGGGCCATATCACCGATGATGCCCTTTGGCTGGACCTGCGCTGCCTGGAGCCTGCGGACGAAGCATGCTTCCTCGCCCAGTGGGGCATGCTGCGGTCATGATCGTCGGCACCGCCGGGCACATCGACCACGGCAAGACAAGCCTGGTACGGGCGCTGACCGGCGTCGAGACTGATCGCCTGCACGAAGAACGTACGCGCGGGATTTCGATTGAACTGGGCTATGCCTATGTCCCGGTCGAGGCCGCAGGCGCAGCGGGGGCCACCGCCATGCTGGGCTTCGTCGACGTACCGGGCCATGAGCGCTTCGTGCATACGATGGTGGCCGGTGCCACCGGCATCGATGCAGCGCTGCTGGTGGTCGCCGCCGACGACGGCGTGATGCCGCAGACCCGCGAGCATCTGGCAATCCTGCAACTGCTGGGCGTGGATCGGGGGGCGGTGGCGTTGACCAAGATCGACCGCGTGGACGCGGCACGCATCGCCGAGGTCGAAACGGAGGTCATGGCCCTGCTGGCAGGCACGCCACTACAGGACTCGCCCCTGTTCGCCTGCAACAGCACCAACGCCGAAGATGCGGGCACCTCGGCGTTACGCGCCCACCTGCACGCATGGGCGGCCGGAGGGGACAGCGCACGCCGGGCCACGCGATGCAGCGAACTGTTCCGCATGCCGGTCGACCGCGTATTCTCATTGCCGGGTCATGGCACCCTGGTGACCGGTGCCGTGCATGGCGGCCTGGTCACCGCCGGCGCGCATCTGCAGCTGATGCCGGCGGCCACCGACGTGCGCGTGCGCAGCATCCACGCGCAGAACCAGGCCAGCGAACGTGCGATGGCCGGGCAGCGCTGCGCGTTGAACCTGGCGTCCATCGCGCGCGACGACATCCACCGTGGCGACTGGATCGCCGACCCGCGCGCGCTGCTGGCGACCACTCGCGTCGATGTGCGCCTGCGGCTGTCCGCGCAGGCCGCCCCACTGCGCGACTGGACGCCCCTGCACATCCACTGGGGCACGATGCATCGGCAGGCCCATGTGGTGGTGTTGGGAGACGGCGATCATGGCGACGGGCAACTTGTACAGCTGGTATTCGACGCGCCGGTCTGCGCGATGTGCGGTGATCGCTTCATCGCCCGTGATTCAGCGGCCACCCACACGCTGGGTGGTGGGGTCGTGCTCGATCCGGAACCGCCACAGCGGCGCCGGCGCAGCCCGGCACGGCTTGCATGGCTGGTAGCGCTGGAGCAACTGGTGGCAGGCGCCGGTGTTGGCCCGCTACTGCAGCAGGCACCTTCGGGCATCCCCCTGGCCGCCCTGCAACGCTATTGCCGGCGTGCCGCTGAGCAGATCGACCTGCCCAGGGACGCGCGGCACATCGCCACCGGCGATGACGCGGTGATCGTCCTGGACTCGCACTGGCAGGTGCTGCGCGAGCAGGTCGTCACTTCGCTGCACAGCTGGCACGAGCGTCGCCCGGACGAACCCGGTGTCGACAGCGGTCGCCTGCGACGCAGCACCCTGCCCGCGCTCGCAGCGGGAACCTGGAATGCCCTGCTGCAGGACCTGCTCGCAGACGGCTCGCTGCAGCGGGTCGGCGCGTGGTGGCGCCTGCCCGGCCACGACCATGCGCCACCGGAGCGCGAACGCCTGCTGGTCCAACATGTGCTGCCGCGACTGCATGCCGGGCGCTTCGATCCCCCGTGGGTGCGCACCTTGGCCGCCGATATCGGCCTCGCCGAGGACGAGCTCCGCGCCGTGCTGCGCCGGGCCGCTGCGCGCGGCGAATTGTTCCAGGTAGTACCCGACCTGTTCTATGCACCGGCCCGCGTCGCCGAACTGGCCGCCATCATTGCCCAACTGGCGCAGCCAACCGGCACGGTGGACGCGGCGGCCTTCCGCGATGCCATCGGCCTGGGCCGCAAGCGCAGCATCCAGATCTTGGAGTTCTTCAATCGCGTTGGCTACACTCGGCGCATCGGTGACCATCATCGGCCGCGCGGTGACCTGCAGTGGAACGCCACGCGCGGATGAGCCCACCGGCACCGCCGTACCTTCGGAAGGCATGCGCATCCGGGCATGCGGCTGGGCTTCAAACCCAGTAGGGGGCGTCGATCGTTCCCTGGTAGGTTCGACTCCTGCTGCCTTCCGCCACTCGTGTTTCCGCAGGAGATGCCGGCATGGCCATGCACGCACCGTCCCCCGCCCCTTCTACGGCCGATGCCCCGCAGCGATTGACCTCGCTGGCCCACGGCGGCGGCTGCGGCTGCAAGATCGCACCGGGGGTGCTGTCCGAACTGCTGCGTGGCGTTCCAGCGCTTCCGGCACCGGCCGAACTGCTGGTCGGCCGCGAGCACAGTGATGACGCTGCGGTATATCGCCTGGGTGACCGCCAAGCGATCGTCGCCACCACCGATTTCTTCATGCCCATTGTCGACGACCCCGTCGACTTCGGCCGTATCGCCGCCACCAATGCGCTGTCCGATCTGTATGCGATGGGCGCGCGCCCGCTGTTCGCACTCGCCATCGTCGGCATGCCGATCAGCACCCTGCCCCAGGACACCATCCGCGGCATCCTGCAGGGCGGCGAGCGTGCCTGCGCCGATGCCGGCATCGTCGTTGCCGGCGGCCACAGCATCGACTCGATGGAACCCATCTATGGCCTGGCCGCGATCGGCGTACTCGACCCGCAGCGGCTCAAGCGCAACGCCGATGCGCGCGCCGGCGATGTGCTGGTGCTGGGCAAGCCGCTCGGCGTGGGCGTGTACTCGTCGGCGCTGAAGAAGGAACTGCTTGATGCCGAGGGCTATCGGCAGATGCTTGATTCAACCACCCGGCTGAATACCGTCGGCGTGCCGCTGGCCGCGCTGGAGGGCGTGCACGCGATGACCGACGTCACCGGCTTCGGCCTGCTCGGCCACCTGCTGGAAGTGTGCCGCGCCAGTGGTGTTGCCGCCGAAGTGGACAGCGTACAGGTGCCGCTGCTGCCACAGGCGCTGCAGCTGCTTCAGCGTGGCTGCGTGACTGGCGCCTCCAACCGCAACTGGGCTTCGTATGGCACCGAGGTTCGCTTCGCCGAAGGCGTGGCAGCCCACTGGCAGCCGCTGCTGACCGACCCGCAGACCAGCGGCGGCCTGCTGGTGTCCTGCGCCCCGGAAGCGGTGGATGCGGTGCTGGCCTGTTTCCGCGATGCCGGGTTCGCCCAGGCGGCCGTGGTCGGGCGGTTGGGCAAGGGAACTCCCGGCGTCCGCGTACGCTGATGCGCTGATGCGAAGAAGGCGCCCCGAAGGCGCCCCTGCTGCATCGCCGGGCGCAGCCTCACTCGATGTTCTGCACCTGCTCGCGGATCTGGTCGATCAGCACCTTCAGCTCGACCGCAGCGTTGGACGTGCGGCTGTCCACCGACTTCGATCCCAGCGTGTTGGCCTCGCGGTTGAATTCCTGCAGCAGGAAGTCCAGGCGGCGGCCGACCGGCTCGCGCTGCTTGAGCACGCGGCGGATTTCAACGATGTGGCTGCCGAGGCGGTCCAGTTCTTCGTCCACGTCCAGCTTCTGCAGCCACAGCACCAGTTCCTGCTCGGCGCGACCGGGGTCGACCGGGTGCGGCAGGTCGGCCAGGCGCGCGGCCAGCTTGGCGCGCTGGCCGTCGCGGATGGCCGGAATCAGGCTGCGGACCTCGGTGGCGATGCGCTCGATGCCGTCCACACGCTCGGCGATGGCCGCAGCCAGCTTGCCGCCTTCGCGTCCACGCGCTTCGACAAAGCCGTCCAGCACCTGCTCCAGCAGGGCCAGCGCCTCGGCCTGCAGGGCCGCGGCATCGGTGGCCTCGCCGCGGGTCACGCCCGGAAGCTGCAGCAGATCGGTGAAGCTGACCTGCAGGTTGGGGAAATCGGACGCCAGGCGGTGGGCCAGGCGACCCAGCTGGCCCAGCAGGGCCTCGTCCACCTGCAGGTTGGCCGCCGCTTCCGGCGCGCGCAGGCGCATCACCAGATCCAGCTTGCCGCGGCTCAGGCGTGCGGCGATGCGCTCGCGCAGCTGCGGTTCCAGCGCCCGCAGTTCCTCGGGCAGGCGCGTGCCGACCTCCAGGAAACGGTGGTTGACCGAGCGCAGCTCGCAGCCCAGCGTGCCCCACGGGGTGACCCGCTCGCCGCCGGCATAGGCGGTCATGCTTCGAATCATGGAATGTGTCCGGTGCGTGCAAAGGGGGAATGGTACCCTAGCGCCCTCACCAGAGCCCCCTTGCCCGCCCCGTGAAGGCCGCGGGCGTGGCGGCGTACTCCCTCGCCATTACGGAACCCGCACCATGTCCGATTCCCGCCCCAGCGGCCGCCAGCCCGACCAGCTCCGCCCGGTCGTCATCCAACGCGGCTTCACCCGCCATGCCGAAGGGTCGGTACTGGTGTGCTTCGGTGAAACCCGCGTGCTGTGCACCGCCAGCGTCGAGAACCGCGTGCCGGGTTTCCTGCGGGGCAAGGGCGAAGGCTGGGTGACCGCCGAGTACGGCATGCTGCCGCGTGCCACCCACACCCGTAGCGATCGTGAAGCCGCCCGCGGCAAGCAGGGCGGCCGCACGCTGGAGATCCAGCGCCTGATCGGCCGCAGCCTGCGCGCCTGCGTGGACCGCAACGCGCTGGGCGAGCGCACCATCACCCTCGACTGCGACGTGCTGCAGGCCGACGGTGGAACCCGCACCGCCGCCATCACCGGCGCCTACGTGGCGCTGGTCGATGCGGTGAACGTGCTGATCAAGCGCGGCGACATCAAGCGGAATCCGATCCTGGGCGCAGTGGCGGCGGTGTCGGTGGGCGTGTACCGCGGCACCCCGGTGCTGGACCTGGACTACGCCGAAGACAGCGACTGCGACACCGACATGAACGTGGTGATGAACGACGGCGGTGGCTTCATCGAGCTGCAGGGCACGGCCGAAGGCCATGCCTTCCGCCGCGACGAACTGGATGCGCTGCTGGGCCTGGCCGAAAAGGGCGTGGCTGAACTGCTCGCCGCGCAGCAGGCGGCGCTGTCGGCATGAACCGGCGCCTTGCCCTGACCACCCTGGTGGTGGCCGACTACGACGAAGCCATTGCCTGGTACACCGGCAAGCTCGGCTTCACGCTGCTGGAGGACATCGACCAGGGCCACAAGCGCTGGGTAGTGGTCGGCCCGACCGACGGCAGCGCCGCAGCGCTGCTGCTGGCGCGCGCCAGCAACGAGGAGCAGCGCAGCCGTATCGGCAACCAGACCGGGGGCCGCGTCGCCTTCTTCCTCAACACCGACGACTTCCACCGCGACCATGCGGCCATGCTGGCCGCAGGCGTCGAGTTCCTGGAAGCGCCGCGCGAAGAACCCTATGCAACGGTCGCGGTGTTCCGCGATCTCTATGGCAACACCTGGGATCTGCTGGAGCCCCGTCAATGAAGAAACTGGTACTGGCCAGCCACAACGCCGGCAAGCTGGTGGAGATGCAGGAGATCCTCGCCGACCTGCCGCTGCAGATCACCTCGGCCGCCGAGCTGGGCCTGGGCGACGTGGAAGAGACCGGGCTGACCTTCGTCGAGAACGCGCTGCTGAAGGCACGCGCGGCCTGCGAAGCGACCGGGCTGCCGGCGCTCGCCGATGACTCGGGCCTGATCGTCGACGCCCTCGGCGGCGCGCCCGGCCTGTACAGCGCGCGCTATGCCGGCCATCCGACCAATGCCGCGGCCAACAACGCCAAGCTGCTGGAGGAAATGGCCGACGTTCCCGACGGCCAGCGCAGCGCCCGCTTCTACGCGGTGATCGTGCTGCTGCGCCACGCCACCGACCCGCAGCCGCTGATCTGCGAGGGCCGCTGGGAAGGGCAGATCATCCGCGAGCTGCGTGGCACCAATGGCTTTGGCTACAACCCGGTGTTCCTGGATACCACCCACGGCCTCACCGCCGCGGAAATGGAGCCAGCCCTGAAGAACGCCATCAGCCACCGTGCCATTGCCCTGCAGCAGCTCAAGCAGCAGCTGGCGACACTGTACTGACGCCCCACCTGATCGAGCCAGGGAAGCCGGCCAGCGGCCGGCACTACCGATGAACCCCATGCCGCACGCCCACGACCACTGCAACCACCTGCCCGGCGAAGCCTGCTCCGCTGGCCACGACAGCCCGCCGCGGCTGGTGCCGCCACCGCTGTCGTTGTACGTGCACCTGCCGTGGTGCGTGCGCAAGTGCCCGTACTGCGATTTCAATTCGCACCAGGCCAAGGGCGAGCTGCCGTTCGACGCCTACATCGACGCACTGCTGCGCGACCTCGACCAGGACCTTCCGCTGGTCTGGGGCCGGGTGGTGCACAGCGTGTTCTTCGGCGGCGGAACGCCCAGCCTGTTTCCACCCGAAGCGATCGACCGCTTCCTGCAGCAGGCCAGCGCACGCCTGCGCTTTGCGCCCAATGCCGAGATCACTCTGGAAACCAACCCGGGCACCGCCGAGCATGGCCGTTTCGACCGCTACCGCGCGGCCGGCGTGAACCGCCTCAGCTTCGGCATCCAGAGTTTCGACGACGCGATGCTCAAGCGCCTGGGCCGCATCCACGACAGTGGCGAAGCCGAGCGCGCAGTGAAGATGGCGCAGGACGCGGGCTACGACAACGTCAACATCGACCTGATGTACGCGCTGCCGGAACAGACCCTGGCCGGTGCCGAGGCCGACCTGGAACGTGCATTTGCACTGCAACCGGCGCATATCTCGCACTACCAGCTGACCCTGGAACCGAACACGGTGTTCTTCGCGCGTCCGCCGCAGGGCATTCCCGATGAAGACAACGCCTGGGACATGCAGGAGCACTGCCAGGCGCTGCTGGCGCAGGCCGGTTTCGGCCAGTACGAGGTCAGCGCCTACGCGCGCCCCGGCCGGCAGAGTGCGCACAACCTGAACTACTGGCGTTTCGGTGACTATCTGGGCATCGGTGCTGGCGCGCACGGCAAGATCAGCTCGGGTGCCGAAGAACACGTGCTGCGCCGCTGGAAGCTGAAGCACCCGCAGGCCTACCTGGACAGCGCGGGCACCCCGGCCTCGTTCGGTGGCGACGATGTGATCGCGCCGGAGCGGCTGCCGTTCGAGTACATGCTGAACCTGCTGCGCCTGCACGAAGGCTTCGGCCTGCGCGATTTCGAGTCGCGCACCGGGCTGCCGCGCAGCGTGCTCGACGCACCGCTGGCCGAGGCCGTGCAGCGCGGCTGGCTGGACGTGACGGATGGCCATGTGCAGCCGACCGAACTGGGCCGACGATTCACCAACGATGTGGTGAGCCTGTTCCTGGAGGAGTGAGCCGCGAACAGCACGCGCGTTCACCCTAAAGTAGCGCCAGCCCGGGCCGACACGGTAGATTCACCAGAACGATCCGCGGGATTCCGGATACCGCCTGCCGATGTCAGCTGTCTTCTCCATTCTTCCTGCCGACAAGGACCGCCTGGCTGCCGCCGACCTGCCACCGCGGGTGCGCGACCTGCTGGGCGCCCTGATCGGCCTGTGCCGGCAGACACTGGCCGCCCCGCTGATCCTGACCGTGGAGGCGCTGGAACAGACCCTGATGCTCGACGCCGATCGTGCCCGCAATCCGCAGCAGCAGGCGGAGCTGATGGCGCAGCGCGGGCAACTGCATGCCTTTGCCGGCCACTTCGCCGATCGCATGCTCGATGCCCTGGCCGACGCCCTGGCACGGCTGCGCGAACCGCCGCCCGCGATCGCCGCCGGTTCCACGCCGCCGCCGCTGCCGGGCATGCTCGGCCTGTCGCTGGTCGACGAGCATGAAGTGGATCGCAACCTGCTGCTGGCCGAGATGGTGCGGCGGGAGACGCTGCGTTCGACCAATTCGCTGAACCTGCTGGGCCAGCGCCTGGGCGTCCTCGCCGCAGCGCCAGCCTTCGAGGCGGACGCGCTGCCGCTGGCGCCCCAGGCGCTGTGCGCGATGCTACGCCGGATCGCCGAGCACGACGCGCTCGGCGTGGAGGTGCAGCTGGCACTGTTCCGCAGCTTCGAGCGGCAGGTGCTGGAGCGCCTGGGTGATGTACTGGACCGCGCCAACGCGCTGCTGGCCCAGCACGGTGTGCTGCCGGGGCTGGTCTACACACCGTATCTCGCGCGCTCGTCGAGCACCCGGCGGATCATCACCCAGTCGGTCGGGGGAGGCCGCACGACCCAGCCCGTCCAACGTGCCCGCGCACCGTTGACCGGTTGGAATGGTTCCGCTCCCGCCGGCTCCTGGTCGAACCTGGTGCAGGACGCCGTCAACGACGCGGGCAGCGCGGGCTCTGCGGTCCCCGGCATGACCACATCCACCGGCGGCGCACTGCACGCGCTGCTGCAGCAGGCCCGCCATGCCACGACGGCCCCTGCCGAAACCACCGCCGTACCCAGCGCGGCGGTCGATGCCGTCCTCGCACGCCTGCAGGCCCAGTCCAGCGCAGCCACCGGCGTCGCCGATCTGCAGACCGCAGTGGTCGCCCAGCTGCGCAGCGAGCATGGCGCGCAGGCCGAGCTGGGCAGCCACGACCGCGACAACCTCGACCTGCTGCGCCTGCTGATGCAACAGGTACAGCAGCAGCAGCGCCCCGATCCGGTACCGGCCGCGCTGCTGGCCCGCCTGCAGGTGCCGCTGGCACGTGCGGCGATGGCCGACCCCGGCTTCTTCGTTCGTGACCAGCATCCCGCGCGCGAACTGCTCAACCAGATTGCCGAAGTCGGCGCCCACTGGCTGGCCGACGATGATGTGGATCCGCAGCTGCTGCAGCGCATGGCGCAGAGCGTGCAGGGCCTGCTCGGCCAGGACGTGCGTTCGCCCGAGGCTTTCGCCAGCGCCAGCGAGGAGGTGCAGCAGCACCAGCGCGCGGCAGCCCATCGCGCCGAACTGGCCGAGCGCCGCCACGTCGAAGCCGCCCGCGGCAAGGAACGCCTGGAACTGGCACGCCGCCAGGCCAACGCACGGATCGACCAGTGCTGCGATGCGCGGCAACCACCACGCTTCGTGCAGACCCTGCTGCGCCAGGCCTGGGCAGATGCACTGACCTTGACCCGCCTGCGCCATGGCGACGATTCGCCGCAGTGGCAGGAACGCCTGCAACAGACCGAGCGCATCGCTGCGGTGACGGCGCAGGCCGCCGGTGCCCCCGGCGGCACCGATGCCGCACTGGCCAGCGACGTGGAATCCGCTCTCGTGCAGGTCGGCTACCATGCCGAGGAAGCTGCCGCCGTTGCCCGCCGCCTGGCCACGCCCGGCGGTGAGGACGAAAGCACGTCGCGCACCGAACTCAGCGCACGGCTGAAGGCGCGGGCGCGGCTGGGCGAGCATGCCGGCACGGTCGCCGCTGCCGCTCCCGCCACGCCGCGCAGCAGCGCCGAAGAAGCGGCCTACCAGCAACTGTGCACGCTGCCGTTCGGCAGCTGGTTGGACATCGACCAGGGCGACGGCACGCTGCGCCGGCAGCGGCTGTCCTGGTACAGCCTGCTGACCGGCCATGCGCTGCTGGTCAACCCACGCGGGCAGAAAGTTGCCGATACCGACCTGGACACGCTGGCCCGGCGGATCAGCGCCGGCCACGCGCAGCTTGTCACTGAAGATCAGGGCCGGTTGGTCGACCGCGCCTGGGAAGCCAGCCTCGGTACGCTGCGCGCACTGGCCTCCGGTCCCACCCGGGAGACCCATGCATGAAGCCCGCCCCTCCCAAAGAGACACGCCGTGCCCCGCGCCGCCAGGTCTCGGACCTGGTGCCGGTTACCGACCAGATGCGCGAATGCGTGGTGGGCCGGCTAGGCAATGTATCCGAGACCGGCATGCTGATGCTGGCCAGCACGCCGCTGCGCGAGGATGCGCTGTACCAGCTCCGCTTTCCGCTGCCGATGGGCGACGGCCGCCACCAGGACATCGACGTGGGCGTGCACCTGCTGTGGAGCGAACCGGCGCATGCGCCGGGCCAGAGCTGGACCGGCTTCCGGTTCCTCACCCTGTCGCGCGAGCATCGGCAGCTGCTGCGCCAGTGGGTCGGCGAAGACAGCGACGACGGGCCGGTTTCGACGGCCTGAGTGCCGGTTCCGGCACAGCGGTTTTTCCCGGTATGCGGCAGAATCTAGGGCCGTTTTCCGTGTCGAGCCACCGCAATGATCCAGCAAGACCCCGGCGCCCTGTATCCCGACCACCTGGCCGTGCTGTGCCGACGTGCCGAACAGGCGCTGGCGCGCGGTGGCTTCGATCACCTGGTAGTGCCCAGCGGCACCCTTCACTACCAGGTGTTCGACGACCGCGACTATCCGTACGCAGTGAACCCCCAGTTCAAGGCCTGGCTGCCGCTGACCCGCGTGCCCAACAGCTGGATCGTGTTCACTCCGGGCAAGCGCCCGGCGGTGATCTTCCACCAGCCCTTCGATTACTGGCACGTGGTGCCGGATGCGCCCAGCGGCTGGTGGGTGGATCACTTCGACATCCACATCATCCGCAAACCGGACGAGGCACTGGCCCTGCTGCCGGCCGATCCGGCGCGCTGCGCGATCCTCGGCGAGCCGCAGAGCGCGCTGGGCAACTACGTGCCGAACAATCCCGCGCCGGTGGTGAACTACCTTGAATGGCACCGAGGCAGCAAGACGCCGTATGAAATCGCGCTGATGCGCCAGGCGCAGGTGCTGGGCGTGCGCGGCCACCGCGCCGCCGAGGCTGCCTTCCGCAATGGCGCCGACGAGTTCAGCATCCACATGGCGTACTGCCAGGCGGTCGGCCAGGATGCCAACGAACTGCCCTACGGCAACATCGTGGCGCTGAATGAACATGCCGCCGTGCTGCATTACACCGAGCTGGGCCGCAAGGCACCGCAGCCGCTGCGCAGTTTCCTGATCGATGCCGGCGCCAGCGCGTACGGCTACGCCAGCGACATCACCCGCACCTACGCCGCGCAGGGCCACGACGAGTTCGCGGCGATGATCGCCGCCGTTGACGCTGCCCAGCAGCAGATGTGCGCCGCGGTACGCCCCGGCTTCGACTACAAGCAGCTGCACGTGGACGCACATCTTTCGCTGATGGGCGTACTGAAGGACTTCGGCGTCATCAAGGTCTCGCCGCAGACCGCGCTGGAAACCGGCGTCAGCGCCGCGTTCTTCCCTCACGGCATCGGCCACCTGATCGGCCTGCAGGTGCACGACGTGGCCGGTTTTGCCGCCAGCGACGAAGGCGGCCGCATCGAGCGCCCGGCCGGGCACCCATACCTGCGCCTGACCCGCGTGCTGCAACCGGGCATGGTGGTGACCATCGAACCGGGCCTGTACTTCATCGACATGCTGTTGGATGAAGTGAAGAGCGCCGGTCATGGCGACGCGATCAACTGGGACCGCGTGGACTTCTTCCGTCCGTATGGCGGCATCCGCATCGAAGACGAAGTGCTGTGCACCGAGGGCGAGGCGGACAACCTGACGCGGCCGGAGTTTGCGGCGGCGAACGGCTGAGCCCCTCGTGGTTGGACGCTCAGAGCAAAAGCCGCGCTTGGTGGGGCGGGTGGGCCATGCAGGGGACGCTGCAGGTACGTCCCTGTAAGCTCGATGGCGCCATCCATGGCGCCAACGCCCCTGCATGGCCCACCCGCCCCACCTCTGACAGTTTCCTGCGCGCGTCCAACCACGGAAAGAAGAAAGAAAAGCAAAAGCGGGTCGTTCGCTGCGCTCGCTCTGTGTCGACCAAGGTCGACACCTACCAATAGCCGCCCGCCCCAACAATCGCAGTTGCCAGTAGATCCACGCCATGCGTGGATGATTCATTCGATATCTGACAGATGTGCCGACCAACGGTCGGCACCCACCAACAGCCACAGGAATCTGTCAGGGGTGGGGCGATGTGGGTGGGCAGGACCGTTGGCGCCATGGATGGCGCCATCGAGCCCCCAAGGATGGGTTTACGGCGTGTCCTGACCACCCACACCGCCCCGCCATCCCACGCAGTGCCGCTCTTGCTTTGGCCGTTGCCGTTGCTTCGGCTTGCAGCGGGTGCAGGGCTGCAAGCCCTGCAGAACACCCCCTACCCCGCCATCACCGCTTCGATCTCATCGGCGCTGCGCGCCAGCCCCTCGGTCAGCACGCGATGGCCATCATCAGTGATCACCACGTCATCTTCGGTACGGATGCCGATGCCACGCCAGCGCGGCTCCACGGTCGTGTCATCCACGCCGATGTACAGCCCCGGTTCGATGGTGAACGCCATGCCCGGCTCCAGCAGGCGCGAATCACCGGCGAGGCGGTAATCGCCCACATCGTGCACGTCCAACCCGATCCAGTGGCCGGTCTTGTGCCGGTAGAAGCGCTGGTACAGGCCTTCGGACAGGTTCTTTTCCAGCGTGCCCTTCAGCAGGCCCAGCCGCAGCAGGCCCTCGGTGAGGGTCTGCACCGCAGCCAGGTGGCCGGCCTCGTATGGCACGCCCGGCCTCGCCTCGGCCAGGGCTGCGGCCTGCGCCTGGCCGACCAGGTCGTGCAGCGCGCGCTGCTCGGTACTGAAGCGCCCGTTCACCGGGAAGGTACGGGTGATGTCGCTGGCGTAGCCACGGTACTCAGCGCCGGCATCGATCAGCACCAGCTCACCGTCACGCGAACGCGCGTTGTTGTCGCGGTAATGCAGGATGCAGCCGTTGCGGCCGGCACCGACAATGCTGCAGTACGCCGGCACCGCATCGTTGGCACGGAACACCCGTTCCAGCTCGGCCTGCAGTTCGTACTCGTGGATACCCGCCTTCGCCGCACGCATCGCCGCCAGGTGGGCACGCACGCTGATCTGTGCGGCGTGTTGCATCAGCGCCACTTCCGCACCGGACTTGAACAGGCGCTGCTCATGCAGCAGATGGCCCAGTTCCAGGAACTCATGCGGCGGCTGCGCACCGTGGCGCACCTGCGAGCGCACACGATTGACCCAACCGATCAACTTCAGGTCGAACTCTGCATCACGCCCGAAGTGATAGTAGACGCGCGAGCGCCCTTCCAGCAGGCCCGGCAGGATGTCATCCAGATCATCGATCGGATACGCATCGTCCATGCCGTACTGCGCCACCGCGCCTTCCTGGCCGGCACGGCTGCCGTCCCAGGCCTCACGCTCGGCGTCGCGCTCGCGGCAGAACAGGATGGCCTCACCGTGGCGGCGGCCGGGGATCAGCACCAGCACCGCTTCCGGTTCCGGAAAGCCACTGAGGTACTGGAAGTCGGAGTCCTGCCGGTACGGATAGTGGGTGTCGAGGCTGCGCACTTTCTCCGCTGCCGCCGGCAATACCAGGATCGCTTCTTCGCCGGCCATGTCCATCAGCTGGCGGCGGCGACGCTTGTATTCGCCGGCCGCGATGCCGGTGCGCTGCTTGATGTCCATCAGTTCAGGCGCTGCCGATGGCGCGAGGCCAGCACCACGTCACCGTGCAGCAGCAGCACCGCCACGCGGATGAATTCCTCGATCTCCGACAGGGCTTCGTCGTCATCATCGCCACCGGCCTCGAAATCCTCGCTGGAGGCGCGCGCCAGGCTGGCCATGTCGGTCAGCGCTTCTTCGCCCTCTTCGGACAGGGCCGGGCGGCGGCCGCCGCTGCCCAGGCCGAAGCCGCCCAGGAAGGAACGGGTCCAGCTGAACATGGCATCGGCCTGCGCGGAGACGTCGTCGCTGTCGGTCAGCAACAGCTCGAAGGCGAAGTCGCGGTCTTCCAGCTGCTTGATGGTGGCCTGCAGCAGCTGCCCCAGCACGCTGTCGGCGGGCACCGGCGGCAGGTTGTCGTCGGCCAGCACGCGCGCCGGCCAGTCGTTGCCGGGGGCACCGCCGGCGGCCAGCCAGCCACACAGCGCACCGTGCAGCTCGGCAGCGGTAGCGCCCAGGCCCAGCGCCTGGCTGGCGCGGGTAACGTCGTCGACGGAGGGTAGTTCGGTCATCGTGCGGCTCGTTCGGAAAGGAAACCCGGGGTGCGTACGCGCGCGCCCGTGAGACCCCGTAGTGTAGCAACCCGACGACATCCTCTCTGCGGCCGTCAGGCCTTGCTGCGACAACGCTTGACCGCCCTTACCCGGCTTGCCTATCGTGCCTGCATGGAACCCGCCGACCCCCTTGCCCAGCTGCAGGACTTCGCCGCCCGCGTGGAAGCGTTGCTTGAACGCAACCAGCGCCTGGCCGAGGAGAATCGCAGCCTGCGCCACCAGCAGGAACAGCTGGTGGCCGAGCGTTCCACGCTGCTGGCCAAGAACGAACAGGCGCGCTCGCGGGTGGAAGCGATGATCAGCCGGCTCAAATCCCTGGAGCAGCACACATGAGCGCCGAACCGGTCAGTGTCCGCATCCTCGATCGTGAATACACCGTGGGCGTCGGCGGCGATGAGCGCGACAGCCTGATGGCCGCCGCACGCCTGCTCGACGCCCGCATGCGCGAGATCCGCGGCAGCAACCGCATGGCCGCGGTCGACCGCGTGGCCGTGCTGGCCGCGCTGAACCTGGCGCACGAACTGCAGCTGCTGCGCGACGAGAACGCCCGCCAGGCGGTGGCCCTGCAGCAGACGCTGGCCGACCTGAACCGGCGCCTGGACCGCGCAATCGACGGCACCCCGTAAAAAAGGGGACGGAGGGAATTAAGGCGCATTCGCCCCTTCCGTGCTGGAAACGGCTTAATCCCCTCCGTCCCCTTTTTCGCATATCTGAATTGGCACGGACTGTTGCCGACGAACGGCCTATCCAGATCCTGTGCGCTGGCTATAATGGCGTCGCGTTCTCTGCGGTACTCGACGGCATGTGCAAACATTCGCCTTGTCCCTTAAGAACGACACCGGGAGCGCGACAGCGCCGGGAGTGCAGGTCCGCCTTGTAGCGGGAAGCCCGATGGTTCTCCAGCGTTCCCACTTGAGCCCCCGGGTTCAAGGTCGTTTCGCATGCATCGACATTGCGGAGAATGCAATATTCCGGCAAGGGCGGCGTCTTCGGGCGTCGCCCTTGTTCTTTCCGGCACAATGGTGGCTGATCCTTGCCGCACGCTGCCATGACCGACCCGCGCCAGGCCCTGCGCCACGACCTGCGGCAACGCCGCCGCGAGCTTTCCGCCGGTGCGCGTATCGCCGCCGCCGAATCCCTCGCCGATGCCCTGCTGGCCCTGCCATTCGCCCCGCGCGAAGGTGCCGTGGCCGGCTACTGGGCGCTGGATGGCGAAATCGCCCTGCATCGCTGGCAACTGCAATTGCCCCCAGGACTCACCTACTGCCTGCCGGTGCTGGCCGGCGAAGTGCTGCGCTTCGCGCCATGGCGGCCCGGCCAGCCGCTGACCCACAACCGCTACGGCATTCCCGAGCCGGATGTGGCGCTGGAAGAGACGCTGGACGCGGCACAGATGGCGCTGGTGGTGGCCCCGCTGGTGGGCTTCGATGCGCAGTGCCGGCGGCTGGGCATGGGGGGCGGCTGGTATGATCGCAGCTTCGCCTTCCGCCATGATCGGCCGGCGCCGCCCTGGCTGGTCGGTGCCGCCTTCGCGGTGCAGCAGGTCGAGTCCTTGCCGGTGGCGTCGTGGGACGTGCCGGTGGACGCGATCTGCACCGAAGCCGGCCCCCTGTTTCCCTCCGCTGCCCCTGTGAACGCATGACCGCCCGCAAGCGCTACTGGCTGATGAAGTCCGAACCGGACGCCTTCTCCATTGATGACCTGGCCAGGGTCAAGGTCGAACCCTGGAACGGGGTGCGCAACTACCAGGCGCGCAATTTCATGCGCGACGGCATGCAGGTCGGCGACGGCATCCTGTTCTATCATTCCAACACCAAGGTGCCGGGCATCGTCGGCCTGGCCACCGTGGCCAGCACGGCCTACCCGGACGACACCCAGTTCGATCCGAAGTCGGACTATTACGACCCCAGGAGCACGCGCGAGAATCCGCGCTGGATGCTGGTGGACGTGGCATTCGAGCGCAAGCTCAGGCAGGTGATCGCGCTGGACGAGATCAAGCTGCACGCCGAGGAACTGGGTGAAGGCTTCCCGCTGGTTGCCAAGGGCAACCGCCTGTCGGTGTTCCCGGTGACCGCCGCGCAGTGGAAGCTGCTGCTGTCGCTGGAAAAGAAATCCTGATTCCCTGCCTGAGAGTTCTCCCATGTCCGAAGCCAAGCGCCTGGCCGCCGAGAAAGCCATCGAGTACGTTGAAGACGGCATGATCGTCGGTGTCGGCACCGGATCCACCGTGGCCTATTTCATCGATGCCCTGGCCCGCATCCAGCACCGCATCAAGGGCGCCGTGTCCAGCTCCGAGCAGAGCACCGCGCGCCTGAAACAGCATGGCATCGAGGTGATCGAGCTGAATCACAGCGGCAACCTGTCGCTGTACGTGGACGGCGCCGACGAGTGCGACCCGAACAAGTGCCTGATCAAGGGCGGTGGCGCTGCACTGACCCGCGAGAAAATCATCGCCGAAGCCAGCGAGCGCTTCATCTGCATCATCGACCCGAGCAAGCAGGTGCCGGTGCTGGGCAGGTTCCCACTGCCGGTGGAGGTGATCCCGATGGCGCGCAGCCTGGTTGCCCGCCAGATCCGCGACATGACCGGCGGCCAGCCGACCTGGCGCGAGGGTGTCGTCACCGACAACGGCAACCAGATCCTGGACATCCACAACCTGCAGATCACCGATCCAGAGAAGCTGGAACGCGAGCTCAACCAGCTGCCGGGCGTGGTCTGCGTGGGCCTGTTCGCGCGCCGCCGCGCCGATGTGGTGATCGTCGGCGCAGAGCCGCCGGTCGTGCTCTGACTCTTTCAAAGGATCCTGACGATGTCGCTGTTGCGTTCACTGCTGATACTTCCGCTGCTGGCCCTGGCCGGCTGTGCCACCGATGCGGCCCGCCACTGGGTCGAGCTGGACGGTGCCCGCTACCACGTGGAACTGGCCACCAGCGATGAAGCGCGCGCGCGCGGGCTGATGTTCCGCGACCAGATGCCGGCCGACCACGGCATGCTGTTCATCCATGACCGCGAGGATATGCAGGCCTACTGGATGAAGAACACCAGGATCGCGCTGGACATCCTGTACTTCGACAGCCAGCGCAGGCTGGTCAGCCAGCAGCGCGACGTCCCCCCCTGCTCGGCGGGCGACATGTGCCCGCCCTATCCCAGCGGTGGCCCTGCCCGGTATGTGCTGGAGCTCAACGCCGGCCAGGCCGAGAAGCTGCAGCTCAAGGACGGCACCGAGCTGAAATTCGGCCCGGGCATCGAATAACAAGGTCAGCCGGGCTGCGCCCGGCGCCCGTGGTCATCCCCGTGGCTGACCGGCAACCCGATCGGGGGTCGGATCCTTTCGCACGCGAAAGGGATCTGACCCCTGGGTTTTTCACGCGCCACCGCTTGAAACCGCCTGCAAATGACGCCAGTCTGTAATCATGCAGGACCGGATCACACTCCCCGACTGGGATGCACTGGCCGACCTCGAAGACGAGGCGTTGCCGTTGCTGCCGACCGCGCTGCTGATCGCGCGCGATGAATACCCCGATCTGCAGCCTTCGACCTACGATGCGCTGATCCAGAGCCATGTCGACCATCTCCGGCCGGAAGTGGACAGCCTCGAGCCCAGCCCCCTGAAGATGGCGGCGATCAACCGCCACCTGTTCGACGAGCTGGGCTATAGCGGCGACCACGACAAGTATTACGACCCGCGCAACAGCTATCTCAACCAGGTCTTCGAGCGCCGCCTGGGCAATCCGATCTCGCTCGCCCTGGTGCAGATGGAAGTCTCGCGCCGGCTGGGCATTCCGCTCGACGGCGTCTCGTTCCCTGGCCACTTCCTGGTGCGCCTGCCAGTGGATGACGGCGTACTGGTGATGGACCCGTTCAATGGTGGCCGACCCCTCGATGTGGACGAGCTGCGCGAGCGGGCAAAGTCACACCTGGGCGGGCAGATGCCTGACGATCAGGTGCTGGCCCAGATCCTCGACCCGGCACCGGCCCGTGCGATCCTGATGCGCATGCTGCGCAACCTGCACGGCGTATACGCCGAGGCGAGCGAATGGGACCGCGCCGCGCGCAGTGCCGATCGCCTGCTCAAGCTGGCCCCGGAACAGGACGACGCGCTGCGCGACCGCGGTCTGGCCTACCTGCAGCTGGAATACCTGGCCGGTGCCCGCCACGACCTGGGGCAGTACCTGAAGCGCAATCCCGATGCCAGCGATGCACAATGGCTGCGCGAGAAGCTCATCGACATCGGTGGACCGGTGCCGCGGCTGCATTGAGATTGTCGGTGTGCGGACCAACGGTCCGCACCCACCCACGTCAATCGGCCTCGACCATCTCGAAGTCGGCCTTGGTCACCCCGCAATCCGGGCAGGTCCACGTCTCGGGGATGTCCTCCCAACGTGTCCCCGGCGCGATGCCCTCCTCCGGCAAGCCTTCCGCTTCGCTGTAAAGAAAGCCGCAAACCACGCACATCCAGGTGCGCAAGGTGGTGGGGGTGGCATCGCTCATCGGATAATCAGGGCTGGAATCACGGGCCGCCATTGTCCCATCGCGGTCCACGCACCGGTAGCCATCGATGACTTCTGCTTCCCCGGCGCCCCGCGGCGTCTACCTGATCACCCCGGACGAGCCCGATACGGCGCGCCTGCTGGGCCGCACCGCGCCGCTGCTGGCTGCCGGCGCCACCTGGCTGCAGTACCGCAACAAGACTGCCAGTGACGCGCTGCGACGGGAGCAGGCGGCGGCGCTGCAGGCGCTGTGCGCGGAACACCGCGTGCCGCTGATCGTCAACGACGACCCGGCGCTGGCCAAGGCCGTTGGCGCAGCGGGGGTGCATCTGGGCGGCACCGACGGCGACATCCCCAGCGCGCGCGCGCTGCTCGGCCCTGGCGCGATCATCGGCGCCTCCTGCTATGACCAGCTGGCCAATGCCGAGAAGGCCGTAGCGGCCGGCGCCAGCTACGTGGCCTTCGGCGCGTTCTTCCCGACCACCACCAAGATCACCAGCAGCCGCGCCCATACCGACCTGCTGCGTCAGACCGCCGCACTGGGCGTGCCGCGGGTGGCGATCGGCGGGCTGACGCCGAACAATGTCGGCCCCATCATCGACGCCGGCGCCGATCTGGTCGCCGTGGTCAGCAGCGTGTTCGCTGCGCCGGACCCGGTCGCGGCCCAGCGCGCCTTCCTCGCCCAGTTCGCGTAATGCCCAGGAAAGCCCCATGAACCACGACCAGTCCCATGCCCTGTTCTCCCGCGCCCAGCAGCTGCTGCCGGGCGGCGTCAATTCGCCGGTGCGCGCGTTCAAGTCGGTCGGCGGCGAGCCGTTCTTCGTCGAGCGCGCCGATGGCGCCTACCTCTACGACGTCGACGGCAACCGCTACATCGACTACGTCGGCTCCTGGGGACCGATGATCGTCGGCCACAACCATCCGGCCGTACGCCAGGCGGTGAAGAAGGCGATCGACAATGGCCTGTCCTTCGGTGCGCCGTGCGCGGCCGAAGTCACCATGGCCGAGACCATCACCCGCCTGGTGCCATCGTGCGAGATGGTGCGCATGGTCAACTCCGGCACCGAGGCCACGCTGTCGGCGATCCGCCTGGCGCGCGGCGCCACCGGCCGCAGCCGCATCGTCAAGTTCGAAGGCTGCTACCACGGCCACGGCGACTCGTTCCTGGTCAAGGCCGGCAGCGGCATGCTGACCCTGGGCGTGCCGACCTCCCCGGGCGTCCCGGCCGGGCTGAGCGAACTGACCCTGACCCTGCCCTACAACGACTTCGAAGCGGCCACCGCGCTGTTCGAACAGCAGGGCGATGACATCGCCGGCCTGATCATCGAGCCGGTGGTCGGCAATGCCAACTGCATTCCGCCGCGCGAAGGTTACCTGCAGCACCTGCGCGCACTGTGCACGCAGCATGGCGCGCTGCTGATCTTCGACGAAGTGATGACTGGCTTCCGCGTCGCCCTCGGCGGTGCGCAGGCGCACTACGGCATCACTCCGGACCTGACCACCTTTGGCAAGATCATCGGCGGTGGCATGCCGGTAGGTGCCTATGGCGGTCGCCGCGAGCTGATGCAGCAGATCGCCCCGGCCGGCCCGATCTACCAGGCCGGCACGCTGAGCGGCAACCCGGTGGCGATGGCTGCGGGCCTGGCAATGCTGGAGCTGATCCAGCAACCGGGCTTCCACGCCGATCTGGCTGAGCGGACTGGGCGTCTGTGTGCTGGCCTTGAAACGGCCGCCGCCGAAGCCGGCGTAGCGGTGACCACCACCCGCGTGGGCGCGATGTTCGGTCTGTTCTTCACCAGTGAGAAGGTCGAGACCTATGCGCAGGCCACTGCCTGTGACATCCCGGCATTCAACCGCTTCTTCCACGCAATGCTGGAACAGGGCGTGTTCCTGGCGCCATCGGCCTACGAGGCCGGCTTCCTGTCCAGCGCGCACGACGATGCCGTGATCGAAGCGACACTCGCCGCTGCCCGCGTGGCGTTCAAGGCCGCCAAGGGCTGATCGCAAAAAGGGGACGGAGGGGATTAAGTCGTTTGTGCACAAACGACTTAATCCCCTCCGTCCCCTTTTTTTTAACCGAAGACGAATTTGCCCTTCATCATCGCGAAGTGGCCGGGGAACGAACAGAAGAAGGTGTAATCGCCACCTTTCTGCAGGCCCTGGGTAGAGAAACGCACGCGCGTGGTCTCGCCGCCGCCGATCACCCGGGTATGCGCCAGCACGCGCTTGTCGGCCTTCGGCAGGTAGCTGTCCGCCAGGGTCATACGCATGCCTGCCATCGCCACCGGCGGGTAATCGGCAGTGCGCGTCAGTACCCAGTTGTGGCCCATCGCGGTGGCGGCGAGCTTGCCGGTGTGGCGCAGGGTCAGGTCCACGGCACTGCAATCAGCCGCGATCTTGATCTCGCGGCTGCTGAAGCTCATCTGATCGGTGCTGTCGATGCTCACCGCACACACCCGCGCCAACGCCGACGGCGCCAGCATCAGCGCACCCAATCCCACTGCCACCTTCCAAGCCTTCATCGTCGCGTCTCCTGGAGATCAGGCGCCATTCTAGGCAGGCCCGGGAAACCACGGCTGCGACCGTCTGTCGCACGGCCGTTGCAGGGTTTGCGAGCACGCCCGTCGATGGCATGCTCGAACGATGCCGATCGACCTGTTGCTGCTGGATGTGGATGGCGTGCTGGTTCAGTACCAGCGCGCGCAGCGCGTCCTGCACCTGGCACGGGCACTGGACGTGCCAACGCAGGCCGTGCGGGCCGCGCTGTACGACAGTGGGCTGGAAGCCGCGCACGACAGCGGCGCGCTGGATGGCCCGTCTTACCTGGCAAGGCTGGGAGCACATCTGGGCAGGACCGTCGACGTCGCTACATGGATCGCGGCACGGCGGGCTGCCAGCCATCCTCAGGCGGCCGTGCTGCAGCGGCTGCAGGCCCTGCAGCTGCCAATGGCGGTACTGACCAACAACGGTGCGCTGATGGTGGAGATGCTGCCCATCGTGCTGCCGGAGCTGTTCCCTGCCCTGCAGGGCCGCGTGTTCTGCAGCGCGGATTTCGGCCTGCGCAAGCCCGCACCGGCCGTGTTCCTGCGCACGCTTGAGGTGCTCGGCGTGAGCCCGGCGCGCACGCTGTTCGTCGATGACCTGTTCGCCAATGTGCGCGGCGCGCGCGCCGCCGGCCTGCACGCGGAAACCGTGCGCGATGGCCGCGGCCTGGGCAAAGTGTTGAAGCGCTACCGGATTGCGTGAACCACTGTAGAGCCGAGCCCATGCTCGGCTCACCGCGCTTTCAGGCAACAGCAGCCGAGCATGGGCTCGGCTCTACAGATGTCGCTGCGGCGTCAGCGCGCTGCGATGAACGCAGCAATCGCTGCGCGCAGGCGCTTCAGGCCTTCGGCCACTTCTTCGTCGGTGATGTTCAGGGACGGCACGAAGCGCAGCACGTCCGGGCCGGCCTGCAGGGTCAGCAGGCCCTGCTCGGCAGCGTGGTCGAGAATCACACCGGCCTGGCCGGCGAAATCCTTGCTTAGTACCGCCCCCAGCATCAGGCCACGGCCCCGCACCTCACTGAACACGCCGAACTCGTCGTTGATGCGGGTGAAGCCATCGCGCAGCGCCTTCGACTGGCGGCTGACATTGGCGGCGATCTCTGCCGAGGCCAGCTTGCGCAGCGCCACGCGGGCAACCGCGGCGGCCAGCGGATTGCCACCGAAGGTGGTGCCGTGCGCGCCGAACTGCATGGTCTCGGCCACCTTCGGGCCGGCCAGCATCGCACCGATCGGGAAGCCACCGCCGAGTGCCTTGGCCAGGGTCACCATGTCCGGCACCACGTCATCCTGCCAGTGCGCGAACAGCGTACCGGTGCGGCCCATGCCAGCCTGGATCTCGTCCAGCACCAGCAGCGCATTGTGCTGGTCGCACAGTTCGCGCACGCGCTTGAGGAAACCGGACTTGGCCGGCATCACGCCGCCCTCGCCCTGGATCGGCTCCAGCATCACCGCCGCCACGTCACCGGCGGCCATCGCGGTTTCCAGCTGCACCTCATCGTTGAAATCGATGTAGCGGAAGCCACCGGGCAGCGGCTCATAGCCTTCCTGGTACTTCGGCTGGGCGGTGGCGGTCACCGCGCCCAGGGTGCGGCCGTGGAAGCTGCCACGGAAGGTGATGATCACCCGCTTGTCGGCCGGCCGACCCTGGCTGGAAGCCCACTTGCGGACCATCTTGATCGCCACTTCGTTGGCTTCGGCACCGGAATTGCACAGGAACACGCGCTCGGCGAAGCGACTGGCCTTCACCAGCTCCTCGGCCAGGTGCAGCGGCGGCGCGCTGTAGAACACGTTGCTGGTGTGCCAGAGCTTGCCGGCCTGCTCGACCAGCGCGGCCACCAGGTCCGGGTCGTTGTGGCCCAGGCCGCACACGGCGATGCCGGCGGCCAGGTCGATGAACTCGCGGCCCTGGCTGTCCCATACGCGGGCACCCTGGCCCCGCTCCAGTACCACCTGGCGGGGCTTGTAGACCGGCAGGTAATAGTTCGAAAGGGAGATCAGCGGATCGGTAGCGGCGGTCATGGCGGTCGGCAGGATTCAGGAATCCCCATTCTCGCGCCGGAACCCCTGCGGCACAATGCGCCCATGCGACCGTTTTCCGCCCCCCAGCTCAACCCCGCCACCGACACCGGCTGGCGTCGTACGTGGTTCGACATCATCTACCGCCATGACACCCGGCCCTCGCGCAACTTCGACCTGATCCTGGTGGTGGCGATCATCGCCAGCATCCTGGTGGTGATGATCGACAGCGTGCAGCGCCTGCATGCCGAGTGGTCTTCCTGGTTGTACGTGGTCGAATGGGGTTTCACCATTCTCTTCACCGCCGAATACCTGCTGCGGCTGGCGGTGGTCAGGCGCCCGCTGCGCTACGCGGTGAGCGTCTGGGGCATCATCGACCTGCTGTCGATCCTGCCGGCTTACCTGTCGATGTTCATCCCCGGCGCCCAGAGCCTGCTGGTGGTGCGTGCGCTGCGCATCCTGCGGGTGTTCCGCATCCTCAAGCTGACCCGCTACATCGAAGAAAGCGGTGTCCTGATGACATCGCTGTGGCGCAGCCGGCGCAAGGTGCTGGTCTTCCTGTTCACGGTGATCACCATCACCATCATCGCCGGCGCGCTGATGTACGTGATCGAAGGCCCCGAGCACGGCTTCACCAACATCCCGGCCAGCATGTACTGGGCAGTGGTGACCATGGCCACGGTCGGCTTCGGCGATATCGTGCCGCAGACCGTGCTCGGCCGCTTCGTGACCTCGGTGCTGATCCTGATCGGCTACAGCATCATCGCCGTGCCCACCGGCATCTATACCGCCGAGCTGGCCAGCACCATGCGCGAAGCCGAGCTGGCCGCGCGCCGTGATGCCCGCGGCTGCCCGAACTGCGGGCTGGAAGGCCATGAGCCAGACGCCCGCCACTGCCGCAGGTGCGGCGGTGGACTACCGGATGCATTCAACCACTGAGGCGCCACGCCGGGCCTGCTCCCCGTCGGTTGCACGGGCACTTCCGGATCAGCTGCACCCCGTCGCAGCCAAGCGGTTCGACTGCAGCCTGGCCGATGCAGGCAACGCCTCGACTACTGGCGGTTGCTCTGGAAAACCAGGGTGTTGTAGACGTCCAGAAGGCGCGCAGCCGAACCACGCGGGCCCATCGACGGCGAGTCCAGCATGCGTCGTTCGAAATCCGTGTATGGGGTCTTTTCGCTCACCCGCTGCAGGCGTTCCTTGCCTTCGCGGCGGAACCGCTCGGCCTCGCGCTCGAAGCTGTTCCAGTCCAGCTTGCCCGGCTCCTGGTCAGCCACTTTGGCGTGGGCTTCGTCGGAAATACGGTTGAAGGCGTCCAGGCGCTCGCGGGCCTGGGCCACATCGAAGTCGTCCTTGCTCATCAGGTCCATGATCGCCTTGGCCTCCAGCATCATCGCCAGCCGGTAGTACTCACGGGTGCGCCCCTCCGCCTGCTCCAGGATCTTCAGCTGCTCACGCTGGGCCGCATCGTTCTGGCGCTCAAGCTCGGCGCTGAAAGCCTCGCTGGCACCGGCGAAGTCCTTGAACGCAGCCATCAACGGCGCGTGCAGCTGCTTGCCCTTGGCGAACTGATCGTCTTCGTAATCCTGGCGCTCGTAGTAGTCATGCGCTTGATGGCTGACCGGTGCCAGCGCCTTCAGCGCCTGCAGATACCGGCCCGCCGCCGCGTCCAGTCCGGGCAGGGCCGGCTTGGCTGCGATCGCCTCGGTGATCGGCCCGTCGCACTGCTTCAGGTCGTAGTCGCCGATCTCGCTCGGCGCATACACGCGCGTTTCGCGCCCGGTGGGGCCGGCATCCAGGTCCTTGACCCAGCCGGTGTAGGAACGAATGCTGCCCTGCACGTCCGAATCGACCGCATTGAAGCAGCCGATATAGGCATTGAGCTTGACGGTCAGCTGCTGCTGCGCATTGGCGGTCGACGCGTCCCCGGCCTCCTGCCTGGCGGTGCCTTCCGAACTGCCTGCGGTTGCGGGTGCCTTGCCACCACAGGCGGCCAGGATCAACGACAGGGCGGCGGCCAGTGCCGCAGTGGAGAGGGTACGGGGCATGTGCTCACATCTTTGCTGGAAACGATTACAGCCGTGCATTCTAGCGTAGTGCGCCGGAGGCGGCAGCCCTGGGTCCGCGCTGCCGGTCCCGTTCAGTCCAGGAACAGGTCAGGCAGCAGCGGGCGCGACGGATCCACCGCGTAAGCGGACAGATCGGTGACACCGGCCTGCCCCAGCACTTCATCGTCGATCAGGAACCGCCCGTGGAAGCCCGCCGCGTCGCGCACCAGCACCGCATGTGCAGCGTCCGCCATGATCTGCGGCGTGCGGCAGCCAGCCGCCTCCACGCCGGGAATCATGTTGATCGCATCGGTGGCGATCACCGTACGTGGCCACAGTGCATTGACTGCTACGCCCTGCGGGCCGAACTCCGCTGCCAACCCCAGGGTGACGAAACTCATGCCCATCTTGGCCAGCGTGTAGCCGGTATGAGCGCCCCACCACTTCGGCTCCAGGCTGGGCGGAGGTGCCAGTGTGAGGATGTGCGGGTTCGGCGCCTGCAGCAGGTACGGCAGGCAGGCCTGCGCGCACAGGAAGCTGCCACGCGAATTGACCTGCTGCATCAGGTCGAAGCGCTTCATCGGCGTATCCAGCGTGCCGCGCAGCCAGATAGCGCTGGCGTTGTTGATCAGGATGTCGATGCCACCGAACGTATCGACCGTGGCCGCAACCGCCGCCTTTACCTGGTCTTCCTCGCGGATATCGCACTTCAGGGCCAGGCCCTGGCCACCTGCCGCATTCACCGCTTCGGCTGCGGTATGGATGGTGCCCGGCAACTTCGGATTGGGCACCGACGACTTGGCGGCGATGGCGACGTTGGCACCATCACGCGCGGCGCGCAGCGCGATGGCCAGGCCGATGCCACGCGAGGCCCCGGTGATGAACAGCGTTTTGCCCTGCAGACTGCCCACGTTCCACACTCCAGCGTATGCAATGAGCCACTAGTATGCCGCGCCGACGCCGGGTTCACCCTGCCTTGACGATACTCGGGTTTCCAGCCAACACACGAGGCCCACGCCATGCGCCGTTCCCGCCTGTTGCTGCCTGTCCTGGGATTTGCCCTGTTGACCGCGTGCCAGGACCGACCATCGGAACCCGGCAAGGAGCCCGCCGCAGGCGATACGCCGGGCGCGGAAAAGGCTGCCGCCGACGGCAGGATGCGCTGGAGCGAGGCCGTGGTCTGGGATGGCGACCTCAATGCCTGCCGCCAGGGCGAGAGTGCAGCCACCCGCGACTGCCTGCGCGATGCCATGCGCGCCGGCGGGGCCAGTGCCGAGGCGATCACCGCGGCCGAGCAGTTGTCCAGTGCGGGGGAACTGGCCTACGTCACCGCCTGGCATGAGAACGAAGGCCTGGGCGTCGCCACGATCGAATACCCGTTCCGGGCGAACACCAACGAAGGCACCCGCCTGGTCGACGCCAGCGGCAAGCGCATCGACGTCGACGCGGTGCAGCTGGACGACACCCTGCGGGCCGACCCGGCCGTACAGGACGTGCTGAAGGCGCACCCCCAGGCAACGCCGTTCGCGCCTGCGCAATCAGCCGGCGCGTCGCCGCTGGAAAACGGCGGCATCCGACTGCTGTACCGCACGCCACTGCGCGACTGTCACGCCTGCCCGGATGTAGGCCAGCTGCAGATTGCCTACGATTTCGACGCCAAACGCAACTTCATTGGCCAGCAGGTGGTGCCGGCGACGCCGTAAGGTCACCGACCTCTGTAGAGCCGAGCCAAGCCCGGCTCTGCAACGCGATTCCGCCGGGCATCCACGCATGGCGTGGATCTATTGGTACAACTGCACCTACTTCCTCAGCAGGTGCGGCACGATCAATCGATGTACAGGCGCAACCAGCTACATGTGCGGTCGCAGGACGCTGCCCGCACTCGGCGCGGCGGTCACCACCGCTGATGGACTCACGGCTTCGGCCCCTGCCCCTCGTTGTCCTCCCAACGCAGGATGCGACGGGTCACGAAGCGGTAGACCGGCTTGCCGGTGGCGAACCATAGTTCGCGCACCCAGGAGGTGCGCTTGAGCACGCGCTTCTCCACGGGGGTCAGCGATTCCCGGCAATACATGCGCTTGTGCTTGAGCAGGTGGCGCAGATCCTCGCGGGCCAGCAGGCGCATCCAGCGTGATCGCGGGTTGCCGATCACCGCAAGCTGGAAATCGATCAGTGCCGGGCGGCCGTCCTCGGTCACCAGCCAGTTGGCTTCCTTGGCCAGGTCGTTGTGAGCCACACCCCTGCGATGCAGCTGCTGCAGCAGGCGCCGCGCTGCGCGGAACCAGGCGAGGTCACCCCGTGGTGGGCGCTGGTACAGGGCGTCGCCTGCCATGAAGCTGCGGTCCAGATGGCGGCCGTCCCAGGCCAGCAGTTCCGGTACATCCGCCATGCCGCGGATGTGCTGCAGCGCGCGCGCTTCGCGGCGGGCCAGCCACCAGGCCGGTAGCCGCAGCCACAGCGGCGTGGCGCCCAGGTCACGGCGAACGAAGAGGCCATCCGGTCCTTCCACGAGAAGGATGCGGCCAAAGCTGTCGGCCTTCAGGGCGTGCGCTGGAGCGTCTGGCATATGCGGCATGGCGCCATTCTAGGCGATGCCGCAGGTCGCGAACGGCCAGCCAGCGGCGGGGAACCAGTCACCTGCACGCCCCTATAATCCGGCAATGGACTCTTCATGGATCGACGCCACCCTCGCGTGGATTGCCGCCCACCCCGTGCTGGCGGGCGCCGTTATCTTCCTCATCGCCTTCTGCGATGCGGTCATCATTCTCGGCGCCATCGTGCCGGCCCTGCCACTGCTGTTCGCGGTCGGCGTGTTCATCGGCCTGGGCCAGATTTCCGGGCCATACGCGGTGGCTGCCGCGGCACTTGGCGCCTTCGCCGGCGACGGCATCAGTTACTGGATCGGACGCCGCTGGGGTGACCGCCTGCGTGGCATCTGGCCGTTCAGCCGCTATCCACAACTGCTCGATCGTGGCGAAAACCTGTTCCGGCGCAATGCGTTCAAGAGCATCCTGATCGCGCGCTACGTGGGCGCCATCCGTCCATTCGTGCCGGCCATCGCCGGCATGATGAAGATGCCGGCCGGCCGCTACGTGCAGGCCAGCGGCATCGCCAGCATTTCGTGGGCCGTGCTGTTCCTGGCGCCGGGCTGGATCCTCGGCGAGGCCTATGACGCGGTCGCGGCAGTGGCCGGGCGGCTGGTCGTGGTGGTCGGCCTGCTCGCAGTGATCCTCGGCCTGGTCTGGGCCATCGTGCTGTACGGTTACCGCTGGTCTGCCGCACGCATGGACAACTGGCTCGCGCGCCTGCTGGACTGGTCCAACCGGCATCCGACGCTCGGCCGCTATACGGTGGGCGTACTGGACCCCAGGCGTCGCGAGTCGGTGCCGCTGGCGATGCTGGCACTCATGCTGCTGTTGCTCGGCTGGGGCTGGTTCGCGCTGCTGACCGTGGTGGTCGCGCATGGCGAACCGCTGGCGGTCGACCTGCTGGTGCACCAGGCCATGCTGGCGCTGCGCAACCCGCTGGCGGACTACCCGATGGCGGCACTGGCCTCGCTCGGTGCCTGGCAGGTGTTGTTGCCGGCCACCGCTGCCGCGATGGGCTACCTGATCTGGCGCCGGCGCTGGATGGCGGCTGCACACTGGCTGGCGGCACTGGCCTTCGGACTGGCGCTGACGCTGCTGCTCGGGGCCACCGTGGATGTGGTGCGCCCGCTCGATGCAAGCAGCGGCTTCGGCTTCCCGTCGGTGTCGGTGACCATGGCCACCATCACCTTCGGCTTCTTCGCGGTGCTGATCGCGCGCGAGATGCCTGGCCGCACCCGTGTCTGGCCGTACCTGGTCTCCGGCATCGTGGTCAGCCTGATCGGCTTCGCGCGCCTGTACCTGGGCGCGCATTGGCTGAGCGACGTGATCGGCGGCATGCTGTTCGGCACGTTCTGGCTGCTGGTGCTGGGCATCGCCTACCGCCGGCGTTTCAACCGCTCGTTCTGGGTGAAGCCGGTGACGTGGCTGTTCTATGGTGTCTTCGCAGTGGCAGCGATGGGGTATGCGCCGCGAAACATCCCGGTAAAGCTGGAGCGCTTCGAGCCCAACCTGCCCCCACCGCAGGCGATGGAGATGCAGGCGTGGTGGCAGAACGACTGGTCACAGCTGCCGGCGCGCCGCAACGAGTTCGACGATGACCAGCGCTGGCCGCTGGACGTGCAGGTCGCTGGCCCGCTGGCGCCGCTGCAGGCGCAGCTGGAAGCGCACGGTTGGAAACGGCAGGAGCAGGCCGGCTGGCAGCAGGCCCTGCTGATGCTCGACAAGAATACCGGCGCCGACGAACTGCCGGTACTGCCGGCAACACTGGAAACACGAGTGGAAGCGCTGCTGATGGTGCGCGAGGGCGCGCAGCCGGATGAGCGCTACGTGCTGCGCCTGTGGCCGGCGCCGGCACGGCTGCAACCCGGCAACACGCCACTGTGGCTGGGCAGCGCGCAGACCCTGCGCTACCAGCGCCATTTCGAGTGGATCGGCATGTGGCACCCGCTGCGTGGGGTCGACCCGGCATTGAATGCGCTGAAGGGGGCCGTGCAGGGCCTGCCGCAGCGTGAGGACGTGCACAGCGAAACCGGGCTGCCAGTGCTGCGGTTGCAGACCACCACACCCTGACGGGTATCGGTGCGCGATCACCCACTGTAGAGCCGAGCCGATGCTCGGCTGCGCTTCGCCGGATCCATCAAGCCGAGCATAGGCTCGGCTCTACAGCGGATCCACGCCATGCGTGGATGGCTGCTACGGCATCCAGCCCAGCAACTGCTGCAGGCGCTGGTGCGGGTCGTCCATCTGCAGCAGCTGCAACCGTTGCTGGTCGCTCAGCGGCAGCAGTTCGGCCAGCCGCCAGCCGACCCAGCTGGCCTGGTCGAGCAGCGCCGGATTGGCCGGCGCGTAGGCCTCGCCAGCCTGTTCGATGATGTGCCCCAGCACGGTGGCCAGCAGCGCATGCTGCGGCCGAAGTTCATCGTCGGGGTCTTCATCGCACCAGCGCACATCCGCCACCACCAGGCCGTTGTCGCGCACCCGGGTGCGCTCGACATGGAAGCGACGGGTACCACGCAGGCGCAGCTGCAGCACGCCGTCGGCGCCGACATCGAAGTCCTCGATGCGTACCTGCACGCCAAAAGCAGCCGGCGTTGCCGGAGCGCCCACTTCCTGGCCGTCGAGGATCAGGCAGACGCCAAAGCCCTCACCGCCATGCCCGCACTCACGGATCAGGTCCAGGTAGCGCCGCTCGAACACACGCAGGCCCACGGCGGCACCCGGCACCAGCGTAGTGTGCAGCGGAAACAATGGCAGCGAGCCAACGCTCATCGGGACTGAAGGGCGGCCAGGAAGCGGCGCGGTGCGCCGTCGAAACCTCCGTTGGACATGAACACCACGTGGTCGCCGCTGCGCACGCTGGACTGCAGCTGGGCCAGCAGTGCATCGGTATCGGGCACGGCATGTGCCTCGCCGCGCACTGCGTGGATCACCGCCGCCGCGTCCCAGGCCAGTTCCGGCCGATGCAGGAACACCACCTCGTCGGCCTGCGCCAGCGACGGAGCCAGGGCCTGCGCATGCGCGCCCAGCCGCATCGAATTGCTGCGCGGTTCCATCGCAACCACGATGCGCGCCTCGCCAACCCGGGCGCGCAGCCCCTCCAGCGTAGTGGCGATCGCGGTCGGATGATGGGCGAAATCGTCGTAGACGGTAATGCCGTCGTGGCTGCCAATCACTTCCATGCGACGCTTGACGCTGCGGAAGCGGGCCAGTGCCGGGATCACCTCGACCGGTGCCACGCCTACCGCATGCGCGGCGGCCAGCGCAGCCAGGCCATTGAGCACGTTGTGGCGGCCCAGCAGCGGCCACCGCACATCGCCCAATGCCTGCCCACGGTGGTGCACGCGGAACGCGCTGCCGTCGGCCGCCAGCAGTTCGGCATGCCATTCCAGCGCCGGATCGAAACCGAAACGCTCGACCGGGGTCCAGCAGCCCATCGCCAGGACTTCGGCCAGGTGCGGATCCTCGCCGTTGACGATCAGGCGACCGCGGGCCGGCACCGTCCGCACCAGATGGTGGAACTGGCGCTGGATCGCGGCCACGTCCGGGAAGATGTCGGCGTGGTCGTACTCAAGGTTGTTGAGGATGGCCACCAAAGGCCGGTAGTGCACGAACTTGCTGCGCTTGTCGAAGAAGGCCGTGTCGTACTCATCGGCCTCGACCACGAATTCGCGCCCCTGGCCCAGGCGGGCGGAGACGCCGAAATCCTCCGCGACGCCCCCGATCAGGAAGCCCGGCGAGCGCCCGGCGTTTTCCAGCAGCCAGGTCAGGATGGTGGTGGTGGTGGTCTTGCCATGGGTACCAGCCACCGCCAGCGTGTCGCGGCCCGGAAGCACCTGCTCGGACAGCCACTGCGCACCGGAGATGTAGCGCTGGCCGGCGTCCAGTACAGCCTCCACGGCCGGATTTCCGCGCGAAAGCGCGTTGCCGATCACGACCTGGTCGGTACCGGCCGGTACGCTGTCGGCGCGGTAGCCCTGGTCCAGGCGGATGCCCAGCTGCTCGAGCTGGGTCGACATCGGCGGATAGATGGCCTGGTCGCTGCCGCTGACCGAATGGCCCAGTTCACGCGCCAGGGCGGCTACGCCGCCCATGAAGGTACCGGCGATTGCAAGGATATGTACGCTGCTCATGACCGAAGATTGTGACTGATGACGGCTGTATAGGGCCAATGTCCGCTGCCGGGTAAGACAACTCCTACACGGGATGTGAGAAAACTCCAATCAACTGTCGGGGAATTCCCGATAGCGATGTTCTGTGAACCCGGACACAATTCAACCTGCCAGCCGCAGTACCCGAACCGGTCCTACTCCCCAAGAGGCCATCCCCAAGGGAGCTCATGCTGCGGGGGCCCTGAGCAAGCCCTCCGCTGGCGCCTATCAAACGACACAGGCCTGGTCCGCACGGACCAGGCCTGTGTTGTTCCGGCCGAGGCAGCGACGGCACGCCGGCCGGATCAGGCCTTGATCACCGCCAGGATGCGGGCTTCGATCTCGTCCAACTCGCCGACGCCATCGACGCGGGCCAGGGTGCCACGGCCGGCATAGAAGTCGACCACCGGGGCGGTCTGGTCGTTGTAGACCTGCAGGCGCTGGCGCACCGCTTCGGGCGTGTCATCGGCGCGGCCCTGCTCCTTGGCGCGGCCGGCGATGCGCTCGACCAGCAGTTCGGTGGGCACGTCCAGCTGCACCACGGCGTCCAGCGGCTGGCCGATCTTCGCCAGCAGGCCGTCCATCGCGTTGGCCTGGGCCACATTGCGCGGATAACCGTCGAGGATGAAGCCCTTGGCGACATCAGCCTGGGTCAGGCGCGACTCCAGCATGCCCAGCAGGATGTCGTCCGACACCAGGTTGCCGGCGTCCATCACCGTCTTGGCCTGCTTGCCCAGCTCCGTCCCCGCGGCGATTTCCGCGCGCAGCATGTCACCGGTCGAAATATGGGCAATGCCCAGCTTTTCCTTCAGGCGCGTCGCCTGTGTCCCCTTGCCCGAACCGGGCGGTCCCAACAGAACCAATCGCATCGACCTGACTCCAACGTGTTGAAAACAAAGAAGGTTCGCGCCCCGGACGGACCGGTATCGCTGCACCGCAATAGCGCCACTTTACCGCATCCGGGTAATGTCCCTGCAATGTCCTTTCCTCCCAGCAGGTAGAAGCATGCGCAACGGTACCCTCCTCTATGCCCAGTCCGGCGGTGTCACTGCGGTCATCAACGCCACCGCGGCGGCCGTGATCGAGCAGGCGCGTGCCAAGGGCATCAAGGTGCTGGCCGCCCGCAACGGCATCCTTGGCGCACTGCGCGAGGAGCTGATCGACACCAGCAAGGAGAGCGCCGCAGCGATCCGCGCCCTTGCCCATACCCCGGGCGGCGCCTTCGGCTCGTGCCGGGTCAAGCTGAAATCGCTGGACGCCGACCGTGCCCGCTACGACCGGCTGCTGGAGGTGCTGCGCGCGCACGGCGTGCGCTGGTTCCTCTACAACGGTGGCAATGACTCGGCCGATACCGCACTGAAGGTCTCGCAGCTGGCCAAGGCGTCCGGCTATGACCTGACCTGCATCGGCGTGCCCAAGACCATCGACAACGACCTGGCGGTGACCGACACCTGCCCCGGCTTCGGCTCGGCGGCCAAGTACACCGCCGTCTCGGTACGCGAGGCGGCACTGGATGTGGCGGCAATGGCCGAGACCTCCACCCGTGTCTTCATCTACGAGGCGATGGGCCGCCACGCAGGTTGGCTGGCTGCCGCCGCCGGCCTGGCCGGCAACGGCGATGACGAAGCGCCGCACATCATCCTGCTGCCCGAGCGCGCCTACGACGAGGCCGCGTTCCTGGCCAAGGTCAAGGCCGTGGTCGAGCGCGTCGGCTACTGCGTGGTGGTGGCCTCGGAGGGTATCGCCACCGCCGATGGCCGCTTCGTCGCCGACGCCGGTGGCGGCAAGGACTCGTTCGGGCACGCGCAACTCGGCGGCGTGGCCGCGCACCTGGCCGGCCGCGTCAAGGACCAGCTGGGCCTGAAGGTGCACTGGGCGTTGCCTGACTACCTGCAGCGCTCGGCCCGCCACCTGGCCAGCAGGACCGACTGGGAGCAGGCGCAGGCGGTCGGCAAGGCTGCGGTGCAGTTGGCACTGAAGGGCCAGAACGGCGTGATGCCGGTGATCGTGCGCAGCAGCGATGCGCCCTACCGCTGGAAGATCGAGGCGGCGCCGCTGTCGAAGATCGCCAACCACGAAAAGAAGATGCCGGCCGGCTTCATCCGCCGGGACGGATTCGGCATCTCCGCCAGGGCGCGCGCCTACCTGTCGCCGCTGATCAAGGGCGAGGCCCCGCTCCCGTACGGCGCCGACGGCCTGCCCAAGTACGTGACGCTGAAGAATGTGGTGGTAAAAAAGAAATTGCCGGCCTTCGAAGGCTGAACCGAAAAAGGGGACGGAGGGGATTAAGTCGCATGCGCCCCTTCGTCAACCCATCGGCGTCACCAATGGGCCGGATACGACTTAATCCCCTCCGTCCCCTTTTCGTGGAGCAATGCCATGGCACTGCGTGTTGTTCGACTCGGCACGCCGCGCGCGCCCGACGAGGGCCTGCGCATCGGCACGGTGCGGCGCCCGCCGCGCGGCGTGCCGCGCAGCGAATTCGCGCGGCAGGACTGGTACGACGTCTGGTTTCCAACCCTGTCGCCCAGCGCGGTGCTGGTGAAGCAGGCGCATGAGGCCAGGACCGCCGCCGACTGGAATGCGTTCTTCCGCCACTACAAGGCCGAGATGAAGGCGCCCGATGCCGCCCACGCGCTGGACCTGCTGGCCGCGATGTCGCAGCACAGCGACATCAGCGTGGGCTGCTACTGCGAAGACGAAGCGCACTGCCATCGCACGGCACTGCGCGAGCTGCTGGTGGCGCGGGGAGCGAAGCTGGCGGATTGATCACCGGATGCCGGCCAGCGGCCGGCACTACCGCTCGTGGATGGCGGCGCCACCAGCGCAATCTCAATTGCAGGCCTTGCCTTCCATCTGCAACTGCGCGGCGAACATCGTCACCTGCGGAATCCTGCCGGCGGCCGCCTGCTTCTTCGCCTCCTCCAGATAGATGCGCGACTGGCCCTGCCCATCCAGCTCGACCTTGTTGCTTGACGGCAGGCGCCACACCCGCACCACCGCCTGCTGCGCCGGGCACGCGGCACTGGGCACGCGGATCACATCGTTGAGTTTCCAGCCCCTGTCGACGCTCGGCTGTGCCTTGGCGTAATCGACGAAGCGCGCGCGCGGCTGGCACTGCTCGCTGGTACGCACGGCAGAGAAGCGGTACGGCGCGGCGGCATCGCCGGTGAACGCCCCCTCCAGCCGTGCGCAGGCCTCGGGAATCTGGCGCAGGGTATGCACCGCGCCCACCGCCTGGGGTGCACCCACGGCGCGCTGCAGCTCCGGGGTTTCCGTGGCGAGTGCCGGCACGGCCGGGGCCAGGGCGGCAAGCATCAACAGGGACAGGCGCATGGGAGATCTCCTACGGGACTGTGCGCAGGCTTGCAGAGACTGGCTTAACGGGGTGCAAAGGCCTGTGGCTCTCGAATCGTGCCCATGCCCCGGCGGCAGGGCCCGCGCGCATGGCGATGCCTTCCGTCCTGAGGGCGCCCACAGGACCATGAGGCGCGGGTCGTAGAGGCCAGTCGAGCATGGCTCGACTCTACAAGTGGCGGCACGCATACTGCGGGCACCAGGGAATGCTGAACACCGCCATACGTCGGACGACCGCCAAGGTCGGTACGGGTTGGTTCCAGGCTGCAGCCCGTCGTCCCCCTCGTGGTGAAGTTCATCGCTACTGGATGCTTGTCCATCCATTCTGCGGAGGGGTCTAATGCTGGAACGTCACGGGCTGTCACTGGCGCTGGGCTGCGCCATTCTCGCGATCCTGTTCGGAATCGTCTCGGCGCGCTGGATCCTGCGCCAACCCACCGGCAATGAGCGCATGATCGCGATCGCCACCGCGATCCAGGAAGGCGCGCGCGCCTACCTCAACCGCCAGTACCTGACCATCGGCATCGCCGGCGTGGTGCTGTTCGTGCTGGTCGGCATCTTCCTCAGCTGGTACACCACGATTGGCTTCGCGGTGGGCGCAGTACTGTCCGGTGCCGCCGGCTACATCGGCATGAACGTGTCGGTACGCGCCAATGTGCGCACCGCAGAAGCTGCACGCAACGGCATCGGCGCCGCAATGGACGTCGCCTTCCGCGGTGGCGCGATCACCGGCATGCTGGTGGTCGGACTGGGCCTGCTGGGCGTGGCCGGCTACTACGCGCTGTTGCTGCGCCTGGGCCTGCCGATGGAGCAGGCGCTGCATGCGCTGGTCGGCCTGGCCTTCGGCTCCTCGCTGATCTCGATCTTCGCGCGCCTGGGTGGTGGCATCTTCACCAAGGGCGCCGACGTGGGGGCCGACCTGGTCGGCAAGGTCGAAGCCGGTATTCCCGAGGACGACCCGCGCAACCCGGCGGTGATTGCCGACAACGTCGGTGACAACGTCGGCGACTGCGCCGGCATGGCCGCCGACCTGTTCGAGACCTACGCGGTGACCGTCATCGCCACCATGCTGCTGGGCAGCCTGATGCTGGCCGAAGCCGGCGCCAATGCGGTGTTGTATCCGCTGGTACTGGGCGGGGTGTCGATCATCGCTTCGATCATCGGCGCGCTGTTCGTCAAGGTGAAGCCAGGCGGCTCGATCATGGGTGCGCTGTACAAGGGCGTGATCGTCTCCGGCGTGCTGGCGGCCATCGCGTTCTACCCGATCACCACCGGGCTGATGTCTGACAACGCGCACGGGCCGATGGCACTGTACGGCTGCGCGCTGATCGGGCTGGTCCTGACCGGCCTGATCGTGTGGATCACCGAGTACTACACCGGCACCCAGTACACGCCGGTGCAGCACGTGGCACAGGCCTCGACCACCGGCCACGGCACCAACATCATCGCCGGTCTCGGCATCTCGATGAAGTCCACCGCGCTGCCGGTGGTGGCGGTGTGCGCGGCGATCTGGGGCGCGTTCGCGCTGGGCGGCCTGTACGGCATCGCCATCGCCGCCACCGCGATGCTGTCGATGGCGGGCATGATCGTCGCCCTCGACGCCTACGGCCCGATCACCGACAACGCCGGCGGCATCGCCGAAATGGCCGAGCTGCCTTCCGAGATCCGCGACATCACCGACCCGCTGGATGCGGTGGGCAACACCACCAAGGCGGTGACCAAGGGCTATGCGATCGGATCGGCGGCGCTGGCGGCGCTGGTGCTGTTCGCCGACTACACGCACAACCTGCAGGCTGCGCATCCCGGGCAGGAGTTCCGCTTCGATCTCAGCGACCACACGGTGATCATCGGCCTGCTGATCGGCGGCCTGATTCCCTACCTGTTCGGTGCGATGGCGATGGAAGCAGTCGGCCGCGCGGCCGGTGCGGTGGTGGAAGAGGTTCGCCGCCAGTTCCGCGAGATCCCCGGCATCATGCAGGGCACCGGCAAGCCGCAGTACGACAAGGCGGTGGACATGCTGACCCGCTCGGCGATCCGCGAAATGATCGTGCCCTCGCTGCTGCCGGTAGCGGTACCGGTGGTGGTCGGCCTGCTGCTGGGGCCGCGCGCGCTGGGCGGCCTGCTGATCGGTACGATCGTCACCGGCCTGTTCGTGGCCATTTCGATGACCACCGGCGGCGGCGCGTGGGACAACGCCAAGAAGTACATCGAGGACGGCCACTTCGGTGGCAAGGGCAGCGAAGCGCACAAGGCCGCGGTGACCGGCGATACCGTCGGTGACCCGTACAAGGACACCGCCGGCCCGGCGATCAATCCGCTGATCAAGATCATCAACATCGTGGCGCTGCTGCTGGTGCCGCTGTTGTAGATCCACGCCCTGCGTAAACCCGTAGAGTCGAGCCTGCTCGACTCTACGGCCCCGACCGCCTCATCCACCGGATGACAAGCAGCACCACCATGATCACCCAGCAGGCATAGATCGGCCCGTCCCAGCCATCGAAGAGGCTGAGCGGGCTACCAATGAAAGCGAGCGAGGCCAGCCACGCGCACAGGGCGCCGGGCAGCCACGCACCACGCCAGATGCAGAAGGCAGCGAACACCAGCAAGGGCAAGGCGAAGATGATCGCCGCCGTGAACGGTGCCAGCGAAAGAACGGCCACGCATGCAGCCAGGAACACGCTGCACCAGGCCAACACCCGTAACGTCCGTGTCGTCATGCCAACCTCCGCGCTTCCATTGACGGTCGTGCACAAGCATAACGCCTGCACGCTGCCGGGAGTTGCCGGTGCGGTCACCGCCCGCGCAGGAAGAATGACACTGCTGGCATTATCGACGTCATCACAGGCAATCAGTCAGCCCCTCGTAAACGTGGGTATCGGTTCCGGGCAGGGTGGCATGCAGAGCGTCATGCCCGGCGCCCTCCCACGCTGCCAGCAGCTCGTCCAAACGGGTTCCCGTCGCCAGTGGCAGCGCGCAGGCATAGCTTCCCTGGTCGACATCGATCCGCCCGGTCTGCTGGACCCAGGTGTAGCTTCCGGCGAACGTCCAGACACAACGGGCCACAATGCCGGTGGCCCGTTGCACCGAACAGCGCAGGCGCATCGCTCGAAGGTTGTAATACTGCCCTTCGCAGAAGGTATCCCCACAGATATCGTCAAAGCCGCGTACCAACAGGCGTTCGGCCGCCAGGAAGCGTTCGCGCCCGGTTGCCGGATCGGGGTAGTCACGAGCATCGACAAAGTGAGGGGTCGCCTGGGCGTTGGCTGCCATCAGCAGCGCGCAGGCCAGCCATCGTGCCGGGAAGAAGCGCATCACCCCACCCTCCCCGGCCTGCGGATGCAATCAGGCAACACGTCGAACAGACCACGGTCGAGGCCTGGCAAGGGCGCCGTCAGACCATCCGGCGCCTCCAAGGCAGCATGGAAAGTTTCGACAGGCACCCCCGGCCCCAGCTCCACCGGACAGACCCAGCGACCATTGTCCACCTGCACCACACCGGTATCGGCCTGCACCGCCAGCTCGCTGGCCACCACCACCCAGGCGCATCGCTGCACCGTTCCGCGATGAGCCAGCACCGCGCAGCGGAACTCCATCACCCGGTAATTGCTGTACTCACCTTCGCACCAGGTATCGGCACAGAGCCGGTCGAACTCCCTGGCCAAGACGGCCTTCAGCCCATAGGCACGCTCCCAGTTGGCCTCGGGCCGGGGATAATCGATCAGGTCCACGTGCGGGCCGCGGGCGAAGGCAGGCAGGGACGCCAGCAACAGCACGGCCGCCATGCATCGGGCATACCAGGGCATCGGCAGGACTCCTTGGGAATGGGCGTCCAGCCTGCGCCGGCACACCCCTCGGCCCCCATCAGCCAAGGCCGGTGCGCCCCGTAGGGCCTTGCCGCACCGGCAGGTCGGCTCCCTCCCGCTGCACAGCCCCCGGCAAAGGCATAAAATGGGGGGCTACCCGTCCGTCTATACCCCCACCTGGAGCACACCATGGGTCTGGAACTCGTCTCGCCCGGCAAGAACCCGCCGGAAGAAATCAACGTCATCATCGAGATCCCGAAGGACTCGGAGCCGGTGAAGTACGAAGTGGACAAGGAAACCGGTGCGATCTTCGTCGACCGCATCCTGTCCACCCCGATGCGCTATCCGTGCAACTACGGCTACGTGCCGAGCACCCTGTGCGGTGACGGCGATCCGGCCGATGTGCTGGTGGTGCTGCCGCTGCCGCTGGTGCCGGGCTCGGTCGTGCGCTGCCGCCCGGTGGGCGTGCTGAAGATGAGCGATGAGGCAGGCAGCGACGAGAAGATCCTGGCAGTGCCGGTCGCGAAGATCTTCAGCGGCTATGCCCACGTGGAAGACATCGAACAGGTCTCGAGCCACTGGCTGGAGCGCATCGGCCACTTCTTCGAGCACTACAAGGACCTCGAGAAGGGCAAGTGGGTCAAGCTGGACGGTTGGGGCGGCGCTGCCGAGGCCAAGACCATCCTGAAGGAAGCGCACCAGCGCTACCTCGACGGCAACAAGGCCTGAGCCTGAACCGGATCGCTCCGGTGGCAGCCCGCCGGAGCGATGCGGGTCACGTTTCATGACGGTGGCATATCACTCTGGCCGCCGTATTAGGTAAATTGCGTCACTTCACACGTCGTCGACATCCATCGTCGAGACAGCCAGGGGAATGTGTCGTGCGTATTCTGCTTGTTGGGGATGCAGCCAGCCTGCCGGCCGAGCTGACCGAATTCATTGCCGATCTTGGGGAAGACTGGCAACCGTTGACCGCCACCGATGGCCAGGCCGCGATGACCGCGGTGGCGACCCAGGGGGTGGACGCGGTGATTGCCTGTCCGCAGCTGCCGGATCTCAACGCGACCACGCTGTTGGGCCAGATCCGGACCTTGCGCCCGGAGACCATCCGCATCGCCCTGATCGATGGCCAACACGGCAACCGGCCACCGCCAGCGCGCCTGATCGGTGTCGCCCACCGCTTCCTGCCGCTGCCGCTGGCGCCCGAAGTGCTGCTCGAAGCACTGACCAGCCTGGAAGAACTGCGCGAGGTGCTGGACAGTCCGCGCCTGCGCGATGCCATCGGCCGTATCGAGAAACTGCCCTCGCCACCGCACCTGTACCTGAGCCTGACCCAGGCCCTGGAACATGACGACGATGCCGACAGCGCCGATGTGGCCAAGCTGGTCGCCGCCGATCCGGCGATCGCGGCGAAGGTGCTGCAGCTGTCCAATTCAGCGTTCTTCAGCCAGGGCCGCACCATTGCCGACCTGCGCACTGCGGTGACACGCCTTGGCCTGTCCACGCTGCGCGACCTGGTGCTGGCCAGCGAAGTCTTTTCGGCGCCGACGCTGTCGGCGGCCGAGCGCAATTCGCTGCAGCAGCGGGCCCTGCTCGCCTCGCGGCTGGCAGCGCGCCTGCTGCCGCAGTCCAGTGCCGAACTGGGTGCGACCGCCGCATTGCTGGCCGACATCGGCCTGCTGCTGCCGGGCGTGCGCAACGAACGCAGTGAACCGGCCCTGGCCGGCGACATGCGCCCGGGCCACGCCGAAGCCGGCGCCTACCTGCTGGGCCTGTGGGGCCTGCCGATGCCGATCATCGAGGCGGTGGCGTTCCACCTGCAGCCGCAGCGCGCCAACACCCGCAGCTTCTGGGTCACCGGTGCGGTGCACGTGGCGCTGGCCCTGGTCAACGGTGATCCGGTGGACGAGGACTACCTGCAGCGTGCGGGCGTGCTGAACAGGTTGCCGCAGTGGCGCGAGCACGCCAACGCCTTGATGGGCCTGGTTCCCAGCGAGGCCTGAGGCGGGCAGCACTGCGCGGATCCAAGGGCAGGCCGGTCGGCCTGCCCTTTTTGCTGGCCGCGTGTCGGCCGCCGTGCAGAACGAGGAAGGGCGGGCCTCGCGGCCCGCCCTCCTGGTACTGCGCTTGCGCTTCGGTGGATCAGAAGCGCTGGGTGTACTTCATGTAGTAGTAGCGACCGATGTCGAAGCCACCGTAGTACGAGAAGCTCGAGTTCGGCTGGCTGTACATGACCGGGCCTTCGTGGTTGAACACGTTGTTGGCACCGACAGCGACAGTGGCCTTCCACGGCAGGGTGTAGCGGACCTGCAGGTCATGGAAGGTGTTCGAGCCCACCTTGCGGGTCGGCTGGGCCAGGGTGTAGGCCGAGCTGAAGTCGGGCAGGTTGCACTCGGTGTCGTAGGAGCACGGCTCCTTCATGCTCGAGTAGTAACGCACGGCCCAGTTCACGCCCAGGTTGCCCAGGCTCCAATCGACGTTGAGGTTCGAACGGACGCGGAAGTTGGCACCCCAGTCGCCGGTTGCCCAGCTGGTGTGCTGCTCGACCGCGGTCTCGGCCTCGTTGTCACGCTTGTACTCGAGGTAATCGACGTAGGTGGTCTTCCAGTCGATCACGAACTGGCCGAAGGAGAACTCCGGCAGGCGGTACTTGACGCCCAGGTCGTAACCGGCGGTTTCCTGGTAGCCGCCGTTGATCAGCGTACGGGTCACGTCGACCACCTGGTTGGTGGTGCGTCCCTCGGTGCCACGGCTGAAGCGGTCACACGCCGACTCCACGCCCAGCACATAGCACTGGTTGAGGATCGAGGTCACCGACTCGGCGGCGATCACGTCGTCGATGCGGATCTTCCACCAGTCCAGGCTGATGTCCAGGCCCTGCACGAAGTTCGGGCTGTAGACCAGGCCAGCGGTCCAGGTCTTGGAGGTTTCCGGCTTCAGCTCCGGGTTCGAGCCGGACTCGAACGCGCTGTAGGACTGGGTGCCCGGACCGGTCGACTGCGCACCGCCCGAGGTGATCTGGCGGAAGTTGGCCGGCACGCCACCGGCCTGGCAGGCAGCGGCCACGGCAGCGTTGCGCGCCGCCGAACCGAAGCTGCTGTCGCACGGATCGGTGTAGGAGTCGAAGGTCTGGGAGGTGCCGCCGTACATGTTGGCGATGCTCGGGGCACGGAAGCCCGTCGAGTAGGTCGCGCGCACCAGCAGGTCGTCGATCGGCTTCCACTTCAGGCCGAACTTGCTGTTGATGGTGTCACCGAAGGTGTTGTAGTCGGAGTAGCGACCGGCCACGTCCAGCGACAGCTCCTTGGCGAACGGCATGTCGGCCAGCACCGGCACGTTCAGTTCGACGTAGAACTCGTCGAGCTTGTAGCTGCCCTCGGTCGGCTTGCCGGCCAGGTCGGTGCTCAGGCCGGACTGCAGCAGTGCATCCGGACTGTACTCACCGCTTTCTTCGCGGTGTTCGTAACCGGCAGCCAGCGACAGGTCACCGGCCGGCAGCGAGAACAGCGAGCCGGAGATGTTGGCGCTGTAGGCCTTGGTGGTGTTGGTGTAGGTGTCGTGGCTGGGCAGGTACAGGTACGCCTGCAGGGCCGGATCGGCCAGCGAGCCGTTGCCGGTGCTGCCGTACGGTGCCAGCGGGTTCCACGGCGTGCAGCCGGCGATGACCTTGTCGGCGGTGCCGCAGCGGGCCACGCCGCCGGCATCGATGAACGACGGGCCGACGGCATTCTGCACATTCGGGATGAACAGGTTGCCGGTGCCGGTCTTCACACCCTTGTTCTGGTTGTAGACGTAGCCCACGTCCCAATCCCAGAACTTGTCACCGAACTCGAACGAGCCTTCCAGCCCGGCCGAGAAGCGGAAGGTCTCCTGCTCGGACTCGGTCTGGCGCGGCACTTCGGAGGTCCGACGGATGAAGTTCGCTTCCGTGCCCAGCGGGTTGTAGATGCTGTCGGCCGACAGCGGAGTGCCGTAGACCTCGGACTGGTACGGGTAGCCGGCAATCTGCTGGGTCGCCGTACGCTTGGTGTACAGCACGTTCGCGGTGGCGCGGATGTTGTCGGTCAGGTCGTAGTTGCCGTTGGCGAAGACCGAACGACGGGTCAGCTTGTTCTGCAGCCACATTTCCTGGCTGGCATTGGTGTAGTCGGCAGTACCGAACTCACGGAAATCGGCCATGGTGTTGCCCGTGCCGTTGTTGGCGCGGGTGTACCAATTGTCGTTGCTGTCGATCAGCACGCCATGGTTGGATGCCGGCGACCAGCCATTGGCGTCCGCATCCGTCGGGTTCGGGTGGAACTGGCCATTCGGGTAGCGGCTGAAGGCACGATCCTTCGCCCAGACCGGATCTTCCTTGCTGTACTCGGCGCCGAAAGTGATCGAACCGCGCTCACCGGTCTGGCCGTAGACGAAGTTGTAGACCTGCTTTTCGCCGTCGCCCTTGCTGTACTGGCCGCCGTAGACGCTGGCTTCCAGGCCGTCGAAGTTCTTGCGGGTGATGATGTTGATCACGCCGGCGATGGCATCCGAACCGTAGATGGCCGAGGCGCCGTCGGTCAGCACTTCGACGCGCTCGATGACCGAGGTCGGAATCGCAGCCAGGTCGGTGTAGCCGCCGGTGCTGACGCCCATGCGCTTGCCGTCCAGCAGCACCAGGGTGCGCTCCGGGCCGAGGTTGCGCAGGTCGACGTACTGGCCACCGACTTCTTCGCCCGAGGACAGTGCATCAGCGCGGCTGATGGCCGGCGAACCGGTGGCAGCCAGGTTCTGCACGATGTCGGCGACGCTGGTGAAGCCCTGCTTCTCGATGTCCGCGCGCTGCAGTGCGATCACCGGCTGCGCGGTTTCCATGTTGGCCTGGCGGATGCGCGAACCGGTGACCGAAATGCGGTCCAGGTCGGTCGTGCCGGTGCTGGCGGCAGCGTCCTGCGCCGAAGCGAAGGACGGCGCCAAGGCCAGCGCAATGCCGGCGGGCAGCAAGCCCAGCCGCACTGCAGGAATACGAACGTTCATCAATCTCTCCAAGGTACGTGTTAGTAGCGTGTTAAAACGCCGTAGCACGTTACGACCGCGTTGCACCGCTGTATTTGCGCGACACAACGGGAGACTTTGCAGATTGTGGCGGGAGCACCCCGCCGTTCTCACGGAAGCGTGATGCGGACTGGCCGTAACGGGCGCGGAACGCACGCGCGAAGCTGCAGCAGTTGTCGAAGCCACTGGCGGCAGCGACCTCGCCGATCATCATGTCGGTGTCGCGCAGCAGATCGGCAGCGCGCTCCAGGCGCAGGCGGGCCGACAACGACTGCGGGCTTTCCTCGTACAGGCTCTGGAAGGTCTTGGACAGGTACCAGCTGGAGAAGTTGGTCAGCTCGGCCAGCTCACCGATGCGCACCACGCGGTGGCTGTTGCCTTCCAGGTACAGGCGCGCGCGCTGCATGCGACCGAACACCTGGCGCTTGCGGCTGCGCGAGCGGCCCGGGCAGCGCTGCACGTTGTCGGCCAGGCTGCGCTGCAGGCCGGCCAGGTGCAGCAGGAGCGGGCGCAGCGCCTGCGCGGGCTGGCCACTGGCCTGGGCGTCACGCCACAGGCGCAGGCCGACGCGGCGTTCGGCGCGACTCATCAACCCGCGGCCCGCGTACAGGCCGCAGTCGGCCATCTCGGCCAGCACACGAAGCGCCTCGACGTTCAGGTTCAGGCCCACGCACAAGCCATTGCGACCGGCCTGCACCAAGGGCCGCGATTCCTTCTCGAACGCGATCCATTCCCCCTGGCGCAGCCGGAACCGGCCTTCCTTCGCTTCCACCCAGGACGTGCCCCGCACCTGCATCCACACCGTGAAGCTGGTACCCGCCGTCTGCAGGCTGCCCAGCCGAGCGACGCCCAGGCAGGTGGGCGCCGACTCGTCGACGGCCTTGTCGAGGGAGACGGATTGACCGCGATCGGCCAGGGAGATTTGACGCATGGAGGCACCACGGATTTGCCAAGTACAGGCCCCCGTTTTGCCCAATCAGGCGGCTCCGCGTCAGGAAAGACTGCCGAGATCGCCCCGAATTCGCGACGAGATCCCCCCGAAAAAATTACGAAGGACCTTTCCTGCCCAGAATCAACAACTTGCCGAAGGCCGTGAACAAGGCCGGCGGCGCTTCGGGCAGGCGCATCACGCCAATGTCGGCACCATCGTTGACCGCCAGGGCCAGATACAGGTCCTTTCCATCAGCACTGGCACTCAACCCATTGCTGGCGCTGAGCCGCTGCGCGTCCAGGCAGCGCTCCGGCTGCTGCTGCCCCGCCTGCAGGCGGACCAGCGTGGTGGCGCAAGCAGCGGTACTGCCGAGGTAATCGATGCTGCCATTACCCGCCACGGTCCAGGTCCGGTAGCGCCAGCGACTGGGGTGCTCCTGGCTGACCTGCTGCACACTGGCAGCGTTGAGGGCCGCATCGATCGACCACAGCCCGCCCGCGGCCAAGCGGGTGAACAGCACCCGTCCATTGCTGCGATCGAAGCGCGCCTGCGACACCCCGTCAAGGCTGGCAAGCCGCCGCCAGGGCTCACTGCTCCGGTCGAACAGGCTCAGTCGGGTGTGCCGGCCGGCGTCGCGTTCCAGCACCAGTACCTGGTCCGGCGATGCCCCGTACAGCGCCTGCAGCGGCTGCTCGACCGGAACCGGCAACCGATGCAGGCGCTCATCGCGTGGGGCGATCTCGTACACCACGGCCTGGCCGTGTTCGTCACGCCCGACCACCAGCACGCGCCGGCTGTCCAGCGACCAATCCGGTGCCTGCCGCCCCTCCGGGCGCAACCCTTCGATCAACCGCAGCGAATCGGGCCGCCGCATGTCGGCCCACCACAGCGCGAAACTGCCGGAACGATCGGAACTGAAGACCAGTTGCTGTCCATCCGGGGCCACCATCGGCTGCCCATCGCGGCCGCTGGATGCGAAGAGGCGTTCGCCCTCCCCTCCGGGCGGCATCCTGAACACGCCGAACTGGGCGCGCCGGTGCACGAAGGCAAGCATGTCACCACGCCGCGAAACCGCCGGCCACTGCGCGTCATCCAGGCCTGCGTCGCGCAGCGTGCGCTGTGCCACATCCAGGTAATACAGGCGCGCTTCGCTGTCCACGCGACGGCCGAAGACGATGTGCCGGCCGTCGCCGATCCAGGCCCACCCCCGCAGCTCGGCCGCTTCGTTGGTCAGCTGTTCGGCCGTGCCACCACCAGCGGGCACCCGCCACAGGTCGCCCAGCTGCGGGTTGCGGACGAACACGAGCCAGCGCCCGTCGGGCGAATAACGCGGCGCATAGTCGAAATCATCCTCGTCCACGTCGTAATCAAGCGCACGCCACTGGCCGCTGGCCAGGTCGAGCACTCGGATGCCGCGATAGGCATATCGGCCCGACATGCTGCCGAACACCAGGCCGTGGCCGTCGGGCGTCCAATCGAAGCTGAGCAGCTCGGTGCCGTCACAGCGGGTAGCCTGGCGCAGCGCGCCACCGGTGGCGCTTGCGATCAGCACCTGGCAACTGCCATTGGCGCCAAAGCGGGCAAAGGCGATCTCGCGGCCATCGGGCGACCAGCTCGGGAAGCGGTCGTTGGCTCCTTCCGGCGGTGCCAGCAGTTGTCGCGCCGGCGCATTACCGGACGTCTGCACCTTGATGGCACTGCCGCCGTTGCCGTCATCGTTGGCCCCTTCGTACGCGACCTGGGATCCATCGGGCGACAGCGTCGGATAAGTCTCGAACCCGGCCGTCGCCGTGATCAGGCGATACGGCCGCTCCGGGCTGCCGATTACCCGCGTGCCGTTCTCCACGGCGGCATCGACCGCTGAACCGGGCCCAGCGGGACGCCGTAGCAGCAGCGCGGTCAGCACCAGCAGTGCGAGCAGCATGGCCACGCCCAGTGCCAGCAGCAGGCGACGCCGCCAGTACCGCCAGCGCCGGCGGGGCTCCGGGGGCATGGCCGCCATCGCGGGCAGGACGCCACCGGCATCACTGGCCGGCGATGCCTGGGTGCCATCCACTTCCAGCCCCGGCTCGGCCAGCACCTGCACCGGCACCAGCAGCCGATAGCCGGTCTTGGCAATGGTTTCAATATAGGCCTGGCCATTATCTCCGTCGAGGGAGAAGGCCTTGCGCAACTGCGTGACCGCCTGGGTCAACACATCATTGGTGGGTAGCGTGTCCGGCCATACTTCGGCAAACAATTCGTCCCGTGTCACCACGCGCCCGGGCTGCCGCAGCAGCAGGCGAAGCACAGCCAGTGCCTTGGGCGTGAGTCTTCGCGGGCGGCGCGCGCCCGCAGCCATTACCTCGCGGGAAGACAACGTGACGATGCACTCGCCGATCCGGATCCGATCATGCTCGGACGGCTGTATTTCACTGCTGTTCATTTTTGCCATACAGTAGAAGAGACAGGCCCGGGGCAGCGTTTGCCATCGATACCCTCCCGTCCCTGGCACAGCAAAAAGCCAGACTCCGCACAAAGCATCGGCGCATACCGCAAAAACAATGAAGCGGGCGAATACTAGCCTATGTGGGTTACCTCGCCTATCGCGTGGCCGACATCAGGCTCTCTCTCGCCGACGCATTCACATAATCCGCAGCACCATTCGCGCCTTTCGGGGCGCGAAATTTTTATCTGCCGTTCATCTTCAGACGCGCCGGAGCATGGTCAGCCCGACCAGGCGCGAAACCACCAAAGCCAGATACATCACGCCTGCGAACTGCTCCAGCATGACCAGTGCGCGGGCCTGCGGATGCAGGGGCACCACATCGCTCAGCCCGACACCGGAAAGCAAACTGAAGCTCAGATAAAGCAGTTCCATCCAGCTGCGCTGCACGCTGCTGCCTGTGGCCTGGAAACTGCCTGGATACCATTGCTGGCACACCGCGAATGCAAAGGCGAATGCCCAGGCCAGCAGGGTGAAGGTCGCCCCGACTGCAAACAGTTCATCGCGGGTGACTTTATGGTCATCCAGCATATAGGCGATCAACGCCCCCGCCGTATAGAAATACAGCAGGCTTTCCAGCAGCTGGGCCGCCGTCAGCAGGGTGCTGCGATCCAGCAACGCACCCGCCAGCGAGAGCACGACGGCCGGGATGGCCACCAGCAGCGCCAGCCAGGTACCCAGCGGGCTGCGCTGGACCACCCACAGCGCCAGACCGAGTACCGCGATACCGAACATGCCCAGCACGGCGCGGCCCGCAGCGGTGTCGTCCAGCGCGGGATACAACAGCACCGCCAGCAATTGCGCGCCCAGCAACCAGGCCGAAGGATGGCGGCGGGCAATGGCCAGCCAACGCGTGGTGATGGCAACAGGCATGGCGTCCTTTCCCCAGGGAGATGGGCGGAGGATAGCCGGGAGCGGCGTGATGAGGCGTAGCGCCGGCCGCTGGCCAGCACTCTCCCCGGCCCTCAGCACAACCGAATGCCGGCCGGCGGCCGGCACTCGGTTACCCGTCACCCTTGGCGATAGACCTCGGCACCGGCCGCGCGGAACTCCGCCGACTTCTCCTTCATGCCGGCCTCGGCGTAGTCGCGCACGTCCTGGGTGATCTTCATCGAACAGAAGTGCGGGCCGCACATCGAACAGAAGTGCGCCAGCTTGTGCGCATCCTTCGGTAGTGTCTCGTCATGGAACTCCCTGGCCTTCTCCGGATCCAGGCCGAGGTGGAACTGGTCTTCCCAGCGGAACTCGAAACGCGCCTTGCTCAGCGCGTTGTCGCGCACCTGCGCGCCGGGATGGCCCTTGGCAAGGTCGGCTGCGTGCGCGGCAATGCGATAGGCCATGATGCCGTCGCGCACGTCCTGGCGGTTGGGGAGGCCCAGGTGTTCCTTGGGCGTTACATAGCAGAGCATCGCCGTGCCGAACCAACCGATCATCGCCGCGCCGATCGCGCTGGTGATGTGGTCGTAGCCCGGCGCGATGTCGGTGGTCAGCGGGCCCAGCGTGTAGAACGGTGCTTCGCCGCACTCGCGCAGCTGCTTGTCCATGTTCTCCTTGATCAGCTGCATCGGCACGTGGCCGGGGCCTTCGATCATGGTCTGCACATCGTGCTTCCAGGCGATCTTCGTCAGTTCACCCAGCGTTTCCAGCTCGCCGAACTGCGCCGCGTCGTTGGCATCGGCGATGCAGCCCGGGCGCAGGCCATCACCCAGCGAGAAGGTCACGTCGTAGGCCTTCATGATTTCGCAGATGTCTTCGAAGTGCGTGTAGAGGAAGTTCTCCCTGTGGTGCGCCAGGCACCACTTGGCCATGATCGAGCCACCGCGGCTGACGATGCCGGTAACGCGCCTGGCAGTGAGCGGCACATAGCGCAGCAGCACGCCGGCGTGGATGGTGAAGTAGTCCACGCCCTGCTCGGCCTGCTCGATCAGCGTGTCGCGGAAGATCTCCCAGGTCAGCGCTTCGGCATGGCCGTCCACCTTCTCCAGCGCCTGGTAGATCGGCACGGTACCAATCGCCACCGGCGAATTGCGGATGATCCACTCGCGGGTTTCGTGGATGTGCCTGCCGGTGGACAGGTCCATCACCGTGTCACCGCCCCAGCGGATCGCCCACACCAGCTTTTCCACTTCCTCGGCAATGCCGGAGGACACGGCACTGTTGCCGATGTTGGCGTTGATCTTGGTCAGGAAGTTGCGGCCGATGATCATCGGCTCGCTTTCCGGATGGTTGATGTTGTTGGGCAGCACCGCGCGGCCGCGTGCGATCTCGTCGCGCACGAATTCGGGCGTGATGATCTTCTGGATCGACGCGCCGAAGGCCTCGCCCGGGTGCTGCTGCAACAGCCCGGCATCGCGGATCGCGTCCAGCCGCTGGTTCTCGCGGATGGCGACGAATTCCATTTCCGGCGTGATGATGCCGCGGCGTGCGTAGTGCATCTGGGTGACGTTCGCGCCTGCCCGTGCGCGCCGCGGCAGGCTGCGTGCGGGGAAACGCACGGCATCGAGCTTCGGATCATGCTCGCGCTCGCGGCCGAACGAAGAACTCAGTCCTTCGAGCTGCTCGGTATCACCGCGCTCTTCCACCCAGCCGCGACGCAGTTCCGGCAGGCCTGCGGACAGATCGATGCGTACGTCTGGATCGGTGTAGGGGCCGGACGTGTCGTAGACCGTGACCGGCGCATTCTCTTCGCCGCCGAACAGCGTCGGCGTGCGGGTCAGCGCGATCTCGCGCATCGGCACCAGCAGGTCCGGGCGCGAACCCGATACGTGGATCTTGCGCGAACCGGGAATGGGCCGGGTCACGGATTCGGAGAGTTGCCGGGCCTGCTGCTGCAGGGCGGAGAGCTGTGCGTTCATCGGGCATCGTCCAGGAAGGTCAGGGACGAAGCGGCGGCGCACGGCTGCCACGCGCGGGCGGTCCTTCGGCGGAGTCCCGGCACGGCTGCATTGCAAAGCTTCCCTACGCCGGTATGAGCCGGATCAGGTTCCAAGGGACTGTCTCAACCGTGGCCAGATGGCCGCGGTACCCCCGCTTCTTGGCGTGCATTAGAGCATAGACCGCCCGCCTCCGGAGTCGCCCCGGGGTCGGATCCGCTTTCCCGCGGAAAGCGGATCAGACCCCAATCGCTATTCGTTAACAGAACAATGACATCGCATTCAGTAACGTGCACGCGCATCGTGTCGCTGCGACCGGTGTTTCCATCGTCGCCCCGCGACCCCTGCCCGGCCGGTGGCGCCTGCCGCCGGCCCTTCGCTGCAAGCTCTGCTCGCTCCCCTCAATCCTTTGATCGGAGAAGCTCCTCCATGGTGTTTCGCGTTTCCATCGCACTGGTTCTGCTGCTGGTGCTGCTCGCCGGTGTTGCACCCGGTCCCTTCAATGCCGTGGTGCAGAGCATCCTCGGTGAACTGATCCGCGGCATCGGCTGGCTGTACCTGCTGGTCGTGTTCCTGGCGCTCGTGTTCCTGATGTATCTGGCCTTTGGCCGCTTCGGCAACCTGCGCATCGGCGGTGAAGACGCCGAGCCGGAATTCTCGCGCGCCAGCTGGATGTCGATGCTGTTCGCCGCGGGCATGGGCATCGGCCTGGTGTTCTGGGGTGCTGCCGAGCCCATTTCACACTTCAGCAAGCCACCGGAAGGGCTGGCGCCTGAAAGCATGGACGCCGCGCGCGCCGCCATGCGCTATGCGTTCTTCCATTGGGGCCTGCACCCGTGGGCAGTCTATGCCCTCATCGGCCTGGCGATGGCCTGGTTCCAGTTCAACCGCAATGGCCGTGGACTGGTCAGCGACATGTTGCAGCCGATCATCGGCCGCCATCATCGCGGCTGGATCGGCCGTGTGGTCAACATCGCTGCCGTGGTTGCCACCGCAATTGGCGTGGCAACCACGCTTGGTTTTGGAACCATCCAGATCGCGGCCGGCATGGAACGCGTGTTCGGCCTGCACGCGGGCGTCCCGCTGCAACTGACCGTCATCGCCGTCGCCTTTGTGTTGTACATGGCCTCCACCCTCAGCGGCGTCGATCGCGGGGTCAAGTGGCTGTCCAACTTCAATCTCGCACTGGCCGCCCTGCTCTTGCTGCTGGTACTGGTGCTCGGCCCGACGGGCGCGATCTTCAACACCTTCACCACCACGCTGGGCTCCTACCTCAACCAGCTGATCACGATGAGCCTGCGCATGTCGCCGTTCTCGTCCAGCACCTGGGTGGCCGACTGGACGATCTTCTACTGGGCCTGGTGGATTTCCTGGGCGCCGTTCGTCGGTTCGTTCATCGCGCGCATCTCGCGCGGGCGCAGCGTGCGCGAGTTCGTCATCGGCGTGGTGCTGGCACCTACGCTGCTGGGCTTCTTCTGGTTCTCGGTGTTCGGCGGCACGGCGATCTGGATGCAGGTCTTCGGCCAGGCCGACCTGCTGCAGGCGCTGGGCAATGGCTACGAGACAGTGCTGTTCACGATGTTCGACAGCATGCCGTTGCCACTCTTGCTGTCAGGCATCGCGCTGGTGCTGCTGATGATCTTCTTCGTGACGTCGGCCGACTCCTCGGTACTGGTGCTGGCCAGCATGTCCACCGACGAGGCCGGCGATCCCCCTTCCAGGCGCAAGCTGGCGTGGGGCGTGAGCGTGGCGCTGATTGCTGGCGCGCTGCTGCTGGCCGGCGGCCTGGAGGCGCTGCAGGGCATGATCACCATCGCGGCACTACCATTCGCACTGCTGATGGTGCTGGTGATGGTGTCGCTGTACCGGGTGCTGGACCAGGAATACACGCGCGAGCGGCGGCAGGCGCAGCGCCAGCGGCACATGATCGATGCGTGGATCGCACGCGAGATGGCGGCGCAGGAGGAGACGCAGGCCGAGGCCGCGCGCGTGCACGATCAGGATTGAGGGGGGGGGGTGCCGCCTGCGGCTGCACCGCTTTTCTCAAGCAACGGCAACAGCAACTTCAAAAGCGGCTCTGGATTTCTGCTGGTCTGGCGGTGAGGGGGCCGATGGCGGGACACGCCGCAAGTACGTCCCTGTAGGCTCGGCCCCGGCATCCATGCCGTGGACGGTCCCGCCATCGGCCCCCTCACCGCCTCCGACAATTTCCTGGTGACGGTGGGTTTTCCACGCTATGCGTGGATGAGGTGTATCGGAGAACAAGAAGGGGTCGGATCCGTTTTCCTCCGGAAAACGGATCCGACCCCAACCCAAAGCGCGCGGCTGTTGCTGTTGTCTTTGCTTTTGATCTTCTTCTTTCTCTTCCTGCGGTGGCGGCCGCAGGAACTGTCAGGGGC
>NZ_LYVJ01000013.1 GCF_001676385.1 Stenotrophomonas maltophilia | reverse complement strand
CCGTACTGATGGAAGACGACTGGCTGGCACCCGCAGGGTCGATGCGGATGTTGTTGGCGAAGCTGCCGCACGTGGCCGTGCAGCTGCGCGTGCTGTCGGCGCAGGAACTGGGCACGCGCGCCGACCACTTCGCCTGGCTGAAGGCCCCGGAAGCGGTGGCGACCAGCTTTTTCATTCAGTTGGATGAAAATCTTCACGAAAACTGTTGACGGTCCGCGCTGGCATCCGCATAATTCCGCTCCTGTCGCAGGGCGCCCGTAGCTCAGTTGGATAGAGTACCTGGCTACGAACCAGGCGGTCGGGAGTTCGAATCTCTCCGGGCGCACCACTCGACAGGCTTCCAGCATCCGCCGCTGGGAATGAAGTAAAATCTGATCGTGTACCGCGCGCCCGTAGCTCAGTTGGATAGAGTACCTGGCTACGAACCAGGCGGTCGGGAGTTCGAATCTCTCCGGGCGCACCACGCACGATCAATACAACAGGTTCATGTAATTGGCGCCCGTAGCTCAGTTGGATAGAGTACCTGGCTACGAACCAGGCGGTCGGGAGTTCGAATCTCTCCGGGCGCACCATTACACCGAAACAGCAGGCCACGGCCTGCTGTTTTTTTTATGCGGGTTTTTCGGCAGGGTTGCACCCTGCACCTGCAGAGGCCACAGCCGGAGCAACAGCAACAGCACGCATTCCGTGGGGTGGCGGGGCGGTGTCGGATTGCGGGGACGCCGTGAACCCGTCCTTGGGGGCTTGGCCGCGGCATCCATGCCGCGGACACCCCGCAATCCGACACCGCCCCACCTCTGACAGATTTCCGCGATCTGATGGATCCACGCCATGCGTGGATGAATCTCCATCGAGTTCGAACATTTCGACAATTGATCGAAGAGCATCCACGCATGGCGTGGATCTACCGTGTCGACCAAGGTCGACACCTACCAGAGCAGTTACGTCGTTCCGACAGATCGCGGAAAACTGTCGAAGGCGGGGTGGGTCCGGTTGCGGGGGCCGCTGCAAGTACGTCCATGTAAGCTCGGTCGCCGCATCCATGCGGCTCACGCCCCCGCAACCGGACCCACCCCGCCATCCATCAGGAAACCCGCTTCTGCTGTTGCTGTTGCTGTTGCTGTTGCTCTGGATCGTAGCGGGTGCAGGGCGCAGCCCCGCCAAACCCCTACTCGCTGGCCATCGCCTGCCACCACTGCGAAAGCAGCTCCGGCCTGCGCAGGCGCTCGCGCCACCAGCGCAAGGCCGCACCTTCCTCACCGGTGCGCCAGGCCAGCCAGAATGACTCTTCCGGCTTGTGCTCTTCCACTTCGCGGATCACCAGTTGGCCGCGCGCCACCGCAGCGCGTGCGCACGGTTCGGGCAGGAAGCCGAAGCCCACGCCCTCGCACTGCAGTTTCAACTTGCTGGCCATGTCCGGCACCGTCAGCATTTCCTGTCCCATCAACAGGCCGACCGTGCGTGGCAACAGCCGCCGCGCCGAATCGGAAACTGCGATCGCGCAATGCTCGGCCAGCTGCTCGCGGCCGAGCACACCCGGCACTGCCGCCAGCGGATGGCCAGGCGCGACCGCGAACACGAACGCCACCCTACCCAGTGGCTCGACCACGTAACCGCCACCGCTCGGCCCCTCGCCCGGCGCGCCGACCAGCAGGTCGGCACGCCGGTCCAGCAAGGCCTCCCAGGTGCCCGATAGGGCCTCGCCGACCAGCCGCAGCCGGGTCGGTGCCTCCGCCTCACGAAACGCGGCAATGTCCGGCGCCAACAACCAGGTCGGGAAGACCGAGTCCACCGCCAGGGTCAGTTCGGTCTCCCAGCCCGACGCTACCCGGCGCACCCGCAGTTCCAGCTCCCGCGCGGCACGCAGCAGGTGCCGGCCCTCATCCAGCAGCGCGCGGCCGGCCTCGGTCGGCTCAGCGCGGGGACCAACCCGGTCGAACAACTGGACCCCCAGATCCTCCTCCAGCTTGGCCACGGTGTAGGAGATGGTCGAGGGCACCTTGTGCAGTGCCTTGCCCGCGCCCGCAAACGAGCCGCGGCGGTCGATGGCATCCAGGATCTGCAGGGCATCGAGGCTGAGCTTAAGCATTCGATTTTTTCGATGATGGCTGTCAAAACTATCCGTTTTTCAAAGCCCGCACGCAAGCAGATACTTCTCTCCAACGGGGAAACACAGCGGCCAACCGCCCACCCCGCCCCATCGAAACCATCGAACAAGGAGATTCCATCATGCTGCAGATCCGCAAGAGCGCTACCCGTGGCCTGGCCGAGCATGGCTGGCTGTCCTCGCGCCATACCTTCTCCTTCGCCAACTACTACGACCCCCGTTACGTCAGCTTCGGCCCACTGCGGGTGATCAACGAAGACAAGGTGATCGGAGGCCAGGGCTTCGGTACCCACGGCCACAGCAACATGGAAATCATTTCCTACGTGCTGGGTGGTGCGCTGGAGCACAAGGACTCGATGGGCACCGGTTCGGTACTGCGCTACGGCGATGTACAGCGCATGAGCGCCGGCAGCGGCGTCACCCACAGCGAGTTCAACCACTCGGCCGACGAGAGCGTGCACTTCCTGCAGATCTGGATCTTCCCGGACACGGAAAACATCACACCGTCCTACGAGGAGACCCATTTCACGCCGGACAGCAAGCGCGGCCAGCTGCGCCTGATCGCCTCGCCGGACGGCGCCGACGGCTCGCTGCGCATCCACCAGGATGCCCGGATCTTCGCCACGATCCTGGATGGCGGCCAGAAGCTGCACCATGCGCTGGGCAACGGGCGTGGCGCCTATGTACAGGTGGCCCGCGGCCAGCTGCAGGTCAATGGCATCACCCTGGAACCGGGTGATGCGCTGCAGGTCAGCGACGAGGCGCAGCTGACCCTGGAGAACGGCAACGATGCCGAAGTACTGGTGTTCGACCTGCCGCTGTAAATACGCTCTGTCCTGAGGACGCGGCCCGGCGATGCGGAAAGGCATCGCCGGGCCCGCTGCGCCTGATGGACGGTCCGCAATCGTATTCGGCCTTCGGTGACCCGAATGCCCCTTGCCCGATACGACTGGAAACGCTTTCATGGCAGCGTTTACCCCGGACCCACCCTCGCATGACGCCTTCAACCCCGCGTGCCCAGCAGCACGCCACCCGTGCCGCCTTCTTCATTCCCGGATTCGCCACTGCGGCCTGGGCGCCGATGGTGCCCTACGCCAAGGCCAACGCCGGACTATCCGATGCCAGCCTCGGCGCTGTGCTGCTCTGCCTCGGCCTTGGCTCATTGCTGGCGATGCCGCTGGCGGGTGCGCTGACCGGGCGGATGGGATGCCGCCGGGTCATGATCGCTACCTGCGCAATGATGCTGTGCGCCCTGCCCCTGCTGGTACTGGCGCCGTCGCCACTGGCACTGGGCGCGGCACTGTTCGTGTTCGGTGCCGGCGTGGGCGCGCTGGACTGCGCGATGAACATGCAGGCGGTGGCGGTCGAGCGTGACGCCGGACGCGCGATGATGTCCGGCTTCCACGCCTTCTACAGCATCGGTGGCTTCATCGGCGCCGGCTGCATGACCGGCCTGCTGATCCTCGGCACACCGCTGTGGCTGGCCGCGCTGGTCTCGGTGGCGGCGCTGTTGCTGGTCGCCGCGCTGTCGGCGCCGCACTGGCGGCCGCAGCGGATCCTGCACGACGGGCCGTTGCTGGCGTTGCCACATGGCGTGGTGCTGTTCATCGGCGTGCTGGCGTTCGTGGTCTTCCTCGCCGAGGGATCGATGCTGGACTGGAGCGCGGTGTTCCTGGCCGAAGTGCGCCACGTGCCACGCGACCAGGCCGGCGCGGGTTTCGCAGCGTTCACGCTCGCAATGACGGCGATGCGCCTGTTCGGTGACGGCATCGTCGAACGCCTTGGCCGTACCCGCACGATCATCATCGGTGGCATCACCGCAGCAGCCGGCTTCAGCCTGGCCACGCTGGTGCCCTCGTTCCCAGTGGCGATGGCGGGTTATGTACTGGTCGGGCTGGGCTGCGCAAACATCGTGCCGGCCCTGTTCTCGATGGCCGGCCAGCAGCGGGTGATGCCGGAGAGCATCGCGATCACTGCGGTGACGACGCTGGGCTATGCCGGCATTCTCGCCGGCCCGGCCGCGATCGGGGCGGTTGCCCACGTCACCAGCCTTGGCTTCGCCTTCCTGTGCGTGGCCGCGCTGCTGCTTGGCGTGGCCGCGTCGGCGCGCTCGCTGGCGCGACGCCTGCCCTGACCCGGAAAGGGGACGGAGGGGATTAAGTCGTTTGCAGCACGCCCGGAGCAGATGCGACTTAATCCCCTCCGTCCCCTTTATTCGTCAGCCATGCGCGGGAGACTTCACCGGTGTGCCGGTGCCGCGCACCAGCCATTCGGCCTGCACCGGCAGCTGCGGTGCCGGACACGTGTTCTGCGGATGGTGCCCATCGCGCGCCATCCAGTCGTCGACCACTCCGGCCAGCAGGTCCAGCCGCAGCGGCAGGGTGATGTGGTCCTCGCCGCGCATTTCGATGTAGTGCGCGCGCGGGTTGGCCTGCGCCAGCTCGCGGCCCTGGCTGACCGGAATATGCTGATCGCGCTGCCCGTGCAGCAGCAGTACGCAGGCTCGGGTATCGGCCAACGCTCGCGCGACGTCCACGCGGTCCAGATCGACGTCGATGCGACGGCTGGCCGCCGCAATCACCTGGTCGATGTCCTGGCCGCCGTAGCGCCAGCGCGCGTAGGACGCCATCGCCCGTGCTTTCAGCCCTTCCGGCTGCAGCTCCATCAGGTGCGGTACCATCGTGCGGATCGCCACGCCAGCGTTGGCGAACGACTCCATCGCCACCACGCCAGCCACCTGGTCACCCAGCTTGTCGGCGGTGAACACCGCCGTGGCGGCGCCGTAGGACACACCGAACAGGTACAGCGGGCCGGTCACTTCACCGCGTGCGCGCAGCTCACCGATCACGTCGACCACATCATCCGATTCGTAGGTGCCGTAGCCGGACGGGCCGGCGCCGGACTGGCCATGGTTGCGCAGGTCGAGGGTGATCACGCGGTAGCCGGATTCGGCCAGCTGCAGTGACCACGGCAGCATCGAATCACCATTCATCATCCAGCCGTGCAGCAACACCACGGTGCCCCGCGGTGCCAAGGCGCGGAACGGCTGCGGCACCGACAGGCTCAGGCCGGTATCCAGCGGCAGGCCGTTCTCATGGCGCTGCGGCAGGTAGCGATAGCGCGCACCATAATCGCCGGGATCGAACGCGCGCCAGAAGATCGGCACGCCATCGCGCCCAGACGCAATGCCATGGCGGTTGGGCAGCTCAGCGATGGCCGCGGCAATGCGCGGGCGATCAAGCAGGGTCGACACGCCCCCTGGCACGATCAGCCGATCGGCAAGGGAGGTGGACGAGGCATTGATCGACGGCGAGCATGCGGCCAGCCACAGGCCGGCGCTCGCCAGCAGCAAAAGCAGCAGGCGCTTCATATTCGTTCATGGGGGTAATTCCGACAGAATCGGACCTTAGCGCCCCGATGGACGGCCATCTATCGCATCCAGATGACGACTTGATGACAGCGCAGGAACGATTCAGGTGGGTTCAGGCGCTGTACGCGTTCCGTCATTGATCCGGATCAATGAGTGCAGGCACGCGTTTGCCCAGAGTGCCTGCATGCGCACCCCGCTCAAGCTCGCTGTCGCCCTGGCCGCCACCGTGGCGGCCGCCTATGGCATCGCCCGCACCACGCCTTACTGGTTCGCGCCGCGGCAGGCGGCCCAGGTCGACATCCAGGATCCGGCATTGATCGCGCAGGGACAGTACCTGTCGCGTGCAGCCGACTGCGCCGCCTGCCACACCGCACCGGGCGGCAAGCCATTCGCCGGTGGCCTCGGCATGCAGACGCCGATGGGCACGATTTATTCGACCAACATCACGCCCGATCCGGATACCGGCATTGGCGCCTACGACTACGCCGATTTCGAGCGTGCGGTGCGCCGCGGCATCCGTCGCGATGGCCAACCGCTGTATCCGGCGATGCCCTACGCCTCGTATGTGATCGCCAGCGATGCCGAGATCAAGGCGCTATACGCCTACTTCATGGGCTCGGTACAGCCGGTGAAGCAGAACAACGCCGACAGCACGATTCCGTGGCCGGCCAATGCGCGCTGGCCGCTGGCCTGGTGGCAGCTGCTGTTCGCGCGTCCGCGCAGCTTCAGTCCGGATCCAGTGCTGGATGCCGGCCAGCAGCGAGGTGCCGAACTGGTTGAAGGCCTGGCGCACTGCGGTGCCTGCCACACACCCCGCGGTTGGGCATTCCAGGAGAAGGCAATGGCCGATGATGGCGGCCGTCAGTTCCTGTCCGGTTCGGTGCTGGAAGGCTGGTACGCGAAGAACCTGCGCAATGAATCGACCGGCCTGGCCAGCTGGAGCGAAAGCGAGATCGTCGAGTTCCTGCGCACCGGCCGAACCGATCGCTCGGCGGCCTTCGGCGGCATGGCCGATGTGGTCGAGCACAGCACGCAGTACCTGTCCGATGCTGACCTGCTGGCGATGGCGCGCTACCTGAAGCAGCTGCCGCCGCGCGAGGGCCGCAGTGCACCGTGGTCGGCCGGCACCGACACCACCACCGCCGCGCTGCGCCGCGGCGACTACCGCATGGCCGGTTCGCTCGCCTATGCCGAGCACTGCCAGGCCTGCCACCGTGCCGATGGTCGCGGCATGCCGCGCGTCTATCCGGCCCTGGCCGGCAACTCGATCGTGTTCGCTGATGATCCCAGTTCGCTGGTGCAGGTGACCCTGGTCGGTGGCCGCACGCCACAAACCCCGCACGACCGAATGGCCTTCACCATGCCGGGCTTCGAGCGGCTGCCGAACGCGCAGCTTGCACAGATCCTGACCTTCATCCGCAACAGCTGGGGCAACCAGGCCAGCGCGGTGAGCGAGGTTGACGTGGCGCGCATGCGCCGGGTGGTGCGCGACAGGCCGGTCCATTACGTTCCGCGGGAGGCCGCACGATGAAGCGTTCGCGCAGGCGTTCCCGCCTGTTGGCCGGCAGTGCGATCACCCTCGTGGTGCTGGCTGGCGCCGGTACCCTCGGCTACCGCCATCTGTACCCGGACCTGGATGCCGCCGTGGCCAGCACCATCGATATCCTCGATGCCCAGGGCACGGTCGTCGGCCACTACCACGCACCCAGTGCCGAAGAGATCGCCGGGCTCGGCAATGCCGAATCGGTCATGCTCGGCCGGCGCATCCTCAACGAGACCGCACGGCTGCTGCCGGACAATGTCGGCAACGATCTGAACTGCAATTCGTGCCACATGGCCGAGGGCAAGCGGCCCTTCGGCAACCACTACTTCAATACCGGTGGCGGCGCCTACCCGCGTTACATGCCGCGCCCGGGCAAGGTGATCGGGCTGGCCGAGCGCGTCAACGGCTGCCTCCAGCGTTCGATGAACGGCAAGCCGCTGCCGAAGGACTCGCCGCAGATGCGCGCCATGCTCGACTACATGGCCTGGTTGAGCACCCCGGTGCCTCCGGGCGCGCGCGTGGCTGCACCCGGCGAAGGCCCGATCGACACCTCGCTGGCGCCCGACCCTATCCGCGGCAGGGCGCTGTACGCCGCACAGTGCGCCACCTGCCACGGCGACAACGGCGAAGGCCGGCGCGATGCCAGCGGTGACATCGCCTTCCCGCCACTGTGGGGTGAGTACAGCTTCAACATCGGGGCCGGCATGGCGCGCCTGTACAAGGCGGCCGCCTTCGTCAAGCACAACATGCCGCCGGCGGCGACCCGCGAGCCACCACTGGGCCAGCAGGTGATGCCCGATCAGGATGCGGTGGACATCGCCGGTTACTTCATCCACCAGCCGCGGCCGGACTTCGCCAACAAGGCCAAGGACTGGCCGCGCGACCCGAAACCCAGGGACGCGCGGTACTGAGCGGGGCGGCCGGTGGAACCGACCGTCACCCAACACGGGTCCTGCATCTTCGCGTCATGCCGATGTCATTGGCGCTGCCGACACTCCGGAGCTTCCCCTTTTCCGAAGGTCCGGTTTCGATGCGAACGATTGCGCGTTTTCCCCGTGTCTCCCTGCTTGCCCTGCTGATCGCCCCCGCACTGGACGCCCTGGCCGAGGCACCGCAGGGCGACGCAGCCGAGGCGCGCGACAGCGATGCCCGCACCCTCGACCAGGTGCAGGTGATCGGCCAGGCGACCAGCTACGCCAAGACTTCGGTGCGCGCCGAGACGCTGAACCGGCAGACCGTGATGAGCAGCGTCAACGATGCGCTCAACGAAGTGGCCGGCGTGGTGGTCAGCGAAGCCGATGCCACCGGCTCGTCGGTGTGGGGCACGCAGATCAGCATGCGCGGTTTCGTCACCAACCGCGATACGCAGCAGATCGGCACTACCATCGACGGGCTGCCCAATGGCGGCTCGGGCTACGGCGGAGGCTCGCTGGCCAACCGCTACATCGACACCCTGGATCTGGAAACGGTGGAAGTCAGCCAGGGTACGGCCGATATCTCCTCGCGTTCGAACGAGGCACTGGGCGGCACGTTGAACTTCCTCACCAGCGATCCGCTGCAGGACAGCCGCCTGCGCTTCGTGGTGGGTGCCGGTGACAACGACGCGCGCAAGTACTACGTGCGCTACGACACCGGCCTGCTCGGTGGCCACACCCGCGCCTGGGTCAGCGCCTCCTCGTCGAAGGTACACGACTGGATCGACGGCACCGGCCACGCCAGCAACGACCACATCGCCGGCAAGTTCATTTCCGAACTGGACCGCTGGACCCTGACCGGCTACCTGTCCTACAACGATGCCGACGAACCGGAGTACACCAGCGTGTCGCCGGATGGCTTCGCGACCAATCCCGAGCGCGACAACCTGGTCGGCACCCTGACCGGCATTCCGTACCTGGACCAGAATTACCGTTCCGGTTCACGTGCCCTGCGCGAGAACACCTTCGGCTACCTTCGCGCAGCCTTCGACGGCGGCAACGGTTTCAAAGCCTCGGTGGCCGCCTACGGGCACCGCATGCAAGGCCGCGGCGACTGGTTGCCGCCTTACCTGGCGCAGGTCAGCGATGACGGCGTGGGCCGCCCCGAGTCGGAGTACGTCGGTGGAAAGACCGTGTATGGCGGCAGCAACCGCGGCCAGATCTTCTTCGTCAATCCCGACGGCAGCGCCGGACAGCGCCTGGCCAGCTGCACGCCGCGGCTGGGCTTCACCGCCGAATACGATCCGGACTGCTACGCCGGCAACGTGCTGGGCGCGCAGTCGTATCGCCACACCCACTACGACAACGACCGCATGGGCATCACCGCCGACGTCGAGTGGCGGCAGACCTTCGGCGCGGTCGACAATACGATCCGTGGCGGCCTGTGGGTTGAGAAGCTGGACCGCTCGGCGCGCCGCGACTGGCACCGCCTGCTCAACGCCGGCCAGGACATCGCCTTCGACCACCAGCCGTACTGGGTGCAGTTCGAGGACAAGTACAAGGTCGACGAACAAATGTACTACGTCGAGGACGTGGCCCGCTTCGGCCCGTTCAGCGCCCGCCTGGGCGTGAAGCAGTTCTTCGTCGACCAGTCGCGCCGCCGCGTGATCGGCGCCAGCGAACACGTGACGTCCGATTCCAGGTCCGACCCGCTGCTCTCCACCGGCGTCACCTGGGCACCGGGCGTGGAAGGCATGGAGCTGTTCGCCGGCTTCTCGCAGAACTTCGCCGCGATTCCCTCCGGCGTGCTTGGCGAGACCGACCCGCAGCGCTTCCGCAACGTTGAACCGGAGACCGCCGACAACATCGAAGTGGGCATGCGCATCAGCCGCTGGCCGCTGACCGCCTCGGTCACGCTGTACAACATCAAGTTCGACAACCGCATCGTCTACCTGCCGGCCGGCTTCGTCAGCGGCATTGATTACCTGGGCGAGACCGATGGTGTCTACGAGAACTTCGGTGGGGTGGAAAGCAATGGCCTGGAGGCGGCATTCGGCTATGGCTGGGACAATGGCTGGCGGATCAACGCGGCCTACACCTATAACCGTTCCAAATACCTGGGCAGTGGCGATGCCGCCCGTGATACCCAGCTCGGCATTGTCGACGGCGCCAGGGTCATCGGCCAGCCGGAAAACACCCTGGTGCTGTCTGCCGACTGGCAGGGCGCCAACTGGAACTTCGGACTGTCCGGCCGTCACCTCGGCAGCCGCTATCTCGATGCCCGCAACGCCAATTCGCTGCCCTCCGCGACCGTGTTCAACGCCAATATCGGCTTCGACCTGCAGGGCCTGTCGCCGCGCCTGAAAGGCATGGGTGCCAACCTGGTGGTGAGCAACCTCACCGATAAGCGGTATCTTGCAGGGGTGGACGGCCGCGACAACGCCTTCATCGGCGCCCCACGCACCGTCGGCATTTCCTTCCGTATGGACCTGTGAGTGAGCCCGTGACCGATATCGGCCGACGCCGGTTGTTGCAGGCCGGCGTTGCGGCCGGCCTTTCCCCGCTGCTTTCCAGCATTGCGCGGGCCGCAGCAATCGCGCCTGCGACGCAGGCGCGCAGCCTTGAAGACCTGCAGCACATCGTGGTGTTCATGCAGGAAAACCGTTCGTTCGACCACTACTTCGGCACGCTGCGCGGCGTGCGCGGCTTCGGTGATCGTTTCGTCGCCCCGGCCGCGGCGCTGCAGGCCGGTGGCCGCCCCCGCAGCCTCTGGCTGCAACCCGATGCCAGCGGCAGCCGCGCGATTGCGCCGTTCCCGCTGGATACGGCAGCGCACTTTGGCTACATGCGGGTGGAGGGTACCCCGCACACCTGGCCGGACGCACAGCGTGCATGGGACCACGGGCGCATGGGACAGTGGCCATTGGCCAAGCAGAACCACTCGATGGGCTATTTCCAGCGCGCCGACCTCCCATTCCAGTTCGCGCTGGCCGACGCCTTTACCATCTGCGACGCCTACCATTGCGCGATGCAGGCCGGGACCAACCCGAACCGCGTGTACCTGTGGACCGGCCACAACGATGCGCTGGCCCGCGCCGGCGGGCCGGTGATCGCCAACTCGCACGACAACTTCCCCGAGCACGGCGGGCACCCGGCGTCCTACCGCTGGATCAGCTACGTCGAACGCCTGCAGAAGGCGGGCGTGACCTGGCAGATCTACCAGGACATGGCCGACAACTTCACCGACAACCCGCTGGCCGGGTTCGAGGCGTTTCGCCAGGCGTACCGCGCCGCACCGGGGCATGACCCGCAGCTGCGCGCACGCGCCGTCAGCACCCGTGGGCTGTCACAACTGCGCCAGGACGTCGTCGACGGGGGCCTGCCGCAGGTCAGCTTCATCATCGCCGATGCCGCCGGCAGCGAGCATCCCGGCCCCTCCAGCCCGGCCCAGGGCGCGGTCTATACCGCCCGCGTGCTCGACGCACTGACCGCCGATCCAGACGTCTGGAGCCGCACCGCCCTGCTGCTGATGTTCGACGAGAACGATGGCTTCTTCGACCATATCCCGCCACCGGCGCCTCCGTCGCTGGTGGACGGTGGCTGGGCGGGTGCTTCATCGGTCAGTACCGAGGGTGAGTACCACCGCCATCCGGCACCGGGTGATGAAAAGTACGACGCTGCCGAACTGCGCGAACGTCCGTATGGCCTGGGCCCGCGCGTGCCACTCTACGTGGTTTCGCCGTGGAGCCGAGGCGGCTGGGTCGATTCGCAGGTGTACGACCATACCTCGGTACTGCGCCTGATCGAGCGCCGTTTCGGCGTGGCCGCGCCGGACATCTCGCCGTGGCGTCGCGCAGTCTGCGGCGACCTGACCAACGCCTTCGACTTCGCTCAGCACGACAACCGGCCGTTCGTGCGTGGCCTGCCCGACGTGAGTGCGGTTGCCGCACGCGCCGCCGCCCTGCCGGAACGCACCACGCCCACGTTGCCGGAGGGACTGGAACCGGCGAAGCAGGAAAGCGGGGTGCGCCCGGCGCGCGCCCTGCCCTACCGCCCACAGGCCTCGATCGCCCTGGTCGATGCCGATGGCATCAGCCTGCAGCTCTCCTGCGCAGGCGCAGCAGCAGTCCTGCATGCCTACGACCGGCTGCGGCTCGACGCAGTGCCACGCCGTTACACGCTGGTACCGGGCACATCACTGCAGGAGCGCTGGCCGTTGGATGCGCACGGTCGCTACGACCTGTGGCTGCTGGGACCGAATGGCTTCCACCGGCACTTCCAGGGGACCGCCAAAGGACCCGCTGTACAGGCGTCGATCGAGCGGGTGGGTGGCCAATTGCGGTTGCACCTGCACAACCTGGGCGACGACGCACAACCGCTGCGCGTGCGGGCCGGGGCCTACGCCGGGCACATGCCCGAGCGGTCTCTGGTGCTGCCGGCACGTGCTGGGATCACTGTGGCATGGGATGCGGCACCTACGGCAGGCTGGTATGACCTGCGCCTCGCCGCGGGCGAGAGCACGTTGCGCCTGGCCGGGCGTGCCGAGGATGGGCGGCCCGGCACCAGCGATCCGGCGATGGGTAGCGAACCATTGCGCTTCGATCACGAGTGAGCGGCCACCTGTAGAGTCGAGCCATGCTCGACTGCCTTCCCGGGGCAAGTCGGCAAGGGCGAAAAGGCAGCCGAGCGTGGCTCGGCTCTACAGCACGGAGCGCCCGATCAGGCTTCCTGCAACCCCGGCCGACCGTGCTCCACGGCATAGCGCTTCCAGCTCTGAACCGCGCCATCGGGCAACATCACGGTGTCCAGCGTCTTCATGTCGCCAATCCACGCATCCCGGGTGACATCGCACAGCACGTAGCCACGCTTGTCGATGGTCGCCTTCAGGTGCGGGCTGTGTCGCAGCTGGTTCTGCGCGTAAGCGTCCACCCCCTGGCCGTCGGCACCAGAGCTGATCGAAGTGGCAAGAAACTCGCTGGAGATCACTCCGGAGTCGCGGTGATCCTGCACCAGGTCGCTGGCATAGTGGCGGTGCGCATCACCACAGGTAGTGACCACGTTGCCGAAACCGACCGCCTGGATATGGTCGAGCAACCGCCGCCGGCTGTCCAGGTAACCCGACCACTGGTCGTCGGATGCTTGTACTGTCCCATCCTTCTCGCGCAGGTAGTTGCCCAGCGCTACCTGGTGCGCAATGGTGTGCCAACGCGGCGTGGCATCGGCCAGGCCGTCGAACAGCCAGCGTTCCTGTTTCGCGCCGACGATACTGCGTGCAGGCGATTCCACCTCTCCGCGCAGCGCCATGTTCACCTGCTTGCTGCGGTACTGGCGGGTATCGAGCAGATGCAGGTCCATCAGCGTGCCGTAGCGTGCGCGCCGGTACAGCTGCATGTGGCCATGCGCGGGAACGCCGAACGACGCAGCGGCATGTTCTCGTAGTAGGCCTGGAATGCCTGCGTGCGGCGCAGCAGGAACACTTCGCTGGGCGTGTCGTCCTGGTCTTCCGCACCGGCCCAGTTGTTGTCCACTTCGTGATCGTCGAAGGTCACGAACCAGGGCGCCGACGCGTGCGCAGCCTGCAGGTCGGCATCGCTCCTGTACTGCGCGTAGCGGCGACGGTAGTCGTCCAGCGTGTAGGTCTGCGGGCCAACGTGGTTGCGCAGGTTGGTGAACGGCTGGCCGTTCATCCTGCGCAGGCCCGGCTGGCTTTCACCTTCGTAGATGTAGTCGCCATAGTGGAAGACGAAGTCCAGTGGTTCCTCGGCGATGCGCCGCCACGCGGTGTAGTGGCCTTCCTCGTAGTGCTGGCATCCCGCCACCGCGAAACGCACCCGATCAACCGCAGCGGTCGCTGCCGGCAGCGTGCGGGCAAGGCCTACCGCGCTGGCATGGCCGCCGACCGTGAAGCGATACCAGTAGGGCCGGCCCGGTGCCAGTCCCTCAAGTTCGACATGCACTGCGTGGCCGAGTTCGGGATGAGCCAACGCCGAGCCCTGCCGCAGCACCTTGCGCATGCCCTCATCCGCTGCCAGCTGCCACTCGACCAGCATCGGCCGGGTCGGCATGCCGCCGCCAGGTGACAGCGGCTCCGTTGCCAGTCGCGTCCACAGCACCACGCCATCCGCCGAGGGATCCCCCGAGGCCACGCCCAGGGTGAACGGCGTAGCGGCAAAGCGTGGCGATGCCAGCAGGTTGCGCGGGTTCAGCGCCCCGGCGTCGCTCTGCGCGGCCAGCGCGCGGGCCGTCTCCATCCAGGCCCCTGCTGCGGACAGGCCCGCCAGGGCCAGGAATCGCCTGCGATTGATCGTCTCCACAGGCGCGCCCTCAGTTGTAGATGATGTGGAAGTAGAAGAACCGGCCGTAATCGTCGATCTCGGTGCGGAAGCGCCCTTCGGGACCGGTGCTGTAGGTTGGTTGGGTATTGAACAGGTTCTTGGCCTCGTACTTCAGCGTCACGTGCTTGCTGACCTTGTGGCTGAAGGCCATGTTGAAGGTCATGTACGGGTCGTAATAGGAATCCAGCCACTCGGTGTCGCCGAAGTCGACCAGCATCCTGCTGCGGTACGTTCCGGACAGGCGCAGCTGCGCGCCCTTCCACGGCATGCGCCAGATCACCGAACCGTTGAGCGACCAGTCCGGCTGATAGAGCAGGCGATCAAGGCGGCGTTCGCTGCCATCACTGATGCGGTAGTTGGTCTGGCCCTCGAGCCGGGTTGCGTTGAAGTACATGTCGAAGCGCTGGCGCCCCCACTGCAGGTTGCGGTTGGCCACCGCGAACTCGATACCGCGCAGCGTGGACTCGTCGGTGTTCATCGGCTGCGTCACCCGGTAGCGGGTGTCCCCCACGTCCTCGAAGGTAGTCAGGGTGTAGATGTCGTCCCTGATCACCTTGTCGAACAGCGCCAGCGAAACCAGCCCATTGTTGCCGTTGAAATACAGGTCCCACGCCAGGTCGATGTTGGTGGAACGACGCGGCCGCAGGTTGGCGTTGCCTTGCTTGATGCTGCAGAAGCCCCTGCCTTCCTCATCGTCGCCACAGCTGGTGCTGACAGCCTGCGCGATGTTGCTGGGCGTCGGCCGGCCGAGCGTACGGCTGGCAGAGAAGCGCAGGCGCTGGTCATTGCCCAGCCTGAACATCGCATTCAACGACGGCAACAGGTTGTTGTAGCCGCCGTGGGTCTTGCGGAATGCCGGGGTATAGGTCGTTCCGCCGTCATCGCTGAACGGGCTGTAGGCGTCGAAGCGGGTATGGTCGTAGCGCAGGCCGCCAATCAGCAGCAGGCGGTCCCAGGCATAGTGGGCAGACACGTAGGCGTTGCCGATGTCCTCCACGTACTTGTAGTCGCTGGTGAAGTTGGCATTGGGATAGGCCGCGTTGTTGCTGCCCAGCGTGGGGAACAGCTGTTCGTTCCACTTGCGGTTGTCGATCAGCGGGAAGCCCGGCACGCTACCGAGCAGGGTCGAGCCCGGGTACAGGTAATCGTTCAGCGTGGCGCTGCTCTTGTAGTAGTCGAAGTCGATGTCCTGCCAGATCTTCAGATGCCGGTATTCCGCGCCTGCGGCCAGGCCGAAGCCACGCGCATCGGCGTCGATGTTGTAGCTGAAGTCGGCGCGCAGGTTGTCGATGCTCTCCTTGGCATCGCGCGGTGAGATGTAGGCCTGCGCGGGATTGAGCTTGAACGCCGAGCTGGTCAGCAGGCTGGAATCGGAAACGGCCACGGCATTGGGGAATCCGTGGCTGTCATTTTCGTAATCCACGAACAGGTTGCTGGGATAGGCACGCACGCCCCAGTAGACCTGGTTGTTGTGGAAGGTCTCCTCGGTATGGCCGGCGCGCAGGGTCAAGCGGGAGCGGTCGCCGATATCCCAGTCGAAGCGGGTGATGGCGCCGCGGTTGCTGCGATCCCAGCGATCATGCCGGTTCTTGATGTAGATGCTGTTGATCTGGCTGGTGCCGCCCTCTTCGGTCTGGTCGCGGATCGCGAACTTGGCGTTGCCGTACAGATCGGTCTTGTTCATCGTCGAGTTCTCATAGAACCGGTATGAGTACAGCAGCAACGACGCGTAGAACGGATCCGCCGACGGCTTCCACTCCAGCTTGGCCGAGCCGCCGAAGTTGGTGATGAAGTTGGTGTAGGTGCCTGTGCTGAAGTTGCCGGGTGCGCGCAGTCCATTCCAGCCCTTTGCCTCGTCTGGTTCGGAGGTTCCGTCAGTGAGGTACTTGCCGGCATCGTTGTAGTAGTAGTTCGATTCCACCCAGCGCTTGACGCTGTTGCGCGAGCGCTGCTCGTAGCGGGCCACGGCGACGATGCCGAACTCCTGGTCGGCACCGAACTGGTTGGAGAACACCACCTTGGCGCTCTTTCCGAAGTGCCCCAGCGTCTCGTGGTTGCCGCCGGCGCTGCGCTCGACGTTGGTCTCCGCAGTGGAGTAGATGCCCGCCACATCCGCAAATACGTACTTCCCGGACCTGTCGAATGCGCTGCGACTGATGATGTCGATCACGCCGCCGATGGCGTCCGGCGCCTGCTCGGCACTGAAGCTCTTGTAGACGTCGGTGCGGGTGCCGATATCACTGGGAATCAGCTGCAGGTTGTTCATGCGTTCGCCGGAACCACTGCCCCCGACGCTGGCGATCGCGATTCCATCGAGGGTCGTGTAATTGAGATTGGCCTGCACCCCGCGCACGGTCACGTAGCGGGGCTCGCCCGCATCCTCAACCGCACTCAGCCCCGGCGCAGCCATCAGGCTCTCGGCCAGGGTCTCGTCGCCATAGCTGTCCATCTCGTCATAGATCACGGAGTCCCTGATCACCGGCGAGGTCTTCTTCTGGTCGATCACCTCGTGTGCGGCGATCACTTTCACCGTGGCCAGCGTCGGCGCCATCACCGCTTCAGCCTCGTGCGACTTCGGCGGGGATGGTTTCGGCGCCGTACGCGCAGGTGCCGGGTCGATGGCGATGACATTGCCGTCCACGACGGTGTAGCCCAGCCCGGTACCCGCCAGCAGCGCGTCCAGTGCCTGCCGGACGGTGGCGCCGCCGGGCACCGCCCCCGCCATGCGCGCCTTGCCGTTGGCCGCGTACAGGAACTGCACGCCGGAACTGCGCGACAGCTGCTCCAGTGCGCGGTCCAGCGGCTGCGCCGCGATCGGTGCGGCGACACGGGCTTCCAGGCCCTCGGCCGTTGCCGCAAGCGCCAGCGGCATGCTGCAGGGAGACAAGGCGAGGACAATCGACAGGTAAAGCGCGTTCCGCATCACGGGTCCTTGAAGAAAGAAGGCGGCAGGTACCGCTGCATCGACAGCGGCTTCTCCAAGTAAGAGCCGGGTTCCACCGAAGTGGAGAACGCGGATTCGATGAATTTTTTCTGACAATGCCCAGGCGCCAGCCTCAACGGCTGCCGACCCGCACCGTGTCGCCTTCGCGGTGCACGCGCAAGCGCGGGTCGCGCTCGAGGAAGGCCTGCAGGGCGCCGATGCGATGCGCTTCCAGGCTGCCGGACAGCCGCGCCGACGCAGCACCGTCATCCAGCACCCGCACCTGCACCTGGTTGTGGCGATTGAAGGCAGCAGCCACCTCATCCAGCCGCTCGTCAAGGAAGGACACCTTGCGCTGCTGCCAGTCCAGCAGCATGGATAGCGGCATGTCGAGCGACTCCACCACCTGGCTGCGGGCATCGACCTGTACCACCCGGCCCTCGCCCAACTGCGCCAGGCGCCTCGGATCGGGCCCATCGCTCCACACTTCCACCTCACCGGAGACAACGCCGATACGGGTACCCTGCAACCTCCGCGATACATCGAAGACGGTGCCGATATCGCGTATGCGCAACCCGTTCACCTGCACCTCGAACGGACGCCGGTCGTGGGCGATGTCGAAGGTGGCCTCGCCCTGCAACAACTCCACCTGGCGCGCGAACCACCCCATGCGCACGCGCACGCGACTGTCCGCGTTGAGGCGCACCCGGGTCTGGTCCGCCAGTACCAGTTCGCGCAGGTCGCCGTGCCCTGCGCTGTAGACCTGCGTTGCAGGGAGTCCCAGGAACAGCAGGCCAACGCCGAGCAGCGCGATGCAGGCGGCTGCAACTGCGGTCTTCCTGCGGGTTCGATGCCATCGCGGCGCAGCACGCGGTGTTGCCGATGCCGCCGCGAACAGCGGCACCACCTTCGCCGATGCGGGCTGCGGCGCTGCCAATGGTGCCGTGCCGGATGAAGGCTGTTGCAGCGCGTCGCCAACCTGGCGGTGCAGCGCCAGCACGCGTAGATAGGCCCGCACGTGTTCAGGCGAGCACGTCATCCACGCCAGGAAGGCAGCACGCTGGCTTCCGCTCAACGCATCATCACGGTTGCGCAGGAACCAGTCACCGGCCTGGCGGGTGATCTCGTCGTTGCCGGCGCCGTGCTTCCCCAGGTTCATGCGTGCTCCCTCGCATCCAGCCCTTTCCTGCAGGCTTCCAGTCCCTTTCCGATATGCTTGCGCACCATGTGCACCGATACCTGCAGCTGCTGGCTGATTCGCGGGCAATCCAGCCCATCGCGATAGTGCAGTTCCATCACCTTCCGCGTGGTGGAGGGCAACTGGGCGATCGTGCTGCGGATATGGCTCCAGCGCTGCGCGCGTTCGAACTCACCTTCCAGGTCTTCTTCGCTCTTCAGCACTTCGGCCAGCAGGTCGACGTCCTCCAGGGGCGGTATCGAGCCTCGCGAACGCGCATGTTCCCGTGCCAGGTTGGCGGCCACCGCGAACAGGTAGGCCTCCGGATTCTCGACCATGTCTGCGTGCTCGCCGGTACTGCGCAGCAGGCGCAGGTATACCTCCTGCGCGAGATCCTCTGCATCCTCGCTTGCCGAGCCGCGACGCAGGAAGAAGCCACGCAGCAGTCGCCGCTGCAGTTCATAGCCTTTCTCCCAGATCCTCACGCTGTTCACTGCCGGCCAACCACCCCAGGCTGGAAAGCCCCGCAGCGTGACGCCCACCGATGACAGTGGCGTTTCAGCAGCGACGGGCAACCGCTAGAATGCCGCCCCTGCAATCCAACGGCCCGCGCAAGGAGTGCCGCCGATGAACGCACGTACTGCCATCAACACCTTCAGCAGCCTGCTGTTCCTGCTGCTGGTCGCGCATACCACTGCCTACCAGCAGCAGATGTGGCCGCCCAACCGGGTCATCCAGGTGCATCCCGTGATCGTCGCCCTCGCCTACGCGCTGGGCCTGCTCACGCTACTGTTGTGGATCGCGGGCCGCCGGGTGCCACAGCGCGCGCGCCAGCGGTTCGAGCGCTGGTTGCCGTGGCATGCCTGGGGATTGCTGTTGCTCGGGGTGGTGATCATTCCGATGTTCTTCCCCGGCCTGTATCCGGCCTGATCGCAGGCGGCGGTCGAGACTGGAAACTGGACCGATCGACGCCCGGTACTTCTTGAGCCCGACAGACTGCGCGGGCATTCTGCGCCGCACCGCAGCCGAGGGGAAGGAACTGCCAGCACCCTTTCGGCTGGCGCTGGAAGCAGTAGCGGCCCAGGCATGCGAGCCGAATGCGACGGCGGAAGCACCGAGCAGCTGCGCGCTGCGCTGGCCACGAACTGAAGGAGGACACCATGGCTACGAATAAGACGCACGAGATCACTGTCGCGGAACTGCACGCCGACCTGCAGCCAATCGAAGTCGTCGCAGTGCGCGCCAGCTTGAGCCACTCGTCGATCTATCGCCGGGTGAAGGAAGGCACTTTCCCGAAGTCGTACAAGATCGGCGCCCGTGCGGTATGGTTGAACGAGGACATCGATCGTTTCATCGCTTCGATCACGCATCCACAGAATGTGGGTCAAATCATGGGACGCGCGGCCTAGAAACGAAAAAAGCCCCTAGAAACAGGGGCTTAGTTCGTAACTTGGCGGAGTGAGAGGGATTCGAACCCTCGATAGAGCTTTTGACCCTATACTCCCTTAGCAGGGGAGCCCCTTCGGCCACTCGGGCATCACTCCGGGGGTTTCACCGCATGCGTGCGTTGCACCTCAGCGGGGCGTGAATCATAACGTTAATCGAGTGCGAAGGTAAAGCGTTATTCGGCAGAATTTTCATTGCCGGTGCCACCGGCTTCGTCACCACGCTGGATGCGCTGATAGATCTCTTCGCGATGCACAGCAACGTCCTTCGGCGCAGTGATGCCGATACGCACCTGGTTACCCTTGACGCCAAGCACGGTGACGCTCACCGAGTCACCGATCATCAGGGTTTCGCCGACGCGGCGAGTCAGGATCAACATTTTTGCAAGTCTCCATGGAACCGTGTGGAAGGGTATCCCCCACCGGCTTGACGCTCCGTCAAGAAGCGCTACCACGACAAAGGGAAAAGATTCGCAATGGTACCGTCAGCCGTCCCGCTCCTACAAGGAGGGGGACGGCCGGGTTCATCACAGGCGGGGGCTGACCCATTCGACCACTGCAGCCAGCGCAGTAGCAAGGGCGGGCCCGTCCTCACCACCACCCTGGGCGAGGTCCGGGCGTCCGCCGCCCTTGCCCCCGATCTGACTGGCGATGTGGGACAACAGTTCCCCGGCCTTGACCTTGCCCATTGCGCTGCCGTTCACACCGGCGACCAGGGCGGCCTTGCCGTCCTGGGCACCGGCCAGCACGATCACTGCGTCGCCCAGTTGCTGCTTCAGGCGGTCCATCGCGTCACGCAGGGCCTTGGCATCAAAGCCTTCCAGCCGGACGGCCAGCACCTTCACGCCGGCGACCTCGACGGCCTGGCCGGACAGATCGGCGGTAGCGCCTGCGGCGACCTTGGCCTTCACGGCTTCCAGTTCGCGCTCCAGCTGCTTCTGCCGCTGGCCGAGGGCACGGATCTTCTCGACCACGTCGGCGGCACTGCCGCCGAGCAGTTCAGCGGCCTCGGCCAGTCGGGCCTCCTCGGCCGCCACATAGTCCAGGGCCCCTTGGCCGGTAACCGCCTCGATACGGCGCACGCCGGCGGAAACACCGCCTTCGGAGGTGATCTTGAACAGGCCGATGTCGCCGGTACGGTTGACGTGGGTGCCACCGCACAGCTCGGTGGAATAGTCCCCCATCTTCAGCACCCGCACCCGCTCGCCATATTTCTCGCCGAACAGGGCCATCGCACCGAAATCCAGGGCTTCCTGCATGCCCATGGTGTGCACTTCGGCAGCATTGTTGGCACGCACCTGCTGGTTGACCCTGCGCTCGATCACCGCCAATTCGTCGGCGCTGATCGGCTGGAAGTGCGAGAAGTCAAAGCGCAGCCGGTCCGGCGCCACCAGCGAGCCCTTCTGCTGCACGTGGGTACCCAGCACTTCGCGCAGGGCGGCGTGCAGCAGATGGGTAGCCGAATGGTTCAGGATGGTGGCGCCACGGCGCTCGCCATCGACCTGGCCGGACAGCACATCGCCGACCTTCAGGCCACCTTCGGACAGGGTGCCGACATGGCCATGGAACTGGCCGGCGAACTTCTGCGTGTCTTCCACTTCCAGGCGCACGCCACCACCGGTCAGCACGCCGGTATCGCCGACCTGGCCGCCGGACTCGGCGTAGAACGGAGTCTGGTCGGTGATGACGATGACCGCGTCGCCGGCCTCGGCGGACTGCGCCGGCCGGCCATCCTTGAGCAGGGCCAGCACGGTAAGGCCATCAGCCCGCAGGCGGTCGTAACCGAGGAACACGGTCGGGCTGAGAGTCGCCACCAGCTCGGCCGGCAGGGTCACGCCTCCGCCGAACTTGCCTGCAGCGCGCGCCGTCTGGCGCTGCTGCTCCATCGCCGCGTCGAAGCCGGCAATGTCGACGGTCAGGTCGCGCTCGCGGGCGATGTCCTGGGTCAGGTCGAGCGGGAAGCCATAGGTGTCATACAGGCGGAAGGCGTCAATTCCGGGAATCACGCCATTGCTGGCCTTGCCAGCAACATCCTCGAAAATCTTCATGCCCGCATCGAGGGTCTCGGCAAAACGCTCCTCCTCGGCCTGCAGTGCGCGGACGACGGTGTCCATCGCCGCCGGCAATTCCGGATAGGCCTCCCCCATCTGCTCGACCAGGGTCGGCACCAGCCTGCTGAAGAACGGCTGGCGGACGCCCAGCATCCAACCATGGCGCAGGGCACGACGGATGATGCGGCGCAGCACGTAGCCGCGTCCCTCATTGGAGGGCAGCACGCCGTCAACGATCAGGAACGAGCAGGCCCGGATGTGGTCGGCGATCACCCGCAGCGACTTGTTTTCCAGGTCGGCGGTGCCGGTCAGCTCGGCGGCCTTGCGGATCAGTGCCTGGAACAGGTCGATCTCGTAGTTTGTGTGGACATGCTGCAGGATCGCCGCCAGGCGCTCCAGGCCCATGCCGGTGTCCACGCACGGCGCCGGCAGTGGCACCAGGGTGCCGTCAGGCTGGCGGTCGAACTGCATGAACACCAGATTCCATATTTCGATGAAACGGTCGCCGTCCTCCTCCGGAGAACCCGGGGGACCGCCGGCGATATGGTCGCCGTGATCGTAGAAAATCTCGGTGCACGGACCGCACGGGCCGGTATCGGCCATCTGCCAGAAATTGTCCGAGGCAAACGGCGCGCCCTTGTTGTCGCCGATGCGCACGATGCGCTCTTCCGGCACGCCAATCATGTCCCGCCAGAGCTCGTAGGCTTCATCGTCGGTCTGGTAAACGGTGACCAGCAGGCGCTCGGCCGGCAGCTTCCAGACCTGGGTCAGCAACTCCCAGGCCCAGGCAATCGCGTCCTTCTTGAAGTAATCGCCGAACGACCAGTTCCCCAGCATTTCGAAGAATGTATGGTGGCGCGCGGTGTAACCGACCTGGTCGAGGTCATTGTGCTTGCCGCCCGCGCGCAGGCAGCGCTGGACGTCAGCCGCGCGCACGTAGCTGCGCTTTTCCGCGCCCAGGAACACGTCCTTGAACTGCACCATGCCGGAATTGGTGAACAACAGGGTCGGATCATTGCCCGGCACCAGCGGCGCCGACGGCACGATGGTGTGGCCTTTGCCCTTGAAGAATTCAAGGAAATCGCTGCGGATCTGGGAGGTCGTGAATTTGGCGGATGCGTTCATTGGGGGCTGGCAGTCTGCGGGCCGGCGGCTCCGGACCACCGGCCGCACTGGCCAGGGTCACGAGGGACCGCCGAAAACCTAAAGGGTATCAGGCCCGGCGCCGCCAGTCTCAGTCATCCGAATCGTAGCGGGTTGCACGACGGATGCTGTCGCCGTCGAAGCCCCGCCGGGCCAGCAGATCGGCGGCCTTGCGCCGCTGCGCCAGGTCCTGCGGGCCGGCCTCGCCAAAACGTCGGCGGACCAGGTCGCGGGCGTTTTCCTGCCAGTCGCCTTCGTAGCTGTCCATTGCCGCCGCAATCGCGCCACTGTCCAGGCCGTGGGTTCCCAGCTCGGCACGGATATGGATCGGGCCATAGCCGGTGCTGGCGCGCATCCGCACCAGGTTCTCGGCAAATCGGGTGTCGTCCTGCCACCCGGCTTCGGTCAGCTTGGCGACAGCGGCCTGTGCGGCCTCGCCTTCAATGCCACGGGCAGTCAGCTTGCGGGTGAGCTCCTTGCGCGAGTGCTCGCGGCGGACCAGCAGGCCCAGAGCCCTCTGTACAGGCGTCTGCTCGCGCGGCCGGCGCTTGCGGCCGGTGGGAATGTCGTCGGCGTCGGACATTGGTGCTCCAGGGGTGGCGCCATCCGTGGCGCCCTGCCCATCCGTGGGCGATTCGAACCTGCGGGACAGGGCGACGTCACTGACGGCGCCACCCTGCCCCACAGCAAGCCTTACTCGTCGTCGCTTTCGTCGTCGCCTTCCTCGCGGGCCGCTTCGGCCGGCTGGAACTTCTCGCGCAGCTCGGCTTCGAGCTTGGCGGCGACGGTCGGGTTGTCGCGCAGGTAGCCACGGGCATTATCCTTGCCCTGGCCGATGCGCTCATCACCGTAGCTGTACCAGGCACCGGCCTTCTCGACCAGCTTCGCATCCACGCCCATGTCAATCAGTTCGCCTTCGCGGCTGATGCCTTCGCCGTACAGGATCTCGGTAACGACCTGCTTGAACGGCGGCGCCAGTTTGTTCTTGACCACCTTGATCTTGGTCTGGTTGCCGATGATCTCATCGCCCTTCTTGATCGCACCAATGCGACGGATGTCCAGGCGCACCGAGGCGTAGAACTTCAGCGCGTTGCCGCCGGTGGTGGTTTCCGGGCTCTGGCCCGGCATCATCACGCCGATCTTCATGCGCAGCTGGTTGATGAAGATCACCAGCGTGTTGGAGCGCTTGATGTTGCCGGTCAGCTTTCGCAGCGCCTGGCTCATCAGGCGCGCCTGCAGGCCCGGTAGCTGGTCACCCATCTCGCCTTCGATTTCCGCCTTCGGGGTCAGCGCGGCAACCGAGTCGACCACCAGGATGTCGACCGAACCCGAACGGACCAGCATGTCGGCGATTTCCAGCGCCTGCTCACCGGTGTCCGGCTGCGACAGAAGCAGGTCATCCACATTCACGCCCACTTGGCGGCGTAGATCGGGTCCAATGCGTGCTCGGCGTCGATGAAGGCCGCAGTGCCCCCCATCTTCTGGCATTCGGCGATCGCCTGCAGGGTCAGAGTGGTCTTGCCCGAGGATTCCGGCCCGTAGATCTCGACGACACGGCCCTTCGGCAGACCACCAATGCCCAGTGCGATGTCGAGCATCAGCGACCCGGTCGGGATGGCTTCGACGGGCTCGACCACGCGGTCGCCCATGCGCATCACCGAGCCCTTGCCGAACTGCTTTTCGATCTGGCCCAGAGCAGCAGCCAAGGCGCGCTTCTTGTTCTCGTCCATCGTATTGGTCCTTGCAGAGGTCATGTCGTTGGGGGTGCTGTCTTTCGCGGTCTTCTTTGCCATGGGCTCACTTTAGGTCGGACGTATCGCACAGGCTGAGATTCTGCCCGGCGCTCTGAAAAGAATTATCGGACATCCGTACCAACCTCAGTGGAACCAGAGAATCGCCACAAAAGACCGCGGAGTAATGCGCTATGGATCCGATCAACGGTTGGGTCGCAACAGGCCGCAGTACAGGCCTTCGATCGCAAAGTCCTGGTCCGGCAGCACCTCGATCGGCCTGTAGTCCGGATTGCGTGGCAACAGGCGGATCCGGTCCTTGGCGATCTTCAGCAGCTTGACGGTGATCTCGTCATCGATGCGGGCCACCACGATCTGCCCGGAACGGGCGTCACGGGTGCGGTGCACGCCGATCAGGTCACCGTCGAAGATGCCCTCGTCGATCATCGAATCGCCCTGCACCTTCAGCAGGTAGTCCGGCGCCGGCGAAAAGAACACCCGGTCCAGCACCACGAAGTCATCCGAGCCAATATCGGCGCCGATCGGCAGGCCCGCCGCCACCCGGCCCAGCACCGGCAGCCGGAGCACGCCCTCGGGCAACTCCGGCTCGGCCACTTTCTCCACCGTGGGTGCCTGCACCAGGCGGATGCCTCGGGCCTGGCCGGGGATGCGCCGGATCGCACCCGCCTGCTCCAGGGCTTCCAGGTGGTACTGGGCCGCGCGCACGCCCTTGAAGCCGAACGCACGGGCGATTTCAGTCTGCGACGGCGGCGCGCCCTCGCTCTCGATACGCTCGGCGATCAACTGCAGGATCGCCTGCTGGGTGTCGGTCAGGTCCATGGTTAGTAGTATTACTACTAATTGCCAGGACTGCAAGTGCCGGAAACGACAAGCCTGCCATCGGGACGCCCGCGGCCCCATGCTTGGCGGTCCTGCGTAGGCGCGGGACAGGGCATCAGAGACAGCGGATCGAAGAGCAGCCGAGCATGGCTCTGCTCCACAGGAATCGCTTCGTGATTCCGCGCTTCCCCCGGAAGCCGCTGCGGCAAGCACATCATGTGTGCTTGCCGCTCCGCCAGATCGAGTACAGGATCCAGACACCACAGATGCCCGCGCCGATGAAGCCACACACGCCCAGCGCCAGCAGCCAGCGGCTGGAAACGCCACCTACGCTGTGCATCACGATCGACGAGCCGATGATCAGCGCAGCGGTGACAATACCCATCACCAGCCGGTTCGCCGCGCGGTTGACCTGCTCGCCGAAACCTTGCAGGGCACTGGTTTCCACCTTCAGCTGAAGGCGTCCGCGGCGCGCGGCCTGGACCAGCTTGCGCAGGTCACGGGGCAGCTCGCCGGCAATATCGACCAGGCCCAGCAGGCTGCGCCGCCCCCGCTTGAGCAGGGCCCGCGGCGCGTAGCGCTGGAGCACGACCCGCTCCAGGAACGGGCGTGCAGCGCTGGCCATGTCGAAATCCGGGTCGAGCTGGCGTCCCATGCCTTCCAGCGTGAGGAACGCCTTGATCATCAACGCCAGGTCGGCCGGCAGGGTGAGGCTGTAGCTGCGCAGCAGCTGGGTGATGTCGCCCAGCATCAGGCCGATGCGCAGGTCCTTCAGCGGCACGCCCCGGTACTGGTCGACGAACTGGCTGATGTCGTGCTGCAGCCGGTACTCGTCCACTTCCACCCCGCCGGCCCAGTCCAGCAGCACGTCCGCCACGCTCTGCGGGTCCTGCTCGACCAGCCCGTGCAGCAGCTGCGCCACCTGGAAACGGCGCACCTCGGGCAGCGCGCCCACCATGCCGAAATCAATCACGCCGATGCGGCCGTCGAGCAGGTAGATGATGTTGCCCGGGTGCGGATCGGCATGGAAGCAGCCATCCTCCAGCACCATCTTCAGCACGATGCCGGCACCGCGCCGGGCCAGTTCACGCCGATCCAGCCCCGCTGCATCCACGCCTGCCAGGTCGCGGCCGGGAATGCCGCCGACGAAGTCCTGAACGTTCAGGCTCTCGCTGGTCCATTGCCAATGCACGCCAGGAATCAGGATGTCGTCGCGCCCGCTGAAGTTGCGCGCGATGCGCTCTGCGTTGCGGCACTCAGCGGCGAAATCCAGCTCGCGGCGCAGCGATACCGTGAACTGCTGCACGACCTCCGCCGGGCGATAGCGGCGCAGGTCCGGCAAGCGTGCTTCGACGATCTCGGCCAGCCTCGCCAGCAGCCGCAGATCGGCCTCGACCACATCACGGATACCGGGGCGGCGCACCTTGAGCACCACTTCGCGCCCATCATGAAGGCGCGCGCGGTGGGCCTGCGCCAGCGAAGCAGCGGCCATGGGCACCTCGTCGAGGAAGGCGAACACCTCTGCCGGTGGCGCTCCCAGGTCGGCTTCCAGCTGCCCACGAATGGCCGCATAGGGCAGCGCCGGCACCGCATTCTGCAGTTCGGAAAGTTCGGCGATCCAATCCGGCGGCAGCAGGTCGACGCGGGTGGCCAGCACCTGGCCAAGCTTGACGAAAGTCGGACCGAGATCCTGCAGCGCGCTGCGCACGCGCACCGGCGCGGTCATCCGCAGCAGCTCCTGGCGGTCCTCGTTCCAGTGCAGCAGCCGGCCTGCCCGCTCCAGCGTCGTGGCCAGGCCGATGCGCCGCACCACGTCACCGAAGCCGTAGCGGATCAGGACGACGGCGATTTCCTGCAGTCGGCCCAGGTCACGGACCGTGCCCAGCGTTTCCCACATCTTGCGTGCTCCGGACGATTACCGGCGCAGCATGTCACAGCTGGGCGTCGATACCACGCAATGCCGCCGCCACGGTCTGCCGGCGGATGGCTTCGCGGTCGCCATCGAACTGGAACAGCTCGGCACGGGCGTAGCCGCCACGGCGCTTCCAGCCGATCCAGACGCTGCCGACCGGCTTGTCCGGGCTGCCGCCACCGGGGCCGGCGATGCCGGTCACCGCCACCGCGACGCCGGCACCGGAATTGACCAGCGCACCCGACACCATCTCCAGCACGGTTTCGCGGCTGACCGCACCGAACTGTTCCAGCGTCTGTGCACGCACGCCCAGCAGGCGTTGCTTGGCTTCGTAGCTGTACACCACCATGCCGCAGTCGAAGAATGCCGAGGAACCGGCGATGTCGGTCATGCACTTGGCGATCCAGCCACCGCTGCAGCTTTCAGCCGTCACCAGCTGCAGCGCGGCCTGCTGCAGGCGTTGCCCGAGCGCGGCGGACTGGGCATTGAGATCAGCGTCGGTGGGGATGGGCATGGGTATGAGGATCGGGTGAAGAACCTGCACGTTGTACCGCAGATGACAGCCAGATGTCGCGCGTCGCCGGGACCGCCGCCGGGCATGGCCCGGCGCTCCCTCACCACTCCGGCAGCTTTTCCGGCAGCAGGGCCCGGATCGGCGCGCCGTCGGCGCTGGCGGCCAGCTTTTCGGCTTCGGCGATCGGCAGGTCGACCTGCAACAGCCAACCTTCTTCGTCGGCCTGCTCGCTGCGGATCACTTCCAGCTGGTGCAGGCGCGCGCGCAGGCGGCCGGCATCCGGTGGCAGGCGCAGCTCGCCAGTGACATGCTGCAGACCCAGGCGCTTGCCCAGCACCGCCTGCAGCAGTTCCAGGCCCTGCCCGTCACGCGCGGAGATCCATACCCGCTCGCGGCGCGACTCGTCCGGAATGCCATCCTGGCCATCGTGGCGGACCTCGGCGCCGTCGATCCGGTCGATCTTGTTGAACACCAGCAACTGCGGCAGGTCACCGGCACCGACCGCAGCCAGTACCTCGTCGACCTGGGCGATGCGCTCCTCGCGGTGCGGATCGGCGGCATCGACCACATGCAGCAGGAAGTCGGCCTCACGCGCCTCGGACAACGTCGAACGGAATGCGGCAACCAGGTCATGCGGCAGGTCACGGACGAAACCGACGGTGTCGGCCAGCACCACGTTGCCGCCCGGCACCGCGATGCGGCGCACGGTGGGATCCAGCGTGGCGAACAGCTGGTCGGCAGCGTACGCCTCGGCACCGGTCATCGCGTTGAACAGCGTGGACTTGCCGGCGTTGGTGTAACCGACCAGTGCCACGCGCGGCAGTTCGCTGCGCACGCGCGCACGGCGCATCTGGGTACGCTGCACTTCCACTTTCTCAAGCCGCTTCTGCAGCTGCTCCACCCGCTTCTGCAGCAGGCGGCGGTCGGTTTCCAGCTGGGTTTCGCCCGGGCCACGCAGGCCGATCGAACCACCGCGCTGGCGCTCCAGGTGGGTCCACCCGCGCACCAGCCGCGTGGCCAGATGGCGCAACTGCGCCAGCTCGACCTGCAGCTTGCCTTCATGGCTGTGTGCACGCTGGGCGAAGATGTCCAGGATCAGGCCGGTACGATCGATCACCCGGCGCTCGAGGAAGCGTTCCAGGTTGCGCTCCTGGCCCGGGCTCAATGCATGATTGACCAGGACCAGGTCGGCACCGGTCGCATCGGCGGCGGCCTTGATCTCGTCCAGCTTGCCGCTGCCGATCAGGGTCGACGGGTTGGGACGGTCCAGGCGCGCGGTAATCGTCGCGGCGATGCTGGCCCCGGCCGAGCGGGCCAGATCACCGAATTCTTCCAGCACATCATCTTCCAGCTTGCCGAAATGGGGCTGGATCAGCAGGGCGTGCTCGCCCTTTTTCGAGCGGTCAAACATTCACCGCTCCGGTCTTACTCGTCTGCTTCATCACCCGCCTGACCACCTTCACTCGACTGCACGTAGCCGCCCCCCGGGCCCACCTTCACATTGCGTGCCGGGACCACCGTGGAAATGGCGTGCTTGTAGACCATCTGGCTGACCGTGTTGCGCAGCAGGACCACGAACTGGTCAAACGACTCGATGGTGCCCTGCAGCTTGATGCCGTTGACCAGGTACACCGAAACCGGCACGCGTTCGCGCCGCAGTGCATTCAAGAAAGGATCCTGCAGCGATTGCCCCTTGGACATTGCACACTCCTGATTATTGTTCTTATTGGGTTGCCGACGGTTGTCGCGGCCCTGGGGCCGCGCGCCGACCGACGATGTTACACGGCTGGCAGGGGTTCAGCGCGCGACGAAGGTCGATACCGCGCCGGCCAGGCGTTCGTTGTCGACATGGGGGTCGAACCAGCGCGCATCAAGCTCGCCACGCAGCCAGGTCAACTGGCGTTTGGCGAGCTGGCGGGTGGCGAAGATCGCTTTGTCACGGAACCGGGCTGCATCGCCCTCCCCATCCAGGTACTCCCAGGCCTGGCGGTAGCCGACCGCACGCACCGCGGGCAGGTCCAGTGGTGCCTGCACGGCGGCCATTTCCGGCATCGCGCGCAGTGCCCGTACCTCGTCGAGGAAGCCCTGCGCCAGCATGGCGTCGAAGCGTGCCTCGATGCGCTGGTGCAGGACTGCCCGGTCGCGCGGGGCCAGGATCAACTTCAGGGTACGTACCGGCAAGGGTGCCACGCCCGGCCGCCGCTGCCATTCAGAAATGGGGATGCCGGTCAGGCGATGGACCTCCAGCGCTCGCTGGATGCGCTGCGGGTCGGTGGTGTGAATGCGTGCCGCCGCAGCTGGATCCACCCGCGCCAGTTCAGCATGCAGTGCCGGCCAGCCGCGCTCGGCGGCCTCGGCGCTGAGCGCCTCGCGCGTCGCCGGATCGGCCTCCGGCATCGGCGACAGGCCCTGCAGCAATGCGCGGAAGTACAGGCCGGTACCACCGGCCAGGATCGGCATCCTGCCGCGCGCCACGATGTCGGCCACCGCCCGGCGGGCATCGGCAGCAAACTCGGCCGCCGAGTAGGTCTGCCACGGATCGCGAAGGTCGAGCAGGTGATGGGGTGCCTGCGCGCGCTCGGCCGCGTCCGGCTTGGCCGAGCCGATGTCCAGATGGCGGTAGACCAGCGCCGAGTCGACGCTGACGATCTCGCCATCGAGCTTCCGCGCCAGGGCGATCGCGGTAGCGGTCTTGCCACTGGCCGTCGGCCCCATCACGGCAATCGCCAGTGGCCGCCGGTCGATGCCCATCAGTCTTCGTCCGGCCAGCGGATCGCCGCCACGGCATCGGCACGCGGCGCAGGTACCGCTTGCACGGCCTGCCAGATCTTCAGTGCATCGACCGTTGCGGCCACGTCATGCACGCGTACGATGCGCGCACCGCGCTGGACCGCGATCAGGTGCGCCGCCACCGAGCCCGCTACCCGCGCTGACGGCGCATCGCGCCCCGTCAGCTCGCCCAGGCTGCGCTTGCGCGACAGGCCGGCCAACATCGGCACGCCCAGTTCGAGGAAGCGTTCCGAGCGCGCCAGCAGGGTCATGTTGTGGGCGGTGGTCTTGCCGAAGCCGAAACCAAGATCGATCAGCAGGTTCTTCTTCGCGATGCCGGCCATCTCGGCGGCGAACAGGCGCTGGACCAGGAAGCCGTGGACTTCGGCGACCACATCGTCGTAGTGCGGATCGGCCTGCATGTGGCCCGGCTCCCCCTGCATGTGCATCAGCACCACCGGTACGCCGGCTTCAGCGGCGGCGTCCAGCGCGCCGTCCTGGCGCAGGCCGAAGATGTCATTGATCATGCCGGCCCCGGCCGCCACTGCGGCGCGCATCACCTCCGGCTTGAAGGTATCGATGCTGATCGGCACCTGGGTCCGGGCGGCCAACTGTTCGATCACTGGAATGACCCGGCGCAGTTCTTCCTCGGCCGGTACCGGCGCGGCGCCCGGGCGGGTGGATTCGCCACCAATATCGAGCAGGTCGGCGCCCTCCTCCACCAGCTTCAGGCCATGCGCGACGGCCGCGTCGGTGGTGTCGTGCGCGCCACCATCCGAGAACGAATCCGGGGTGACGTTGACGATGCCCATGACCCGGGCACGGTCGAGGCGCAGGATGCGGCCGGCGCAATCGAGCTGGGGCGACGTATCGAACATGGGCAATCCTGCTGGGGCAACGAAAGGTAGTTTAAGCCCCGGTCCGTACCATCGCATGCGCGCCTTGTTCCCGCACTTGCCGGTTTCCCGCGGAGCCACTTCGCCACAGGCTCTCCGGCGCGCCTCCCAGGCCAATGACAGCCTGCGTGGATGTCCGTGCCACCAGCGCGCACGGACATCCACGGCGGCGGCCGCGTCCTCAGAAATCGCCGAGGCGCGCGTTGTCCACCGGGGCAGCCAACCAGCCCGCCAGGTCTTCGCCGATCGCATTGACGGTGCGATCGAGCACGGTGCACGACCCCTTGAAGCCGCCAAATGCCCCGCCGCGGGAGATGCGGCGCGCGGTGACCGTCGCGACCTGGCGGCCATCCTCGAACAGCACGCCACGCACCGCGGCAGACTTGAAGTGCCCGGTAAAGGCGTTGCCTGCGCTCTGCGCTTCGACCAGCTCAAGCTTCAACGAACGCCCGTTGCCACTGTCGGCACCCACCGGCCCGGATACCACGGTGTTGCCGTGAGCGATGGCATGACCGGCCAGCGACTGCGCCAATGTGGTGCCGATGGTGCACTCGTTCCTGATGGCGTCGGCAATGATCGCCGACTCGGCAAAAGGAACCGGCTGCGCGACGCGTATTTCGGCGGCAGCGGCGGGCAAAGTGGTGGTGGCCAGCCCTGCCAGGGCCAGCGGAAGCAGCAGTTTCATGGTGATCCCCTGTCAATCCGGCCTCCCCCTATGGCGGCCGTGGTCGTGCATCCTGACGTGCACGGGCGCTGCGATGCAAGGCCTGCCCCGCCCAAGGGCGTTTCCATTGCCCGCAGGACATCACCCGCGTAGGGCACGGATCCGCTGGCCGCCGCCGTTCCGGGCGGGAACACAGTCCCGCCAGGGCCTGCGTCACCGCGCGCGGCGGCGCTTGCGGTCGACGTACAGCGTCCTGGCGATGCTCAGCACGATGCCGACCGCGATGCCCACCACGCAGCCCAGCAGCAGGTTGTCGGCGCCCAGCCCTACACCCACGCCGACCACTGTGGCGATGACCATTTCGGCAGTGTGGGAAATCGGTTCGGGCCTGGGGGTGGACATGCAGACTCCAGCATCAGTTCGGTTCGGGAGGGGCCGATGGCCCGGAAACGACAAGGCCGGGTTGCCCCGGCCTCGTCTGGTGTCACGTGCAACGGGCCGTCAGTGCGATTCGGCCGGGCCTGCGATCGGCGGCAGCGGGCGCGCGTCGCCGCCCTTGTCGTTGCCACCGTCCTTGTTGGACTTGCTCCAGCCCGCCGGCGGCGGCGGCTCGCGACCTTCCATGATCGCGTCGATCTGCGGCGCGTCGATGGTCTCGTACTGCAGCAGCAACTGGGACATCGCGTGCAGCTTGTCGATGTTCTCGGTCAGCAGCTGGGTGGTGCGGGCGTAGGCCTTGTCGAGGATGTTGCGCACTTCCTCGTCGATCCGGCGCGCGGTGTCGTTGGACACGCTCTTGTGCTGGGTGACCGAGCGGCCCAGGAACACCTCGTCGTCCTCTTCGCCATAGGCGATCGGGCCGAGCTGCTCGGACAGGCCCCACTTGGTGACCATGTTGCGGGCCATCTTGGTGGCGCGCTCGATGTCGTTGGAGGCACCGGTGGTGACCTTGTCCTCGCCAAAGATCAGCTCTTCGGCGACGCGGCCGCCATACAGCGAGCACAGCTGCGACTGGATCGCCACGCGGTTCATCGAGTACTTGTCGCCTTCCGGCAGGTACATGGTCACACCCAGCGCGCGGCCGCGCGGAATGATGGTGACCTTGTAGACCGGATCGTGCTCGGGCACCAGGCGACCCACAATGGCGTGACCTGCTTCGTGGTACGCGGTCAGAGTCTTCTCGTCCTCGCTCATGGCCATCGAGCGGCGCTCGGCACCCATCAGGATCTTGTCGCGGGCACGGTCGAAGTGGTCCATGCGGACTTCCTTCTCGTTGCCGCGCGCGGCGAACAGGGCGGCCTCGTTGCAGAGGTTGGCCAGGTCTGCGCCGGAGAAGCCCGGGGTACCGCGGGCGATCACCATCGGCTCGACGTCATCGGCCAACGGCAGCTTGCGCATGTGCACCTTCAGGATGTGCTCGCGCCCCTTCACGTCGGGCAGGCCGACCACGACCTGGCGGTCGAAACGACCCGGGCGCAGCAGCGCCGGATCCAGCACGTCAGGACGGTTGGTTGCGGCGATCACGATCACGCCTTCGCCACCTTCGAAGCCGTCCATCTCCACCAGCAACTGGTTCAGGGTCTGCTCGCGCTCATCATGGCCGCCGCCCAGGCCGGCGCCACGGTGACGACCGACGGCGTCGATCTCATCGATGAAGATGATGCACGGGGCGTGCTTCTTGGCCTGCTCGAACATGTCGCGCACGCGGCTGGCGCCGACGCCGACGAACATTTCCACGAAATCCGAACCGGAGATCGAGAAGAACGGCACCTTGGCTTCGCCGGCGATGGCCTTGGCCAGCAGCGTCTTGCCGGTACCCGGCGGGCCCACCATCAGCACGCCGCGCGGGATCTTGCCGCCCAGCTTGGTGAACTTGGACGGGTCGCGCAGGAAGTCGACCAGCTCGCCCACTTCCTCCTTCGCTTCGTCGCAGCCGGCGACGTCGGCGAAAGTGACCTTGATCTGGTCCTCGCCCTGCAGCTTGGCGCGCGACTTGCCGAAGGACATCGCACCCTTGGCGCCGCCGCCACCGCCCTGCATCTGGCGCATGATGAACAGCCAGAAGCCGATGATCAGGATGACCGGCAGGAAATTCATCAGGATCGCGCCGAGGGAAATGCCGCTGGACGGCTCTTCCTGCACGATTTCCACGTTCTTGGTACGCAGCACGTTGATCAGGTCACGATCGAACGGCGCCGTAATGGTGGAGGTCTGCCCGCCACGGGTCGTATAAGTGATCTGGCTGGTGCCGCCGCGCATGTCACCGCCGAAGGCGACCTTCTGCACGTTGCCGCTGTCCACCTGGTCCAGGAACTGCGAATACGACGCGCCCTGAACCCCGGCTCCGGAGGTCCTGGGCGAGAAGCTCTGGAAGACCACCATCAGCACGACGGCGACGACCACCCATAGCAGGAGGTTCTTGGTCAAGTCGTTCATCCTCATTGGCTCCGGTGTTCCTCTCAGTGCTGGCGTTGCGTTGGGGTCGAGCTTGCGTACAGTGCGAGCTTACTTCATGTGGGCGCGTTTTCCCTGACCCAGGGCATACACCTCGGGAGAGCGCCTGCGCGAGGCTTCCGGCTTGCGGATGGAAACCTTGTCGTAGCGGCGGCGCATTTCGCGCACGTAGTCGTCAAAGCCCTCGCCCTGGAACAGCTTGATCAGGAACGCCCCACCCGTCTTGAGGTGGTTGTCGGCAAAATCCAGAGCCAGCTCCGCCAGGTGCATCATCCGCGGTTGGTCGACCGCGCCCACACCACTCTTATTGGGGGCCATGTCCGATAGCACAAGGTCTACCGGCTGATCCCCGAGCATGGCTTCGAACTGCGATAGGACGGCTTCTTCCCTGAAGTCTCCGTGAAGGAACTCCACGCCCGCCAACGGCGGCATGTCCAGAATGTCCAGGGCCAGCACCCGGCCCGTGTCGCCCATTTGTCTCCGCACCTGCTGAGACCAGCCACCCGGAGCGGCACCGAGATCGACCACGACCATGTTCGGCTTCAGCAGGCGGTCACGTTCAAGCAGCTCTTCCAGCTTGTACGCGGCGCGCGAGCGCATGCCCTCGGCCTGCGCCTTCTTCACAAAGGGGTCGGAGAAATGTTCCTTGAGCCAGCGCTGGCTGCTTTTGCTGCGGGTAGCCATTGAAAATGGGGGTGGATGGGGTCCTCATGATACCCTGATCCCCCCATTCAACCGTCTTTTCCTGCATGTCCATCGCCCTGACCGCCTCCCAGACCCGTTTCCTGCGCGGCCAAGCCCACGATCTGAAGGCCCTGCTGCAGACTGGCGGCAAGGGCGTGACCCCGGCCTTCATCGCTGAGCTGAACGAAGTGCTGGAACGCCACGAACTGGTCAAGGTGAAGGTCGCTGCCGAGGACCGCGAGGCCCGTGACGTGATGATCGGCGAGATCGTCGAAGCCACCGAAAGCGCGCTGGTGCAGCGCATCGGCCACGTCGCCGTGCTGTACCGCCCGAGCAGGGAACAGCGTCAGATCGTGCTGCCGCGCGGCTGATCGCCCTACTGCCATGCAGCTGAACCACGAACCGCCTGACTACGCCTACAGCCTGCGCGCCGCCGACGGTCGCTCGGCCAAGGTCAACGAGCAGATGCTGGGCAGCAGCTTCTTCCTGACCCCGGACCAGCTGGTCGAACACTGGCCGGTCACGCACGCGACGGAGCTGCAGGTAGCCGACCTGGAACCGATCCTGGCTCTGAATCCGGCGCTGATCGTGCTTGGCACCGGCGACCGCCAGGTGTTTCCGGCGGCAGCGGTGATGGCAGCGTGCCTGTCGCGGGGTATCGGCCTGGAAGTGATGAACAATCCAGCCGCAGCGCGCACTTTCAACATCCTGGCCGGCGAAGGCCGCAAGGTCGCTGCCGCCTTCATCCTGGAAGGCTGAGACCGGGGCCTTGGGGCGCAGCCTGGCGCTGCGCCGCCCCCAACCCCACACGGGGCGAGGATGCCGCGCCGCTTCGTGGCGCAAGGATGCCGAGCATCGGCTCGGCTCTACACCTACCCGGCAATCACGGACTCCGTAGCGCCCGGGCCCATGCCCGGGCGGCGATGCATCCAGCGATCAGCGCGCCGGCAGGTACTGCAGCGGATCGACGGGCTTGCCGTTGTAGCGGATTTCGAAGTGAACCATGTCGCGGTTCGCGCCGGTGCGGCCCATTTCAGCAATCTGCTCACCGGCCTTGACGTTCTGGCCTTCATTCACCAGGCGCTTGCGGTTGTGGCCGTAGGCCGACAGCCACTGGTCACTGTGCTTGATGATGATCAGCTCGCCGTACCCTACCAGGCCCGCGCCGGAGTACACCACCACGCCATTGGCGGTGGCCTTGACCGGCTGGCCGCTGGTGCCGGCGATGTCGACGCCCTGCTTGGTCGCGTCGCCCGCCACATAGCGGCCGACGATCGCACCATCGGCTGGCCAGCGCCAGGCGATGCTGCTCTTCACGGGAGCAGCGGGCGCAGGGGTCGACGTGGCACTGCCCGCCGAGCTGCCGCCGGAACGTGGTGGCGTCACCACGGTGGTCGGTGCACGCCCGCTGACTGCGCCTGGCGGATACAGGCGGATCACCTGCCCCGGATAGATCGTGGAGGGATTGTCCAGCCGGTTCCAGGCAATCAGATCGGCCGGCGTGATGTCATGGATGCGGGCCAGCGCGTAGATCGTGTCGCCCTTGCGCACGACCACGGTCTGCCCCGGCTTGGGTACCGAGGTCTTCGGCGTGCTTGCGCCACCACTGGTGCTGCTGCCGCCCGGCCGGACCACCGTGGCGGTGCCGCAGGCGGCCAGGGTGGAAACCAGCAACGCCAGCGCGCCGATGCGCACTCCCTTGCTCAGACGATCAGGACTCATGCGAACTTCGACCTCCATACAAGCCAGGCGATCAGCACCACTACCAGTGCGGTGGCGATCCAGCCCAACGGTTCAATCCAGCGACGCAGCGCCGCTTCGGCACGCGCTCCCCCGAGACGGATGACCGCGGCCAGCACGTACACGCGCTTGCCGCGACCGATCAGCATGCTCAACAGGTATTGCGGCAGCGGTACGCCGACGATACCCGATGCCCACGTGAAAACCTTCATCGGGATGGGCATGAAGCCGCCCAGCACCAGGAAGGTGAACACCGCCCAGGGCGACTCGGCCATCTTCGCCTGCACGGTGGTGATGCCCTGCTCGATTGCCGGCAGCATGCCCAGCACCTCGAACAACGGCTTGATTGCCTCGAAAGCGTAGTGGCCCAGTGCGTAGCCGACCAGTGCGCCAGCCATCGAGCCGGCCAGGCTGAGGGTGGCAAACCACCAGCCACGCTTGGGCTGCGCAACGCACATCGGCGCCAGCATCACTTCCGGCATCACCGGAAAAATGATCGCCTCGAAAAAGCTCAACACTGTCAGGTAGGTCGGCGCACGCTCATGCGCCGACCACTTCATCGCCCGCTCGTACAGCGGCCCGAAAATTCTCATGCAGCCCTGCTCCGTGGGTTAGTCAAGCATGCCAGACAGCAGCGGCACGAACGTGACCGGAGCCAGCACGCGCTGTTCGATGCTGCCGCCAGCCTTGCGGTCCAGCTGGACCAGCGATTGCGCCCCCGGTCCACCGACCGGGGCCACCAGGCGTCCCCCCTCGGCCAGCTGCCCGATCAGTTCATCGACCAGGGCCGGCGCGGCAGCCGTGACCACGATGGCATCGAACGGACCATGCTCGGCCCAGCCGACACGGCCGTCATCATGCTTGGTGCGGATGTTCATGCCCAACGCACGGAAGCGCTTGCGCGCCTGCCGCAGCAGGTCGCCGATGCGTTCGACGGTGTAGACCTCCAGGCCGAGCGCGGCGAGGATGGCGGCCTGGTAACCGGAGCCGGTGCCTACTTCCAGCACCTTTTTCGGCGACACCTGCAACACTGCCTCGGTCATGCGTGCGACGACCCAGGGTTGCGAGATGGTCTGGCCGTGGCCGATCGGCAGCGCGGTGTCCTCGTAAGCACGCGAAGCCAGCGCCTCATCGATGAACAGATGGCGCGGCACTACCCGGATCGCATTCAAGGTGGACTCGTCGATGATGCCGGCTTCGCGCAGGCGCTCGACCAGGCGATCACGCACGCGCTGCGACGTCATGCCGATGCCGACGGCTTCCGGCTGCAGGCGAAGGCGTGGACTCATGCGGGCGCGTCCAACGCGGCGCTGAGGCCGCCGACCCAGCTGGCCACCTTTTCCAGGGCCTGGTAACGGGTCAGGTCGACCTGGATCGGCGTAATCGAGATGAAGCCGGTGCGCACGGCGTGGAAATCCGTGCCCGGACCTGAATCCTGTTCGCGGCCCGCCGGGCCGATCCAGTACACCTCATTGCCGCGCGGGTCCTTCTGCGCGATGCAGCCCTCCGCGCGATGGCGATTGCCAAGCCGGGTGACCTCGAAGCCGTTGACCTCGCTCCACGGCAGGTCGGGAACGTTGACGTTGAGAATGGTGTCGGCGGGCAGCGGATCGGCCTTGAGCCGGGCGACGATCTCGACCGCAGCACGTGCGGCGGTCTCGAAGTGCTTCGGGTCATGGTTGCGGCTGACCAGCGAGACCGCTACTGCCGGCAGCCCGAGGAAGCGGCCTTCCATCGCCGCTGAGACGGTGCCGGAATAGATCACGTCATCACCGAGGTTGGCCGCATTGTTGATGCCGGACACGACAATGTCGGGCTCGAATTCAAGCAGGCCGGTGAGGGCCAGGTGCACGCAGTCGGTCGGCGTGCCGGCCACCGAAACGGTGTAATGATCGATGCGCTTGAGGCGGATCGGCAGATCCAGGGTCAGCGAATTGCTGGCGCCGGACCGGTCGCGGTCGGGAGCAACCACGGTGACGTCATGGCCAGCCTCGCGCAGTACCGCGGCAAGCATCCGGATGCCTGCGGCGTCGACACCATCGTCGTTGCTGACCAGAATTCGCATCTTCGATTTAACCGCTTGATTTTCCAAGAATTCGATTCCATCACCGTGCAGTAGGCGGGACCGTCGCGCTTCCCTGCGGAAGCGACCGGTCCTGCAAGGGCATTGTCTATTGTGCCGCATGCGAGCCGCCGGTCCTACCCTGCCTGCGGTCACGACGGACTTCGGGTCGTCATAGGCAGAGCACTGCCCGAGGGTTACCCTGTCCGCATGTCGCACCCTGAAGACGAAGATCCGGCCGCCTTGTTCCGTGCGGCCATTGGCGAAGTGAAGCCGCTGCGCAAGGAGGTCGATCCGGCGCCCGCCGCGCCGCGGCCGAAGCCGCGCGCGCGCATGGCCGAGCGTGACGAGGCTGAAGCGGTCGGTGAATTTGCCCGCCTGCTGCGTGACAGCACGCCGCTGGAAGCCGGCGACGTGGCCAGCTATCGCCGCGACAATCTGCCGCCGCGCCTGTTCCAGCGCCTCAAGCGCGGCCAGTACTCGGTGCAGGACGAACTGGACCTGCACGGCGCAACCGCCGCACAGGCGGAACACCTGCTGCGCCAGTTCCTGCTGGAAGCGCAGGCGCACGACTACGGCTGCGTGCGCATCATCCACGGCAAGGGACTGCAGTCCGATGGCGGGGCGCCGGTGCTGAAGAACCTGGTCGACCGCCTGCTGCGGCTGCGCAACGACGTGCTGGCGTTCCACTCGGCGCCGACCGGGCAAGGCGGTACCGGCGCAGTACTGGTGCTGCTGGCACGGCGCTGAAAAAAGGGGACGGAGGGGATTAAGTCGTTTGTGGCACAAACGACTTAATCCCCTCCGTCCCCTTTTCTGTCAGGCCTGCGAGGCGTCTTCGACCGGCCCGAGTTCGTGCAGCACCGCGGTGGCGTAGCAGCCTGGCGGCAGAGCGAACGAGAGTTCCAGCACGTCATCGGCCAGCCACTGATGCTGCAACAATGCCGGGCGCAGGCGCAGCGCCCGGCGCTCCTGCTTCAGGCGTGCGTCTTCCAGGCCCGCGCGCAGTGCCTTCGACTCGTCGTCATCCAGCGCCGCCAGTTCCAGGGCACGTGCCGCATCGGCGCTGCGCAGCTCACCTTCACCCCACAGTGGCCCGCTGGGATGGATGTCGAAGCGCGCCAGGCGCTCGGCCAGCACATCGGTGTACGGCTCAGGACCGAACACGCTGCGGCTGCCATCGAGCATCCACACTTCACCCTCCATCGGCTGGTCCCAGTTGCCCTGCTCCACGCGCGCGGCCAGCACACGGTTGAACAGCGCCGAACGGGCAGCCGACAGCAGCAGCGAACGCTGGTCCTTGCGCATGCGGCGGCCACCGAACATCGCCAATGCTGCCGGCACATTGCCACCATCGCGGCCGAAGCGCTGTTCACCGAACCAGTTCGGCAGGCCACGCGCGGCGATCTGCTGGAGGCGCTCGGTGATCGCTGCGGCATCCCCCTGCACCTCGCGCAGTACGAGCTTGAAGCGGTTGCCTGCCAATGCGCCGCGTTGCAGCTTGCGATTGTGCCAGGTCGCTTCGAGCACTTCGATCTCGTCACTGGCCAGCTCGGTCAGGTCCGGCGCCACGCGCTTGGGCAGGTGCACGCTGAAACGCTGGGTGGTGACCGCGTGGCGATCCTTCATGCCGGCATAGCTCACTGCCATTTCCGGCAGGCCCGCCCACTTGGCCAGCAGTTTGGCCACGTGCACGGTGTTGGCACCGCGCTTGCGGATGTGCAGCAGCAGGTGCTCGCCTTCGCCGGTGGCTTCGAAGGCCGGCAGTTCGTCGACCTGGAAATCTTCCGGCGTGGTGCGGATGCGCGCCGTCAGCAACGGCGCACCGAACGCCAGTGGCAGCGGGATCATGCTGCCACCAGCAGCACGACCGCCTGTGCGGCAATACCTTCACCACGACCGGTGAAGCCCAGCTTCTCCGAGGTCGTGGCCTTGATGCTGACAGCGTCCAGCGGCAATTGCAGCAGCGCACCGATGTGCTCACGCATGGCCAGCGCATGCGGGCCGACCTTGGGCCGCTCGCAGATCACGGTGATGTCGGTGTTGCCGACACGCCAGCCACGCTCGCGTAGCAGGCTGTCACAGTGGCGGACGAAATCACTGCTGTCAGCGCCCTTCCAGCGATCGTCAGTCGGCGGGAAATGCTGGCCGATGTCACCGAGCGCCAGCGCGCCGAGCATGGCATCACACAAGGCATGCAGGATCACGTCGCCATCGCTGTGTGCGAGCACGCCACGACTGTGCGGCACCTTCACCCCGCCCAGCATGATGTGGTCGCCTCCGCCGAAGGCATGGACGTCGTAGCCCTGGCCGATGCGGACGGGCGGGAACGGTGCGGTGCTCATGGATGCAACCCTTGCTGCTGGGCCGCGGGCGTTCAGCCAGCGCGGCGGGAAAGTACGAATTCGAACCGGTCGAGATCGGCCGGGGTGGTGACCTTGAAGTTGTCCTCGCTGCCTTCCACCAGCAGCGGGCGCTGGCCTTGGCGCTCCATGGCCATCGCTTCGTCGGTGACCTCGACGCCGGCGGCAGCCGCCTCGGACAGCGCGCGGCTGAGCTGATGCCGGCGGAACAGCTGCGGCGTGAGTGCACGCCACAGGCGTTGGCGCGGCTCGGTGCCATCGATGCCGCCATCATCCCCTGCTCGCTTGAGGGTATCGCGCACTGGTGCCGCGAGGATTGCGCCAACCGGGTCGGCACGACCGACCTCGAGCAGGCGGCTGAGATCCACCGGCGACAGGTTCGGGCGCGCAGCGTCGTGCACCAGCACGAACTCGTCGGCGCGCACCGAATCCGGCAACGCCTGCAGCCCGGCCAGCACCGAGGCGGCACGGGTAGCACCACCGATGCAGGTCAGCACCGGCTTGCCGGCCCATTCACTCCAGCCCGGCCAGTCGGCGTCGTCCTGCCCGATCACCACCATGGCCCCGGCCACGGCCGGATGTGCCAGCAGCGCGTCGAGCGTGTGGGCGAGCAGGATCTGCCCGCCCGCCTGCAGGTACTGCTTGGGCAGCGGTGCGCCGAAGCGGGTACCACGGCCGGCAGCCGGAACCACCACCCAGATCGCCGCACTCATGGCACGTCTGCCGGGTGTTCGCCGCCCTGGGCGCTGACACCCACGGCTGGCTGCACCGGTTGCGCCGGTGCATCCTCGACCACGCGGTAGAACTTCTCGCCAGGCTTGATCATGCCCAGCTCGCTGCGCGCGCGCTCCTCGATGGCGGACTGGCCTTCCTTGAGGTCCTTCACTTCCGCAGCAAGCGCATCATTGCGCTGCTGCAGGCCCTCATTGTCCCGCTCCTGGTTGGCGACCTGGGCTTCGAGCATCATCACTTCACCCGAATTGCCCGGGCCGAACCAGAAGCGGTACTGCAGCCAGCCCAGCAGCAGGGCCAGCACCAGCAGCATCCAGCGCCAGTCGCGCATCGGCTCAGCGCTTCAGCGAAACGAACGCGTCACGGCCTGCGTAACGCGCGCCAGCGCCGAGGGCTTCCTCGATGCGCAGCAGCTGGTTGTACTTGGCCACGCGATCGCTGCGGCACAGCGAGCCGGTCTTGATCTGGGTGGCGGTGGTGGCCACCGCGATATCAGCGATGGTGGTGTCTTCGGTTTCACCCGAGCGGTGCGAGACCACGGCGGCATAGCCGGCGCGGTCGGCCATGGCGATGGCCTCCAGGGTTTCGCTGAGGGTGCCGATCTGGTTGACCTTGATCAGGATCGCGTTGGCGGTGCCCGAATCGATGCCTTCCTGGAAGATCTTCGGGTTGGTCACGAACAGGTCGTCACCCACCAGCTGCACCTTCTTGCCGATGCGCTCGGTCAGCAGCTTCCAGCCTGCCCAGTCGTTCTCGGCCAGGCCATCTTCGATCGTGATGATCGGGTACTGCGCGGCCCAGTCGGCGAGGAAGTCGACAAACTGCTCGGAGGTCAGGCGCTTGTTCTCGCCGACCAGGTTGTACTTGCCGTTCTCGAAGAACTCGCTGGAGGCCACGTCCAGGCCCAGCAGTACGTCTTCACCGGCGGTGTAGCCGGCCTTGCCGATCGCTTCGAGAATGGTGTCGAGTGCTTCGACGTTGCTGCGGAAGTCCGGCGCGAAGCCACCTTCGTCGCCGACCGCCGTGCTCAGGCCGTGGCCCTTCAGCACCGACTTCAGCGAATGGAAGATTTCGGTACCGGCGCGCAGCGCTTCGGAGAACGAGGTGAAGCCCACCGGCAGCACCATGAACTCCTGGAAGTCGACGTTGTTGTCGGCATGCGCACCGCCGTTGATGATGTTCATCATCGGCACCGGCAGCGACGGGATCACGCCGGTCTTGCCGGCAAGGTACTGCCACAGCGCCTGCTTGTTCGACGCGGCAGCGGCATGCGCGGCGGCCATCGAAACACCCAGCAGGGCGTTCGCGCCGAGGCGGCCCTTGTTCTCGGTGCCGTCCAGATCGATCAGGCGACGGTCGAGGCCGGCCTGGTCGCTGGCTTCGAAACCCTTCAGGGCATTGGCAAGGGTGGTATTGACGTTGTCGACGGCCTTGCGTACGCCCTTGCCCAGGTAGCGGGTCTTGTCACCGTCACGCAGCTCGACCGCTTCCTTGGTGCCAGTCGAGGCGCCAGAGGGAACTGCGGCGCGACCGAACGACCCATCCTCGAGGATGACTTCGGCCTCCAGCGTGGGATTGCCACGGCTGTCGAGGATTTCACGGGCATGGATGCTGCGGATCGTACTCATGGTCGGGCCGGTTACCTGTCTGGAGAGGGGGCGACAAAACGAATGCCGCGTGATTATCCCCGGCAGCCCGCCGCTTGCCAAATGGCCCGGGTGGCGCCAGCCCTGCTGGCCCCCGGTTCATGATCGCGCGCCGCGGTGCCTGCGGGGGCGCTGCGCACACACGGCCCGGCAGGCGCCAGGCCAGCCTGCGCAAAGAACAGGCGCGACCGCTCTTTGGCACCGCTGGCGGCGCGGGCTACCCGTGCCGCCAGGGAGATGACTCAGGCGAAACGCGAGAAGCCGTGCTTCTTGGTCACCGCATCGAGCTCCATCAAGGTCTCCAGCAGCGCTTCCATCTGGTCCAGCGGCCATGCATTCGGACCGTCGGACAGGGCCTTGGAGGGGTCCGGGTGGGTTTCGGCGAACAGGCCGGAGATGCCCACCGCAACGGCAGCGCGGGCCAGCACCGGCACGTGCTCGCGCTGGCCACCGGAACTGGTGCCCTGCCCGCCCGGCAGCTGCACAGAGTGGGTGGCGTCGAACACCACCGGGCAACCGGTCTCGCGCATCACCGCCAGCGAACGCATGTCGCTGACCAGGTTGTTGTAGCCGAAGCTGGCACCGCGTTCGCAGACCATGATCTGCTCGTTGCCGGTGGCCTTGGCCTTCTCCACGACCGGCTTCATGTCCCACGGCGCCAGGAACTGGCCCTTCTTGATGTTGACCGGCTTGCCGGCCGAACACACCTTGCGGATGAAGTCGGTCTGGCGGACCAGGAACGCCGGGGTCTGCAGCACGTCCGCCACCGAGGCCACTTCGTCCATCGGAGTGTATTCGTGGACATCGGTGAGCACCGGCACGCCGATCTGCTTCTTGACTTCGGCCAGGACCTTCAGGCCCTCTTCCATGCCCGGCCCGCGGAAGGCGGTACCCGAAGTGCGGTTGGCCTTGTCGAAGCTGGACTTGAAGATGAAGTTGACGCCGAGCTTGCCGGTGATCTCCTTCAGCTTGCCAGCGGTGTCGAGCTGCAGCTGCATCGACTCGATCACGCACGGGCCGGCGATCAGGAACAGGGGCTGGTCCAGCCCGACTTCGAATCCACACAGTTTCATGGCGTTTCCTTGTTGTCCGCTGCGCCGGGAAACCAGCGCACTGGGTTGAAGCATGGAGGATGGGGGCCGGCGCCCCCCTTCACAAGTCAGGCGCGGGCTTCGGCCAGCAGCTTGCCGCCGGCCTTGCGCTCGCGCGCAGCACGGATGAAGCCGATGAACAGCGGGTGGCCGTCACGGGGCGTGGACAGGAATTCCGGGTGCGCCTGGCAGGCCAGGAACCACGGATGCACCTCCCGCGGCAGCTCGACCACCTCCACCAGGGTGTCGTCCATCGACTTGCCGGCGATCACCAGGCCCGCATCTTCCAGCTGGGTGCGGTAGCGGTTGTTGAACTCGTAGCGGTGGCGATGGCGCTCGGCGACCACGTCCTTGCCGTACAGCTCACGCGCCAGTGTGCCCGGCTTCAGGCGCTGCTCCTGCAGGCCCAGGCGCATCGTGCCGCCGAGGTCGCTCTTGTCGTCGCGCTTCTCGACGTCGCCGCTGGCGGTACGCCATTCGGTGATCAGGCCGATGACCGGATTGGGCGACTGGCGGTCGTTCTCGGTGCTGTTCGCGCCGTCCAGGCCCACCACGTTGCGTGCGTAATCGACGACGGCGGCCTGCATGCCATAGCAGATGCCGAAGTACGGCACGCGCTGTTCACGGGCGAACTTCGAGGTCAGCACCTTGCCTTCGAAACCCCGGTCACCGAAACCACCCGGCACCAGGATGCCGTCGACATCGGCCAGCGCAGCCATGTCGGTACCCTCGAGGTCCTGCGCTTCCAGCCATTTCAGGTTGACCTTGGTGCGCTGGCGCAGGCCGCCGTGCTTGAGCGCTTCGCCGACCGATTTGTAGGCGTCCTGATGGTCGACGTATTTGCCGACCACTGCGATGGTCACTTCATCCAGCGGGTGCAGGGTCGCGTCCACGGCGTCCTCCCACACCGACAGATCCACCGGACCTGCCTTGTCGGCCAGCTTCAGCTGGTTGACGACGATATCGTCCAGCCCCTGGGCGTGCAGGCCCGACGGAATGCGGTACAGCACGTCCACGTCCGGCACGCTGATCACGGCGCGTTCGGAGACGTTGGTGAACTGGGCGATCTTGCGACGCTCCGAATCCGGCACAGCCTGCTCGGAACGGCACAGCAGCACGTCCGGCTGGATGCCGATCGAGCGCAGTTCCTTGACCGAGTGCTGGGTCGGCTTGGTCTTCAGCTCACCGGCCGCACCGATGTACGGCACCAGGGTGAGGTGCATGAACAGTGCCTTCTCCGGGCCACGTTCGGTGCGCACCTGGCGGATGGCTTCCAGGAACGGCAGCGACTCGATGTCGCCGACCGTGCCGCCGATCTCGACCAGGGCCACGTCGTAGCCTTCGGTGGCTTCGTCGATGCAGCGGCGGATCTCATCGGTGATGTGGGGGATGACCTGCACGGTCGCGCCCAGGTAATCACCGCGGCGCTCCTTGCGGATCACGTTCTCGTAGATGCGGCCGGTGGTGACCGAGTTCTTGCGGCTCAGCCGGGTGCGGACGAAGCGTTCGTAGTGGCCCAGGTCGAGGTCGGTCTCGGCGCCATCGTCGGTGACGTAGACCTCACCATGCTGGAACGGGCTCATCGTGCCCGGATCGACATTGATGTACGGGTCGAGCTTCATCATCGTGACCTTCAGGCCACGGGCTTCGAGGATGGCGGCCAGCGACGCAGCGGCAATGCCTTTGCCGAGCGAGGACACCACGCCGCCGGTTACGAAAATCAAGGGAGTCATGGCTGCAAGCATCCTGTCTGGAAATGGAAAACGACAGCACCACGCGCACCCGGAGGGCGGGCATGGTGCTCGGAGGGGGTTTTCCGGTTCGCTGGGACAGCGAGGGAGGCGCTGGCCCGCACGGCGGAGGGCGCCGGACGGAAGCCCTCGTGCGAGGTCGGGGCGACCGTGCCGGCCAAATCGACCGTCACCTGCGACCCACATTGCTGGCGACCACGCGTGGCCGTGCCAGCCCATTCGCAAAGGGTGGACACGCACTTGCTCCCGGAAAGCCATAGTTTACAGATTGATGGCCGCCAACCCAAGGGCCTTGTGCGACCACCCCAAACAAAAACGCCCCGGCGTGGGGGCGTCTGGTGTCTGGAAGCCCCCTTTCGCAAGGGGGCGCCTGGCAGGCCGCGGGATCAGCGCTTCTTCCGCGCCTCTTCTTCCTCTTCCTTCTGCGGGACGGGCTGGCCCTTGGCCTTCATTTCGGCATTGGCCTGGGCGCGGCGCTTGGCCTTGGCGTCTGCCTCGGCTTGGGCCTTGTCGGCCTGGTCGCCCTGCTGCGGGGCCGGCTGGCCGGCGTTCTGGGCCATCACCAGCGGCACCGCAACGGCGGCGGCGGCCAGGATTGCAATGGTCAGCAGCTTCTTCATGGAGTCTTCCTCGCGGTATGACCGGGTTGTGGGATGCCGGCGTCCGGATTCCAGCAGCCGCCATTTTACCCCCTCCCCCGTGCCGAGGCTGAACCGCAGGCGTGCAAAATCGCCGTCCAGACCGCACACTTGCGCGTCGCTCCGCGCTTTAGAAGATAGATGAACGCCCGCTATAACGCCGCCGATATTGAAGTCCTGTCCGGTCTTGACCCGGTCAAGCGCCGTCCCGGCATGTATACCGACACCGCGCGCCCGAACCACCTGGCACAGGAAGTGATCGACAACTCCGTGGACGAGGCCCTCGCCGGCCACGCCCGCTCGATCGAGATCACCCTGTACAAGGACGGCAGCGTGGAGGTCAGCGATGACGGCCGCGGCATGCCGGTGGACATCCATCCGGAAGAGAAGATCCCCGGCGTCGAGCTGATCCTGACCCGCCTGCACGCGGGCGGCAAGTTCAGCAACAACAACTACACCTTCTCCGGCGGCCTGCACGGCGTCGGCGTCAGCGTGGTCAACGCGCTGTCGACGCTGGTGGAAGTGCACATCAAGCGCGACGGCGCCGAACACCGCATCACCTTCCGCAACGGCGACCGTGCCTCCCCGCTGGAGGTGGTCGGCAGCGTCGGCAAGAAGAACACCGGTACCCGCGTGCGCTTCTGGCCGGACCCGAAGTATTTCGACACGCCGAAATTCGCGGTGCGCGCGCTGAAGCACCTGCTGCGCGCCAAGGCCGTGCTGTGCCCGGGACTGACCGTCAAGCTGACCGACGAAGCCACCGGCGAAGTCGATACCTGGTACTACGAAGACGGCCTGCGCGATTACCTGAAGCTCGAACTGGGCGAACGCGAATCGCTGCCGGCCGACCTGTTCGTCGGCAACCTGAAGAAAGACACCGAGGTGGTGGACTGGGCGGTGGCCTGGCTGCCGGAAGGCGAGCTGGTGCAGGAAAGCTACGTCAACCTGATCCCCACCGCCCAGCACGGCACCCACGTCAACGGCCTGCGCACCGGCCTGACCGAGGCGCTGCGCGAGTTCTGCGACTTCCGCAACCTTCTGCCGCGTGGCGTCAAGCTGGCCCCGGAAGACGTGTGGGACCGCGTATCGTTCGTGCTGTCGCTGAAGATGACCGACCCGCAGTTCAGCGGCCAGACCAAGGAGCGCCTGTCCTCGCGCCAGGCGGCCGGCTTCGTCGAAGGCGCGGCCCACGATGCCTTCAGCCTGCTGCTGAACCAGAACGTGGAGCTGGGCGAGAAGATCGCGCAGATCGCCATCGAGCGCGCCAGTGCCCGCCTGAAAACCGAGAAGCTGGTCGTCCGCAAGAAGGTCACCCAGGGCCCGGCCCTGCCCGGCAAGCTGGCCGACTGCATCAGCCAGGACCTGTCGCGCACCGAACTCTTCCTGGTCGAGGGTGACTCGGCAGGCGGCAGCGCCAAGCAGGCCCGCGACAAGGACTTCCAGGCGATCCTGCCGCTGCGCGGCAAGATCCTCAACACCTGGGAAGTCTCGTCCAACAGCGTGCTGGCTTCGGAAGAAGTGCACAACCTCGCCGTGGCCATCGGCTGCGACCCGGGCAAGGACGACATCAGCGGCCTGCGCTACGGCAAGGTGGTGATCCTGGCGGACGCGGATTCCGACGGCCTGCACATCGCCACCCTGCTCACCGCCTTGTTCCTCAAGCACTTCCCGGCGCTGGTCGATGCCGGCCACGTGTTCGTGGCGATGCCGCCGCTGTTCCGCATCGACGTGGGCAAGCAGGTGTTCTATGCCCTGGACGAGGAAGAGAAGCGTTCGATGCTGGACAAGATCGAGCGCGAGAAGATCAAGGGCGCCGTCAGCGTGACCCGCTTCAAGGGCCTGGGTGAAATGAACCCGCAGCAGCTGCGCGAATCGACCATCCACCCCATACCCGCCGCTTGGTGCAGCTGACCGTGGACGACGGCGAGCAGACCCGCTCGCTGATGGACATGCTGTTGGCCAAGAAGCGCGCCTCCGACCGCAAGGGCTGGCTGGAGACCAAGGGCGACCTGGCGTCGCTGGAAGTCTGATCCGGCAGGGGGACGGATCCGTTTCCTGCCGGGAAACGGATCCATCCCCATCCTGCCGCCCCGCGCGGCATTGCGCCCCCATCGGCAAACCCGGTAGCGCGATAATGCGCGCCTACCCGCGCGGACCCTCGCATTGGCCAGCCACTCGCTGCTGTTTCCCGGCCTGCCGCTGCACAGCGCGCGGCTGGTCCTGAGCCCGATCCGCCGCGACGACGCCGCCGCGTTGTTCACGCTGCAATCCAACGCAGAGGTGATGCGCTGGTGGAACCACCCGGCATGGACGCGCCCGGCCGAGGCCAGGGAGCAGATCGACGATGACCTCGCCGCCCATGCCACTGGCACACAGCTGAAGCTGGCCCTGCGCGAATCACTGGACGGCCCGCTGCTCGGCATCTGCGTGGTGTTCGCGGTGGATCGCGACGCGGCGCGCGCCGAGATCGGCTACCTGCTCGCGCCCGCCCACCAGCGCCAGGGGTATATGCACGAAGCGCTGAAGCAAGTGCTGGCCTACCTGTTCCGTACCCTGCGCCTGCACCGCGTTGAAGCCGAGATCGATCCGCGAAATGCACGTTCCGCACGCGTGCTCGAGCGGCTGGGCTTCCGCCGCGAGGGCGTGCTGCGCCAGCGCTGGCGCATCCAGGGCGAACTGTCCGACTCGGCCGTCTACGGCCTGCTGGCGGATGACGAAGCGGCGGCCACCCTGCCCGCTTGACCGGATCTGGCCGTTGCCGGCGCCGATGCGCTGCCATGGCTTTGGACACATACGGCATGCCCGCCACCGCCCTAGCATCGGAACCCCTTCCGCTGCCGATCCGCTGCCATGAAGTCCCTGCTGCACACTGCCGCGCTCTGCGTCGGCCTGCTCATCGCCCCTGCCAGCGTGCTGGCCGCGCCCGACGCCGACGATCCGAAAGACGACAAGACCGAAGCGCCAGCGCTGCCGGCCGATGCGTCGGCTCGCCAGAGCATGCGCCTGGCAGGCCGCACCCTCGAGTACACCGCGACCGTCGGCACCCTGCCGGTACGCGATGCCAAGGGCAAGGTGATCGCCGACGTGGTGTTCACCGCCTACACGGTGCCGGGCAAGGACCGTCCGGTCACGTTCGCGCTCAACGGCGGGCCGGGGGCATCGTCGGTGTACCTCAACATGGGCGCGATCGGACCAAAGGTAGTGGCCTTCGGTTCGGAGGGCGACAGCGCATCGCACCGGCCACCCTGCGCGACAACCCGGGCACCTGGCTGGATTTCACCGACCTGGTGTTCATCGATCCGGTCGGCACCGGCTTCAGCCGTGCCCGCGTCGGCGACGACGAGGCGAAGAAGCAGCTGTACAACCCCAGTGCCGATATCGAGTACCTGTCACGCTCGATCTACGACTGGCTGCTGCGCCACCAGCGCATGGCGTCGCGCAAGTACCTGGCCGGCGAGAGCTACGGGGGCTATCGTGGCCCGCGCATCACTCACTTCCTGCAGACCCGGCTGGGTGTGGCGATGAACGGCCTGGTGCTGGTTTCGCCGTACCTGAGCCCGACCCTGGAAGACAACGCCGATGTGTCGCCGATGGCGTGGATGCAGACCCTGCCGTCGATCGCCGCCGCGCACCTGGAGCGCCAGGGCAAGCTGACCGATGCGGCGATGCGCGAGGTGATCGAGTACACCCGCGGTGACTACGCCACGGCGCTGATGAAGGGCCGCAGTGACCCGCAGGCGACCGAGGCGATGCTGCGACGGGTGACCGAGCTGACCGGGCTGGACCCGCAGTTCGTGCGCCGTGCCGGTGGCCGCCTGGAAACCCAGGCCTATCTGCGCGAAGTGTTCCGCGACAAGGGCACGCTGGGCAGCCGCTACGACTCCAACGTGACCGCGTTCGATCCGTTCCCGAACGATCCGGAGCAGCGCGCGAACGATCCATTGCTGGACAGCATCATCGCGCCGACCACGACCGCAATGGTCGACTTCGTCACCCGCGTGGTCGGCTGGAAGGTGGACGCGCGCTACCAGGCGCTCAACTATGACGTAAACCGGCTGTGGGACCGCAATGGCGACCTGCGCCAAGGCGCCGTGACCCAGCTCCGCCAGGCGGTCGCGATTGATCCGAACCTGCAGGTGCTGATCGCACACGGCTGGAACGACCTGTCATGCCCGTTCATGGGGTCGATCCTGACCGTGGACCAGATGCCCGCGATGGGCCGCAATCCGGACCGGGTACAGGTGCGCAGCTATCCCGGCGGGCACATGTTCTACAGCCGGGCCGACAGCCAGGCAGCGTTCCGCAAGGATGTACAGGCGCTGTTCCAGCGCAATTGAACGGGTTCGGTCGGGCAGCCGGCCTTCCCCTGCGGCTGACAGCTCCCGCTACGGTGGGTGGGTGCCGCCCCTGGTCGACACGCTGGATCCCCGCCATGCGTGAATATGCAGCAACGATCTGCCCATGGAAAAAGCCCGCCGGAGGACGGCGGGCTTCTTGTCTGCTGCGCTACGGTGGATCAGAGCCAACCGGCCAGCGCGAACAGCTTGAGGATCAGGTAGGCACAGCCGCCAGCAGCGGGGATGGTAAGGATCCAGGCCCAGACGATGCGCTCGATCACGCCGAACTTCAGCGAACGCGGGTTCTTGGCGAAGCCCACGCCCATGATCGCGGTGGAGATGCTGTGCGTGGTCGAGACCGGCATGCCGAAGTGCGCGGCCAGGGTCAGGATGGTGGCCGAGCTGGTCTCCGCGGCGAAGCCGTGGATCGGGTGCAGCTTGACCATCTTGTGGCCCAGGGTCTTGATGATCTTCCAGCCGCCGGAGGCGGTACCGGCGGCCATCACCACCGCACAGGTCAGCACGATCCACATCGCGATGCCGTCGCCGGCGCTCGCGTCCGGGTGCATGAAGGCCAGCCACGACGGCAGGTCATCCAGCGCACCGGTGGCTTCGGCACCGATCAGGGTCATGGCGATGATGCCCATGGTCTTCTGCGCATCGTTGTGGCCATGGGCAAAGCCCATGTAAGCCGCCGAGGCGATCTGCGCCTTGCCGAAGAATGCATTGACGATGCGCGGCCGGGCCAGGCGGCCGATGGCACCGCCGACCCGGGCGAGGCCGGCGATCAGCGCCCACAGCAGCACCATCACCACGATGCCCAGCAGGAAACCGGCCACCGGGGAGGTGATCATCGGCACGAACACCTTCCACAGCAGGCCCTTGTTCTGCGCCCAGCTGCCCAGGCGTTCGGACCAGATCAGCGCATCCCAGTTGTTGTGGGCCGCGGCCAGGCCAGCGCCGCACAGGCCACCGATCAATGCGTGCGAGGACGACGACGGAAGGCCTTTCCACCAGGTGATCAGGTTCCAGATGATGCCGCCCAGCAGCGCGCACAGGATCACCTGCGGGGTGACGTCGACCACGTTGGTGTTGAGCAGGCCCGAAGCGATGGTCAGCGCAACAGCGGTGCCGGTCAGCGCACCAATGAGGTTCATGAGGGCGGCGAGCATCACCGCCCAGCCAGGCGAAAGCACCTTGGTCGCAACCACGGTGGCAATGGAATTGGCGGTGTCGTGGAAGCCGTTGATGAACTCGAAGACGAGCGCGGCCAGGATCACCACCAGGACAAGGGTCAACATGCGGCGGCGTCCGTCAGCTGTTCTTCAACACGATCTGGTACGCCACCACACCGGCCTCGCGGCAACGATCAATGGCCTTCTCCAGGATCTCGAAGAACTCCTTCAGCAGGAACATCTGCAGGTTGTCCAGGCGGCCGGAATAGATGTCGCGGTAGAGTTCGAGCATCAGGCGGTCGGCCTCGTTCTCCAGGGAGCGCAGCTTCTCGTTCAGCGCGGTCATCCGGTCCAGGTTCATGTTCCGCAGGTCGGCCACCATCTCCACCACCACGCCGGCGGCCTGTTCCAGCATCGCCGCGCGCGGCGCGAAGTCGATGTGCTCGAGGTGGGTCGTCGCCAGCGAATAGCGATCGGCGAACTTCTCGATCTGCTTGGGAATCTTGTACAGCGCCGAGCCCAGCGCTTCGATGTCTTCGCGCTCGATCGGCGTCATGAAGCTGTCCACCAGCGCCTGGCTGATCTTGTCCGAGGCCGCGCGTTCGCGCAGGCGGGCCAACTTGAAGGCGTCCAGCGCAGGCTGGCGATCGGCCTCGCGCAGCATGGAATGCAGCGCCTTGGCAGCATCGTAGGCCGCGACGGCAGCCTCATCGAGCAGGGTGTAGAACTGTTTGCCGGAACCGAAAATGGTCTGCAGAGAGAACATTGAGAAACCTGTCAGCCGTCGCGGGAAGGACGGCACCAGGCGGAATTATGACGGCTAGATGACCATCACGGGTATCCCTGCCCCCTTCCGGGCGGTCCGGGCCCCAAACCTGAACAGGCGGTTGCCACCGCGCCATGCCCCTTTGCTAAGATGCCAGCGCGCCTCCGGGCGCACCTTATGGACGACGACCCTAATCCCCCCGCGCCGCGCCGGACCCCATTCCTGAGCGCCTGCCGCCATCGCAAGCACCCGCCCTCCCTGCCACCAACCGGGGACGACGCCCGTGTTTGAAATGATCCTGATTGTCTTTGCACTGGTTCTGCTTAACGGCTTCTTTGCCATGTCCGAGATGTCGGTCATGACCTCGCGCAAGAGCCGCCTGAAGCAGCTGGCCGCTACCTCCAAGCGCGCGGCCAAGGCGCTGGAGCTGTCGGAGAAGCCGGAGAGCTTCCTGTCCACGGTGCAGATCGGCATCACCGTGATCGGCGTGCTGACCGGCTACCTGGGTGGTGACGCCATCGGCGATGCCATCGCCGGCTGGCTGCAGGGCATGATGCCGGGGTTCGCCTACGCCCGTGAAGTCGGTACGGCACTGGCCGTGTCGTTGATCACCTTCGTGACGCTCATCTTCGGCGAACTGGTGCCCAAGCGCCTGGCACTGACCCGTTCGGAGGCCATCGCCGGCCTGGTGGCGATGCCGATGAGCTGGTTGGCCAGGTTGGCCCTGCCCTTTGTCTGGCTGCTGTCCAAAACCACGCAACTGGTACTGAAGGTGCTCGGCCTGGGCAAGGACGAGGCCGCGCAGGTGACCGAGGAAGAGATCCGCATGCTGGTGGCCGAGAGCCATGAGGCCGGCGTGATCGATGCCCACGAGCGCGACATGATGAACCGCGTCATGCGCTTGGGCGACCGCACGGCCGACAGCCTGATGACTCCGCGTAACCGGATCGCCTGGCTCGATACCCAGGCTGGCCAGGAGAAGAACCTGGAGATCATGGCCGAGCACGAATTCTCGCGATACCCGGTGTACCGCGACAACGACCAGGATGTGGTCGGCGTGCTGGAACTGAAATCGCTGGCTACGCGCATGGCGCGTGGCGACAACGCCCTGTTCCAGACCCTGCGCGAGCCACTGTACGTCTCCGAGTCGACCCATGCGATGAAGCTGCTGGAGATCTTCCGCGAGGAACAGCAGTCGATGGCGCTGGTGGTGGACGAGTACGGCGAGATCCAGGGCCTGGTGACCATCAGCGACCTGATGGGCGCCGTGGTCGGCCGCCTGCAGGCGGTCGAGAATGCCGACGAGGACGCGCTGGTGGTGACCCGCGAGGACGGCTCGCTGCTGGTCGACGGATCGCTGCCGATCGAAGACCTGCGCGAACTGATCGGAAGCAATGACCTGCCCGATGCGGAGGACGGCGACTACTACACGCTGGCCGGCATGTGCATCCACTATTTCGGCCGCATTCCGCACGCGGGCGAGTACTTCGACTGGGCAGGCTGGCGCTTTGAAGTGGTCGACCTGGATGGCGCGCGCGTGGACAAGCTGCTGCTGCGCACCCTGTCCGACGAGCAGGCCGATGAGCTCACCGCCTGAGGCCGGCCAGGGCCCGGGCCACGGGCGCCCGGCCTACCGCAACGAGGGTATCCGCACCCTGCTGGAGATGTTCGCCTCTGGTGATCCGGCCGAGCACATGCCGCTCGGCCAGATCCTCTGCAACCTGCAGCAGAGCGCGTTCGGTGTGTTCCTGTTCGTGGCGATCCTTCCCTCCTTCATCCCGATCCCGGGCATGGGAGGCGCGGTCAGCGGCCCGCTGGTGGTCCTGATCGGCCTGCAGATGCTGTGCTGCCTGCGCCGGCCGTGGCTGCCCGGGCTCATTGCGCGCCGCGGGCCAAAGCGCGGCACCATGCACCGCTTCCTTGACCGCATCGACCGCCCGCTGCGGCGGTTGGACCGCATGCTGAAGCCGCGCATGCCGCATCTGCTGAAGCCGCTGCCCGCGCATGCGTTCACCGGCCTGCTGCTGGTGCTGCTGGGCGTCCTGCTGTCACTGCCGATCCCGTTCACCAACTTCCTGTTCGGCTTCCAGCTGCTGCTGTTCTCGCTGGCGCTTCTTGAGCGCGATGGCGCGCTGATGCTGTTCAACTGGATCGCCGCGCTGGCGGCGATCACGTTCTTCGGTTTCAGCTCCGGCCAACTGGTTGGCTACACGATGGAGCTGTTCCAGGGTTGGCTCTGAGGACGGGAGAACCCCCGTCGCCTTCGTTCAGCCCGCGTGCCGGGCATGCCAGGCCTGCATCGCCAGTTCAAACGAGCGCAGGCGCGCACGGTGGTCGTACAGGTTCGCGGTGAGCATCAGCTCATCCGGCCTGTGCCGCTCGACGAAGGCGGCGATGCCTTCAGCCACCTGTTGTGGATCGCCCAGCACGGTGCACGCCAGCGCCCGCTCGACACCCAGCTTTTCGTGGGGTTCCCAGAAGGCTTCGATGTCGTCGATCGGCGCCGGAATCCTGCCCGGGCGACCGCGACGCAGGTTGACGAAGCTCTGCTGCTGGCTGGTGAACAGGCGGCGCGATTCCGCTTCGCTGCTGCTGGCAACGACGTTCAAGGCCAGCATCGCGTGCGGCTGCTTCAGCGTCGCCGAGGGGCGGAACTCGCGGCGGTATATCGCCAGCGCCTCGTCCATGGCGTCCGGTGCGAAGTGCGAGGCGAACGCATACGGCAGGCCCATCGACGCCGCCATGCGCGCCCCGAACAAGCTCGACCCGAGGATCCAGGTGGGTACCCGCAGGCCACCGCCAGGAACTGCCTGCACCGCCTGGCCGGGCTGCACCGGCTCGAAATAGTGCAGCAGCTCGCGTACGTCCTGCGGGAACTGGTCGGCGCTGTCGAAATAGCGGCGCAGCGCCCGCGCGGTGGGCTGATCGGTCCCCGGTGCCCGCCCCAGTCCCAGGTCGATGCGATCCGGATACAGCGACGCCAGCGTGCCGAACTGCTCGGCAACCTGCAGCGGTGCGTGGTTGGGCAGCATGATGCCGCCGGCACCGACACGGATGCGCTTCGTGCCGCCCGCCACGTGCCCGATCAGTACGGCGGTAGCGGCACTGGCGATGCCCGGCATGTTGTGGTGCTCGGCCAGCCAGTAGCGGCGATAGCCAAGCGCATCGGCATGCTGGGCCAGGTCCAGCATGTTGGCAAAGGCAGCGGTGGTATCACTTCCCTCGCAGACAGGGGCCAGGTCAAGGATCGACAATGGGATCATCAGGTCATTTCCGTCACAGGATTTCCCCTGCATGGGGTCGACCGGGCGCGACGGCCAGTGACGGTGGCGGGACGCTGATTCCCGTGAAGCGAGGCCAGCGGCCGCCGGATCGTGCAGGGCCGAACCCATGCCCGGCTGCTGCTGGTCGACGAAAGGCAGCCGGGCCGGGCCCGGCTGTGCAGCAAGCGGGTCAGAACGCGCTGGGCCGCGGCGCAGGCAACGGTTGGTCGACCAGCGGCTTCAGCTCGGCATCCAGCGCCACGCGCTCATCGAACACGAAGCAGCGTCCTTCGTACCCTTCACCACCTACCTCCTCGAAGTAGCCGAGGATCCCGCCGTCGAGCTGCAGCACGTTGTCCATGCCGTCATTGGCCATCCACAGCGCCGCCTTCTCGCAGCGGATGCCCCCGGTGCAGAAGCTGACCACGGTGCTGTCCTTCAGTGCTTCGCGGTGCGGTGCAAGCGCCTCGGGCAGCTCGGTGAACCTGCGGATGGGCAGCACCAGCGCATCCTTGAAGGTGCCGTACTCCACTTCCTGCAGGTTGCGGGTGTCGAGCATCACTACCGGCTTGCCGGCATCATCATGGCCCTGCCGCAGCCAGCGCTGCACGGTGGCCGGATCGACCGCCGGCGCACGCGGATAATCCAGCGGCTGGCCGTCGTCACGACGGAAGCTGATGATCTCATCCTTGACCTTGGCCTTCAGGCGCGCGAACGGCTGATGCTCGCTGAAGCTGGCCTTGATCCGCATGTCGGCAAAGCGCGCGTCTTCGCGCAGCGTCGCGTAGAACCCCTCGATCGCGCCCGGCTCGCCGGCCAGGAACAGGTTCAGCCCCTCGCCCGCTACCAGGATCGTGCCCCTCAGTTCCGCCGCCTCGGCGCGCGCCAGCAGCTGGTCACACAGGACCTGGGGAGCATCGATGTGGGAAAAATGATAGGCAGCGGTATTGGCGATCATCCGGCCATTTTAGCGCCTCCGGCACCCACCGGCAGGATCCGGTGCCCAGGTCCTCCGCGCCGCAGCGGGACCGGCGCCCACCCGAGGCGGGCACCGATGCATTGCCAGGGGCGGTTCTGCCGCTGTTGAAGTTGCCGTCGCCGCTGCGGGCGCCGGATGCAATGCGGCCGCCGACCTATCCGCGCAACAGCATGAACGGCAGCAGGACCAGCGCGGCCGCAGCCATCATTCCCAGCAGCACCAGCACCACGAACACCGGCCGACGCCGGAACAGGCTGCCGAAGGTCTCGGCCGTGCCGTCACGCAGCGCCTGCTGGCGCTCGGCACGGATGCGCGCGCCCCGTTCGGCCTGATACTCCGCCATCACTGCCTTTGCGCGCGGGTGATCGGCATCCTCACGCAGCCACAGGCCGCCATTGGATATGCCCCACGGACTGGGTTCGGTGCGGTACCAGGCGATGCCATGCCGGTCCAGCAGTGCGCAGACATCGGCATACTCGTCATCGCCGACATTGCGCAGGTTGAGCAGAAGTTTGGCCATGCCGCCATGATACCCGGCGCCGATGCGCTACCCTTGCGGCCCTCGTCCTGAACCGTCCGGAGACGCCGATGCGCCGCCTGCTGATTCCCCTGCTGCTGTCCCTCGTCGCTGCTGGCTGTTCCAGCGAACCCGCCGGCCCGCCGCCGGGCGGTACCCTGGCCGCGTTCGAGCGCATCGACAGCGTGCCCGGCACCGGTGCCGAAGCCGTTCCCGGCAGCCGGGTGACCGTGCACTACACCGGCTGGATCTACGACAGCCGCACCGGGAACAAGCACGGCAGGACCTTCGACAGCTCGGTCAGCCGCGGCCAACCCTTCACTTTCACGCTGGGCGCCGGCGAGGTCATCCGTGGCTGGGATGAGGGCGTGGCCGGCATGAAGGTGGGGGGCAAGCGCACGCTGATGATTCCGCCGGCCTATGGCTATGCTGAGCGCCGGGCCGGCTCGATCCCGCCGGGTTCGTCGCTGGTGTTCGATGTCGAGCTGCTCGATGTCAAACCGTGATACTGCTTCACCGGGTCGGGTCGCAGTCGTCGGCGGTGGCCCGGCGGGCCTGTTCGCCGCCGAGCGCCTGCGCGCGGCTGGCCTGGACGTGGACCTGTACGAGGCCAAGGGCTCACCGGGCCGCAAGTTCCTGATCGCCGGAAAGGGCGGGCTCAACCTCACCCACTCCGACCCGCGCCCGCTGTTCGACAGCCGCTACCGCGAGCGGACCGCCGCGGTCGGACGCTGGCTGGACGGCTTCGACGCGCAGGCGCTTCGCGACTGGGCCGCCGGTTTCGGCGTGGAAACGTACGTCGGCAGCTCGGGCCGCGTCTTCCCGGTCGACCGCAAAGCCGCGCCGCTGCTGCGCGGGTGGGTGCGCAGGCTGAAGGAACAGGGCGTGCACCTGCACGCGAACCACCGTTGGAGCGGCTGGGGAGAAAGCGGCGCGCTGCGTTTTGAAACCGAGGAAGGCCCGGTTGAAGTGTCCGTCGATGCCACCGTGCTTGCACTGGGCGGTGGCAGCTGGCCGCAACTGGGCAGCGATGGCGCGTGGGTCGCCCCATTGCAATCACGAGGCGTGGACATTGCGCCGCTGCAATCGGCCAACTGCGGCTTCGATGTGGATTGGACCCCGTTCTTCGCCCAGCGCAATGCCGGTGCACCGTTGAAGCCGGTGGTCGCGCACTGGATCGACCTGGACGGACGGCAACAGTCACTGCAGGGCGAGTGCGTAGCCAGCGCGTACGGCATCGAGGGCAGCCTGATCTACGCGTTGGCGGCGGACCTGCGCGAGACCATCAACCGTGATGGCCACGCCATGCTGTGCCTGGACCTGGTGCCGGGCCGCGACGAAGCACGCCTGCTGGCCGACCTGTCGCGCCCGCGGAAGGGCCGCAGTTTCGGCGAGCACCTGCGCCGCCAGGCCGGCCTGGATGCAGTGAAGGCTGCGCTGGTATTCGAGATCCTCGGCAAGGATGCAGGCCAGGACCTGCCGGCCGTGGCTGCCACGCTCAAGCGCCTGCCGCTGCGGCTGCTGCGGCCGCGACCAATGGCCGAAGTGATCAGTACCGCCGGTGGCGTGCGCCTGGAAGCACTGGACGATGGCCTGATGCTGCAGGCACTGCCCGGCGTATTCTGTGCCGGCGAAATGCTCGACTGGGAGGCCCCGACCGGGGGCTACCTGTTGACCGCGTGCTACGCCAGTGGCCTGCGTGCGGCCGAAGGCGTGATCGGCTGGTTGGCCGGGCGATAGGATCCGCGCCGTAGCGTCGCGCCGTGCTCGGCTTCAGACAAAGGCAGCCGAGCATGGGCTCGGCTCTACAGAAAGCAGGATGCGGGCAGTCACCAGGGCCTGCGCATGCTCACAGAGGCCAGCGCCACGCCGCTGGGGTGCGGGTAGGCCTCTTCACGCACGGCGACGAAGCCCTGCCGCTGATAGAACGGCACGGCATTGAGCGAGGCCGACAGCACCACCTCGCGCCCGCGGTCTGCCATCGCCAGCAACCGCTGCATCAGGGCCTGGCCGATGCCCTGCCCACCGCGGTCCGGGTCAACGAACAATGCATCGACTTCGTTGGCGTCGATATCGAACACGCCGAAGCCGAGCACGCCACCCTGCGCATCTTCAACCACGACGCATCCCCCCTGCCCCAGCAGCCGCGCGTACTGCGACGGCGGCGGTGAGGCCGACCATGGATCGATCACCTCTGGGGGGTAGTGGCTGCTGCAGGTCTCGCGCACGCAGCGCGTACGCAGGGCCCACAGTGTGTCCACGTCATCCAGCGTCCCGGTCCTGAACTGCATGGCATCTCCCTGTGGAGCCGAGCCACGCCCGGCGGGTTTCATTCCTGCGCCATCATGCCCGATCCAAGCGCCAGGCGGGCATGGTTCGGCCCTGCAACCACACATTACCGCGACTTGCTGGCGCGCAGCGCCTGGATCTTCGGTGGCGGCTGGAACGAATCGCTGCGCGCTTCAGCCCAGTAAGCGTGGAATACCGCATGATCGGGCACCCTGTGCAGGAGTTCGCCCGGCTCCAGGTAGCGGTACAAGGATGCCAGCGAGCGGATTTCCACCGGCGAAACCCGGCGCAGGATATGCTCCGGCCCCAGTTCGGCCGGGTCGTTCAGGCCAGCCGCGCACAGCAGCTCCTTCAATGCATGCAACGTGTGCTCATGGTAGCTGTATACGCGTGTCGCCTTGTCCGGCGCATCCAGGTGCTTCCAGCGTGCCGGGTCCTGGGTCGCGATGCCGGTCGGGCACTTGTCGGTATGGCAGCTCAGCGACTGGATGCAGCCCAGCGCGAACATGAAGCCACGGCCGGCATTGCACCAGTCGGCACCGAGCGCGATGGTGCGCGCGATGTCGAACGCGCTGGTGATCTTGCCGGCCGCACCAATGCGGACGCGCTCGCGCAGCTCCAGGCCGACCAGGGTGTTGTGCACCAGCAGCAGTGCTTCATGCATCGGCACGCCGACATGGTCGACGAATTCGGCCGGCGCCGCACCGGTCCCTCCTTCGGCTCCATCGACCACGATGAAATCCGGCAGCAGGCCGGTCTCATGCATCGCCTTGGCGATGCCGAACCACTCCCACGGATGGCCGATGGCCAGCTTGAACCCGACCGGCTTGCCACCGGAAAGCTCGCGCAGGCGGGCCACGAACCGCAGCAGTTCAACCGGTGTGGAGAACGCCGAGTGGCGCGACGGCGATACGCAGTCCACGCCCATCGGCACGCCGCGCGTGGCCGAGATCTCGGCGGTCACTTTCGGCGCCGGCAGCACGCCTCCATGGCCCGGCTTGGCGCCCTGCGACAGCTTGATCTCGATCATCCTGACCTGGTCGTGGGTAGCGTTGGCGATGAAGCGCTCTTCGCTGAAACCGCCCTTTTCGTCGCGGCAGCCGAAATAACCCGAACCGATCTCCCAGACCAGATCGCCGCCCATCTCGCGGTGGTAGGGCGAGATCGAGCCTTCGCCGGTATCGTGGTAGAAGCCACCCCGGCGCGCACCTTCGTTCAGCGCGCGGATCGCGTTGGCCGACAGCGAACCGAAACTCATCGCCGAGATGTTGAACACGCTGGCCGAATAGGGTTTGGCACAGTCCGGGCCGATCAGCACGCGGAAGTCGTGCCCGGCGATGGCCGTGGGTGCCAGCGAATGATTGATCCACTCGTAATCAACCGCATAGGTGCTGCGCAACGTACCGAAGGGCACCGTGTCCATCTCGTTCTTGGCACGCTGGTAGATCAGTGCACGCTGCTGGCGCGAGAACGGCACGTCCTCCAGGTCGCTCTGCACGAAATACTGGCGGATCTCCGGCCCGATCGATTCCAGCCCATAGCGGAAGTGCGCCATGACCGGATAATTGCGGCGCAGCGTGCTGCGTTTCTGCAGCAGGTCCCAGGTCCCCAGCGCCACCATCGCGGCCGTCAGGCCCACGCCCCAGTACCAGGCGGGCCATATCGAAGCCAGCCACAGGCAGACTGGAAACATGAGGATGGCGAGCAGGTAGACGAAATACCGATGCATGGCGTTCCTTGGTTGCAGCTGTTCCCGAGTCTACCGCGCCTCCCGCCACCGGAACCTACAGCCGGCCATCAACCACGGCGCGTGGCCAGGCGGACTTCACGTCGTAGACCAGGCCACCGGGTGCCAACAGGCTCCGGATCCGGGTTTCGTCCATTGCCTTGAAGTGGCCATGTGCCACGGCCAGCACGACGGCGTCGTAGCTTCCGGGCGCCGGCTCGGCCAACCAGTGCACGCCCGCGTCGGCCAGCGCCGCCGGGCCAACCCACGGGTCGCTGACCTCAACCCGCGCACCGGCATCACGCAGGCGCTGCGCCAGCTCCAGCGCGCGGCTGTTGCGCAGGTCCGGACAATCCTCCTTGAAGGTCACGCCCAGCACCAGGATGCGCGATTGCGCCGGCACGCGCCCGCGCTCGGCCAGCATGGCCAGCACGCGGGCGGCAACGTGCTCGCCGACTCGGTTGTTGACCTGCCGCGCTGTGTGGATCAGGTCCGGGTGATAGCCCACGCTCTCGGACTTGTGCAGCAAGTAGTACGGGTCGACGCCGATGCAGTGGCCGCCGACCAGGCCCGGCCGGAACGGCAGGAAATTCCATTTGCTGCCCGCCGCATCGAGCACGTCCTGGGTATCGATGCCGAGCCGGTCGAAGATCAGTGCCAGCTCATTGACCAGGGCGATATTGACGTCGCGCTGGATGTTTTCGACCACCTTGGCCGCCTCGGCCACGCGCATCGACGGCGCGGGGAAGGTACCGGCGGCAATGATGCGCTGGTACAGGCCGTCGATCACCGCAGCCGCCTCCGGTGTCGATCCCGAGGTGATCTTGCGGATGTCGGCCAGGCGCCGCTGGCGGTCACCGGGGCTGACCCGTTCCGGGCTGTAGCCGCAATGGAAGTCCTGGTTGAAGCGCAGGCCGGCCCCCTGCTCCAACAACGGCACGCACACCTCCTCGGTGGTCCCGGGGTAGACCGTAGACTCATAGATCACCAGGTCACCGGGACGCAGGTGGCTGGCGATCAGCCGCGTAGCCGAACGCAATGGCTCCAGATCGGGCTGCTCGTAAGCATCGATCGGAGTCGGCACGGTCACGATGTAGACGTTGCACGCATCCAGCAGCTTGGGATCGCTGCCATACTGCAAGTACTGCGCACTGGCGAGTTCGTCGGCCTCCACTTCCAGAGTGTGGTCATTGCCACTGCGCAGCTCGGCGATGCGGCCGGTATCAATGTCGAAGCCCAGGGTCGGCCACTGCCGACCAAATGCCACTGCCAGCGGCAAGCCGACGTATCCCAGGCCGATCACCGCGAAACGCGGCGCCTCGGCAGCGGCAATCCGCGCGCTCATCGGCCCCTCCTGCACGGCGGACGCAACCACGTGCCCGCCATCATGGCTTCGGTCAACACACTCATTCGCAATACCATCCCGCCGGGACCAGGCGATAAAGGCTACAGCCTAACGGTCCCGACGCCGTGCCGCCAAGGCAGGCTCAGGAACCAAGCGCGACCGCCGCCGGCTCCAGTTCGCCATCGGCACCGGTCCAGGCCTGCAGCAGGCGCTCGAAACCACCACTGCCGAGCAGGAAGCCCGGCCACGCGGCTTCGACGATCTGCGCCAGCAGATCCGCATCGATGCGCCGGGTTCCCATCGACCAGCGCGGAAACGCACGCTGCGCCACCGGCGCGCGGCACAGGACTTTCAGCTGGCCGTGGCTGCGCGCGTTGACGATGCGCTGGAACACCGAATCGACGCCGTCCTCCGGACCTTCCAGGTACTGCAGGAAGCGGTTGCCATCAAACATCAGGACACCGGTGACACCGGCTACACGGTTGAATGCCGTGGCGTCGGCCAGCAGGCGATCAAGATCGGTTGTCTGCAGATCGGCACTGGCCTCACTGGCATAGGCAATCGCGTGCAGCGACATCGGGCGGCTCCCCCCCTGGGAACAGTGGCAGGGACTATGACATGAACAGGAACAACAGTTAAGCATCCCGCCACGCAGACGCCATCCGGCCGTCCAGCGCCAGGTCGGCTACAATCGGCGCGGCGCTGCTGGCCCGGATGGCGAAACTGGTAGACGCATCGGACTTAAAATCCGCCGGGGGCAACCCCATGCCGGTTCGATTCCGGCTCCGGGCACCAAGGCTTTCGCGACAATCATGGTTCGTCGTTCCGACCCGCAATTTTCGCGATGCTCCGCAATCTGCTCTAGCACATGATGCCAAGCGAGCAACCGATGACGTCTGCGACGCAATGTCGCGTCTGCCTTGAACACCTCGCCGCAACTGCTCCGACCCTGCCCTCAACCACGCCTTGCGGGCGTCCTTCGGGCGAGGCTTGGTCTCGGCCAGCGGCCGGGGGTTCCAGCGCTTCCCTGACCCGCGCCGTGGCGGCGACCGAGGTGTCAGCCAGCCGACGGGCCTGTTGCTGCCGCTCTCGCGTCGGCGGCGGGCCGGGCGGCTCCGGCGCCAGCTGGATCGGGGTGCTGTCGGTGAGGGGAGCTGCCGCCGCGCGCAGCTTCGGCTCCGGGTAGAGCCTGGCCACGCACTACCGCTCGGCAAACCGCTTGCCTTGGGCGATGCTGGCCGCCCGGACGTCCATGGTCTGCCACATCTTCCGCCACGACCGGCCCGGCTACGCTACGGCCATGTGCGGCAGATTCGTCCAGCTCCCCGTGATCGACGTCGGCCAGCCGGGGCTGGCTGACCTTGGCCCCGGACTTTGACGTGATCCAGCTCGACTAAAGCGCAGAGCCGACCTGGCTGGCATACCAGGGCCCGCAAGCCCGGGACCATAGAGCACGGAACGGCTCGTATAGTCGATGACGCAGAGCAATGGACGGCCGATGAACATTACATCGCAAGGCCCCATGCCACCGATGTGCAAGAATAGATGTCCTGGGATCGGACGGATTGCAGCGCGCCGGTTGTCGCATCTGCCCGAAGTGTCGCCTCCCAGGACCAGACCCATCGTGCAGCCGATCACAATCAGGGCAGCTCTGCCGGCAGCTTCACGCGCCGAGAACAATGTTCCGTAGTAACCCTGTGCAGGCGTGCCCCGTAGCACCTCAATCAGCGACATGGACCGCTCATGCTGAAATCCCTCCCAACCCTTCCTCATATTGCGTTGATCGCCTTGATGACGCTAGCCATTTCAGGCTGCAGCAAGGAGCGCATATACCCGGTTTACCGCGAGAATCCTGCACCCAAGGATGCGCTACCGATTGTGATCCGGGTCCATGATGCACCTGTGGATATCCCAACTCCCAAGGTTCTTGTCTCGTACGAGATAGATCCACTCTGTCTCCCCCCGATCAACAACTTCGAGGGTGTGCAATACGCTCCGAAGCGACAGTCAGTTGAGTTCCCAGTAAAGCGCATCAGCGAGAGCGAGTTCACCACTACAGTGTTCAAGGATGGGATGGAGGTCGCTGACTATTACGGGCGCGGCCCATGCACATGGACGCCGAGCTTCGTGCAAGCATCGTTTGCCATCGTCATTGATGGCCGAGAGATTTACACCGCCGCACCTGCCTTCTTTCCAGAAATCGGAGATGGCGTCCCCTCCACCACATACGTAGAAAAAGCACTAACACCCCTGATCGATGGTCAGGTCCCTGAGCGAGCACATACCTGGTCGCAGACCTTGTTCGACAGGCTCTCAATGGCCGATCGCCAGAAGTACTTTCCAATAGAAATTTCCTCAAGGACTGACGGAAAAGCGCCATGAACCCAAGAACGAGCGCTGCGATTTCAAATCACATCTACGACGTAGCCCCAGCCCCGGATCCGAAGGGACCAGAGTTCGCCATCATCGATGGAGCGAGATATGAGGTATTGGCCCGCATGGATTCTTCCAGCGGATACCAAGGCGCCATCTACCACAACCGACAAACCAACGAAGTCATCGTCGCCCATCGCGGAACGGAGTTCGACCGCCAGCCTTTGATTGACGGCGGCATCGATGCGGCGATGGTCACCGCCAGAGTCAATGCACAACTCGGCGATGCCCTCGCCCTGACCAAGCAGGCCATCAAGCTGGCTGAAGAGAATGGGTATGGTCCGGTCTACGTCACCGGCCACTCCCTGGGCGGCGCGCTGGCACAGATCAGCGCGCACCGCTACAACCTCCCCGGCGACGCCTTCAATCCTTACGGTGCTGCCGGACTCGCGTATCGACTTCCTGAAGGCCAGCCGGCCAATGCGGCACCGTTCACCAACCATGTCATGGCAGGCGACCTGGTCAGCGCTGGTGGCCCGCACTACGGCAAGGTGGAGATGTACGCGCTCCCCAAGGAACTGGAGGTTCTGCGCCATGCCGAGCAGGGCCAGCGCATCGCCTCTCTCGGGTCACTTGGGATGAAAAGCGGCCATGTCATGTCGGCCGCCGTGGCGGTCCAGTTGGGTGACTCCCATCGAATGATCCATTTCCTTGACCACATGACCGACAAGGGGCCCGTGCAATCCGTGCTGGACGACCCCAACGCCCGGATCAGAGATCCCGAGGACCTGCGCCGGATTGCCGAGTACCGCAGCGACATTCATCAACTACGCGCGGGAGTGACCGTGCTTGTCGGCGGCGGGCCTGGACTCCTGCGTGATGGCGTCAACTATCTGCGTGGCACCGAGGAAGTCGGTGCGTACGCTCGCCGCGAGGCCGAGGCAGAGCAACGGCCCCACACTGCGCTGAAGCCCGGTGAGCGACTGGTCCACGACGCAGCCGACAAGGGCTCGCCTTCTCTGAGCAATCCGGGCTTTTCACCCAAGAGTCCGTTGCAGGAAAGCATCGAATCCACCTTGGACAAGGCAGGCCTGGATCCCAGGAAGCCAGGCCACCCTGACCATACGCTCTACCAGCAGATTCGCGACGGCGTATCCGCCGTGGATGCCACGCACGGGCGCGACTTTGATGAAACCAGCGAGCGCATGACGACCAGCCTGTTCGCGACGGCCAAGAGCCAGGGTCTGGAACGTGTCGATCACGTCCTGCTGGGCAACCCTCCCCGCGACGGCTCAGACCAGCACATGTTCGCTGTTGAGGGCAGACTCGACGGTGCACACCGGCTGGTATCGGTGGCGATCAACGAAGCGGCGAAGACACCCGTGGAGCAGTCGTTCGCCAAGCTCGAGCAGCACTCACAAGCACAACAGCAGGTTGCTCAGCAGAATCACGCCCAGGAGCAGGCACCCGCCGCGATGCGCATGGGGTAGGAGCAGTCCATCACAGACCAGTTGACTGCCCAGGTCGTGCGGAGGAAGCCGGCGAAAAGAGGCATGGCCGGGAGGAGGCAGCACCCGATGCTATCGCGCAAAGCTGCGCCATCCATCAGGGGAAATGGACCCGGCGTCGGCCGGGTCCACTATGCTGCTACCTGCATTCAGCCGGAATTGTTCGAGGCTCGTTGCTGCGATTTGCGGTGCCGTCCTTCGTAGTGCATACGACAGTGAACCCAAATGTCTGGCTTGCGAGCACCTGCTCGTGCGGTGCTGGACCGGCCAGCCTTCCCCAGCTCAAGCGAACGAACAAGATATGTAGGCCGTGCCGCGTGCCGACTCCGTTCACTTTTCCAGGGGCGGCTGCGCTTTGCTTCCCTCAACGCCCCATGTCTAGACTGATTTCCGTTCGCCTCTGAATGTGACAGATTCCGATGATATCCATGACTACGGCTGTACTGGCCTTTGGTGTCGCTTGCTCGGCTGCTGGATGTGCTGGTGAAACCCTCAACCCCGAGGAGGTGCCAGAACACTACAGCGTTGAGGAATGCCATTCGTATGCTGAAGCAGCTGCTGCACTTGTCGATGAACGCAATCGCGGGTGACAAGGGGAGCATGCAGAATTTACTGGTCGGTCCAGAAGAATCCCGCAGGGACATGTTGGCCCTGATCGATTATGTAGGGTCCGCACCTGGAGTTCTGGCTTGGTCCGCACCTCATCGCGCCGAGGCAATGTTGGAGCGGCAATGTGATGGCCGGAAGTCCAGTGCAGATATTGGGGCGAAGATCGACTGACATCCTTATGGAGCCACGTGTGATCCGTTACGCTGGAAGTTGTTGACGCGGGAGTTCATATCGCGTCGCGGCGGACCCGATTCCAGCTCCGGGCACCAAGGCAGCACTGGACATCGCGCCCGTCAGATTGCACGCGAATAGCGCGGCTGTTCGTGCGCCGCACGCAGGTAGGGGTCAAAGCACATTGCAAGCAGGCGCAGCAGTGGCCGTCCCGGTTCACTGGCGCGCACCACGCCATTGCGGTATTCGGCAAGGCCGTCCGCCTGCAGCTGCTGCACCGAGCGCAGGTCCTCGGCGAAGTACCGTTCGAAATCCACGCCATGGCGTTGGCCGAACGTCACCCCATCAACCTCGCCCTGGCACATCAGTCGCTGGATCAGTTCCGCGCGCAACTGGTCGTCGGCACTCAGGGCCACCCCACGCCAGACCGGAAGCCGACCCTGGTCCACTGCGTTCTCCCACGACGGCAGGTCACGTGGATTCTGGCTGTAGGTGGCGCCGACGTGGCTGATCGCGCTGACGCCCAGGCCCAGCAGATCGGTGTCGGCATGCGTGGTGTAACCCATGAAGTTCCGATGCAGCTGGCCAGCGCGCTGCGCACGCGACAGGTCCTCTTCCGGCAACGCGAAGTGGTCCATGCCAATGTACTGGTAACCGGCCGCCGACAGCGTCTCCACCGCCAGGCCGAGCAGCGCCAGCTTGGCGTCCGGCGAGGGCAGCCGACGCTCGTCGATCTGCCTCTGTGCACGGAACAGATGCGGCAGATGCGCGTAGCCATAGACCGCCAACCGGTCCGGGCGTAGCGCGAGTACGCGCTCCAGGGTGCGACCGAAGCCCTCCAGGCTCTGCCCCGGCAGGCCATAGATCAGGTCCACGTTGACCGAACGCATGCCGCTGTCGCGGCAGGCGCGCAGCACGTCGAGCGTCTGCTGCACCCCCTGCACGCGGTTGATCGACGCCTGCACCTGCGGATCGAAATCCTGCACGCCCAGGCTGGCACGGTTGAAGCCAAGGCGTGCCAGCGTCGCCACGTCACCGGGATCGATGAAGCGGGGATCAAGCTCGATCGAAAAATCACGCTGCGGTGAATCGCTGAAGCTGAAACGACGATGCAACCCGTCCACCAGGGTGGTCATTGCTTCTTCGTCCAGGAAATTGGGGGTTCCTCCCCCCAGATGCAGCTGAATGACTTCGCGCCCACGTTCGAACAGCGGCGCCAGCAGGTCCGCCTCGGCCAGCACACGCGAGACATAGCGGTGCCCGCGACTGCGATCACGGGTGATGACACGGTTGCAGCCGCAATAGAAGCAGGGACTGGAACAGAACGGAACATGCACATAGACCGACAGGGCGCGCGCCGACGGGTTGCTGTCAGTGATTGCTTGGCGCAGCGCCTCTGGACCGAAGCCATCGTGGAAGTGCGGTGCCGTCGGGTAGGAGGTGTAGCGCGGGCCCGGCCGATCATGCCGACGCAGCAGGTCAGGGTCGAAAGTCCAGGCCAAGCCACCGGCGGCGGGAGAGAACGTGTCCATGGCGCCAGCATCGCGCCAAGCAGCCACCACCGCCTTGACCCAGATCAATCCCCGGCGGGCCTGCCCAGCACCGGCAGCCCGACCTGCGGCCAGCGCAGCATCTGGTAGCGGCGCCAGAAGGTTTCGCCGATGCGCGCCGCGACGTCGTCGGCCAGCTCCTGCATCGGCGCATTGCCGCATTCGGCCGTGGTATGCCGGAACAGCGCCAGCCAGCGATCGAACAAGTCCTTGTCCAGTTCGATGGCCATGTGCTTGGACATCGGCGAGCCCTTGAATCGGCGGGTGCCCCGCAGCATGGCCGACCAGAAATCAACCAGCTGCGCCAGATGCCCCGGCCAGTCATGCACGTGCGACTCGAACACCGGCCCCAAACGTTCTTCCTTCCGTACGCGGGCGTAGAAGTCATGGACCAGGCGGGTCACTTCCTGCTCGGTGCACAAGCCGGGCGAGGCAACGGGAAGGACAGGTGGGGAGGGGGTGTTCATGGGGTCACTCAAAGCTCGCTGGCACTGTGCCGCAGATGGCCGGCACGGCCGTTGATCCAGATCAATGCCGGCACCGGCCTCGCCAACTAGGCTGGCACGCTTGCAGGAAGCATGCCCTGCGGATGCCACGCCGGCCTCGGCAGAGTATACGCGCCGCCCATTTTTTGATCCGGGACAGCATGAACAGACCTTCTCCAAGCCGCCGTCAACGGCTGATCCAGCAATGGGGTGCCATCCTCTGGCCCAGCTTCATCGCCGCTGGCGGGGCCAGCGTGGTGTTCTTCGCCTTCGTCGACCCGCTGCGCCTGCAGTCGATCAGCTTCCCGGGCACAACGATCAGCCGCGAACTGGGCTACACCGTCGGATTCTTCATGTTCTGGACGGTGACAGCGTTGTCCAGCGCAGTCACCTGGCATCTGCAGCGGCCGATGCCGGGCAACGACGACGATGAGCTGCCGTTGGGATGAGCACGGTGTGTACCCTCTCCCCGCCTCCCCGGCACTGGCGTGGCGCGCTCAGTGCAGCCTTCCTGCTGGCGTTCTACGCGCTGCCATGGCTGCGTTGGGATGGACGGCAGGCCCTGTTGCTGGACATCAACGCGCGGCGCTTCGATGTGTTTGGCTGGACGTTGTGGCCGGGCGACGCGGGCGTGATGATCGGCCTGCTCGCGGTGCTTGCGGTCGGCCTCGCATTGCTCACCCACCTGGCTGGCCGGGTCTGGTGCGGGTACGCCTGCCCGCAGACGCTCTGGCGCCGCGCCTTCGACTGGAGTGCCCGCCGCGTGGCACAGGTGTTCCCGAAACGCGTGGCGCGCCCGGCCACACAGGTCGCCTGGGGACTGCTGTCGCTGTGGACCGGCATCACCTTCGTCGGGTTGTTCAGCCCGATCCGGGAGCTGTTGGCGGCCGCACCCAGTGCGGGCTGGAGCGGCTGGGAAACATTCTGGGTGCTGTTCTATGCAGCGGCCACGTGGGGGAACGCAGGCCAGCTGCGCGAGCAGGTCTGCCGTTCGCTGTGCCCGTTCGCGCGCATGCAGCCGCTGCTGACCGATCCGCACACGCCGCGCATGCTGTATGACGCTCGTCGCGGTGAACCTCGCGGGCCGCGCCCCTCCGGCCTGGGCGGCGTGCTCGGCCGCGGTCGTGGCCTGCTCGATCCGACCACCGCGCAAGACTACGTGTTCCGCGCCGCGCACCCGCTGCTGGCAGGACCGATGCCGACCTTCAGTGCCGACCGCCTTGGTGACTGCACCGACTGCGCAGCCTGCGTCCGCGCGTGCCCGATGCAACTGGACATCCGCCAGGGACCACAGGCCGATTGCCTGGCCTGCGGTGCCTGCCTGGAAGCCTGTGCACAGCAACAGCACCAGGCCGGTTTCGGTCCGGGGCTGGTTCACTACTGCAGTCCGCAGTCGATGGCCGGGCAACCGCGGCGCTGGTGGCGCCCGCGAACCCTTGCCCTGCTGTCGATGCTGCTGGCGCTGCTTGCCTGCGGCGCGTGGCGCCTGCTCTGAGTCAGCGCGCCCCGCTGGCATGCGGCGGCACCAGCTGTGCACGCCGCACGATGCCCAACTGCTCGATGATCAGCGCCATTTCATTGGTGACTTCGGTACGCTCGGTTCCCTGCGGAACCAAGCGGTCCAGCACCTGCTGGTAAGTATCCCAGAACGCCGGACCGCATCCGTGTTTGTGGTAACTGGCTTCCAGTTCGCGGCGTACCCGTTCAGCCAAGCCATGCATGCCGTATTCCATACGACCTCCGTTGGACTTGTTCTGCATCGTTAACGGTCTACCGACTCACTTGCGTGCTACTGAAAGATTCCCGGGCTTCACACCCGGTTGATCCCAATTAGTCACAGATTTCACGACAGGTCAATTACATGCGGCAACTTTCGCGATCGAAATTATTAATCGTTCACGAAACTACATACGCCAGCCGGGTGGGGCCGGATGGGCTGATCCCGACAGGCCGTAGCCGCTGACCGTTCGCGACCGGTAAACGGAACTGATCGCGACGCTCGAATTCATCGAATCTCTCTATTTTGCTAAGCACTCTTAGCAGATCACGCTTAGCGTGCTAGATGCGACAAACAATGACGCAGTTCAGGCCGGTTCATGTCCCGTCGCATTCGTTGCGGGGAACAGGTTGGGATAGCGCTGATGCAGGATGTACCGTCGCAGCGCCGGGATCGGGAAGTCCTTCGGCCATTGCGACACCGCAGATCGGCTGATGCCAAAGAAGCGCGCCAGTTCGGCGTCGGTGCGGAACCCCAGCCGGGTGCGCACCTGCCGTTTGCTCCAGAATTCGGTCACGGTCGGTCCTTCTGTTAACCAGACTTATTCTTGCGGCAAGGATTCTTTGCAATCCACGCGTTAAGCTGGCTTGCATAGATGAATACTCTTGGCCAACGACTCGCCATCGCCATGAAGAAAGCCGGGCATCCACGCCCAGCCGATCTGGCCCGCGCCGCCGATTCGACGACGGCTACCATCAGCAACTGGCTGAACGACCACGTCAGCCCTGCCCATGTGAAGGCCGAACAGCTGTTCCGCATCGCCGATGCGGCCAAGCTGGATGCGCGCGAACTCCTGTACGGCGTGAGCGGGCGCGGTGTCGGCGAACGCGGCAACGCCTACATTCCCAGCCAGGCACATCTGGATGTCTGGCAGGACGCCTACGAACTGGTCAGCCACCTGGTCGCGGAAAACGGCCTTGAGATCGACCACCGTCGCCATGCAGCACTGGACCTGCTGGCCTTCGAACTGCTGATGGATGGCTTGAGCCGCAGCAAGGTGGCCCGCGTGCTGATGACCTCGATGACGTGAATGCACCGCCACTGGTAGCATGGACCGCGATGGGGATGGGGCTCCCCCGATAACCGCCTGAGAAGGCTGATGGCTCCTGCCAAGACGAACCCGGTGTTCGTCGATGGCGGGCCGTGCCTGCCCTCGGCGTTCGCCATCGACCCTGCGAAGCGCACTCGAGGCACGCGATGCAAGCTCTGAACAACTATTTCCTGGTTTTCATCGGTGGCGGCCTCGGTGCGTGCCTGCGCCACGCCTGCAACCTGATCGGCGCCCGGGTGGCGGCCGGCAGCCCCTGGCCGTGGTCTACCTTCCTGATCAACATCAGCGGCGCGCTGCTGATGGGTGTGGTGGTCGAGGCTTTCGCCCTGCGCAACGGCGCCTCGCCACAACTGCGCCTGCTGCTGGCCACCGGCATACTGGGCGGCTACACCACGTTCTCTACCTACGCGCTGGAAATCGGCGTGATGCTGCAGCGGGGCCAGCACGGGCTGGCAGTCCTCTACGCCGGTGGCTCGGTAGCATTGGGCCTGGTGGGCCTGTTCGGTGGCATGAAACTGGCCCGGCTGGTGTTGGGCTGAGGCTCAGGCCGCGCCAGCGCGCGCCTGTCCGCGCCACTGCCGCGGCGACTGCCCGGTGTGCGCCTTGAACGCGCGCGACAGCGCAGCTTCACTGCCGTACCCCACTTCGTTGGCAATCCGCTTCAGCGGTCGTCCCTGGCGCAGCGCCTGCTGTGCCAGGCCCACCCGCCAGCCCTGCAGGTACTGGCCCGGCGTGGTACCCATTGCCTCGCGGAAGCTGGCGGCGAACACACTGCGCGACATGCCAGCCACGTCGGCAAGGTCTTCCAGCGTCCACGCCTGTGCCGGCGCTTCGTGCATCGCCACGAGCGCCAGCCGCAGCCGCGGATGACCGAGCCCGGCGAACAGGCCGCCACGCATCTCGCCGCCTTCCATCAGCTGGCGCAGCACCTGGATCATCACCACCTCGAACAGGCGGTTGACCATCGCCGCCCGCCCGCAGCGCTGCTCGAAGGCTTCTTCGAACAGCAGCTCCAGCGCAGCGTTGCCGCCATACAGATCGGCCAGCGGCAGGCAGATGAAATCCGGCAGCGCGGCGCTGATCGGATTGAGCCGCCCCCCTTCGAAATGCAGGTTAGCGCAGGCCATGTCGGCGCCGTGCTGCGGATCAGTGCTGAATCGATGCGGCATCGGCCGTGGATACAGCAGCAGGCTGGGCACCTCGACCTGCACGGTCTGCTGGCCGTGGCTGACCTGCAGCGGGCCGCGCCGCACCAGGTGCAGCTGGCCAGCGTCATCCTCGCCCTGCAGGGTGTTGATGCCGCACAGCGCGCCGGCATGGAACACCGAGGCAGTCACCGCGAAGCGTTCAAGCAGGATGGCAAGGCGGTCGACCATGGCGGGACTCCGGGTCAAGCGGCAAGCAGTCAATCCGGCAGATCGTACCGAAATCGGCCATGATGGCCAACGCTGCTTCCGCTGCCGCCGGCGGTGCCACGGCGGGGCCGGTGGCCTGCTCGAACCCTCGTCACTGGCCTGCGGCGAGCGTGGTGCATGGCACGCAGCCAGCGCACATCCGCGTACGCGTGCACAGCCAACCCCTGCGGCAGTGCAGCGCGCGGAGCATTTCGCGGGCATCTATGCTCGGTCCCATTCCCGGATGGAATGACCACGATGCGTCCCCTGCTTCGATGCGCCCTCGCCCTCGGCCTGCTGCTGCCTTCGGTATCGCTGCTGGCTGCGTCACCTACTGCATCGCGCATGCTCAGCGGTGAGCTGCAGGGCGCCCCCTGGCGCCTGGACGTGCCGGCCGACTGGAATGGCGAGCTGGTGATGCTGGCGCACGGCTACGAGCCGGTGGGCGTGCCACGTACTACGCCGATGGCCGCCAATGACAGCACCGCACCGTTGCTGGGCGCAGGCTACGCCGTCGCGCAGAGCGCGTATTCCAGCCAGGGGTGGGCAGTGGCCGATGCGATCGCCGATATGGAACGCCTGCGCCAGCGCGCGCAGGCCGAACTCAAGCACGTGCGCCGGACCTGGATGCTGGGATTCTCGATGGGGGGCGCGGTGACGGTCGGCAGCCTCGAGCGCTTCCCGCAGTACTACGCGGGAGGGGTCTCATTGTGCGGCGCCAATCTCAGCGGCGAACAGCTCGCGACCGATCTGCTGACCACGCTGGTCGCGTTCGATTACTTCTTCCCTGCGGCCAAAGGACTGCCGCCTGCCGGCCTGGCTTCGCGCGGAACGATCGCACTGCCGCAGGACGCGCTGTATCAGGGCATCGCCAACGCGCTGCAGCGCGATCCATCGCGCGCCGCGTTGCTGGCGCGACGGTTGCAGGTTTCCAGTAACGCACTGGCCGGCACGATCAGCCTGCACGCGCTGGTCCTGCATGAACTCGCCAACCGCAGTGGCGGCATGCCGGTTGGCAACGCCGGCGTGGCCTACAGCGGGTTCGGCGACGATGCCGCGTTCAACGCCGGCGTGGAGCGCTTCGAGGCTGTGCCCACCGCACAGGCGTACGTGCGCAGCAGGCTGGCATTGACAGGCGCGTTGAAGCGACCGCTGGTGATCCAGTTCAACAACGACGATCCGACCATCGTGCCGCACATGCAGGCGGTGTATCCGCTGCTGGCTGCACAGGCACGTGCGCGGCCGCTGCCGAAGGTGCTGCCCGCCGTGGGCCAGGGCCACTGTGGCTTCTCCGGCGCGCAGGTCGTCGAAGCGCTGAAGGCAGCGGCACGGCCCTGAACCGGCAGGCCGGCACGCCATGCCCGGCCATGGCGACACGGGCGGCGTCAGCCCCCCAGCGTGCCCATGGTGAAGGTGTAGCCGGAGTTCATCAGGAACTCGCGCATTCGCATCTCCGCTCGCCGGGGCGAGGCCAGGTTCGCCGGGGCGTACAGGGCATAGACCAGGCCCGACCCCTCGATATGCTCGCGACGGACCCCGCAACGCGCGGTTTCCGCGGCAATCACCCATCCGTCCTTCAACCGGTCCGGTCCGATGGATTGCCCGTTCTTCAAACGGAAGGTCAACCAGCGCACATCGGGCGTGACTTTGCTCATTGCCGGCGGGCTCCCTGTCCGGGGTGATCCGTGTTGTCCTTGTTCGCCATTGCAGCTCCCTGAGACGTGAACTCTGACCATAGCGCCTTCGCATGTCGTGGGTGACTGAGACTGGCCGGTGCTGCTCAGGTCGCCAGCCCGAACAGCCTCCACATCGCTCGCGGCCTGGTGGCATCAGTTGCAGTTCGCGCCGGCCGTCGACGCGCCGCAACCAGCCGTTATGCACGAAGCTGGCCAGCAGGGCCTCGCCTACCAGGCCCGCCAGGTGCAGGCGTCGCTCGGTGCAATCTAGGCATCCGCGGCAATAGCGTTCCGGCCTGGACTTGACTGGCTGCTGCAGCAGATCGGCCAGCGGCTGGCCGATCTGTTGCAGGAAACCAGCACCCTCTGCACTCACCCGCCAATACCCCTCGCAGGGCAGCAGGTGCCCGGCCCGCAACAGGTGATCGGTGATGGCCACGGCGTGAACACCGGCCATGTGCCGGTAGCACGAGCGCGCTTCGCGCAGCCCCGGCATGCGGCGCGACGCGGCCGTGTGCAGGACGGCGTGCGAGCCGCAACGCGCAGCATGCCTTCCAGCATGTCCGCGACCTCGGTCGAGGCCAAGCGATGGTAGCGATGACGCCCCTGCGGGATGGCGACCAGCAGGTCACCCTCGATCAGTCGCCGCAGATGCGCGCTCGCGGTCTGGGGTGTCACTCCGGCAACCCGCGCCAACTCCGTGGCGGTATAGGCACGGCCATCCATCAGGTGCAGGAGCATTGCAGCACGCGCCTGGTCACCGACCAGGGCGCCGACACTGACAAGGGAGCCGGAGGCGTGAACCATCCCGGCATTGTTGCATGCGACGACCAGCGGACAGTTCGATGCCGGCCGAAGCATCTGCCTCCTGCCCCGTTGCACAGTGGCCGCCCCGCATTCCGAGAGCCACAGTGACCTTTCCATCCATCCAACGTCGGCACATCACGCCCTCCGTCCTGTACCCGGGCACCCCGGTCCTGTTGATGACTACACTCAATCCCGACGGCAGCACCAATATCAGCCCGCTCTCGTCGTTCTGGGCATTGGGCAACCGGGTGGTGCTGGGCCTTGGAACGCAAGGCCAGGGCTATGCCAACCTGCAACAGCACAACGGATGCGTGCTGAATTTTCCTTCCGCCGCACAGGCCGCACAGGTGGAAGCGATCGCGCGTGCAACCGGGCGTGACCCGGTACCCGCCGCCAAGCAAGCCATGGGCTACGTGCACGTGCGCGACAAATTCGCACTGGCGGGTTTAAGCGCGGTGCCGTCCGTGCAGGTGGAACCGGCGACGATTGCCGAGTGCCCGCTGCAGGTGGAAGTCACGATGATGGCCATGCACCGGCCCAGCGATGACGACGATCAAGGGTTCGTCATTGCCGAAGGGCAGATCCGCTGCGTGCACGCGCATGAGAACATCACTCTGGCGGGTACCGAGCACATTGATGTCACGCGCTGGAAGCCGCTGATCTACCTGTTCCGGCATTACCTTGGCGTGGGCGCTCCGGTCGGACGCAATTTCCGGGAGGAAACGCACATTGCCATTCCGGAACAGGCATAGGGCCACGTTGCGGCGCTCAGGGCCTCACGCTCACGCCGCACCGGGATGTGGCCTGTGGTCCAGCGCAAATACCCGGTCGACATTGGGGCGCGCCCGCGCCCGGGATTGCAGCTGCCCACTGGTATTCGCCCTGGACAGCCGCAGCAACCCGCCAAACAAAAAGCCCTGACCAAGGTCAGGGCTTTTCAATTGGAGGCCTCAAGCGGAATCGAACCGCTGTAAACGGATTTGCAATCCGGTGCATAGCCACTCTGCCATGAGGCCAACGTACCGCGCGCCAGGAACGAAGCCCCTGACATGACAAAACCCCTTGATGGGGCCTGTCGGAACATGGAGCGGGAAACGAGACTCGAACTCGCGACCTCAACCTTGGCAAGGTTGCGCTCTACCAACTGAGCTATTCCCGCGTATGCCGCCATGTTACCGGAAGTACCGGGCCCACACCAGCGATTTCACACCTTCTTTCACTTTTCTGACTGCGCGCAAAGCCTTGCGGCCCAACGTGCCCCGGCCTGCCATACCGGGAGAAAAACAAGGCCCCAACCGGGGCCCTGTAGAATCTGGAGCGGGAAACGAGACTCGAACTCGCGACCTCAACCTTGGCAAGGTTGCGCTCTACCAACTGAGCTATTCCCGCAGATTTCGTTCGACCTGCGTCGAAGGAGCGCTATTGTGTCGATATTGCTGCACGGCGTCAACAGGAATTTCCGCCGGGCGTGCGATGCCGCCCCAGGCGCAGGCTTCGCGGCATCCATAACGAAAAACGCCCCCTTCCGGGAGCGTTCTTCTTGAACCTGGAGCGGGAAACGAGACTCGAACTCGCGACCTCAACCTTGGCAAGGTTGCGCTCTACCAACTGAGCTATTCCCGCTTGGGAGGCGAAATTCTACTTGTTCTGGAAATGGCGTCAAGCGCTTTTTCCAGGGTCTGCGAGGCACCTTGCATTGCGTATCCACGCATAGCGTGGATTGAGCATCGATGGGGTCAGAGCCCTTTCCTGCGGAAAGGGATCCGACCCCGCGCTCAGTTGCCCAGCTTTTTCTGCCGCGAACGCTCGCGTGCAGCGCGCTCGTCTTCGCGCAGGCTCGGCCAAGCAGCGTGCAGGTACTGCAGGCCCGACCACAACGTCAGTACCGCGGCAATGGCCAGGGTCCAGTCGCCGATATGGAACACCGGCCAGCCCATCCAGATGTCTTCGACGGGCACGTTGGGCGCCACCGAATACAACAGGCACAGCAGCGCGACCATCTGCGCGGTGGTCTTGACCTTGCCGATCATCGCCACGCGCACCTTTGCGCGCTGGCCCAGCTCGGCCATCCATTCGCGCAGCGCCGACACCGCGATCTCGCGGCCGACGATGACCGCTGCCCAGAACGCCATCCACGGCGTCGGGTGACCCTGCACGATCAGGAACAGCGCCACTGCCACCATCAGCTTGTCCGCGACCGGATCGAGGAACGCGCCAAAGGCCGACTCCAGCTGGTAACGGCGTGCGATCCAGCCGTCGAGCCAGTCGGTGATCGCGGCCAGGCCGAAGATCGCCGCCGAAGCGAAGTTGGTCCAGGTATAGGGCAGGTAGAACACCAGCACCAGCACCGGGATCATCACGATCCGCAACAACGTCAGCCAGGTGGGCAGGGTCAACTTCATGCTTGCGCGCTTCTCTCTCTACTCGGCCGCATCGGGCGTGGCCAACCCGTGCAGGTTAGCGTAGATACGTGCCGCGAGGGCGTCATTGATGCCTTCCACCTTGGCGATTTCCGCTTCGCCAGCGGCTTTCAGGCCGACCAGGCCGCCGAAATGCTTGAGCAGGCTGGCGCGGCGGCGCGGCCCGATGCCGGGGATGTCCTCCAGCTTGCTGGTCATCCGTGCCTTCTGGCGGCGACCGCGGTGACCGGTGATGGCGAAGCGGTGCGCCTCGTCGCGCACCTGCTGGATGAACTGCAACGCTGGATTGGCTGCGCCCGGGCGCAGCTCGCGACCGTCGGGCATCACCAGCGCTTCGTGACCGGCGCGGCGTTCCACGCCCTTGGCCACGCCCACCAGCAGCACGCCTTCCACGCCCAGGTCGGCGAGCGCGGCCTGGGCCTGGGCCAACTGGCCGGCGCCACCGTCGATCAGCAGCACATCCGGCAATACGCCCTGCTCTTCCACCGCACGGCGGAAGCGGCGGTCGATGGCCTGGCGCATGGCGGCATAGTCGTCACCCGGCTCGATACCACTGATGTTGAAGCGCCGGTACTGCGCGCGGACCGGGCCCGCGGCATCGAATACCACGCACGAGGCCACGGTGGCCTCGCCCAGCGTATGGCTGATGTCGAAGCACTCCACGCGCTTCACCGGCTCGGCCAGGCCCAGCATGTCGCGCAGTGCATCGCTGCGCGCGTGCTGCGCGTTGCGGCTGTTGAGTTCCGTGGCCAAGGTCAGCTGCGCGTTGCGGCTGGCCAGTTCCACGTAGCCGGCGCGCTCGCCGCGCACGTTCCACTTCAGTTGCACCTTGCGCTCGGCCGAGGCCGACAGCGCGGCAACCAGCAGGTCGGCGTCGGGTATTTCGCGGTCCAGCAGGATCTCGCGCGGCGGCTCGAATTCGATGTAGTACTGCGAGACAAACGCAGCCAGCACTTCCTCGGGACTCTCCTCGCCGTTGGTGCGCGGGAAGAACGGACGGGTGCCGAGATTGCGGCCATCACGGAAGGCCAACAGCAGCACGCAGGCCTGCGAACCCTGCATGGCCACGGCCAGCACATCCAGGTCTGCGGCGCGCCCGTCCACGTACTGGCGGGTCTGCATGCTGCGCAGCGAGGAAATCAGATCACGCAGGCGCGCGGCCTGCTCGAATTCCAGGGCCTCGCTGGCGGCCTGCATCTGCTCGCCCAGCTCGCGGGTCAACTCGTCGCTCTTGCCTTCCAGGAAAAGCGCGGCGCGACGCACCGATTCTGCATACTCCGGCGCCGGCACCAGCTCCACGCAGGGCGCGCTGCAGCGGCCGATCTGGTACTGCAGGCACGGCCGCGAGCGGTTGCGGAACACGCTGTCCTCGCAGCTGCGCAGCTTGAACAGCTTGTGCATCAGGTTCAGCGTTTCGCGTACTGCAGTGACACCCGGATACGGCCCGAAATAGCGGCCGGGAATGGCGCGTGGGCCGCGATGCAGCGCGATGCGCGGCCAGTCCTCGCGGGTCAGCAGCACATGCGGGTAGGTCTTGTCGTCACGCAGCGAGACGTTGTAGCGCGGCGACAGCGACTTGATCAGCTGGTTTTCCAGCAGCAGCGCCTCGGCTTCCGAGCGCGTGACGGTCACGTCCATGCGCGCGATCTGCGAGATCATCGACATGATCCGCGCGTTCTTCGGGCTGCCGTTGAAATAGCTGCCGACACGGTTGCGCAATGCGCGGGCCTTGCCCACGTACAGCAGGGTGTCGTCAGCGGCATACATGCGGTACACGCCGGGTGCCGTGCTGAGCTGGGCCGCGAAGGCCTTGCCGTCGAAGGCCGGGGCGGGGACGTCGGTCATTCGCTGATCGGGACTTCGCTGAGCACGCCGCTTTCAGGATCGAAACGCAGCACGGCATGGGCGTCGGTCTCGGCGATCCATACCGCACCCGCGCCCACCGCCAGGCCGGCCGGGCCATGCAGGCGCCTTGGCAGCGGCTGGGTGGTCAGCTCTCCACCACCAAGGCGCAACGTCCGCAGGCGGCCGTTGCCGGTATCGGCGATCCACAGCAGCGGCGCATCCGGGCTCAGCGCGATGGACTGCGGGAACTGCAGGCTGGCCTGTGCGCGCGGGCCGTCTTCACTGCCGAAGCGCCACAGCCCCTGCCCGACCAGGGTCTGCACCAGGTCACCGCGGAGCTGCAGCGCGCGGATCGAGGAACCCAGCGCGTCGGCCACGTACAGCACCTGCTGCACCACTGCCAACGCGGTCGGCTGTGCAAAGGCGGCCAGGTGACCACTGCCGTCGCGCTCGTCGATGGCGCCACTGCCCGCGCGCCACTGCAGGCTGCGCTGGCCCAGGTGATAGCTCCAGATGCGGTTGTCGCCCGCCATGGCGATGTGCAGCTGGTTGTCGGCGATGGCCAGGCCAACCGGGTGATCCAGCGACACCTGCCGCGCCTGTGCGACCGGGCCTTCCACCGGCGCACCGGGACGACCGTTGCCGCACAGCGTGTCGACGATGCCAGTCAGCAGGTTGATGCGACGCACGGCGTGGTTGCCGGTGTCGGCCACGTACAGCGAGTCGCGTTCCAGCACCAGCGCCTGCGGGCGGTGGAATGCCGCTTCGGCAAGGTTCCCGTCCATGAAATCGGCGGTGCCGAGGCCGAACTGGCGCAGGATACGACCCCCATGGCTGCATTCGAGGATGCGGTGATGGCCGCTGTCGGCGATGTACAGGCGCTCGGTACTGACCGCCAGCCCCAGCGGGAAGCGCAGCGCCTGCCGCGGTTCCGGATGCAGTTCGCTGCCCCCCCTCGGCGGCGCCGAAGGGGCGCCCTGGCACAGGGCGTTCAAGGCGCGTTCGAGTTCACCGGGTGCACCCTGCCCGACCAGCCGTTGCTGCTCGCGGCCCTGCGCATCGAGCAGCACCATGGTCGGCCAGGCCGTGACGCCGAAGCGGCGCCAGCCATCCCAGTCGGCATCCAGCAGCACGGGCATCGCCAGGCCCTGGCGGCGCAGCAGTTTGAGTGTGGCACTGGCGTCGCGCTCGAAATCGAAACGCGGCACCTGCAGCACCAAGGGTTGCAGCCTGCCCGGATGGCGCGACAGCCATTGGCCGAACTCGGCCAGGCGCTGCGCGCTCCAGGCGGAGGCCGCATTCACGAACAGCAGGGCAACCGGCCGACCACGCAGTTCGGTCAGGGTACAGGGGGTGGCGTTGAGCCAGGAGGCGAACTCGGGCAGGTCCGGGACGGGCTGGACATTCATGGCCCGATTATGCCGGAGTCGGCGTCATGCAACAGCCGTGCCACCGCACGTTTTGCAGCATCGTCGACCAGCGACCATACCTGTTCGAAATGATCGCTGCCCCCGGTGTACGGGTCCGGGATCGCCCCCTGCCCGCCCGACCAGGGCAGGTACAGCGCGAGCCGCTGGCGCTGGGCAGCCGATGCCAGGCGCCCGGCATCGCGCAGATTGGCATCGTCGGCGCACAGGACCCAGTCGAAACGGTCGAAATCCGTTGCCTGCAGCTGGCGCGCGCGCAGCCCGCCGATGTCCACGCCGTGCCTGGCCGCACAGGCGATCGCACGCCGGTCCGGTGGCTCGCCCACATGCCAGTTGCCGGTAGCAGCCGAATCGACCTGTACGCGCCCGGCCAGCGGAGAAGCGTCCAGGCGCGCGCGCAAGGCCCCTTCAGCCATCGGCGAACGGCAGATGTTGCCGAGGCAGACGACCAGCAGCTTCATCGCGCAGCCATCGCCAGCAGCAGCCCCTCTGCGCGCTCCAGGTCCTCGGGTGTGTCGATGCCCGGCGGGAACGGTTCGGGCGAGATCGCCACGCTGATCGGGTAGCCGGCTTCCAGCACACGCAGCTGCTCCAGCGATTCGACCTGCTCCAGCTGCCCCTGCGGCATCGCCGCGAACTGCTGCAGGAAGCCGGCGCGGTAACCGTAGATGCCGATGTGGCGCAGCCAGGCATGGCCATCCGGCAGGGTGTCACGACTGCGCGCGAAACCATCACGATGCCAAGCGATCGGGGCGCGGCTGAAGTACATGGCCTCGTTGCGCACGTTGCACACCAGCTTGACCACGTTCGGGTCGAACAGCGTAGGGGCGTCCTCGACCGGAGTGGCCAGGGTCGACATCGGTGCCCTGCCCTCGGCCAGGGCCTCGGCCACCGCCCGGATGCCGGCCGCCGGCGCGAACGGTTCGTCGCCCTGCAGGTTGACCACCACGGTGTCATCGGACCAGCCTGCGATGCGCGCGCACTCGGCCAGGCGATCAGTACCGGACGAGTGCGTGGCTGCGGTCATTGCCACCCTGACCTCGGCCAGTCCTGACAACGCATCGGCAATGCGCAGGTCGTCAGTGGCGACCCAGACTTCGCGTGCACCAGCCTGCAGCGCGCGACGCGCCACATGCAGCACCAGTGGCTCTCCGCCCAGCAGGCGCAACGGCTTGCCCGGCAGCCGCGAGGCGGCATAGCGGGCCGGGATGGCGACGACGAATTCGGTCATGCGGGCAGTACTCGGCAGGCTCGTTACAACGGGAATGCGGGTGCCGGCGCGTGAATGCAAGCGCCGGCACGCCACTCAGCTCGGTCGCAGCTTGTCCAGGCGATCGGTCAGCGCCACCCAGAACGCGGCAGGCAGCTCGGCGCGCAGCGGCACCGCATAGTGCCAGTCATTGCCGAACGCACGGCACTTCACTGCGTCCTTCTCGGTCATCAGCACTGGCAGCTGGCTACCGAAGGACAGGTCCTGCACCTGGTAAGCCTGGTGATCGGCGAAGGCATGCGGCACCACGCCGATACCGCGCGCGCGCAGCATGTCGAAGAAGCGCTGCGGATGGGCGATGCCGGCCACGGCGTGCACGCGCTGGCCCTTGAAGTAGGCCAGCGGGCGCGCACGCCCACCGGTCAGCGGCTGCGCGCTGTCGATATGCAGGGCCATCGGCCACTGCCCGAAGCCACAGGCCTGGGCCGCGGTTTCCTCCTCGGCCTGGCCGAGGTTCACCACGCGGAAATCGCATTCGGTGGCACGGCTGATGGGTTCGCGCAGCGGACCGGCCGGAATCATCCGCCCGTTGCCGTAGCGTCGCTGGGCATCGATCACTTCGATTTCGATGTCGCGCGCCAGCCGGTAGTGCTGCAGGCCGTCGTCGCAGACAATCACGTCGCAACCTGCCTGGACCAGTGCCTTGCCCGCAGCCACGCGGTCGCGGTCCACGCGCACCGGAACGCCGGTCTTCCACGCGATCAGCACCGGCTCGTCTCCGCCCATGGCGGCTGGCGTGTCGGCCTGAACCCACAGCGGTTTGCCCTCCTCCTCGCGGCCATAGCCACGACTGGCTACGCCCGGCTTCCAGCCGGCTGCACGCAGGCGTTCAACCAGGGCAATGGTCAGCGGCGTCTTGCCGGTGCCGCCAGCGGTGATGTTGCCGACCACGATGACCGGTACCGGCAGCGCGTGGTGCTTGCGCCAGCCACGCCGATAGGCGCGCCGGCGCAGCGCGGTGACACCCGCGTACAGGGGTGCCAGCAGGCGCATCGCCCACGGGATCGGGCTGCCGTCGTACCAGTAGGGCGGCGTCTGGGTACCCTTGCCTGCCATCAGTCCTGCCTTTCGCGGAACTGCATGTTGTGCAGATGCTGGTACAGCCCCCCCAGGGCGAGCAGTTCCTTGTGGGTACCGCGCTCGACGATGCGGCCATGGTCCATCACCAGCACCTGGTCGGCATGCTCGATGGTCGACAGGCGGTGCGCGATGACCAGCGTCGTGCGTTCCGGCATCAGGCGCTGCAGCGCGTCCTGGACCAGGCGCTCGGACTCGTTGTCCAACGCGGCCGTGGCCTCGTCAAGGATCAGGATCGGCGCGTCGCGCAGGATCGCACGGGCGATCGCCAGGCGCTGGCGCTGGCCACCGGACAGCAGCGCGCCGTTCTCGCCCACCGGCGTCTGCAGCTGTTGTGGCATGCGTTCGATGAACTCCCACGCATTGGCCGCTTCGGCCGCGGCGCGGATCTGCTCATCGCTCGCATCCATGCCATAGGCGATGTTGGCGGCGATGGTGTCGTCGAACAGCATGACCTTCTGCCCGACCATCGCCACCTGGCGGCGCAGGTCGGCCAGCGGATAGTCGTCCAGCGCCACCCCGTCGAGGGTGATGCGCCCGCCACTGGGTTCGTAGAAGCGCGGCACCAGCCGGATCAGGCTGGTCTTGCCGCTGCCGGAACGGCCGACGATGGCGGTGACCGTCCCGGGCTTCGCAACGAAACTGATGTCGTCCAGGGCGATGCTGCTGTCCTCGCGGTAGCGAAGCATGACGTGGTCGAACGCCAGTTCACCGCGGACGCGCCGCACCGCGTTGCGGCCTTCATCGCGCTCCACCGGCATGTCGAGGATTCCGAACAGGCGCTCGGCGGCGGCCACGCCACGCGAGATCGAGGTCTGCACGCTGGTCAGGCGGCGCAGTGACGGGATGATCGCCATCATCGACGTCATCAGGCCCATGAACTGGCCGGCATTGAGGCGGCCGGCCAGTGCCTCGCGGGTGGCCACCCAGACGATCACCGCCAGGGCCAGCGCGGCGAGGAACTGGACCACGCTGGAAGCCGCGGCCCGGGTGATCTCCACCTTCATGTTCAGCGCAAGCATGCGGTTGGCCAGGCGCGAGTAACGCGTGATCTCGTGCTGCTGGGTGCCATGCACCTTTACTTCCTGCTGGGCGGCCAGTGACTGTTCGGCGGTCTGGGCCATCGTGCCCATGCCATCCTGGATGCCCCGGCTGATGCGGCGGTAGCGCTTGCCCACATAGGACACGATCACACCGATGAGCGGCACCACCACCAGCATCGCCACGGTGACCTTGACACTCATCTGCAGCATCACCGCCAGCATGGCGATGATGGTCAGGGTATCGGCCACCACGGTCTTGAGTGCGTCGGCGCTGGCCTGGGTGACCTGCTCGGTATCGAAGTTCAGGCGACTGACCATCACCGGCGTGGCTTCGGTATCGAAGTGCGAGGACGGCAGGTGCAGGTACTTGGCGAGCACCTGCTCGCGCAGGTCCCGCACCACGCTGCGGCCCGTCTTGGCCAGTGCATAGTCACTGACCCAGGTGGCCACGCTGCGCATCAGGAACAAGCCCAGGATGGTCAGCGGCAGGATCACCGCCATGCGCGGCTCCGGATTGACGAAGCCACGGTTGACCAACGGCTCCATCAGCTTGGTGAAGTGATAGCCGGCCAGGGCCTCGACCACCATGGCGATCACAGCCGCCACCATGAATACCCAGTATGCGCGGGTATACCCCAGCAGTCGCTTGTAGATCGGCCACACCGGCGCGTGATTGGAACTCATGGACGCACCTCGGGTGCTGTTGCAATGGCAATACGGCGGAAACCGAGCTGGCCCAGCGCATCCTGCGCGGTCACCACGGCCTGGTAGGGCGTGCGCGCGTCGGCCCGCAGCAGCACCGGCTGGGTGCGGTCGTCGCCGGCGACGGCCGCGATGGTCTGCTTGACCGACTCGACGTCGCTGCGCAGTACTTCCTGGTCATTGATGAAGTAGCGGCCTTCGGCGTTGATCAGCACGCTCAACGAGCGCGGCGGCTCGTTGCTGGGTTGCTGGCTGGCCGTGGGCAGCTCCACCTGGAGTGTTGATCGCGCGTCGAACGTGGTGGTGACCACGAAGAAGATGATCAGCACCAGGATGACGTCGATCAGCGGCACCAGGTCGATATGGGGCTCATCCTGGGATCGGTCGTTGCCGATACGCATCGATCAGGCCTTTGCGGTGGCGGCGTTGGCCGCGCGTGCGGCCGGTGCCGCGTTCATCACACCCGGCCGACCGTCGAGCGTGTCCAGCAGGGCACTGGCTTCCTGCTCCATTTCCACCACGTAGCCGTGGATGCGGCCCTTGAAGTAGCGATGGAACATCAGCGCCGGGATGGCCACGATCATGCCGGTGGCGGTGCATACCAGCGCCTTGCCGATGCCACCGGCCAACTGGTTCACGTCACCCACGCCATGGTCGAGGATGCCCAGGAACATCTGGATCATGCCGATGACCGTGCCCAGCAGCCCCAGCAGCGGCCCCGCCGAGGCGATGGTGCCGAGGGCGTTGAGGAACCTCTCCATGCGATGCACCAGGTGGCGGCCGGTGTCTTCAATGCGCTCGCGGACCTGGTCGCGCGGCCGATTGCGTGCTTCCAGCGCGGCGGCCAGCAGCGCCCCCAGCGGCGAGTTGGCGCGCAGGCTCTGCAGATGCGCCGGGTCGAGCTTGCCGCGTGCGGCCCAGTTGCGCACTTCCTGGCCCAGGCCGGGCGGCAGGACTTCAGCCCGCCGCAGGGACCAGAAACGCTCCAGGATGATCGCCAAAGCCAGTACGCCCAACAGCAGCAGCGGCACCATCGGCCAGCCACCGGCCTTGACCAGTTCCCACACGTTTCAACCCTCCGGCCCAGCGGCCGCTTGTTCGATCGGCGATAGGATAGCAGCCGACCGCGCCCGCCCAGCGGCATCCCACCACCGGGATGCATGGATACGTTGTTCACGCAGCTGCAGCCCTTGTGCGCCAAGCCATACGCGGATCGCGCCGGACTCGGCCGTAGCCAGTACTTCGGCGCCTTGCGCCTGCCAGCGCCGGACCACGTCCTCGCGCGGATGGCCAAAGCGGTTGCGGTGGCCGGCCGACACCAGCGCCAGCCGTGGCGCCACCGCCGCCACCCAGGGCGCGCTGGAACTACCGCCGCTACCGTGGTGAGGCACCAGCACCACATCCGCCTTCAGCGCCGCCGGCGACATCCGTAGCAGTGCCTGTTCGGCCGACCGGCCGATATCGCCCGGCAGCAGCACCACGCCGTGGCGGCTGGCGATGCGCAGCACGCAGCTGTCCTCGTTCTCGGCCTGCGTACTGCCCGCGGGCGGGTACAGCACCTGGAAGTCGACTCCGTCCCACTGCCAGCGCACGCCCTGTTGGCAAGGCGCGGCCCCGGCGATGGCGCTGCCAGGCGGTGCCAGCAGCTGCAGGCCGGGCAACTGCCGACGCAGGCTGGGCAGGCTGCCGGTGTGATCCAGATGGTCGTGGCTGAGCATCACCTGCCGCGGCGGCGCCTGGCCCAGCGCGCGCAGCGACGGCACCAGGATCCGCTCGTTGCCGTCGCCACCGGTCGGCGGCCCGACGTCGTACCACAGCGCGTGCCGTGCGGTGCGCAGCAGCACCGCCGTGCCCTGCCCGACGTCGTGCAGCAACAGTTCCAGCTCCCCTTCGGCCGGCGCCCTGCGTGCCGGCCACAACAGCGGCAGGCACAGCAGCAGGCCCGCCAGGCCACCTCCGGCCCCGCGCGGCAGCAACCACCAGAGCACTCCCAGGAGTGCCGCAGGTACCGCCCAGGCGGGCGACTCGGCAAGCCACCACATCGCGTGCGGATGCAGTGCCATCGGTTGCAGAAGGTCCCAGCTCAGCTGGAACAGCCAGGCCGCTGCACGCCACGACCAGCGCCCGGCTCCGTCATGCAGCACCTGCAGGGCCGTGCCAAGCAGCGACAGCGGTACCACCAGCAGCGTCCACCACGGGATGATCAGCAGGTTCACCAGCGGCGCCAGCCGTGCGGTACCACCGAACAGGGCCACGCCCAAGGGCAGCAGGCCGAGGCCTGCCACGCCCTGCGCGGCGAGGAACCCACGCAGGCCAGCGCCGATGCCGTCCGGCCCGGTCCGCGGCAGGCACCACAACAGCCACAGCACACCACCGAAACTGAGCCAGAAGCCGGGTGCCAGCACCGACAGAGGAGCCGGCAACAGCAGCACTACCGCGGCCAGCGCCAGGCCCTGCCCCGCGCTGGCCGGGCGCCGCCCGCTGCGGGCCAGTGCCACCAGGCCGATCATCAGCGCCGCACGCACCGTCGGCAGTGCGCCACCGGCCGCCACGGCATAGGCGGTTGCGGCCAGTGCCGCCCCCCACGCCGCTGCCTGCGGCCGTGGCCAGTACCGTCCCAGTGCCGGGCACAGCCACCACGCCAAGCGGCATAGCAGCACGCCGAAGCCCGCCACCACGCCGACGTGGAATCCGGAAATGGCGACCAGATGGGTCAGCCCCAGCGCGCGCAACTGCTCCCAGTCGGCGTCCGACATGCCCCGGGTATCCCCCAGTGCCAGCGCCTGCACGAACCGCGCGGCGGGGTGCCCCACCTGTATGGCGATCCCGGCACTGCTGCGCTCCCGCCAGGCCTGCAGGCCGCGCGGGGGCCGCCGCTCGCGCGCGGCCTCCGGGTCCCGCACCGTGCCGATACCGGAAATGCCCCGCAGCAGTGCGTGGCGCTCGCCATCGAAACCTCCGGGGTTGATCCGCGAGCGTGGCGCGCGCACACGCAACGCAAGTTCCCAGTGCGCGCCGGCACGAACCGTGTGGCGTCCCACCTCTTTGCCGCGCGCCGGCGCCCCGCGCCAGGGGTCGTTCCAGATGACCTGCAGGCGCTTGCCCTGCCACGCTGGCAGCCCCTTCGCCTCATCAACGTGCAGCACGAAGCGCGTGTGGCCGGGGCCGCTCTGCGGAAGCTCGACCACCTGCCCGCGAACCCGGACATCCTATGCGGGTGCGCCGGGCGGAAGCTGGCCGTCCAGTGCCCAGTGGCCGTGCAATGCCGTCCACGCCAGGCCGAACAGGGCGGCTGCCCACGCCCGGCCGCGCCAATGCAGCAACCAACCCGTACCGCTGGCGACCGCCAGCGGCGCGCACAGCCACGGCGTCGGCAGCACCGGCATTTGCACGCAGGCCAACGCACCCAGTACCAGGCCGGCGGCGCAGCCCGCGCCGAACACGGGCGGAGTGGATCGTTTGGTAGCCATCCCCCAGCCTGCCGCCGGGCGCTATCGGCTGCCTATCGGTTGTTTCCGCGCAAGGCTGTCAGTGACGGACGACACCCCGATGGAAGTTGACCCGGAAACTGGCGCCGCCGCCGGATGCTTCGCCGACGCTGACCGAGCCACCGTGATGCTGCACGATCTCCTTGACCAGGTGCAGGCCCAGGCCACTACCGCTGCCGGCCGCACGCAGGCGATGGAACGGCTCGAAGATCGCCTCACGGTCACCGACCGGAATGCCGGCGCCCTGGTCACTGACTTCGAGCAGGCCGCGGGGGTCCAGACGCACGCAGATGGTTCCACGCCCGCCACCGTGGACAATCGCGTTGTGCACCAGGTTGGCGATCACCCGTCCCAGCGCCAGGCTGTCTCCCTGGATCCACACCGGTGCATCCGGTGCATCCACTTCGAAACCATACCCCGCGCCGACCACCAGCGGCGCCAGCTCAGCGGCCGCTTCGCGCACAAGCAATGCCAGATCCAGCGGCTGCAGCGCACCCATGTTGCGGTCCAGCCGTTGCAGGTCAAGCAGATGCTCGGCGACATTGCCCAGGCGGGCGACGTCGGTCAGCAGCTGCGATTTGATCCCGCCCTGCGGCAGCTGCGACAGGCGCGCCTGCACCACGGCGATCGGTACGCGCAGTTCGTGCGCAGCGTCAGCGAGGAACTTGTCGCGCGCCGCATAGCCCTGCTGCACCTTGTCGATCGCATCGTTGAACGCTTCCACCAGTGGCGCGACCTCGGTGGAGACCAGCCGGGCATCCAGCCGCGCGCCTGGCTGGCCGATGTCCAGTTCCTTGGCCTGCTGCGCCGAACGGCGCACGCCGCGCATCGCGCGGTGGATCACGGTCGGCATCACCAGCAGCGTGACGACGATCAGCGGCAGGAAGAACCACAGGCCGATCAGGCGCAGCACCATCAACGCGCCATCCAGCAGGCCGCCCTTTGGCGCACCGCCGACCATCACCGTGATCCGGCGGCCCTCCTCCGTGCGGATGATCACCCGTGCCACGTCCAGGTAGGGTGGTACCAGCGAGCCGAGTTCGCTGGCGCCCAGCGTCGGCAGGCGCGCCAGCAGCGTTGCATGGATCGCGGGAAGGGTGCCACGCTCCAACCACCCTCCCTTGTCATCGGCGGCAGCAAACCAGAGGTTGCCTCCGGCTTCCGTGTCCAGCCTGTGCCAGCGTGCTTCATCCAGCACCAGCCGGCCGCCTTCGCTGTGCACGGCCTTGGCCACCGCTTCGGCCATGAACATGTCCATGCCCCAGCTGTCCCGGTCACCCCAGGTCAGGATCAGCGCGACCACCGCGAACAGCACGGTGAACGCCTGCGCGAGGAACAGGCGCCAGGCCAGGCCGAGAGTGATGGAACGGATCGGGCGCGCCATCTCAGGCCTCCGCCAGCAGGTAGCCGACGCCCCGGATCACATGGATCTCCACGCCGGCCCCCGCCTGATGCAACGCCTTTCGCAACTTGGAGATATGCGCATCGAGGGCATTGGACTGGATCTCATCGTCGAAGCCGTATACCGCCGCTTCCAGCGCACTGCGGGTGACCGTGCGCCCCTGCCGCATCGCCAGCGCCTGCAGCACCAGCACCTGGCGCCGCGGCAGTGCCATCGGTTGGCCTTCCACCTGGGCCTGCAGCGATTCGAAATCGAACTCCAGCCGGCCCAGGCGCAGGCTCGGCGTCACCATGGCCGAGGGCCGCCGCGAGACTGCACGGATACGCGCCATCAGTTCCTCGATGGCCACCGGCTTGACCAGATAGTCATCGGCGCCGACATCCAGGCCTTCCACCTTGTCCGACAACCTGCCCTTGGCGGTCAGCATGATCACTGCCAGGTTCGGCCGCAGCGCACGCGCGGTGGCAACGAAACCGGCACCATCGCCATCGGGCAGCTGCCGGTCGAGCAGCATCAACTGGTGTACCGGCTCGCGCAGCGCGATCGCCGCCTCGGCAAGGGTGCCGACCACATCGGCAACCACGCCCTGCCGTTCCAGGCCCGACTGCAGGGCGCGTGACAGATCAGGGTCGTCTTCGACAAGGAGGATGCGCATCGGGACACCGGCTACCGGAAACGGGGCCGATCATAGTGCCTGGCGACGGCTTTTTCCGCCCTGGCGTGCCGACTGCCCGGGCGCAATGTTCTGACAATGTTGGGTCAGCAACATGCCCAGCCATCACCCGCAAAGCGTTCTACCGCGGACAAGGATCCCCATGGCCTCCGTCTTCCCCACCGCCGAAGCCCACGCGATCCTGCGTGCCCCCGACCTGGACAGCGCCGAGCGCGCCTATCTGGGCCTGATGCCCGACCTCGAGCACGTCAACGCGCTTGCGCGCCGCGCAGTGAGCCTGTCGCGCGTGGCCGACGCAGCACGCGGATACGCGCTGTCGATGACCCTGATCGGGTTGCGCCTGCAGGAACTGGAGATGGGCGAAGCCCGCGCGAAGGCGCATCGCCAGGCGACACTGCACAGCCTGCGCCAGGCATTCAGCGCCTGATACCGGCGCTCACCACAGGGTGGGCCCGGCCAGCATCCCACACAGGATTGCCCCCCCCCGGATGACGGCCTTGAGGGTGCCTTCCAGCAGGTTGCCGCCGGACAAGCGTTCAAGGACCGGGTCGGGCGTGGAAAGCGCGACGTGGTCGCTCATGCAGCAGGTCCCCGGATGACAGTGCGAGTGCGCGGAAGCGCACCGTCTACGGCTGTCCGCCGCGGATTCATCGGCATCTTGCGGTCTTTGGCCGCGCCATTCTGCCTTTCGTCGCAGCCGGGCTGCAGCATTGGACACGCCGTGCCAGCCTGCGGGCACATTCCCGCTGGAGCACCGCGCCATGCCGATGCTTGCCCTCCTGCTGCTGCTCTCCGGCCTGCTCGGCGATGGCAACGGGCCAGCCATGGGCGCGCTGCGCAGCCAGATCCTCCTTGCCGAAAGCCGCCCCCCTTCGACCGCGCCACACGGAAACGATGCCCCGTCCCTGCTGCTGTACCCGCTGTGCCAGGATCGCGTCCTGCGGCTGGGCGTGCGTCATCTGCCCCGGCACGACCGGACCGGGGACGGACAGCCACCGGCCCGCTCGGCCCACATCGCGCAGATCTGGGAGCGCGCCGACGGCCAGTGGAGGTTGCGGCGGGTGGTGAGCATCGACGACCTGGTCATGCCACGCTGATCGGTTGCAGCTGCACCGGCAACCACAGACAGAAAAAAACCGGCCCAGGGCCGGCTTTGATCGTGATCCACCGCTGCGCCGATCATGGCCGCTGCCGGTGGTGGGCGGTACAGGGTTCGAACCTGTGACCCCTACCATGTCAAGGTAGTGCTCTACCGCTGAGCTAACCGCCCATCTTGTTCTTGCCGCCCGAAGGCTGGCCTTGTTACGTAAAAACCCGGCACCAGGGCCGGGCTTTCCAGTTCACGACAGCCCCCTTCCAGGGACTTCGTGGTGGGCGGTACAGGGTTCGAACCTGTGACCCCTACCATGTCAAGGTAGTGCTCTACCGCTGAGCTAACCGCCCGTTTTGCTTCTGCATCCCGGCGGTTGCGCCGGTGCAGGCCGCGTATATTACGGATGCCGGCCATGAAGCGCAACTATTTTGTGAAGAGACGGCGGCAGCGTCGTGTTCAGCCGAGGCTGGCTTCCTTCAGCTGCCGGATCTGGTCGCGCACGCGCGCGGCGTCTTCGAATTCCAGGTCCTTGGCATGCTGGTACATCTGCTGCTCCAGCGCCTTGAGCCGGGCTGCCAGCTGCGCAGGGCTGAGTGAACGATAGTCGGCCCCTTCCTCGGCCACGCCCGCCCGACTCCTGCCCTTGCCCTTGCGCGCTTCCTTCTCGGCCGCATCGGAACGCGCCCCTTCCAGCACGTCGGTAATCGGCCGCGCCACCGAGCGTGGCACGATGCCGTGCGCCTCGTTGTACTCGACCTGCTTGGCGCGGCGACGATCGGTCTCGTCGATCGCCGCCTGCATCGAGCGGGTCACCTTGTCGGCATACAGGATGGCCTTGCCACGCACGTTGCGGGCAGCGCGACCGATGGTCTGGATCAGCGAGCCGGTGGAGCGCAGGAAGCCCTCCTTGTCGGCGTCGAGAATCGCCACCAGCGATACCTCGGGCATGTCCAGGCCTTCACGCAGCAGGTTGATGCCGACCAGCACGTCGAACTTGCCGAGGCGCAGGTCGCGGATGATTTCCACGCGCTCGACCGTATCCACGTCCGAATGCAGGTAACGCACGCGGATCCCATGCTCGGTGAGGTATTCGGTAAGGTTCTCGGCCATCCGCTTGGTCAGCGTGGTGACCAGCACGCGGTCACCGGCCTTGATGCGCGCGTTGGCCTCGCTCATCAGGTCATCGACCTGGGTCGCCACCGGTCGGATTTCGACCACCGGATCGATCAGGCCGGTCGGGCGCACCACCAGCTCGGTGATCTCATCGCCTGCCTCGCGCAGTTCGTACGGGCCTGGCGTGGCAGACACGTAGATGCTGCGCGGGCACCGCGCCTCCCACTCTTCGAAGCGCAGCGGGCGGTTGTCCAGCGCCGACGGCAAGCGGAAGCCGAATTCCACCAGGGTCTCCTTGCGCGAGCGGTCGCCCTTGAACATCGCGCCGATCTGCGGAATGGTCACGTGCGATTCGTCGATCACCAGCAGCGCGTCCGGTGGCAGGTAGTCGAACAGGGTCGGCGGCGGCTCGCCGGCGGACTTGCCGGTCAGGTGGCGCGAGTAGTTCTCGATGCCATTGCAGTAGCCGACCTCGGCCATCATCTCCAGGTCGAACTGCGTGCGCTGCGCCAGGCGCTGCGCCTCGACCAGCTTGTTCTGCGCATACAGCTGCTCCAGACGCTCCTTCAGCTCGGCCTTGATGGTCTCGATCGCGGCCAGCACGCGCTCGCGCGTGGTCGCGTAATGGGTCTTCGGATACACGGTGAAGCGCTGCATGTTGCGCAGCGTCTCGCCTGTCAGCGGATCAAACAGCGTGATCTTCTCCACCTCGCCGTCGAACAGCTCGATGCGCAGCGCCTCGCTGTCGGACTCCGCCGGGAACACGTCGATCACTTCGCCCCGCACGCGGAACGTGCCACGCTGCAGCTCGTACTCGTTGCGCGTGTACTGCAGCTGGGTCAGGTGGTTGATCAGGTCGCGCTGGTCGATGCGCTCGCCCTTGGACAGGATCAGGCGCAGTGACAGGTAGTCTTCCGGCGCGCCCAGGCCATAGATCGCCGACACCGTCGCCACCACGATCGCATCCGGGCGCGACAGCAGGGTCTTGGTCGCCGCCAGCCGCATCTGCTCGATGTGCTCGTTGATCGAACTGTCCTTCTCGATGAAGGTGTCCGACGACGGCACGTAGGCTTCCGGCTGGTAGTAGTCGTAGTAGCTGACGAAATACTCGACCGCGTTGTGCGGGAAGAATGCCTTGAACTCGCCGTACAGCTGCGCCGCCAGCGTCTTGTTCGGCGCCATGATCAGCGTTGGTTTCTGCACATTCTGGATGACGTTGGCGATCGTGTAGGTCTTGCCCGAGCCGGTCACGCCGAGCAGGGTCTGCTTGGCGATGCCGGCTTCGAAATTGCTGGTCAGCTTCGCGATGGCATCAGGCTGGTCGCCCGCCGGTGAATACGGCGAGACGAGTTCGAAACGGTCGCTCATGGTGGTGCCAGTTCCCGGGAACGGCGAGTATACGGGGCAAGGGGTGACGGCTGGCTGAGGGGTTTCCGGGCAGGCCAGCGCGAGGATGCCTGATGGCAGCCCCCCGGCCCGGCGTGGAGTCTGGATGCATGCGCCGTCCCAACGCTCCCGGCTGCGCCGCGTCGCGCGGCATGCACCTGATCGAACTCCTGGCCATCACGGCAGTACTCGCCGTGCTGCTGGCTGCCGGCTGGCCCTCACTGCAGGCTCTGCTGCTGCGCCAGCGCGCGGAAGCCACCCGCTTCAGCCTGCAGACGGCCCTGGCCACGGCACGCACCCAGGCCATCATGCGCCGCGAGCTGATCGGCCTCTGTGCCAGCGCGGACGGGCTGCGCTGCGGGGATGACTGGAGCCAGGGCTGGATTGCCTACCGGACCACCGGCTCATGGCGTCCGCCAGCCTCGGCCGATGCCCTTGTCCTGCATCAGGCTGGCCGTCCGGATGTCACGATCAATGCCGCCAGCAGCAGCGGGCGACCGCAACTCCATTTCCAGCCGGATGGCCGCAGCCCCGGCAGCAACCTGACGCTGCGCATCTGCGCGAAGGGACGCGAACATTCGCGGATCATCGTCAGCAACAGTGGCCGGATCCGCTCGTCCAGAACACGGGCCGGCCAATCCTGCTGAAAACGATGCAATCCGCTCTCGAGCAGGCAACAAAAAAGGCCTGCGAGCGTTCGCAGGCCTTTGATGTGCAATATATGGCGCCCGAAGTTGGACTCGAACCAACGACCCCCTGATTAACAGTCAAGTGCTCTAACCGGCTGAGCTATTCGGGCGGGGACGCGCATTGTAATCACCTCGAACAGGGAGTGCAACACTCCCGTTCACGCGCCTCCGGCACTCCCTTCCGCTGCCGTCACCAGCACTGGGACAACGTGGCCTTGGCGGTTTTCACGTTGGCCTGGTTGAGCGTCAGATCGCCACACTTGTCCTCGGCCTGTGCGTTGACGGCGGTGGCGGTAAAGGTGAATGTCGACTGCGCGGTCTGCATGGACAGGGTGTACGCGGCCGTCCCGCCCTCGCGCGGGGAGTTGATCGTATCGGCATTGCCGGGGAATTTGAAACCGACATAGGTGTTGTTGACCGTGTGGAAGCGCTCGGCCAGCTGTGCGTATTCCACCAGGTCGGCCTTGGCCTGGGCCCGCCGCGACTTGCGCACGTGTTCGCTGTAGTTCGGATAGGCGATCGCGGCGAGGATTGCCACGACCGCCACCACGATCATCAGCTCGATCAGAGTGAAACCACGGGCCAGGCGACCCGCCGCGAAAGACTGATGCATTGCACGGGCTCCTGCTGCCGGGGAAGGATGGACGCCGGTCACTGGATCTGCCTCCATGACTGGCGGCCACAGGGATATGGCAGGTACATCGGATCAGCACCGGCCACTGAGATCTGCATCAGGCAGGCCTCACCCGGCGGCTGCGGCGGTGGGTTGCCGGGAGTGCTGTCCGGCGGCGCCAGGCGCGGCACCACCGACGTCGTCACATCCCTCACCGGGGCATTGCCACCGGTATTGAGGGCAACACCGGCAGTTCCCGCACCCGGCGACCTGCCGTCGGGCGCGCCGAAGCGCACCTGCGACATCGCGGCCTGCCCGGTGCTGGCCTGCAGGCCGAACAGCCAGTTCGCACCGTCCACGGAGCAGCCGCGAGCGTCCGACGGGATATAGGTCGGGAAGAACACCACACCGGACACGATCCGCGGATTGCCGACCGCACGCTCCTTGTTGGCCAGTACCACGGTCCAGCCGCGGCTGACCGTGGGCGCGGTTCCGGCGCGCAGCGTCCGCACGCCGGCACCGATCTCGGCCGTGTACGGGCGCAGGTTCGCCGAGGTCAGCGTCGTGGTCGGCTGGCCCGGGGCGGTGTCATTGATGCCGTACAGCGCCTGCACCGCCGCATCGTTCTCGTCACCGTAGTAGGAGAAGCTGCCGGTCCCGAAGATCAGCATCACGCCACCGGACGGCCCGGTGGTCACCGTCATGCCACCGGTGATCGGCTGGCGATAGGTCAGGCGGTCGCTTGGATCGACATGCGTGTTGGTGGTGAACAACGGCACCGTCGGCGCGGTGGTGGCGCGAAGGTCGAACTTCCAGATCACCCCACGCTTGTCGGCGCCATAGACCGTATCGGCCAGGCCATCGCGCACCCGCGCGTTCTGCCCGGTTCCGCCCCAGCGATCGACCACCACGATGTTGCCCAGCCCGTTGCTGCCCGACGGCAGGTTGGTACCCGACTCGATCGCCTCGATCATGCGGATGGTCGGCGTACGGCCCGCCACCATGTCGACCACGAACAGTACCGCCTTGCCACTCCTGCTCTCATAGCCGTTGCCGAAGATCGCCTTGAAGCCCACCGAACCGTCGGCGTTCTTCACCGGCACGATCACCGGCTTGCCCAGCACGTGGCCGATGTTGGCGCGGACAGCATCGTCAAGCGAAGAATCGAGATCACTGATCTCCCACAACAGGGAGCCGGTGGCGCCGAAGTTGCCCGGATCGGACACATCCAGCGCGAACACGCTGCGGCCGCCGGCACCAGCCGTGCCCACCAGCGACGTGGTCCACCCGTTGCTGCCGTAGGTGTCGCTGATCGTCACCGGGCCGTCGACGTAGTAGCGGTGCTGGAAACGCTGGGTATTCTGGTTGGTGGGGTCGTTGGGCAGCAACAGGTTGCCCATGTGGCCCAGCGAGGTCGAGGGAATGTAGGCGAACCGTTCCTTGCCACCGTCGGTATCCATCTGGCCATCGGCGCCCATGCCGCCATCGAAGGCGTGCAGCATGCCGTCGTTGGCGCCGGCGTAGACCATGTAGCGGCGAGCATTGCGCTTGGTGGTCATGTAGGCGGCGTAACTGCTGCCCATCGTGCCCGGAAGGCGGCCGAACCCGTAGTCATCCAGCGGCGAACTCAGCACCGGCGTGGAGGTGATGATGTCGCCCAGCACGGTGCTGCGATCCCGCAGCTTGCCACCGTTGCGCCTCTCCTTGCTGCTGTCGCCACGCAGGTAGGCCACGGCCGTGGCGGAATCGGTGGCCAGTCCGGCCAGCTCGGACGCGCTGCAGATCAGGATGCCCGGATACAGCGTCGACGACTTGGTGCACAGATTGGCCAGGCTGACATTGCTGCCGGTGAAGTCTTCCAGCGCGCCATTGCGCCAGAAACGGATGCGGCGTGATGCAGCCGCCGGCATCTTCGCAGACGCCTCCCAGGCCTCTTCCGAAACGATCTTGCGGGTCGACGGTTCAACGCTCAGCTTGAAGGCGCGCAGCTTGCTGTACCAGTCGGTGCCGTTGTTGGTGGCCTCGTAGAACGGCTCCACCGACAGCGAACCGACACCGATGCGTGCACCGGTCAGCGAGCGCGAGCCGGACGGCGTGGCGCCCTGGGCGACGTTGCTGATGATGCGGCGCATGGCTGCGGTGATCTCGGCCGGGCGCGTGGCGTTGACCATTTCGCCACGGGTGTCATAGACCGCGTTCCACAGCTCGTCGACGGCTTCGGGCTTGAGGTTCTGTGTTGTCGTCGGGAAGTTGGGCTTCACCACGTACGGGTTGGGGCTGAGCACCCACGGGCGCAGCGGGTCCGGCAGATACCGCACGCCGAATTCCTTGCCCTGCGTGCCCAGCGTCACGCCATAGAAATTCATGTGCAGGTGAGTATTGCAGTCCAGCGACGGATCCGGACTCGGTCCCTTGCACTCGGCCGGCACCGGCACCGTGTTGGTCTCCTTGCCGGGCACGAGGGAGCTGTTGTAGTACGGCGCCACCAGGTCCTTCATCAATGTGGTGTTGCCACTTTCATTGATGTAGCCATCGGTGAACAGCATGCCGGCGTTCTTCTGGCACGACAGCTGCACCGGAGCGTCCGCATCCGTGCGCTGGAACTGCTTGCCCAGGTAGTCCGCGGCTGACCGGTTCGGCGTGCTGCCGCTGGCACGCATCCTCCTCATGATGTCGTCCAGCAGTTTCGACTTGGCGACTTCATCGGTCATGTTGAACATGGTGACCGGCTGCCGGTCATTGATGCGGAACCAGCCCACGCGCAGGTTGGTCGTACCATGCAACGCATTGGTCGCGGCACCGATCAAGGCTTCACGGCGGGTCCGGTACAGGCTGAACCAGTTCGCGAAGTTTCCCATCGCAGCATTGTATTTTTCCGCGCTGTTGCCGAAGTTCTCCAGCTTGATTTCGTACTTGTACAAGGTGCCCGGACGCCCACCCACAGGATTGGAAATCGCCGCCGGCTTGGCGGTATAGCCGTAATCAGCGGGCAGCGTGGCCGGATCCGTCAGGTAGAAGGTCGCCGGATAGAACACCATCGCCGCGCTGCAGCTCCCGCTGAGCGTGACCTTCTGGCTGAGCACAGAGAAACTGCCCTGGGTGCTGCTGTTGCTGCGGTTCACATCGCTGCAACGGCCGCTCTCGATGCGGGTCCCCACCGGCAGTTCCATGCCGCTGTAGAACTGGAACCGCCAGTTCGCAGCGCCGGAACTGAGGGCGATGGACGTCATCGTCGAATCAGCGGTCAGGTTGAGGCTACCGTTGATCTTCCCGTCGGGCGTACCGGGGCGCGGATCCAATGGCGCACTCACCGGATCAATGGCGGTCTTCGGGAAATTGTCATTGGGTTCCGGAAGTCCGGTCTTCCATCGGGAATAGGTCTCGCGCGGATCGAAGTAGGAGCCGTTGATATCTGGAGAACGCACGAACCCGTACGCGTCCAGCGGCGGAAGCGCGCGATTCGAGTCACGTCCATAGCTCGGGAACACGTAGTGGTACATGCTCCCGCCATCGACATAGCCATACGGCTCACTGCCGTTATAGAAACTCTTTCCACCCCAACGATAGACACCGTCACGGGTATTGTTCAGCACTTCCCACAGCATCGAGCCGGAATCATCCAGCGCCATCAGGAAGGCCGGCGCGGTCTGCACCTGGATGTTCAGCGGCGCCTGCGCCAGCGTGCCCTGGGCCTGGGCCGCCATCAGGCTGTAGATGACGTAGCCCCCTCCCAGTGCCAGTGCGGCACCGCCAGCGGCCATGAAGCGAATTTTGCGCGAAGCCATGGCCTGCGTCCTCAGAGTTTGAATACGGTATCGATGACCACCGACGACGAGCTCGCATCGGCATCGTCGGTGGCGAACCCGGTGATCTGGTAGATCGGCGTGACGTCTTCCAGCGGGCGGCCCATGTCGAGGGACGATTCGCCCATCACGCAGCTGTCGATCTGGCGGACGTTTACCGCCGGGCGGGTCTGGTTGCGGTGGCTTTCCGCCCAGATTGCCGGATCGAAGCCGTCATCGCAGACCCGCGACAGGTTGGTGGACTGCACCAGGCTGTCATCTCCCACATCCTGGCGGTTGGCGATTTTCTCCACCGAGCGCTCGGCTGCACGGACCACGCCCTCGGAATTCTGGAAAGCCCGGTTGGCGGCGCGGTAGTTCGCTGCCATCTTCTCCTGCATGCCGGCTACCTGCATGCCGGCAATACCGAGCAGCGCCAGCAGAATGAGCATGATCAACGCGACATAGAGCACGGCGCCGCGCTGCGTGCGAGCGGGGGCGGGCCTGAACGAACGTGAGAAGGTCGTCATGATCAGTTCCCGAACAGGCGATTGCGCAGTGCAATCGAGACTTCATAGCTGGAGCGGTAGCGGCCGTCAGGCCTGTCGCTGCTGGCAAAGCCCACGCCGAGTACCGACAGCGGGTTGGTCGGCGTGCTCGAAGACGACGGCGTCGGGCTGCGTGCCAGCAGCCCCACCTGCACCTGCCCCACCCGCAGCCACTGCGCGGCACCGGCCGCGTTCGCGTCGGTGGTCACGCCAGCCGCAGCTGCCAGGCGGGTAACGTTGCCGGCCGGTGGCGTGCCCAGGCTGATGTTGGCGGTACTGTCCAGGCCATACAGCAGCTGCAGGCTTTCGATCCCTTCCACCAGCTCTTCATTGACAGCATAGACGCCGGCACTGTTGGCGCGCGCGCGGCGCAGGCCAGGCTGTCCGGTCTCCGGATTGACCCCCACGTAATACACCATCGACTCTGCGCGGTAGAGCATCGTCTGCCCGGTCGGCTGCGCGGCATAGCGCGACAGATCCAGCGAGGGCGCAGTCACCCGGGCCGCACTCAACGTACCGGCGAAGATGTCGGCATGGGCACAGTCGGCGATGCCGAACAGGGTCGGTGCCGCGACGCCCCCCGAGGTGAGCCGGGCCACCCGGGTGCTGTCCATGTCCAGCAGCGCATTGCCGCCGCCGGACGAAATGCCCGTCACCGGCACCCCCTCCGGCGCCAGATAGCGCAGCACCAGCACATCGCTTCCACCAGCCGGTGCGGGGCTGAGCCGGGTAATCGCTGCCGGCAGCGCTGCCGGCGCCGACCACGTCGCCCCGAGTGCAAGCCTCCCCCCGGGCGCGGTTCCCGGTGCATCGAAGCCCTGGATGGAAACGCTGAAGTCGAGCGGACTGCCATCGCCCGGGGATGCCCCCAGGTGCGATACCGGATCACCCTGGTTCTTCACCACGTGCGCCTGGTCATTGACGCAGCCCATGTGCCCGGCCATGCGGATGTCACGCTCGAGGAAGTCCAGCGCGAAGCGGGCGTTCTCCTGAACGCGTGAGGCCCCTTCGGACAGGCGCGAGGCGGTCTGCGAGGCCATGAAGACCTGCACCACCCCCAGCATCAGCACCAGGCTGATCACCAGGGCGATCATCAGTTCCACCAGCGACAGGCCGGCCATGGTGGCACGTCGGTTCATGCGCATGCTTACAGCTCCGTGGCCAGTGCAAAAGTGGTCGCCTTGTCCGGGTTGTCCGGATCCCAGCGCTGGTCGCCCCAGGTGATGGCCACGTTGACCACGCCGCCGTTGAAGGTGACCTCAGCGCCTGCGTCGTCGCCCAGCGCCTTCACTACCTGGCATTGCCAGCGCGCGATCTTCTTTTCGATTGAGACGTCGCCGGTATCGCTGGTGCACGCGGTGGCTGCGGTCTTGCTGCCTGCCGCGAACGATGCGCCGGTGTACCAGGCCGCCTGGTAGCGGTTGCTGCGCATCTGCTCGGTCAGGTCGTACGCCAGGTTGGTGGCCTGGGTTCGGTAATTGGCACTCTGCACGAAGCGGACGTTCATGGTCTGCAACAGGGCGAAACCCAGCAGGCCAAACGCCAGCACGATGATGGCGATCAGCACTTCCAGCAGGGTGAAGCCCCCGGCCTGGCGCGCACGGAAGGAACGGGATTTCATGGGCAGGCTTCCTTGGTGCTGCGGATCTGCCCGGAGGCATTCACCGTCAATGTGCGCTTGTGCAGCGCGCCCCTGCTGCAGACGTCCGGCTCCAGCCGTACATCCTGCTCGGTACTGGCCCGGCGGCGGCCACGCCCGTCGAAGGCGATCTGTGCCGCCGGCCCGGTGATCTTCAGCTTCGGGTTGCCGCTGACGAAGCGCAGGACGGTTTCGCCTGCCGACATCGCACCATCGCCATTGGCATCGGCGAAGGCCAGCATGCCGCCGGACCAGCGGCCGTCGCAGCTGGCACCGTCGCTGCTTCCACATACACCGCCACCGCGGTTGCTGCGGATCGCCTCGCTGCGCGCAAGGCTGAGCAGGCCCAGGACCTCATTGTTGGTCGAGCTCACCCGGCTCGAACGGATTGTGCTCTGGAAACTTGGAAAGGCGATCGCCGCCAGGATCGCCACCACGGCGATGGTGACCATCAGCTCGATCAAGGTGAAGCCGCTTTCCCGGCGCAAAGACATTGGACGCTCCCCAGCGTATTGATGGCCACGATGGGCCATCGACCTGCCGCCGGCAAGCAGCGGCAGGATGAACGGTCAATCCGGGGCGACGGGCGTCAATGCCTTGACGGCGACCCAGCCCGGCCCGGCCCGGCGCGATCCCCATCGCGCCGGCGCAGTCTCAGGCCAGCACCTGGTAGCAGGGCTGGTACTCGCCGGAAATCTTCATCCGGCGCTGCTCGACGAAAGCACGCAGCAGCTCGTCCAGCGCCTGCATCATGTCCGGATCACCGTTGATCTGGAACGGCCCGAACTGCTCGATGCGGCGCATGCCGTCTTCCTTCACGTTGCCGGCGACGATGCCCGAGAACGCGCGGCGGAGGTCCGCCGCCAGCGCATGCGGCGCACGTCCGTGGTGCAGGTCGAGCGCGGCCATCGCCTCGTGGGTCGGCACGAACGGCTGCTGGTACTCCCACGGAATCTCGATCGACCAGTTGAAGAAGAACGAATCCTTCTGCGCCAGGCGGTATTCACGCACGCGCTTGATGCCATGGGCCATCTGCCGGGCCACCGCCACCGGGTCGCCGATGATGATCTCGTAGCGCTCGGCGGCGGCATCGCCCAGGGTCAGGCGGATGAAGCGGTCGATCTGCTCGAAGTAGGGTGCCGCCACGGTCGGGCCGGTCAGGATCAGCGGGAACGGCAGTTCCCTGTTCTCCTCGCGCAGCAGGATGCCAAGCAGGTACAGGATTTCCTCGGCGGTGCCGACGCCCCCGGCAAACACGGTGATGCCGTGGCCGATGCGGACGAAGGCCTCCAGGCGCTTCTCGATGTCCGGCGTGATCACCAGATGATTGACGATCGGGTTCGGCGACTCGGCGGCGATGATGCCCGGTTCGGTCAGGCCGATGTAGCGCGTTCCGGTGCGGCGCTGCTTGGCGTGGGCGATGGTCGCCCCCTTCATCGGGCCCTTCATCGCACCCGGGCCGCAGCCGGTGCAGATGTCCAGGCCGCGCAGGCCCAGCTCGTAGCCGACCTGCTTGGTATACAGGTATTCATCGCGCGAGATCGAATGCCCGCCCCAGCACACCACCAGGTTCGGATCACCAGGGTTGAGGATGCGCGCGTTGCGCAGCAGGCCGAACACCGCGTTGGTGATGCCCTCGGACGACTCCAGCTCGGCGGCGTAGGCCGGGCCCATCTCGATGGCCATGTAGGCCAGGTCGCGCACGACGGCGAACAGCAGTTCGGCCACGCCGCGGATGATCTCGCCGTCGACGAAGGCCATGGCCGGCGCATTGACCAGGTCGATGCGCACGCCACGGTCCTGCTGCGCCACCTGGATGTCGAAATCGGGATACAGATCGCGCGCTGCACGCGGATCATCGGAGGCGCTGCCACTGGTCAGCACCGCCAGCGCGCAACGGCGCAGCAATTCATGCATGCCGCCGGCGGAGGCATCGCGCAGGCGCGCCACTTCGGCGCGTGAGAGCACGTCCAATCCACCGCGCGGGTAGATCCGCGCATCCTGCACCGGCAGCGCGCGGGCCGCCTTTTCGTTCGTGGTCATATCCAACTTTTCACTTCCTTCAAGGTTTCCGACTGTACTGCCGCCCCCTTAAAAAGCAAAACGGCCGGGAAGCCCGGCCGTTGGATGTGTGCTGCCCGCGTTCACCGCACCGGGACCGCTTCGGCGGCATGGACGCCGCGCACGTTCTTGGATGCTACGCCGATGCAAGGCGGCCTGCAAGAACTTTCCCCCCGAACGGAAAACGGCCGGGTTTCCCCGGCCGCTTCCGCTTACCACTTCAGGTCCTGACGGATCAGAACTTGTACTTCACGGTCAGCTGCATCGACCAGCGCGACACGGCGGTGTTGCCCTTGTCGTTGTTGTTTTCCTGGACCGCAGAACTTTCCGCACCGGTGAACGAGTACACATACTTGCCGGTCGCCGGGTCGATACCAGCGTAGTTGGCCACGCGGCGGGTCGAGTAGAAGCCGTAGTCGTCGATCAGGCCCCACTTCTTGTTCAGCAGGTTGCCGACATTCATGATGTCCAGGGCAACCTCACCCTTGTGGCCCTTCATGAAGCCCGGGAATTCCTGGCTGACGCGGACGTCGAAGCTGTTGATCCACTTGGCACGGTGCGAGTTGGCCGGGACCACGCTGCCACGGTAGGCATCGAGCTCCGGATTCTGCGCCAGCCAGTTGAAGAAGTCCTTCTCCATCTGCGCGTTCTGCACGAAGCGGCCGCCGACCACGTTGCCGAACAGTACGTCGCCCGGGCCGCTCGGCACGTAGAACAGGTCGTTGGTGGTGGCGCCGTCGCCGTTGGCATCGTTGTAGAAGATGTAGCTGTACGGACGACCCGAACGGCCTTCGTAGAACAGGCCGACGCGGGTGGCGTTGTCACCGAAGAAGTTGTGCTTCCACTCCAGCGTGCCGGTGATGCGGTCCTTGATCGCGTAACGCGAGTCATAGGCCACGTCCTCGTTGGCATTGAAGATCAGCGTGTTGTTCCAGTTCGAGGTGTTCTGCGAGCTGGACAGCGGGCTGACTTCCTTCGACTGGGTGTAGGTGTAGCCCAGCGACCAGCCCCAGTTCTCGGTGAGCGGCTTGGCCAGCGAGAAGGTGGCCTGGGTGCCACGGCCCTTGTCGGTGTTGCGCATGACCAGCACGTCACCGATATCGCCCGGGCGGTTGGCGCGATCGCCGGCACGGTTGGTGCCGGTGGTCATGCCGAAGTTCACGCCATTCTGCATGCGGCTGTTGGCCGGATTCAGGCCCGCTGCATTCCAGTAGATCGCGCGGCCATCCGGGCCGATGGTGGTCGGTGCGGACACATCCAGGCGGTCGAAGTAGATGCCATCCTTGACCTTGGTCATCAGCACTTCAGCCGATGCCACGATGCCGTACCACGGCAGCTCATGGTCGAACGCCAGGTTGGCCTTCCACACCGACGGCAGGCGGGTGCCCGGGGCGATGATGTCGACGTTCTGGCGGGCGGCGGCCGGGCCACCGGCCGGGATGTACGGATTGTTGCCGTCCGGGGTGAAGCCGCTGGTCAGGTTGCGCTCGTCGTACTCGACGTAGTTCAGGCCGGTGTTCTGGTAGGCGCCGGCCAGCCACACGTTCGGGGCAGCGCCACCGAACAGGCCCACGCCACCGCGCAGCTGGGTCGGACGCTCGCTGTCGAAGGTGTAGTTGAAGCCGACACGCGGCTGCACCAGGTTCTTGTCGACCAGCTGGGTGTTGTTGAAGCCGTACAGCTGCTCGATGCGCGGGTTGTACAGGCGCTGGCTGCTGAAGTCAGGCATGTCCACGCGGACGCCGAACATCAGGCTCAGGTTGTAGTTGATCGCCCAGGTATCCTGCACGAACACGCCGGTGTTCTTCAGGGTGAAGTCGGCCGGGATGTCGCTGCGGCTGCCACCGGCGCGCGGCGCACGCAGCTGGTAGCGCGCAGCCCTGCCCGCCAGGAAGTCGTCGACGCTGTTGAACTCATACACGCCGTTGAGGTTGCGGCCGTAGAAGTTCATCAGGTCGTTCTTCGTGTAGTCGAAGCCGAACTTGACGGTGTGGTCGCCGGCATACCAGGTACCGGCACCAAAGGCGCTCAGCTCCTTCGACTCGACGATGTTGACGTGGGTGTTCTGCTCGGTGCCCACGTACAGCGAATCGTTACCCGAGCGGATGCGGATCTGCGGCATGGTGACCAGCGGAACGCGGTTGGCCGAGTAATCCTTGTGCGAGACCTTGAACTCGGTCGAGAAGTTCTCGGACCAGTCGCTGAACAGCTCACCCATCCAGGTTTCGTACTGGGTCGGCTGCTGGTACCAGAAGTTGCTCAGCGAGATCGCGCTGTTGCTGACCTGCGGGAAGCGGACGACGTTCTGCTCCATCTTGTTGTAGCGCAGGGCCGCACGGTGGTTCTCGTTGATGTTCCAGTCCAGCTTGACCGCGTACTCTTCGATCTCGGTCTTGCTGTTCGGCGCGGCCAGGGTACCCGGGTCATAGCCCAGGCCCTTCAGGTAGTCCTGCACGCGGGTCACGTCAGCGGTGCTGATGGTGCCCTTGCCGATCGGCGTGTCGCTCAGGCTGATGCCGGCGGCCGAGCGCTCGTACTTTTCGTAGTTGGTGAAGAAGAACAGCTTGTCCTTGACGATCGGGCCGCCAAAGGTCATGCCGTAGGTCTTCTCGTCCTTGAAGCCGTTGAAGTCCTGGCGGTCGCCTTCCAGGCGCGAACGGACCATGTCCTTGTCACGGTACGAGCCATAGACGGTGCCATGGAATTCGTTGGTGCCCGACTTGGTCACGGCGTTGATCACCGCACCGGTACCACCGGCGATGGTGGTGTCGTAGTTGGCCAGGTCGATGTTGATTTCCTGGATGGCATCCATCGACACCGGCTGACGCTCGGTCGGCAGGTTGTTGGAGCCCAGGCCGAACGGATCGGAGGCGCTGATGCCGTCGATGCGGATGGCGTTGTAACGGGTATTCTGGCCACCGGCCGAGATCGCGCCGTCAGCCTTGCTGACCTGCGAAATGCGCGGGTCCAGGCGGATGTAGTCCTGGATGTTGCGGTTGGCCGACGGCAGCGCGTCCATCGTTTCGCGGGTGACGTTGCTGCCGGTGCCCATCTTGGTGGCGCTGAACAGGTCCAGGCCGCCCGCGGTGGCAACCACGTTCACGGCGTCCAGGTTGGTGGCGGCCAGGTCGCCGCCCAGGCTGGCGTTGACCGTGTTGACCTGGTTCAGGTTCAGGTAGACACCTTCTTCGGTCTTGGTGCCTTCACCCGGCTTGGTGATGGTGATGGTGTACGGACCACCCACGCGCAGGCCGCGCGCGGCGTAACGACCCGACGCATCGGTCGTGGCGCGCGAAACGGTGCCCGACTCGGTGTGGGTGATGGTGACTTCGGCGCCGGCGACCGGCTGGCCGGCAGCGGACATCACCTGGCCGCCGACACCGGCAGAGGTGCTCTGGGCGAAGGCGGGAGCGGCGGCGAGTGCGGCCACGAGACCAAGGGTGAGCTTGGACATCCGGAGTGGGTGGGTCATTTTTCGGTAGCCTCGATGCGAGTTGGCGATGGCGGAAAAAAAGCGCATCCAAGCAGCCCTGCGGGTGGCTGATCGGAGATTTATCTGGGGTTCCCTACCGCTTGGCTGAAGGCAGCCACAACGGTTAACACTAGATTAACACGCTACGCCATCAATGTGACGGTTGTGCGACAAACGGCACCGGATCGCAACGCGATCGTGACGGCGTCTTCACTCCGCCTTAGCCCATGCACCGCCGGCGTCAACCGCCGCGCTTGCATCAAGGATCCGTCCCCGCCAAGTGCTGCCCGCGCTGGACAGCAGGGTCACAGCGGCGGCGGCGGCCCGCTCCGGCCCTTGCGCTGCCGGATCCTGGTCGACTGAATAGGCGCGCGCACGCAGGGCAGTACGCAGCGGCCCCGGGTACAGGCCGCTGACCCGGACCGGACTACGGCCGAGCTCGTCATGCAGGCTGGCGATCAGGCCGCGCAGGCCATGCTGGGCCACGCCATAGCCGCCCCAGTAGGCCTGCCCGACCCGCTCGGGAGCATCGACGGCGAACACCAGCGCCGCATCCTCGCGCTGCCGCAGCAGCGGCAGGCAGGCCTGGGCCAGCCAGGCCGGTGCGGTCAGGGTGACGTGCAGGGCACGGGCAAAACTGGCCGGGTCGGCCAGTTCAAACGGGGTCAGGCCCGGGAAGTGGGCGGCACAGACCAGCAGGCCGTCGAGCCGCCCCAGCTCACGCTGCAGGGCCTGGGCCAGCTCGGCATGGTCATCGGGGCCGGCGCCCTCCAGATCCATCGGATACAGCAGGGGCTCCGGGCCGACGGCCTGGACCTGGGCGTAGACACGGTCCAGGCGGCGCGGCCGGCGCCCCAGCAGGACCACGGTGGCACCGGCGGCGGCGGCAGCCACCGCCGCCGCACTACCCAGCCCGCCACCCGCGCCGGCCACCAGCACCACCCGGTCCTGCAACGGGCGGCCATCGAGCGCCCCGTCGGTCGGTGACGTCGATGGCCAGGCACTCATCCCTGGGCCGCCTCTTCGACGATGCGCTTCAATTCGCCGGACTCGAACAGTTCCATGACGATGTCGCAGCCACCGATCAGCTCGCCGTTGATGAACAGCTGCGGAAAGGTCGGCAGGTTCGAGAAACGCGGCAGGTTGGCCCGGATCTCCGGCTCCTCCAGCACGTTGACCGTGCGCAGGCTGACCGCGCCGGCGGCCATCAACGCCTGCACGGCGCGGCTGGAAAAGCCACACATCGGGAATTGCGGGGTGCCCTTCATGAACAGCACGAGCGGGTAACGATCGACCTCGGCCTGATTTGCTGCATTACCGCCACAACCACACTCCTTGCTTCGCCGGACAAACCGACCGCGATGGTCGGCTAGACTGCCCACGGTAGCCGCCATTGTAAGCGGATGGAACCGGCTGCCGCCGTCCCCTGGCCACGAACCTGTCCATGCCCGTCGAATTGCCTGCCCTGCCCTATCTCCCCGCCTCCCTGCAGCCGCACCTGTCCGCGCAGGCCCTGGAACTGCACCATGGCCGCCATCACCGCGCCTATGTGGATGCGGTCAATGCCGGCATCGTCGGCACCGAGTGGGAGGACGCCCCACTGGAAGAGATCGTCCGACACGCCCAGGGCAGGCTGTTCGACGCCGCTGCCCAGGCCTGGAACCATGGCTTCTATTGGCGGTGCCTGCGCCCGCGCGGTGGCGGCGAGCCGCAGGGACGGCTGGGTGAGCTGGTCAAGCGCCAGTTCGGCGACGTGCAGCGCCTGCGCGAAGAATTCAACCGCGCCGCACTGGGCCTGTTCGGCTCGGGCTGGGTGTGGCTGGTGCAGCATCCGGGCGGGCAGCTGGGGATCCAGGCCACCCGCAACGCTGGCACCCCGTTGACGGGCGAGAGCACGCCGCTGCTGTGCTGCGACGTCTGGGAGCACGCCTACTACACCGACTACCAGAATGATCGTGCGCGATACCTGGAGGCGTTCTGGCAGATGGTGAACTGGGAGTTCGCCGAGAGCCAGCTGCGCTGACGCCCCGTAGAGCCGAGCCCATGCTCGGCTGGCCGGACAGCAGCCGAGCATGGGCTCGGCTACAGATCAAGTTTCACGCGTTCTCGTGCGCGGCCACGGCATCCATCACCCGCGCCGAATACACCAGCGCCGCGCCGGCATTGAGCGACACCGCTACGCCCAGCGCCTCGGCGATTTCCTCGCGGCTGGCCCCCTGCTTCAGCGCAGCGTCCACATGCACGGTGATGCAGCCGTCGCAGCGGGTCGTGACTGCCACTGCCAGCGCGATCAGCTCACGGGTCTTCGCATCCAGGTGATGGGTCTGCGCGCCGGCATTGGCGAGGGTGGCGTAGCCCTTGATCGTGTCCGGCGAGAGCTTGCCGAGCTCGCCGATGCGGCCCTTCAGTTCCTGGCGGTAGGCATTCCAGTCGAGCATCGTCGTGACTCCTGTGAGAGGAGCTCCACGCTACCACCGGGAATGTTGCACCGATGCCTGCACCGGCGCGCCACACCGTTGCAGGCATGCAGGGATGTGCCGGCGGTTGGCCGGCACGCGCCGGGGTCAGCGGTTGCGCAGCGCGTGTACCGCCGGCGCCACCTGGGCCTGGCGATCCAGCTCCAGGCCGACCTGGTCCAGTGCATCGGCCAGCGCCGCGGCATCGTCGTCGCGCAGCGTGGCGTGGCCGACCTTGCGGCCCTCGCGCGGCTGCTTGCCGTAGTCGTGCCAGTGGCCGCTGGCCTGGCCCAGCACCGGCGCCGGATCGGGCATCGCCCCCAGCCAGTTCAGCATGCAGGCGTGGCCGAGCATGCGGGTGCTGCCCAGTGGCAGGCCCAGCACCGCGCGCAGATGGTTCTCGAACTGCGAGGTCTCGCTGCCTTCGATGGTCCAGTGGCCGGAGTTGTGCACGCGCGGCGCCATTTCGTTGGCCAGTAGCTCGCCATCGCGGCAGAACAGTTCCAGTGCGAACACCCCGACGTACTGGAGATGTTCGGCGATACGGCGGGCGTACCCGATCGCGGCATCGCGCTCGGCGACCGACAGCACCGCCGGGGCCACGCTGGCCGAGAGCACGCCGTCGACATGCCAGTTGCCGGTGACCGGCCAGGCCTCGAAGCTGCCATCGCGGCCACGCACCGCAACCACGCTGACCTCGCGCTGGAAGGCCACGAAACCTTCGAGGATCAGGCCGGTACGCTCGACCTGCGCGCCCAGCGCATCCCACGCGGCATCGATATCCGCCTCGCTGCGCAGGCGGAACTGGCCCTTGCCGTCGTAACCGAGGCGACGGGTCTTGAGGATGCACGGCAGGCCGAACTCGGCGGCCTTCGCCGCCAGCTCGTCACGGCTGCGGATGTCGGCGAAGGCCGGCAGCGGAATGCCCAGCTGCTGGAACAGGGTCTTTTCGCTCAGGCGGTCCTGGGCCACGGCCAGCGCGGCCGGCGGCGGATAGACCGGCACGCGGTCGGCCAGGAACTGCGCGCTGTCGGCGGGCACGTTCTCGAAATCGAAGGTGACCACATCGACCTTGGCGGCGAAGTCCGCCAGGGCCTGGCGATCGTCGAAGGCACCGACGGTGAGCGGCGCCAGCGGGCCGCTGCAGGCGTCGGCTGCCGGGTCGTACAGTTCGAAACGCAGCCCCAGCGGCGCACCGGCCAGGACCATCATGCGGGCGAGCTGGCCGCCTCCCAGGATGCCGACGGTCCTGCTCATCGGCGCGGGTCGTCGTGGGCCATCACATCTTCGGTCTGGCGCGCCCGGAATGCATCCAGCGCCTGGCCGACCGCCGGCTGCTCGTGGGCCAGCATCGCCGCAGCAAACAGCGCGGCATTGGAGGCGCCCGCGTTGCCGATGGCAAAGGTCGCCACTGGGATGCCCGCCGGCATCTGCACGATCGACAGCAGCGAATCCATGCCGTTGAGGGCCTTGGACTGCACCGGCACGCCCAGCACCGGCACGGCCGTCTTGGCCGCGATCATGCCGGGCAGATGGGCGGCTCCGCCGGCACCGGCGATGATCGCGCGCAGGCCACGCGGGCCCGCCTGCTCGGCGTAGCTGAACAACACATCCGGCGTCCGGTGCGCGGACACTACCTTCACTTCGAACGGAACGCCCAGGGCTTCAAGCTTCTGGGCCGCGTGCTGCATGGTTTCCCAGTCGGAACGGGAACCCATGACGATGCCGACGAGCGGCGCGATCGGGTTGGGGGTCATTGGCCGTCACCTGCCTTAAAGACGTATTCTAGCCGTCTTCCACGCAAGACGAAGAACCATGGATCGCAAGCTGCTCGACCTGCTGGTGTCACCGGACACCCGCCAGCCCCTGTGCCTGCTGGATGGCAAGGGCCTTGAAGCCCTCAACAAGGCCATTTCCGCCGGTGCAGTGAACAAGGCCGATGGCAACCCGCTGGCGCAGCCGCTGCGCGAGGCGCTGGTCACCCGCGACCGCAAGCAGGTGTTCCGGGTGGATGATGGCATCCCGGTGCTGCTGGCCGAGGAAGCCATTCCCACCGCTCAGATCGCCGACTTCCCGGCCGCATGAGCATGCTCCCGGCGCCCGATGCGGCCGTGGTCGCCGCCGATGTCGCACGTGCGCTGGCCGAGGACCTGGGCAGCGGCGACGTGACGGCCGCCCTGCTCCCCGATCAGGCCGACAGCGCGTATCTGCTGTGCAAGCAGGATGCGGTGATCGCTGGCCGTCCCTGGTTCGATGCCACCCATCGCGCCCTTGATCCCGAGGTGCGCATCGAATGGCGCGTCGCCGAGGGAGAGGCGGTCACCGCCGGTACCGTGCTGGCCCTGCTGCACGGCCGCAGCCGCAGCCTGGTCAGCGCCGAGCGCACGTCGCTGAACTTCCTGCAGACGTTGTCGGGCACCGCTACCACCACCGCGCGCTACGTTGCGGCGGTGGCCGGCACCGGCACGCGCATCCTCGACACCCGCAAGACGCTGCCCGGCCTGCGCCTGGCGCAGAAGTACGCAGTGCGCTGCGGCGGTGGCGAGAACCATCGCTTCGGGCTGTACGACACGGTCATGCTGAAGGAGAACCACATCCGCGCCGCCGGTTCGCTGGCCGCGGCGGTGGCCGCCGCACGCCGGCAGTGGCCGCAGTTGCCGCTGGTGGTCGAGGTCGAAGACCTGGCCCAGCTGCGGCAGGCGCTGGAAGCAGGTTGCGAACGCATCCTGCTGGATGACTTCAGCCCGGACCTGCGCCGCGAGGCGGTGCGGGTCACTGCCGGCAGAATTCCGCTGGAAGTGTCCGGCAGCGTGGGCCTCGGCGGCCTGCGCTCGATCGCCGAGGATGGCGTGGACTGCATCTCCATCGGTGGGCTGACCAAGCACGTGCAGGCCATCGACCTGTCGTTGAAGCTGGGCCCGCCGCCGGGTTGAGGCCTGCGGGACCTTGTAGAGCCGAGCCTACGCTCGGCTGCTTCTCGATCTGCGGCGCGTCCTGCACGCGCTTTGCGCGATGAGCCGAGCGTAGGCTCGGCTCTACACGACCCGGGACGCCTTCACGGCTCGGCTACGCCAGCCTCTGCGACGCTGCAACCATCCCCCCACAGGAGCCGCGCATGCGCCGGATGCTCTTGCCTGCCTGCCTGCTGCTGGCGGCTGCCCCCTTGTCCGCAGCCGCTGCGGAGGCCTGCGATGTGCCACCCCGCTTCGGCCTGAGCCCGTTGGCGGTGGCCATCCGCAATACCGCCTGCAACGAGCACCGGCTGTGGTTCCGCCCCTTCATCGATCGCGATGGCCGCGCCGCCAGCCTCAGCCTCACCGAAGCCGAAAGCGATCACCTGGCGGACAACGGACTGATCGCCTGGCAGCGCGTGGCCGGCTACTGGCGCAACAGCGGCACGCTCAACGCAATGGGCAGCATCGCCGGCGCCAGCAGTTGCCTGGCACCGCTGGGCACGCGCTATACCGACAGCGACTGCCGCGCGTTCCTGGTCGACAACCCGTGGTCGGCGGCCTTCATTTCCTGGGTGATGGTTCAGGCCGGCGTTCCCGGCTTCAACACGTCGCCGCGCCACATCGACTACATCCGGGCCGCGTACCAGGGCGGACCTTCGGGCCTGCCGTACCGGCTGGCCGATCCGGCCACGGCCAAACCCGCGCCCGGCGATCTGCTGTGTTTCCTGCGCGATCGCAGCAGCACGCTCAGCTACAACGGGCTGGTGCAGGCGCTGGGCAACGGCTCGGTGGGCCACTGGAAATCCCATTGCGAAGTCGTGGTGGCGGCCAACCTTGGCGGCGACCAGACCCTGTACCTGGTAGGTGGCAACGTGATGAACACGGTGGCGATGCGGCTGCTGCCGCTGGACCGCACCGGATTGATCAAGCTGCCGCCGGCGCGCGAACGCAACAGCACCGGCGTCGACCCCAGCTGCACGCCCGGGCGCGAGGACGAATGCAGCTTCAACCGCCAGGACTGGGCGGCCCTGCTGCAGCTGACAGCCACCTCACCGCTGCTGAGGCCCTCGCCCACGGCAACGCCGATGCAACCTGGCCCCGCGCCCCAACCGACCACCGCGCCCACGCAGCCGATACCTGGCGATCCGTCATCGCGGCGATGAATCCAGCGCTTGAACCAGCGCGCGTTCGCCGCCATCTTTGCGGGATCGACTGCTGACGGCTGACGCCATGCCCACCCTGCTGCTGTTGCTGATTGCCGGCGGAATCATCTATTTCTTCTGGAATGCCGCGCGTTCGGCCGCCGAGCGCGCGGTGGAGCTCGGCCGCAATGCCTGCCGCGCCGCCGACGTGCAGTGGCTGGACCAGGCGGTGCATGCCACCGGCCTGCGCCTTTCGCGCGGCGAGGATGGCCGGCTGGGCTTTGAGCGCACTTTCAAGTTCGAGTATTCCTACGACGGCATCGATCGCCACGTGGGCCGCATGGTCCTGCGCGGCGACCAGTTGATCTCGTTCACCGGCCCCGGTGCAGCGCGGATCAGCCAGATCCGGCCGGATGTGGGCGATGCGGAGGATGTCTAGGGTTTGAAGATGTGCCGACCAACGGTCGGCACCCACCGCCAGACGGGCAAAGAAAAACGCCGCCCATCGAGGGCGGCGTCGGAATGGTTACTTGACCACGCGCAGGTTCGGGCGGCCCTTCGGCGGCGGACTGGCCGGCGGCGTATCGTCCGGCGGGGTGCCTTCGTCGTGCAGCAGCTCGTCGCTGGCCGGTGCGCTTTCGCTGCCCGGAATGTCATCCGGCAAGGCCATGCCCTGCCCGGTCTCGCGGGCGTAGACGGCCAGCACGGCGCTGATCGGCACCTGCACCGGATAGCTGGTGCCGGAGAAGCGGGCCGAGAAGCTGACCATCTCGTTGTCGATCATCAGCCGGACGACAGCGCGTTCGGCGATGTTGAGCACGACCCGGCCATCCTTGACCGCCGAAGGCGGGACCTGCACGCCGGGGACGCCGGCGTCGACCAGGATGTGCGGGGTCAGCTGGTTGTCGTTGATCCATTCCACCAGCGCCCGCAGCAGGTACGGGCGGTGGCTGGTCATGTGGAAGAAGTCTTCGGTCATGCGTGAAGTGTACGCGCCCGGCGCGCTGCCGGGGCGAATCGCCTGCACGCCGGTCGGCACGCAGACGGTTGGCGCCTGCCTGGATCAGGCCGGCAGGTCGCGCAGCTTCTTTTCCTGCTCGGTCAGGCTCCGGACAAACCCCGGATGGCGGAAGATGCGGTTGCCGTAGTCCTCGATCGCCTTGCCGTCCTTCGGCAGCGGCACATCCAGCGACTGCAGGCGCCAGATGATCGGCGCCATCGCGCAATCGGCCAGGCTCATTTCCGGGTTGAGGAAGAACTTGCTGGCCTTGAACAGCGGCAGCGACGCGGTCAGCAGTTCCTTCAGGCGCTTGCGTCCGGCCTCGGCCTGGGTCTTGTTGCCCAGCTGGATGGCCTGGACCTGGGGCACCCAGTCATGCTCGATGCGCAGCATGGCCAGCCGGATGCGCGCACGCGACAGCGGGTCGACCGGCATCAGCGGCGGATGCGGATAGCGCTCGTCCAGGTACTCGCTGACCACCGAGGCGGCGTACAACACCAGTTCGCGCTCGACCAGGGTCGGCACCGAGTGGTACGGATTGAGGTCGATCAGGTCTTCGGGCGGATTCTGTGGATCAACCGGAACAAAGTCGTAGGTGACGCCCTTGGCTGCCAGGCCAGGCGTACACGGTGGCACAGCACGTCGTCGTTCGAGGAAAACAGCGTCAGTGTATTGCGCATGCGTACGCTCGCCGCCATCAAAGGCTCTCCCACGACAGGAGACCGCCTGCCGCATCGGCGCCGCTGGCACCGTGCCAGCGGTCGACTCCTCCCCGAGTGTGCAACCGGCCATCACAAAAGCCAATAGGCCCGCGCGATGATCGGCGGCAGAATCAGTGAACGTCCTTCCAGTATTCCTTCTTCAGCAGATACAGCAGGAAGGTCAGCAGGGCCAGGAACAGGATGACCCAGACGCCCAGCTGCTGGCGCTTGAGAGCGGCCGGTTCACCGGCGTACTCCAGGAAGTTGGTGATGTCGCGCACCGCCTGGTCGTACTGGCCGGGGTCCACCGATCCCGGTGTCTCGATGCGCAACCCGGTCACCGGCGGGTCCATGCCCGGGCCTTCGGCCTTGCCGTGCACGGCATGTTGCAGGCCCTGCATCTCCCACAACGGGTTGGGCATGGAGGCATTGGCGAACAGCGCGTTGTTCCAGCCCAGCGGCCGGCTGCTGTCCAGGTAGAACGACTTGAGGTAGGTGTAGACCCAATCACTGCCGCGCACCCGCGAGATCAGGCTGAGGTCCGGCGGCATCTTGCCGAACCACTTCTCCGCGTTTTCCCTGGGCATCGCCACCGGGACCGGTTCGCCGATCGCCGAGCCGGTGAAGTTGAGGTTGTTCATCACCTCTTCCTCGCTCAGCCCCAGGTCCTGCGCCATCCGCGAATAGCGCAGGTACTTCAGCGCATGGCAGCCGGAGCAGTAGTTCATGTACAGCTGCGCGCCGCGCTGCAGCGATGCGCGGTCACCGAGGTCGTTGCCGGCCTGCAGCAGCTTGGTGCCGCTCTCGGCGGCGGAGGCCAGGAAACTGCCCAGCATCAGGGTGGCCGCCAGGGCCAGCCGGACCATCCAGCGCTCAGTCATGCGTGGTCACCCTCTCCGGTACCGGCTTGGTCTTGTCCAACCTTGTCCATAGCGGCATGGTGATGAAGAACGCGAAGTACAGGAAGGTCAGCACCCGCCCGATGTAGGTTTCATGCACGTCGGTGCCGGGCCCGGAGCCGATCACGCCCAGCCAGACAAAGCACACCGCCAGCACGCCCAGCATTACCTTCGAGATCCAGCCGCGGTAACGCACCGACTTCACCCGGGCCTTGTCCAGCCACGGCACCAGGAACAGGATCGCGATGGCCGAGAACATCACCAGCACGCCGCCGAGCTTGTTCGGCACCACGCGCAACATCGCGTAGTACGGCGTGTAGTACCAGACGGGCTTGATGTGCTCCGGAGTGACCAGGCGGTTGGCTTCTGTGAAGTTGTCGTGTTCCAGGAACAGGCCGCCAAAACCCGGTGCGAAGAAGATGATGAAGGCGGCGATGACCAGCAGGAAGCCGGCGCCAACACCGTCCTTGAGCGTGTAGTACGGGTGGAACGGAATGCCGTCGGCCGGCGCGTTCGGCGACCAGCGGTTGCCCTTCGGCCCTTTCTTGATCTCCACGCCATCGGGATTGTTCGAGCCCACTTCGTGCAGCGCACCCAGGTGCAGCACCACCAGCAGCAGCAGCACCAGCGGCAACGCGATGACATGCAGCGCGAAGAAACGGTTGAGCGTGGCATCACTGGGCAGGTAGTCACCCATGATCCATTCGGTCAGGCCGTTGCCGATCACCGGTATCGCGCCGAACAGCGAGATGATCACCTTGGCGCCCCAGAACGACATCTGGCCCCACGGCAGCACGTAGCCCATGAAGGCCTCGGCCATCAGCACCAGGTAGATCAGCATGCCGAGGATCCACACCAGCTCGCGCGGCTTCTGGTAGCTGCCATACAGCAGGCCGCGGAACATGTGCAGGTAGACCACGATGAAGAACAGCGATGCGCCGGTGGAGTGCATGTAGCGGATCAGCCAGCCCCACTCCACGTCACGCATGATGTATTCGATGGAGCCGAACGCCTCGGCGGCGCTGGTCTTGTAATGCATCGTCAGGAAGATGCCGGTGACGATCTGGTTGACCAGCACCAGCAGTGCCAGCGAGCCGAAGTAGTACCAGAGGTTGAAGTTCTTCGGCGCGTAGTACTCGCTGACGTGCTTGCGGTAGACCGGCATCAGGCCCGGCGCGCGGGCGTTGACCCAGTCGGCGACGCCGCTGGCGGTACGGCTGAGGATATTGGCCATCAGGCAGCCCCCTGCGGATCGACACCGATGATGATGGTGTTGTCGTCCTGGTAGTGGTGCGCGGGCACCTTCAGGTTGATGGGCGCCGGCACGTCCTTGAAGACGCGGCCGGACATGTCGAAGCGCGATTTGTGGCAGGGGCAGAAATAGCCCCCCTTCCACTGCGGATCGTAGGGCTCGGGCCGGATTTCGGCCACCATTTCCGGCGAGCAGCCCAGGTGGGTGCACAGGCCGACCAGTACCGAGATCTCCGGCTTGATCGAACGCAGTTCGGGGTTCTGCTTCAGCACGTAATCCGGCTGCTGGTCCTTCTCGCCGGACTCGGGATCCTTCAGGCGGCCATCCAGCCCGTGCAGCGCATCAAGGATGGCCTTGGACCGCTTGACGATCCAGATCGGCTGGCCGCGCCATTCCACGATCAGGCGTTGGCCTTCCTGCAGGGCGCTGATGTCGGCCACCACCGGTGCGCCGGCAAGCTTGGCGCGGGCACTGGGGTTCCAGGATTTGATGAAAGGAACGGCGGTGAATCCGACGCCGACGGCACCCACCACGGCTGTGGTGGCAGAAAGAAAACGCCGACGTCCGGTGTTGACTGGATCGTGTACCCCATCGTTGGCCATCCGGCACTCCGATATTGATTAGGTAGCTTTAAGGCTGCCAGCGGTCCGGTGGGGGCCAGAGCCGCATTGAATCATGGGCGAGTGTAGCGGAACCGTCGCGCGCCACACAACGCTCTTTGCAAGGAGTGCCGACCAACAGTCGGCACCTACCCGTTCAAGGGAGTGCCGACCAACGGTCGGCACCTACTGGTGGCTCAGGGCGGTGCGGTAACGCTCGGCCAGTTGCCCGACCCGGCGCACGTAGTACTGGGTTTCGCTGTAGGGTGGCACGCCACCGTGGCGGTCCACCGCACCTTCGCCGGCGTTGTAGCCGGCCGCCGCCAGGGTCAGGTCGCCGTTGAAGCGCTTCAACAACCAGGCCAGGTATTGCACGCCGCCGCGGATGTTCTGCCCGGCGTCGTAGGAATCACTGACTCCAAAGCGGGCAGCGGTCGGCGGCATCAGCTGCATCAGCCCCTGCGCGCCGGCGCGGCTGAGCGCCGTCGGGTTGTAGGCCGACTCGGCGTGGATGATCGCGCGAACCACTGCTTCCTCCACGCCGAACTCGCGCGCGGCCGCGCTGATCTCACTCTGGAACGCGGTGGTGTTCAGGCGCACCGTGCCGAAGTCCACGCGCGGGTTGGCACCGCAGGCGAAGCAGCGCTCCATGAAACTGTAGCGGATGGTCCGCACCGGACCCAGGTTGGCCACCTGGGTCGGACGTGCACTTGTGTAGTGGCGCACGCCATCCTTCATGAAGGAATAGACCTGGCCACTGACCATGCGACCGCCCCGCGAGGCAGGCGGGGGCGCGGGTGCGGACACCGCCGCGGGCGCGGGCGCCGCTGCGGACACCGCGCCACGCGCTTCCACTGCGGCAGGATTGCGCTCGATGCCGGCTGCGATGGCAGGCGCGGGCTGTGGTGCCGCCACCACCGGGCGCGGTGCGGCCCGGGTATCCCGGCTGTAGCTGATGGTGCTGCAGCGGGCCCCGGCCACGCGCTTGCTCACATAACTGGTGACACCATCTGCGCCCTGGCATTTGTACAGGGTGCCGGCACTGGCCGGCGCAGCGGTCAGCGCAGCGATGACGATCGCCGTTGTCCCCAGTATCCCCTTCATGGCGGCGAGTGTCCCAGCTTCGCCGGGGCTTGCCAAGCGACGCGGCTCAGCCTGTGACCGGCGGCACAGCCAGCACCTCACCCAGCCCCGCCAGGCGTTGTGCCAGTTCGTCGCGCAGCCCGGCCGGCGTGGTCCACAGCGCCACCGGAACGCGGTCCAGGCTGAGGATCTGCGCCAGCATCATGCCGCGGCTCTCCGCGCCCATGCGCAGCAGGCAATGGTCCGGGCCATCGGCTTCAAGCACCCCGCACCAGGGAGGAATCCGGCCTTCAAGCTCCGCCTGGCTGCCTGCCAGGCGCACGATGGCCTGCAGCGCGAAGGGGGCCTGGCTGACCGCTTGCCGCACCATGACGTCCGGCGGCGCCGGGGTACGCCGGTGCAGGCCTGCCCCGGTCATTGCACGCGCCGGGCCCATCCGGTCGACACGCAGGGTGCGCCAGTCCTGCCTCAGCAGGTCCCAGGCCAGCAGGTACCAGCGCCGCCCGTAATTGACCAGGTGCTGTGCCTCGACCTCGCGCTGGGTGACCACATCCTGCGCGCTGCGATATTCGAAGGCCAGGCGCGACGCTTGCCGGCAATGCTGGGCCAACTGCCCGAGCAGGCGCGCGTCGGTAGCCGGCAGGTCGGACAAGGTGGCAGTGGCGGCATGCACCTCTCCCGCCTGTTGGCGCCGCCGGGTCGGCACCAGGGGATCGAGCTTGGACAACAGGCCGCGCGCAGTGTCATCGATGCCGGCGACGGTGGCCGATGCCGCACGCAGCGCAATGGCCAGGGTGGTGGCTTCCTCCTCGTCCAGCAGCATCGGCAGCACCGGCGCCCCTGCGCCCAGCTGGTAGCCGCCGCCGACCCCGGCCGATGCCCGTACCGGGTAGCCCAGCTCACGCAGGCGCTCGATATCGCGCCGGATGCTGCGCCGGTCCACGCCCATGCGCTCGGCCAGTTCGGCCCCCGACCACTGGCGACGGGCCTGCAGCAGGGCGATCAGGCGGAGCAGTCGATGGGCGGTATGGCGCATGAAGAATCGAGGACAGGTTTCGTCCGCAATAGTGGACCACGATGGCCTCCTTCGCCACCCGCTGCAAGGAGCATTGCCATGACGTCCCGCCAGATCACCCTGTACCACGCTGCCCGCTCGCGCTCGAGCGGCGCCGTGGCCCTGCTCGAAGCGCTGGGTGCCGACTACCGCATGCAGGTGCTGGACCTGAAGGCCGGTGCCAATCTGGCCCCGGCCTACCTTGCCATCAACCCGATGGGCAAGGTGCCGGCCATCGTCCACAACGGCGCGCTGGTGACCGAACAGGTAGCGATCTACCTGTACCTGGCCGACCTGTACCCCGAGGCCGGGCTGGCGCCGCCGATCGGCGATGCGCTGCGCGGCCCGTACCTGCGCTGGATGGCCTTCTATGGCGCCTGCTTCGAGCCGGCGATGATCGACCGCGCGATGCGCCGCGATCCGCCGCCGCAGTCGATGTCGCCCTACAACGATGCCGAGACCGTGCTGCAGGTGATCGAGGCGCAGCTGGCACAGGGGCCCTACCTGCTGGGCGAGATGATGAGCGCTGCCGATGTGCTGTGGGGCAACGCGCTGGCATGGACCAGCGCTTTCGGCCTGGTGCAGCCGGCGCCGGCAACCGCGGCATACATCGCGCGGATGAGCGCGCTGACTCCCTTTGACCGTTCGCGGCAGATCGACGCGGAGCTGGTGGCGGCGTAAGGAGCGCCGGCTGGCTTCCCTTGTAGGGCCGAGCCCACGCTCGGCTGGCTTCAGTAGAGCCAGGCCATGCCAGGCTGCCCCATGGGAAGCGGGAAGAGCAGCCGAGCGTGGGCTCGGCTCTACAAGGGCGCGGCGGGTGGCTCTGGATGCAGGTAGAATTGCCGGCTCTCCCGCCACCCGAATGGATTAAGCGCCATGACCGGGACGCCAGACGTCTTCCCGCCCGCCCCGCAGGGCGGTACCCCGCTCGTTGCCCTGCCCGCCGGTCCGCGCAAGCCCGACCAGGTGAAAGGCAAGCTGTACATCAAGACCCACGGTTGCCAGATGAACGAGTACGACTCGGCCAAGATGGCCGACGTGCTCGCCGCCAGCGATGGCCTGGAACTGACCGACACGCCGGAGGACGCCGACGTCATCCTGGTCAACACCTGCTCGATCCGCGAGAAGGCGCAGGAGAAGGTGTTCAGCCAGCTGGGCGTGTGGAAGGGCCTGAAGAACCAGGGCCGCGACGTCATCATTGGCGTGGGCGGCTGTGTTGCGTCGCAGGAAGGCGAGGCGATCATCAAGCGCGCACCGTTCGTGGACCTGGTGTTCGGGCCGCAGACGCTGCATCGCCTGCCGGAGCTGATCCGCGCGCGGCGCGAGCAGAAGCGCCCGCAGGTGGACATCAGCTTTCCCGAGATCGAGAAGTTCGATCGCCTGCCGGAGCCGCGTGCGGAAGGGCCTTCGGCGTTCGTGTCGATCATGGAAGGCTGCTCCAAGTACTGCTCGTTCTGCGTGGTGCCCTACACCCGCGGCACCGAGGTCAGCCGGCCGTTCGAGGACGTCGTGGTGGAGGTTGCGCAGCTGGCCGCACAGGGCGTGCGCGAGATCAACCTGCTCGGCCAGAACGTCAACGCTTATCGTGGCCCCTACGGCGACGGCGAGTTCGCCGACCTCGGCCTGCTGATCCGCACCATCGCCGAGATCGACGGTATCGGCCGCATCCGCTTCACCACTTCGCATCCGTTGGAGTTCAGCGATTCGCTGGTCGACGCATTCCGCGATGTGCCGCAGCTGGCCAACTTCCTGCACCTGCCGGTGCAGGCCGGCAGCGACCGCGTGCTTTCGGCAATGAAGCGCGGCTATACCGCGCTTGAATTCAAGTCGAAGATCCGCAAGCTGCGCGCAGTCCGCCCGGACATCTCGATCAGCTCGGACTTCATCGTGGGTTTTCCCGGCGAGACCGAGGCCGACTTCGAGAAGACCATGAAGCTGATCGAGGATATCGGCTTCGACCACAGTTTCTCCTTCATCTACTCGCGCCGCCCGGGCACTCCTGCCGCGGACCTGGAGGACACGCTCAGCGATGCCGAGAAGCACGCGCGCCTGTCGCGCCTGCAGGAACGCATCAACGCCCATGCCGCCCGCATCTCCGAAAAGATGGTCGGCACCGTGCAGACCGTGCTGGTGGAAGGGCCCTCGCGCAAGAATCCGGACGAGCTGACCGGCAAGACCGAGAACATGCGCTCGGTGAACTTCCCGGCGCCGGCGCGCCTGATCGGCCAGTTCGTGGACGTGATGATCACCGAAGCGCTGACCAATTCGCTGCGCGGGCGCGTGGTGGCGGAGTAAGGTGCGCCGACCAACGGTCGGCACCCACCGGAGTTGATGCCGGTCAGTGGTCGGCACCCACCGGAGTTGATGCCGGTCAGTGGTCGGCACCCACCGGAGTTGATGCCGGCCGGCGGCCGGCACCTACCGGGGTGGATGCCGACCGTTGGTCGGCATACCTCAATCCAAACGCTTGCGGAAACGCAGGATCGCCAGCGTCATCATCACCACGATGAAGGCCAGCAGCGCCAGCGCATCCGCCCACAGTTCCCACAGCGAGGCACCGCGCAGCATGATGCCGCGCACCAGGCGCAGGAAATGGGTCAGTGGCAGCACCTCGGCCAGCCACTGTACCGGCGATGGCATGCCAGCGAACGGGAACATGAAGCCCGACAACAGGATCGAGGGCAGGAACAGGAACAGCGTCATCTGCATCGCCTGGAACTGCGAGCGCGCACGCGTTGAGATCAGCAGGCCCAGCGCCAGGTTGGCCAGCACCAGCAGCACCGCGGCAAGATAGATGTCCAGCAGGCTGCCGCGGATCGGCACCTCGAACAGCCACGTGCCAAGCACCAGCACCAGCGTGGTCTGCAGCAGGCCGATGGCCGCATAGGGCAATACCTTGCCGACCATCAGCTCGCTGCGCGATACCGGCGTGGCGATCAGCAGTTCCATGTTGCCGCGCTCGCGCTCGCGCACCACGGCCACTGCGGTGAACATCACCAGGGTCATGGTCAGGATCACCCCGATCAGGCCCGGCACGATGTTCACCGCCGAGCGCCGCTGCGGATTGTAGAAGCTGATCACACTGACCGGGCCACTGGCGATGCTGCCTTCGCGGAGCGGCCGCGCATTGCTTGCCGGGCGCGTATCCAAGGGCACCTGCGCCAACTGGATTGCCGCGCTCTGCACCACCGTGTCACTGCCATCGACCAGCACCTGCACCGCCTCGCGCCCATCGAAGCGGCGGCGCTCGAAGTCGGCCGGTACCACGACGCCCACGCTGATCTCGCCGCGGCGCAGCGCCTGCATCAGCTGGTCCGGCGTGTAGAACTTGCCGCGCGGCGTGATCACGCCGGTGGCGACCATGTCCTGCACCAGCGCGCGCGAGGCGGCGCTGTTGGCCTGGTCGGCCACGCCGGCGTCGAGGTGGCGCAGGTTGAGGTTGATCGCATACCCGAACAGCAGCAGCTGCATCACCGGAATGCCGACGATCATCGCCAGGGTGATGCGGTCACGGCGCAGCTGCCGCAGTTCCTTGAGCATGATCGCCCATAGCCGGCGCAGGTTCATGCCGCCGGCTCCCGGCCTCGTCCCCGCGTGGCAGCGACGAACACGTCTTCCAGGTTCGGTGCCACCGCTTCGATGTGCGCCTTGGGATCGGCACTGGCCAATGCGTCCCGCAGTGCCGGTGAATCGGTCGTACCCTCGCTGCACAACACGCGCAGCTGCGTGCCGATCTGCGCCACGCTCAGTACCCCGGGCAGTCCGGCCAGCGCATGGCTGGCCTGGCGTGGTTGCGAGGACGTGACCTGCAGCGTCCGCCCTTCCAGCCGCGAGCACAGGTCGCCCGGCGTGCCATCGGCCACCAGGGCCCCCCGATCGAGGATGGCCAGGCGATGGCAGCGCTCGGCCTCGTCCATGTAGTGGGTGGAGACAAGCACCGTGGTACCGGCGTCGGCCAGCTCGAACAGGGCTTCCCAGAAGTCACGGCGCGACTCTGGATCGACCGCACTGGTCGGTTCGTCCAGGAACAGCAGCTCGGGGCAATGCACGACCGCTCCGGCCAGCGCCAGGCGTTGCTTCTGCCCGCCACTGAGCGTACCGGCCAGCTGCACCTGCCGGTCCTGCAGGCGATACTGCCGCAGCAGCGCATCGACCCGTTGCCGTGCCTGCCCGCGTGGCAGGTCCTGGATGGCGGCGAGGAACTCCAGGTTCTCGCGCACCGACAGGTCTTCGTACAACGAGAAGCGCTGGGTCATGTAGCCGATGCGTCGGCGCAGTGCCTCGGCCTGCTCCGGCACCGACAGGCCCAGCACTTCGATCTGCCCCGCGCTCGGCTCCAGCAGGCCACACAGCATGCGGATGGTGGTCGACTTGCCCGAGCCGTTCGGGCCCAGGAAGCCATAGACCTGGCCACGCGGCACCGCCAGGTCGACGCTGTCCACCGCCAGCAGATCGCCGAAGCGACGCGTCAGTGCCCGCGCGCGCACCGCGATGTCGTCGCCGGCGCTCAGAAGCTCACCCGCACCGGCAGCCCCGCGGGCAGCTTCTGCATGTCGGCGGCCGTGTCCACTTCGATCTCGGCCAGATAGCTCAGGCGCTCGACGTCGTCACCGGTCAATGCGTAGTACGGGGTGAACGAGGGTTCGCTGCGGATGGCGCGCACATGCCCCTTCAATACGGTAGTGCCTCCTTCCAACTGTATCTGCGCCGCCTGCCCGACCCTGACCTGCAGGCGCAAGGGCTGTGGCAGGTAGACGCGGGCATAGGGGCGCTCACCGACCAGCAGCACCGCCAGCGGTGCGCCGATCGGTGCCTGGTCTCCCTGGCGATAGGGCAAGGCATCGACCACGCCATCGCGCGGCGCGCGCAACCGCAGCTTCTGCAGGTTGACACCCTGCACCGCCTGCTGTGCCTGCGCGGCATCGGCGGCCGCCTGGCCTTGGGCAATGTCCTGCGCGCGGCTGCCATGTACACGCTCCAGCCAGGCCTGTTCGGCGGCACGCACGCTGGCCTCGGCATTGCCGGCGGCGGCCCGTGCACGGTCCAGCTCGGCGGCCGCGACCAGGCGCTGGCGAGCCAACGGCTGCACCCGGCGGTAGTACGCGCTGGCTTCAGCGGCCTGCGCGCGCAACGCGACCAGCTGCGCCCAGGCCTGAGCGATCTGTTCCTGGCGCGGGCCGATCGTCAGTTCCTCAAGCTGTGCCTGTGCACGCGCGGTTTCGGCCTGCGCGGCGGCAAACTGCGCGTCGCCCCGGGCCGGATCGAGCTGCATCAGCACGGCGCCGGCCTTGACCCGCTGGCCCTCGCGCACATCCACCGTGGCGATCACTTCGGCCGCCGGCGCCGGTACCGTGATCCGGTCCCACTCCAGCGTACCCAACGCTGTCGGCGTTGACTGGCCGCATCCCGCCAGCAGGCCGAGGCCCGCCAGCCCGATTCCACGCATCCCGTTGCCGACGCCCATGCCATTCCCTCCAGCGACGGCGCCACGGTGCCATGCACCGCGTGCACCCACAATGATTCCGATCAGCCCTGACGGTTTTTTCACCACGCCTTGGCAAGCCTTTTGCCACAAGGGTCCGCGCCACCTATCCACAGCTTGATTCAGCATCATTCCACAGCGCGTGTGGAAAACCGGCACGGCATCGGCGGAGCTCGCACGGCAACGCAACCTGCACTACCGCCATGATGGACCGGCGCCCCCGGGGCCGGCCGGTGGCCCGCCGGCGCGTGCAGCCCTGCGCTTCCGCCTGCCCGGCCCCGCGTTTCCGGACGGCCGGTGCGTGCACCACCGCAGGCCATGACGATTATTTCACCACCTGCTCATGATGCTTGTGGCACAAGACCTGCCGGGGTCTATCCACAGGATTCGGCAAGTCCCGTCCACACCCGATGTGGAAAACCCTGTATCGCCCTTCCTGCTGGCCGCGCGCCCGGTGCGCGCGCTACCCTTGTCTTCCCTGGATACACTGCGGTGGAAGGCATCCGCCCCACCCCGAGCAATGAAAAGCATCGATCATCGAGACTTCACCCTGTCGCCGGAAGACAACGAGCGATTGGCCAACCTGTGCGGCCCCTTTGATGGCCACCTGCGCCAGATCGAGCTGAAGCTCGGCGTGGAGATCGCCAACCGTGGCTTCGTATTCCGCATCAGCGGGCCAAAGGAGGCCATCGCGGAGGCGCAGAAGCTGGTCGAAGCGTTGTACGCGGAAGCCGGCGAGACCACCTTCGACAACCATGCCATCCACCTGCGCCTGGCGCAGGCCAATGTCGAGCAGATCGCCGAACGTTCCTACGAAGCGCAGGAGGTGGCGATCAGGGTCAAGCGCGGTACCGTGCGCGGCCGCGGTGCCAACCAGGGCCGCTACCTGCACCAGATCGCGACCCATGACATCAACTTCGGCATCGGCCCGGCGGGCACCGGCAAGACCTTCCTGGCCGTGGCCAGCGCGGTCGAGGCCCTGAACGAATCGCGGGTGCAGCGCCTGATCCTGGTGCGCCCGGCGGTGGAAGCCGGCGAGAAGCTCGGCTTCCTGCCCGGCGACCTGAGCCAGAAGGTCGACCCCTACCTGCGGCCGCTCTACGACGCCCTGTACGAGATGATGGGCGTGGAAAAGGTGGTAAAGCTGCTGGAGAAGAACGTCATCGAGATCGCGCCGCTTGCCTACATGCGCGGCCGTACGCTCAACGACGCGTTCGTGATCCTCGACGAAGCCCAGAACACCACCATCGAGCAGATGAAGATGTTCCTGACCCGGCTCGGCTTCGGCTCGACTGCAGTGGTCACCGGCGACCTGACCCAGACCGACCTGCCCAAGCACGTGAAGTCGGGCCTGCGCGATGCCATCGACGTGCTGCGCGACGTCGAGGGTGTCAGCTTCACGTTCTTCGAATCCCGCGACGTGGTCCGCCATCCTCTGGTGGCCCGCATCGTCAGCGCCTACGACCGCCGCGACCTGCATCAGATCCAGCCTGGAGCAACGCCATGACCCGTGGTCCCGTGCGACTGGACGTCGCCGTCAGCTACGCCCTGCCGCGGGCCGGCCTGCCGTCGGCGGTGAGTTTCCGCCGGTGGGTGGCAGCCGCGCTGAAGGGGCGCATCCGCGAGGCCGACCTCGCCATCCGGGTGGTCGATGCCAAGGAAGGGCAGTCGTTGAACCGCCATTACCGCGGCAAGGACTACGCCACCAACGTGCTCAGCTTCCCCGCCGAGGTCCCCGAAGGCCTGCCCAAGGGCGTCAAGTTCCCGTTGCTCGGCGACCTGGTGATCTGCGCCCCCGTGGTCGCCCGGGAGGCCGGCGAACAGGGCAAGGCGCTCAACGCCCACTACGCGCACCTGACCGTGCATGGCGTGCTGCACCTGCTCGGCTGGGACCATGAGGACGACAAGGAGGCCGAGGCGATGGAGCAGCTGGAGCGCGACATCCTGGCCGAACTTGGCATCGCCGACCCGTACGCGGGCGAGCGCTGAGGCCCGTGCAGCCGCGCCTACGCTCGGCTCCACTGCATCGCCCCTCCCCC
>NZ_LYVJ01000012.1 GCF_001676385.1 Stenotrophomonas maltophilia | reverse complement strand
GCCCACCCACACCGGCCCGCCCAACAAGCAGAAGGCCAGAGCCGCTCTGGCTCTGGCCTTTGGTGTTGCTCTGGCTTGAAGCCTCTGCAGGTGCAGGGCGCAGCCCTACCGAACACCCCTCCCTCAGTGCAGCAGGGCAGCAACCGCGGCGCGGAACCCGGCCTGGGCCTGCCCGGACTCCGGCGCGTGATGCAGCTGGCGCACCGCCCGGCCCAACCGGGCCGCGCCGACGAAGCCACAGCTCGCCTGCAACCGGTGCAGCTGGCTGCGCAGTTGGCGTTCGTCGCGCTGGTCCACTGCCTGCTCGACCGCGTCGCGCACTCCCGGCAGCTCGGCCAGGAACAGTTCGCGCAGTGCGATCAGGTGGTTGCGCTGGCCATTGAGCGCGGCCAGCGCGGCAGTTTCGTCCCAGTCCTGTATTTCCGGTTCGGCCGCCGCCGGCACCTGTACCGGCGCAATGTCGGCCGGGCTGTTGACCAGAGCACGGCGCACTGCCTTCAGCAGCTGGTCACGGCCCAGCGGCTTGACCAGGGTGTCGCTGAAGCCGGCCTCGCGCAGGCGTGCATGGATCGTGGTATCGCCGTCGGCGGTGTGCGCCAGCGCCGGGGTGTCCGGATGCGAGCGGCGCAGTTCGCGCAGCAACTGGGCGCCGTTGCCATCAGGCAGGTTGACGTCGATCAGCCACAGGTCGTGCGCACCGGGTTCGGCACTGGCCAGGGCACTGGCCAGTGAGTCTGCGGTGTCCACGTCCGCCGGCAAGGTTTCCAGCGCCGCCTTGAAAAAGCCGCGGCTGATGATGTCGTCCTCGACAAGCAGGAAGCGTGGCCGAGTGGCCCGCGGGGTCATCTGCATCAGGGCTGCCTCCATGTCAGCTGTCCCAATCATCAAGCACGGCGGCGGCGGGCGCAAGCGGGCCCGGGCCCTGCCGGTCAGGATCTGCGACAATACGCCCCCATTTTTGCCCGCAGCCTGTTGCCACGTGGCCCGATCCCGTTCCCGCATCGACCGTACCCCGTTCCAGACCGAGATTCTCGACCTCAGCCATGATGGCCGTGGCGTCGCCCGCCGTGACGGTGAGGGCGGCAAGGTCACCTTTGTCAGCGGCGCTCTGCCGGGCGAAGTGGTGATGGCTGAACAGACGGCCCGCAGCCGCCATTTCGACGAGGCGCGCACCGTGGAAGTCCTGCAGGCCTCGCCGCAACGCGTGAGCCCGAGGTGCCCGCACTTCGGTACCTGTGCCGGCTGCGTGCTGCAGCACCTGGACGAAGACCAGCAGATTGTTGCCAAGCAGCGCGTGCTGATGGACAACCTGGAGCGCATCGGCCACGTGAAGCCGGGTGCGGTGCTGCCGCCGTTGGTCGGCGAGAGCTGGGGCTATCGCCGCAAGGGGCGATTTTCGGTGCGCCGGGTCGAGAAGAAGGACAAGACCCTGGTCGGCTTCCGTGAACAGGATCCGCGCTTCGTCGCCGATCTGAGCCAGTGCCTGACCGTGATCCCGGAAATCGGCACGAAAGTCGGGGTGCTGTCGGCCTTCATCGAGTCGCTGGAGGGGAAGCGGGACATTCCGCAGATCGAGTTCATCGGCGGTGACCAGGCCATTGCCTTGACCGTGCGCCACCTGCAGCCGCTCAGCGATGCAGACCGCGCCGCCTGGGCGGTGTTCGGGCAACAGCATGGCTTCGCCATCTACCTGCAGCCGGGGGGCGTGGACACCGTGCATCCGCTGGACGGGCAGGGCGTGCCGCTGTCGTTCCGGTTGGCGCCGTGGGACGTCGAGCTGGCATTCCGCCCGCTGGATTTCATCCAGGTCAACGCCAAGCTTAACGAGAAGATGATCGCCCATGCCCTGGACCTGCTGCAGCCGGGTGAGGACGAGCGCGTGCTGGACCTGTTCTGCGGCCTCGGCAACTTCACCCTGCCGCTGGCGCGTCGCGTGCGCGAGGTGGTCGGCGTGGAAGGCGATGCCGGCCTCGTCGCGCGTGCGCGTGAGAATGCCGAGCGCAACGGCCTGGCCAACGCCCGGTTCTTCAGCGCCGACCTGACCCAGGACCAGCGCAGCACGCCATGGATGCGCCAGGGCTTCGACAAGCTGCTGCTGGACCCGCCGCGCTCGGGCGCGATCGAGGTGCTGCAGCAGCTTCCGCTGAAGCAGTTCAAGCGTATCGTCTATGTCAGCTGCCACCCGGGTTCGCTGGCGCGTGATGCCGGCTACCTGGTAAACGAGCAGGGCTTCACCCTGGTCAGCGCCGGTGCCATGGACATGTTCCCGCACACGGCGCACGTGGAGAGCATCGCGGTGTTCGAGAAGCGCTGACCGGATGCCATGCCCATCGCGCATAATGGTGCGATGGGCATCGAGATCGAACGCAAGTTCCTCGTCAGCAGCGATGGCTGGCGCACCGCCGCGCATCGGGTGATTCCGATGGCGCAGGGTTATATCAACGACATGGGCGCGCTGGATTCCGGCAGCCAGAATGCGTCGGTGCGCGTGCGCATCGAAGGGGACCACGCCGCACTGAACCTGAAGTCGCGCACCCTCGGCCATACCCGGCAGGAGTTCGACTATCCGATCCCGCTGGACGACGCCCGCGCCCTGCTGGCGTTGTGCGTGGGCGGCCTGATCGACAAGCGGCGGCACCTGGTCGAACACGCGGGCCTGGTCTGGGAAGTGGATGAATTCCTGGGCGAGAACGCCGGGCTGGTGGTGGCCGAAGTCGAACTGGACAGTGCGGACCAGGCCATCGACCTGCCAAGTTGGGTGGGCGCCGAAGTGACCGACGATCCGCGCTACTACAACGTCGCCCTGGCCAGTCATCCCTATTCACAGTGGTGAAAAAAGAGGGGGCGGAGGGAATTAAGTCGCACTTGTCCCAGCTGTGCGGGAAGCGACTTAATTCCCTCCGTCCCCTTTTATCCATAGGCGCGGGCCCCATGTTGGCAGGATGAGAATCGATATCTACTCCGACGTGGTCTGCCCTTGGTGCTGGATCGGCAAGCACCGTTTCCGGCAAGGCGTGAAGCTGCTCGGCGACGACGCGCCTGGACTGGACATCCACTGGCAGCCGTTCCAGCTGGACCCGGACGCGGATGCCACCCCGGTGCCGCTGCGCGAGGCGTATGTGCGCAAGTTCGGTGGCGTCGAGCGGACCGAGCAGATTCTCGGCCAGACCCAGACCACCGCGCGCGCCGAGGGCCTGCCAATGGACTTCAGCCAGGGCCAGGTGCGGGTAACCACGCTTCCGGCGCACCGGGTGCTGTGGCTGGCCGGCGAGCATGGCGTGCAGGATGCGGTCGGCGAGGCGTTGTTCCGCGCCCACTTCGAGCATGGCCAGAATCTGGCGGACCCTTCAGTGCTGATCAAGGCCGGCGTGGCGGGCGGCCTCGACGCCGGCGAAATCGCGCAGATGCTGGCCTCCGACCGCGGGATGGCGGAGGTCGAAGCCAGGCTGGCGGAGGCTCACGCGTTGGGCATCTCCTCGGTGCCGACCTTCGTCATTGACGGGAAGTGGGCCATTTCCGGGGCGCAGCCACCCGAGGCCTTCGCCAATGCCCTGCGCCAGATCGCTGCCGAGCAGGGGGCGTCGGCTGCCGCAGCCGGTGACGAGGCCTGCGGCCCGGACGGCTGCAAGCTCTGACCCCACGCTTCCCTTTTGCCTTGACCACTGCGCCTGTCGGCCGGTTCTGCGACAATGCGGCACTGCGCCATGCGGGCGCGCGTTGTGGAGATCGACCATGCTGCTGATCGGCGTTGCCGGCACCGAACTGACCGCCCAGGAGCGTGACTGGCTGCAGCATGATGCTGTGGCCGGGGTGGTGCTGTTCAAGCGCAACTTCGTCTCGCGCCAGCAGGTCACCGATCTGAGCGCGGCCATCCGCGCCGCCGCTCCGCGCCCGCAGCTGATCTGCGTAGACCAGGAAGGCGGCCGCGTACAGCGTTTCCGCGAGGGTTACAGCGATCTGCCGCCGCTGCAGGACATCGGGGCGCTGTACGCCACCGACCCGCAGCAGGCCTTGGCACTGGCCGAACAGCATGCCTGGCTGATGGCCAGCGAGGTGCGGGCCAGCGGCCTGGACCTGAGCTTCGCACCGGTGGTCGACCTTGGCCGCGGCAACCGCGCCATCGGCAACCGCGCCTTCAGCGAAGACCCGCAGGTGGTGGCCGCGTTCACCGCCGCCTACGTGCGCGGCATGCATGCGGTGGGCATGGCCGCCACGCTCAAGCATTTCCCCGGCCACGGCACCGTGCTGGAGGACACCCACGTCGATACCGCGATCGACCCGCGCGCGCTGGACGAACTGCGCGCGCAGGACCTGGTGCCGTTCCAGGCCGGCATCGCCGCCGGTGCCGACGCAGTCATGATGGCGCACGTGATCTATCCGCAGGTGGCGCCGGAGCCGGCGGGCTATTCGCCGCGCTGGATCCAGGACATCCTGCGCGGCGAGCTCGGCTTCCGTGGGGTGGTGTTCTCCGACGACATCGGCATGGCGGCCTCGCACAGCGCCGGGGGCGTGCCGGCCCGCGTCCACGCGCATCTGGATGCCGGCTGCGACGTGGTGCTGGTCTGCCACCCGGAACTGGTTGATGAAGCCCTGCACGCCGTGCAGGGCCGCGCCCTCAACACTGCTGCGCTGCTGGGCCTGCTCGGCCGCGGCGCGCTCGGCTGGGACGGCCTGCTGGCCGATGCCCGCCATCGCGACACCCGATCCCGTCTGCTCGAACCCCTTGGAAGAACCGTCTGATGCCCAACCTCACCATTTCCCAGGCCCTGGCCCAGGCTGACCTGCTGGTCGACCGTCCCACCATCGACAAGGCCATCGCTGGTATCGCCGACGCCATCGCGCGCGATTACAAGGGCGAGGTGCCGCTGTTCCTTTCGATCATGCACGGCGCGTTGCCCTTCGCCGGCCAGCTCGCGCTGGAACTGGGCGCGCGTGGCCAGGATGTGCAGTTCGATTACCTGCATGCCACCCGCTACCGCGGTGAAACCACGGGCGGCGACCTGGTCTGGAAGCACAAGCCGGCAACATCGCTGTTCGGCCGCCGCGTGCTGCTGATCGACGACATCCTCGACGAGGGCTATACCCTGCAGGGTGTGCGTACCTGGTGCCTGGAGCAGGGCGCGACCGATGTGCGCATCGCTGCGATGACCGTGAAGAAGCATGACCGTGCACTGCCGGATGTGACCGCCGACTATGCCGGCATCGAACTGCCGGACCGTTACGTGTTCGGCTTCGGCATGGATGTCAACGAATCGCTGCGCTGCCTGCCGGCCATCTACGCGATGAAGGAATAACGGCGCACTCGCCTGCGGCGTGCCTTTTTCTGCCGCCGGCATCCCCGGATGCCGGCGTTCGCTTTTCCATGGAGTGCTTCGAATGCAACAGATCGCCCTGGCCGTGATCGGCGGTACCGGTGTCTACAACCTGGCCAAGCTTGACGACGTGCAGACCCACGAGGTCGACACCCGTTTCGGCCGGCCGTCCGGCCCGGTGCGCGTTGGCACGCTGCTCGGCCACCGCGTCGCCTTCCTGGCGCGCCACGGTGAAGGCCATTCGCTGCCACCCCACAAGATCAATTATCGCGCCAATCTTGCTGCGCTGCAGCAGCTGGGTGTGCAGCGTGTGCTGGCGTTGAACACGGTCGGTGGCATTACCGAGGCCTTCGGGCCACGCGTGCTGGCGTGCCCGGATCAGATCATCGACTACACGTGGGGCCGTATCGGCACCATCTGTGAAGAAGAGGGCACCGAGGTGGTGCACGTTGATTTCGGCCATCCGTACACCCCGATGCTGCGCAGCAAGATCCTGGCGGCCGCCAAGGTGACTGGCGTCACTGTTCATGACGGTGGCTGCTACGGCGCGACGCAGGGCCCACGCCTGGAGACCATCGCCGAAATCGCGCGCATGCGCCGCGATGGCTGCGACCTGGTGGGCATGACCGGCATGCCGGAAGCCGCGCTGGCGCGGGAGCTGGGATTGGACTATGCCTGCCTGGCGATCATCGCCAACTGGGCGGCCGGTTGCGGTGATGGCGAGGAGATCACGATGGCTGAAGTGCTCGCCAATGTGCAGGCCGCGAGCAACGGACTTCCGGAACTGGTGGGCGAATTGGCACGGGGGTGATTGTCTTCCCCGAGCAAGCTTTGCATACTCAGCTTGTGCGCGGGTTCAGCGTACACCACCCATTCATTGCATAAGGTCTCGCATCACCATGCCGAACGGTACCGTCAAGTGGTTCAACGACGCCAAGGGATTTGGCTTCATCTCGCCGGAGGATGGCAGCGCCGACGTGTTCGCGCACTTCTCCGCCATCAACTCCAAGGGCTTCCGCAGCCTGCAGGAAGGCCAGCGTGTCACCTATGACGTGACCCAGGGCCCGAAGGGTGCGCAGGCTTCGAACATCACGCCGGCCGAGTGATCCACTCGACAGTGCGTTGAAAACCCCGCTTCGGCGGGGTTTTTTTTTTGCGGGCCGCCCGGCAGCTCCATGCCCGGCCCGCGCGTGCCGCCGTCCGGGCGCGGGCGGCGGTGGCCCATTCGCGATCCGCCTCGGGCACAATGCGCACATGAGGGAACGACTGCGCATCGCCGTGATTGGGTACGGCACCGCTGGCCAGGCATTGGCCATTCTGCTGACCCGTGATGGCCACGACGTGGAGATCTTCGAGCGCGTGCCGACGCCGGGGCCGGTAGGTGCAGGCTTCCTGCTGCAGCCGAGCGGCCTGCAGGTGCTCTGGCAGATGGGCCTGCTGGACAGGGTGCGCGTGCACGCGGCACCGGTGCATCGGCTGTACGGCGATACACCGTGCGGACGCGCCGTGATGGACATGCGCTACGACGGCCTGGACGCACGCCTGCATGGACTGGGGATGCAGCGGGGGGCATTGTTTTCGTTGCTGGATGAAGCGCGCGCGGGTGCAGGGCAGCTGCATGCGGGCACGACCATCGTCCAGGTCGATGCCGGGCACGGCCGCCTGCGTGACAGCGACGGGCGCGGGCATGGCCCGTTCGACCTGGTCGTGGCGGCCGATGGCGCTGCGTCGACGCTGCGCGGCACGGTCGCCGGCGGCACCGCGCTGGACCGCGTCTACCCGTGGGGTGCGTTGTGGTGCCTGCTGCCCTCCGAAGACTGGCCGCACATGCAGGAACTGCGGCAGCGCTACGTGGCCGCGCGCAAGATGATCGGGCTGCTGCCAGTCGGCACGCGTCCCGGCGACGACACGCCGCGCCTGAGCTTCTTCTGGAGCCTGCCGCGTTCGGATTTCGAGCGATGGCAGGCCGATGGCATGGCGCCCTGGCTGGATGAACTGCACGCGTTGTGGCCGCAGGCCACTGCGCGCTTCGCGCACCTGCGCGAGGCTGGCCAACTGGCGCGCGCAGTCTACCGCGATGCGGTGATGGCACGCTGGCACGAAGGGCGCCTGGTGCTGGCCGGTGATGCTGCGCATTCGATGAGTCCGCAGCTGGGCCAGGGCGTGAACATGGCGCTGCTGGATGCGCTGGCGCTGCGCGATGCGCTGCGCAGCCACGGAGGCAATGGCGCCGCCCTGCAGGCTTACCAGGCGCAGCGACGCGCGCACGTGGCGGTGTACCAGCGCTGGAGCCGCTGGCTGACGCCGCTGTTCCAATCCGAGCGCGACGCATGGGCAAAGGCGCGCGATGTACTGCTCGGCCCGATGGGACGGCTGCCGGGAGGGCGCGGCCATATGCTGCGCGTGCTCAGCGGTACGCAGCACGGCTGGTTCGGTTCGTTGAAACTGGATCCGGCCTTCATCGCGGCACTGGCCAGTGCCGCGGAACCGACTGCTGCCATCGCGGAACCCGCAGGCGCGTGAAGCAGTCCCGTCACGTGGATTAACGGTTGCCTCACCGCGGATATGCGAGAAGAGGGGGCACGCGATTGCTGCGTCGCCCGTTTTCCTTTCCGTGATCGACATCGCGCTTGGCCCGGGCGGCACTGCCGTCGCGGCCTGCTGCGGCCCGGACGTGCCGCCTGATGTCGAAGAGGAGGATGCCATGTTGTTCGCGGTCGAGGAGCTGGAGTCGGAAATCTGCAAGCTGCGTGGCCTGCTGCAGATGCTGCACGAGGACCAGCCCGACGTACTGGAGGACGTATTCGAGTTTCATGTCGGCAGCCTGATCAGCCACGCGTCGCCAGAGCACCATGCGCGCATCCGTGCGAGCGCGCAGGAGATGCTGGCGGCCATCCAGGCCGCGCCCCGGCGGTCGGGTGATGGGGGCACGCCGGATTTCCGGTTGATGCCGGAGCTGGGCGCCCGCCCGGCCTGAGTCATCGTACGGGCAGCTCGACCAGGCCTCCTTCCACGCAGGCGATCATCCGCTCACCGCGTGCAGGAGCAGGCACGACACCGGCGGTGAAGGCGGAGAAGGCAGGCAGGATCGTCGAGCGTTCGCGCAGCCAGAATGCGGCGAACCGCCGGCGCAACGGGGGCAGCGCGATCTGCGGATGCAGATGCCCCGCGATGACATGCGATGCCGGATCCGGACCCGGAGCATGGCGAAGCAGGAACGGCCCCAGACGCGCCTCGTCGTGGATCCGCACCTGCAGTTGCGCATGGGGCAGCTGCCGATCATGGTTGCCGCGCAGCACGTGCACATCCAGTCCCGCGTTCTGCTCACGCCAGGCCAGCCAGCGCTGGTACCACGCGGCACGGTGCACGGGTCCATGCAGGATGTCGCCGAGGATCCAGAGTTCGCCACAGGCGTGGGTCTCCAACAGCGACTGCAACCGCTGCAGGTCTTCCGCCGTACCGCCGCTGGGCAGCCCGATGCCCGCCCGGCGGAACACATCGGCCTTGCCCAGGTGCAGATCGGCGATCAGCAGCGCCTGCCGCGCCGGCCAGTACAACGCGCGCGCGCCGGCGAGAATCACCGGTTCGCCGGCCAGCTCGACCTGCAGTTCAGCGGCCATGGCGCGTCTCCAGCCGCTGCGCGGCACGCTGCACGCGGGCCCGCCAGTCTTCGTTGCTGAACTGCCCGCGCAGGCGCTCGGCCCAGAGCGGGAATCCCAGCGGCGTCAGTGATGCCGGGTGTTGTATCGAAAGGGACTGGGTGCCGATGCGCGCCAGCACCTGCTGGAGGCCGGGCAGGTCGAGGCTGTCGTACAGCACTTCACGTTCGGCCAACCCAAGCAGCAGATGCCCGGGGTCGTGCTCGCGCAGCACGTCGTACAGCAGGCCCGCCGAGGCCTGCAGCTGGCGCAGCGAACGCGGCATGCCGCCGGGAAGGCTGGGTACCAGCAGGCCGGAGACGCGCGCGATGCCGCGGAACTGGCGTCGCGCCAGTTCGCCCAGGTTCACCGCCGCATGCAGGTCCTCCAGCAGCCGGTCGCTGCCGAACAGCGCCTGCCATTGCCGAGCATCGAGTTCGACCGCCTGCGCTGGCGCCAGCACCAGGCCGTGGTCATTCACGGCGTAGCCGATGCTGTTGCGCTGCAGGCGTGTACACCGCAGTGCCAGCAACGCGGCCAACGCTTCATGCACGTGGCGGCCGGCAAAGGGATAGACGAACACGAACTGGCCTTCACGGCGCCGCACGACCTCGATCAGCAGATGGCCTGGCGCCGGGCGGCGTGAAAGCCGCGCCTGCAGTGCCAGCAGCGGTGCCAACCAGCGTGATTCGGCGCTGTCGTCGGCGCCGGACAGGACTGCCTCCAGCGCCCGGCCGAGTGCCATCGACAACGGTAGCTGGCCCCCCTGCCAGCGTGGCACGACGCCCTCGCCGCGCCCGCGTGCCAGCCGCACGAAGGCGGTCATGTCGCGCAGCTGCACCAGTTCCAGCAGGCGCCCGGCGAACTGGAAGCGGTCACCCGGCCGCAGGCGGCTGGCGAACTGTTCCTCCACCGCCCCCAGGCTGCCTCCGCGCAGGAACTGCACACGCACGCTGCCATCGCTGCTGATGGTGCCGATCGACAACCGGTGGCGCAGTGCCTGGCGGCGGTCGTGCATGCGGTAGCGGCCGTCGGCGTCGCGCGCGACCTTGTGGAAATCGGGGTACTGGGCCAGGGCGTGGCCGCCCTGCACGATGAACGTCAGCACCGCCTGCCATTGGTCGTCACCGAGAGACGCGAAGGCGTGTGTACGCCGCACCTGCGCCAGCAGGGCATCGCTGTCGAAGCCGCCCGCCAGCGCGCGGCTGACCGCATGCTGGGCCAGCACATCCAGCGACAGCATCGGTGGCCTGCGCGCCTCGACCACCCCATCGGCCAGTGCGCGGCGCACGGCGGCATACTCGGCCAGTTCCAGCGCATGGCTCGGGACGCAGACGATGGCACCGCTGCTCCCGGGGCGATGGCGTGCGCGCCCGGCACGCTGGCGCAGGCGTGCCACGCCCTTCGGGCTGCCCAGCTGCAGGACCTGCTCGACCTCGGGAAAGTCCACGCCCAGGTCGAGGCTGGAGGTGGCCACCACGCAGCGCAGCATGCCGGCACGCAGCCCGTCTTCGACCTGCTGGCGCAACGCCGGATCCAGCGAGCCGTGATGCAGTGCCAGCGTGTCCAACGGTTCCGGCCACACCGCTGCCAGCGCCTGGTGCAAAGCTCGGCCTGCGCACGCGTGTTGGTGAACAGCAGGCTGCTGCGCGCCCGCATCAGTGATTGCAGCACGCGCGGCAGTTGCGCCAGGCCGAGGTGGCCGGCCCACGGGAAGCGTTCACCGGGTGCGGGCAGCAGGCTGCGCACGGTGATCGCACGCGGCCTTACCCCTTGCACGATCGGCGCATCGGATTGCCCGGGCAGCAGCACGTCGCGGGCTTCATCCAGATTGCCCAGCGTCGCTGAAAGCCCCCACAGCTGCAGTGCCGGAGCGGCATCGCGCAGCAGCGCCAGGTTCAGCTGCAACAGCACGCCCCGCTTGTTGCCCAGCAGTTCGTGCCATTCGTCCACCACCACGCAGCGCAGCTGGCGCATGCGCGGCAGCGTGTCGGGATAGCTCAACAACAGCGCCAGCGATTCCGGCGTGGTCACCAGCACGTCGACGCGGCCCTCGCGCGCCTGCCGCCGTTCGCGGGTGCTGGCATCGCCGCTGCGCAGGCCGACACGCCATCCCAGCCCCAGCCCATCGACCACCGTCTGCAGTGCGCGCGCAGTGTCGCTGGCCAATGCGCGCAAGGGCGTCACCCACAGCACCTGCAGCGGACGTACCGCGCTGGCGCGACGGGGGGCGGGCAGCGGATCGATCATGGCCTGCAGCAGTGGCCCCCCGAACATCGCCAGTGTCTTGCCGCTGCCTGTGGGCGTGTGCAGCAACCCGGATCCACCCGCGAGATAGTGCCGCCACATCGCACGCTGGAATGGCAGTGAGCGCCAGCCCCTGGACGCAAACCAGTCTTCCAGCCGGCGCAGCGCCTGGCTGCGGTTCATCGGGCCAGCGCCTGCAGGGTGGCCAGCTGATCGGCTTCACTGGCCGGTTTGTCATGGCGCCAGCGCAGGATGCGCGGGAAGCGCACGGCGATGCCCGACTTGTGCCGACCGCTGCGGTTGACCGCCTCGAAGCCCAGCTCGAAGACGAGTTCGGCGCGTACGCTGCGCACTGGGCCGAAGCGCTCGCGGGTGTGGCGCGGATCCAGCGATCAAGCGCGAGGATCTCCTTGTCATCGAGGCCCGAGTAGGCCTTGGCCACCGGTACCAGGGTGTCGCCGTCCCAGACGCCGAAGGTGTAGTCGGTGTACAGCGTGCTGCGCCGACCATGGCCGGCCTGCGCGTACAGGAGCACCGCGTCGATGGTGAGCGGATCAACCTTCCATTTCCACCAGTCGCCGCGGCGTCGCCCGGCCTGGTAGGGCGAGGCACGCCCTTTCAGCATCAGCCCTTCCACGCCGCGTTCGCGTGCCACATCGCGCATCGCCGCCGCCCGCGGCCAGTCATCGGCTTCAACGTCGGGCGAGAGCTGGATCCGTACATCGTCCAGTGCACCGACGACCTCGGTGAGCCGGGCGCGCCGCTGCTGCAACGGAAGCTCGCGCAGGTCCTCGCCATCGAGTTCAAGCAGGTCATAGGCGAGCACGCGCACCGGCGTGTTGCGCAGGGTGGCCGCACCGGGCCTGCGGCGCTGGATGCGCGTCTGCAGCGCGGTGAACGCGCGCGGCAGGTCCGTGGCTTCGTCCCAGGCCAGCAGCTCGCCGTCCAGCACGCAGCCATCGGGAAGCGCCATCGCCGCCTGTTCGATCTCGGGGAAGCGGCCATCCAGTCGCTCTTCGCCGCGTGACCACAGGGCGACCTCGCCGCGCCGGCGCAGCAGCTGCAGGCGGATGCCGTCCCATTTCCATTCCAGCAGCCAGTCATCGATCGGGCCGAGTCGTTCGGCAGGGTCACCCTCCAGTGGGGAGGCGAGGAAGAACGGATAGGGTTGCTGCCGGTCCAGCGGCAGCTCATCCGGCGACAGCAGCTGGCCCAGCAGGCCGGGCGCAGGCACCCATTCGCCCAGCATGCGCTGGGCGATGCGTGCAATGTCCAGGCCGGACCACTCGGCCAGCGCCTGCTGCACCAGTCGCTGCGAGACGCCAACACGCAGGGCGCCGGTCAGCAGTTTGTTGAATACCAGGCGTTCGCTGCTGCACAGCTGCTGCCAGCCGGCGACGACCGCCGCACGGCGCACCGCCTCGGATTGATTGGCCACCGCCAGCAGGTGCTGTTCGATCCATTCGGCCAGGGGCCGGTCAGGCGAAGGATGCGGTGGGTCGTCCAGCAGCAGGGTCAGTGTTTCGCGAGGTCACCAACCTGGGCGTAGCTGTCTTCCACCAGCCACGGTGGCAACCCTGATTCCTCGGCGATCCAGGCGCGCAGTTCACTGCTGGCGGCGATCTTCCTGCGTGCGCCGCCGACCTTGCCGCCGCTGAGCAGGTACAGCGCCCATGCCGCGTCGTGGGCCTGTGCCTGGCGGAAGTAATCGACCAGGGCGGCGCGCTTGTCCAGCGTGGCGGTGCTGCGGTCCAGGCGCTGGTAGAGCGCAGCGAACGCCTTCATTCCTCGCTCCCGAAACCGGTACGGAAGGCTTCGGCAGCCACGCCACGCTCGCGCAGGAACGGAATCAGCGCATCGGTGTTGCCATGAGTGGCGATCACCCGCTTCGCGCCGGTCTGCCCGATGGTCTGCAGCAGCGCGGGCCAGTCGGCGTGATCGGATATGACAAAGCCGCGGTCGACATTGCGGCGCCGCCGATTGCCGCGCAGCTGCATCCAGCCCGAGGCAAAGCCGAGCTGGTGGCGGCCGAAGCGGCGCATCCAGGGCGTGCCTGCGGCCGAAGGCGGGGCGAGGATCAGCTGGCCCGCCGCATCCGGTTGGCGTCCTTGTTCGGCGACGGTGATCGTCTCCAGCATCGGTACGCCGGCGCGACGGTAGACGGCAGCTCCGTTGGCGATAGCGCCATGCAGCCAGGCCGGGGGTTCGTCCATGGGCAGGAGTTCGGCCAATATCCGTTGTGCCTTGCCCAGCGCGTAGCACAGCAGGACCGCAGCCTCGCCGCGTCTTTCGCACTCGCGGCGCCAGGCCACGATTTCAGCGGCGACCGCCGGGGTGTCCGGCCACCGGTAGACCGGCAGCGCGAATGTGGCCTCGGTGATGAAGGTATCGCAGGGCACCACTTCGAAGGGCGTGCAGGTCGGGTCAGGCTGGCGCTTGTAGTCGCCGGAGGCTACCCAGACCTGTTGGCCATCATCGATGCGCACCTGCGACGAACCCAGCACATGACCGGCCGGATGCAGCGAGACCTGGACCCGGCCCAGGCGGAACGGAATGCCCTCGGCATGTGCCTGCACCGGGACGTCGCCCAGGCGCCAGCGCAGGATCGGCAGGCTGCCCTGGCTGCAGTGATACTCACCCATGCCCGGGCGCGCATGGTCGCCGTGGCCGTGCGTGATGACCGCGCGCGGCACCGGCCGCCAGGGATCGATATGGAAATCACCGGCGGCGCAGTACAGCCCTTCCGGGCGCAGTACCACCAGGTCGTCGTTGCCTGCCATGGGACCACTGTGGCCGGCGTACCGTGCACAGGGTGAGAATCGGCCTGAACGCGGGCTTGGCAGGCGATGCGGCACAATCGGCGCGCACCTCCTTGCCGCCAGGATCGACCGGATGAGTGGACCGAGCTTCAGCAGTCACGCCCCCTTTGAAACCCACGTGGTACTGAACCAGCCACCGCCATTCGCCGGCCGTGACCTGTGGACCGACGACGTCGCGCTGACGGAGGCAGTGCAGCGCGAGGGGGCTGGCAGTTTCGCGCCACGGTTGGCCGCCTATGGCGCGTTGGCCGGTGACGAACTGTACCGGCTCGGCTTCGATGCCAATCGTGATCGCCCCCGCCTGCGCACGCATGATGCGCAGGGCCATCGCATTGATACGGTGGAGTTCCACCCGGCCTATCACCAGTTGATGGACGCGGCGAAGTCACATGGCGTCGCCGGTTTGTCCTGGCACGAGCCGCAACCTGGCGCGCACGTCGCGCGCGCGGTCCTGAGCTACCTGCACCACCAGGCCGAGGCCGGTACCAGTTGTCCGCTGACCATGACCCATGCTGCGGTAGCGGTGCTGCGGTCGCAGCCGCACCTCGCCGAGTGGGCGCGCAAGGCCGCTGCGCCGGTCTATGACCCGCGCGACGTGCCGGTGGCGGACAAGGCCGGCATTACGCTGGGCATGGGCATGACCGAGAAGCAGGGCGGTTCGGATGTGCGCGCCAACAGCACGCGGGCCGAACCGATCGATGGCGAGCGCTACCGCCTGGTTGGCCACAAGTGGTTCTTCTCGGCGCCGATGTGCGATGGCTTCCTGGTGCTGGCGCAGGCACCCGGAGGACTGACCTGCCTGCTGATGCCACGCCGGCTGGCTGATGGCGATCGCAATGCATTCCGCCTGATGCGGTTGAAGGACAAGCTGGGCGACTGGGCCAACGCCTCCAGCGAGGTCGAGTTCTGCGGTGCGCAGGCGTGGCGCGTCGGCGAAGAAGGGCGCGGCGTGGCCACCATCATCGGGATGGTGATGATGACCCGCCTGGACTGCATGCTGGGTGCGGCGGCCGAGATGCGCATGGCATTGGCGCAGGCGCTGCACCACGCACGCCACCGGCGCACCTTTGGAAAGCCGCTGGTGGAGCATCCGCTGATGGCCAACGTGCTTGCCGACCTGGCGCTGGAATCGGAGGCGGCCATGGTGCTGGCGATGCGCATTGCGCGCGCGGTGGATCGTTCCGGCATGGACGCCAATGAGGCCGCGCTGGCGCGTGTGGGCACGGCGCTGGGCAAGTACTGGGTCTGCAAGCGTGCTGCGACCTTCGTCAACGAGGCGCAGGAGTGCCTGGGCGGGGCGGGCTACGTGGAAGAGTCAATGCTGCCGCGGCTGTACCGCCAGGCGCCACTGAACTCGATCTGGGAAGGCAGCGGCAACATCCAGTGCCTGGATGTACTGCGTGCCTTGGCGCGCGAGCCCGAAGCGCTGGCGGCGTTGCGGGCCGAGCTGGCAGCGGTGGCAGATCGTGATGCGCACTATGCGTCGGCGCTGCAGCGCTGGGCAGCGTCGCCAGCGCCGGAGGAGTCGCAGGCGCGCATGTTCTGCGAGCGTACCGCGCTGCTGCTGCAGGCGGCATTGTTGCTGCGCGCGCGCAGCCCGATGGCGGAGGTGTTCGTGCGCAGCAGGTTGCAGGGCGAGCACGGGCTGGCGTTCGGGACGCTGCCGGCAGGGCTGGACCTGCCGGCGATGCTGGCCCGCGCGCTGCCGTAAGGGGCGGCCAGCGGCGCAGCCCCTGCTGGCAGGCCTTGCGGGCGTTGGCGCGCAGCCAGCGACCGCTCCACCGCGGAGCGCCAACAGGGCAGCCGCACGCAGAAAAGCCGCGGCCATGCCGCGGCTTTTCCTGTGGCGCCGAGCCCATGCCCGGCTGACGCTGCGGCTCAATGCTTGGCTTCTTCCTGGGCTGCGTTCGCCTTGGCATCGTTGGCGACGTCACGGGCCTTGTCGGCCACCTTCTGTGCTGCGTCGGCCGTGGCGTCGCTGGCATGGGCAGCGGCGTCGGTGGCAGCGGCCTTGGCCTGGTCGGCGGCATGGGCGGTGGCGTCAGCTGCCTTGTCCAGTGCCTGCTGCGTATCCGCGGCGGCCTGCTCGGACGCGGCAGCGGTCTTGTCGGCCGCGTCCCGGGTGGCTTCGGCAGCCTTGTCAACGGCATCGCGCGCGGCAGCGGCGGCGCTGTCCGCGGCCTGTTGTGCATCCTGCCTGGCCTGATCGGCTTCCGGGCCCTTGCAGGCAGCCAGGGCCAGCAACAGGGAGGCGGCCAGCAGGGAGGGGATCGGACGAATCTTCATGGCGGACTCCGCTACTGCAATGGATGGGGACGCCAGCCTATTCACGTCGTTGTGAAGGCGGAGTCGCGACACGGCCGGCCTTCCCGCCGGCTTCGGGGCAAAGAAAAAGCCGCTGGCGAACCAGCGGCTTTTCCAGAACAGCGTGAAGAAAGAAGTTATTACTTCTTGGCTTCTTCAGCAGCGTCCTTGGCCTGCTCGGCGGTGCCTTCAGCAGCCTTGGCAGCGTCGGCAGCAGCGCCGGCAGCAGCGTCGGTGGCGGCGCCAGCGGCCTGGGCAGCGGCGTCGGCCGAAGCGTCAGCAGCGGTGGCGGCGGTGTTGGCAGCCTGCTGGGCAGCGTCAGCGGTCTGGGCGCCGGCAGCGGCGGCCTGGTCGGCAGCAGCCTGGGCTTCGGTGGCGGCTTCGTTGGCCGAAGCAGCGGCGTCCTGGGCAGCTTCCTGCTTCGAGCAGGCGGCCAGGGCCAGAGCCAGGGACATCGCGACCAGCAGCTTGTTGATGCTCATTGTGTGAATCCTCGTCGTTAGATTAGGCAACGCGCAACTGCGCGCCGACAACATGATGACAAGCCAAGATTGGGTGTCAAGCGATCCCGCATTCATTTTTGCGAAATCATCGTTAAATCTTTTTAAATCAATTCGATGGCGATTGCCGTCGCTTCACCGCCCCCGATGCACAGGGTGGCAATGCCGCGCTTGCCACCGCGCGTGCGCAGGGCATTGACCAGCGTCACCACCAGGCGCGCGCCGGAGGCGCCGATGGGATGGCCCAGTGCGCAGGCACCACCGTTCACGTTGAGCCTGTCGTGCGGGATGCCCAGTTCGCGCATCGGCGCCATCGCCACCACGGCGAAGGCTTCGTTGATTTCGAACAGGTCGATCTGGTCCAGCGACCAGCCGGTCTTGTCCAGCAGTTTGTGGATCGCGCCGATCGGGGCGGTGGTGAACCACTCCGGCTCCTGCGAATGGGTCGCGTGGCCGACGATGCGGGCCAGCGGGGTGATGCCACGTGCCGCGGCATCTTCCTCGGCCAGCAGGACCACCGCAGCGGCACCGTCGGAGATGCTGGAGGAACTGGCTGCGGTCACGCTGCCATCCTTCTTGAAGGCCGGGCGCAGGGTGGGGATCTTGGCGATGTCCGAGCGGCCCGGCTGTTCGTCGGTGGCGACCTCGACTTCACCCTTGCGGGTGGCGACCTTCACCGCGACGATTTCGTCGGCGAACGCACCGTTGGCCTGTGCGGCCTGCGCGCGCTTGACCGATTCGATCGCGTAAGCGTCCTGCTCCTCGCGGCTGAACTGGTACTTGTCCACGGCGCATTCGGCGAATTCACCCATGGCCTTGCCGTCGTAGGCGTTGACCAGGCCGTCGTGCGCCATGTGATCGACCGCCTGGAAGTTGCCGAAACGATTGCCGGTACGCGAGTTCGGCAGCAGGTGCGGGGCATTGGACATTGATTCCATGCCGCCAGCGACCACGATGCTGGCCGAACCGGCCTTGATCAGGTCGTGGCCCAGCATGATGGTCTTCATGCCCGAGCCGCAGACCTTGTTGACGGTGGTGGCACCGGTCGACAGCGGGATGCCGGCGGCGATCGCCGCCTGGCGGGCGGGCGCCTGGCCGAGGTTGGCCGGCAGCACGCAGCCCATGAGGACTTCAGAAACGTCGCTGGCCGGCACACCCGACTGCTCCAGGGCGGCGGCGATGGCGGCCGCGCCGAGGGTGGGGGTCGGCACGCCGTTGAACTGGCCGAGGAAGGAGCCGATGGCGGTGCGCTTGGCGGCGGCGATGACGATGTTGGACATGGCAATCTCGTTGATGCGTAAGCAATGTTCGGAAAGGAGACCGTGGACGTTGGAAGCGCCGCGGTTTCCCGGCAGACTGCGTGGGGGTCGACCCAAGTATAGAGGGTCGGGAAGGGCCGCCGCTGGGCGGCACCGTACGCCTGCCGGGATGAAGGCAGGCCAACGTTCATGGGAAGGAATCGATGGAACGCAGGGTGATGGTGAGGTCTGCGCTGGCGACGGCGCTGGTGGTGGCATTGACGGCATGTGGCGGGGGAGGCGGCGGCAGCAACGTGCGCATCGATCCGCCCCCGACCAGTCCTCCTCCGACCACGCCTCCGCCGACAACACCGCCTCCGGCCAAGCCGCAGGAGCCGGCCTTCGACGCGCACCTGTCAGTGACCAATGCGCGCGCCGCCCTGGCGGCTGGCCTGACCGGGCAGGGCGTGCGCATCGGCATTGTCGATTCGGGCGTGCAGCGCGACGCGGTGGCGCTGAACGGGCGTGTGCTGGCCAATCTCAACTACATCGACCCGGCCAGGAACAATCTGGCCGTTGACGACGTGGTCGGGCATGGCACTGCGGTGGCCAGCCTGGCTGCCGGTGCGCCGGTGGGTTCCTGGCCGGGGGGCATCGCACCCGGGGCGCAGATCGTGTCCGCACGGATCATTTCCGACAAACCGCCGGCCGACGATGGCAGCGGAAACGGCAATGCCTTCAGCGGCCCGCTGGGTGTCGCCCAGGTCCATCAGGACCTGATCGACTACAACGTGAAGGTGATGAACAATTCTTGGGGTGGCCTGTACTGGACCGATCTGCCGACCACTGCGCAGGTGGCGGCCGAATACCGCCCGTTCGTCATCAATCATGGTGGCCTGGTCGTTTTCGCGGCAGGCAATGAGGCCCGCAGCGAGCCGAGCAGCCTGGCCGCACTGCCGAGCCAGCAGGGCGTTGCCGGCTCGCTGCCGGCGGCCGACCTGGAGCGCGGCTGGCTGGTGGCGACCGCGGTCGATCCCTATGCACCGGGCACGCTGGCCAGCTACGCCAATGCCTGCGGCCAGGCCGCACGCTACTGCCTGGCGGCACCGGGCAGCGCGGTCTATCCCGCTGCCAACGGCAGCAGCTATTACTGGAACTCCGGTACGTCCTTTGCCGCACCGCTGGTGTCCGGTGCGGCCGCACTGGTCTGGCAGCGCTATCCGTACTTCGACAACAACCTGGTGCGGCAGACCCTGCTGGGTACCGCCAAGGACATCGGTGCCCCCGGCGTGGACACGGTATTCGGCTACGGCCTGCTCGACATCGGCCGGGCGGTCAAGGGCCCGGGCCGCTTCGACTGGGGCGATGTGGTCGCCAATGTCGATGCACCTTCGAGTGGCTCGCTGTGGAGCAACGACATCGTCGGCAGCGGCGGCCTGGTCAAGCAGGGGGCGGGCACCCTGGTGCTGGGCGGCAACAACAGCTACGCCGGCGCCACCCGCATCGAGCGCGGCATCCTGTCGCTGCAGAACGGCAGCGTGATCCGCTCCGATGTGACGATCCTGGCGCAGCCCGATCCGGATTCGACCGGCCTGCAGTTCAATGGCGGCACTCCGCGCGTGGTCGGCAACGTGGTCAACGGCAGCAGCGTGTTCCTGACCACCGGCAACACCACCGGCACCATCGAGGGCAACTACACCCAGCAGGCCGGCGCGCAGCTGATGATCGCGCTCGGCGCCAATGCGCTGCAGGTTACCGGCAACGCCACGATCAGCGGTGGCGTGCGCGTGCATGGCTTCGTCTCCGGCTATGTGCCTCAGGACGGCAGCCGCCAGGACCTGATCCACGCCGCCGGTGGCCTGAGCGGTACCTTCAGCAGCCAGGCCACCTCCAGCGGCCTGCAGGGCCTGTCGTTGCTGCAGAGCAGCTATGGCTATGACAGCAACAATGCATGGTTGAACCTGACGCAGGTCAGCGTCACCGCTGCGGCGACAGGGCTCACGGCCTCGGCGCAGTCCGCTGCGCAACGCGTGGGCAGTGCGTTCAGTGCCCTCGATGGCAGTACGGCGCTGCAGGGTTCGGCCTTCGGTACGGCCGCCGGTGCGCTGCAGTGGACCGGCGGTGGCAGCAAAGGCCTGGAGGCCAGCCTGCAGAGCCTGTCCGGGCAGGCGCATGCGCGGGCGGCGTCGGCCACCTTCGACAGCATCGACATGTCGCGCCGCGCCATTGCCGAGCGCTTTGATCGCGTGCAGGCGGCGCCGCGCCTGCGCGGGGCCTGGCAGAGCACGCTCGGCGAGGCCGGCCAGGGCAGCTTTGCCGGCAATGCCGCCGACAGCCGCGGTTGGATGGCCGGTCAGGACCTGCCGCTGGGCAGCCATGGGCTGATGGGCGTGGCGTTCGGCGAGACCCGCAGCAATGGTGGCAGCAGCTTCGGCGGTGATCGCGGGCGTGATCGCCAGGCGCAGGCGCAGCTGTATGCCGGCTGGAATCTGGGCCGGGGCTATGCGCTGGCCCAGGTCGGCAGCGGACAGTTCACCCGGGCGTTGGATCGCCAGTTGCTGCTGGGCGCGGGCAGCTACGGCGTTTCGGCCCGCTATGGCGGGCGCTTCAGCAGTGCCAGTGTGGAAGGCGGCTATCGTTTCGGCCACGCGGGTGCGTCGTTGACACCGTATCTGGGCGCCAGCGCGACACGCGTGGATACCGATGCGTTCAACGAACTGGGCGGGTTCGGCTTCGGCCTGCGTGGCGATGCCAACCGCGTGCAGCGCAGCCAGATGCTGGCTGGTATCCGCGGCGAACGTGGCTGGGGGCGCTGGACCCTGCGCGGGCATGCCGAATGGCAGCAGCGGCTCGACGGTGCCGATGCGGAGTGGCAGGCCAGTTTCGTCGGCGTCGATGCCTGGGCGCCGCTGGCTGGCTGGACCGCGCCGCGCGGCAGTGCCCTGTTCGGGGTCGCGCTGGAGTCGTGGTGGGGCCGCAATGGCCGCCTGAGCCTGGGCTTCGACCAGCGCGTCGGGGGCGAGGGCGCGCGGCAGGCGGCATTGCGCTACAGCACCGGGTTCTGAAGGATCCGTCGCGCCGGACGGCTGGTCCGGCGCGACTTCCGCAGGCTCAGCCTCAGCCGCCGCGCAGGTTGCCCAGGCGCGGGGTGCTGCGGCCCAGCGGCATCTTCAGCTTGCCGATCGACAGGATGCGGCTTTCGGCGATGCGGTCGGCCGCACGCTGCGGGGCGATGTTCTCGCGCTGCGACAGCTCGAAGATCCGGGTGAGGTTGTGGTAGATGCTGCGGATCAGGCGCATCGCGCGCTCGCGGTTGTAACCGTCGATCTCCAGCGACACGTTCATCACGCCACCAGCATTGACCGCGTAGTCCGGTGCATACAGGATGCCGCGCGCGTGCAGTTCATCGCCGATATCCAGGCTCGACAGCTGGTTGTTGGCGGTGCCGCAGATGATCTTCGCCTTGATCCGCGGCAGGGTATCGGCGTTGATCGCGCCCTCCAGGGCGCACGGCGCGAACACGTCGGCGTTCACCTCGTGGATCTCGTCCGGCTTCACCGCTTCAGCGCCGAAATCGCTGACCGCGCGATCAACCAGCGCACTGTCCAGGTCGGTCACATACAGTTTGGCGCCGCGATCGCGCAGCAGCTTCACCAGCTCCATGCCGATGTGGCCCAGGCCCTGCACGGCGATGCTGGTCTTGCCCACTTCCTCATGGCCGAACTTGAAGCGCATCGCCGCCATCAGCGCCTGCAGCGCACCGTAGGCGGTGAACGGCGCCGGATCGCCCGAGCCACCGTGGACCTGGTGCACGCCGGTCACGAACTGGCTCTCCAGGTAGATGTTCTCCATGTCATTGACGTCGGTGCCGACGTCCTCGGCGGTGATGTAGCGTCCGCCAAGCGAGTCGACATAGCGGCCGAAGGCGCGGAACAGCACCTCGGTCTTGTCCGCCTTCGGGTCGCCGATGATCACCGCCTTGCCACCCCCGACATTGAGACCGGCCAGTGCATTCTTGTAGGTCATCGTCCGGCTCAGCCGTAGCACGTCGGCCAGCGCCTCGTCGGTACTGGCGTAGGGGCGCATGCGCACACCGCCCAGGGCCGGGCCCAGGGTGGTGTTGTGGATGGCGATGATCGCCTTCAGGCCCGCATCGTGGTTGTAGCAGAACACGACCTGTTCGTGGCCGGTGGTGGCGAGGGTTTCGAATAGCATGGTGTCTCCGATGGCGCGGGCAGCGGCGAACGGCAGCGAACGGCCAATAAACGGTAGGGTCCCAAAACAAAAAAAGCGACATCGTCAGTGCAGGAGGACGGGTCGCGCGGCGCCATTCTAGTGCATTCGCCGGGCCCCTGCTGTCGACATCGGCGGTCTTCCGGTTAAAGAAGATGAAAGTGCGGCCGATGCTGCGACGACGGCGGGTGGCCGGATGGGCGTGAAAAGGCGGGTGGTCAGTGGCAGCGAGGGCACCACATCGACGGGATGGGCGGCGATGACGCTGGCCTGGTGGCGAGCACTGCGTGGCTGGCTGGCGCGCTCGACCGGGGCGGCCCCCTCCCGCCTGGCGGCGGTCTCACGGCAGGCGGTGGCGGCCGCCGCAGCCAGCCTGCAGGGTGAAGCATTGCCCGCCGCGGAGGTCGCCGCGCACCTGCAGCGTGGCCTGCATGCGCTGGCCCTTTACCCGCGGCTGGCCGGCGAACCGGCCCCGTCGGCGGGATCGGCACTGGGCGAGGCGGTGGCGCGTGGATTGCAGGAACGTGACTGGGCGGCGCGGCATCTTCCACGTCGCCCGCAGTTGTTGCCGCAGCTGATCCAGACCGTCAACGACGATGCCGCTTCGTCGCGGGTGATGGCGGCGATCATCGGGCAGGACCCGGTACTGACCGGCAACCTGCTGCGCATTGCCAACAGCCCGGCCTACAAGGTGCAGGAGCGCCCGGTGGAGAGCCTGCAGCGGGCGGTGACCCTGGTGGGTACCGAGGGCGTGCGGCAGATCATCAGCGCGGTGCTGGTGCAGCCGGTCATGCAGGTGCAGTGCGAGGTATTTCCGCAGTTCAGCGCGGTCATCTGGGAGCACGCGCTGCTGGCGTCGCGTGCTGCGGCCGATCACGCGCGCCTGGTCACCTCCGGTGATGCCTTCGCCGCGCAATGGCTGGGATTGGTACAGGGGTTGGGTGCGGCGCTGGTGATGCGCCAGCTGCTGCAGGAAGCGCAGGCGCGTGGGCAGAGCGCAGACCCGGCGCTGGCCCTGCAGCTGCTGCAGCAGTGGTCGCTGCCCCTGGCGCAGCGGGTGGCGGCGGCTTGGGAGCTGCCGGATCCGGTGCACCGGGCGCTGGCGCCGGAGGCGGAGGGACCGCTGGCCGACAGCCTGCGGCTGGCCAGTGCGGCGGCCGCAGCCAGCCTGCTGTGCCGGCACGGTCACGCCAGCCAGGGCAGGATGCTCGCGTTGCTGGAACAATTGCCTTCGGCGCCGCCGCATGCCGTGCGCGGCATCTGGCGGCGCCTGCACGGCCGCAGCGTGGAAACACGCGATGAATCCGGGTCGGACGGGGCCGGGACCGGTTCGGCGCCCTGAGCGCTACAGCTGCGATTCCACCGGCAACCAGCTGATGATCCGCGACAGCCAGCGCTTGCCTCGCGGCGCATCAGGCTCGGCCGCCACCCAGTGGGGCGGCGGTTCGCGCTCCAGCCAGCGCAACCGCTCCTGGCGATCCAGTGCCAGCCACCAGCTGTGCTTCGGATCCGCCAGGCGCAGGTATTCATCGCGGAGTTCCGACCCCAGCGCCGGATCGTCGAACAGGACGCCCATTTCGGTGTTGAGATAGGCCGAGCGCGGGTCGAGGTTGAAGGAACCGACGAAACCACGCTGGTCATCCACCAGGAACGCCTTGGTGTGGAGGCTGGCGCCGCTGCTGCCGAACAGCCCCGCATCGCCCGCCTGGCCCTGTGCCTTCAGTTCGTAAAGTCGCACGCCCGCCTTCAGCAGCGGCACGCGGTAGCCCATGTAGCCGCCGTGTACCGCGGCCACGTCATTGGCCGCCAGCGAATTGGTCACGACACCGACCTGGACGCCACGCGATGCCATCGCCGACAACCCTTCCAGCCCCTCGTTGCCCGGGACGAAATAGGGCGAGATCAACAGGGCCTTCTGGCGTGCACCCTGCAGTTCAGTGACCAGCCTGGTGACCAGCCAGTTGCCGCGGTCGTCGTCGCGATGCTTCATCGGCGGGTCGGAGACAACGTGCACATTGCGGCTCCAATGCAGCGGCCCGGGGCTGGGCCGCTGCCGGTGGCGCGATTCTGCCACGCGCGCAAGGTAGGGCTGGGCGGCTTCACGCTGTGCCTCATGCTGCGATTCGCGGACCAGCAGGCGCAGCTGCGCGTCGGTATGGAACGCCAGTGCCGACACCGGAATGGCCGCCTCGCTGTTCCAGTAGTCATCGAAGATCCGGTTGGCCTGCTCCACGGCAGGGCCGGCGACCACCAGGTCCAGGTCCTGGAAGTTCACGTCGGTGCGCGCGCTGAAATACTCCTCGCCGATGTTGCGGCCGCCAACGATCGCGACGCGTCCGTCCGCAATCCAGCTCTTGTTGTGCATGCGATGGTTCACGCTGAAAAAGCGCTGCACCATCTCCACCATGCGCAGGAGGCCGGTTCGGTTGCGGAACGGGTTGTACAGGCGGATCTCGATGTTGGGATGCCGGTCCAGCGCGAGTATCAGCGCGTCCTTGTCCTTGGCATTCATGTCGTCGAGCAGGATGCGCACGCGCACACCGCGTTCGGCAGCCTCATGCAGCGCCTTGGCCATCAGGTGGCCGATCAGGTCGTCGTGCCAGATGTAGTACTGCAGGTCCAGGCTGCGCCCGGCCTGCGCGGTGACCACCGCGCGCGCAGCGAATGCATCCAGCCCATCGCTCAGGAAGGCGACCCCGGATTGCCCGGGATGGGCCTCCTGCAGGGGGCCCATCTGCTGGTCGATGCGGGTCTGTGCAGGCTGTAGTGGCAGCACATGCGAAGGCTCTCCATGCGCCTGCGGCGTGAGGTGGTCGGCCAGCAGCAGGCCCGACAGGACCAGCAGCACCAGCACGGCGAGGAGAATCGCAGCGACGCGAAGCAGGCGTCGCCACAGGGGCTTGGGCGGGCTCATGCCGGCCATGCTAGTGGATCCATCCCTTGCGTGGATGGATACTCACACCTTCAGAACCGCTCGTCGCCGCCCAGGTAACGCCACTGGCCGGGCGGCAACGGGCCCAGTGCCACGCGACCCACGCGCAGGCGACGCACGGCCATCACCTGCAGGCCCGCAGCGGTCACCGTCACGCGCAGGCCCTTGGCAGTGAGTCCCTTGCCGGCGAAGCGCAGACGCTGCTCGTTCTGCCAGCTGACCTTCGCGCCGCCGGATTCCTGCTGCAACCGTGCCAGCAGCCACGGACCGCGCTCAGGACCGCCGTCGGCCACCTCGATCAGGTATTCCTGCTCCGTGCGGCCCAGGTTCCGCTGCAGGTGGGCCAGGGTGGCCGGGTCCTGGCTGACTACCACCAGGCCGCTGTCGCTGGCCGGAAGCGCAGCGGCCAGCTGCAGGCCGTGGAAATGACGCTGGAGCGGACGGAGGCCGCTGGCGTCGAGTTCGCTGCGACTGTCGCTGCTGACCAGCGCACACAGGGCTTCAGCGGCGACGCCGGCCGGCTTGTGCAGCAGCATGCTGACCCGTTCGGCCTTGTCATCGCGGGCCTGCTCGGCCACCACGATCACCGCGCTGCCGTCGACCGGGCGCTGCGGCTGTTCCACCACCTCGCCATTGACCGTGACCCAGCCCCCTTCGATGTAGCGCCGCGCTTCACCGCGCGGGATGCCGAGCAGGGCGGAGAGGCGTTTGTCGAGGCGGATCGGTTCCATGTCAGGCGGGTCGGGCAGGGCCGCGCAGTGTAGCTGCTGCGGCCGCTCAGCGCTGGCTGCGGTTGGCCAGGTCGGTCAGGTACAGGCGGGTATCGAACTCCAGTTGCAGGTAATCAGGTTCCATGTGCTGGCACAGCTGATAGAACGCCTTGTTGTGGTCGGCCTCCTTCAGGTGCGCCAGTTCATGCACCACGATCATGCGCAGGAACGCCGCCGGCGCCTGGCGGAACACTGTAGCGATGCGGATCTCGCGGCTCGCCTTGAGGCGGCTGCCGTGCACGCGGGAAATGGCCGTGTGGGTGCCCAGCGCGTGCTTGATTACTTCCAGCGTGTTGTCGTAGCAGACCTTGTTCAGCGGCACCGACTTGCGCAGATAGCGGTCCTTCAGCTCCTGCGTGTAGTCGTACAACTGGCGGTCGCTGCGCACCTCGTGCGGCTCGGGATAGCGCTGCCGCAGCCAAGGGCCGAGCTTGCCCTGCGCCAGCAGTTCGCTGACCTGGGCGACCAAGGGTTCGGGATAGCCGGCGAGGTACTTCAGGACTGCCATGCAGGGGCGGCGGGGCGTCGGTAGAATGGGGGACATCCAAGATTACACGCGGTACGCACCGACCATGGCAAAGCCCAACGCGCTGCAGGAACAATTGCTCAAGGCCGGCCTGGCCCGCAAATCGCAGGCCAGTGCCGCCGCGCGCGAGCAGGCCAAGGCCCGCCAGGGCAAGGCCGAATCGACCTCGGCCGAGATCCAGCGCGAGGCTGAACGCGCCCGCGCCGAAAAGGTGGAGCGCGACCGCGCGCTGGCCGCCGAGCGCAACGCCCAGGCCAGGCAGGCGGAACAGAAGGCCCAGGCCAGGCAGATCATCGCGGCCCACGCGGTGCCCCACAAAGGCGATGACGAGTATCGCTTCAGTGATGGTGCGGCGATCCGGACCCTGCTGATCGATCCCAAGCTGCGCAAGGCGCTGTCGGTGGGGGTGCTGGTCATCGTGGCCCATGGCGACGGCTACGCCCTGCTGCCACGCGCCGCCGCCGAGAAGGTGCGTGAACGCACCCCGGAAGCAATCATCGTCGACCACGGCCAGCCGGGCTCGACCGCCGAGATCTCCACCGGCAACGCCGAGGACGACGCCTATTACGCGCAGTTCCAGGTACCGGACGACCTGATCTGGTAACCAAAAAGGGGACGGAGGGGATTAAGTCGCGATTGACCCGAATTAGGCCCTCCACGTTCCGCCCGGATTGCTGAAGCTCAGCCGAGCATGGCTCGGCTCTGCAGGAAGGCATTCCTTTTGGCCGGGGTGTATCGTCCCCATATCTGGCGACACACCTGCGGAGAATGGCCATGGCCACCGGTTGGGCGGGAGACGGCGCTGTCCAGGACCAAATTGACGCCACCGTCGATGATGCGATCGCCCGCGCGCGGCGCCAGCTGCGCCAGGGCCCGGGTCTGGAACATTGTGAGGAGTGCGACGCGCCGATTCCGATGGCGCGGCGTCAGGCTGTGCCGGGGGTTCGCCTGTGCGTGGCGTGCCAGCAGGCGCACGACGAAGAAGAGCAGGCGCACAGCGGCTACAACCGGCGCGGCAGCAAGGACAGCCAGTTGAGGTAAGGCGGTATTCGGCAGGGCTGCGCCCTGCACCTGCAGAAGCAACGTCAACATCAAAGGCTGGCTTTCCGTGGGTTGGCGGGGTGGTGATCTGGCCCCCTCAACCGGACCCACCCCGCCTTCGACAGATTTCCGCGATCTGTTGGAACCTGCTGCTGATGGTGGGTGCCGACCGTTGGTCGGCACGGGATCGGATCCAATTTTGACTATCGATATCTGACAGATGTGCCGACCAACGGTCGGCACCCACCAACAGCGCGCGGAATCTGTCAGAGGTGGGGCGGTGTGGGTGGGCAGGACCGTTGGCGCCATGGATGGCGCCATCGAGCCCCCATGGATGGGTTTACGGCGTGTCCTGACCACCCACACCGCCCCGCCATCCCACGGAATGCCGCTCTTGATCTTGCTTCGGCTTCGGCCTCTGCAGGTGCAGGGCGCAGCCCTGCCGAAAACTCCACCCTCAACCGTCGCCCTGGATGCCGCCGGGGGCCTGTGCCGGGTCGCGCCAGCGGCGCACGGTGCGCTGGAAGAACAGGTTGTTCGGCAGCTGCAGCACCGTGCCTTCGTGGCCGTCGCCGGTCTCCTGCAGCGTGGTGTAGATCAGGTTCACGTCGATCACCCGGCCCTTCAGGCCCGGCTTCTCGCCGTTCTCCAGCACTTCGATGTAATCGTGCAGGCGGAACGGGCGCGTGGTGAAGATCAGCAGCGTGCAGAAGATGTTGGAGAGCACGCTCCAGGCGGCAAAGAATGCCACCGCACCTACGGCGGCAAAGCCGGTAAAGGCGGTCCACAGCACCGACGGCGATGCGCCGAGCAGGCTGAGGATGTACAGCAGAGCACTGAAGTACACCAGGAAGCTGGTGATCCGGCGTGCGCCCATCGCCATTTCAGGCGGCAGCGTGTAGTGCTCGGCGAAGCGGCGGATCAAACGTCGTGCCAGCACCCGCAGCAGCCATGCAGCCAGCAGGGTCAGCAGGATCTTCGCGGCAATACCCACGTCATGCAGCCATGGGTGGGTCCAGGGAGGCAGGTGATCCTTCAACGACAACATCATGGGACGACTACGGAGGCAGAAACGGTTCCCGATGTTACCCGCCGCGGACAAGGGATTCGACCCGCGCAGTCCAGGCCGTTCCAGCGGTTCGATCAACCGTGGCGGCGGACAGGCGAAGCGATCGCGCTAGCGCCCACGCAGGCACCTCATGCGGGGCCGGGCGGCGGAGAGGGAGGCATCCGCATCCGCATCCACTCGCAATCGGGCAAGGTGCAGGTATGCCTGGACCGCTGGACACGGTCCGGCAGGCCGCGGCGGCAGCGCCGCCGCGGTCGGAGGTGGGTCAGCCGGCTTTCTTCAGCGCCCAGGTGGTACCGAGGACTTCGATCTTGCCACCGGCCTTGCGGAACGCTGCCAGGTCCGAAGCGATCGAATCGCTGCTGACCACGGTGCTGGCGGCCGCGCCCTTGCGTTCGCTGCGGATGCTGTTGCTGGCCTTCGCGGGGGTCTTTGCCTTGCGGGGCATGGTTGCTCCTGTCAGGTGGAAGGGGAGGAAAGCGCACAGGCGTCGGCCTGGCGCAGGTAGTCCTGCCGCTCGCGGCGGCAGTCGTCGCCGCCCATCGAAAACTGGCGGCAGATCGCCGGACGCTGCGGATAGATCGTGCAGCGCAGGTGATAGGGATCGATCGCCGCGCACCAGCCCTCCTCGTTGCGTGCCATCACCGCACGGCCGTGGGCGTCACGCGACAGGAACTGGCCGGGCACTTGGTCGCCGGGCTGCAGCAGCACGGGCAAACGGCAACAGACCGCGTCACAACGGCGGCAGTCGATGGGTGCAGGTGCTGCGTCAGGTTGTAAGGCCTCAGGGGCCTGGCGGGTGCCCAAAGCGGGTCTCGATGGCGGCTCGGGTGGTGCGCGGACCATGAACGAGCCAGGAAGGCATGGCCGCTAGGCCCGCAGGGCGGGCCGGGCTGCACGGTGGACACACACCGGCGCGGCCGATGGAAGGTGCAGCGGGGGTCTAGCCGACCAAGAGTAACTTAGAGCGCGTAACGTTTTGTTAATCCTGGCTGGCCGCCGCCAGCGCCAAGCCCTGGACCACGCCCAGCGAGGGTTCGCCATGAACCACGCGCGCCCCCGGGAAGGCTGCGGCCACCGCTTGGCGCAGGTAACCGGCGCGGGACATGCCGCCGGTCAGGAACACCGCGTCCGGGTCGCCCCCGATGTCACCGCGGACCTGGGCCAGCAGTTCCCGGATCTGCTCCAGGTAGCCATGGGCGGCGGCGGCCAGGCCTTCGGCAGTGCTGTCGGCATGCAGGTCGCGGGCGATGTAGTCCAGCGTGCTGCGGTGCTCGCTGGCAGCGCTCAGGGCGATCTTGGCGCGCTCGACGTCGCGATACAGGCGCGCGGTATTGCCGGCATCCTGAAGGGCCTGCAGGCGCGCGCCCCACGGGGCATCAACCTGGTCATACCTGTGCTGGCGGAAATCGCGCTGGCGGGTCATGTCCTGCACGGTGGCCGCTTCCACGTAGTGGTGGGCCGGCACGCGGGTGACGCCCCGCCCGAACAGCGGCATGTAGCTGGACAGGCTCAACGCCAGGTCGATATCGGTACCACCGCGAGCGATGCCCCAGGCGCGGTGGATGCGCGGCGCCGCATCGCCACCCACCTCGGCGTGGGCGATGTCGGTGGTACCGCCGCCGATGTCGACGATCACCGCCTCGTGCCGGTCGTGGCTTTCAGCGTGGTAGTGCATGGCCGCCGCAGCCGGTTCCTCGAGGAAATCGATCTGGTCGAATCCGGCCTGGGCGGCGGCTTCACGCAGGATGTCCAGCGCCTGGGCGTTGCCGGCCTCGCCGATCGAACTGCGGAACTGCACCGGGCGGCCCAGCAGGGCAGTGCGCAGCGGCTGGCCGAGCTGTGCGCTGGCGGTCAGCCGGATGTGTTCGAGGATGTGGGCGGCGATGCCGGTGATGGTCTGCTTCGCGCGTGGGTGCAGGTTGTAGCCGAGCATCGACTTCGGGCTCTGCACCAGGTTGCCCTCGTGTTCCTCGAAGTAGGCTTCCAGCGCGTCGTCGCCATAGATCGCGTTCTGCAGCAGGTCGCTGGCGCTACGGGCCTCGCCCGCACGCGCTTCCATCCACTCGCGGCGCAGGGCACGCAGGGCCTCGCGGCGCAGGGCCTGCGCCGGGCGTTCGTGGCCGGCGGCCCGCGCTGCACGCGCGGCGCTGTCGATCATCTGCTGCAACTGGTGTTCCTGGCCCTCATCGAGCTGGAAATCGTCCGGGTCGGGTACCACGCCGGGGAAGTACACGCTGGTGCGGAACTGCTCGGCGTTGCCGAAGCGGATCGGGAGCAGCCGCCCGTCGCGGACGATGGCAGCGGCGGAGTTGCTGGTTCCGAAGTCGATGCCGAGGCGCATGGAGAGTTCCGGGACGATCAGGGGCCGCGCACTCTGCTGCAGTTCGCTGTGGACTGCAAGTTCCGCTGCCCCAACCCCGCGCCAGGCCTGGGCAGCACCGGATGGCATGCGGCCGCATGGGTGCGTGGGCCGGGCGGTTACAATGGTGGCTGTTGATCCACTTTGAGGTACTTGCCAATGTCGTCCGCCCCCGCTTGCCCGCAGTGCACCCTGGAAAACACCTATGCCGATGGCGCGCTGTGGATCTGCGCCGATTGTGGCTTCGAGTGGACCGCCGAAGAAGCCTCCGGCCCGGCCCTGGTCGTGCGTGACAGCAACGGCAATACCCTGCAGGCCGGTGACACCGTCACCGTGATCAAGGACCTGAAAGTGAAAGGCTCCTCGATTCCGCTCAAGCAGGGCACCGTGATCCGGAACATCCGCCTGGTCGAGGACGATGCCGAGCACATCGAAGGCAACTCGGACAAGATCAAGGGCCTGGTCCTGAAGACCTGCTTCCTCAAGAAGGCCTGATCGGCGTCAACGCCGGGCCTGCTGCTGCGCGCGCCAGCGGGCCAGGCTGTCCAGCTTGGCCTGGTAGCGCGCCTGTTCGGGAGCCCCGCCAAGTTCCTGCGCGCGCAGCAGTTCATGATCGGCGCGCTTGAGCTGGCCGGCGAGGAAGTAGGCGCGGGCCAGCCCGAAATGGAACTGATGCGCGGTGTCGTAGAGGCGGACCGCGCGCCGGTAGTGGCGGATCGCCACGTCCAGCTGCCCTGCGCGTTCGGCCGTGGTGCCGAGCATGTACTGCGCGAAGGGATCTTCGCTCTTCAGTGATTCCAGCCTGCGCTCCAGCGCTTGTGCCTGCGCCGTCATGCCCAGGCTGCGGAACAATGCCGACGCATTGGACAACGCTGCATTCTGGCGTCCGTCCAGTTGCAGCGACCTGTCCAGCGCCAGCCTTGCCTCGATGTTGTCGCCTTGGCGATGCGCAAGTACGCCAAGGTTGTTCCAGGCCGGAGCGAAGGTACTGTCCTGTGCCAGCGAAGCATCGAGGAAGGCGCGCGCGCCGGCCAGGTCGCCCTGGGCGAGCTGGTCGGCGCCACGGTTGTTGTAGAAGTGCGCCAGTGCCCGTGCGCGGCTGACGGGAACCGGGCCACGACGGTCGTAGAGCACGTTGCGATCCAGGTCGACCGTACCGAAACGACCTCCGATGTCGACGCCGGCATTGACGTGCCCGACGTTGTAGACCACGCCGGCCTGCTGGTCCTGGTACCACGACACCACGCGGCCGACCTCCTGCACGCGGGCCTGGATGCCGGCCTCGCGCGCAAGCGTGACGAACAGCAGGGTAAAGGCCAGGCAGTTGGCGCGGCGGTGCTGCCATATTTCGCTGACGGTGTAGGTCGCGTCGGCGTCGTACTGCAGGTCCAGCCCATGCTGGTCGAACAACATCTCCACCAGTGCCTGCAGGCGCTGCTCGCGGGAGTAGCTGCGCTGGATCACCTGCTTCTGCAGCATCGCATGCATGTCCGCTGGAATAGCGAACACTTCTTCCGGCGTCGGCACGCGTGATGCGGAGACGAGGATGGTGGGCGCGGTGACCACGCCCGCAGGAGCGGGCGGACGAGCGTCATCCACGGCCAGTGCGGGGGCGCAGACGGCAAGCAGCAACAGGGCCAGGCAATGGACGGCAGGACGGTACATGACGGCTCCCGGCAGTGGCGGGCGCTCCCGCCTGCGATGAGTGTAGTCCCGTCAACCGGCCGCCGCATCCACCTCCAGCCGATCGGCCCATTCATCCACAACCGGTGTGGACCGGCGCTCGACAAACCTGTGGACAACCGTGTCCAGGCCTCGCGTGGCGGGCCTCGTGAGTGCGTGATGAAAAATGTGCCAGCTTGCCTGGCGCCGATCCAGGCAGGATGATCCGGCCATGGACTTCCAACCGTTGACGCTTGCTCCGGCGCAGTGGCAGGCATTGCAGGACAGCTATGCAACGCCGCCACGGGCCTATCACCATTTCGGCCATGTGCGTGCAGTGCTGCAGCACTGCCAGGACGTGGCCGACGGTCCGGGATGGCAGCAGCCGGCCGAGGTCTACCTGGCCGTGCTTTACCACGACGCGATCTACCAGGCCGGGCGCAAGGACAACGAAGCGCGTTCGGCGCAGCTCGCGATGCAGGTGATCAGCCAGGCACCGGAACTGGCCATGGTCGATGCCGCCCGGGTCGAGCAGCTGATCCTGCTGACGGCCCGCCATGGCGAGCTCGGTCCGGACGATGTGGATGCCGAGGCGGCCCTGTTCCTGGATTGCGACATGGCGATCCTGGCGGCACCGGAACCAGAGTTCACCGCGTACGACCGCGGCGTGGCCGAAGAGTACAAGGGCGTGGTGCCGGGATTCCTGTATCGCGCCGGGCGCCGCCGTTTCCTGCAGGGCCTGCTGCGTGCGCCCCGGATCTTTCTCAGCGAGTTCTTCCACCAGCGCCTGGATGCGGCCGCCCGCGAAAACCTGCGCCGTCAGCTGGGTCCCTGAGCCAGCCCGGTACACTGGGGCCCATATCCACTGATCGTTGCTCCAACCGTGCCTGTTCCCGATCCCGATCCCCGTCCGTTACCACCGGAAGCGCCCGGCCCCAACGAGTGCTGTGGCAGTGGTTGCCCGCTGTGCGTGCTCGATCTCTATGCCGAGGAGCTGCAGCGCTATCGCAAGGCGCTGGAGGAGTGGAAGCAGCGGCACCCGGAGGCGACGCCATGAGCCGTGCCCGCCCGGCGGCGTTGCTGGCACTGGTGGCCTTGTTGCTGTTCGTGGCCACCGCACTGTGGACCCAGTTCGCGCGCACCGACCTGGACTGGGTGCGGGCCACCTTGAGCCTGTACCTGCATGGCCCATGGGGATTGGCACTGCGCAGCGCATACTGCCTGCTGGCGCTGTCCATCGCCGTGCTCGGCCTGGCGCTGTATCGCGGCAGCATCGGGCCGCGCCGCAGCGCGGCCGCACCGCTGTTGTTCACCGTGTCGGCGCTGGGCCTGGCTACGGTCGCCATCGGTGACAGCTGGCTGCCGGAGGCGACGCCGCTGTTGGCGCCGTTCATCCATGGGCTGGCAGCCAATACCGCGTTCCTGTGTGCCAGCGTCGGCATGCTGCTGCAGGCGTGGTACCTGCGCCGCGAACCGGGCTGGCAGTCCGCCGCGGGCCTGCTCTGGGGCTGGGCCTGGCTGGCCTTCGTGCTGCTGTGGCTGCATGTGCTGTGGCGTGGCGGGCCACCGCGCGGGCTGGGCCAGAAGGTGGTGATCGCGGTGATCGTGGGTTGGCTGCTGTATCTGGCGCTGGCGCTGTATCGGCGAAGTCGTCGCGCCGCGGCCTGCTGAAAGCCCAACGGCCTGCAGCGGTACGTGCCGTGCACGCGAGGGCGGCGTATCGTGTGCGCATTCCATTGGGGACGCGACATGAAGCGAGCAGGGCTGGGCAGGGCAATGGGTGTGGTGCTGGCGCTGGCCGCGCTGCCGGCAGCGGCGGCAGCGACCGTGCAGCAGTTCAGCCACGGGCGGTTCGAACAGATTCCGGTGCATATGCCGTCGGGAACGCCGCAGCGGGTGGTGATCTGGTTCCACGAACCCAGCGCCGGCGGCGATACCAGCCGCTTGCCGATCGAGGCCCTGCGTGCCGATGGCGCGATGGTCGCGGCGGTGGACATCGCGCACCTGCGCGGGGTGCTCAAGCGTGAGGGTGACCCGACCTGTTCGTTCGGTTCCGGCGACGTCGAGAATTTCTCGCGCTGGCTGCAGGCGGCCCTGCATCTGCCCGGCTACCACCTGCCGCTGGTTGGAGGCGACGGTGAAGGGGCCGAACTGGCTTACTCGGTGGCCGCGCAGGCTGACACCCAGGTGTTCGCCGGCCTGTTGACCACCGGCTTCTGCCCGGACCACAACCACGAGCGCATGGTCTGCGGCGATGGTGTGAAGCACAACAAACTCCAGCCTGCCGAACTCAACTTCCCATGGTTGAGTGCGGCCGGCGACCACGGCTGCAAGGCGGGTGAGGCCAGCCGGTTCGTGCAGCAGGTGGCGATGGCACGCGAGTTCAAGCGCACCGCGCGCGGCGACGCGTCACCGGGCCTGGTGGCGGCGGCGCGGGTGATGGGGGCGCAGGCCGGTGTCAGCCTGGCGCCGCCACCGGCCGCGCTGAAGGGGTTGCCTGTGGTGGAAGTACCGGCGACCGGCAACGGTGACACGTTGGCCGTGTTCGTATCCGGCGACGGTGGCTGGGCCGGCTTGGACAAGGACGTGGCGTCGTCGCTCAACGAGCACGGCGTGGCCGTGGTCGGCATCGATTCGCTGCGCTACTTCTGGAGCGAACGCACGCCGAAAGGCTTTGCTGGTGACCTGCAGAAGATCATCGACCACTATCGCCAGCAGTGGCACCGCGACAAGGTGATGCTGATCGGCTTCTCGCAGGGGGCTGACGTGCTGCCGGCCACGATCAACCAGCTCGACGCCGGTACCCGCGACGCGCTGGAGCGCATCGTGCTCCTGTCGGTGGGCAGGAAGGCCGACTTCGAGTTCCATGTCAGCAACTGGCTGGGCGGCGGCGGCGATGGCCTGCCGATCGCGCCGGAAGTGGCCAGGCTGCCGGCGGGAAAAACGCTGTGTGTGTACGGCGACAAGGATGAGGACGCTCTGTGCCCGGACCTGCCGGCCAATGACGGCGTGAAGAAGGTGGAGCTGCCAGGCGATCATCATTTCGGTGGCGACTATGATCGCCTGGCCGAAGTGATCCTCAAGGGTGGGGCGTAACCCGGAGTGCGTGCGAACCAACGGTTCGCACCCACCAGAACGAGCCGCGGTAACGCCGGGCACGCCCGCCAGCGTGTTGGTAGACGCCGACTTTGGTCGGCGCTGGCGTGTCGACCAAGGTCGACACCTACCGGGCGGCAGGTGGTGCCGGGCATGCCCGGCGGTACGGGGCGTCAATTGCGTCGCGGATCCAGCGAGATCAGGCGCGTCGCATCCAGCAGTGCCGCCGGCAGGTGCATGCCACCTGGGGCCGCGAGATAGCGCGGGCGCCACTGGGGCGCGAATTTCGATTTGAAGCGGCGCAGGCCACTGAACCCGTAGAAGCGTTCGCCATGCCGTGCCAGCAGGCCGGCGAGCCGGTTCCAGCGGCCGGCCAGCCGATGCTGGGCCAGGCCGGACAGCGGCGCCATGCCCAGTGAGAAGCGCGCATAGCCTTGGGCGCGGCCCCACAGGAACAGCTCGATGAACAGGAAGTCCATGGTGCCCTTCGGTGCCTCGTTGACGTGGCGCATCAGATCCACCGACAGCTCGGCGCCGGCCGGGGCCTGCCACAGGTTGGCGAAGGCCACGATCTGGCCTTCGGCCTCTACCAGCGCCACGGGGAAGCGCACCAGGTAATCCGGGTCGAAGCTGCCCAGCGAAAAGCCCTTCTCGTCGCCGGCCTTGTCTTCCAGCCATGCATTGGAAATCGCGTGCAGGCGCGGCAGCAGGCCGGGTATTTCCTCCACCGGTGCCACCCGGAACGACAGGCCGCTGCGCTTGCCGCGGTTCCATGCCTGGCGCAGATCGGCACGTTCGCGGCCCTCCAGGCCGAAGTCGTGCAACGACACGATCGCTTCCTCGCCCAGCTTGACCAGGCCCAGGCCGAGGTCGAGATAGGTCTGCCAGTAGGCTTCGCCAACCTGATAGAACACCGGGCGCAGGCCGAGGCGGTCGGCTTCCTCGCGGAAGCGCCAGATCAATGCGCGCGCAACCTCTGGTGGGCCGACCGGATCGCCCATCGCAATCAGCGAGCCGCCATAGCGCTGCATCATCACGAAGCCCTGCCTGGCATCATCGCGCAGTACCGCTTTGTCGGCGGTCAGCACCAGGCAGGCCTGGGTATCGGTGGCGCTGGCCAGTACCGGGGCCAGCGACCGCAGGGTCGCCTCGTCGGCGGGCGGGAGCGGGGTGCGCGTGCTGTGCAGCAGCCGGGCCAGGCCGAACATCACCAGCGCGATGGCCACCAACAGCAGGGCCCGCAGCGCGCGCGGCGCATTGCCGGACAGGGCGAACTGCCACCACAGCTCGTTCTGGTACTCGACATGGCTGTAGGTGAAGAACAGCAGCCAGGTAACCGCCACCAGCACCAGGCCCAGGTTGCGCAGCCACGGCCACGACCAGGCTTCGTCCAGCAGCGCGCCCTGGCGGTAGAACTCGCGGCGCGCAGCCCACAATGCCATCGCCACCAGCAGTGCGGAAACCGCAATCAGCGGTTGGCCACCGCGCAGCCACAGCGGCAGCGGCGTGATCACGCACACCGCCATTGCCAGCATCCACGCGGCATGGCTGCGCCGCGCCAGGCCCTGGCCGATCAGCAGCAGCGCGACGCCGCTGAGGCTTCCGACCAGATGCGATGTTTCAAGCACGGGTAGCGAGGCATTGAGCAGATGGCGGCGTGGCGTCGGCAACGTGCCGTCGATGACCAATGCGGCGCCGATACTGAACACTGCCAACGCGATGATCTGCGGCAACCACGGGCGCAGCGCGTTCCAGCCGGCACGCGTCGCGCCAGCGCCGGCCCGCAGCGGCTGGCGCAGGGCCGGTGCAAGCGCAAGCAGCGTGGCCAGCAGCAGTGGCAGCACGTAGTAGGTGACCCGATAGATCAGTGCGGCCGCCAGCACCGCCGCTGGCGCCACCTGGGGCAACAGTTTCAGCAGGCTCCACTCGAACACACCCAGCCCCGCGGGAACCGTGGAGACCAGGCCGGCCAGCACCGCAACCAGGTACAGGCCGACGAAACCGGGCAGGCCGGTGGGCGTGGAATCGGGCAGCAGCACGTAGAACGCGGCACTGGCCAGCACCAGCTCGACCACGCTGAGCACGGTGACGCCGATCATGGTGCGCCGGTCGGGCAGCCACAGCGCATGGCCGAACACGCTGAAGTGGCGCCCGTTGCGACCGACCAGCAGCAGGGTGGCCGCGTAGGCGAGCAGCGCAACGACGCCGACGATGCGCACGGCGTCGGGGTCCAGCGGCAGCGCCAGTGCCGCTGCCGCCGGTTCCATGCACAGCGCTACGCTGATCAGCAGCCAGGCACCGAACACGAAACCGAGCGTGCTCATCAGCACCACCTGGCCGATCTGTGCAAGGTCCAGGCCGGCACCGCGGTAACCGCGCAGGCGCACCGCGCCACCGGTCAAGGCGGCAAAGCCCACGGTCTGGCCGAGCGTGTGCGCGAGAAACGCGGTGATGCCGACGCGCGCCGGATGCACACGGATGCCACTGCGACGCAGGCCGATCGCATCGAAGCCGATCAGGCAGGCGTAGCTGGCCAGGCCCAGTACCATGGTCAGCGCGATCTGCGTGCCGCTGAGTTGGCGGAAGGCGTGGCGGATGGCGCGGTAGCCGTTCTCATCGAACTCGTTGGCCAGGCCGTGCAGCGCCAGGGCAAGGATCAGCAACGGGACGACGATGGTGAGGACCCGCTTCCATGCCGGGGTGGAGGGAGCGGTGGCGGGATCGGATATTTCGGTCATCGGCGCAAGCGTGCGGCAGGGAGGGCGAGAGGGGTGTCAATGCGGGCGTGGCGCATCGTGCGCCTGTCGCCGGTATTTGACCAGCGGAACTGTCGCAGCCCGGTGGTGACCGCCGTGGAAGGCGCCCATGCACCCACCGTTGGCCGGTTTGGAGGACAATGCAGGCCTGATCACCCGCAGGAGCCACGCCCATGATGGAGCGTTACGACGTCGGACCGCGCATGTCCGAAATGACCGTGTACAACAAGGTCGCTTACCTTTCCGGCCAGATTCCGGAAGACACCAGCCAGGACATCACCGGGCAGACCCGGCAGGTGCTGGCCGAGATCGACAAGCTGCTGGCCCTGGTCGCCAGTGACCGCCAGCACGTGCTGCGTGCGGAGATCTTCCTGGCCGACATGGCTGACTTCGACGGCATGAACAAGGCATGGGACGAATGGGTGGTGGAAGGGGCCACTCCGGCCCGTGCCACGGTCGAGGCCAAGCTGGCCCATGCCGACTGGAAGGTCGAAATCGTGGTGACGGCGGCTGTCCCGTAAATTCCCATTCGCTGTCCGCGCTGTAGTGCTTGCCGGCGACGGGCGTGGGGACCGGAGCAGCGGGAGGCGAAGGAAGAGAAGGGCACGCGGGTCATGCAGCCGTGTTGCCCTTCTTCGATCCGGGCCGTTCGTTCCTGCCGGCAGGGAGAACTGAAGTACTCTTGTCGAAAAATCACAGGGGGAGGGGGGCATGGTCGCTGCCAGGAACCGGGGTGCGGGATGGCTGACGTCGGCCGTTTTCATGTTCTATGGGGCCACTGCCGGGCAACCAGCCCATGCCCAGTCGGTCTCCAGTACGGGTGAGGTGCTGCCTGGGGCCGTGCAGTCACCGGACTGGGACGTCGGCGGTGATCTGATCGTGGGCGATACCCTGCCCGGGACGGTGACCATCCAGGCCGGGGGCTCGGTGTCCAATGCCTGGGCCTATATCGGAAACGGCAACGGGGGCGTAGGCACGCTTACGGTGACAGGCCGTGATGGCAGTGACGTCGCATCCACCTGGACCAGCCTCGGTGGGGTGTACATCGGCGGGCAGGCGGGCAGCAGCGGAACGCTGAGGATCCTGGACGGAGGCCTGGCCCATGGCGAGTCCGCCGTGATCGGTACAGACGCCGGCAGCGTGGGCGACGTGCTGGTGTCCGGGGCCGGCTCCACCTGGAATCTCGCTGTGACGAATGCATTGCAGATCGGTGCCCTTGGCAAGGGCGCGCTGCGCATCGAGGAGGGGGGCGCCGTCCACGGCGGCCAGGCACTGATCGGGCAGGGTGCCGGCAGCGAGGGCAGCGTGACGGTATCGGGACCGGCCTCCGTCTGGGATCCGTACAACAACATCTACGTCGGCTACGAGGGCGTGGGCGACCTGAGTGTCCTGGAAGGCGCGAGCGTCGGTACCGTGGGATCGTCAGCGCCAGGCGCCGCCGCCACGGTCTACATCGGCAACCAGGCCGGTGGCGTCGGCAGGGTGACCGTTTCCAGCACGACGGCCGATGTGTCCACGCTGGCCGCAAGCGACCGCATCGAAATCGGCTCGGCAGGCACCGGAACCCTGGACGTTGCCAAGGGCGGACTGGCAATCGCCGGCAGCGATACCTGGGTCACCGTCGACAGCACGGCCACCGGCACGCTGAACCTCCTTGGCGATGCCAGCGGCCGCGGCGTGCTGGAGACCGGCTCGGTCATCAAGGGCGCCGGCGATGCCACGTTCAACCTGGATGGCGGCGTGTTGCGTGCCAGTCGTGACAAGGCCAACTTCCTGAACGGGTTTCTCGAGCAGGCGATCGGAAGCGAGGGTGCTTCATTCGATACCAACGGCCATGAAGTGGGGGTGATGTCCGCGTTCTCGGGAACGTCCCGACTCGACAAGCTCGGCGCCGGTACGCTGACGCTGTCGGGTGACAGCACCGCTTTCACGGGAACCACCAATGTCCAGGCCGGCACCCTGCAGGTGGATGGCATTCTCGGCGGGCCCATGAACGTGCTGGAGGGCGCGCGGCTGACCGGTACGGGGCGCGTCGGCTCGACGATCAACCAGGGAACCATCGCCCCCGGGCCGCGCACTGGATTTGGCACCCTGACGGTTGCGGGCAACTATGCGGCGCAGGGCGGCAACCTGGAGATCCGCACCCTGCTGGGCGGTGATGATTCGCCAACCGACAGGTTGATTGTCATCGGCGACACCTCCGGTGCCACGCCGGTTACGGTAAGGAACATGGGCGGTGCGGGCGGGTTGACCCAACGCGGCATCCAGGTCGTGCAGGTGAATGGTGTTTCGGCGGGTCAGTTCAATCTGGCCAACGGCGACTACGTCATCGAAGGGCGCCCCGCCCTGGTGGCAGGTGCCTATGGTTATGTCCTGCAGCAGGATCCGAAAGACGGCGGCTGGTACCTGCGATCATCGCTGACGAACCCTGCTGTCCCGCCAACCGAGCCAGGTTCGCCAGCAGGCGGGGGAGGGACACCGCCGGTTGAAGGAGGGGCGCCCGAGACCGAGCCCCCGTTGCTTTATCAGCCCGGCGTGCCGGTCTATGAGGCCTACGCCAACACGCTGCTCAACCTGGGGCGATTGCCGACCCTGCGCCAACGCGTGGGCAATCGCCTCTACGACCCCGCGGATACCGGCCGCAACGGAGCCTGGAGTCGCATCGAGAGCAGCTCGAGCCGGCTGGAGCCTTCCTCGTCAACCACAAGCGCCCGCCAGGACATCGATGGCTGGAAGGTGCAATTCGGTGCCGACGGTCTTCTCGCCGGCCAGGATGAGGGGAACCGCCTGGTGGGTGGCATCGCACTGAACTATGGCAAAGCCGATACGGACGTGTATTCGGTGCATGGCGACGGCAAGATCGAGACCACGAGCTATGGGCTGATGCCGACGTTGACCTGGTACGGCAGGAACGGCCTGTATATCGACGCCCAGGCCCAGGCGACCTGGTACGAGAGCAATCTGGATTCCCGCCTGGCGGGCAGGTTGAAGCGCGGCCGCCATGCAAGCAGCTATGGGCTGGGCATCGAAGCAGGCAAGGCGTTTGCACTGAACCCGCGACTGGCCCTGGTCCCACAGTCACAGGTCACGTATGTATCGACCCGCTTTGCGGGGTTCAACGACCTGTTCGGCGTGCACGTCGACAGCGACAGGGGCGACAGCCTGCTGGCCCGTGTCGGTGTTGGGCTGGACTACAGGCGCGATGGGCAGGCGGGCCGCGTGAACGGGGAGTCCAGCGTCTACGGTGTCGTCAACGTCAAGCATGAATTCCTGGACGGAACCCGGGTGCGGGTCGCCGATGTGCCGGCGTCCAGCCGCATGGAGCGGACCTGGGGCAACGTGGCCGCGGGAATCCACCATGGTTGGGCCGAGCGTTATGCGATCTACGGCCAGGTCGACGTGGATGCGGATTTCGCTGGCAGCTATATCGTCACCGCGACCGCGGGTTTCAGAATGGCGTTCTAGGACCGCGCAGCATTGTTCCGTCGCCCCGTGCCGTGCGGGTGGCTAGGCCGGCACCAGCTCGATGCAGTCGACCGGGCAGGGCGGGATGCAGAGCTCGCAGCCGGTGCACAGGTCGGCAATCACCGTGTGCATGTACTTGGCGCCGCCGACGATGGCGTCCACCGGGCAGACCTGGATGCATTTGGTGCAGCCGATGCAGTCGGCTTCCACGATCAACGCCACCTGCGGCGGCTTGTGCGCGCCGCGCGAGCGGTCGAACGGCGTCGCCGGCACGCCCAGTACCTGCGCCAGGGCACGCGCGCCCGCGTCGCCGCCCGGGGGGCAGCGGTCCACACCGGCCTCGCCGCGCGCCATCGCCTGCGCGTACGGGCGGCAGCCGTCGTAGCCGCATTGCCCGCATTGGGTCTGCGGCAGCAGGCGGTCGAGGCGTTCGGTCAGGGGCGGAATCAGGCTCATGCGTGGCGAAGGCTGCGCGTTGGTGTTACTTCAGGGGTTTGCCACGGAACCAGCGTTCGTGGGCCAGCGCCAGCATTGGCCGATCCTCGGCGCTGTCGCCGTAGGCATGGATGCGCACGTAATCCGAAAGGTCGAACCGGCGGCGGATGTGCTCGGCCTTGCGCGGGCCGCAGTCGCCGTCGGCATAGCGACCGGTCAGGCGGCCGTCGCGGCTTTCCAGCCGGTTGCAGATCAGCTGCAGGCCCAACTGTTCGCACCAGGGCTTCAGGTACAGGTCCAGCGAACCGGACACGATCACCACGGTGTGCTGTTGTGCCTTGTGCCAACGGATCTGCTCCAGCATCTCCGGGCGTACCACGTCGGGCAGGACCTCGCGCGCGAAGCCGGTGGCCAGGGTGGCGATGTCGTCGCTGTAGCGGTCGCTGAAGGTCAGGCGGGTGACGCGGGCGCGGATGCGTTCGGCCGAGATCAGCTTCAGCCTGTACGCAGCCAGCCATGGCCCAACCTTCCACCATGCCTGCGCCAGCTGTTCGGCGGTCGCTACGCGGCGCAGGAAGCGGCCATAGGTATCGCAGGTGGTCACGGTGTGGTCGAAGTCGAACAGTGCCAGTTCCATTCCGTTGCCTCTGCTTGCTTTGTCCCTGGCCGATGCCGGTGGCGGGCGCCGCCCGCTGCGCGGCCTCAGCGGACCGGCATGCCCGGCTGCGCGCCGCTGTCGGCGTCCAGCAGCGCCAGTGCGCCACCGTCGAAACCGGCCGACAGGATCATGCCTTCGCTCAGGCCGAAGCGCATCTTGCGCGGGGCCAGGTTGGCGATGAACACCACGCTGCGGCCGACCAGCTTCTCCGGCTCGCCGTAGCTGCCGCGGATGCCGGAGAAGATCTGGCGCCTGCCCAGGTCGCCAGCGTCCAGTTCGAAGCGCAGCAGCTTGTCCGAGCCTTCGACGAACTCGCACACCAGCACCTTGCCGATGCGCAGGTCAAGCTTGGCGAAGTCGTCGATGCCGATGTAGGCCGGCGCCTCGGCGCTGGCCGCAGCCGGTGCAGCTGGCTTGGCGGCTTCGGTCTTGGCAGCGGGGGCGGCAGCGGCGGCCGGCTGCAGGGTGTCCTTGGAGGCGTCGATCATGGCGTCAATCTTCTTCGGGTCGATACGGGTGAACAGCGGGGTGTAGTCGGTAATGCGGTGGCCCAGCAGCGGCCGCACCAGCTCGGTCCAGTCGTTCACCGGCGCGGCCAGGAATGCTTCCGCCTGTGCGGCGGTGGCCGGCAGTACCGGCTTCAGTGCGGTGACCAGCACGCGGAACAGGTTCAGGCCCTGGCTGCACACCGCCTGCAGCTGTGCGTCGGCGCCTTCCTGCTTGGCGATGACCCACGGCTTGACGTCGTCGATGTAGCGGTTGGCTTCGTCGGCCAGCGCCATCGTCAAGCGGATCGCTGCGGCCGGGTCGTTTCGCTCGTACGCTTCACGGATCGGCGCCAGGCCCTCGACGAAGCGCTGGTACTGCGCGGCATCGGGCAGCTGCGCCGCCAGCTGGCCGTCGAAGCGCTTGCTGATGAAGCCGGCGCAGCGGCTGGCCAGGTTGACGAACTTGCCGACCAGGTCGGCATTGACGCGGGCGATGAAGTCACCCAGGTTCAGGTCGAGATCGTCCACGCCACCGCTGGACTTGGCAGCGTAGTAGTAGCGCAGCGCTTCCGGTTCCAGGCCGGCGTCGAGGAAGGTACGGGCCATCACGAAGGTGCCGCGCGACTTGCTCATCTTGGCGCCATCCACCGTCAGGTAGCCATTGACGTGCAGGCGGGTCGGCGCGCGGTGCCCGGTACCGTGCAGCACCGCAGGCCAGAACAGGCCGTGGAAGTTGACGATGTCCTTGCCGATGAAGTGGTGCAGCTCGGTGGCGGTGCCGGCGCGCAGATGGGCTTGGAAGTCCTCGCCGAGCGTGCCGCACAGGGTCTGGAAGCTGGACAGGTAGCCGATCGGGGCGTCCAGCCAGACGTAGAAGTACTTGCCCGGCTGGCCGGGAATCTGGAATCCGAAGTACGGCGCGTCACGCGAGATGTCCCACGCGCGCAGGCCACCTTCGGCATCCAGCCATTCCATCAGTTTGGCCTTGACTCCGGGCAGGGCGACATCGCCAGCCAGCCAATCGCGCAGGAACCCCTCGAAGCGGCCGACCTCGAAGAAGAAGTGTTCCGAATCGCGGATCTCGGGCGTGGCACCGGAGATCACCGACTTCGGTTCCTTCAGGTCGGTCGGGTTGTAGGTGGCGCCGCACACTTCGCAGTTGTCGCCGTACTGGTCGGGGCTGCCGCAGTTCGGGCAGATGCCCTTGATGTAGCGGTCCGGCAGGAACATGCCCTTGGCCGGGTCGTAGAACTGTGCCACCGAGCGGCGGCTGATATGGCCGCCCGCTTCCAGCTTCAGGTAGAACTGCTCGGTCAGCGCCTTGTTGGCCGCCGAATTGGTCGAGTCGTAGTGATCGAACGCGACGCCGAAGGCGGCGAAGTCACGCTCGTGACTGGCCTGGATGTTGGCGATGAAGGTTTCCGGGGTGACCCCGGCCTTTTCCGCGGCCAGCATGATCGGCGTGCCGTGGGTGTCGTCGGCGCAGACGAACCAGGCCTTGCCGCCGCTCATTCGCCGCGCGCGCACCCAGATGTCGGCCTGGATGTAGCCGACCAGGTGGCCCAGGTGCAGCGGGCCGTTGGCGTAGGGCAGGGCGGTGGTGACGAGCGCGGTACGGGTCATGGTCGCGGGGTGGATCCAAGGGGAACCGAAGATTATCGCATGCCCGCAACGGCGTGACCCGGCCGGGGCCGGGTCACGGGGGTCAAGCCGCCGGGTCGCTTATTCGCGTTGCCAGGTCTGCGCGCGGCAGATGAAGGCGATGCAGCCGGACACGTCCAGCCGGGTGCCGCCGGGCTGCAGTTCGATCTTCGACTTGTAGGTCTTGCCGTTGGCCGGGTCGAGGATGGTGCCGCCGGACCACTTGCGTGCGCCATCGGGCTTCAGGTTCCAGAGGATGGTCATGCCCTTCACCGGCTTGTTCCGGTTGGCGCCTTCGCAGCCGTCGCAGACCGGATTCGGGCCCTTGTCCGAATGCAGGATGTCGACGACCTTGCCGGTGAGCGTGCCATCGGCGGCCTGGGTGATCTCGACGATCGACTTCACCCGGCCGGTCTTGTCGTCGATGGTCTTCCAGCGACCGGCGGCGCTGTCGGCGGCCTGCGCCGAGAGCGCGGCCAGGCACAGCGGCAGTGCCAGCAGCACGGTCTTGAAGGTCTTGCGCATGGTCCCCTCCCAGGGTTCATTCCGGCACAGCGCCGGGACAGGTCGACTGTATACCCATTCGGCGGGGTATGGGGAAGGGGGGCTTTGCAGGGCTGCGCCCTGCACCCGCAGAGGCAACCGCAACCGCAACCGCAACGGCGGGACTCCCGAGGATGGCGGGGCGGTGTGGGTGGGCAGGACACGCCGTAAACCCCCCTCCGGGGTCCGGCCCAGCCGCTGGCGGCTGTGCGTTCGGGCGCTTGCGAAGCAGTGCTTCGCAAGCAAAGCGCCCTCACCCCTGGGGGCTCGATGGCGCCATCCATGGCGCCAACGGTCCTACCCACCCACACCGCCCCACCTCTGACAGACTTCTGCGGCTGTTGGTAGGTGTTGACCTTGGTCGACACAGCAGATCCACGCCATGCGTGGATAAGACGGACGGTGGGAATGCGGGATCAACCGACTTCGTACAGCTCCAGCGGCAGGTCGTCCGGGTCGGCGAAGAAGGTAAAGCGGGCGCCGGTGTATTCGTCCACGCGGATCGGCTCGCAGGCCACGCCGTGCGCGGCCAGGCGCTGGATGAACGGCTCCAGCGTGGCGACCCGGAACGCGAGGTGGCGCAGGCCCTGCGCTTCGGGACGGCTGGGGCGCGGTGGTGGCGCGGGGAAGGAGAACAGCTCCAGCTGGCCTCCGTCGGGCAGGGCCAGGTCCAGCTTCCACGAGTCGCGCGCGGCACGATGGTTCTCGGCCAGCACCCGCAGTCCCAGGATGCGCACGTAGAAATCCTTCGAGCGCGCATAGTCGCTGCAGATCAGTGCGGCGTGGTGGAGGCCCAGCAGGGCGTCTGAATCGGGCGTCATTGCAGGGTGTCCAGCCAGCGCTGGGCGATCTTCAGCGCCAGCGGATAAGGTTCGGGATCGTTGCGGTTGGTCAGCACGATCACGGTCAGGTGTTTTTCCGGATAGCGCACGATCACGTTGCGGAAGCCGATGCTCTCGCCGCTGTGCCACTGGGCCTGGCCATTCAGGCGCCAACCGAAACCGTAGTGCGGTACGTCCGGCTCCGGGGTTGCCGTGGCCGGGCTGAACATCGCGCTGCGCGAGGCCGCCGACAGCAGGCGGTCGTCGTACAGCGCTGCATCCCAGCGGGCGAGGTCGTCCAGCGAGGAATAGATGCCGCCGTCGCCGAGCACGGCGCTGGTGGTGCTCTGGTCGGTGCGCTGCCAGTGGCCGCCGAGCCAGCTGTAGCCATAGGCGCGTGCCGCCACGTGGTCGATGCCGTCCTGGTGGGCCACAGTGTGGGCCATGCCCAGCGGGCGGAAGATGCGCTGCCGCAGGAAGGTGGCGAAACCCTGGCCGGAGGCGCGGCCCACAATCAATGCCAGCAGCGCATAGCCACTGTTGCTGTAGCGGTAGCGCGTGCCGGGCGCGAAGTCCAGGCGGTCTTCGCGTGACAGCAGGGTCAGCACATCGGCGTCATGGACCTGGCGACTGTCGGAGGGGTCCATCAGGTCTTCGTAGTCGAGCAGGCCGCTGGTGTGCGACAGCAACTGGCGGAGGGTGATGGCCGCCGCAGCCGGCGGCAGCTCCGGCAGCCACTGCCGGGCCGGCTGGTCGAGGCCAAGCCGGCCGTCCTCCACCAGGAGCAGTACCGCCGCGGCGGTGAACTGCTTGCTGACCGAGGCCAAGCGGAAATTGCTGGCCGGGGTGACGGCCGTGCCGTCTTCCATCACCGCCAAGCCATAGCCACGGCGGAATACCGGTTGCCCGTCGTGCAGCACCAGCACCGCGGCGCCGGGCACCTGGCCGTCGTAGGCCTGCATCAGCCCGTCGACGCCTGCATCCGGTGGGGTCAATACCGGTGCGGCCGGGCTAGCCAACGGCAGCAGGCCGAGTATCGCGGCGAACATGGCGACGGCGGGGCGCATGGCGGCTCCGGGTGGGATCAGGGTGAAGGCGCAGGCGTGGCGTCGCCTGGCTGCGCCATCCAGCGTTCCATCTTGCGATCCAGCACATCCAGTGGCATCGAGCCGTCCTTCAGCAGTTCGGCGTGGAAGCGGCGCAGGTCGAAGGCGGCGCCCTGGCGGGCCTTGGCCTTGTCGCGCAGGGTGACGATGGCGGTCAGGCCGGCCACGTTGGAGAGCGCCTGGCCGGGCTGGGCCATGATCCGCTCGACTTCGGCATTGGCATCTTCGCTGCCCATGTCCACGGTCTTCTGCAGGTAGGCCACGGCCTGTTGCTTGCTCCAGCCCTGCGCGTTCACGCCGGTATCGGCGACTACGCGCGCGGCGCGCAGCAGGCGCGAATACAGGTAGCCGATGCGGTCATAGGGATCGGTGTAGATGCCAAGTTCCTCGCCCAGTGTTTCGGCGTACAGGCCCCAGCCTTCGACGAAGGCGAGATCGCCACCGAGGCGGCGGAAGCGCGGCAGTTTCGCCAGCTCCTGCTGCAGGCCCAGCTGCACGTGGTGGCCGGGAACGGCCTCATGCAGGAACTGCACCGGCACGTTCCAGCGCTTGCGTGCGGGAAGGTCGCGGGTGTTCACGTACAGCACCGCGGGTTGCCCGGGCAGCGCGGGCTGGTAGGCGGCGGCAGCAGCGGTCAGTGCCCGCTCCGGTTCCACCGCGCGCAGGTCCAGCGGCGCCTTCGGCAAGGTGTCCAGTACCTGGGGCAGGCGAGCATTGACCTGCTGCTGAACCTGGCGGTAGCGGTTGAGCAGTGCCGTGGCATCGCCGTACTGGAACTGGCGGTCGTTGCGCATGCTGCGAAGCAGCTTCGATTGCGAGCCGCGCAGCTTGTTGTCCTTCATCACCGCAGCGATCTGCGCCTGCAGCTGCTCCACGCGCTGTTCGCCCAGTGCATGCAGCTGCGCAGCGGACTGGTCGCTGGCGGTAGCCTGCGTGATCAGGTTGGCGTACCAGGCCTGTCCATCGGGCAGAGCGCCCAGGCCGCTGCTGGCCCGCGTGGCCGGCAGGTATTCGGTGGCGATGAAGCCACGCAGGGCGCGGTAGGCCGGCATGATGCGCAGTTCGATCATGCGCTTGTACTCGGCACTGATGCGCGCCTTGTCCTCGGCCGCGATGGTGTTCGGCATGGTGCGGATCGGCGACCAGAAGATGCTCTCCTCGGCGCTCGGCTTGATCACCGCGTCCAGCTGCGGCAGCACTTTCTCCATCAGGTCGCGCGGCTGCACCACGCCGGCCTTCATCCCCTGGCGCATGTTGTCGATGGCCTGGTCGAACAGTTCGGGAATGCCCAGCGAACGCCGCGACCACGCATCGTAGTCCTGCACGCTGTTGAACGGCTGCGCGCCTGCACCGGAGCCGAGAATGGCGATGATGCTGCCGATGTTGTAGTACTGGCTGATCGGCATCATCCAGCTCGGATAACGCTCGGCGGCCAGGGAGGCACGCGCATCGCGCACGAAGATCTCGTAGCTGAGCAGGTCCTGGCCCTGCAGGCCATCGCTGCCGATCTTCTCCACCTTGCCCAGCCACTCGGTGGTGAAATCATGGGACTGCTGGCGCCAGGCCGCCGACAGGATGTTCGGCAACTGGTCGTTGTAGCGGGGCTCGCCCTGGAAGGTCGCCTGCAGCGGATTGAGCCGCATCGAGGCGTCCCAGTATTCGTCGTACAGGCGTTCCAGCTGGACCTGCTTGGGCACGGCGCGGGCGGGGGCGGTTGGACGTGGCGCGGCGCGCCGCGCCGAACTGCCACGGGCCGGGGCCGTGGAGCGGGCAGGCCTGGCCTTGGGCTTGGCGGCCTGCCGGGTCTGCGCGGCGGCGGGGCGGCTGGCCTTCTTCTTTGCTGCTTCGGCCGGTGGAACGGCGCTGAACAGGAAAAGCGCGGCAACGGCGACGGCCAGGGCGCGGAGGGAATGCGGCATCAGGAGCTTCCGTGGAACACAGATCGTGGAGCTTGCACGATCCGGTCACGTACGGCCAGCGGGGATACGCAGTCAGCTTCCCGCTGCTGGGTCTTCAGTCAGCCGCAGCGGTGGCCCGCAATGCGGCTGCGCGTCCGGCGCCCAGGTAGCGGGTGATTGCGCGCCGCATCAGGTACAGCAGGGGAATCAACGCAATGGCAAAGCCCATCTTGTAGGCATAGTTGACGCTGCTGACGGCCAGGAACAACGAGGTCGGCCAATGCTGAGGACCCAGCACGAAGGCGATCCAGATCACCACGAAGCTGTCCACCAGCTGCGAGACCGCGGTCGAGCCGGTCGCGCGCAGCCAGACATGGCGTTCGCCGGTCGCCCGGCGGATGCGGTGGAAGACCGCCACGTCGATCAGCTGGCCCAGCAGGAATGCCACCAGTGAACCGGCGATGGTCCACATGCCCTGGCCGAACACGGCCGCGAATGCGGCCTGGTAATCAGGTACACCGTGGCCACTCATCGATGTGACCCACCAGCTGGCCGGTGCCAGCGAGATCGCCGCGAACGCGAACAGGAAGCCGTAGCCGATCAACACCACCGCCAGCCACGAGATGAAGCGCACGCCGCGCTTGCCGAAGAACTCGTTGATGGTATCGGTCATGATGAACACCACCGGCCACAACAGGGTGCCGGCGGTGAAGCTCAACGATCCGGTCTGGCCGAACAGGTTCCAGTTCAGCGGATCGATGCCGAGCGTATCTTCCAGCGCGAAGATCTTAACCCCGATCAGCTCGGCCAGCACCGCATTGCCGCAGAAGAACGCGGCCAGCACGATGAACAGCAGGACCGCGCGGTCCTGCAAGGGGCGCTCGATCGGTGCCGGAGTCATTCGGCGCGTTCGCCGGCGCGGGTGAACGGTACGCTGGACGGCGCTACGGCACCGCCGGAAATGATGAAGCTCATGGCCTGGTCGACGGTCCAGTCGGTCGGGGTCAGCAGTTCCACCGGCACGATTTCCAGGTACCCGGAGGTCGGATTCGGCGTGGTCGGCACGTACACCGCGGCCAGCTCACGGTCGCTGCCCTGTTCCTTGATGACCCGCGTGACCAGGCCGATCGATTTCATGTCGCGGTGCGGAAAATCGATCAGCACCACGCGCTGGGTGCTGCCCGGTTCGGTCTGCAGCATGTCCAGCAGCTTCTTCGCGCTGTCGTAGATGATGCTGGCCAGGGGGATGCGCTTGATGACCGCGCCCACCCAACGCAGCAGGCGCTGCCCGAGCACGCGGCGGCTGGCCACGCCCACTGCCAGGATGACCAGCAGGGTGGCCAGCAGGGCAATGGTGTTCTGGATCCACTCGGCGCGCACCCAGCCGAGGTAGTGCGGGAAGCTGGTCGCGATCTGCTCTGAAAGAGGCACCACCAGCGGGCTGGAAATGCCTGACAGCAGCACGAACACGAACTTGACCACGACCCAGGTCAGCCAGATCGGCAGCAGGGTCAGCAGGCCGGTCAGGAACAGGCGCTGCAGGGAGGGGCGGGGGACCAGGGCGGGGGCTTCGAGCGACATGCGCGCATTGTAGCGGTCACTGCCGGTCGATTACGCTGGCGGATCGACTGCGGCAACGAGCCATGGAAGGGAAGCTGTGTTGAAGATTCTGCGCGGACTGGGCTGGACACTGGCGGGCCTGCTGGTGTTGGCCATCGTGGTGTGGTGTGCCTCGCGCCTATGGCCCGTGCCGGACTCGCGACTGCAGGCCCAGCAGCGATTGGAAGCACGCCTGCCGGTGACCGGCCACAATGGATATGCACTGTTGTGGACGCTGCCGTTCGATGACCTCGATGCCCGGCAGCGCGATCAGGCGCTGGCCCGGGATGTACAGCGCTGGGAGGCGGACCCGCGCGGCAATGGCGGCGCCCGTCCGCAACTGGCAGAGGACCACGTCGAGCTGCAATTACGGCCTTCAGCCAGTTGCGGGCCGGCCGCCAGCGGCTGCCTCGCCCAGGTCCGCGCGGACCCGCAACGCTTCGTGGAGGCCCACGCCGGGCACCAGCAGTTGCATGGGCGGGTGGATCAGCTCGCCGAAGCGGACTACTTCGCGTCGCCGTTCCAGCCGAAGGGCAAGGGCATTCTGGTCCCGTTGCCGGCCTATGGCCTGGTGATGGACGCTACCAGTGCGCGCGCGCTGGCCTACGTGCAGGGCGATATCGACGGTGCCCTGCGTGGCGCCTGCCGGGGCCTGCAGCTGGGCCGGCGGCTGGTGCCCGGCGGCAGCTATCTGGTCGAGAGCATCGTCGGTGCCAGCCTTGTGCAGGCCCATGCCCAGTTGCTGGCCGACATGCTGGTCGAATTGCCTGCCGACCATCCCCTGCCAGCGGAATGCGAACCGGCCATGGAACCGTTGAGGGCCGAGGAACAGAGCCTGTGCCGTGCCATGCAGGGCGAGTACGCGATGAGCCGGGCGGCGATCGAGTCCTCGGCGCAGGAATCTGGTGGCGTCCTGATGCTGGATCGGAACAGCACCTTGGCGCGCGTAGCCGGCAATCTTGGCTGGGCCTGCGGCGCAGCCGCCATGGCCGCGCTGGAGGCCGATCGGCCGCTGCCGGTAGAGGCGCCGCCGCGGCGGGATTTCGGTTGCCTGTCCAATGTGATGGGGTGCGTACTGACCGAGATGGCCGCGCCCGCCTATCCCGCGTATTCGTCACGGTCCCAGGACGCGGCGGCGATGCTGCGCCTGCTCGGTGCGCAGCGCTGGTTGCGGCAGCAGGCGGAAGACCCGGTTGAGGCGCTGCAGCGGTTGCCGGCGCAGTTCCGCTCGCCGGTGCGGTCGCCGCAGCTGTCCGCCGATCGGCGCCGCCTGCAGGTGCCGCGTCGTTCGCCGCCGCGTGGCAACGCTGAGAGCCCGTGGTTGTCCGTACCGCTGGTGGCTGGCGCCGGCGCAACCGCCGCTGCCCGCGACTGAGCCGTGGCTGCCAGCGCACGCTGTCCTTGTCGTGCTCGATGCTGTCTTCGCTGCGCACGCTTACCGATTCGGTCTTCCCGGAGTTGCGCATCACGGAATTCTGGTCGCAGCCGATCAGCGCAAAGGCATTTTCCTGCCAGCGGAAGGTGAAGGCGGTCGTGCCCATTGACCAGCTTGCCGCGCTGGCGAATGAAAACAGCACGACCTTCAGGGTGCTCCGCTGGATGCTGGCGCTGCCGTCTTCGAGTGGGTCGCTCATCACCGGATTGTCCTGGCGCGGGATCAACTGATGATTCTGCACTGCCCGCACATAGCCGGGCTGGCGCGACCACGCCACGGCGAGAATGCGCGGGTTGCTGTCGCACGGCGAGGGGCCGAAACCATCGTGCTCGATGACGTTGCGTGGCTCCTGCTGGCGCAGCACCAGGACCAGGTCCGCGCAGCCGTCCCGGTCGAGATCGCCTTCGGCGCTCGATTCAAGCGTCCAGCCCTGCGCAACGAAACCGGCGGCATTGGCTGCCTGTGCCGGCAGCGTCGGATACTGCACCGGCGGCAGGTCCAGGGCGCGGGCGGCCAAGGGCAGGGTGGTCGGAGTGCGACAGGAGCATACGAGCGCATGGGAGCCTCCATTGCGAAGAGGCAGAGGATGGCGCCCGCGCGCCGGATCAGCGTGCGTGTGGTTCAACCGCAGGTAGACCTGCTTGCGCACCTGGGCGACAACCTCGCCACTTTCGTCGACCACATCGTTGCTGAACCAGTGCAGCACCTTCTCACCGCTGGCTGCCTCGGCGCGTAGTTCATCCAGCAACGCCTCGTCGATGCGGAACGAGGTGCGCACGGTGCCGCGGCCGGGCTTGAGGAATTCGATCGCACCGGCCCGGTCCCAGACGTAGTAGTCGCGGCCCAGGGTGTGCAGCAGGCCGAGCATCCAGAACGGGTCGGTCATCGCGAACAGGCTGCCGCCGAAGTGGGTACCGACGTAGTTGCGGTTCCAGGGGCGCAGCCGCAGTTCGACGTCGATTTGCCGATAGTCGGGGGTAATGCGGGTGACGTGGATGCCGGTGAACAGGAAAGGCGGCCAGAGATTGATGCCGGAACGGAACAGGCGGGCGTTCATGGGGGCCGGGGACGTGGGGCAGGGCGTCCAGTCTAACCATTCGCATGCGTATGTTGAACGCCGCAGGGGGCCGTCAGCCTTCCGTGTCGATCACGTACCCATCGCGGCCATTGGCCTTGGCCCGGTACAGGGCGCTGTCGGCACCTTCGACGAAATGATGCGGATGCAGTTCACCGTCAGGTACACGCGTGAACACGCCAATGGTGAGCGTGACGCCGGCATCGCTGCCATCGCCCGGTGGCGGCAGCGCCCGCACGCAGGCGATCAGGTCCTCGATCACCCGCCGTGCGCCCTCGGCTGGCGTATCCGGCAGCACCAGCGCGAACTCGTCGCCACCGTAGCGCGCGGCCATGTCACGGGGGCGCCGCGCATGCGCACCGATCTGCTGGGCTACATCGCGCAGGACCCGATCGCCGACCTGATGGCCGTGACGGTCATTGTGGTGCTTGAAGTGGTCGACATCGATCAGCGCCAGGCTCAGCGGCTTGCCGCTGCGCCGCGCGGCATCGCACTCCTGTTGCAATGACTGTTCGAACCGCAGGCGGTTGCCGAGGCCGGTCAGGGCATCACGGTTGGCCTGCCGGTGCCAGGCCGAGATGCGCCAGATCGCCCAGGCCAGCAATACCAGCAGAATACCGAGCACGGCAGTGGCCGGCGCCCACCACAGGTCGCTGGTGCGAAGCAGTGCCCAGCTCAGTACTGGCGCCGCCGGCAACGAGCCAAGCGCCACCAGCCACGGCAGGCGCAGGCCCAGCAGGATCACGCACAGCGCAACAAGGACGCCGCTGATGGCGTGCTGCCACAGGCGTGGCAATACCTCGATCTGCTTGTGCTGCAGGAGCATCGAGGCGATGTTGGCCTGGTACTCGCTGCCGCTCATCCAGAATTCGCGGGTGGTCGGGGTCAGCAGCCTCGGTGCGATGCCGCTGGCGGTCATTCCGACCACGATACGGCGGCCACGCAGCATTGCGGTGTCCACGTGGCCATCGAGGACGTCGGCATAGGAGACCTGGGGCAGGCGTTCCGGCGGGCCGGCGTAGCGCACCCGCACATAGTCGTCGCGCCGCCATTGATAGGGGGAACTGAGCGCGGGGGCCGGGTCCGGCAGGCCGCGCACGGTCCGCGCTGGCAGGTCTGCCAGGGCAAGGCCGAGCGCCGGCCAATGCGCCTGGCCGATGCCCGCGTACAGGTACACACCGCGCGCGACGCCATCACCATCCACTTCCACGTCGGTATGGCCGATCGCGGCGGAACTGGCAGCGATCTGCGGGATCGGCAGCATTTCCTCGGCCATGCGATCGCCGGCGGCGGGCGCGGCCAGCACCGGCAGGATCACCCGGCCGTTGCGGCGGATTGCTGCGGCGAGTGCGTCATCCTGGCGGCTGTCGCGGCGGTCCGGCTCGGACAGCATCAGATCCAGTGCGACGCGTTCGGCGCCTGCATCGGTCAGGCGGTCCAGCAATCGTGCATGCACCGAACGCGGCCAGGGCCATTGACCAATGCGCTGCAGGCTGCCTTCGTCGATGGCCACGATCAGCACGCTGGGGTCGGGACGGTAGTCCCAGGCGCCGACCATCGCGTCGTAGGCCGCCTCGTCCTGGCGCCACAGCCACTGGCTCTGGCTGACAAGAAGGGTCAGCACGCCAGCCAGCAGCGCCAGCAGGATCCGCGTCGACCAGGACAGCGGCGAGCGCTTCACAGCAGCAGCCACAGCAACAGTGCGCCGCCGCCGGCGCCATAGCAGAGGCGGCAGGGGAGCGCGATCTGCTGGGCTGGCGAGAACTCGCCGGCGTGGCCGTCATCATCGATGTACTGCACGCGCACGTGCAGGGTGCCACGCCAGGGACGCTTGAAGCTGACCTGTGGCTCGGTCACGGTGCGATCGACCAGCGGGGCCTTGAAGTCGCCGCGACGGTCGACCTGCACCCGGTAACGCTGGCCCGCGCTGCCGGCCTGCCAGCGCAGGGTCAGCTCGCCACGTGCGGCTTCGGGCGGCTGCAGGGCAGGATCGATCGGCTCGTTGCTCAGCTGCAGCGCCAGCGCCTGGCCGTAACGACCCTGGCGGCCGTTGCCATCGCGCGAAGCGACCCGCCAGAAGTACTGGCCCGGCGGCAAGGGTTGCGACAGGCGCAGGTCGGTGTTCGTGCTGGACTGCTCCCGCAGCGGGTGCAGGAACGCCGGTTCGGCCGCAATCTGCAGGACGCTGCTGTGCGCCCCGGGCGCCTGGCTCCATCGGAAACGCGGACGGTCGCTGTTGATCGTCTGTCCATGCACCGGTGCAATCGTCAGGGGCGGCGCGGGCTGGTCGCTCAGCTCGAAGTCCGCACTGGCATCGAGCCCTTCCACGCCCTGCGCATCGACCGCGCGCAGCAGGACCCGCAACTGGCCCGGTGGAAGGTCGCCGATCGCCAGCCGGGTGTCGGCGGTGTTGGCGGCGAACAGCAGGATCTCCGGCGTGGCCGCCTGCACCACTTCCACGCGGTAGTGAGTGGCGCCTGCGACCGGTTCCCAGGCCAGCAGTGCGGGCAGTGGCGCCAGTCGCAGCTCGTCGCTGCGCAGCTGTGGGGCAGGCAGCAGGGCGGAGGCCGCGTCCGGTGCCGCGTCGGCGCTGCTGCTGCGGCTGGCCTGTCCGGGGCGGACCATGCGCTGGCCGTGGGTGTTGCCGACCTCGACCTTGCCCTGCAGGACTTCGGTGGCCCCGGCATGACCGGTGTCGCCGGCACTGACCCGGAACACGGTACCGCGCACGCTGCTGGTCGCGGTCGGTGCATCGATGATGTAGCGCGACGCCGGGCCCCGGGCGGGCGTGACGCGGTTGCTGGCGCGGCCCTGCTGCAGGCGCAGGCGGGTGTCGACCATGCCCGTGTGGCCGTAGCGGCTGAGCTGGTCCAGGCGCAGGCGGGAGTACTCGCGCAGCTGCAGGCGCGAGGCATCGGCGAATTCCAGCGTGACGCTGGACTCGCCTGCGGTCGCCACGGTGTCACCGATGCGCAGCTGTTCGCCGGCACGCAGCGTGCGGGTGGCGCTGCCGTCGGCTCCCGACAGTTCGACCTTGCCCCGCACCGACAGCACGCGTGCCGGCGCAGGTTCGACGCGCAGCCAGCTGATCGGGAAGCGCAGCAGCCGCCCGGGGGGCAGCTGGTAGGGGTTGTCGATGCGGTTGTGCTGCTGCAGCTGCTGCCAGCGCACCGAAGGCTTCAGGTACAGGCCGCCGAGGTCCCACAGGGTGTCGCCGGGCCGTACCCGGTAATTCCAGTCCTGGGCGCCGGCCAGGGCCGGCAGTGACAGCAGGATGCAGAGCAGGGCGGCCCTGGAATGCGTGGCGAAGGACAAGAGACGGACGAAGGTCACAGTTTGCAATCCCGGCTATGCGGGGGCGCAGCTGCAAGACCCCATGGCCCCGACCTCATCCCCCCGAACGGATCGTGGTGACCGAGCAGCCACCATCGCGCGCATTATTGCCCGCGTTCAGTGCAGGGATTCTGAACGAAGCCGGTTCCCGTTCAGAACAGCAGCGACGCCATCCTGCGGCGGTACTGGCCGACCAGGTCCTCGTCGGAGATCACATTGAAGGCGTCGATCAGGGCCTTGCGCGGCAGGCCTTCCTCGAATCCACGGTCGATCCGCAGCATTTCAAGGAACTGCGCCAACGCCGCTTCGTCCTGGCCGCCGAGCAGCAGTTGCACGCCGCGCAGGTGGCGGGCCTTGAGATCCTTGCCATCGGCAGCGATGCGTGCGTCCAGCACCTCGGCCGCGGGTGCATCCTTCAGCGCGGCAGCGAAGGCCAGGCGGGCGCGGGCGCGCACGGCGCGGTCGTCCGTCGCCAGGTTTGCCGGGAGGCCGTCGATCAGCGTACCAGCCTCTTCCACGCCGCCGATCTGCAGCAGGGCCAGGGCCAGGTCGAGCTTGAGTTCATCCTTGTCCGGCTCGGCGGCGATCTGCGCACGCAGCACGTCAACCTGCGCCTGCGGGTCCAGCGGGGCGTCATCTTCGGCAATGGCATCGCCGACATCGGCGGGCACGACGCCGTGCTGGGCGAGGAACTCACGCAGCTGGCCCTCCGGAATGGCGCCGGGGAAACCGTCCACCAACTGCCCGCCCTTGACCAGGAACACGGTCGGCACGGAACGGATCTGGAACGCCGCGGGATCTGCTGTTCCTTGTCGACATCGACCTTGGCCAGCTCGAAGGCGCCGTTGTACTCGGCGGCGAGCTTTTCCAGCATCGGGCCCAGGGTCTTGCACGGCCCGCACCAGGTCGCCCAGAAGTCGACCAGCACCGGCGTCTGCAGCGACTTCTGCAGGACTTCGGCCTCGAAGGTCGCAGTGGTGGCGTCGAATACGTAGGTGGTCTCGGTCATGGGGAGGCATCGCTTGGCATCTGGAGACCGATTCTATGGTGACGATCGATGCCGGTCTCAACCCTCGGCTGCGCCCGGCCCGGGGGCAGCCCCGAATGCGGAGAAGGCCGGCACGTGGGCCGACCCTCCCCTGATCCCGCCTTCTTACTTCACTTCTCTGCAGCGGACATGATGCACGATCCAGCGGCCGGACTTCAGTGGCAGCACCGTCGCACTGATGCGGGCCTGATACAGCTCAGCTGCGATGTCGACGTCAGGCGCTTTGATCGGGGAGCCCCCGCCGAGGTTGGTGGACATCGGCGACGGCTTGGCGCTGGGTGCGCCGATCCAGGCCGAGCAGCGGAATTCGCCCGCCTGGGCGGAAACCGCGATTCCCAATGACAGGGCAGCGGCCAGGAGGGTTTGGCAGACAATGCTGTTGCGCATCATGATGGATCCAGAAGCAAATGCGCGGCGGGTTGCCACCGATCACACTGTGATCGCGCGCGTGCGGCCGAGAAATCGGACGACTCCGAAAGATCGGCACCTTGGCGTTGCGCGTGGTGAGGGGAGACAATCCTCTCCCTTCAGGCAATACGGAACCCTTGATGACCCTGCGCCAGGTTGATCGTGGATTGGGCCCGGTGGCGGCCGTGCTGTTGATCCTGGCAGTGCTGGGCTTCGGCGCCGGCCTGGATGGATATGCACAGGTACGACACCCGGTAGCGTTGCTGGGCGCGCAGGGCGTACCGCATGCGCTGGCGTTCAACCTGCTGGGCTTCGTGCTGCCGGGACTGCTGGCCGCGGTAATGGCGGAGTGCCTGCGCCGGCGCCTGCCGGTGCAGGCGGCCTGGGCGCCGCGGGTCGGGACCCAGATGCTGCTGCTGGCCGGATTGGCCTTCGCCGCCATGGGACTGCTGCCGCTGGACGTGGAGGATCTGCACGGACCGGCCAGCCAGCTGCATGCCAGTGCCTGGATGATCTGGGTCCTGGGCTTTGTCGCCGGCACCCTGTTGCTGGGCATTCCACAGCTGCGCCACGCACAGGGGCGCGGATCGGGTCTGCTGGCCGTGGGGTGCGGCGTCCTAGCCGCGCTGGCGGCCTTTGCCCTGCAGGGTGTGCTGCCGGCACCGCTGGCACAGCGGGTGGCCTTCATCTGCTGGGCCGCTTGGCTGGCCCTGGCCATGCCATCGTCTCATGCGAGATGAGACGGCCTCCGGCCGCAGCGCGCACCTGGGCCGGGCGGGCGGGATTGGAGACGTTTGCCGCACTGCGGTACGCTGTACCGCTTTGCCGCCGCATCCGCGTGTTCCATGACCAGCGCTGAAACCAACGCCTACGACCCGCAGCAGGTTGAATCCGCCGCCCAGCAGTACTGGGACGCTACCCGGGCCTTCGAAGTCGACGAGACCTCGGACAAGCCGAAGTATTACTGCCTGTCGATGCTTCCGTACCCGTCCGGTGCGCTGCACATGGGCCACGTGCGCAACTACACCATCGGCGACGTGATCAGCCGCTACAAGCGCATGACCGGCCACAACGTGCTGCAGCCGATGGGCTGGGATGCCTTCGGCCTGCCAGCGGAAAACGCGGCGATCAAGAACAGGACCGCGCCTGCCGCGTGGACCTACAAGAACATCGACCACATGCGCAGCCAGCTGAAATCGCTGGGCTATGCCATTGACTGGTCGCGCGAGTTCGCCACCTGCCGTCCGGAGTACTACGTCCACGAGCAGCGCATGTTCACCCGCCTGATGCGCAAGGGCCTGGCCTACCGCCGCAACGCGGTGGTGAACTGGGACCCGGTCGACCAGACGGTGCTGGCCAACGAGCAGGTCATCGATGGCCGCGGCTGGCGCTCCGGCGCACTGGTGGAAAAGCGCGAGATCCCGCAGTGGTTCCTGCGCATCACCGACTACGCGCAGGAACTGCTGGACGGCCTTGACGAGCTGGACGGCTGGCCGGAATCGGTCAAGACCATGCAGCGCAACTGGATCGGCCGTTCCGAAGGCCTGGAAATCCAGTTCGACGTGCGTGACGTCGATGGCAGCGTGCTGGACCCGCTGCGGGTGTTCACCACCCGCCCGGATACCGTGATGGGCGTGACCTTCGTGTCGATCGCCGCCGAGCATCCGCTGGCGCTGCATGCGGCGAAGAGCAACCCGGCGCTGGCGGCGATGCTGGCCGACCTGAAACAGGGCGGTGTGTCCGAGGCTGAACTGGAAACCCAGGAAAAGCGCGGCATGGACACTGGCCTGCGCGCGCTGCACCCGGTCACCGGCGAGCAGGTGCCGGTGTGGGTGGCCAATTTCGTGCTGATGGGATACGGCACCGGTGCGGTGATGGCGGTACCGGGCCACGACCAGCGCGACAACGAGGTGGCCAACAAGTATGGCCTGCCGATCAAGCAGGTCATCGCCTTGAAGGACCCGCGCAATGAAGAAGAGCGCAACTGGGATGGCAGCCGCTGGCAGGACTGGTACAGCGACAAGAGCCGTGCTTTCGAACTGGTGAATTCGGCCGAGTTCGATGGCCTGGATTTCCAGGGCGCGTTCGAGGCTCTGGCCGAGCGTTTCGAGCGCAAGGCCCAGGGCCAGCGCCGCGTCAACTACCGCCTGCGCGACTGGGGCGTGAGCCGCCAGCGCTACTGGGGCTGCCCGATCCCGGTGATCTACTGCGCCAGGTGCGGCGCGGTGCCGGTGCCGGAAGAGCAGCTGCCGGTGGTACTGCCGGAGGACGTGGCGTTCTCGGGTACGGGTTCGCCGATCAAGACCGATCCGGAATGGCGCAAGACCACCTCCCGGAATGTGGCGGTGCGGCTGAGCGCGAAACCGACACCTTCGATACCTTCATGGAGTCGAGCTGGTACTACGCCCGCTACACCTCGCCGGGTGCCCGCGATGCGGTCGACAAGCGCGGCAATTACTGGCTGCCGGTGGACCAGTACATCGGCGGCATCGAGCACGCGATCCTGCACCTGATGTATTTCCGCTTCTACCACAAGCTGCTGCGCGACGCGCGGATGGTGGACAGCAACGAACCGGCGCGCAACCTGCTGTGCCAGGGCATGGTGATTGCCGAGACCTATTACCGCCCGAACCCGGATGGCTCGAAGGACTGGATCAACCCGGCCGATGTGGAAGTGCAGCGCGACGAACGCGGCCGCATCGTCGGTGCCACCCTGATCGCCGATGGGCAGCCGGTGGTGGTCGGTGGCACCGAGAAGATGTCCAAGTCGAAGAACAACGGCGTGGACCCGCAGGCCATGGTGGCCAAGTACGGTGCCGATACGGTGCGCCTGTTCTCGATGTTTGCCGCGCCGCCGGAACAGTCGCTGGAGTGGAACGAGGCCGGCGTGGACGGCATGGCGCGTTTCCTGCGCCGCCTGTGGGCCCAGGTGCAGAAGCACGCAGCCGACGGTGCCGCTCCGGCGCTGGATGTGGCGGCACTGGATGCCAACCAGAAAGCGCTGCGCCGCAAGACTCACGAGACGATCGGCAAGGTCGGCGATGACTATGGCCGCCGCCACAGCTTCAACACCGCCATCGCCGCGGTGATGGAACTGATGAACGCGCTGGCCCGGTTCGAGGATGACAGCGCGCAGGGACGTGCAGTGCGCCAGGAAGCATTGCAGGCCATCGTGCTGCTGTTGAACCCGATCACGCCGCATGCCAGCCACGCCCTGTGGCAGGTGCTGGGCCATGGGGAGACGCTGCTGGAAGACCAGCCGTTCCCGCAGGCCGATGCCAGCGCCCTGGTGCGCGACGCACTGACCCTGGCCGTGCAGGTCAACGGCAAGCTGCGCGGCACCATCGAGGTAGCGGCCGATGCGGCACGCGAGCAGATCGAGGCACTGGCTCTGGCCGAGCCCAATGCGGCCAGGTTCCTGGAGGGCCTGGCGGTGCGCAAGATCATCATCGTCCCGGGCAAGATCGTGAACATCGTCGCTGCCTGAGGTACTCCGCACCGGCCGCCGGCGGGTGGCCGGTGCCTTCCCCGTGCGGGGCGGCACCCGATGGCCCTGCATTCACGCGGCGTCGGGCACGCTGTGTGTTGCCGTGATCGCCCGGCTCCGCCAGACTGTCTCCATGACCCGAATCCTGCTTGCCCTCGTTCTTGCCCTCGGCCTTGCCGGCTGCGGTTTCCATCTGCGCAACAAGCTGATGCTGCCGACCGACACCGCCCCGGTGAAGGTGGTCTCCACCGCGCCGTACAGCGAACTGGTCAAGCTGCTCAACCGCAGCCTGTTGGCCTCCGGTGCAAGGCTGGCCGATGAGGACAGCGACGCGCCCAGCGCCCAGCTGCAGGTGCTGTCCGAGCGCTGGGGCGACCTGCCCATCGCCATCGACTCGCAGGGCCGTGCGCAGGAATACAGCCTGCGTTACGCGGTGATCTTCATCTTCCGCCGCGAGGATGGCAGCGAGCTGGTCCCGCAGCAGGTGATCGAGCTGTCGCGCGACTACGTCTCGCCGCCGACCGACGCGACCGGTACCACCACCGAGCGCGAAATCCTGGCCGATGAACTGCGGCGGGAAATGTCCGCCTCGATCATCCGCCGCATCGACAGCGTGGTCCGTGCCGAGCTCGAGAAGGGCGGCAGCCTGTCCGCACCGAAGGCCGTGCCGGTCCAAGACGCGGTACCGGCCAGGCCGGCCGCCGCCACCAAGCCCTGAGCCGCAGCGACGATGGAACTGCGCCCGGAGCAGCTGGCCAGCCAGGGGGCTGATACCGCGCTGGCGCCGGTCTACCTGATTGCCGGTCCGGAAACCCTGCGTGTGCTGGAAGCGGCCGATGCAGTACGCGCGCGGGCCCGGGCCGCAGGCATCGGCGAGCGCGAAGTATTCGACGCCGATGGGCGTGATTTCGACTGGAACCAGCTCGACGCCAGCTTCAACGCACCCAGCCTGTTCAGCGCCCGTCGCCTGGTCGAGGTACGCCTGCCCAGCGGCAAGCCGGGCAAGGATGGCGCCGAGGTGATCAGCCAGTTCTGCGCCAATCCAGCGCCGGACGTGGTGCTGATGATCACCGCCAACGAATGGAGCAAGGCCCACCAGGGCAAATGGGCCGAGGCGGTCAACCGCGCTGGCGTGCTGTCGGTGGCCTGGGCCATCAAGCCGCATGAGCTGCCGGACTGGATCGAGCGCCGCCTGCGCGGCAGGGGCCTGCGTGCCGATCCCGCTGCCGTGCAGCGGTTGGCGGAGCGGGTGGAGGGCAATCTGCTGGCCGCTGCCCAGGAAATCGACAAGCTGGCGCTGCTGGCCGATGGCCAGCCTCTGGATGTGGAACGGATGGAGTCGCTGGTGGCCGACGCCGCCCGCTACGATGTATTCCGCCTGGTGGAGGCCGTGTTCTCCGGCCAGCCGCCGGCAGTGCTGCGCATGCTGGCCGGCCTGCGCGGCGAAGGCGAGGCCGTGGCCGCGCTGATGCCGGTCGTGATCCGCGAACTGCTGGCCGGTGCCGGCCTGGCCCGGGTGCAGGCGCGCGGTGGCAACCTGTCTGCCGAAATGAAATCGCGCGGTATCTGGGAATCGAGGCAGGCGCCCTACAAGCGCGCGCTGCAGCGGCATCCGGAAGGCAAGCGCTGGGAGCGTTTCGTCGCTGAGGCGGGACTGGTCGACCGCATCGCCAAGGGGCGCGCCGACGGTGATGCCTGGCTGGCGCTGGAGCGCCTGCTGGTGGCAGTGGCCGAACCACGTGCCGTGCGCCTGCTGGCGCGGTCCTGAGCGATGAGCCTGCGGATCTATTACGGGGGCACCTTCGACCCCGTGCACCTGGGGCATCTGGCGATCGCACGCGCCGCCCGTGACGAACTGCAGGTGGCGGTGCGCATGCTGCCGGCTGCCGACCCGCCGCATCGCGCGGTGCCCGGCGCAACCGCCGAGCAACGCTGCGCGATGCTGTCGCTGGCCATTGGCGACGAACCCGGCCTGCTGCTGGATCGCCGTGAGCTCGACCGTGCTGCGCGCTTCCCCGGGCGGCCGTCCTACACCGTCGATACCCTGCGCGAGCTGCGCGGCGAGCTGGGCCCAAGCCGGCCGCTGGCATGGCTTGTGGGGGCTGACAGCCTGCTTGGCCTGCCGGGCTGGCACGAATGGGAGGCCCTGTTCGGCCTGGCCCACTTCGTGGTGGCCGAGCGGCCGGGGAGCCCGCTGCAGGCGACGGTGGGCGGCGAGCTCGGCCGAGCACTGGAAGGCCGCTGGGCAGACAGCGAGCAGGCCTTGTTCGCCAGCCCGGCGGGGCGCATCCTCCGCCTGCACCATCCGCTGCGCGAGGAATCGGCCAGTGCCGTGCGCGCCCAGATCGCAGCCGCCGGTCCGTGGCGGGCGCTGCTGCCGCCGGCCGTGGCCGACTATGTGGCCGCGCAGGGCCTGTATCGCCCGGCCACGCCGTGAATGCCGCCGGCACGCCATCCCGTATAATCGCCCCACGTTTATCGAGTCGATCCACTTTGAGCAACCAGACCCAGCCCCAGACCATCAAGGTCGATCTGCCCAGCCCGCCGCCGTCCGTGCCGGAACTGCTGGCCAGCGTCCGCCAAGCTACCGAAGACCTGAAGGCCAAGGACCCGGTCGAGATCGATGTGCGCGGCAAGTCCAGCGTTGCCGATTACCTGGTCATCGTCTCGGGTACCTCGACCCGCCACGTCAAGTCGATTGCCGATGAAGTCGTGCGATTCGCCAAGAAGATCGACGTGATGCCGCTGGGCGTGGAAGGCGAGCGCGAAGCCGAATGGGTGCTGGTCGACCTGGGCGACGTGATCGTTCACGTGATGCTGCCGCGTGTGCGTGAGTTCTACGCCCTCGAACGCCTGTGGACCGTCGGTGACCAGCCGCCGTCCAGTGACGACGAAGTGGCCTGAGCCGCACACGGCTGCATCCCCTCGACGGCGCCGATGGCGCCGTCGACGTTTTGGAGGACCCCTGATGAAAGCCCGCCTGATCGCCACCGGTGAACGCGCGCCCAGCTGGGTCGCGCAGGGCTTTGCCGAATACCAGAAGCGATTGTCGCACTGGCTGCCCTTTGAACTTGTGGAAATCGAGCCCGGCCTGCGTGGCAAGGGCCGCGATCCACGCCGCGCCACCGAAGAAGAAGGCAAGCGGGTAATTGCTGCGCTGCCGAAGAATGCCTACGTGGTGGCACTGGATGTCCCAGGCCGCCAACTCAGTTCCGAACAGCTGGCACAACGCCTGGAGCACTGGCGCGGGCAGGGCAGGGACCTGGCCTTCCTGATTGGCGGCCCGGAGGGGCATTCGCCGGAAGTATCGGCGCTGGCCGATGAGAAATGGTCGATCGGTCCGCTGACACTGCCCCACATGCTGGTGCGGCTGGTGGTGGCCGAACAGCTGTACCGGGCGGCCGCGATGATTGCCAATCACCCCTACCACCGTGCGTGAAGAGTGGTTATACTAGTCGTCTGCCCGAATAGCTCAGCCGGTTAGAGCACTTGACTGTTAATCAGGGGGTCGTTGGTTCGAGTCCAACTTCGGGCGCCACTTTGAGAAACCTGCATCGCAAGATGCAGGTTTTTTTTTGCGCCGCTTCTGTAGAGCCGAGCGCACGCTCGGCTTGGCACTGTCAGCCGAGCATGGCTCGGCCCTACAGGGCCAGTGCCCCGCGCCAGAACGCCACCAGCGTGGCGATCGCCACGATCAGGATCGCGCCGAACAGCAGTCGCTCCCAGCGCGTGAATACCTGCTCGCCGTGCTGGCGCCGCGTCAATGCAAACAGCACCACACCGGGTACGTACAGCAGTACTGACAGCAACAGGTTGTCGAGACCACCGGCATACACCAGCCACAACGCGTAGACGCTGGCCAACAGGGCAACGACGAAATCGCGCCAGCGCGCGCTGGGTTCTCCGGCGTAGGCCTGTCCGCGCCAGGCCAGCTGCACGCCGAATGCCGTGGACAGGAAGTAGGGCACCAGGCTCATCGACGCGGCCAGCAGCACAAGCCCGGTGTAACTGCCCGAACTGAACAGCACCAGCAGCAGGAACAGCTGGATCAACCCATTGCTCAGCCAGAGCGCATTGGCCGGCACGCCACGCGTGTTTTCGCGGCCGAGGAACGCAGGCATGGCGCCGTCGCCGGCAGCGGCATACAGCACTTCGGCACACAGCAGCACCCACGCCAGCAGAGCCCCCAGCACGGAGATGATCGAACCGACGATGATCACCGTCGCACCCCATTCGCCGACAATCGCGCGCAGCACGTACGCCATCGACGGATTGGAGAGTCCGGCCAGTTCGGCCTGCGGCAGCACGCCCATCGACAGCAGGCTGACCAGCACCAGCAGCAACCAGACGCCGGCGAAACCGATTACCGTGGCGCGGCCGACATCGGCGCGGCGCGCGGCGCGCCGGGAGTAGATGCTGGCGCCTTCGATGCCGATGAATACCCAGACGGTCACCAGCATCATGCCGCGCAGCTGCTGGCCGAGATCGCCCAGCGCAGGCGTGCCGAAGAACTCCGCGCGGAACACCTCCGTGCGGAAGGCGCCAGTAGCCAGGATCAGGAACAGCGCGATCGGCAGCAGCTTGGCCACCGTCACCAGGCCGTTGACGAGGGCGGCGGTGCGCAGGCCCCGCAGTACCAGAAGATGCACGGTCCACAGCAGCGCGGAGGAGGCCACGACGGCCGCAGGCGTGTTGCCTTCGCCGAAGACCGGCAGGAAGTGACCGAGGCCACTGAAAATCAGTACGAAGAAGCTGGCATTGCCGAGCACCGAGGCGACCCAGTAACCCCAGGCCGCAGAGAAACCGATGTAGTTGCCGAAGCCCTCGCGCGCGTACGCGTAGATGCCGGTATCAAGATCCGGCCGGCGGTTGGCCAGCGCCTGGAACACGAAGGCCAGCATCAGCATGCCAGCACCGCTCAGCGCCCAGCCGATCAGGGCGGCGGCCGGGCCGGCGCTGCGCGCGACGTTCTGCGGCAGCGAAAAGATGCCGGCGCCGACCATCGAGCCGACCACCAGTGCGGTCAACGCGGGCAGGCCCAGCCGTTGCGATGTCGCGGCCATGCAGATCCCCTGCGGCGCGGATGCCGCAAGCACAAGGTAGCGGCGTGCCCGTGAACGCGTACGCAAGAGCCCGCACGCAAGAACCTGCGCGCGCAAACGACGAAGGCCCGGGAGTTGCCCGGGCCTTCGACGTGATGCTGCAGCAGGATTACTTGAACGTGTACTTGGCGCCGACGGTGAAGTAGCGGCCAATCGCACCACTGAAGTGCAGCGGGTTGTAATTGACTGCACCGTAGGTGCTGGGGTCGAGCGGAGCGATGCGGTCGAACACGTTCTGCACCGAAGCGTTCAGTTCGAAGGCCTCGGTGATGTTCCAGCGACCGGACAGATCGAACGTGGTGAACGAGGAGATCTTCTCCACCGGCGTACCGTCTTCATAGAAGGCCAGGTAGTCACCGCCGCGACGGTCCTTGTTCTCCAGCTTGCTGATGTAGTTGGCCACGCCGCTGATGCTCCACGGGCCCTGCTTCCAGGTGGTGCCGAAGTTGATGCGGTCCTTCGGCGTGCCGATGCAGTTGGTCACATCGCAGTTGCCGTGGGTGCCAACATAGTCAACAGTCTCGTCGCCTTCGGTGCGCTCGAACTTGAGCACGTGGCTCCATTGCAGGTCCATCTCCAACTGGCCCGGACCGATGTCGAAGGTCTGGCGGATGTCGGTGTCGATGCCGCGGACGCGCGAGGAATTGGCATTCACGTAGGCCGTGTTGACCGCCAGGATACTGCCGGTGTTGGGCACGCCGCCGATGTTGTTCGAGTCGCGCAGGACGTTGCCGGCCAAGATCGCTGCGGTGGTGCTGCCCTGCGCGATTTCGTTGGTGCGCTTGATTTCCCACGCATCCACGGTCAGCGACGTGGTCGAGGTCGGCTGCAGGACGATACCTACCGAGTAGCTCTTGGATTCCTCCGGCTTCAGGTCCTTGTTCGGGCGGGTGATGATGGCGACCGAGCGCGCAGTGCACTCATCGGCATCGAGAGCGCAACGCACCGGGTCGCGGGCATTGGAGAAGGCGGCCAGGCCACCATCACCGTTCTCGGCCGGGTTCGGCGCGCGGAAACCTTCGGCGTAACTGGCGCGCAGTGCGATCCAGTCGGCCGGGGTCCACTTCACGCCCAGTTTCGGCGTAGCCTTGCCCTCGCCACTTTCGTACTTGTCGTAGCGCAGCGCGCCAGACAGTTCCAGCTGTTCCAGCACGGGTGCCGACAGCTCGACGTATCCGGCGTAGACGTTCTGCGTGCCGTCATAGGCCGAATAGCCAAGGCCGATGATGTCACCCTGGTCGGTGTAGGTCTGCGGAGACAGGCTGTTGCTGGTCTTGCGCCATTCGGTACCCATTGCCAGGCCCAGCGGGCCACCCTTCAGATCGGCCAGGCTGCGCGAGACGGTGAAGTCGAACATGTCCAGGCTGGACTTGGCGCGTGCGCTGATGGTCGGCGAGATGTAGTCGTACAACGCCTGCGAATTGAGATCGGCATTGTCGCCGATGCGCCACACGCCACCGGCACAGTTCGGATTGCCCAGCGCGCACCGCACAGCGCTGTAGCGAAGGAAACCGGTGCGCTTGTTGACCAGATCGGTGCCGGAATGCAGATAGGCCGTGTCGTAGTTCCAATCACCCCAATTGCCCTTGACCCCTACCAGGAAGCGGTTGAACTCGTTGGTGTTGTTGGTTACGCGCGGGCCGACGTCCCACGCCGAATAGCGCAGGCGCGAGGCCTGGCCCGGAATGGGGTTGTCCGGATGGTCCGGGCCCAGCACGGTGGCGCCGCTGCCGCTGCTCGCATTGACCGGGCCTCCGGGATAGCCCCAGCCACCGGAGACGCCGGAGGGCGTATTGCTGAAGGTGGTTTCCTTCTTCGAGTACCCGATCTCGGTGTACACCTCGCCGCCTTCACCGAAGGCGAAGCTGGCACGGCCAAACACGTTGATGTACTTCTCTTCCGGACTCAGGTCGCGGTACTTCTGCGCCGGATCCCACAGGCAGCCCTGCTGCTGGGCGGTGGCATCGCTCTGGCCTGGGATGCTCGTCAGGTTGGCACAGCCAGGCAGGGCGACCAGGAACGCCGGATGGTCATCATCCACATTGCGATCGTCGAACACCGAGCCATTGGGGCCGACGCCACCGCCGGTGCCGCCGGAAAGGAAGGCGCCGCCGAGGAACTGCGCATCAGCGGCATCGTAGCCCCAGCGGCGGATATCGCCGGTGCCGATCCACTTGCGGTTCTTGCGGTCGCTGATCTTGATCGCATCGGTCTTGCCGACGTCCAGGCTGAAGAACGCATTCCAGCCATCGCTGGCCAGGTCGCCGGTACCGGCGGTCAGGGTCGCCTTCTTCGCGTCGCCATCGCCGTCGCCGGAAATGCCGTAGGAGCCCCGCAGGATGGCGCCCTGGAAATCGCTGCGCAGGATGATGTTGACCACGCCGGCGATGGCGTCGGAGCCGTAGATCGCCGAGGCGCCGTCCTTCAGCACTTCCACGCGCTCGACGGCATCGAGCGGAATGGTGCTGAGGTCGGTGAAGACCTTCTGGCCGTCATCGGCCAGACCGTAGGTGGCCATGCGGCGGCCGTTCAACAGCACCAGCGTCGAGCCGGCACCCAGGCCACGCAGCGAGATGCCGGCGCCGCCTCCGGCGAAGCCGTTGCCGAAGGTTTTGGGAATGGAGCCTGCACCATCGGCGGTCAGGGTCTGCAGGTACTCGGCGACCGTGGTCTTGCCGGTGCGGTCGATTTCCTGGCGCGTCACCACCTGTACCGGCGAGGGCGTCTCGGTGTTGGTGCGCGGAATGTTCGAACCGGTGACGGTAATGCGGTCGAGATTGGTGGCCTGCTCCTGTGCGAGGGCGGAGGAGGAAGCCACGGCGCCAACCAGCAGCAGGCCGCTGCCGGCAAGGATATGGGTGATGGATGATGCCAGGAAGGTACGGCGGCTGGCGGGCCGTTGGATCAGGTGTTTCACAGCTTCTCTCCTAACTGGAAAACCGTAGCGTTGAGGGCTGTCTCCGGGAGGTTCCGGGACGGGTCAATCTAGGTTTCCGATGGGTGACGAAGCTGTGAAATTTTGCTTAATCGGGATTCCCGGCGCCCGGCCAGGCCCGAACCGGGTCCGTCGCCGTGCGTTCCCCCCGGCCCGGCCGGAGCCGGGCCGGGGGCGTCGCGTGGTGCTAGTCCGGCAGCGAGAACTGCACCGGCACCATGCCGATGGCCGGGACGGCCACGCCGCCGCGCTGGGCCGGTTCGAAGCGCCAGTGTCTCAGCACCTGCTGGCGCGCGGCCTGGTCCAGGCTGCGTGAGCCGCTGCTGCGCTCGATACTGACCGCGACCGGCTGGCCCAGGCTGTCCACCTCCACCCGCAGCAGGACTGTGCCCTGCTCACGGCTGCGCAGGGCCTGGACCGGATAGCCCGGCGGCGGTGCGCTGCGGTACTGCAGCTGGGCGCCGGCCAGCGGGGTGGAAGCGTCGATGCTGGGCGCGGGTTGCGGCGGGGCCGGTTCGGCGGCCGGCAGCGCGATGCCCTGGGTCTCTTCCACGGTCGCGGTAGGGGCGGGCAGCGGCGGCGCGACCGGCTGCCTCTGTGGCTTCGGTACGACCCGGGCGACCTCCCTGGGCGGTTCCAGTACCGGGGGCGGCGGCGTTGGCGGGATCTTGTCGATCAGCCTGACCGTGGTTTTGTCACGCGGGGCCTGCACCGCCTGGTAGGTCGCAGGGATGAGCAGCAACAGGAAGGCCAGCAGGTGCAGGGCGATCGCCGCACTCCAGGCGGCTACGCGGGCGGGGTCGAAATGCGGGGATGCAACGGGATACGTACGAACCATGATCCACCTCCATGCCAGTGACGAAGTCCTCAACGCACCAGGGCCCGTGGCGGGGTTGCCGCACGCGGCTGGCAGCCCATCAGTAGCGCGCCCTGTCGGCAACTGGCTAGAGGCATGGGCCTGGCCGTTGGGCTGGCCTTCATCTGGTGCGCCGGCAGGCATGAAAAAGGCGGGGCCCCAGAAGGCCCCGCCCGTGCCGGCCGCGACGGATGGCGTCAGCGACCCAGCTCGAATACCACGTCCAGGTTGACCGAGACCGTCGATTCGCCCGGAGCAACCGTCGTCGACTTGCCCATCGCCGCGTCGGCGGCCATCGCACGCATCATCGGCGCCGGGCGGAAGCCGCCGCCGGCGTTTTCGGAAATGCTGACGATGCGGCGAACCTGCAGGCCCAGCGACTTTGCATAGGTCTGGGCGCGGGCCTGGGCCTTCTTCAGCGCCGCCAGTCGGGCCTCGTCATAGACCGGCTCGGGCTGGTCGATCTCGAACTGCGGGCCATTGATCTGGTTGGCCCCCTGTGCGGCCAGCGCATCAAGCACCTTGCCGAGCCTGGCAATGTCGCGGACCTTCAGGCTGACCGTGTTGCTGGCCTGGTAGCCGGTGATCTTCGGCGCCTCGTTGTCGGCATAGCGGTACTGCGGATTGAGGCTGATGCCGCTGGTCTGCACGTCGCGCTCGGCGATGCCGGCGGCCTTGATCGCGGCCAGCACCTTGTCCATCTGCTGGGCATTCTGGCGCATGGCGCTGTTGCCATCGGCGGCCTGGGTGACGACGCCGGCCGACAGCGTGGCCACGTCCGGCACGCGGGTGGCTTCCGCATTGGCCGAGATGTTCAGCAGGGTGCCTTCGGCGGGGGCGGTGATCGACGGCGGCGGGGCGGCATGGGCGGTCATCGAGGTTCCAAGGGCGAGGGACAGGGCGAGCAGCAGCGGGGTGGCGGTCAGGCGCATGGGATCTCCTTGTTGTTGTGCCGGTGAGGGTGGTGTCGCAGCGATGAACGCGCTGTGAGTCTGCTCGGGGTTGCACGCGTTCCGGGACGGGTTGCCAGCGATTCAGGTGGCAGCCTCAGTTATGCTGTGCTGATGCTCTATCTTGCATCCCGTTCCCCCCGGCGCAACCAGCTGCTGGCCCGACTCGGGCACTCCTTCCAGGCACTGGACCTGGAGGTGCCCGAACAGCGTGCGCCCTCTGAAAGTGCCGAACAGTATGTCTGCCGGGTCGCTGCCGACAAGGCCCGTGCCGGCCTCTTCCGGGTGCTGCCCGCCGATCCGCGGGCGTGGGTGCTCGGCTCGGACACCGAAGTGGTGCTGGACGGCGAGGTGTTCGGCAAGCCGGTCGATGCCGCCGATGCGCGGGCCATGCTGGCGCGGCTGGCGGGGCGGACCCACCAGGTGATGACCGCGGTGGTAGTGGCCGGCGCGGATGGGCTGTACAGCGAACTGGTCATTTCCGAAGTGACCTTCGCGCCGATCGATGCCGCCGACATCGCCGCCTACGTCGCCACCGGCGAACCGCTGGACAAGGCGGGTGCCTATGCCATCCAGGGCGGGGCCGAGCGCTGGATCGAGCACCTTTCCGGCAGCTATTCCGGGGTAATGGGGCTGCCACTGCTGCACACCGATCGTCTGCTGGCACGTTGCGGCGTGCCGGCGCCGACTGCCAATGCCGCCAGGGAGGCTGCCGATGTCTGAGGAAATCCTGGTCAACGTGACCCCGCGCGAAACCCGGGTCGCGGTGATCGAAAACGGCATGCTGCAGGAACTGCACATCGAGCGCGGCTGGCGCCGGGGAGTGGTCGGCAACATCTACAAGGGCAAGGTGCAGCGGGTCATGCCCGGCATGCAGGCCGCCTTCGTCGAGGTCGGGCTGGAGCGCGCCGCCTTCCTGCACGCCAACGACGTGGTGCGGCCGGCGCCGGTGGCCAGCGCCGATACCGAGAACACCACCCTGCCGCCACCGGCCAGCGTGCCGATCGTGGAACTGCTGCGCGACGGCCAGGACATCGTGGTGCAGGTGGTGAAGGACCCGATCGGCACCAAGGGCGCGCGCCTGACCACGCAGATCAGCATTCCCTCGCGCTACATGGTGCTGTTGCCGCAGTCGAAAGTGGTGGGCGTGTCGGCACGCATCGAGGACGAAGCGGAGCGCGCGCGCCTGAAGGCACTGGTGACCGAACTGTCGGCACAGCACGGTGGTTACGGCTATATCGTGCGTACCAATGCGGAGGGCCAGCCGGCCGAGGCCATCGCCGAAGACATCGCCTACCTGTCGCGGGTCTGGAACGTGGTCGAGCGCCGCGGGCGCGAGGCCCCCTCGTGCAGCATCATCTACGAGGACCTGAGCCTGCCGCTGCGTTCGGTGCGCGATCTGATCCGCAAGGACGTGGACAAGGTGAAGGTGGACTCGAAGGAGACCTTCGCCCAGCTGCAGGCCTTCGTCGCCAAGTACATGCCGGTGCTGGCCGAGAAGCTGGAACTGTATTCCGGCGACCGCCCGATCTTCGACATGTTCGGCGTGGAGGACGAAATCGGTCGTGCGCTGGATAAGCAGGTGCCGCTGAAATCCGGCGGCTACCTGGTGATCGACCAGACCGAGGCGATGACCACCATCGACGTCAACACCGGTTCGTTCCTCGGCCAGCGCAACCTGGAGGAGACGGTGTTCCGCACCAACCTGGAGGCTGCGCAGGCGGTGGCGAGGCAGCTGCGGCTGCGCAACCTGGGGGGCATCATCATCATCGACTTCATCGACATGGATGATGCCGAGCATCGCCGCCAGGTGCTGCGCACGCTGGAGAAGGCGCTGGCGCGCGACCACGCCAAGACCACCGTGTACGACTTCTCCCCGCTGGGACTGGTGGAGATGACCCGCAAGCGCACCGTGGAAAGCCTGGAGCGCCAGCTGTCGGAAACCTGCCCGCAGTGCAGCGGCCGCGGCACCATCAAGACCACCGAGACGGTGACCTACGAGATCTTCCGGGAGATCACCCGCGCGGTGCGCCAGTTCGATGCGGCGCGGTTGCTGGTGATCGCCTCGACCAAGGTGGTCGCGCGCATCACCGACGAGGAGTCCTCGGCGGTTGCCGAGCTGGAGGAATTCCTCGGCAAGAGCATCCGCTTCCAGGCCGACGAGCAGTACCTGCAGGAGCAGTTCGATGTCGTTCTGCTCTGATCCTCGCCGGCCGCATGCCGGCGGTGGCCGATGAGCACGCCGTGGCGCCTGCGACTGCGAAGGATCCGCCGTCACATCATCGCCGCCTGCGCGGTGGGCCTGGTCGGGCTTGCATTGCTGGTGGGTACGTTGAGCCAGCTGCTGCCGCTGGCCGAACGCCACCCGGACAGGATTGCTGCGTGGCTGAGTGAGCGGGCCGGCCAGCCGGTGCGTTTCGATCAGCTGCAGACCGCCTGGACCCGGCGTGGCCCCCTGCTGCAGTTGCAAGGGTTGCGTATCGGGACGGGCTCCGGCCTGGCCGTTGGCGAGGCCGAGGTGCTGGTCTCGATGTATGCCGGCCTGCTGCCCGGGCGTTCGCTGACCGAGCTGCGCCTGCGCGGCCTCGCACTGGACCTCCAGCAGGGCACGGATGGCCGCTGGTCGGTGCGGGGACTGCCGCGGTCCAGTAGTACGGCGGATCCGCTGGATGCGCTGCGCCGGCTGGGTGAGCTGCAGGTGATCGGTGGCCGCCTCGGCGTGCACGCGCCAGGGCTGGGTATTGATACGACGTTGCCGCGCATCGACCTGCGCATGCGGGTCGACGGCGACCGCCTGCGGGTCGGTGTGCGTGCCTGGGCACAGACGGACGCGCTGCCATTGACCGCGGTGCTGGACCTCGACCGCCTGCGCGGCAATGGCCAGGCCTGGCTGGGGGGCGATCCGGTCGACTTCCATGCCTGGGCGCCGGTGCTGGCAGCAGGTGGCGTGCGCCTGCGCGAGGGCAGGGGCGAGCTGAACCTGTGGCTGGCCCTGCACGATTTCGTACCGGTTGCGGTGACAACCGACTCGGACCTGCGCGACGTGCGCATCGACGGCGCACCGATGCCGGACGTGGCGGCACCACAGCTGCAGCTGCAGCGGCTGCAGGCACGCCTGCGCTGGCAGCGCCAGGGCGATGGCTGGGCACTGCAGGTGGCACGCCTGCGGCTGAAGGCGGAAGAGGACGAGCAGCGGCTCGATGGCCTGCAGTTGCAGGTCGGCCGGCAACTGCGCGTGCGTTCGGGGCCGGTGCAGGCCGGCATGGCGCTGCGCGCGTTGGCGCTGAGCGATCGTCTCGCGCCCGGCCTGCGCCACTGGTTGTTCCTGTCCAGGCCGCAGCTGGATGTGCGTGATCTGCAGCTGGCCGGCGAACGCGATGGGCCGCTATGGGCCCAGGGCGAACTGCAGTCGCTGGGCTTTGCCAGCGTCGGCCATTCCCCGGGGGTACGCGGCCTGGGCGGGCGCTTCGAAGCGGATGCCGACGGCTTCAGCCTGCAGCTGGAGCCCCAGCGGCAGTTGCAGTTCGACTGGCCGACGGGCTTTGGCGTGCGCCATGACCTGCACCTGGCCGGCCAGGTGGTGGGCTGGCGCGATGAAGCCGGTGGCTGGCGCGTCGGCACGCCCGCGATGCGCGTGCAGGGCACCGACTATGCGGCCGACGTGCGCGGCGGGGTCTGGTTCCAGGGAGACGGTACCCGCCCGTGGCTGCAGCTGGCGGCCAGGCTCGACGACGTGCCGATGACCGCAGCCAAGCGTTTCTGGATCCACTCCAGGATGAGCAAGGCAGCCACCGACTGGCTGGACATGGCGCTGGCGGGCGGCCAGGTACGGGGCGGCGTCGGCCTGGTCAGTGGTGACCTGGACGACTGGCCATTCGACAACAACGATGGCCGCTTCGAGGCGACCGGGCACATCAGCAACGGCGACATCCGTTTCCAGCGTGACTGGCCGCTGATGCGCCAGGTCGATGCCGATATCGCATTCATCGGCCCCGGTTTCAGCATGCACGGACGCGGCGACCTGGCGGGCGTGGCGGTACAGACGTTCGAAGCGGGCATTCCCGACTTCGGCCGGCAGCCGCTGTACGTACGGGCCGACACCCGGAGCGAGGCCGGCAGGCTGCTGGCGATGCTGCGGCAGAGCCCGCTGCACAAGAGCTATGGCGACACCCTCGACAACCTCACTGCGGCGGGCCCGGCGCACGTGACCTTCGATCTGCTGCAGCCGATGCACCACGATGAAGGTGGCGGGCACCTGCAGGGAACGGTGGACCTGGCCGGTGTGAAGCTGGTCGACAAGCGCTTTGCACTGGCCTTCGACGACATGCGCGGGCAGGCCCGCTACAGCAACGGTGGTTTCGACGCCGAAGGCCTGTCGGTGCGCCATCTTGGGCAGGACGGGCGCTTGAGCCTGCGCGCCGGCAGCTACGTGCGTGACAGCACCCTGGCCTTCGAATCGCTGCTGTCGGCGAACCTCGATGCCGGCGTGCTGATCGACCGCGCGCCGGAGATGGCCTGGCTGAAGCCCTACATCACCGGTACGTCGCCGTGGACCATCGCAGTCAACCTGCCCAAGGTCGCGCCGGGGGCGCCTGCGCCACCGAGTGAGCTGCGCCTGGGTTCGGACCTGGTTGGAACCCGCCTGGATCTGCCGGCACCGCTGGACAAGCCGGCCGGCGAACCGCTGGCGACCACGGTGGCGGCGCAGTTGCCGATGGGCGCCGGCCGCATAGACGTGGCCTTCGGCCAGCGCCTGGCCCTGGCCGCGCGCAGCCACAACAACCAGACCGGCGTACAGGTCACGCTGGGCAGCAGCCAGGTCGACCGCGAGCCACCGCCCAGTGGACTGGCGGTCGATGGCCGCAGCCCGACCCTGGATGCGCTGGAGTGGATCAGCCTGGCGCGTGGTGGTGGCGACGATGACGCGATGCCGCTGCGCGCCGTGGATGTGCAGGTCGGAAAGCTCAAGCTGATCGGCGGTGTCTTCGAGCAGACGCGCTTGCAGCTGCGACCGGGTGCGCAGGCGCTGGACGTGCGCTTGGACGGCCCGTCGCTGGCGGGCCGCATCACCGTGCCCAATGCCGAAGGTGGCACCATCAGCGGCCAGCTTGAGCGCGTGCATTGGCAGTCGCTGCCCGCATCACCGGGGGCGCAGGCCACGCCGGCGCGGATCCAGGCCGGCGCCAACGACGTGGATCCGGCCAAGTTGCCGCCGTTCGCACTGGACATCGCAGACCTCAAGTTCGGCAAGGTCGTGCTCGGCCAGGCAGTGCTGCGCACGCGGCCGCTGGCCAATGGCCTGAACGTGGACGAGCTGCGCTTCCGTGCACCGGACCAGGAGATCGACATCAGCGGTCGCTGGCTGGGCCACACCGGAGGTGCCCGCACCGAACTGACCGCGCAGGTGCGCAGCGAAGACCTGGGCGGACTGATGCAGAACTTCGACTATGGCGGCCAGCTGCGCGGCGGCTCGGGCCAGGCGCAGTTGCAGGCATCGTGGAGTGGCGGCCCGTCGGACTTCCAGCTCGGCAACCTGCAGGGCCGCCTCGACCTGAACGCCCGCAACGGCCAACTGCTGGAACTGGAACCCGGTGCCGGTCGCGTGCTCGGCCTGCTCAGCGTCACCCAGTTGCCACGGCGCCTGATGTTCGACTTCCGCGACTTCTTCTCCAAGGGTTTCGCGTTCAACCAGATCGACGGCAGCATGCAGTTCGGCCAGGGCATGGCGCGCACCGACAAGGTGCTGATCGAAGGCCCGGCGGCCAACATCACCATCCGCGGCCAGGCCGACCTGCGCAACCAGCAGTTCGACCAGACCATCGACGTCAATCCGCGCGCGGGCAACCTGCTGACCGTGGTCGGTGCGGTGGCCGGCGGCCCGGTGGGCGCGGCGCTGGGCGCGGCCACCAATGCGGTATTGTCCAAGCCCTTGGGCGAGATTGGCGCCCGTACCTACAAGGTGACCGGTCCATGGAAGGAGCCGAAGGTGGAGGTGATCGAGCGCAGCCGCGACCGGCCACCGCCGCCCATGCCGGCGCCGGCCATCCCGCCGACCGTTACCGACCTGCCGCGCTCGCCGTGAGCGAGGCCCATCCGTTCACGGGGCTTGCCTGAGTGCCCCCGCATCCCCAGATCGAGACCATGACTGATATTGCCCTGACGCTTGCCCAAGACCGCCTGCTGCGCCCCGGTGGCCTGGATACCGCTGGCCTGGAGCGCGCCTTCGGCCAGCTGCTCGGCCCCGGTGTCGACTTCGGCGACCTTTATTTCCAGCACGCACGCCGCGAGAGCTGGAGCGTGGAAGACGGCATCGTCAAGGACGGCGCCCATTCCATCGAGCAGGGCGTGGGCGTGCGCGCGATTTCCGGAGAGAAGACCGGTTTCGCCTATTCCGACGACATCCATGCCGACGCGCTGCTGGCGGCGGCGCAGTCGGCGCGTGCGATCTCGCGCGAGGGCGGCGCGCAGTCCGGCCGTTCGCTGCTGCGCGGCAATACACGCGCGCTGTACCCTGCGCTGGACCCGATCGACGGGATCGGCAACGAGGCCAAGGTCGAGGTGCTCAAGCGCCTCGATGGTTACCTGCGCGCCGCCGACCCGCGCGTGAAGCAGGTGATGGTCAGCCTGTCCGGCGGCGTGGATACGGTACTGATCGCCCGCAGCGATGGCGTGCTCGGTGCCGATGTGCGCCCGCTGGTACGCCTGAACGTGCAGGTGATCGTCGAGCAGAACGGCCGTCGTGAGTCGGGTTATGCCGGTGGTGGTGGCCGCTATGGCTACGAGGAACTGTTCGCCGGTGGCCGCCCCGAAGCCTTCGCCCGCGAGGCTCTGCGCCAGGCGCTGGTGAATCTGGACGCAGTGCCGGCACCGGCCGGCGTGATGCCGGTGGTGCTCGGCCCCGGCTGGCCGGGCGTGCTGCTGCACGAAGCCGTGGGCCATGGCCTGGAAGGCGACTTCAACCGCAAGGGCACCAGCGTCTATGCCGGCCGCATCGGTGAACGCGTGGCGGCGCCGGGCGTGACCATCGTCGACGACGGTACGCTCGACGGGCGCCGCGGCTCGCTGAACATCGACGACGAAGGCCACCCGAGCCAGTGCACGACGTTGATCGAGGACGGCATCCTGGTCGGCTACATGCAGGACAGCCTCAATGCGCGGCTGATGGGCATGGCGCCGACCGGCAACGCGCGCCGCGAATCGTTCGCGCACCTGACCATGCCGCGCATGACCAATACCTACATGCGCGCCGGCCAGCATGACCCGCAGGACATGATCCGTTCGGTGAAGAAGGGCCTCTATGCGGTCAACTTCGGCGGGGGCCAGGTCGACATCACCAGCGGCAAGTACGTGTTCTCCGCCACCGAGGCCTACCTGATCGAGGATGGCCGCGTGACTACGCCGGTGAAGGGGGCGACGCTGATCGGCAATGGTCCGGAAACCATGCAGAAGGTGCGCATGGTCGGCAACGACCTGGCCCTGGACGAGGGCGTGGGCATCTGTGGCAAGGACGGGCAGAGCGTGCCGGTGGGTGTCGGCCAGCCGTCCCTGTTGATCGAAGGCATCACTGTCGGCGGTACCCAGGCCTGAGCCGGGCGATGGCCAGCGCCACCGCCCTGGCCGGCGGGGACTCAGTCTTCGCCGGCGTCGTCGGCCGGACGGTCGGCGTGTTCGTCGCCGGCCGCCTTCAGGCCGAGCGCGGCCGGCAGCATCAGCCCACGCAGCACCTGGTAGATCTCGCGGTAGGCGCGCGGTGGCTTGTTCTTCGCCTTCTCGGCCTGGGCGTTGCGCACCAGCGTGCGCAGTTGCTGGCGGTCGGCCTGCGGGTAGTCATCGAGCAGGGCGGCCAGCGCCTTGTCACCCTCGGCCAGCAGGCGATCGCGCCAGTCTTCCACGCGGTGCATCATCGCCACTTCGCGGCGGCCGGTCTCGCTGTTGGCATCCAGCGCATCGCGGATCGCCTCCAGCGTGGCCTCGTCCTCGCGGCGCATGTGCTTGGCCAGGAACGCCAGCTGCCGCTTGTGGGCGATATGGGCGGTGATCCGCTTGCACTCTGCGATGTGCGGCAGCAGATCTTCCGGGATCGGCAGGCGCGCCAGCTGGGCCGGGGTCAGCGACACCAGCTTTTCACCCAGGGCCAGGACTTCCAGGGCCTCGCCGCGCTTCTGCTTGCGGCTCTTGTCAAGGAATTCACCGGTTTCTTCGTCGCGTCCGCGCATCGTCCACACCTGCTTTCAAAAAAGTCGCCCGGCGTGATGCCGGGCCCAACCCGTACAGGATAAAGCATTGAACGTGATCGCCCCTGAAGTCGCCCTCGGCGACGACAGCCCGGCCCGGCTGGAACGGCTGGCCGACCTTTCCCAGCAATTGCTTGACCGCGCCCGCGCACTCGGCGCCAGCCAGGCCGAGGTGAGCTGCAGTGAGGACCGTGGCCTGGAGGTCAATGTCCGCCTCGGCGAAGTCGAGACCGTGCAGTCCACGCGTGATCGCGGCATCGCCGTCACCGTCTACTTCGGCCAGCGCAAGGGCAGTGCCAGCACTGGCGACCTGAACGAGGCCAGCCTGGCCGCGACCGTCGAACAGGCCTGCGCGATCGCCCGCCACACCGAGCACGACCCGGCGGCGGGCTTGGCCGAGGCGGCGCTGATGGCGACCGAGTTCCCGGATCTGGACGGCTGGCACCCCTGGACGTTGCATGCCGATGACGCGGTCGACCTGGCACTGGCCTGCGAAGCGGCCGGCCGCGAGGCGGATGGCCGCATCAGCAACTCCGACGGAGCTTCGGTGGGGAGTTCGCAGAGCCTGTCGGTGTACGCCAACTCGCATGGATTCATTGGCCGGGAACGCGGTACGCACCATTCGATCGGCTGCGCGCTGATCGCAGGCCAGGGAGACGGCATGCAGCGTGACGGCTGGTACACCAGCGCACTGGCCCGCGCGGACCTGGAGCAGGTGGGCCTGGTCGGACGCCGCGCCGCCGAGCGTACCGTGGCCCGCCTGCAGCCCCGCTCGCTGGCCACCGGCAGCATGCCGGTACTGTTTGCCCCGGAAGTGGCGCGCAGCCTGGTCGGCCACCTGCTGTCGGCCGTGTCCGGCGGGGCCCTCTATCGCCAGGCCAGTTTCCTGCTGGACAGCGTCGGCCAGCGCCTGTTCCCCGAGTGGATGCAGATCGAGGAACTGCCGCACCTGCGCCGCGGCCTGCGCTCGGCGGCGTTCGACGGCGATGGCGTGGCGACCCGCGCCTCGGCACTGATCCGCGATGGCGTACTGCAGCGCTACGTGCTGGGCAGTTACTCGGCGCGCAGGCTGGGCCTGCAGACCACCGCCAACGCCGGTGGCGTGCATAACCTGCAGCTGGCGGCCAATGCCGGTTCCCTGCAGGAGATTGCCCGGCAGATGGGCGACGGCCTGCTGGTGACCGAGTTGATGGGGCAGGGCGTGAACGGGGTCACCGGCGACTATTCGCGCGGCGCGGGCGGTTTCCGTGTCGAGAATGGCGAGATCCAGTACCCGGTGGATGGCATCACCATTGCCGGCAACCTGCGCGAGATGTTCGGCAGCATCGAGGCGGTCGGCAGCGACGTCGACCCCCGCTCGCACATCCGGACCGGCTCGATCCTGGTGGGGCGGATGACCATCGCCGGTAATGATTGATGGCGTTGATGGCGTAAGCTATGCGCGCCTGACGCATTCAGCCTGATGCTGGTGGGTCAAGACCACCCAATGAAAAGGAGTTTTATCGTGAGCGAATTCGATAACGTCCCACCGCCGCCGGCGACCACCGACGTGCCGTCCGACCAGCGCACCATGGCGCTGGCCGCCCACCTGCTGGGTATCTTCACCGGCTTCATCGGCGCATTGATCATCTGGCTGATCAACAAGGATGACGCAGGCAAGGCCTTCGTGACCGACCAGGCCAAGGAAGCCCTGAACTTCCAGATCACGGTCGCCATTGCGATGGTCGTGTGCATCATCCTGACCATCGTGGTCATCGGCGCGATCCTGATGCCGGTCGTCGGTCTGGTCAGCCTGGTGTTCAGCATCATCGCTGCGGTCAAGGCCAACAACGGCGAGGCCTACCGCTACCCGTTCGCGCTGCGCCTGATCAAGTAATAGCGGCCGCGTGCGGACATGAAAACGCCCGGCATTGCCGGGCGTTTCCATTTTGGCGCCTACGGTACGGCGGGCCACGCCTGGCGAGCGCGCAGCGCGGCAGCGTCACCGCCAGCGATCAGTGATTCCGCTCCACCGCCAGCGTCGCCAACGCGCGCAGTGGATCGGCCTCCTCGCCATGGCCGGCCAGGATCTCCTGCATGCGCACGGCCTGCGCGTGCAACTGTGCTTTCGCACCGTCCATGCCGAGCAGCGCGGGGAAGGTGCTCTTGTCCTGTGCCTGGTCCTTGCCGGCCGTCTTGCCCAGCTGTTCCGAACTGGCCTCGACATCGAGGATGTCATCGCGCACCTGGAAGGCCAGGCCGAGTGCATCGGCGAAGTGGTCCAGCCGGGCCAGCTGTGGTTCGTGGGCCTGCCCGCACAGCGCGCCCATGCGTACCGCCGCGCGGATCAGTGCGCCGGTCTTCAGGGCATGCATGCGCGTCAGCGCCGCCAGAGCCTGTTGCTGGCCGGTGGCGTCGATGTCCAGGGCCTGGCCGCCGCACATGCCGGAGGCACCGGACGCATGGGCCAGGGTCTGCAGGCAGGCCACGCGCAACGTGGCTGGCAGCGGCGCGTCGGCCAGCAGGCTGAAGGCCCGGGCCTGCAGTGCGTCACCGGCGAGGATCGCGGTGGCTTCGTCGAAGGCGATGTGGGTGGTGGGCTTGCCGCGGCGGAGGGCGTCGTCGTCCATGGCCGGCAGGTCGTCATGCACCAGCGAATAGGCATGGATCAGTTCCACCGCCATCGCGGCTGCGTCCAGCTGCTCCGGCTGGGCGCCGAACAGGTGGCCGCTGGCATACACCAGCAGCGGGCGCATCCGCTTGCCGCCGCCCAGCACTGAATAACGCATCGCCTGGTGGAGGCGTTGCGGTGCTTCGGCAGGCGAGGGCAGGGCCGCGTCGAGCTGGCTTTCGATCCGGTCGCGCCAGCGCGTGAACAAGGCCTCAGCCGTCATGGCCGGGGGGATCGAAGGGTTCGGCGGTGTCGGGCTGGGCCGGGTCGCTGAGCAGGCGCACGCGCAGCTCGGCCTGTTCCAGCGCCTTCTGGCACTGCCGGTACAGCCCGACGCCACGTTCATAAGCGCTGAGCGACGCTTCCAGGCTCAGCTCGCCGGTTTCCATCTGCTCCACCAGTTGTTCCAGTGATTCAAGCGACTGCTCGAACTGGGCAACCGGGGAGGCGTTTTCGGGGGACTTCTTGGCCATGCGGCAAGTGTGGACGGGCTGCAGGCGGGGGTCAATTCACCAGCCGCCCGGGCGCCACTGCAGCCGCGCGTCATGGGCCTGCAACCAGGTGTGCAGCGGCGCGGCGATGACCACGTCGGCGGCGGCCAGCAACTGCTCGCTGTCAAACAGCAGCGGCAACTGCGCGCGTCGCCAGGGGGCCAGATGTTCGCGTTGCAGGCAGTCCTTCAGCGCAGATGAATGCTGGCGCCCGGGCAGCCGGATGCGTTCACCACCTGCCCGCGCGCGGACCTGCAGCGGGTGCTCGAAGGCACGGGTGCCGAGCAGGCACAGCTGGCCCCCATCGGGCAGGGCCAGCGGCGCGCGGCCATCCCACTGGGCCTGCCAGTCTTTCGGCAGCGCCGGCAGCTGTGCAGGCAGCAGATAGGCATGGTCACGCCATTGCCGGATCGCGTGGCCGTGCCAGCGCACGCGGGCCTGGCGGTCGTTGCCGGCAGGCAGCAGTTCATCCAGCGCCTGCTGCAACACCGCGGCTGGCAGTGGTGCCGCACCGTGGCCGATCACCCAGGCCCGCAGTACGCGTGCGGTGCGGCGGAGCGGGACCTGGCGCAGCAACTGCAGCGACAGCACGCGCGGTGCCACTTCCAGGTGCGCGATCAGTTCGGCGTCTTCCTCGTCCAGCAGTGCGCGGGTCTGCCCGCAATGCAAGGCACTGCCAGCGAGGGCGGCGGCCGCATGCGGCCAGCGTTGACGCAGCAGTGGCAGCACCTGCAGGCGCAGGAAATTGCGATCGGCGTGGTCGTCGCCATTGCTGGGGTCTTCGACCCAGCGCAGGGCATGTTGGCGGGCGTAGTCGAGCAATGCACTGCGCGGGACCGCCAGCAGTGGTCGCCACAGGCGATATCCGCCAAGGTGGCTGCTGGCGGACATCGCCGCAAGGCCATCCACGCCGGAACCGCGCAGGGCACGCAGCAGGAAGGTCTCGGCCTGGTCGTCCTGGTGCTGCGCCAGCGCCAGTGTTTCGCCGTCGCGCAGCTCCGCCGCGAAGGCTGCACGTCGTGCCTGCCGCGCGGCGCCCTCGATGCCAAGGCCTGTGGTGGTTTCGATCCGCACGCGGTGCACGGCCAGTTCGATGCCCAGTGCCGCACATTGCTGCTGGCAATGCGGCACCCATTCGTCGGCGGCAGGCTGCAGGCCGTGGTGGACGTGCACCGCACGCAAGGCCGTGCCTGAAGCCTGTGCGCAGCGCCACAACCAGTGCAGCAGCACGGTCGAGTCGACTCCGCCGCTGTAGCCCACCAGCAGGGGCGCATCCAGCGGGACGAGGGCAGGGAAAGCATTCACGGCGGCAAGTATAGGGTTGCTCGGCAGGGCTGCGCCCTGCGCCCGCTACGATCAACAGCAACAGCAACAGCAACAGCAACAGCAACAGCAACAGCAACAGCAACAGCAACAGCAACAGCAACAGCAGAAGCTGGTTTTCTGAGGGTAGGCGGGGTGGGTCCGGTTGCGGGAGACGCCGTAAACCCGTCCATGGGGGCTTGGCCGCGGCATCCATGCCGCGGACACTCCCGCAACCGGACCCACCCCGCCTTCGACAGATCCCGCGATCTGCTGGAACGGCATGGGGTCAGAACCGTTTTCCTGCGGAAAACGGATCTGACCCCGACTTATTTCGATATCTGACAGATGTGTCGACCAAGGTCGACACCTACCAGGAGCAACAGCAACCGCCGTGGTTGCCGGCCGCCGCGGAAGACTTTCGGGGGTGGGGCGGTGTGGGTGGCAGGACCGTTGGCGCCATGGGCCCGAGGCATGCCTCGGGCGGGTTGGGCAGGACGCCCAACCCCGGTCTTGCCGTGTGCGCACGACAGCGCACACGAGCAAGGCGCCATCGAGCCCCCATGGGTGAGGGCGCTTTGCTTGCGAAGCACTGCTTCGCAAGCGCCCGAACGCACAGCCGCCAGCGGCTGGGCCGGACCCCGGAGGGGGGTTTACGGCGTGTCCTGCCCACCCACACCACCCCGCCATCCCACGGAATGCACGCTGTTGCTGTTGCTGTTGCTTCGGCCGTTGCCGTTGCATCGGCAGGTGCAGGGCGCAGCCCTGCCGAAACCCTACTTCACCCGGCGGCCCGAGCGATCGATGCGGAACCACTCTCCGCCTTCCATCGGCGTGTGGCCATCGGCATCGGGCGTGCCGCGATGGCAGCCGTTGCAGACCTGGGCCACGCCGTCCTGGAACGGCCAGGCGAAATCGAATGTACCGGGTACCACCTGCCGGAACTTCAGATCAAAGTAGCCCACGCGGTTGCCGACGCGGCCACGCAGCAGGCCTTCCTGGGGCGAGTCCGGGCCGTTGTCCCAGGCCAGCACTGGCAGGCTGCGGCCCTTGCGGTCGACATAGTGGAAGCCCTGGTCGGCGTACACCACGGCCAGGCCTTGCCCGTCGAAGCCCAGGTTCCTGAGCGTGCCGGGCGCGATCCTCAGCCGGTGGTCGACCACCTCGCAGCCAGCGAGTGGCGAAAGACCGTGCTCGTCGTCCAGCAGTTCGCATGACGATGCCTGCGCAAGTGCATTGGCGCCGGTCAGCGCGGCGAGCGCGAACAGCGACCGCGCAAGGCGGCCGCTGGCGGAAATGCGGCAGGCCCGCCGCCGAATCACTTGGCTTCGGCCTTCTCGAACGCAGCGGGCACGGGCAACTGCACCGGCACGCCCTTGTCGTCGCAGGTGCCGGCCTGGCACAGGCGCCCGCGCAGCGCCGGGGTGGCCTGCACGATCATGTGGTAGATCGCGTTCTGTTCCAGCGTGCCGCGGATCGCCTTGCTGCCCGGGCCGCGGGCCCAGATGCCGACATCCTCGCCACCATGGGATTCGGACTTCATCGGCACCAGCGCCTCCTGCATGTAGTCCGGGTGCTCGGTGTCCACCTCGCGCAGGTCCGGGCGGCCGTTGGCCGGCTCGAAGCTGCTTGGGTTGTGCGGGTAACGCTTCGAGCCGGCCGGCTGCTGGTTGCTGCTGCCGGTGTGGCCCGGGCCGTTGGCGTAGCTCAGCGTGGTGTACGGCTGGCCGGTACCGTCGAGTGCATAGTCCAGCTTGCCGGCACCGTCTTCGCCGCCCTTGTCCTTCACCTTGCCGAGGATCGGGTTGCCGCGCGCCGGGTAGCCGACGAAGTTCAGGGTGTGCGAGTGGTCGGCGGTGACGATGATCAGGGTGTCGTCGGCCGAGGTCAGTTCGTTGGCCACGCGCACTGCATCGGACAGGGCCACGGTTTCGGTCAGGGCACGGTAGGCGTTGCCACTGTGATTGGCGTGGTCGATGCGCGCGCCTTCAACCATCAGCACATAGCCTTCCGGGTGCCTGGACAGGTTCTTGATCGCCGCCGCGGTCAGTTCAGCCAGGCTCGGCTCGCCGCCCGGATCCTGCGGGCGCTCGTACTCGTAGCGCATGTGGTCCGGCTCGAACAGGCCGAGGATGGCTGGTGCATCGCCGGCGGCGGCCAGCTGCCTGCTGTTCCACACATAGGCGCCCTGCGGATGCGCCTGCTGCCACTCCTGCACCAGGCTGCGACCGTCCAGGCGCTGGCCGACCTTGTCGTCGTACTCGGGATCGCGTTCTTCCACGGTGGTGAATTCGCCGCGACCACCGCCCAGGGCCACCAGTGGGCCTCGACCGTAGCGGGAGGTCGACAGCAGTTGCTGGGCAATGTCCTTGCACCCGGCAGCCTTGGCGGCTTCGGTCAGGTCGGTGTCGTTTTCCCAGTTGCGCTCGGGCGAGTGGGCGTAGGTGGCGGCGGGGGTCGCATGGGTCAGGCGTGCGGTGGACACCACGCCGGTGGCCAGGCCGGCACTGTCGGCCAGCTGCAGCCAGGTCAGCAGGCCCTTGGACAGGCTGTCGGCGCAGTCGGTGCGGCTGCCGGCGCTGACGCCGATCGCGCCCATGTGGGTCTTCACGCCGGTGGTAATGGCGGTCATGGTGCCGGCCGAGTCCGGGGTCTGCGAATCGGTGTTGTAGGTCTTGCTGAACGCCGTGGCGGGGAAGCGCTCCCAGGACAGCAGGTTCTCCTCGCCCGAACCACCCTTCTTCTGGCCTTCATAGATGCGCGAGGCGGCCACGGTGGTCAGGCTCATGCCATCACCGAGGAACAGGATGACGTTCTTGGCCCTGCCGGACATCGCACCGTTGGCGGCGGCCTGTGCGGCGCCACTGCGGTACCACCACTGCGGGGTCTCGCCGGCGGGGTGGGCGACGGGGTCGACGGCGACCTTCAGGCCGGCCGGGGCGGAAGCAGGGGACGTACTGGCGCAGGCGCCGAGCAGCAGGGTGGTGGCGCAGGCGGCCAACAGGGAGACGGAACGACGCATGGACGCTGGGATCTCACGAACTGTAACGGGGCGTTCATTATGCCCGCCCGCGCAAGGCACGCCGATGACACACTGATTTGCCGGCCGGGCGGTCGTCCTATCGGCTGCGTTGGGCTATCGTGCAAGCATCCCTTTCTTCCCTCTGGATTGCCTATGAAGCTGGTCTCTGCCTGGCTGCGGATTCCATTCTGGCAGCGCGTGGTCGGTGGCTTCGTGCTTGGCGCGCTGGCGGGCTGGGCGTTCGGCCCGGCCGCGGAAACCTGGTTCGGCCCGCTCGGTGAGCTGTACGTCACGCTGATCAAGATGATCGCGGTGCCGCTGGTGTTCTTCGCGGTCATCAACGCGATTTCCTCTCTACATGGGCAGAAGTCGGTCGCTGCGCTCAGTGGCCGTACCTTCCTGTGGTTCGTGATCACCGCTGCCCTGGCGGTGTGCGTGGGCCTGGCAGTGGGCACCGTGCTGCAACCAGGTGCCGGCGGCCTGCAGTTGACGATGGCCAGCAACTACGTGCCGCGTGAAGTTCCCAGCGTGGTGCAGGTGCTGCTGGATGTCGTGCCGGCCAACGTCTTCTATGCGTTGTCCGGGATCGGCACCAAGGTCAATGCGGCGGGCGAGACGGTGCTGGCGGCAGGTCGCGGCTCGATCCTGCCGGTGATCTTCTTCGCCGGCCTGGTCGGCTTTGCCATCGTCAAGCTGGGCGAGAAGGTGACCGAGGCGCGCAAGCTGGTCGGCCAGATGAGCGACATCATGATCCAGGTGACCCGCTTCGTGCTGGAAGTCACCCCGGTCGGGACCTTTGGCCTGATTGCCGGCCTGGTCGGCAGCTATGGCTTCGAGAAGCTGCTGCCACTGGGCCATTTCGTGCTGGCCCTGTACGTAGCCTGCGCCCTGCACATCGTGGTGGTCTACAGCGCGCTGCTGCTGGCGCATGGGCTTAATCCACTGAAGTTCTTCCGAGGTGCGGCGCCGGGCATGCAGGTGGCGTTCGTCAGCTCGTCCAGCTTCGCGGCGATGCCGGTGGCGCTGCGCTCGATCACCCACAACCTGGGCGTGAACAAGGACTACGGTGCGTTCGCGGTGCCCCTGGGCGCCAGCATCAAGATGGACGGCTGCGGTGCGATCTATCCGGCGTTGTGTGCGGTGTTCATCGCGCAGTACAGCGGCGTGCCGCTGACCCCGGAACAGTACGTGGTGGTACTGATCGCTTCGGTGCTGGGCAGCTTCGGTACGGCCGGGGTGCCGGGTACGGCGGTGATCATGGCCACGGTGGTGCTGAGCGCGGCCAACCTGCCGCTGGAGACCATCGGCTACCTGTATGCCATTGATCGCATCCTGGACATGATGCGCACGATGACGAATGTGACCGGCCAGATGCTGGTGCCGGTGATCGTGGCCAAGGAAACCGGGCTGCTGGACCAGGCGGTGTATGACAACCCGTCCAGCAATGTGGGCGTGGATGACCCCGATCCGACACCACCACGCGGCTGAGGTTGCGTGGAGATGAAAGGCCCGCCCTGACCCGGCGGGCCCTTTGTTTTCCCTGGTAGGCCTGCGTCGCTCGTGGATGGAGGCAGATGCCAACCAATGGCCGGCACCGATCAGGGAGTCAGCAGGTCCGCGCTCCGTCGAGGCCCGGCCACTGGCGCAACAGAAAAGCCGCTGCAGGGCAGCGGCTTTGCTTTGCGTATCAGGCGGCGCGCAGGCGCCAGCCGGTCAGAGGTCGACCCGGCGGGCCTGCATGAACTTGTTGCCCCAGTAGCCGCTGAGCAGCGTGTCCACGCGAACATCCTTGCCGGTGCTTGGTGCATGCAGGAAGCGGCCGTCGCCGACATAGATGCCGACATGGTCGACGCGGCCCTTGCGACCGAAGAACACCAGATCACCGGCCGCCAGCGCGGCGCGGTCATTGATCAGTTCGGCATTGTCGTCGCGCGCCATCTCGCGCGAGACGCGCGGCAACTCGATGCCCAGGGCCGAGCGGAACACATAGCCGACCAGGCCACTGCAATCGAATCCGCTGTCCGGGTTGCTGCCGCCCCAACGGTACGGGGTGCCGAGCAGGGTCATCGCACGTCGCAGCAGTGACTGCACCTTGCCGTTGTCGGCGGCCGAACCGACGACGCTGCCATTGGCGGCGCTGCTGGTGTCGTAGTTGGCAAGCAGGCGACTGAGGTCGCCGGCGACCACGGCCGAACGGTCCATCAACGGAATGGTGTCATTGGCCGCCAGGTGTGGCAGCAGTGCCGCCAGCGTGGCGCTGGCGGCGGCGTCGACGCGGCTGCGCTGCGGAGCGGCAACCTCGGCCTTGGCGGCCGGTCGGGCCGCGTTCTCGGCCACCGGGGCCGAGGCCACATCGGAATGGTGTGGAGCAGTCTGGGACCAGGCCGGAAGGCTGGTCAGGCACAGTGCCAAGCCAAGCAACAGGGGGCGGGCACTACGTGAAGATACGGAAGTCTGGCCTTCGCTTTTCAGGTCGTCAGTCGTCACGCGTCGGTCACAGGAAAAAAACGATGGGGCATCATGCCCTGTAAAAGGACGGATAAGTTAAAAATTCCGTTAGGAATTCGTTAGTTGTTATGTGATGACAGTCACAGTTTTGAACATATTGCCTGTTCATTTTAGCGAAGAACACGTTTCGCGCCTGTGTAATGGTCCTTCCAGTAGGGGCCGCTGAGCGAATCCAGCCGTACGGTGCCCCCTGTGCTCGGCGCGTGCACGAAGCGTCCTTCGCCCACGTAGATGCCGACATGGGTGACGTTGCCACGGCTGCCGAAGAACACCAGGTCACCGGTGGCCAGGCGCTGCGGATCGATCTTCGGGCCCTGCACCGCAGCCAGGTCGCGCGAGGTGCGCGGCAGCTTCAGGTCCAGCATCTCACGGTAGACATAGGCGACCAGGCCGCTGCAATCGAAGCCCGAATCGGGGGTATTGCCGCCATAGCGGTAGGGGGTGCCGACCAGGCTGATGGCGCGCATCAGGACCGAATTGGCGGCCTCGGGATTGTCCGGTACGGTCTTTGGCCAGTGGGCCGATGGCGGTGGCGGAGCGGGGCGCGTGGCCTTGCCGCCTCCGCAGGCGGTCATCAGCAGGGGCAGGGCCAGCAGCAGGGCCGGGGCGAGGCACCGGCGCAGGCCGGGAGAAACTGGCGTGATGTGCATGATCTCCGGATAATGCGCCACCTTGGATTGGCCGTCATGATGGCGGCGTCCCCGCCGGGCGACAACCCGCCCCAACCCGCCTGCCTCCGGCAGATCCAGACAGAGTTGCGCATGAAGATCGAAAAAGACCGCGTTGTCCGCTTCCACTACACCGTTTCCGAAGTCGGCCAGGAGCCGATCGAGTCGTCCAAGGACCGCGGCGAGCCGTTGGCGATCCTGATCGGCCACGGCAACATCATCCCGGGCCTGGAAAACGCCATGATGGACAAGGAAGCCGGTGCGGCCTTCAGCGTCGACGTCAAGGCGGCGGACGCCTATGGCGAGCGTCGTGACGGCCTGTCCCAGCGCGTGCCGAAGAAGCACTTCGGCAACACCAGGCTGGCCCCGGGCCAGCAGGTCGTGCTGCAGACCAACTTCGGCCCGCGCGCGGTGACGGTGCAGAAGGTCGGCATGAGTGTCGTCGATGTTGACCTGAATCATCCGATGGCCGGCAAGGACCTGCATTTCGACGTCGAAATCGTCGACGTGCGCGAGGCCGGCAAGGAAGAAATCGAACACGGCCATGTCCATGGCGACGGTGGTCACCACCACTGATCGCAGCGCGATCGTGATGGATGCAACGGCCCGCTCCGGCGGGCCGTTGCGTTTCCGGAACTCGTCGCGGCCATCCACCGCCTGCGGGCCGGCGGCATAATGGTGGACCTGCCCGACGGATGCCCCGTGAACGCTGCTTCTCCCTCCCTGCAACCGGTGGCCTCCGGCGAACGCATTGCCGTGCTTGACGTGCTGCGCGGTGCCGCGCTGCTGGGCATCCTGCTGATGAACATCGAGGCCTTCAGCGGTCCGCTGGAGCTGGCCTTCACCGGCATCGATGCGCGTTGGCAGGGCATCGACTACTGGGCCGATGCGTTCGTCTACGTGTTCGTGCAGGGCAAGTTCTTCACCCTGTTCTCGCTGCTGTTCGGCGCCGGCTTCGCGGTGATGGCGCAGCGCGCCGAGGTTGCCGGCCGCGACTTCACCCCTTTCTACCTGCGCCGCAGCGCCGGGCTGCTGCTGATCGGGCTGTGCCATGCGCTGCTGGTCTGGTCGGGCGACATCCTGGTGATGTATGCGTTGGCCTCGTTGCCGCTGCTGGCCTGCCGCGAGGCGCCGCGCGGCTGGCTGCCGTGGATGGGCGTGGTCGTCTATCTGGGCGGCGTGGCGATGATGCTGCTGGTGGGCGCGATGGTGTCGATGGCCTCGGCCGAGGACGTGCAGCGGATGCTGTCCGATGCGCAGCAGAGCGTTGACCAGCAGCGCCTGGCATATGGGCACGGCAGCTGGATGCAGGCCACCGCGCAGCGCCTGCATGAATTTGCTGTATCGATGGGGGCGATGCTGATCACCGGCCCGGAAGTGCTGGGCATGTTCCTGATCGGCAGCGGTTTCACCCGCAGTGGCGCGCTGGCTTCGCCGGAGCGTTTCCCGCGCCTGTACGCAGTGCTGCGCTGGGGCGCGCTGCCCCTGGGCCTGCTGCTCACAGCGATGGCGGTGATCCGGAAGCCCTACCTGGCGCCGGGAATGTATGACCTGCAGGTGACCGCGGTGATGGCGCTGTTTTCCCTGGGTGGGCTGTTGATGTGCCTGGGCTACCTGGGCTGGATCGTGCACTGGCGCACGCGGTTGGGATGGCTGGCTCCGGCCGGGCGGATAGCGCTGACTCATTACCTTGGCCAGTCGCTGCTGTGCACCTGGCTGTTCTATCACTATGGCCTGGGGTGGTTCGAAGCGATGCCGCGCAGTGTGCAGTTGTTGTTCGCGCTGCTGGTGTTCGCCGTCCAGGTGGGCCTGTCGCACGCGTGGCTGCGGCGTTTCCGCTTCGGCCCGATGGAATGGCTGTGGCGTGCGATGACCTACCGGCAGTGGCCGCCGATGCGGCGTGGCACCGGGCCGGGATGATGCAGGGTCCGCCCGATCGTCACGCATGCACCGCAGCAGGACATGGCATGCTCGAAACCACATGACGCGGGGCGTCCGCCGGTTGTGGTTGCCGCCTGCAACCCCGGCACGCCGTCCTTTCTTTCACCGACCCGAGCGACATCCATGAGCACTGCGCCCCATGATTACGACCTGATCGTCCTTGGCGGGGGATCTGCCGGCCTGGCCGGCGCCATTCGCGCCGCCCAGTACGGCAAGCGCGTGGCGCTGCTGGAGCCCGGTGAGCTCGGCGGCACCTGCGTCAACATCGGGTGCGTGCCGAAGAAGGCGATGTGGCTGGCGGCCGACCTGCACGAGCGCATCGGCCTGGCCAGTGCGATGGGCTTTGACGTGCCGGCGCGCCCGGCGCTGTCGTGGAAGGAACTGGTGATCCATCGCCAGGCCTACATCAGCAACATCCACGCCAGTTACCACACGCGGCTGGACGAAACCGGCGTGGTGCGCATCCCGGCACGTGGCCGCCTGCTCGATGCCCACACCGTGGCCTGCAGTGACGGCGTGCGCTACAGCGCTGGGCATATCCTGATCGCTACCGGCGCGCATCCATTGCGCCCGGATATTCCGGGTGCAGAGCTGGGCCTGGTGTCCGACGATTTCTTCGATCTGCGCGCGGCGCCGGCCGAGGTCGCGATTGTCGGCGGCGGTTATATCGCCGTGGAGCTGGCCGGGCTGCTGCAGGCGCTGGGCAGCAAGGTCAGGTTGCTGGTACGTGGCCAGCGCCTGCTGGAGCGCTTCGACTACGAGCTGACCGACCAGTTGGCCGAGAATCTCAAGCAGCAGGGCGTGCGCATCCATTTCGACTATCGCCTGCGTGAACTGAAGCGTGACGGAGCGCGTGTGCGCGCATACGGCCATGACGGCCCGATCGACAGCGTGTTCGATGCGGTCTTCTTCGCCACCGGCCGTCGTGGCAACAGCCATGACCTGGGCCTGGAGGCGCTCGGCATCGGCATTGGCGAACACCGGCAGGTACAGGTGGATGAGTGGCAGACCACCTGCGTGCCGAGCGTGCACGCGGTCGGTGACATCGCCGGCAAGGTCGGTCTGACCCCGGTGGCGGTGGCCGCTTCGCGGCGGCTGATGGACCGCCTGTTCGGGGGGCGCCCGCAGTCCAAAATGGATTACGAGAACGTGGCGAGCGTGGTGTTCTCGCATCCGCCGCTGGGCGCGGTGGGCATGAGCGAGGAAGAAGCGCGCCGGCGTTTCGACCAGGTAAGCGTCTACCACAGCCGCTTCCGCCCGATGCTGCAGGCGCTGGCCAACGGCACCCAGCGCAGCCTGTTCAAGATGGTCTGCGCGGGCCCGGAAGAACGCGTGGTCGGCATCCACCTGCTCGGTGAAGCGGCCGACGAGATCCTGCAGGGCTTCGCGGTGGCGGTGAAGATGGGGGCGACCAAGGCCCAGTTCGACGCCACCGTGGCCATCCACCCGACGTCGGCCGAGGAAGTGGTACTGATGCGTTGACCCGGGCCGTTGTAGAGCCGAGCCATGCTCGGCTGCTTTTCGCCCAGGCATGGTGGAGCCGAGCGCAGGCCCGGCTCTACGGGGCAGCGGGCGCACCCATGCGACAATGACCGCCCCGCACGCTTTCCCGGGCCGCCCCGCGCGGCCCGCCGTCGTCCCGATGTCCAGTCCCACCTCCCGCATCGCTACCGCTTCCCCACGCATCGCGTTGGGCGGCATCGGCCTGGCCGCGGTCGGCGCCATCGCCGCGTCCGGCAAGGCCATCATCGTCAAGCTGGGCCTGCGCCATGGCGTCGACGCCACCACGCTGCTCGCAATGCGCATGCTGATGGCGCTGCCGCTGTTCGTGCTGATGGCGCTGTGGGCCGCGCGCCGGGCTGCGCCGCTGTCCTGGGCCGACCGCGCCCGCGTGCTGTGGCTGGGCTTCACCGGCTACTACCTGTCCAGCCTGCTCGACTTCCAAGGGCTGCAGTACATCAGCGTGACCCTGGAGCGGCTGATCCTGTATTTGAACCCGACCCTGGTGCTGCTGATCAACGTGCTGCTGGCGCGGCAGCGCCCGGGCCGCTGGCAGATCGGTGCGCTGGTGCTGAGCTATCTGGGCGTGCTGCTCGCCTTCGGCCACGACCTGCAGCGCGAAGGCGGGCAGATCATCGTCGGCAGCCTGCTGGTGCTCGGCAGTGCGCTCAGCTATGCGCTGTACCTGTTCGGCAGTGGGCAGGTGGTGGCGCGCATCGGCGCGGTGCGGCTGACCGCCTACGCCAGCTGCGTCGCCAGCGCGCTGGTGCTGCTGCATTTCGCGGTGACCCATCCGCTGCCGTTGCTGTGGCAGGCACCGGCACCGGTGCAGTGGCTGTCGCTGGTCAATGCCACCGCGTGCACGGTGCTGCCGGTGCTGGCAATCATGCTGGCGGTGCAGCGCGTGGGTTCGTCGCTGGCCGCACAGGTCGGTATGCTGGGGCCTGTTTCCACCATCGTGATGAGCCTATGGCTGCTCGACGAACCGATGGGGCCGGCGCAGGTCGCCGGCACCGTGCTGGTACTGATCGGCGTACTGCTGGTGACCCGCCTGCGGCGTTGACACCGGAACAGGCACGGGCGCGCATCCTGGCGGTGATCCGCGCGATCCCGGCCGGGCAGGTGATGGGGTACGGGCAGGTGGCGATGCGCGCCGGCCTGCCCGGGCGGGCCCGCCTGACCGCGCGCATCCTTGGCCAGAACGACGACCCGGACCTGCCCTGGCACCGCGTGCTGCGCTCGGATGGGCGCATCGCCCTGGAAGAAGGTTCGGCCGGCTGGCGCGAGCAGTCGCAGCGTCTGCGTGCCGAGGGCGTGCGGGTGGAGAACGGGCGGGTGCGGATGCCGGCCACCGATCCGGCGGCGGCGCTGGATGCGGCCGTGTGGGGGCCCGGCTGAGCATCGCTGGCGACTGAACAGGCCATGCCTGGGGCGCGCCGACATGGCATGACGCTGCGGCTATGATGGAGGCCGTTCCATGCCGGTGCTCCCATGTTCCCGCGACTGCCAACCGTTACCAAGGCCCTGCTGATCGCCAACGCGATCCTGTTCCTGCTGCAGCAGCCGTTCCTGCTCGGCATGCAGACCTTCGAGCCGTTCATGCTGCAACCGCTGCAGCAGGGTTTCGATGCGTTCTCACCGGGCGGCAACTTCCAGCCGTGGCAGCTGCTGACCTATGGCTTCCTGCACGGCAGCTTCGGCCACCTGTTCTTCAACATGCTGGCTGTTTTCATGTTCGGTGCGCCACTGGAGCAGACCTGGGGCGAGAAGCGCTTCCTGCTGTACTACCTGGTCTGCGTGGCCGGTGCCGGCGTCTGCCAGCTGCTGGTGGGAACGCTGCTGGAGAACCCGGCGACGGTACTGGGTGCCTCCGGCGGCGTGTTCGGCCTGTTGCTGGCCTACGGCATGCTGTTCCCGAACCAGCGGGTGATGCTGCTGTTCCCGCCGATCCCGATGAAGGCGCGTACTTTCGTAATCCTGTTCGGTGTGGGCGAACTGGTGCTGGGCATGACCGGCTGGCAGCCGGGCGTGGCCCACTTCGCGCACCTGGGTGGCATGCTGTTCGGCTGGCTGCTGATCCGCTACTGGCGCGGGCAGCCGCCGTTCAACAAGCGGCGTCCGCCGGGACCGCCGAAGCGCCCGAACCATCTGCGCAGCGTCAAATGATCCGAAGGATCATTTGACGCTGTGGGTGCCGACCGTTGGTCGGCACGCCTCTACAGGTCCCGCAGCACCACCTGCGCGGCATTATGCCCGGGTGCGCCGGTGACGCCGCCGCCAGGATGGGTGCCTGAGCCGCACAGGTACAGGCCGGGCAGCGCGCCGCGATAACCTGCCTGGCCGACCATCGGACGCGCCGAGAACAACTGGTTGGCGCTCAGTGCGCCGTGGAAGATGTCGCCGCCGATCAGGCCGAAGGTGCGTTCCAGATCCAGCGGTGACAGCACCTGCCGGCCAAGCACGCTGTCGGCGAATCCGGGGGCATAGCGGTCCACGGTGGCGATCATCAGATCGGCCACGGTCTGGCGGTGATCATCCCAGTGACGTCCGTCAGGCAGCACGGGTGCCACATGCTGGCAGAACAGGCTGGCCACATGCTGTCCGGGCGGGGCCAGCGAATCATCCAGCGTGCTGGGAACCAGCATCTCCACGATCGGTTCGCGTGACCAGCCGTCACGGCGCGCATCCAGCCAGGCGCGGTCCATGTAGTCCAGGCTGGGCGCGATGATGATGCCGGCGCTGAGGTGATCGCCCGGGCCGGGCAGGGCACGGAAGTCCGGCAGCCGCGACAGCGCCACGTTCATCCGGAATGTGCCAGAGCCGCAGCGCCAGTTTGCCATGCGCTCGCGTGTCGCCGCCGGTACCTGCACCGGTTCCAGCAACTGCTCATACAGCAGCTTCGGATTGACGTTGGCGATCACCGCGCGGGCGCGCAGGGTTTCGCCGTTGGCCAGCTCTACGCCCACGGCACGCCCGTGTTCGATCAGTACGCGTTGCACGCCGGCATCCACGCGCAGTTCCGCGCCCGCCCCGCGTGCGGCGGAGGCGATGGCCTGGCTGATCGCGCCCATGCCACCGATCGCATGGCCCCATGCGCCTTTCATGCCATTGCACTGGCCGAACACATGATGCAGCAGTACATAGGCGCTGCCCGGCGTGTGGGGGCTGGCATAGTTGCCGACGATGCCGTCGAAGCCGAACAGGGCCTTGACCGGCTCGCTCTCGAACCAGCGGTCCAGGTACTCGGCGGCCGACAGCGTGAAAAGATCCAGCAGTTCCTGCCGCAGCGAGGCATCCAGGGGGGCCAGCTCGCGACCGAGACGGCCCATCTGCCACAGCGCAGGCAACGCGCGCCAACCACCGGCAACGCCGACGTCCGGTGGCGCACGCAAGGCCCACGCGCGCAGCACATCGGCGAAGATCTCCAGGCGTGCTTCATACGCGGGCAGGCGCTGTGCATCCCGCTCGGAGAACTTCGCGATCTCGGTCCGGGTGCGACCATGCGCCGACAGCAGGTAGCGGCCGTCGGGCAATGGCAGGAAGTTGTTGACGGGCCTGTTGATGATGCGCAGCCCGTGGGCATGCAGCTGCAGGTCGTCGATCACCTTTGGCTGCAGCAGCGACACCGTGTATGACGCCACCGAGTTGCGGAAGCCTGGATGAAACTCCTCGGTGACCGCGGCACCGCCCAGAACGCCACGACGCTCCAGCACCAGCACTTTCATTCCGGCGTGCGCCAGATAGGCCGCGCAGACCAGGCCGTTGTGGCCACCGCCGATGATGATTGCGTCCCAGATCATCTGTACCTCGGAAAAAGGGGACGGAGGGGATTAAGTCGCAACTCGCGTGGCTGCACCGGCGGTGGGGATAAACGACTTAATCCCCTCCGTCCCCTTTTTGGATTGCGGCCTGGAGGGTGGCGATGTCGATCTTCTTCATCGGCATCATTGCGTTGAAGGCACGCTTGGCCAGCGCCTTGTCCTGGCTGGTCACCGCCTCGATCAGCATGCGTGGGCTGATCTGCCAGGAGATGCCCCAGCGGTCCTTGCACCAGCCGCATTGGCTTTCCTGGCCACCATTGCCGACGATCGCATCCCACAGGCGGTCGGTCTCGGCCTGGTCTTCGGTCTGGATCTGGAAGGAGAACGCTTCGCTGTGCTTGAACGCGGGGCCGCCGTTGAGGCCGACGCAGGGGACGCCGCACACGGTGAATTCGACCGTCAGCACGCTGCCTTCCTTGCCGTCCGGATAGTCACCGGGCGCGTGATGCACGGCAGTCACCGCGCTGTCCGGCAGGATGCTGGCGTAGAAGGTGGCGGCCTCGAGCGCGCCGTTGTCATACCAGATGCAGATGGTGTTCTTGTGCGCCATGTCGGGGTTCCACGGTGGACGAAGCCGAAGCGATAGCACGCCCGGTGTTAACCCGCGATCGTGCTGCATCCGCAAAAAAGAAGGGCGCCCGGGGGCGCCCTTCGTGCCTCAACAGCGGCCGTTGGCTCAACGCCAGACCTTGATCTGCTCGGCGTCGCTGCGCTGCATCGGCTGGCCGGCCTTGCAGCTGAAGGTGGTGCCGAACGCCGGCAGGTTGGCCAGCGTGCCATTGCTGCGCCACACACCCGGTGCACGGATGTCGGCGGTCAGGCGGCGCACGGCTTCATTGGGCGACAGCTGCTGTGCCCACAGTGCCGACCAGGCGCGGAAGAACCCCTGCTGCTGTGCCGGCTTGGCCTTCGGCTCCTGCGCGGTGTAGGCCGCCCAGGCCAGTTCCAGGCCGGCGATGTCGGCCAGGTTCTCTTCCTGGGTGAGCGTGCCATTGACCTTGGCACCTTTGACGCCGGGGAAGTCGTAGGCGCCGTACTGGGCAGCCACGCGGTTGCCCAGCAGGGTCCAGGCGGTCTTGTCGGCCGGGGTCCACCAGCTGCGCAGCTCGCCCCTGGCGTCGACCAGGGCGCCCTTGGCATCGATGGCGCGGGTCAGCTCATGGCCGACCAGTCCACCGAAACTGCCGAACTTGTCGGCGGCATCGGCCCTGGCATTGAACACCGGGCCCTGCAGGATCGCGGCGGTGACGATCAGGCGGTTCTGCGCCAGGTCATAGGCCAGCGATGGCTGCTGCGGCAGCACATCCCAGCGACGGTCGGCATTGCCCTTGCCGATGCGCTTCATTTCCTCGCGATGGCGCCAGGTCGACGCGATCAGCATGTTGCCACCGAACGAGCCACGGCCCATCGGCTGCACGCTGTAGTCCAGGTCGCGCAGCGGGGTACCGATCTCGATCTTCAGCGCGGCCAGCTTGGCCTGCGCTTCGGTTTTGGCTTCGGCACTCATCCAGCTGCTGTTCTTGACCGCCTCGATCTGGACTTCGCGCACCCTGTCGACGATCCACGCCGCCTGGCGACGATCTTCGGCCGACAGGTACCGGGCGGCATACTCACGGCCGACCATCGGGCCGGCGGCCACATTGATGGCGTCGAGCACGCTTTCCCAGCGCTGCGGCGGCAGGGTCTGGCCTCGCAGCACGCGGCCGCGGAACTCGAATTCGGCGTCGCGGTAGGCCTTGGACAGGTACGGGGCCATGGAATCGCCCACGCGCCAACGCAGGTAGGCCTTCCACTGGTCCGGCTTGAGCCGGGTGACCATGCTGTCGAGCTGCCTGAACAGGCCCGGGTCGGCCAGTGAGACCAGGTCGTCATCCACGCCCTGTGCCTTCAGGAACGCATCCAGCTGCAGGTTGCGGTAGCGGCTGTTGAGGTCGCGGGTGGTGATCGGTGCGTAGTTGTTGAACGGGTTGTTGATGCCGGCCAGCGACTGCGCGTTGCGTGCCAGCTCGGTTTCCAGCGTGATCACCGCCTGCGCTTCGGCCTCCAGCTTCGCGGCCGGTGTACCGGTCAGTGCCAGGATCTGCTTGACGTAATTGCGGTAGCGGCCCATCAGGGCGACGGTGTCGGCGTCGGTGCGGGTATAGAACGCCGGATCCGGCAGGCCCATGCCACCCTGCATGAAGTAGCCGATGTGGCGGTCCAGGGCCTTGAGGTCGACGTCCGGGCCGAAGTTGAACGCCACCGGGATACCGACCTGGTGCAACGCGGCGATCGAGGCGGGGATATCCTTGGCCTTCTTGATCGCGTTGATGCGGGTCAGCAGCGGCGCGATCGGATTGGAGCCGTCTGCTTCCACCGCAGCTTCGTCCAGGCCGCTGGCCCAGAAGTCGCCCAGCAGTTTCTGCACGTTGCCCTGCGGCGCCTTCATCGCGGCGTCGAGCAGTTCGCGCTGCTGCTGGCGGCTGCGATCGACCAGCTGGCCCAGCGCGGTGGTGGCGCCGGTCTGCGGCACCGGATTGGCCTTCAGCCAGCCTGCGTTGGTGGCGGCGTAGAAATCGCTGCACTGGGCGCTGACCGCCGGAGCGCGGGCGGCCTTCTTCTTGGCGGCGAACGCATCATGGGTCGGGACCAGGGTCGCCAGGCTGATGCCCAGGGCGATGGCAAGCGGACGGAAGTTGGGCATGTGGAACGAATCCGTGATGGATTGAGGGCGCGCGCACTATAGCAAGCCGTGCATGGGCGCGGGATGCATGCATCACCGCGCGTTCCAGCCTTTCCCGGCAGAGCGGGGTGCAGAAGAACAAAGGCCCGGAACATTCCGGGCCTTTGCAGGGGTTGCCTCGGCGTCAGCCGGGGATTACCAGATCACCACCTGTTCTTCGCCGGTGCGGGCCATCGGCGAGCCGGCCTTGCACTGGAACGCGGCGGCGAAGGTCGGCAGGTTCGACGGCGCGCCCATGGCACGGAACTGTGCCGGTGCGTGCGGGTCGGTGGCCAGGCGGACCTTGGCGTTTTCCGGGGTGTACTTGGTGCGCCACACGGTGGCCCAGTTGAAGAAGAAGCGCTGGTCGCGGCTGAAGCCGTCCACCTTCGGGTCTTCCTTGCCGGCGCTGGCCTTCTGCAGGGCATCGTAGGCGGTGGCCAGGCCACCCAGGTCGGCGATGTTCTCGCCCAGGGTCAGGTGGCCGTTAACCGCCTGGCCGTCGACCTTGTACTGGTCGAACTGCTTGACCAGCTTGCCGGTCAGGCCTTCGAAGTTCTTCTTGTCCGCCGCAGTCCACCAGTCTTCCATGTTGCCGGTCGGCCCGAAGCGCGCGCCCTGGTCGTCGTAGCCGTGGGTCATTTCATGGCCGATCACCGCACCGATGCCACCGTAGTTCAACGCGTCGTCGGCGTTCGGGTCGAAGAACGGCGGCTGCAGGATGGCGGCCGGGAACACGATCTCGTTCTGCAGCGGGTTGTAGTAGGCGTTGACCGTCTGCGGCGTCATGCCCCACTCGGTCTTGTCCACCGGCTTGCCGATCTTGGACAGGTTGAACCTGTAGTTGAACTCGTTGGCCGCGCGCACGTTGCCCAGGAAGCTGTCGCGCTGGGTCTGCAGGCCGGACCAGTCACGCCACTTGTCCGGGTAGCCGATCTTCGGGGTGAAGGTTTCCCACTTGGCGATGGCCTTGGCCTTGGTCTCGTCGCTCATCCAGCTCAGGCCCTGGATGCGCTCCTTCAGCGAAGCGGCCAGGTTCTTCACCAGGTCTTCCATCTTCGCCTTGGCTTCGGGCGAGAAGGCGACCTTCACGTACAGCTGGCCGAAGGCTTCGCCGGCATCGTCTTCGATGGTGCCCAGCACGCGCTTCCAGCGCGGCTTCTGTTCCTTCTGGCCGTTGAGGGTCTTGCCGTAGAACTCGTAGTTTTCCTGCACGAAGGCGTCAGCCAGATAGGGCGAGGCGCTGTCCACGGTATGGAAGCGCAGATAGGCGCGCCACACCGACGGATCGGCATCACCCAGCGCCTTGCTCACTTCTTCGTGGAAGGCTGGCATGGCCAGCGAGAACTTCTCCGGCGCGGCCACGCCCTGCGACTTGAAGAACTCGGTCCAGCTGAAGTTCGGCGTCAGCTTGTCGGCATCGGCCAGGGTGACCGGGTTGTAGTACAGCTCGACGTTGCGCGACAGCTCGACACGAGACTTGGACGCCTTGGCCAGGCGGGTTTCGAACTTGACCACGTCTTCGGCCTGCTTGGCGGCATCGGCCGCAGCGACACCGGACAGCTCCAGCACCTTGGCCACGTGCGCCTGGTAGGCCTTCAGCTTGTCGGCGTTCTTGGCGTCGGTGTAATAGGTGCTGTCCGGGAGGCCCAGGCCGCCCTGGCTGGCGTAGGCCATGTTCACGGCCGAGTTCTTGAAGTCGGCTTCGGCACCGAAGCCGAACAGGATGTTGTCACCCTTGGCCGCGCTGGTGCGCAGGTAATTGGCGATGGCCGCCTTGTCCTGCAGGCCGTCGATCGCGGCCAGGTCGGCCTTCAGCGGCTCGATGCCCTGGGCGTTGATCTTGGCTTCGTCCATGCCGGTGGCCCACAGGTCGCCGACGATCTTCTCGATGTGGTTCGGGTTCTTCACCTGCGCGACCTGTTCGGCGAGCTGGTGCTGCACGGCCACCGAGCGCTCGTCGAGGATGGTGAACGCGCCCCAGCTGGTGCGGTCGCCCGGGATCTCGTTGGCCGCCAGCCATTTGCTGTTGACGTAATCACCGAAGGCGGTGCAAGCGTCCTTGCTGGCATCCAGGTCGCCCGGCTGGAAGGCGTTGTAGGCGGGCAGCTTGCTCTCGTCGAGCGTGTAAGTGGTTGCTTCGGCGGCAGCCGGCGTGGAGGCGGTGGCGTCCTTGGCCGGGGTGTCAGTCTTGCCGCAGCCGGCCAGCGCGGCCGAAACGGCCAGGGTCAGCAGCACGATCTTGGGAGTACGGGTCACTTGGATGGCCTCCAGGCCGGGTAAGTCAGGGAAGGGCCGCGGGGACGGCCGTGGGCCGAACGATACGCCGCCGGCCTGGCCTGCAAGGGTGTCGAAGGTCATGGGCGGGCGCAAGGGGGCAGGCGGGCGCCGGAAAAGACAGACCCGGCAAAAGCCGGGTCTGTCGGGGGTACTGCGGTTGCTGGGCAATCAGAACTTGTAGGACACGCGCGCGAAGAACGTGCGGCCATACCAGTCGTACTGCGAGGCATACAGCGGAACATTGCCGTAGCGGGTGCCGGCGGTGTTGGAAATCAGATCCGGCTCCTTGTCGAACAGGTTGCGGACACCCACCATGATGGACCAGTCATCCATCTTGTAACCCACCGAGACGCTGTGGCGGAACTGCCAGCCGGCCTTGATGTCGCGGGAGGCGTTCTGGTAGCCGGAATAGGTGAAGTTCGGGTTCAGGTCCTTGTTCGAGGTGCTGCTGGTATACGTACCCTGCCAGTTGTAGGTCCAGTCACCGCGTTCCAGGCTGACGCTGGCCAGGCCCACGGTCTTCGGGCGGCCGATGTAACCGACCTGGTCAGAGGTGGTGATGCCACTCTCGGCCGACGAATCGAACAACTGGTTGGTGTCTTCCAGGGTGTACGTCACCTGCGCTTCGGCGGACAGCTTGCCGAAGGAGAAATCATCGTCGTAGTTGATCTGCAGGTCATAGCCGCGGGTGCGCTCGCGGTTGATGTTGATGTACTTGTTGTAGACGGTTGTGATCTGGTTCGGCGACGCGGCGTCGGTCGGGCTGTTGCGAACCAGCTGGTCGCAGAATGCGTTCGGATACACCGCCGAACCGTAGCAGCCGAACACGATGTCGTACTCGTCGAGCTGGGTGATTTCGCCGCGGACGTCGTAGTCGAAATAGTCCAGCGCCACGTTCAGGTTGGCGAACGTCGGCGTCCAGACCAGGCCGAGGGTCCTGGCCTTGGAGGTTTCCGGCTTGAGCTGGCCGGCGCCACCACCCGAATAGATCGTAGCGCTGCTGCCGCCACCGGCGTAATTGTCCGGAATGCCAGCGGCACCGCAGTTGGCACGGATGAAGTCGTTGTTGCTGTCGCCCCACAGGATGCAGGGGTCGATCTGGTTCTGAGCCAGGAATCCGGTCTGGTTGCCCAGGTACAGCTCATACAGGCCCGGAGCACGGTACGAGGTGCCCACCGTGCCGCGCAGACGCAGCGAAGGCACGATCTGCCAGTTCACGCCGGTCTTCCACACCTTGTCCGAACCGGAAACCGAGTCGTACTTGAATACGCGGCCGGACAGATTGACCGACAGCGACTCGATGCCCGGAATGCCCTTCAGCAGCGGCACGTCCACCTCGGCAAAGGCCTCCTTCACCTTGTCGGTACCCTTGGTGATGTCGGCCGTACTGGCGCCCCAGATGTTGCCCGAGCGGGAGAACTCCGAAGGAGTGTCATTGATCTTGTACTTGCGGAATTCCACGCCGATGGCAGACGCAACGTCGCCGGCCGGCAGGGTGAACAGATTGCCGCTGACGATGGCATTTGCGCTGGTCTGTTCGTACACGGTGTTGCCGGTGTGCCACTGGCCAATGGCATCGACGAGCTCGGACATGCGAGCTCCGCTGAGGAAGCCGGGATCGAAATAGTTCACCGGCATGTCGTCGTTGGTGTAACTCAGGTCACCGGCGCGGCTGGCGTCGATGGCAAGGCCGCTGTAATCACCGCTGGAGCGGCTGTAGCTGGCGTTGACTTCCCAGGCCCAGCTGTCGGTCCACTTGAACTGGCCGTCCAGCTTGGTGGTGCCATAGAAATAATCGACCGTGATCTTGTCGTCGCTGGGGAACGGCATGATGACCTGATAATAGTCATCGGCCGCTTCGCTGTAGACGACCGGGAAGAACTGGCGCCAGCTGTGGGCCTTGGTTTCGCGGCGGTTGTACAGGAACTGGGTCTTCCAGTTGACGCTGTCGAAACTGAAATCGCTGGACGCATACAGCGTCGCACGTTCGCGCTGATTGATGACTTCCTGATCGTCATAGAACGGGAAGTTCAGCACGTCCTCGTAATAGGCCTTGCCGCCATTGGCGTAGGTGGGCGTCGGGCGGGGGCGCGGCTTGTAGCCCGGGAACGGGCCGACAGTGCTGCCATCCGGTGACGGTACGTAGCGGATACCCGAGTTGCTGTACTTGATGATGGTGTTGGCATACAGGTTGCCGGTGCTGCAGCCGCCCAGATCGGTGCCCGCCAGGATCGAGCGATCCTCGCGATCGATCCGCTGCCCATCGGTACCCCACACCATGTCCTGGGCGCATCGGAAGAAGTCACGATCGCCAACGGTCAGCGCATTCAGGCGATCCCACTGCGCGGCAGCGACAATGCTGCCCTTTTCGAAGTTCCAACCGTTGGCGATGGACGCGGAGAACTGCTCGCCAGCGCCATGTTGCGGAACGCTCATCGAGTACGTCATTTCCGGACGGTCGATGCTCTTCTTGGTGATCAGGTTGACCACGCCGGCCAGTGCGTCCGAGCCGTAGATCGAGGATGAACCATCCTTGACGACCTCCAGGCGCTGCAGGATGACCTGCGGAATCACGTTGAGGTCGAATGCGCCGACCTGGCCGCGGGTGCCGGCTGGACCCGGACGCTGGCCATCGAGCAGGACCAGAGTACGGTTCGCGCCCAGGCCACGCAGGGACACGGTCTGCACGCCAGTTCCGCCTTCGACCACGAAGCCGCCGAACTGGTTGTTCATCTGGGTCGATCCTGCCGCGATCGACGAGGTCTGGAGGAAGTCCGCGGTATCGAACTGGCCCGCCGCAACGCCCTTTTCAATCGAGATGACCTGGACCGGAGACGTGGTCTCATATTCAGGCCGCTTGATGAGCGAGCCGGTGACGCTGATCGCGTCCAGGTTGGTTGGGCTCTTGGACGAGCTGCTCGACGACTCGGACTGCGGTGCCTCGACTTCCTGTGCGAATACCGGCGCCGCCTGCAGGCAGGCGAGTACGGCAAGAGTCAACGGGACGCGGTTTGGCTTGGTGCGGCGGTTGGCGTTACGCATTTCGGTTGGATCCCCACTCGTTATGCTTCGGTTAAGCGAGTGTAGATAACGCGTTAGGTAAATGCAACATGAATGAAGGTCCGCTTAATTAATTGTTTTTATTAGGATTTTTTGGGTTTCTCAAAAAAATCCCCCGGAAACTTGCAGTTCCGGGGGACGCTTTTCACATCTTCATGCTAGGGGATGCGCTATAGGCCGTTGGGACCACAGTCATTCTTCAGGAACGATTCGATGAGGCCCAAGGTCTGCCGCTGCTGGCGCGGATACCAGGGCATGCTGTGCTGCTGGTCCGCGATCAGGTGGAATTGCGCGGGAACCTTGTTCTTGACTGCGTCGTAGAAGCCCTGCGCGTGGAAAGCGGGGGTGCGTACGTCGCGGTCGCCAACGAACAGCATCACCGGAATGTTGGCCGACGCAGTGTTGCGCATCGGGTCCATTCCCTTGACCGTCTGGCCCTGCAGGATGCGCTGGATGCGGTTGTCGCTCCATGAAGTGCCGAGACGGGCCAGATCGGTCACCGGCGCACCGGCGATCGCGCACTGGTACGGCGAGCCGGGCCGCACCGTGGCTGCGGCTGCTGCGAAACCGCCATACGAATACCCGAAAATGGCGATGCGGTCCTTTGCTGCATATCCCTGAGCGACCATCCAGGCCGCCCCGTCGTCGTTGTCATCCGACATTTTCTGGCCCCATTCGCGGTCGCCGGCGATCCACAGGTCGCGGCCCAGGCCGGAAGATCCGCGGTACTGGGGCCTCAGTACTGCATAGCCGCGGGACGTAAGCAGGGCAATCCAGCCGGAGGGGTCCCATTGCATATAGTCGCGAGCCCAGGGGCCGCCGTGTGGGTGGATGACGGCCGGCGGCGCCGCGTCGCCCTGCTTCCAGCCTGCAGGAAGATCGAGAATCGCAGGAATCTGCCGTCCGTCGCGCGCCTTGTAGGTGACCCAGCGTTGCTCACCCACCAGGCCCTTGCCGATCCAGGGGCGCTCGTTGCCGAGGTTGACGACCTTCTTGCGGTCCAGCAGCAGGTAGTACGCGGAGGGCGCATCGGGACTGCTTGCGCGGAACAGGATGCGCGAGAAGTCATCGTTGTAGCGGGTGATGTCGATCTGGCGATCCGGCACGGCCGTCTTGAGCGACTCATGGATCGACTTCAGTGTTGGATCGACGTAAACGGTCTGCATGCCCGGGCCGTCGATGGTGAACCCGACCACCTGGTTGAAAGTGCTCGGCTGGGTGCTGAACACCAGGCTGGCGATGGAAAAATTCGGGTTGGCCAGCACCGGTTCCGGGTCGAACTTCTGCGTCGTGGCGTCATACAGGTGCGCCTGGACCTTGTCGGAGAAAAGATCCGTCAGCACGTAATACTTGCCACTGGCATCGTCGACGCCCGCCAGCTCCACCGTATGACGGTTGGACAGGCGGGAATCAAGCGGCTTCTGGGCGACGTACTGGCCCGTTTTCGGATCCAGTATCGACAACTGCTGATCGTAATCACCGCTGACTGGCTCGATCTGTGCCTTTGCCAGCACCTTGCCGCTGCGAGGATCGAACAGGGCCGGCTGGGCGCGGGTTCCCCCACGGAACAGTAATTCGGTTTCCTTGGTCTTCAGGTTGTAAAGATAGTAATTGGAGGTCAGCGTGATTTCGCTGAGCTGGCGGATGATGACCCGGTCCGGGTCCAGCGGCAGCATGTTGACCAGCGAGGCGCTGCCGCCCAGCTCCAGGCAGCGTTGGGTCTGCTCGCTCACACCAAGCTTCCGGGTGTTGTCAGCGAAGGCCTCGCTGAAGCTCTTCTGAGACTGGTCGGTCAGGTAGGTTTTCACCACGAACGTCTTGGTCGCTCCGGACACGCTGCCTTCACCGCAACCACCGAGCTGACCGGTCCATTCCTGGCGACCCACGGCAAGGATCTGGCCGGCCTTCAGCGCACCGGCAGCAATGAATTTCATCCGGTCGCCAGACGGCGTAATGACTTTGGGCGGGCCGCCCATGGAATCCGTGTCCCAGCTCGCCAGCGCCGTTTCCTCGGGGTTGCCGGGCGAAGGAATCAGGGCGACCAGATACTTCCCATCCGGGCTGAGCGATACCGACTGCAGCGCAGGCAGCCGTGCCAGGTCTTCGACGGGAATGGGGGAGGCCTGTGCAAGGGTACTTGCCAGCGCCAATGAAAGGGCCGTGCCCAGTATGCGTGCGGAAATAACGTGCATGTCTCGTCCTTTGCTGCGCGTTGTTCGGGGAATGCTGACTGGATCGTGAACAGGTTGTGACGGTATCAGATGCGCTCGATTTATGTCAGTGCTGGCAGGTGGCGCTGCAACCGTTTGTGCAAGGCAAAAAAAAAGGCCCCGCCGAAGCGGGGCCTGGTCCGGAATGAAACCCGGAAAACGACGGGATTACTTGCCGAAGTCGTACTTGGCCTGGACGTACACGGCGCGGCCGTAGACGTTGTACAGGTAGTTGTTGTACGGCGTGCCCGAAGTGCCCTGATAGCTGTGGGCCTGCTGTTCCGGCATCTTGTTGAACACGTTGTTGACCATCAGCGACAGGGTCAGGTCATCCTGCGCACGGTAGTTCAAGCTGAGGTTGTACGTGGTGTAGGAACCCCACTTGCCTGCCTGGTAGCCCGAAGCCGCATGGGTGTACCCGTAGCCGTTCAGGCCGGCCAGGTAGTTCGGGGTGTGGCCGATGTAGTTGGCGTACAGCGTGGTGGTCCACTTGTCCAGCGACCAGGCCAGTGCCGCGTCGGAACGGACCTTGGCGTAGCTGTCGTAGTTCCACATCGCCTTCGGGTTGCCCAGCAGGTCCTGGTACTGCTCGCCCGGCTGTGCCTGCACCTCACGCTTGAGCATGTTGGTGTAGTTGCCCGAGAGCTGCAGCGAGCCGAAGCGGCCGATGTCCTGCAGGTACTTGAAGCCAACGGTCACGGCCTGCAGGTTCTGGCGGGCCACGTTCATCTTCGGCGTGTACAGCGAGCTCAGGTTGCCGGCCGAATCGCGCACGACCCAGTCGGCCACGTTCTGGCAGGTGGCCGAAGAGCCGTTCGGCAGGCCATTGCGGCAGTAGTACTCGGCCAGCAGCAGCTGGTCGGTGCTGGCGGTGTCGACTTCGTTCTCGATCTTCCAGTTGTAGTAGTCAGCCGAGATCGACAGGTTGGCCATCGGCGCCCACACGATACCCGCGTTCCACACGTCGGCGGTGATCGGCTCCAGGTCCGGGTTGCCGGCGCGTTCGGAGTACACCGAGACGCTGTCGGCGTAGCGGCAGGCGTCGGTATTGCCCGGCACGTAGCCCAGCTGGCCGCAACGGTAGTAGTCGGTCGAGTTGGCGGCGTAGTAGCCACTGCGGCCCTGGAAGGCATCGGGCAGGGTCGGCGCGCGGAAGGCGGTGCCGTACTTGCCGCGGAACAGCAGGCTCTCGATCGGACGGAACTCGACACCCACGCTGTAGGTCGCCTTGTCCACGGTGTTGTCGGCGATCTTGAACGCGTCATAGCGGCCGGACGCGGTCACGGTCAGCGAGTCCAGCACCGGCATGCGCAGCTCGCTGGTCACCGCATAGTTGCTGCGGTGGCCATTGCCGGCCACGGCGGACGAGCCCCACACGTCACCGTCCAGCAGGCGCTGGTCGGGGCTGTAGTCCCAACCCTCGCTGCCGCCTTCGACGACCACGGCCAGGCCGGCGTCGCCGCCCGGCAGCGCGAACAGCGAACCGTTGGTGACCTGGGCGCGAGCCAGGTTCTGCCAGGTGCGGCTGTGGTTGGTGGTGTAGCCGGTGAAGCTGGCGAAGTCTTCCGGCGAGATCGGCGCGTAGAAGGCGGCCCAGTTGGTGTTGTAGATGCCGAAGCCGTCGCGGGTACCCAGCTGCGGGCCCAGCACCTTGTCCGCGAAGTAGCTGTTGATGGCGCTGCCGAAGCGCTGGAACTTGTTCTCATCCAGGCGGTATTCGCCACGGGTGAAGCTCAGGCTGTAGTCCCAGTTGCCCACGGCGCCCTTGCCGCCCAGGGTCACCTGGTAGGCACGGCTCTTGTCGTTGTTCAGGATGCTCTTGTAGCCTTCGCCGCCGATGTCTTCCGGCGCGAAGGCGCGCTGCAGGTTGACCAGCTTGCCCGACGCCTGGTCGTAGAAGCCGCCCATGGTGCTCTTGGTGCCCCACCACAGGTAGTTCGAGCCCGAGGTGAACTCGGTCTTTTCCTTGCTGTACAGCACGTCGGCGAACAACTGGAAGCTGTCGTTCACGTCGAAGGTCATCGACGAGTAGAACTGGCCGCTGTCCTTGCTGTTCTTCAGGGTCTTGTAGCCGGCACCGTAGACCGAGCCGCAGGACTGGCCGGTCGGGCGGTTGCCCAGCACGGTGGTACCACCGAACTGGCCGGCCACGTTGGCGCAGTTGCTCGGGTCCATCATGTACAGCGCATTGGTCTTGGCGTCGATGACCGCAAAGTCATTGCTCGGCAGCTGTGCGGTGTAGCCGTGCGTGTTGTTCTGCCGGGTCAGGTCACGCTGGTAGCCCCAGATCGGGTTGCTGCTTTCGATCTGCACGTTGACCAGGGCGTTGAAGCGGTTGTCCAGCGCCGAGAAGCCATGGGCGCCGCTGACGCGGAAGCTGCTGCCGCCGCCTTCAGTGTAGGCACCGCCGCGCACGGACAGGCTGCCGCCTTCCATGTGGTCCTTCAGGATGATGTTGACCACGCCGGCGATCGCGTCCGAGCCGTACAGGGAGGACTGGCCGCCCGGCAGGACTTCGATGCGCTCGACGATGTCGATCGGAATGCCGCTGATGTTGTTGAAGGCGTCGCCGCCGTTGTACAGCGCCGGATAGGACAGCATCGGGCGGCCGTTGATCAGGTACTTGGTGTAACCCGGGTTCAGGCCGAACATGCCAGCGGCTTCGGCGCCCTGGGTGAAGGAGGCCGAGGTCTGGCCGCCCTGGATGCCGCCGGTGGTCAGCGACGACTGCTGCAGCACTTCGGCGACGCTGTTGAAGCCGCGGGCCTGGATGGCTTCGGCGCTGATGGTCATGACCGGAGTCTGGGTCTCGACCTGGGTCTGCGGAATCAGCGAACCGGTGACGGTGATCTTGTCGAGGTTGGTGGCCTTGTCCTGGGCCATGGCCGGCGAAGCGGCAACCAGGGCGGAAATCAAGGCGACAGCGAGAGAGTTGCGACGTGCGGTGTTGCGAGTGACTTTCATGTAGTTCCGTTTCAGAGAGCAAAAACAATTCGGCACTGCGCCATGCGCCATTCGCGCGCCTGCTCGATGGCAGCCGCAAGCCCAAAAACAGTGCTGAACGAACGTAACATGAACTTAACGAATTTTGCACGAATCTGTAGCAGCCCTGAATTTCAGTCAGGTTACGTCCAGCTTGTATGATGTTGGGTTATTCCCCCTGATGCCGCTGGTGCTTCCGTGAACAGTTCTCCCCGCCGTCCCCATGCCAGCCAGGTCCAGAAGGGGCTGACGCCGCATGCCCGCATCCGCAACGTGATCGCGGTGGGTTCGGGCAAGGGCGGCGTGGGCAAGTCGACCACCGCGGTCAACCTTGCCGTGGCCCTGCAGCAGCTCGGCGCGCGGGTCGGTGTGCTTGATGCGGACATCTACGGTCCCAGCGTGCCGGCCATGCTGGGCCTTTCCGGACGCCCGGAAAGCCCGGACAACAAGAGCATCGAGCCGCTGCGCGCATTCGGCGTGGACACCATGTCGATCGGTTACCTGATCGAAGAAGACACGCCGATGATCTGGCGCGGGCCGATGGCCACCTCGGCGATGACCCAGCTGTTCAATGACACGCTGTGGGACGACCTGGATTTCCTGCTGATCGACCTGCCACCGGGCACCGGTGACATCCAGCTGACCCTGACCCAGAAGATCCCGCTGGCCGGCGCGGTGATCGTCACCACGCCGCAGGACATCGCCACGCTGGATGCGAAGAAGGCGCTGAAGATGTTCGAGAAGGTCGAGGTGCCGGTGCTGGGCATCGTCGAGAACATGGCAGTGCATACCTGCAGCCACTGCGGGCATGTCGAGCACCTGTTCGGCGAGGGGGGCGGCGAGCGCATGGCCGCGCAGTACGGCGTACCGCTGCTGGGTTCGCTGCCGCTGCAGATCGGCATCCGCGAGCAGGGCGATGCCGGCACGCCGATCACCGTGGCCGAGCCCGATTCAGTGCCGGCCCGGGCCTATCGCCATGCCGCGCAGCGCCTGATCGAGGAAGTGGGCAAGCGCCCGCGCGCATCGATCCCGATCCTGTCGTCGCTGCTGTAAGTGCCCGGGCGGGGAGCGCCGGCGACGCCGGGCCCCCTGCTAGAATCCTTGCGCCCCCTCGTACCCAGGACAAAGCATGAGCATCAAGAGTGACCGTTGGATCCGTCGCATGTCCGAGCAGCACGGCATGATCGAGCCGTTCGAGGCCGGGCAGGTCAAGCAGGCCAACGGCCAGCGCATCGTCAGCTACGGCACGTCCAGCTATGGCTACGACGTGCGCTGCTCGCGCGAGTTCAAGGTGTTCACCAACATCAACTCGACGATCGTCGATCCCAAGCATTTCGACTCGGGCAGCTTCGTCGACATCACCGCCGACGAGTGCATCATCCCGCCGAACAGCTTCGCGCTGGCGCGTACCGTCGAGTACTTCCGCATCCCGCGCGACACCCTGGTGGTGTGCCTGGGCAAGAGCACCTACGCGCGCTGCGGCATCATCGTCAACGTGACCCCGCTGGAGCCGGAGTGGGAAGGCCACGTCACCCTGGAGTTCAGCAACACCACGCCGCTGCCGGCGCGCATCTATGCCAACGAAGGCGTGGCGCAGATGCTGTTCTTCCAGGCAGCGGCCGATGACGTCTGCGAGACGTCATACCGCGATCGCGGCGGCAAGTACCAGGGCCAGACCGGCGTGACCCTGCCGCGGACCTGACGATTGCAGGCGATTTGTAGAGCCGAGCCATGCTCGGCTGCCCTGCATTGAAGCCGAGCATGGCTCGGCTCTACATGAGGGAAGGCGGCGCAATGCGCCGCCTTCCTTATTTGCCGCGGCCGAACAGCATTGCGATGCCGACGCCCACCAGTGCCACCGGCCACCAGGTCAGCAGCAGCTTGGACAGGTTCAGGTGCGTCCAGCCGAGATTGCTGGCGAGCATGAACAGGCCGATCAGGATCAGCAGGATGGCGGCAACGAGGTTGAATCGCATCGGCGTGGCGGAGGCTCAGGACTGGGCCGGATATCCTAGCCGTTCCTTCCAATAGGCGACATGCTGGTCCAGCGCCGCCGGCTCGTAGCGGTGCGCCGGGCCGCTGCCCCAGACCGGGCCGGGCCAGGCCGGATCACCGTCATGGCGGCCGATCACATGGAAGTGCAGCTGGCGCACGATGTTGCCCAGCGCGCCGATGTTGATCTTCTCCACGCCATCGTGGCCCTTCAGGGCCTTGCAGGCACGGTTGAGCTCGGTGCGCAGCTTGTCCTGCTGCTCGCCGTCCAGCTCGATCCACTCGGTCACCCCGGTCAGGCGCGGTACCAGCACCAGCCAGGGGAATCGTTCGTCGTTCATCAGCCGCACTTGCGATAACGGTCCTTCCGCCACCAGCACGCTATCGGTGGCCAGGCGTGAATCGAGTTCGAATTCGCTCATCCAAGATGCTCCGTGAAGAAGTCCAGGGTGCGTTGCAGCGCCAGGGCGGCGCTGTCTGGATCATACGCATGTCCGACCTCGCGGTTGAAGGCGTGGTCGGCCGGATAGACATAGGTGGCCATCTGCGGCAGCTTCTCGCGATGGGCCTGGACCGCTTCCGGCGGGATGCTCCTGTCCTGGGCGCCGAAGTGGAAGATCACCGGGGCCTTGGGCGCCTCGTCCAGGAACGGCACGTTGCGTGCGCCGTAATAGCTGACCGAGGGCAGGCCCAGACGCAGGGCCGACAGCAGGGCCACCGTCCCGCCCCAGCAATAGCCCACCGTGCCGACCTTGCCATGCGGTGCCAGCCGGGTGGCGGCGGCACGCACGACTTCCAGCGCCTTCTCCATGCCCAGCGCGGCGACCCGTTCCAGGCCCTGCTTCACGCCCTCGGCGTCGTAGGGCAGCGCATCCGGATCGGCCTCGGCACCATCGACCAGGTCGAAGAACGACGGCGCCAGCACCGCGTAGCCTTCCGTGGCGAAGCGCTCGGCGACTCCGCGGATGTGCGGATTCGCACCGAAGATCTCCTGCACCACCACCAGCCCGCCGCGTGGAGTGCCCTCCGGCAGGGCCTGCCACGCCCGGACCGGCCCGTGGTGCGTATCCAGAGTGATCCATTCGGCCATCATCATCTTCCTCGTTGCAGGGAACAGATCTGCATTGTCGGTGCTGCGCGGGTTAGCGTGGTGTCAGCGGCTGTGCGTGATCAGGCGGCTGCCCGTTCAGAGCGCGGCCGCCAACCCCGGTATACTGGCGCCCTTTCAGGCCCCCGGCCCCCAGGAACCCCTGCCATGCCGGCAGGGGCCCAGGCCCCCAGAGTCCCGCGATTCCATGTCCCAGCTGAACCCCAAAGTCGGCTTCGTCAGCCTTTCTGCCGCATGATTCAGTTGGTTTGACTATCAGGTTGCCTGAGTGTCGCAAGTGGCCATGACCACGAAGGTGATTGCGGTACGCTTCAATCGCAGCGTTTCCAGCAGTAGACGCTACTGCCATGAGGGTACGGCGGCGCAGCGCCCGCGGAATCTGTCCCACGGCCAGGCCGTTGTGCCGGCGGCGAGGCGGGCACGTCTGCCACATCTTGAGCATGGTGGCGCCGGCAACCGGCAGCAGCACGCAGATGGCCAGCAGGGCGACGAAATCAGCCGTTGGCCACCTCCTGCGTTGCCTGCGCCACGGTAGCGGCAGTAGCCCGCTTGCCGGGCAGCATGTTGGCCAGTTCGAACGGGAATGCCACTGCCCCCCCCCCGACTTCTACTGGACGACACGCTTTGTCAGCTTGCCCGACGATCCTCTGACTGTGATCGCCTGCGAGGGGGGGGGGCGAAGCGAGAAGGCGATGGGATCGGGTTTGCAAGTCTGGATCGGCACCAGCAGGGCCCGGCAGACCGTTCCGTTGGAGCACCTGCTACCGGATTTTCCGCCACTCAAGCCCGTTCGGCTGATGAATGGTCGTTTCCCTGGATCTGACAAAGGGCGTTGTTGCTCCACTTCTGCTTGTCAGTGCATTGGAGAGTAAATCCGCCATCGATGGTGTTATTAGATCCTGTCTTGCGCCACTGTATTCATCGCGCTGAAATCGCCCATCTTTGAATCCGTAATGATAATAGGCGCCATGTCCTGTCGATATCATCACTGAGCTGCATCGCTTGACTGGAGGATGGATGGTGATCTTGCGGTCGGTGATACTTGAATGGGTGTTTCGTGCCGCTCTTCGGGGAAGTAATCATAGATGCTCTTGCCGCTGTATTGAAACTCCACCCCTTTTACTGGAATTACTCCCTCCAGCAAGGGGAGCAGTGAGCGGGATATCTCATGCAAATTATCCTCGAATTGGGCTCCATACATTTCAGGTACGAAGTCTCTACCCAAGTCAACTATGAGCAGCTCTCCTGTCTTGTTGAACTTCACTGAAACCCTATGGCTGTTAGAGGCTTGTCCGGGTAGCGGCGGGAGCTCGTCTACAATTTTCTGCGCCTCTTTGGTGAGATCGCTCTCTACCTGTGCCCGATCAGTGGCCTTCATATGGACGACATTTTGGGGGCTATCAGCGACGCTGGAATGGGGGGTTGCCACCACGATCCAAGGGGTCATTAATGCGCCAATGCCAAGAATGGGTGCCAGGTATGACGTATGGCTGAATTTCATAAAGTTCCCTCTTTTGAGTGAAAACTATTGCGGTCCGATGATGTAACGACTCTCTGTCGTCGCAGACATGGCGTCGGCCACACAGCTATTGCCGCGGGTCCGCTTACGCTTTCCCCGGCCCGAGCGTCATCGCCTTTCAGATGCGTCGTGTTTCGGAAGGCCTGTGCTTCGTTACCTCTTGGTGATCATCCTTTCCTAAAGGAGAAGCTCGCGGATCCATGCAGAATCGAGCTGCGTGGGCGCCATGAATCTGCCCTCTCGAGTTGATGCGGACCGCAGATGGAGCATAGGTGCAGGGTTGGCGCGCAGGAGTAGGAGAATTCCTACATGAGCGCCGGTATGCGCCGATTTTAGATCTGCGTCCATGAAATATCGCTTGCAGCGAGTTGTGGTTAGCTTTGACGCGGACAATCACGGGGCTGGTGGCTGGTTTGAAGCCGCTCCGACCTCGGCCCCTGGGCCTCCTGACCCTGCGCCAACCACGGGCGGGGTCGTGGCGGTGCAAAATGTGGGTAGCGAGGCATTAGGTCCGCTTGCCCGACAATGCCGCCAAGATATGGGGGGCTGGGAGGAGCTGCGCGAACGGCTTGTCCCGGCTTGATGCTAAGCCGTCGCTTGCCTTGATAAAGTCGTGGCTCCTACTTATGCAGGAAGCTCTTCGGACAGGCCTAACACTTCTTCCGCATGGTGCCGTTCACCTGCTTGGTCCGCCGGGCTACCGCCGTTGGTCAACTGTAGACCTTCCTCGGCTAATGATGCGCATGATCCTGACCGCCCCGTGGCCATCCCGGAACTTGCGGATGGCGAGCATCGCCGCTTAGGCACGCTCGGGCACGAGCTGGAACGTTTTGTTCTGCGGGTCCAGTTGGGTCCAGCTTGAACCCTTGCCGTTCCAGATGACGCCGCACGAGGTCCCGTCCTGCCACCCCCTGCATTGGCGGTGGATGGCGGCGCGCACGCGCTTGCTCTTCGTGTCCGATTCCTCGTACGCCCGGATCATCACCAGCAGGCTGTAGACCCGGGCTAGCGTGGTGTCAGTGGCTGTGCGTGATCAGGCGGCTGCCCGTTCAGAGCGCGGCCGCCAACCCCGGTATACTGGCGCCCTTTCAGGCCCCCGGCCCCCAGGACCCCTGCCACGCCGGCAGGGGCCCAGGCCCCCAGAGTCCCGCGATTCCATGTCCCAGCTGAACCCCAAAGTCGGCTTCGTCAGCCTTGGCTGCCCGAAGGCCCTTGTCGACTCCGAGCGCATCCTCACCCAGCTCCGCTCGGAAGGCTACGACATCGTCCCGTCCTACGATTCGGCCGATGTGGTAGTGGTCAATACCTGTGGCTTCATCGATTCGGCGGTGACCGAATCGCTGGACGCGATCGGCGAGGCAATGAACCAGAACGGCAAGGTCATCGTCACCGGCTGCCTGGGCAAGCGCCCGGAGCAGATCCGCGAGGCGTACCCCAACGTACTGGCCGTGTCAGGCCCGCAGGACTACCAGAGCGTGATGGAAGCGGTGCACGAAGCGCTGCCGCCCAAGCACGATCCATTCGTCGACCTGGTGCCCGACTACGGTATCAAGCTGACCCCGCGCCATTACGCCTACCTGAAGATCTCAGAAGGCTGCAACCACACGTGCAGCTTCTGCATCATTCCGTCGATGCGCGGCAAGCTGGTGTCGCGCCCGGTCGATGAAGTGCTGCGCGAAGCCGAGCGCCTGGTGCGGGGGGGCGTGCGCGAGCTGCTGGTGGTTTCGCAGGACACCTCGGCCTACGGCGTGGACGTGAAGTACGCCGAGAGGATGTGGCGGGACAAGGCTTACCAGACCCGCCTGAAGGCGCTGTGCGAAGGCCTGTCCGAGCTGGACGCGTGGGTGCGCATGCACTACGTCTACCCGTACCCGCACGTGGACGAGGTGGTGCCGCTGATGGCGGAGAACCGTATCCTGCCGTACCTGGACATCCCGTTCCAGCACGCCAGCCCGCGCATCCTGCGCCTGATGAAGCGCCCCGGCGCGGTCGAGAAGACCCTGGAGCGCGTGCAGAACTGGCGCCGCATCGCGCCGGACATCACCGTGCGCTCGACCTTCATCGTCGGCTTCCCCGGCGAGACCGAAGCCGAGTTCGAAGAGCTGCTGTCGTTCCTCGACGAGGCGCAGCTGGACCGTGTGGGCGCATTCGCCTACTCGCCGGTCGAGGGGGCCACGGCCAACGATCTGCCCGGAGCTGTGCCTGAAGAAGTGAAGCAGGAACGCCTGGCCCGCTTCATGGAGCGGCAGGCGCAGATTTCCGCATCGCGCCTGGAGGCCAAGATCGGCACCGTGCAGCAATGCCTGGTCGACGCCATCGAAGGCGACATCGCGGTGGCCCGCTCCCGGGCCGATGCGCCGGAGATCGATGGCCTGGTGCACATCCAGAATGCCGACCAGGTGCCGCTGCGCGTGGGCGAGTTCGTCGACGTGGAAATCACCGAGAGCGACGAGCACGACCTGTACGGCGACGCGTTGCCGGCGGCTGCCCGCCCGGCATTCGACCTCAGGGTGCTGTGACGGAAGGAGCGGCCGCCCCCGGTCACGGAGGCGGCTCCCGGCGTTTCGTGCCACCGCCGCGTGCGGCGGTCGATGCGCGAGTGTTCGAGCATCCGCTGTTTGCGCAGCTGCAGGGCTACCGTGATCTGCTGGCCGGACCCGATTGGCCGTCCATTGCGGATCTGGATGCGCGGCTGGCGCTGCCCGGCAGACGCCTGGTCGAACAGGATGCCACGTTGCTGGCGGACGGCCTGCACTACGAAGCCCGAATCGCGCAGGGCCGCATCGCCACCCGCGCCGACAGCTGGCACGACCTGTTCAATGCACTGGTGTGGGCCTGCCATCCGGACCTCAAGCGGGCGCTCAACATGCAGCAATGCCTGCACATCAAGACGATGCCGCCTGGCCAGCGCAACCGCGCGCAGGCCGCGTTGACCCAGTTCGACGAGAGTGGGGTGATCGTGCGCGTGCGCAACGGCACGTTGCTGCGCGCGTGGGACAGGCATGACTGGCCTGCACTGTTCGAGCCGGCACACTGGCACAGCGGTGACATCGCCATCGCGGCGGTGTTCGGGCATGCGCTGATGGAGCAGGCACTGTTGCCGGGGCGATTGCTGGTCGGCAAATGCGTGGTGGTGCAGGGTGATGCCGATGATGCCTGTGTCGACGCGGTGACCGCGGCCATTGCCGAGGGCAGGGCCGTGACCGATCCGTTGCAGCTGCGGCCCCTGCCATTGGCCGGCATTCCCGGCTGGCACGCCGTGCAGCATTGCGCCTTCTATCGCAATGCCGACTATTTCCGCCCGCTGCGCGCAGGGCGCACGTACCCGCCACCGTTGTAGAGCCGAGCCCATGCTCGGCTGCGTGGCGCATCAGCCGAGCATGGGCTCGGCTCCACATGGACAGCGAGGCCGAGCATCGGCTCGACGCTACGACGGCTCGTATTCCACCCCGATCACCGCAAAGGTGAACTGCCCGCCGGGCAGCTCCACCGAGAACTCGTCATCCAGGCGCCTTTTCAGCAGTGCACGCGCCAGTGGCGAATCGATGCTGATCCAGCCCAGGCCAGCATCGGTCTCATCCGGCCCCACAATGCGGTAGCGGCTGGTGTCGCCGCTGTCCACGTTTTCCAGTTCCACCCACGCACCGAAGAACACCGCAAGCGGATCGGCCGGCGTGGTATCGACCACGCGCAGCGATTCCAGGCGCTTGGTCAGGTAGCGCACGCGGCGGTCGATCTCGCCCAGCTGCTTCTTGCGGTAGGTGTACTCGGCGTTCTCCGAGCGGTCGCCTTCAGCGGCGGCCGCGGCCAGTGCCTTCACCACCTCGGGGCGTCGCACGCGCCACAGCTCATCCAGCTCGGCCTTCAGCCGTGCGTGCCCGGAAGCGGTGATCAGGGCAGTGCTCTTTTCTGCGGGGGGGCGCCAACGGGACATGCAATACGACTTCTTTTCGGATGACGAATGGGGAGCGGGGTCAGGGCCATTTCCAGCGGAAACGGCCCTGAACTCAACAGTGGCGGCTCAGCGCTTGCCGCCGAAGATGCCACCCAGAATCCCGCGCACGATCTGGTTGCCCAGCTTGGTACCGACCGTGCGCGTGGTCTGCTTGGCCATGGTCTCGATCATGCCCTGGCGGCGCTTGGTGCCGAAGATCGCATCCTTGATCGCCTGGCCGAAGCCGCCCTCCCGCGCGTCGTCCTGTTCGCGGCTGCGCGCGGCCGGTGCCTGCGCCTGTTCGACGGCTTTCTGCGCGCGCTGGGCCAGCAGTTCGGCGGCCGATTCGCGGTTGATCGCGGTGTCATAGCGGCTGCCGACCGGGCTGCCGGCACGCACCTGCGCGCGTTCGGCGTCGGTGATCGGCCCCATCCGGCAGCGCGGCGGCGCGATCATCGTCTGCTGTACCGGCATCGGCACGCCCTTGTCCTGCAGCGTGGAGACCAGCGCCTCGCCGGTGCCGAGCTGGCTCAACACCTTGGCCACGTCCAGCTTCGGGTTCGGCACGAAGGTTTCGGCAGCCGTCTTCACCGCCTTCTGGTCGCGCGGCGTGAACGCGCGCAATGCATGCTGCACGCGGTTGCCGAGCTGGCCGAGGATGTTGCCCGGCACGTCATCGGGGAACTGCGAGCAGAAGTACACGCCCACGCCCTTGGAGCGGATCAGGCGCACCACCTGCTCGATGCGCTGCACCAGCGACGGCGGAGCGTCGTCGAACAGCAGGTGTGCCTCGTCGAAGATGAAGACCAGCTTCGGCTTGTCGAGGTCGCCCACTTCTGGCAGCTGCTCGAACAGTTCCGACAGCAGCCACAGCAGGAAGGTGGAATACAGCTTGGGCTTGAGCACCAGCTGGTCGGCGGCGAGGATGCCGATCATGCCGCGGCCGTCGTGATTGACCCGCATGATGTCGGCCAGCTCCAGCGCGGGTTCGCCGAAGAAATTCTCGCCACCATCCTGCGCCAGGCGCAGCACCGCGCGCTGGATCGCGGCGATCGACTGCGCGCTGACCAGGCCGTACTCGGTGGAGATGTCCTTGCGTTCCTCGGCGACGAGGCCGAGCAGGGCACGCAGGTCATCCATGTCCAGCAGCAGCAGGCCACGGTCGTCGGCCAGCTTGAACACGATGTCGAGCACGCCGGCCTGGGTATCGTTCAGTTCGAGGATCCGCGACAGCAGGGTCGGGCCCATTTCACTGACGGTGGTGCGCACCGGATGGCCGAGCTTGCCGTACAGGTCCCAGAAAATGGCTGGACTGGCGGCCGGTGCATAGTCGGCCACGCCGATCTCGGCCGCGCGCTTGAGCAGGTTTTCGGCGCCGGTGCCGGGCACTGCCAGGCCGGAAACATCGCCCTTCACATCAGCAAGGAAGACCGGCACGCCCAGCCGCGAGAAGCCCTCGGCGAGGGTCATCAGGGTCACGGTCTTGCCGGTGCCGGTGGCGCCGGCCACCAGGCCGTGGCGGTTGCCGAGTTTCGGCAGCAGGGTGACAGCTACGTCGTCGGTGATGCCTTTGCCGAGCAGAATCGGATCCATGGTCCAGCCCTTGTGGTGAATAGCCCAATGTTAACCGCCGGCAGCGACGGCCCGAAGGTCGGCTTGCCCCGACCTCGGCGGCGCCGCTACTCTGCCAGCCTGTTTCGTACACAGTGCCATCAATGCCCGTTCCTGTCCTGATTTCCCGCGGTTGGCCGCTGCTGGCCCTGGCCGGCCTGGTTTCCCTGGCGCCTGACGCCCACGCGCAGCGGGTCTCGGCCCGGGACAAGGCGAAGGTGGATGCGCTCCAGCAGCGCATGACCGCCGCCGAGAAGCGCTACGGCGATGCCCTGCTGCTGGTCGCCAATGCCGACCCCAAGGGCAGCAACGAAGCCGACGCGGCTCTGGAGGACATGGAAGATGTCCTCAACGACTGCGTCAAGCAGAAAGGCTGCCAGATGGGTACCCTGCTGGCCAGCTACAAGCGGCTGCTCAAGCACGACGCCGATGCGGCCGCCAGTGATGACGTGGCCGACGAGAGTGGCGACCGCCTGGAAGCAGACCCCGACCATGTCGGCCCGCTGACCGCGGACGTGCCCGAAGCCGCCCGCGCCGCCGCCCTGCTGAACGACAAGCGCCATGCCTTCGACAGCATGGTCGAATACAACCCGGCGGTGCAGGCCGGCATCCGCCGCTGGCTGACCGACATGCGCCCGGCGCTGCTGACCAGCTACGAGAATTACCAGAACCTGCGCGCGGTGATGTGGCCGGAATGGGAAAAGCGCGGCCTGCCCGAAGCGCTGCTGTTCGGCATCATGGCCAAGGAATCCAATGGCCGCGTGCATGCGTCCTCGCGCGCCGGTGCCGCCGGCCTGATGCAGTTCATGCCAGCCACCGGCCGCCGCTTCGGCCTGGGCCCGGACGGCACCGGCTTCGATACCCGCTTCGATGCGCGCAGTGCGGCCGAGGCCAGTGCCAGCTACCTCAACGAGCGCCTGCGCGAGTTGAACAACAACGTGGAAATGTCGGTGGCCGCCTACAACGGTGGCGAAGGCCGTGCCGCGCGGGTGTTCAGGCAGAGTGGGGGGCAGAGTTTCTGGACCGACAGCGTCTACAACCAGTTCCCCGGTGAAACCAAGGACTATGTTCCGATGGTGATCGCCGCTGCCTGGATCTTCCTGCACCCGCAGCAGTACGGCGTCGAGTTCCCGAAGATCAGCGCGCAACCGGCGACGCTGCGCCTGGCCAAGTCCACCACCATCTATGAACTGACCATTTGCCTGGGCAGCCACGGTACGCGCGACGGCTACATGCGTGCGCTGCGCAATCTGAATCCGCGCTATGAGGCCGACGGCTGGATTCCGGCCGGTACGCTGATCAACGCCACCACCCGCATCGCCGGCCTGTACCAGCGCAACTGCGTCAGTGGCCCGCGCGCCGACCTGGCCCGCACGCTGATTACCGCTGATCTGAATGCCGCCATCGTGCGCCCGGCCGCAACCAGCTACACCGGCAGCGTGGCCGTGGGCGGTGTGGTGCCGGTGGCCGATGCTGCTGCCTCCAGCAGCGTACCGGCCACGCCGGTGGCTCCGGTGGCTGCGCCGCGCGCGGCACGGCCGAAGCCGGCGCGCAGCCACAAGGTGGCCAGGGGGGAGACCCTGGGTGCCATTGCCGCGAGGTTCCAGTGCGACGTTCCGACCCTGGCCCGTGCCAACGGCCTGAAGGCCCCGGCCTACACCCTGCGCCACGGCCAGACGCTGAAGCTGCAGGGCTGCGACAAGTAACTCTCACGACCTGGAATCTGCATGGACCTTGAAGCCACCCGCAACCTGTTCGCCAACCTCCGCGAGAACACCGACTGGGATGTCAATGCCCCGTTGCTGTGGGGGTACTTCTTCGTGCACTCCACCGGCGAGCCGCTGCAGGCGCTGGCGGCGCACCTGCAACAGCACGGTTACAGCTTCGTGGAGTTGTTCGAACAGGAACCGGAAGAAGGTGAGGCGCCGTTCCATGTGCTGCATGTGGAACGCGTGGAAATCCACGACGAAGCCTCGCTGGATCGCCGCAACCAGGAATTGGCGGCGCTGGCCGCGGAGTGGGGCGTGGAAGACTACGACGGCATGGACGTCGGCCCGGCCCCGGTCCTGCAGTAACAACAGAAAAAGGGGACGGAGGGGATTAAGTCGTTTATGCATAAACGACTTAATCCCCTCCGTCCCCTTTTTTTTTCTCAGCGCAGTTTTGCCAGGGCCTGGCCCAGCTGCACCGGATGCTCGGCATCCAGATGCGGTGCGAACTCGGCCACGCCCGGCGGCAGCAGCACGATCACGGTCGAGCCGTAGTTGAAGCGCGCCATCTCGGCGAAGCGCTCCAGCCGGATGCCGCGGCCGCGATAGTCCTTGCGGGTGATGCGGTCACCGTAGTGCGGGATTTCCTCGCCGCTCCAGACTGTTTCCACGCCGGACACCAGCAGCGCTCCCACCATCACACTGACCATCGGGCCGAAGCTGGTGTCGAAGTGGCAGACCAGGCGCTCATTGCGCGCGAACAGGCGTGGCACGCCGTTGACCGCCGCCGGGCCAACGCTGAACAGGCGCCCTGGCACGTGCACGGTCTCGCGCAGGGTGCCGGTCCACGGCATGTGCACGCGATGGTAATCGCGCGGTGACAGGTACACGGTGGCGTACAGGCCGTCGTTGTATGGCTTGGCGTCCTCGGGACTGCCCAGCAGTTCGGCGGCGGTGAACGACTGGCCCTTGGCCTGGAAGATGCGGCCGGCCTCGATTCTGCCGAGTTGGCTGATGCGGCCGTCGGCGGGCATCACCAGCGTACGCGGATCGGCGTCGGCCACGCGCGCGCCCGGCTTCAGCGCACGGGTGAAGAACTGGTTGAAGGTCGCGTAGCTGCGCGGGTCCGGGTTGGCTGCTTCGTCCAGGTTGACGTTGAACTTGCGGGTGACCGTGTCGATCAGCCAGCGCGATACGCGCGGATCGTCCGAGTACGCCAGCGAACGCGCCATCGAGGACAGCAGGCGGTGGGGCAGGGCGTACGTCAGGGCGGTGGTGAGGCTCATGGGGCGGTTTTCTCGGTCAGCTTCTGCAGGTCGCGGGCAATGGCCGGCGCGTTGAACGGGGGGCGCACCAGGCCGGCAAGGCGGCCCTGCGGGTCGAGCACGGCCAGGCTGGCCGAATGCTCGACGGTGTAGTCCTCGGGATTCTCGTCGAAGTGCTTGCCCGGCACCTTCTGGAACACGAAGCCCAGCGAGGTGGCGAAGCGCTCCAGCGAGGGAACGTCGGCGGTGGCGGCCAGGGTGTCCTTGTGGAAACCGTGCACGTACTCGCCGAGGCGGGTGGCGCTGTCACGGTCCGGGTCGACCGAGATGAACAGCACGCGCGGGCGCAGGCTGTCGGGCAGGGTTTCCCACTGGTTCTGCGCGCCGGCCAGCTCGGCCAGGGTGGTCGGGCAGACGTCGGGGCAGAAGGTGAAGCCCAGGAATACCAGGGTCCAGTGGCCCTTCAGCTCACCCGGGATCAGGCGGGTGCCATCGGACTGGGCCAGGTTGAAGTCGGGCAGTTCGCGCGGCTGCGGGTACAGCGTGACCGCTTCGGTGGCCGGAGCATTGGCCGGTGGCTTCGGCGCGAACACCTGCTGGGCGGCCAGCAGGCCCAGGCCCGCGGCCAGGGCGATCAGCAGGATGATGCCGACGTTGCGATTGAACATGGGAGCCCCCGCGGGAAGTGGGCCCCATCATACCGGCTGTGGCCTGATCGTTTCCGCCGCAACGGATGCCGCGACGGGCGCCAGCCCCTATAATCGGGGGCCACTTTGCCCGCAGTACCGCCATGACCGCCGAAACGGCCGCCGAACTCCACACGATCATCGATCTGATCCGCTACGGCACCAGCCGTTTCAACGAAGCCGGGCTGACCTTCGGACACAGCTATGACAACGCGCTGGACGAGGCCACCCAGCTGGTGCTGCACAGCCTGCACCTGCCGCACGATCTGGGTCCGGCCTATGGCCAGGCGCGCCTGCTGCAGGCCGAGAAGCTGCGCGTGCTGGAACTGTTCCAGCGCCGCATCGACGAGCGCATCCCGGCCGCCTACCTTACCGGTGAGGCGTGGTTTGCCGGCCTGAGCTTCAAGAGCGACAAGCGCGCGCTGGTGCCGCGCTCGCCGATCGCCGAGCTGATCGAGTGCGGCTTCGAGCCGTGGCTGGCCGGCCGCGACGTGCACCGGGCCCTGGACCTGTGCACCGGTTCGGGTTGCATCGCCATTGCCATGGGCCATTACTTCCCGAACTGGGAGGTGGACGGCGTCGACCTCAGCGATGACGCCCTGGCGCTGGCCGAAGAGAACAAGGAGCGCCTGCAGGCGCACAACGTCACCCTGATCAGGTCGGACCTGTTCAGTGGCCTGACCGGCCGCCACTACGACCTGATCGTCACCAATCCGCCGTATGTCACCAACGACGAGACTGATGCCCTGCCGCAGGAATATTCCTACGAGCCGGAAATGGGCCTGCGTGCCGGTGATGATGGCCTGGACCTGGTGTTGAAGATCCTGCGCGACGCCCCGCTGCACCTGAGCGAAGACGGTCTGTTGATCTGTGAAGTGGGTGAGTCCGAGCAGCACCTGGTCAAGCTGCTGCCGGAGGTCGACTTCGCCTGGATTGAATTCAAGGTGGGCCAGATGGGCATCTTCGCGGTCGAATGCCGCGAGCTGATCGCCCACAGCGCCCGCATCACCGAACTGGCGGCGCAGCGCCCGTGAGCTCCAATTCGTTCGGCAGGCTGTTCACCGTCACCACGTTCGGCGAGTCGCACGGGCCGGCCATCGGCTGCGTGATCGATGGCTGCCCGCCGGGGCTGGCGCTGGACGCTGCCGAGTTCGCCCACGACCTGCAGCGCCGTGCCACCGGCAAGAGCCGGCACACCTCGGCGCGCCGCGAGGCGGACGAGGTCGAGATCCTGTCCGGCGTGTACGAGGGCCTGACCACCGGTACCCCGATCGCGCTGCTGATCCGCAACACCGACCACCGCAGCAAGGACTACGCCAACATCGGCCAGCAGTTCCGCCCGGGCCATGCCGACTACAGCTACTGGCACAAGTACGGCATCCGCGATCCGCGCGGTGGCGGCCGTTCCTCGGCGCGCGAGACCACCATGCGCGTGGCCGCCGGCGTGGTCGCCAAGAAGTGGCTGGCCGAACGCTTCGGCGTCACCGTGCGGGGCTACCTGTCGCAGCTGGGCGACATCACCCCGGCCGGTTTCGACTGGTCGGTGGTGGAAGACAACCCGTTCTTCTGGCCGCACGCCGCGCAGGTACCGGAACTGGAGGCGTACATGGATGCGCTGCGCAAGTCCGGCGATTCGGTCGGTGCGCGGGTGGACGTGGTGGCCGACAACGTGCCACCGGGTTGGGGCGAGCCGATCTACGGCAAGCTCGACGGCGAGGTCGCGGCCGCGTTGATGAGCATCAATGCGGTGAAGGGGGTGGAGATCGGCGATGGTTTCGCCAGTGCGGCGCAGAAGGGTACCGAACACCGTGACCTGCTGACCCCGCAGGGGTTTGCCAGCAACCATGCCGGCGGCATCCTCGGTGGTATTTCCACCGGCCAGCCGGTGGTCGCGTCGATTGCCCTGAAGCCGACTTCCAGCCTGCGCCTGCCGGGCCCGTCGCTGGATACCGCCGGCAACGTGGTCGAGGTGGTCACCACCGGTCGCCATGATCCCTGCGTCGGCATCCGTGCCACGCCGATCGCCGAGGCGATGGTGGCGCTGGTGCTGATGGACCAGGCGCTGCGCCACCGCGCGCAGTGCGGCGATGTCGGCACGATCACCCCGCGCATTCCCGGGCAGATCGATGGCTGACGCGCGGCCGACCGTGTGGGTGAGCCAGCCGCTGATCGACGCGGCCATCGCGCCGCTGCGTGATCGCGTGCAGCTGCGCACCACCGACACCGTCACCGCCTGGTCGCCGAACCAGATCGCCGCACAGCTGGCCCGCGCCGACGGCGCGATCATCACCCTCAACGAGCGCATCGGCGCAGCCCAGGTGGCCGATGCCACGCAGCTGCAGGTGATCGCCAATGTCGGGGTCGGCTACAACAACCTGGACGTCGATGCGCTCAGCGCGGCCGGCATCCTGGCCAGCAATACGCCGGACGTCCTGACCGAAACCACCGCGGATCTCGGTTTCGCCCTGCTGATGGCGGCCGCGCGCCGGATCACCGAGTCCGAGCGCTGGCTGCGCGATGGCCAGTGGCAGCAGTGGTCGTTCCAGACCATGCTCGGTGCCGATATCCACGGCAGCACGCTGGGCATCCTCGGCATGGGCCGCATCGGCCAGGGCATCGCCCGCCGCGGTGCGCACGGGTTCGGCATGAAGGTGCTGTACCACAACCGTTCGCAGCTGCCGGCCGCGACCGAAGCCGAACTGGGCGCCACCTATGTGGACCTGGATTCGCTGCTGGCACAGTCCGACCACCTGCTGCTGGTGCTGCCATACACCCCGGCCTCGCATCACCTGATCGATGCCGCCGCGCTGGCGAAGATGAAGCCGTCGGCTACGCTGGTGAACATTGCCCGTGGTGGCCTGGTCGACGAAATCGCACTGGCCGACGCGCTGGCCAACGGCCGCCTGGCTGCCGCCGGCCTGGATGTGTACGAGGGTGAGCCGGAGGTGCGCCCGGAGCTGCTGGCACTGCGCAACGTGGTGCTCACGCCGCATATCGGCAGCGCCTCGCTGGCCACGCGCGCGGCGATGGTACAGCTGGCCGTGGATAACCTGCTTGCCGGGCTCGGCCTGGACGGCGGCCCGTTGCACATGCCGAGCGCGATCAACGCTGACGCGGCGATGGCTGCGCGCGTGACGCTGGGCAAAAAAACCGGGAAACGATAGGGAACCTCCGCGCGCCCCTGCCTGAGGAGGTTCCCCGAACCCAGCTGTCGTGCGTGATTTTCCCCATTCCCCGTTTTCGTGAGAGTTTTCCCCATGAGCAATGCACAGCGCAGTTTCCACGTTGCCGTCGTCGGCGCCACCGGTGCCGTCGGCGAGACCATGTTGTCGATCCTGGCCGAGCGTGATTTTCCAGTCGGTACCCTGAGCGTCCTGGCGTCGGAGCGTTCGGCCGGCGGCGAGATCGAATTCAACGGCCAGAAGGTCACGGTCCAGGACCTGGCCACCTTCGATCCGAGCGGCGTCGACATCGCGCTGTTCTCGGCCGGCGGCAGCGTGTCCAAGGAATACGCGCCGAAGTTCGCCGCCGCCGGTGCGGTGGTGATCGACAACTCCTCGGCCTTCCGTTACGACGATGACGTGCCGCTGGTGGTATCCGAGGTCAACCCGGAACAGGTCGCCAACCGCCCGCGCGGCATCATCGCCAACCCGAACTGCTCGACCATGCAGATGCTGGTGGCACTGGCACCGCTGCATCGCAAGTACGGCATCGAGCGCATCAATGTGTCCACCTACCAGTCGGTGTCCGGCGGTGGCCGCTCGGCGATGGAGGAGCTGGGCAAGCAGACCGGCCAGCTGCTCAGCTTCCAGGAGATCGATCCGCAGCGTTTCCCGGTGCAGATCGCCTTCAACCTGATCCCGCACATCGACGACTTCCAGGACAACGGCTTCACCAAGGAAGAGATGAAGCTGATCTGGGAGACCCGCAAGATCCTCGGCGACGACAGCATCCTGGTGAACCCGACCGCGGTGCGCGTACCGGTGTTCTATGGGCACTCCGAGTCCGTGGCGATCGAGACCCGCGACAAGGTCACCGTGGCCGAAGCGCGTGCGCTGCTGGAGCAGTCGCCGGGCGTCGAAGTGGTTGATCGCCACGAGGCCGGCGGCTACCCGACGCCGGTCACGCACGCTTCGGGCACCGACGCGGTATACGTTGGCCGCATCCGCGAGGATCTGTCGCACCCGCGTGGCCTGAACCTGTGGATCGTGTCGGACAACGTGCGCAAGGGTGCCGCGCTGAACGCCGTTCAGCTGGCCGAGCTGGTCGCTGCCGAGCGGGGTTGATCACAGCGGCCGGGCAATGCCCAGCCTCTTCTGTAGAGCCGAGCCCACGCTCGGCTCAGGCAATGCAGCCGAGCATGGGCTCGGCTCTACATGGGTGCGGACCCCGGTCCGCACGCTTTATAGTGTCGCCCATGAATAAACGGGCCAAGGGCGCAAAGCGCCCGCTCACCTATCTTTCCGCTGCGTTGCTGGCCCTGGCCAGCAGTTCGGCGTTCGCCCTGGGGTTGGGCGACATCCGTGTCCTGTCCAAGCCGGGCCAGCCCTTGCTGGCCGAGATCCCGGTCGTCTCGGCTGACCCGTCCGAGCTGGAGAACCTGCGCGTGGCGCTGGCCTCACCGGTCACCTTCGAGCGGGTCGGCCTGCAGCGGCCAACCGGGCTGGTCAGCGAGCTGCAGTTCGAGCTGACCCGCAACGCGCAGGGCAGGGCGGTGGTCAGGGTGACCTCGCAGGCGCCGGTCGAGACCCCGTCGCTGAGCTTCCTGATCGAAGCCGACTGGGGCCAGGGCAGGTTGGTGCGCGAGTACTCGGCGCTGGTTGATGCACCGTCCAGTGCGCTGGCGGTGGCCGAGCCGGAGATCGTTGCGCCGGCGGGCACTCTATCCAACACCATCACCCGCGAAGCGCCGCCGGTAGTGCCTGCGACAGCGGATACGGTCAACCCGCCAACGCCAACGCCAACGCCAACGCCAACAGCCACACCTGCACCTGTGCCGGCACCGCCTCACGCCGTCGCCTCGGCGCCCGCCAAGCCATCGGCCGACGGCAGCGTCACCGTGCAGCGCGGCCAGACCCTGTCGCAGATCGCCGTTGCCGTGGCGCGTGGCCATCAGGTCAGCCGCGACCGTGCGATGATCGCCCTGCTGCGCGCCAACCCGGAAGCCTTCATTCGTGGCAACGTCAACCTGCTCAGGCAGGGGGCGGTGCTGCGCATGCCAGGCAACGAAGCGCTTGCTGCGGTCGACGCCGCCGAGGCCGCTGCGCTGGTGCGTGAACATGCCGCGCAATGGCGGCAGGCGCGTGCCGTGCCGCAACCGACGGGTACGGTGGCGCCGGTCGCGAGGGCGGCAACCGCGGATGCTGCGCCGCCGGCTGCGGCCAGCGGGGCACGACTTGAGATCGCCCCGGCGCTGGCGTCCGACGCCGCACGTGCGGGCACAACCACCGGCACTGCTGCCGGCAGCGAGGGTGACATGCTGGGCAACGAACAACTGCGGCAGGCACGTGAAGACATCGCCACCCGTGATGCCGAGATCGGCGAACTGAAGCAGCGCGTGGCCGAACTGGAAAAGCTGAAGGAACAGCAGCAGTCGCTGATCGCGATGAAGGACAACGACCTGGCCGCTGCGCAGCAGCGCCTGGCGCAGGCCCCGGGCGCCCGCGATGCGGCAACGCCGTGGTACTGGCTGGGCCTGCCGGTGCTGTTGCTGGCGGCTGCGGCGGCCTGGCTGCTGCGTAGGCGCAAGCCGTCGCCGTTGCCGCCGCTACGCGAAGAAGATGATGCGGCCGGCCTGGCTGCGGCCGTGCCCGCCGGGGCCGCGCTGGATACCCTGGCCGAACAGTCTTCATGGTCGTCGTCGGCGCCTGCGGGTGAGCGCCAGGAACCGGCGATGCCGGCGTGGGCGACTGAACACGAGGAGCAGGCGGGGGGGGCGGCACACGCCGAATGGCAGTCCCAGGTGCTGCGCGAGGATGAGGCACTTGCGTTGCCCAGGGCAGTGACGGATCTGCCGCGCCGGGAAGAGCCGGTCGCTGCGCGCGACGGAAACGTAGCCATTGCGCCGCAGCCCGATGAAGCCACGACAGCGGAGCCTGCGGCTGAAGTGGCGGTGCCGGACTATGCGCTGCGCGCTGAACAGCAACCCCAGTTCCGCGGTGTATTTGACCCGCCGGCCGAAGCGCATGACGCCGGGAGCGTGACCGGGGATTCGGGCTGGCCATCGCAGGCGGGGCATGAGCGCCTGGAGCTGGCGATCGCCTACCTCGACCTGGGCGACGCCCAGACCGCGCGCACCCTGCTGCAGGAAGTGGCCGAAGGCGGCGACCTGCACAGCCAGGCGCAGGCCCGCGAACTGTTGGCCCGCCTGCCGTGACCCACCCCGTCGACCAGGACGTTGCCATGAGCCGCGAGCGCCGCATCGATTACGTCGAATTCGCCTCCAGCGACCCGGCGGCCAGCCGTGCCTTCTTCGAAAAGGTATTTGGCTGGTCGTTCGTCGACTATGGCAGCGACTACACCGCCTTCGACGACGGCCGCCTGCAGGGCGGTTTCTTCCGCAGCCCGCCTCAGCGGGCCAGCGGCGCAGGTGCTCCCCTGCTGGTGCTGTATGCCGACCAGCTGGCACCGGTGGAGGCCGCCGTGCGCGATGCCGGCGGCGAGATCGTGCGGCCGGTGTTTTCCTTCCCCGGGGGCAGCCGCTTCCAGTTCATCGAGCCCGGCGGCAACGAGCTGGCCGTCTGGTCCGAACGCGACCCGGCCTGAGCGCCGCCCCACCCGCAACATCGAGGTAGCACATGCGTTACGCGCTTGGCGTCGAGTACGACGGCAGCGATTTCCGGGGCTGGCAGAACCTGGGCGAGGGCGGCCCCAGTGTGCAGGCCAGCCTTGAGCAGGCCCTGTCGTCGGTGGCCGACGCGCCGTTGCAGGTGGTCTGTGCCGGGCGCACCGACGCCGGCGTGCACGGGCAATGCCAGGTCGTCCATTTCGATACTGACGTGGCGCGCGACCCGCGCGCCTGGGTGCTGGGCACCACCACCCGCCTGCCGCGTTCGATCGCGGTGCGCTGGTGCGTGCCGGTCGCCGATGATTTCCATGCCCGCTTTTCCGCACGGGCACGCCGTTACCGTTATCGCCTGCTCAACCGCGAGGTGCGGCCGGCACTGGGCCGCCAGACCCTGAGCTGGGAGCGGCGCGCACTGGATGCGGCCCGCATGCACGCCGCTGGCCAGGCCCTGCTTGGCGAGAACGACTTCAGCGCGTTCCGCTCGGTGCAATGCCAGGCGCTGCACGCGCGGCGCGAACTGCAATCGCTGCAGGTCAGCCGCCACGGCGAGGTGATTGAAGTCGCAGTACAGGGCAATGCATTCCTTCATCACATGGTCCGCAATATCGTCGGTTCGTTGATCCTGGTGGGCAGTGGCGAGAAGCCGGTGGAATGGATCGCCGAACTGCTGGCCGGGCGCGACCGCACCGTAGCCGGTCCTACCGCACCGCCGCAGGGCCTGGTGTTCCTTGGGCCCCTGTACCCCGACAACTGGCATCTGCCCGCCGAGGTCACGCTATGAGCCGCTCCTACTACCGTACGCGCATCAAGTTCTGTGGAATGACCCGCGCCGGCGATGTCCGCCTGGCCGGTGAGCTGGGCGTGGACGCGGTGGGTTTCATTTTTGCCCGCGAAAGCAGTCGCCGCGTAGCGCCGGCCGAGGCGCGGGCGATGCGCCAGGCGATCGCGCCGATGGTCGACGTGGTGGCGCTGTTCCGCAACAACAGCAAGGAAGAGGTGCGCGAGGTGCTGCGCACGGTCCGGCCGACCCTGCTGCAGTTCCACGGCGAGGAAGACGAAAGCTTCTGCCGCAGCTTCAACATGCCCTATCTGAAGGCGATCGCGATGGGCGGGCGTGATGAGGTCAATGCCCGTACCCTGCAGCTGCGCTATCCCAGTGCCGCCGGCTTCCTGTTCGACAGCCATGCGCCGGGCGGCGGTGGCGGTACCGGCGTGGCCTTCGACTGGGGCCGGATCCCCACCGGCCTGCATCGGCCATTCCTGCTGGCCGGCGGCCTGAACCCGGAAAACGTCCATGACGCGGTGCTGGCCACCCTGCCGTGGGGCGTGGATGTTTCCAGCGGCATCGAACTGGAGCCCGGCATCAAGGACGGCTACAGGATGCGCACGTTCGTCGAGGAAGTGCGCCGGGCGGATTGCGCGGTTCTCGAGTGATTGGAGTCACTATTTGCCGTGATTTGGACCTGGATTTGAGCCTGCACGCATTCTTCACATAGGATGGTCCCAAGCGCGCCTGCCATGAAGGCCGGCGCGGGGATCGGCGGGGCGTGCAGTGCGCGCTTCGAACGGGCGGCCTCCGCCCACAGCCCAGGAAGGCAAGCGATGCAGGAGTTCCTCACCGTCGTATTCGGGTTCCCGACCCTGCCGTACAGCATTCTGCTGATGGTGGCGGTGCTCTATTGGGCGATCGCGGCGTTCGGCCTGGTCGATGACGGTTTCGGCGACCTCGGCGCCGACGGTGTACTCGACGGTGGCGGCGATCTCAGTGGCCTGTCGGCCGTGCTGGCACGCTGGGGCCTGGGCGGCGTTCCGATCATGGTGGTGGTCACGCTGCTGGGCCTGTTCGGCTGGCTCATCACCTATTTCATCCATCTGTTCGTACTGCTGCCGCTGCCGGACGTGCTGCGCTGGGGACTTGACACGCTCGTGGCGGTGCTGGCACTGCTGCCTGCGGTCCCGCTCACCGCCCTGATCCTGCGCCCGGTTCGTCGCTTCCTGCTGCGCCTGCGGCCGGTGCCGCAGGCATCGCTGCTGGGCCGGGTCGGCGTGGTCGCATCGCCGAAGGTCGATGCCCGCAGCGGCTACGCCACTTTCGATGATGGCGGCGCCGGCCTGGTCCTGCAGGTTCGCAGCGACATCGAACTGCAGCGTGGCGAGCGCATCGTACTGGTCGAGCACAGGGCCGAACGACACTGTTACCGGGTGGTCCGCGCTGATGCGGTCGCCCTCGATTTCCAGGACAACCTGCTTCCGGGCAACAAGGAGAAACATCAATGACGTTGGCGTCCCTCTTACCGATCCTGGCCGTCGTCGGCGGCCTGCTCGTACTGCTGCTGGGTGTGGCCGGCCTGTTCAAGGCCTTCTACCGCAAGGTCGACCAGGGTGTGGCCCTGATCGTCAACGACATGAGCTCCACGCCCAAGGTGCACTTCACCGGCGCACTGATCATCCCGGTGCTGTACCGCGCCGAGCTGATGCGGATCAGCCTGATCACCCTGCAGATCGACCGCCGCGGCAAGGAGGGCCTGATCTGCCGTGACAACATGCGTGCCGACATCGCCGTTGCCTTCTACCTGCGGGTCAACGAGACCCAGGCCGACGTGCTGCGCGTGGCCAAGGCCATCGGCGCCGACCGTGCGTCGGACAAGCACGCCGTCGATGAGCTGTTCAACGCCAAGTTCTCCGAGGCACTGAAGACGGTCGGCAAGAAATTCGACTTCACCGAACTGTTCGAGAAACGCCAGGAATTCCGCGACGAGATCATCGCGGTGATCGGCAACGACCTCAACGGCTACGTGCTGGAAGATGTGGCGATCGACTACCTGGAACAAACCCCGAAGGCGCTGCTGGACCAGTTCAACATCCTCGATGCGCAGGGCATCCGCAAGATCACCGAGCTGACCGCCGCGCAGAACGTGGTGACCAACGAGCTTGAGCAGAACGAGAAGCTCGCCATCACCAAGAAGAACGTGGAGGCGCGCGAAGCGCTGCTGGCGTTGGAACGCCAGCAGGCCGAAGCCGAAGCGCGCCAGAAGCGCGAGATCGAGACCATTCGCGCGCGCGAGGAAGCCGAGACCGCCAAGGTGCAGGAAGAGCAGCGCCAACTGGCCGAGAATGCCCGGATCGAAGCGCAGCAGCTGATCGAGATCCGCGACCAGAACCGCCTGCGCGAAGTGGAAGTGGCCGAGCAGAACCGCCAGCGCGCCGTTGCGATCGAGGCCGAGCGGGTGGAACGTGCCCGCCAGCTGGAGCAGGTCACCACCGACCGCGAAGTGCAGCTGCAGGGCGTGGAACGCGACAAGGTTGTCGAGCAGGGCAAGATGGACGTGGCCAACATCACCCGCGAGCGCATCTCCATCGACAAGACCGTGGCGCAGGAAGAAGAACGCATCAAGGAAGTGCGCGAAGTTTCCGAGGCCGACCGCCAGAAGCAGGTGCTGATCCTGGAAGCCGAGGCCAAGGCGCAGGAAGCGCTTGTGCGCGAAGTGAAGGAAGCGCAGGCGCGCGAGACCGCTTCCAAGCATCGCGCGGTGGAACTGACCACGCTGGCCCAGGCCGAGCACGAAGCGGCCGGCAAGCAGGCCGAAGCCAAGCGCCTGCTGGCCGACGCCCTGCGTGCCGAACAGGCTGCGCCGGGCCTGGCCGAAGCACAGGTGCGTGAGGCCTCTGCGCTGGCCATCGAGAAGGTCGGCATCGCCGAGGCGCGCGTGATCGAAGCCAAGGCCGAGGCCAGCCTGAAGCAGGGCAGCAACGAGGCCCGCGTGCTGGCCGAGACCCTGCAGGCACAGGCACAGGGCGAGGAGAAGATGGGCCTGGCCCGTGCCACCGCCACCGAGTCGCTGGGCAACGCAGAAGCCAGCGTGGTGCAGAAGAAGCTGCTGGCCGAGGCCGAAGGCCTGGTGCGCAAGTTCGAAGCCATCGCCTCGCTGAGCGACCAGGCACGCGGCCACGAAGAGTTCCGCATGATGCTGGACAACAGCCTGAAGCAGGCGCTCGCCTCGATCGAGGCCGGCAAGGAAGTCTCGCGCGAGAACGCCAACGTCATTGCCAGCGCGCTGCGCAACGCCGACATCGACCTGGTCGGTGGCGACGGCGGCATGTTCGAGAACCTGGTCAAGGCGGTGTCGCTGGGCAAGTCGATCGAAGGCTTCGCCGGCAAGAGCCCGATCGTGCAGGAGCTGATGCAGCGCTACCTGGGCGTGGCCGTGGCCGAACCGGCACCGCGGCAGATCGCCGAGGACGCCGAAGCGGTGCCGACCGTGTCGGCCACCGTGGTCGACAGCGCCCTTTGATGCATCGGGCGATGGCCGCTGCGGCCATCGCCCGCCCGCGCCGGCCGCACAGCGGCCGTCCGCCCGTGAGCCGGAAGCCTGCTGATGTCTGAAACCCATCCGTCCGCCGAATCCACCGCGCCGGAGGCCGGCGGCAACACCGTCGATCAGGCCGTCGCCCAGGGCGGCGCCTATGAAGTGCTGCGCCGCCGCCTGACCGAACAGGGCCAGCGCCTGCAGGCCTTGGCCGAATCCCTCAATCGCCAACGGCTGGCCGAATTCGGTGACAGCCGGCTGGAAGTGGTCGGGCGCTTCCGCATCCGCAGCGAGAACAACTGCGTTGGCCGCGACATCGTGCAGGTCGGACCGGACCGCCTGCTGTTCGGCTACAACGTGTTCATCGGGCTGAAGACACAGACCCGCATCGAGGATGTGTTCGGCCTGTACCGGCTGGTGCAGGGCAACGACGGCTACGACGTCGCTGCGCTGGACGTGAAGGGCAGCTTCCTCGACCAGCCCGGCTTCGTGCACGACTTCAACGAGCTGTATGCCTACTACAAGCACGCACGCCTGCTGCAGCTGATCGTGGTGGGCGACAAGCTGCTGGCCTCGTTCCAGATCGGCGAGCGCAGCAGCGACGTGCGGGTGTTCCGCTGGGCGCTCTCGCGTGATGGTGAACTGACCTATCTGGATGCGCGCGGTGAGCGCGATATCGCATTGCCGCCACCATTCGACTTCGAATGGACCAAGGCCACCCGCGACATGGCGGTCAATGGCCGCCACTCGCACCTGAACATCCTCGACACCCTGTTCGTGGAGACCACCGGTGGCGATCTCACCATCAAGGTCGAGAACAACACCGAAACCGGTCAGGGCATCTACAGCGAACCGGTCGAAGACAGCACGCAGTCGCTGGACGATGCCCAGTTTGAGTTCGCCCGGGTCGGTTCGCTGGTGCTGCTGAAGGTGCTGCCATACCGCGAGACGGAGTGGCGTGGCCTGATCTACAACACACTGACCGGCGGCATCGTTCGCAATGATGCGATCACGCAGGCCTGCGTGCAGCTGCCCGAAGATCACGGCGTGATATTCCCCGGCGGCTATTACCTGCAGGGCGGCGAGCACAAGGCCTTCGACGCCTCGATGGCCGGCATGCAGTTCAAGCGCAGCATCCGCTCGCCGAACGGCGAGGACGTGCTCTACATCTTCTATGAGCGTGAAGGCGGGCGCTCGGCGCTGTTCGTCTATAACACCATCCAGCGCGTGCTGCAGAACCCGGTGTTCGGCCATGGCTACGCCTTGATGCAGGACGGGCGCATGGTGCTGTTCCATGCCGAAGGCGACGAACCGACGCGCATCCATCCGATGCAGGTCTGGCAGACCCCGTTCAGCAGTGACGAATTCGCCGCGAGCCGACCGCCCGGCAATACTTTCATGGGCCGCATCGGCAATGCCGAACTGGTGCGCGGTATCTCCAACCTGTTCAACCTGGCGCGCGAGATCGACGGCCAGGACGTATCGGCACAGCGCTACCAGCGCCTGGTGGCCGATACCCGACGCCTGTTCGACGCGCACCACTGGCTGGGCGACGAGGCCTGCGATGGCGCCGAGGTGCTGCTGCGGCAGATCAGCGCCACCGGCGAATCGGTGCTGGACGAATACGAGAAGGTGCAGTCGATCCGCCAGCAGTCGGCGCAGGCGATGGTCGAGGCAGAGGCCGCGTACAAGGTGCTGCTGGGCCGCCTGCAACCGCAGAACTGGAGCGAGGTGCAGGCCTTCGTCGAGGCCCTTAATGCGATCGCCGCACTGCGTGGGCGGCTGCTGGCCATCCGCGAGCTGCGCTACATCGACACCGCGCGCATCGAGGCGATGACAACCGAACTGGTCGAGGCGCAGGACCGTGTCGGCGCCGCTACGGGTGACTTCCTCGCCGGCGAAGCCGCGCTGGCGCCGTTGACCACGCGCCTGCAGGCGCTGGACGAGGCCGCGCAACAGGCACAGACAGCCCGCCAGCTGGACCAGCAGTTGGAGGGGCTGCGTGGCATGGCGGCCGACCTGGACATGCTGTCCGAGCTGATGGCCGGCCTGAAGGTGGACGATGCCACCGCCCGCACCCGCGTGGTCGAGTCGATCTCGGTGCTGTACGGTCGCCTCAACCAGGCCCGCGCACGCGCGGACCAGCGCCGCCGGTCACTCGGTTCGGCCGAGGCCGTGGCGCAGTTCGCCGCGCAGTTCGCGCTGTTCTCGCAATCGATCACCAGCGCGCTGGCGCTGGCCACCGACCCGGAGCGCGCCGACGAGCAGCTGTCGCGCCTGCTGGTGCAGCTGGAAGAGCTGGAGAGCCAGTTCGGCGAACACGAGCAGTTCCTCGGCGACATCCTGAGCAAGCGCGAAGAGCTGGTCGAAGCCTTCGAGACGCACAAGCAGGCCTTGCTGGATGACCGCCAGCGCAAGGCGCGTTCGGTGCTGGATGCGGCCAATCGCATCCTCGACGGCCTGGCCAAGCGCACCGAGCGTTTCGCCGCTGCCGATGAGCTCAACGCATTCTTCGCCGGCGATCCGCTGATCCTCAAGCTGCGTGAGCTGGCCGAGCGCCTGCGCACGCTGCACGACAACGTCAAGGCCGACGACATCGAAGCGCGGCTCAAGGGCGTGCGTGACCAGGCGGTGCGCCAGCTGCGCGACCGCAGCGATCTTTATGAAGCCGGCGGCAACGTGGTGCGGCTGGGCCCGCGCCATCGCTTCAGCGTCAACACCCAGGTACTGGACCTGACCCTGCTGCCGCGTGGCGATACGCTGGCCATCCATCTGACCGGCACCGACTTCCTGGAGACCCTGCACGATCCCGAGCTGGATGCGCTGAAGCCGTTCTGGCCGGTTACCCTCGACTCGGAATCGCCCACGCTGTATCGCGGCGAGTATCTGGCCGGCAGCCTGCTGATGGCCGCGCAGGAAGGCCGCGACGGCCTCGACCTGGCCACGCTGCAGCATGAGGCCGCCAATCCCGAAGCACTGGATCAGCGCGTGCGCGCGTTCGCCGCGCCGCGCTACCGCGAAGGCTATGAGCGCGGCATCCATGACCATGATGCCGCGCTGATCCTGCGTGCGCTGTTGCCCTTGCAGCAGGCGGCCGGCAGCCTGCGCCATGCACCACGGGTACGTGCGCTGGCACTGCTGTTCTGGGCCACCGAGCAGCGGCGCGAGGCGGTCGCGCAATGGCCGGCGCGGCAGGTGGGCGCCGAGGCGCTGGCACGCCTGCTGGGGTCCGAGGAAGGGCGGCTGGCGTTGCGCGCGGAAATGGCCGAGGCGCTGCTGGCGTATGCACAGGCCCACGCGTTGCCTTTCGACGCCGATGCCGCGCAAGCAGCGGCCGCCTATCTGGGCGAAGAACTGGCGGCGGGTGATCCGGTGTTCAGCAGCAGCCGCCATGCGGTGGCACTGCTGGAAGCGTTGGCGCAGCAGCTGGAACGGGCCGGGCAGCGCGACGGTGTCGAACGCGCCTTGCAGCGCAGCCAGGATCCGCTGGCCACGCGCTGGGCGCTGGCCGGCCAGTGGCTGCGTGCGCTGGCGCGGATGCCTGCGCATGCCGCGCATGCCGGTTATGTCGACGAAGCCGCGGCGTTGTTGCTGGTGCAGCGGCAGCTGCGCAGCCGCGCAAGCGACGCCGCGCTGCAGTCGCAGGTCAGCGGACTGCTTGGCGAACACGCGCGCATCAGCAACGGCACGCTGGTGGTGTCGCTGGATGATTTCCTGGCACGCCTGCAGCAGCACCTGCGCCATTTCGTGCCGGCGTTCCATGCCTACCAGGCGCTGCGCCAGGGCATCATCGGCCGCGAGCGCGAGGCCCTGCGGCTTTCAGAGTTCAAGGCGCGGCCGCTGACTTCGTTCGTGCGCAACAAGCTGATCAACGATGTCTACCTCGGCGTGATCGGTGACAACCTGGCCAAGCAGATGGGCACGGTCGGCGAGAACAAGCGCAGCGACCTGATGGGCCTGCTGATGATGATTTCGCCCCCGGGCTACGGCAAGACCACGCTGATGGAATACGTGGCGCACCGCCTGGGCCTGGTCTTCATGAAGATCAATGGTCCGGCGCTGGGGCACGAGGTGCGGTCGCTGGACCCGGCCCAGGCACCGGACGCGACCTCGCGGCAGGAGCTGGAGAAGCTCAACCTGGCACTGGAAATGGGCAACAACACCATGCTGTATGTCGACGACATCCAGCACACCCATCCCGAGTTCCTGCAGAAGTTCATTTCGCTATGCGATGGCACCCGCCGTATCGAGGGCGTGTGGCGCGGCCGTACCCGCACCTACGACATGCGCGGCAAGAAGTTCTGCGTGGTGATGGCCGGGAACCCGTATACCGAGTCCGGCGAGGTGTTCAAGATTCCGGACATGCTGGCCAACCGTGCGGACATCTACAACCTCGGTGATGTACTCGGTGGCATGGAGGCAGCCTTCACCCTGAGCTACATCGAAAACAGCCTGACCTCCAACCCGGTGCTGGCGCCCCTGGCCACGCGGGACATGGCCGACCTGTACGTGCTGGTCGAGCGTGCGATGGGCAAGGAGGTCTCGACCAACGGCCTCAGTCACGCCTACAGCAGCGCGGAGATCAATGAGATCACCGCCACCCTGCAGCGCATGCTGCGCGTGCGCGACGTGGTCTACCGCGTCAACCAGCAGTACATCGCCAGTGCCGCACAGGACGACCGCTACCGCACCGAGCCGCCGTTCCGCCTGCAGGGCAGCTACCGCAACATGAACAAGTTGGCCGAGAAGATCTCGCCGGTGATGAACGAGGACGAGCTGCAGCAGCTGATCTCCGATCACTATCTCGGCGAGGCACAGCTGCTGACCACCGGCGCCGAAGAGAACCTGTTGAAGCTGGCCGAACTGCGCGGCGTACTGGACGACACGCAGGCGCAGCGCTGGGCACAGATCAAGCGTGATTTCCTTCGCAACAAGGCCATGGGTGCCGACGACAGCGATGTCGGCGGGCGCGTGGTCGCGCAGCTGGCCGATATCGCCACCGCCCTGCAGTTGCCGCCGCCGGCGCCGGAAGCGGCCGTCGTGGCCGACCCGGCGCCATGGCCGGCGTTGCTGGAGGCGCTGCATCGCCTTTCTGAAGCACGTCCCGCCACCGCCGCACCGGTCCCCGTCCAGGCAGCCCCCAGTGCGCCGGCCACAGTCCTGGCCGAAGACCTGCAGGCGGGACTGGCACCGCTGGTGGAACTGCTGGCGGCATCGCAGGCGCAGCAGGTGCAGGTGTCGCAGACCCTGGCTGCATTCGCCGGCTGGGCGCGGCGGCAGGTCGAGCGCGGCGCGCCGGGCGCTGTGGTGGCGCAGCATGCGCGTGTGCGCCGCGCCGCGACGCCGGAGGAGCGGGCGCTGGATGAGGCGCTGATGCGCCACTTCTATGGTGAGTCATTGCCGCCGGAAGACGGTGACGGCATCCCGGCGTCCACGCCGAATCCGCCGCCGCTGCCGTGACCACGCAGGCGCCACTGCCGCCGCCGATGTTGCCGGGCACGGCCGATGTTGCTGTGCTGGCCGACTATGGCGCGCCGTTGCTGCAGGCGCTGACACGGCGCGAAACGTCGTTGCCGGCGGGTGCAGGCGAAGGCCTGGTGGCCGCACTGGCCCGCATCGCCCAGGCCCTGCAGGCGGGCAACCCGGCGCGGCTCCGGCAGCAGCAGAGCTGGTGGGGCCGACTGCTGGGGCGCGATGTGGCTCTCGAGGCGGAAGGGTGTGCGCTGCGGTCGCAGCTGGGCGTGCTGGCGCTGCAGGCGCGCGAGCAGGCCCAGCACCTGCAGCAGCACATGCAGCTGCGGGCCGCGGCCATCGTCGATCATTCAGAGGCGGCCACGGCACTGGAGGCCTGGGCCGAACTGGCTGCGTCGCGGCTGGCGTCGCTGGACAGCGCCGGCCAGAACGCGCTGTCGCAGCGACTGGATCATCTTCGCCGGCTGGCCACGCTGCGCCGTCTCGAGGCCGGCCAATGGCAGCTGTTGCAGGACCAGGACAGCGTGCTGCTGCAGCGCTTCGCGCGCATCCATGATGTCCTGCTGCCGGCCTGGCGGCAGGCTGCACTGGCGGACCAGACAGTCATCGCGGCTGCGTTGGCCGGCAAGGCCGCCACGTTGCACGCACAGATCGATGACGAGGTGGCAGCGGCTCAGGCTAGACTGCCTTGAGCCGGCCGCCGCTGCCGCTTACCCAACTGCAAGGAGACTGCCGATGACCCAGGACAGCCAGACCCCCGGTGCCCTCGTGCCCGGCACGACCACCGTCGCTCCGCTTGATGAAGGTGCACTGCAGGCACTGGGATTGGCCCGCGAGGATCTGCCCCGCATCGCCGAAATCCGTCGGGAGCTGGACGATCTGCGCCCGGGCAATCTGCAGGTCTTCGGTCGTGAAGCGGCCACGCGTACCGCGACGTTCTCCAGCCAGCTGCTGGACCAGGTGCGCAATCGTGATCTGGACGCCAGTGGCGAGAAGCTGGGCGAGGTGGTGCGTATCGCGCGCAGCCTGAAGCTGGATGGCTTCGCCCAGCGATCGAAGGTGCCGGTGATCGGTGGCCTGATCGACCGCCTGCGCGTATCCAAGGGCGAGCTGGTGCAGAAGTTCAGCGACACCAACGCGCAGATCGAGCAGTTGCTGGGCGACGTCGGTGTGCAGCAGGCGTTGATGGGCAAGCGCGTGGGCGAATTCGACCGCATGCACGACATCGTCCGTGAAGAACGCCATGCGCTCGGCCTGTATGCGGCAGCGGGCAAGCAGCGGCTGGCCGAACTGCAGGCCGAACAGCTGGCCGGGCAGGGCAGTGAGGATCCGCAGCAGCGCATCCGCCAGGGCGAGATCGACAACGCGATCCGTTTGATCGAGAAGCGCGTGTCCGACCTGCAGCTGATGCAGCATGCCGCCGACCAGTCGCTGCCGATGATCCGCCTGATCCAGGCCAACGCGCTGCAGCTGATCGAGAAATTCAACACCGTCCGCGACATCACCATTCCGTCGTGGAAGCGCCAGTTCGCCATCCAGCTCTCGCTGGGCGAGCAGAAGGCCGCGGTCGAACTGTCCACGGCCATCGATGATGCTACCAACGAGCTGATGCGCCGCAATGCCGACCTGCTGCGCCAGGCCTCGGTGGATACCGCGCGCAGCAACCAGCGCGGCGTGATCGACGTGGCCACGCTGCGCCACGTGCACGACCAGCTGATCGCCACGGTGGAAGAAGTGCGCAGCATCCATCGTGAGGGAATGCAGCAGCGGCAGCAGGCGGAAGTGGAACTGTCGCGCCTGCGCGAGGACCTGCAGCAGCGGCTGGCCGCGCCCACGGCGCCCTGAACGTAAAAAGGGGACGGAGGGGATTAAGTCGTATTCGCCACATACGAGGTGATTCCGTCCGGCCCCTTTCGCGTTGTCAGCGGAGTTGCTGGCCCACCCAATCGGCCAGCGCATCCACGCGCGCATCGTCCGGTCCGTCCGGCCGCGCCAGCACCCAGAAGCCGCCGGTGGCTGCAAACCCCCACGGTGCGACCAGCCGGCCCGCGGCTAGGTCTTCGGCCACCAGTGGCTCGGGCGCAATTGCCGGCCCCAGCCCGGCCACGGCGGCTTCCAGAAGGTAGTACAGGTGCTCGAAGGCGCTGCCCAGCTGCAGTTTCGACCCGTCCAGACCATGCGCCTGCGCCCACGCCGGCCACGCCTGTGGCCGTGAGCTGGTGTGCAGCAGCGTCTCCTGCAGCAGTGCCGAAGGCGGTTCATGCCGCAGGCGTTGCGCGGCCGGGTGCGATGGCGCCACCACGACGCCGACCCGTTCCGGCGCCAGCTCACGCACCTGCCAACCGCGCGGCCACGGCCCCTGTGCCAGCAACAGCACCGCGTCCAGTGCTGCCTGCGCCTCGGTAAAGCTGCCATCCAGCGCCGACCACTGCAGGCGCACGCCGGGCAGGGCGGCCTGCAGCGCAGGCAGGCGCGGGATCATCCAGCGCGCCAGCACGCTGCCGCTGCAGCCGAGCACCAGTGCCGGCGATGCTGCTGGCCGCCGCAGTTCGCGCACGCAGTCTTCGATGCCGCTGAAGGCTTCGCTGCACGCGGCCTGCAGGCGCGTGCCCGCCGCGGTCAGGCGCAGGCCACGACCGGCGCGCCTGAAAAGCGCCAGGCCAAGGTGGTCTTCCAGCAGCTTCAGCTGCCGGCTGACCGCACCGTGGGTGACGTGAAGATCCTGCGCGGCGCGGCCCACCCCGCCCAGACGGGCGGTGGCCTCGAACGCACGCAGCGCATTGAGCGGTGGTAGCAGGGAACGGCTCATGTGAGATTTCCTGACAATATGCGCCAGATAATATCCATTTTCCGGTCAAGACCCGTGCGCTAGAGTATCCATCTGTCTCGAACCTGCGGTCGCTTCCATGTCTGCCTCCCCCATTGCCGACTACCACGCCTTTCCGGATGCCCAGGGCCACTTCGGCCGCTATGGCGGCAGCTTCGTTGCCGAAACCCTGGTCGGCCCGCTGCAGGAGCTGGCCCAGGCGTACGACCAGGCCCGCCAGGACCCGGCGTTCCAGGCGGCCTACGACCGCGACCTGGCCCATTACGTGGGCCGGCCGAGCCCGATCTACCACGCCCAGCGCCTGAGCGACCATGTCGGCGGCGCGCAGATCCTGCTCAAGCGCGAAGACCTGAACCACACCGGCGCGCACAAGATCAACAACACCATCGGCCAGGCACTGCTGGCGGCGCGGATGGGCAAGAAGCGCATCATCGCCGAGACCGGTGCCGGCCAGCACGGCGTGGCCAGTGCCACCGTTGCCGCGCGGCTGGGCCTGGAATGCGTGGTGTACATGGGGGCCACCGACATCGAGCGGCAGAAGATCAACGTCTATCGCATGAAGCTGCTCGGCGCGACGGTGGTGCCGGTCACCTCCGGCTCGGCCACTCTGAAGGACGCGCTCAACGAAGCGATGCGCGACTGGGTGACCAATGTGCAGGACACCTTCTACATCATCGGCACGGTCGCCGGTCCGGATCCGTATCCGCGCATGGTGCGCGACTTCAACGCCATCGTCGGCCGCGAGGCGCGCGAGCAGATGCTGGCCGAATATGGCCGCCTGCCCGATGCGATCACTGCCTGCGTGGGCGGTGGCAGCAATGCCATCGGCCTGTTCCATGCCTTCCTGAACGATCACCAGGTCGAGATCGTCGGCGCCGAGGCCGCCGGTGATGGCATCGGCACTGGCCGCCATGCCGCCTCGATCGCGGCCGGTCGTCCTGGCGTGCTGCATGGAAACCGCACCTATGTGCTGTGCGACGACGATGGCCAGATCATTGAGACCCACTCGGTGTCCGCGGGCCTGGACTATCCGGGCGTCGGCCCGGAGCACGCGTTCCTGGCCGATACCGGCCGCGCCCGCTACCTCGGCATCACCGATGATGAGGCGTTGCACGCCTTCCACCTGCTGGCCCACACCGAAGGCATCCTGCCGGCGCTGGAATCCAGCCACGCGCTGGCGCAGGCGATCAAGCTGGCGCGCGAACGTCCGCGTGACCAGATCGTGCTGTGCAATCTGTCCGGCCGCGGTGACAAGGACGTGCACACGATCGCTGCGCGCGAAGGCCTGGTGCTGTGAATTGCATGCTGCGCCACGGCGGGGCGCTGGTGCTGGCGGTCGGCATGGGAGGCTGCAAACCGCCTGATCCGCCCGTCATGGCGCCGGCGGCGGCGTCTCGTGCGGCCATTGCGCCGGCACGCGAGGCCGCCAGCAATGAGGACGACGCCGCCCATCGACCGATCGAGGACGCGCCATCGCCCGCAGCCGACGCCCCGGCCGCACAGGGGGTTGCGCCTGCTGTGGTTTCGGTGGCGCTGGATCACGCGGGCGAGGTGCTGATCGGCCAGCGCTTCAGCGAACTGGAGGACGAGGCGCCGTGGCATTCGGCCGGCCTGGCCGAAGCAACGGCGGGGCACTGCGAGTACTACGAGCGCGGCACGCTGCCCGAGGGCGTGGCGATGATGGTGCAGGACGGCGATGTTGTGCGTTTTGATCTTGCCCCGATCGATGACTCGGGGCAGGTAGTGGTCCAGCCCGGGCCGTTCGGCCTGCGCCTGGACATGCCGCGTGCGCTGGCCCTGCAGCATCTGCCTGCGGGCGCGATCGCTCACGCCCACGGTGACGACGCTGGGGCGGGTGCCGGTGAATCCTTGCTCTGGCAGGACCCCGGTTCCGACCTGGCGATCCGCGTGGAGATCGTCGATGGCACGGTTTCCAGGATGTATTGGGGCGCCAGCGGCGCCGTTGACCTGATCGAAGGATGTACCTGACATGCCCGTTTCCCGACTCGATGCCTGTTTCCAGCGCCTGCGCGAGCAAAAGCGCAAGGCGCTGATTCCCTTCATCACCGCCGGTGACCCGTCGCTTGAAGCCACCGTGCCGGTCATGCACGCGCTGGTCGGGGCCGGTGCCGACGTGATCGAACTGGGCGTGCCGTTCTCCGACCCGATGGCCGATGGACCAACCATCCAGCGCAGCTCCGAGCGCGCGCTGGCGCGCGGTGCCGGCAGTCGCTACGTACTGCAGGCCGTCGCCCGGTTCCGGGAGCGCGACGTGCAGACCCCGGTGGTGCTGATGGGCTACCTGAACCCCGTGGAGATCCAGGGCTACGCGGCGTTCGCCAGGGCGGCCGTGGAGGCAGGCGTGGACGGCGTGCTGCTGGTCGATCTGCCGCCGGAAGAGGCCGGTGAAGCACAGCAGGCCTTCGATGCCGCCGGGCTTGCGCTGGTCCTGCTGGCATCGCCGACCACCAGCGAGGCGCGTGCCGGCAAGCTGCTGGCACTGGCCCGCGGCTACCTCTACTACGTCAGCTTCGCGGGCGTCACCGGTGCCTCCGAGCGCTTGGACAGCGCTGCTGCCAGCGCCCGCCTGCAGGTGCTGCGCGAGCGCGCTGCGGTGCCGGTGGTGGCGGGCTTCGGCATCAAGGACGCGGCAAGTGCCGCAGCCATGGCTCGCCAGGCCGATGGCGTGGTGGTCGGCAGTGCGCTGGTTGCCGCCCTCGCCGAGGCGGGTTCGGCAGACGATGCAGCGCAGCGGGCCGCCAGCTTCCTCGCCCCGTTGCGGCAGGCATTGGACGCGTGAGGGGAGGGCCGGGCATGGCCCGGCGTCCACCGCGCGATGTTTTCGCGCTAAACGTACGTCCCAGCATGGTTTTTTCCCGGCCGCCCGCTGGCGGCCAAGGGGTGCACGGGCGGGGGCTGCGGAGCTAGACTGTCCGCCTTTGCGGCCCTGGGGCCGCCCTGAACGGAAGTGTCCTCCCGCATGAGTTGGCTCAGCAAGTTGATGCCGTCCGGCATCCGCACCGACAACACCCCCAGCAAGAAGCGCAGCGTCCCCGAGGGCCTGTGGGAAAAGTGCAGCAACTGCGGCAGCGCGCTGTACCGGCCGGAGCTGGAAGAGAACCTGGAGGTGTGCCCGAAGTGTGGTCACCACATGGCGATCCGCGCGCGCGCGCGCCTGGCGGCGCTGTTCGACGCTGACAGCACCACCGAGATCGGTGCGCGCCTGGGCCCGACCGACCTGCTCAAGTTCAAGGACCAGAAGAAGTACAGCGAGCGCATCAAGATCGCCCAGAAGAACACCGGCGAGTACGACGCGCTGATCGCCATGCGCGGCCTGCTCAAGGGGCGCGCGCTGGTGGCGTCGTCGTTCGACTTTGCCTTCATGGGCGGCTCGATGGGGTCGGTGGTCGGTGAGCGCTTCTCGCTGGCTGCGGAAACCGCCGTTGAAATCGGCGCGCCTTACGTATGCTTCTCGCAGAGCGGTGGCGCCCGCATGCAGGAAGGGCTGTTCTCGCTGATGCAGATGGCCAAGACCTCCGCCGCACTGGGCAAGCTGCGCGAAGCGGGGCTGCCGTACATCTCGGTGCTGACCCATCCGACCACGGGGGGCGTGTCCGCCTCCTTCGCGATGCTGGGCGACATCAACATCGCCGAGCCGCAGGCGCTGATCGGCTTCGCCGGCCCGCGCGTGATCGAGCAGACGGTGCGCGAGAAGCTGCCGGAAGGCTTCCAGCGCTCGGAGTTCCTGCTCGAGCACGGCGCCATCGACCAGATCTGCGACCGCCGCGAACTGCGCGACCGCCTCGCCGACCTGTTGGCGATGCTGGGCCGCCAGCCGGCGCCGGGGGTGGCTTGATGGGGGGCCGCAAGTACTTCGGTACTGATGGCATCCGCGGGCGGGTCGGCCAAGGCGTGATCTCGGCCGACTTCGTGTTGCGGCTGGGCAATGCCCTGGGCCGTGTGCTGGTGGCCCAGAGCGACCAGGACGGGCGTCGGCCGATCGTGGTCATCGGCAAGGACACCCGCATTTCCGGCTACATGTTCGAGGCAGCGCTGGAAGCGGGCCTGGTCGCTGCGGGGGCCGATGTGCAACTGCTCGGCCCGATGCCGACCCCGGCCGTGGCGTTCCTGACCCGCACGCTGGGGGTGGACGCCGGGATCGTCATCAGCGCCTCGCACAACCCGCATTACGACAACGGCATCAAGTTCTTCTCCGCCCAGGGCGAGAAGCTCGACGATGCCACCGAGCTGGCCCTGGAGGCGGCGCTGGAGGTTCCATTCAGCACCGCCGAATCGGAGAGGCTGGGCAAGGCGTCGCGTGCGCGCGAAGCGGTCGGACGCTACATCGAATTCTGCAAGGCGAGCGTGCCGCGCACGTTCGACCTGCGTGGCATGCGCCTGGTGCTCGACTGCGCGCATGGCGCCACCTACCAGATCGCGCCACTGCTGTTCCGCGAACTGGGCGCCGAAGTGATCGGCATCGGTGCCGAACCCAATGGCGTCAACATCAACGCCGGCGTGGGCTCCACCCATATCGACAACCTCGCAGCCAAGGTCCGCGAGACGCGTGCCGACCTCGGCATCGCCTTCGATGGCGATGGCGACCGGGTGCTGATGGCCGATGACCAGGGCAACCCGGTCGATGGCGATGACCTGCTGTACATCCTGGCCCGTGCATGGAAGGCCGACGGTCGCCTGCATGGCCCGGTGGTGGGTACCCTGATGAGCAACTATGGGCTGGAAAAGGCCCTTGCCGACCTGGAAATCCCGTTCGTCCGCAGCAATGTCGGGGATCGCTACGTGCACCAGGCACTGGTCGAAGGTGGCGGCGTGCTCGGTGGCGAGGCTTCCGGCCACCTGCTGTGCCTGGATCGGGCGACCACCGGTGATGGCATCGTCAGTGCGCTGCAGGTACTGGTGGCGCTGCGCAACCGCGGGCAGTCCCTGCGCCAGGCGCTGCAGGGGCTGGTACGGGTACCGCAGAAGACCGTCAACGTGCGCTTGGGCAATGTCTCGGCCAAGGCCACGGTGCAGGTCGGCAGCGTGCAGGCCGCGCTGGCCGTCGCACAGCAGGCGGTCGCCGGTCGTGGCCGCGCATTCCTGCGCCCGTCCGGTACCGAGCCGGTGGTCCGGGTTACGGTCGAAGCCGATGACGCTGCACTGATGCAGGAGACTCTCGATCGCCTGTCCGAAGCGGTGCGCGCCGCCGTTGCCTGAGCCAGGGCCCGCAAACGCGACACCCGCAACGCCCCGGGAAATCCGGGGCGTTGTTCCTTGCAGGGCCCTCGCGCGGCAGCCTCAGGGGCCCGGCACCATCTTCTTCTGGCGTGCCTTGAAGCCGTTGAACAACGGTCCGATCAGCGGGTTGTAGCCCAGCCTGATGCGCTTGCGCAGCCAGCTGGCCGGGCGGTTGCGGATTGCGAAACGGTAGATGCGCTCCGGGTCGCCACCAATCACGTTGCGTCCGAAGGGATGGGTGGTGTGCAGGTAGCGGAAGCCGTGATCGCGCGCGACTTCGATGTGGTCCTGGTCGAAATCGCCGTAAGGCCAGCACAGCGTATCGGATACCGCACCGAGCTGGTCCAGAAGGACCTGGCGCGAGATCGCCAGGTCATTGCTGAGGCCGGCACGGCGCTGCGCACGGTCGAGGTCGTCGCGGCGCAGCCAGCGGGTATGGGTATGGGTGTGGCAATGCACCTCGAACGTGCCTGCGGCAATGGCCGCGCGTGCCTCGCTCCAGCGCATCATCACGTCGTCGCTGCGGCCCTGCTCGAAGATGGCCGCTTCGCAGCTGCGATGATCCGGCGTTGCCGGCAGTGCCGCCCCGGCGATGCCCGCATGCGGGCGTTCCGGGCCTTCGCCCATCCAGCCGGTCACCACGAACACCACTGCATGCATCCCGTACTTCTGCAGGATCGGGTGCGCATGCACCCAGTTGTCCAGATAGCCGTCGTCGAACGTGATCACGATCGACCTGCGCGGCACGGGCTTGCCGGCCAGGAAACCGGCGTACTGGTCCAGCGTCAGCGACGTCCACCCATTGCCCGCCAGCCAGGCGATCTGGCTTTCAAAGTTCTCGGGCGACACGGTGATCATGCCCGGCGAAGGGCTGACGTGATGGTGCATCAGCACCGGTACGGTTCGCGCGTCAGGCATGTCCAAGCTCCTTCAGCCACTGGTGGTAATAGTGTTCGGTGGCCTCGCCGTGGCCATCCGGGGTGAAGCGGTGCGCGCTGTGCATCCAGTCCCAGCCGGCCCGGCCCATCTGCCTCCGCCGTTCCGGATCGTCCACCAGCAGGCGCAACGCCCCGGTCAGGGCGGCATTGTCGCCCAGCCGGGTGAGGATCGCATTGCTGCCATCGATCACCATTTCCGGCACCCCGCCGACCCTCGTGGCCACGATCGGCACGCCGACGTAGGCCGCTTCCAGGAACACGGTACCGGCCGCTTCCTTGTGCGACGCCAGGGCGAAGATATCGAAACCGGCCATCAGCCGGCAGGCTCCGTCGCGGTAGCCGAGCAGGTGGATCTGCTGCTGCAGCCCATGCTCGGCGCGCAGGGACTGCAGTCGATCCATCACGGGCTGCCCATCGCCGATCACCACCAGGTGCAGGTTCGGGTGGGTCCTGCACAACGGCACCATGGCCCGCAGCAGGTCGGCATGGCCCTTGGGCTCGCGCAGCACGGCAACGCAGCCGACCACGACGTCCTGTTCACCGAAGCCGAGCTCGGCGCGCACTTCCGCACGTACGTCCTGCAGGCACTGCCAGGGATCGGCCTTGCGGATCTCGCTCCAGCGTGGTGGTACGGCGATCGGCGCCACGATGCCGATGTGCGTGGCCGGAACGCCGCGCTCGACCAGCAACTGCTTGACGAAGCTGCTTACGGTCAGCACCCGGTGCGGCAGGCCCGTGTAGGTCAGCAGTGAATTGACCGGGCTCATCAGGTGCCGCGAGCGCACCACCAGCGGCGTTCCGCCCAGCCGGGCTCCAGCGGCGGCGATCAGGGCATCGCGGCGGCTGGTGGTGTTGACCACGTCATAGCGCTCGCGGCGTACCAGCCGTGCCACCGACCAGATGCCACGCAGCAGGCGGGCGAAGCCGCCCATGCGCAGGGTATGCACGGTGAAGCCGTCCTCGCGCGCCAGCGTGGCCAGCTTCGCGTCGGGCTGGCACAGCAGCGATACCTCGTGGCCGCGCGCGCGCATCACCTGCATGTGGCGCAGGATGTAGGTTTCCTGCCCGCCCATTCCCTTGGCGGCTTCAGTGTGCAGGATGCGCAGCGGACGGTTCATGCAGGATCGATCCTTGAGGGTCAACGGTTGCGGAAGCGGGTCAGCGCTTCCCATGCAGCGCGGATGGCGGACGCATCCGGGGCCTGCCGTGGCAGCGGGCGGTAGTCCAGGTCCAGCGCGGTCGCGTTTCCGAACTTGTCGAACACATAGATGGCATCGCCATGCCGGACCGCCCGCTGCGACCAGCTTTCCACCACCAGCGCACGTCCGCCGGAGGCTTCGGCCAGCAGGTCCTGGCCGGTGCTGAAGTCGCTCAATGCGTTTTCGCAACCCAGTGCATGGCGCATCAGGGTCGGCACCCAGTCTTCATGCGAGCTGATGCGCGCGTCCCGGCCCGTGGGCTGGCCCGGCCAATGCAGCACGAACGGCACCTGCAGCTGGTAGTCCGAGAAATTGCCGTTGTGGCCCCAGTAGTTCAGCTTGAGGTCGTTGAATTCTTCTGCGTGGTCGCCGGTGACCAGCACGATGGTGTCCTGCTCAAGGCCCTGTGCGCGCAGATCGTCCATCAGCTCGCCGATCAGGTGATCGGCATAATGCACGGCGGTCCGGTAGCGGTTGAGCTCCGGCGCCGGATCGTGGTCGGGGCCGAACTTGGGGAAGTCGATGTCCTGGGCCATCGGCGTGGCCACTGCCGGATAGCCGGGCGGCATGTGGTAGGGCGCGTGGGTGGCATCAAGGAACACGAAGCCGAACCACGGTGTACGCGCAGCCTGGCTGGCACGGATGTCCCGCCGCAGTGAAGCAACGATGGCCTGGTCGCGTTCCGCGGAGTCCAGTGCCGGCGGTCCCTGGTGCAGCCGGTCGCGTACATCGGCAAAGGCGGTGCGATCGAATTCCGGGCTGTACAGGGGGGCGCTGCCGTACAGGTGCAGGGCGTATCCCTGTTGGCCCAGTACCTGGAACAGCTGCGAGCCGCGCTGCTCGTCGAGCATGCTCTGCCAGTAGCCGCCAGGCAGGCCGTAGAGCAGGCCGAACAGGCCGTAGCGGGTGGCATTACCGGTACTGAAATGGCGGTCGTACACGCGCGAAGACTGCGCGAGCGCCGAGACGTGCGGCATCAGCTGCGGGGTCAGGGCATCGTGGCGCAGCGACTCCAGCACCACCATCAGCACGTTCGGCCGATGCGGGCTCTGGCAGCGCAGCGGCTGCAGCGGATACAGCAGCTGCGCATGACGCGGGTCAGGCAGGCCTGCCTGCTGTTCGCTGACCACGCCCAGCCTGCGCATGAAGCTCTTGGCGGTGATCGGCTGGGCCCATGGCAGGTAGTTCCATTGGCTGATGACGTCACGGTCGCCGCGGGCATCGTAGTACGCCGTCGCGACCTGGCCACCGGCCATCAGCAAAGCGGCCAGCGCCCATGCCTGCACGATGCGGCGGCGACGCGGTGGCGCTGGCAGCAGTCTCCAGCAGGCCCAGGCCAGCAGCGCCTCGGCGGTGAAGATGGCGCCGCCCAGCAGGCCGACCTGCATCCAGGTCTTGGGCGACAGGGCGACCTGGTCGTGCAGGGCGCCACCGAACACCATGTTCACCACCATGGCATTGAGGTGGAAGCGATACAGGGTGAAGACCTTGGCGTCGACCAGCAGCAGGGACAGCCACAGGCCCTGCAGCAGCACCGCACTGATGCTCAGCGTGCGCGCGCGGCCTGGCCACAGGCCCAGCAGGAGCGGCAGCAGGCCGGCCAGCGCACCGAACGCCAGCAGGTGTCCGGGCAGGGCGACGGCCAGATAGGCCAGGCCTGCGCCGCCTCCCGGGTTGTCGGCCAGGGGGACGTTGCCGAGGGTGATCATCATGGCCAGGAGCGCGTTGCAGGCCACGAACAGTGACCACCAGGCCAGTCGATGCCAGCGGCGAGCCGGGCCGGGAAGCAGAGGGGCGTCGGCGGAAGGAGCAGCGGAGAGCATGGACGATCGAGGTGGCAGGCGGGGCGGGACGGGGTCGGCCCGGTTGTGATGGAATCGTTAACCCGCGCGCGGGTTGCGCATTGTATCGGTTTGTTTCTTCGTATCGAGTGGCGCGCACGGGTCGATCTGTCACAATGTTCAGGTGGGCCATGAATGCGCAGGCCCCGCAGACCCAACGACAAGCCAGGAACCGCTGTGAGCCAGATTCCCACCCTCGACATCACCCGTTTCGACAGCGACCGCGAGGCCTTCGTGGCCGAGCTGGGCGCGGCGTACCGCCAATGGGGATTCGCAGGTATCCGCAACCACGGCATCCCGCAGGCCGACATCGACGCGGCCTACGATGCCTTCAAGGCCTTCTTTGCCCTGCCCGAAGAGGTCAAGCGCAAGTACCACGTGCCCGGCAGTGGTGGCGCTCGCGGCTACACGCCGTTTGGCGTGGAGACCGCCAAGGGGTCCAAGCACTTTGACCTGAAGGAGTTCTGGCACATTGGCCGCGAGATCCCTGACGACTCCAAGTACCGTGACGTGATGGCGCCGAACCTGTGGCCTGTCGAAGTCGAGGGCTTCCGTGAGCGCGGCTATGGGCTGTACCAGGCGCTGGACAACCTGGGCTCGCGCGTGCTGTCGGCGCTGGCCCTGCACATCGGCCTGCCGGAAGACTTCTTCGCCGACAAGACCAACTTCGGCAACTCGATCCTGCGTCCGATCCATTACCCGCCGATCACCACCGACGACATTCCGAACGTGCGTGCGGGTGCCCATGGCGACATCAACTTCATCACCCTGCTGGTGGGCGCCAGCGCGGCCGGCCTGGAAGTGCAGTCGCACGACGGCGAATGGGTGCCATTCACGTCAGACGCGGACACCATCGTCGTCAACATCGGTGACATGCTCCAGCGCCTGACCAACCATGTGTATCCGTCGACCATCCATCGGGTGGTCAACCCCCCGGGCGACCTGGCGCGCCAGCCGCGCTATTCGGTGCCGTTCTTCCTGCACCCGAATCCGGATTACCTGATCGACGTGCTGCCCTCGTGCATAACCGCGGACAACCCGAGCCGGTACCCGGAGCCGATCACCGCCCACGGCTTCCTCGAGGAGCGCCTGCGCGAGATCAAGCTGAAGTAAAGAAAAGTGAGGCCGCCGAAAGGCGGCCTTTTTCTTTGCAGGGTTGCACCCTGTACCCGCAGAGGCCAAGGCCAAGGCCAAGGCGGCTCTGGGGTGTTCCGTGGGGAGGCGGGGAGGTGTCGGATGGGTTTACGGCGTCCCCCGACATCCCCACCC
>NZ_LYVJ01000011.1 GCF_001676385.1 Stenotrophomonas maltophilia | reverse complement strand
TCCCCACCTCGCCCCCGCCCCTGCCGATGTCCGGTGAATTCAGTCTCCACGGAGTGTTCGTCCCCACCCTGCTCGGGTTGATGCTGCTGGCCTACCTGGTCAACAGCGGCCTGCACGCGCTGCTGCAGCGTGCCGGCGCCTATCGCCATGTCTGGCACCCGGCGCTGTTCAACCTGGCGCTGTACGGAATCGTGCTGGGCCTGCTGTTCCATCTCCTGCGTTGGATGCAATCGTGAACAAGATCGTGAAGAAGACCCTGCCGGTGCTGCTCACCAGCGCGGCCGTGATCGTCGCCCTGCTGGTGCTTCGCCAGCTGTGGGTCTATTACATGGATGAGCCGTGGACCCGCGACGCCCATGTCGGCGCCGACGTGGTGCAGATGGCGCCGGATGTTTCCGGCCTGGTGGAAACGGTCAACGTGGCGGACAACCAGGCGGTGAAGAAGGGCGACCTGTTGTTCGTGGTCGACCGTGCCCGCTACCGCATCGCGCTGGAGCAGGCCAAGGCCAGCCTGGCCGAGCGCCAGGCCTCGGTGGCCCAGCTGCGGCGCGAGATCGGCCGCGACCGCAGCCTGCAGGACCTGGTCGCCGCCGAGGACGCCGAAGTGCGCCGCGCCAAGCTGCAGGCCGCACAGGCCGCGCTGGCCACCGCACAGGCCGCGGTCGACCTGGCCGAGCTCAACCTGGGCCGCACCGAGGTGCGCGCGCCGGCCGATGGCCGAGTCAACGACCGCACCCTGCGCGTGGGCGACTACGTGGTGGCCGGCAAGCCGGTGCTGGCGCTGCTGGATACCGGCTCGTTCCGCATCGATGGCTACTTCGAGGAAACCCGCCTGCGCGGCGTGGCGCCGGGGCAAGCCGTGGATATCCGCCTGATGGGCGAGTCGACTCCGCTGCGCGGCCACGTCGAGAGCATCGCTGCCGGCATCGAGGACCGCTACCGCAGCAACGGCAGTTCCCTGCTGCCGAACGTGACCCCGGCCTTCGACTGGGTGCGGCTGGCCCAGCGCATTCCGGTGCGCATCGCCATCGACGATGTGCCCAAGGGCGTGGAACTGATTGCCGGCCGCACCGCGACGGTGACCGTGGACACCGGTCGCCACCCGCACGACAACAAGGCCGGCACTGTGCCGGCTCAGGCGGGCCTGTGAACGCCCCCCTGCCCCGTCTCGGCCTGATCGTCGCGCTGGCCAGCCTGGCCGCGTGCAGGACCGTCGGCCCGGACTATGCACTGCCGGAAAGCTCGGCGTTCAAGCGCCCGGAGGCCAATGCGGCCTTCATCGATACCCAGAACCCGCAGATTGCCGCCAACCAGGCGCTGCCCGACCGCTGGTGGTCGCTGTACAACGACCCGGTGCTGGACGGCCTGATCACCCAGGCGCTGCGTGACAACGTGGAACTGAAGGCCGCCGATGCGCACCTGCGCCGCGCGGCCGCCGTTTACGAACAGGCGCTGGACGCCGGTGGCTTCGAGTACGAGGCCGAAGCCGGCGCCAGCCGCGCGCAGCTGTCGGCCGAATCGTTCCTGCAGGAGCACGAGCTGCCGGTGATCAACCTGGCCGATGGCAAGTTCGCGGTCAGCTACCAGTTCGATCTGTTCGGCAAGCTCAAGCGTGGTGCCGAGGCAGCGCGTGCCGACGAGCAGTCGGTCGCTGCGGCGCGCGACCTGGCCCAGGTCAGCGTGGTCGCGCAGGTGGCCGACAGCTACCTGGAAATCTGCCACGCCAACCACGAACTGCACGTGGCCGAGCATTCGCTGCAGCTGCAGCAGCGCAGCCGCAGTGTCACCGAGCGCCTGGTCGCAGCCGGCCGCGGCACGCCGCCGGAACTGGCCCGTGCCAATGCCCAGGTCGCGCTGTTGGAAGCCGCGCTGCCGCCGCTGCGCGCGCAGCGTTCGGCAGCCGCCTATTCGCTGGCCGCCCTGCTGGGGCAGACCCCTGGCCAGCTGCCGGCCGGCGTGATCGACTGTGCGCACGCGCCCAGCCTGGCGCAGCCGCTGCCGGTCGGTGACGGCCGGGCACTGCTGCAGCGCCGCCCCGACGTGCGCCAGGCCGAACGCAAGCTGGCCTCGGCCACGGCTCGGATCGGCGTCGCCACCGCCGAGCTGTACCCGAACATCCGCCTGGGCGCCTCGGCCGGTGCCGCCGGCCTGCTGGAGGACTTCGGCACGCCGATGACCCAGCAGTGGTCGATCGGCCCGCTGATCTCGTGGACGCTGCCGTCGTCCGGTACCCATGCACGCATCCACGCCGCCGAAGCCGGTGCGGATGCGGCGCTCGCCGAGTTCGACCACATCGTGCTGCAGGCGCTGCGCGAGACCCAGACCGCGCTGGACCGCTATGCGCAGGACCTGCGCCGGCTGCAATCACTGCGCACCGCGCAGGAACAGGCCGCACTGGCCGCCGAGCAGAACCGCCGGTTGTACCAGGGGGGCCGTACGCCGTACCTGTCCAGCCTGGATGCCGACCGCAGCCTGGCCACCAGCGATGCCACCCTGGCCGCCGCCGAAGCGCAGGTCTCGCGTGACCAGATCCACCTGTTCCTGGTGCTCGGTGGTGGCTGGCAGGCAACGGCCGCGCCCGCCAATGCACAGGCCTCTGCGAAGTAATCCATGAACGCGCTGACCGACCGCCAGGCCTGGCTGTTCTCGATCAAGACCTACCTGGCCGCAGTGGCCGCGCTGTACATCGCCATGGCCGGCAACCTGTCACGCCCGTACTGGGCGATGGGCACGGTCTATATCGTCAGCCAGCCGCTGCTGGGCCCGACCCGCGCCAAGGGCGTGTACCGCATCGTCGGCACGCTGGTGGCCGGCCTGGCGACCCTGCTGGTGCTGCCGGCGCTGGTGGAGACGCCGCTGGTGCTGAGCGCGGCGATGTCGATCTGGCTGGCCGGTTGCCTGTTCATGGCCCTGCTCAATCGTGGCCCGCGCGGCTACGCGTTCCTGCTGGCCGGCTACACCACCGCTTTCATCGGCTTTCCGGCGGTGACCTCGCCGGAAACCATCTTCGACACGGTGGTGGCGCGCAGCGAGGAGATCATCCTCGGCACGGTGGTGGCGGTGCTGTTCGCCTCGTTGCTGTTCCCGGCTTCGGTACGCCCGATGCTGCGTGCACGCATCGGCAACTGGATGGAGGATGCCGCGCAATGGTGCCGGCAGGTCCTTGAACGCGGCCGTGCGCATGCGCCGCGCAACCGGCTGGCCGCCGACCTGGTGCAGTTCGAGGCGCTGATCGAGTTCCTGCGCCGCGATGATCCGCGCCACGCTGGATCGGCGGTGTCGATGGAACGGCTGCGCGAGCGCATGCTGCTGTTGTTGCCGGTGCTGTCATCGATCGCCGACCGCCTGAGTGCACTGCGCAGCGGGGGCCAAGACCTGCCGGAGGGCCTGCCGGCGCTGGTCGACGACATCCACGATTGGCTGGACGGACCGACCAACGCCAGCGAGTACGCACGGCTGCGCGCGCGCATCAGTGCGCTGAAGCCGCAGGTGGACCGCGACCTGCAGCACCTGCAGCTGGCCAGCCTGCTGCTGCGCCTGGAAGAGCTGGTGGACCTGTGGCAGGACTGCCGTACCCTCCAGCACGCGATCGACCATGGCACCGCACCCCTGGACCGCGCGCACTACCGCATCCGCACCGAACGGGTGGCCGCCGACAGGCACGTCGACTACGGCATGGCGCTGTTCTCCGCACTCAGCGCCGGCGTGGCGTTGATGAGCTACTGCGTGCTGTGGATCGCGCTCGGCTGGGAAGGGGGTGGCAATGGCGCGATGATGGCCGCAGTGACCGCCGCGTTCTTCGCCGCACAGGACGATCCGGCGCCCAGCATGGTGTCGTTCCTGGTGTGGGCGATGGTCGCCTCGGTGGTGGCGGGCGTGTACCTGTTCGGCGTGTTTCCGGCCGTGCATGACTTCGGCCTGCTGGCGCTGGTGCTGGCGGTGGCATTCCTGCCACTGGGGCTGATGCTGCATCACCCCAAGAGCGCGCTGTTCGCGCTGCCGCTGACAGTGAACCTGGCCGCACTGTTGAGCCTGCAGAACACCTACAGCGCCAACATCCAGGCCTTCCTCAACTCGTCGATCGCGATGTTCATCGGCATCGGCTTCGCCGTGGTGATGACCCGCCTGTTCCGTTCGGTGGGTGCCGAATGGACCGCGCGCCGGCTGGTGCGGCAGGGCTGGACCACGCTGGCCGAGGCCGCCGAGGGTCGCGGCCAGCAGGACCGCCAGCGCTTCGCCGCGCGCATGCTCGACCTGCTGGGCCTGCTCGCACCACGCCTGGCGGCAACGCCGGAGGGCAGCGACATTGCCTCGGTGGACATGCTCAACGAGGCGCGCATCGGCCTGAACATCCTGCAGCTGCGCCGCGCCCGGCTGGAACTGCCCGAGCGCAGCCGCGAGGCGGTCGAACACATTCTTGAAGAGATCGCCGTGCACTACCGCCGGCAGATCGCTGCGCGCAGGCCGATCGCTGCTGACCAGGCGCTGCGCGAGCGCCTGGATATGTCGCTGGGACGGGTCGGCAGCGTGGCCGCCTGCAAGGCGCGTGACGAGGCGCTGATGGGCCTGGTCGGGTTGCGTTTCGCACTGTTCCCGGACGCGAAGGCATTGGCACCGGGGCTGGCCATGGACACGGCGACGCAGCCGTAGCGCGCTACCCTGTGTGGCCACAGACTCCGCGGAGGGGTCAGGGCCCTCTCCTGCGGAGAGGGATCCGACCCCGGCGCTGCAACAGGACGGTTCAATGAGTTACGACATGATGGTGTTCGAGGCCAGCGCCGCGCCACGTGAGGCGGCGGCCTTCATCGCCTGGTTCGAAAAGCAGACGCAGTGGAACGAGCGCCACGAGTACGACGACCCGGCCGTCAGCAGCCCGGCGCTGCAGGCGTGGTTCGCGGAGATGGCGCAGGAATTCCCGCCGTTGAACGGACCAGTGAGCAACGACGATGACGATCGCGCCGAGGTGACCGAGTACAGCATCGGCCGGCAGGTGATCTACGGCGCGTTCGTGTATTCGGTGGCCGAGCGCGCACATGGTCGCGTGCAGGACCTGGCCGAGAAGCATGGGGTTGGGTTCTTCGATGTGAGCGCCGATGAAGCCGCGATCGTGTATCCCGATGGACTGGTGCTGATTGCGGAATGACGCAGGGTCGGATCCCTCCCGAAGGGAGGGCTCTGACCCGGAACATGCGTGTCCCGGGCGATGGGGTCAGAGCCCGTTCCCGGTGGGAACGGGATCCGACCCCGGTTCAGAACAACTGGCCCTGCACCGTGGGCTGTTCGATGGGCGCCGGTGCTTCGGCCATACCTTCCGCACCCAGCCGCCAGGCCAGGCCACCCAACCGGCTGGCGTGGCGCTTCAACGCGGCCTGCAGCACCTCCGCACTGCCGGCTACATGCAGCACCTGGCGCGCTCGGGTCAGCCCGGTGTAGACCAGTTCACGCGACAGCACGCGGCTGTCCTGGCGTGGCAGCTGCAACCACACTTCGTCGAATTCCGAGCCCTGCGCCTTGTGCACGGTCATCGCGAACGCGCTTTCGTGCGCGGGCAACGCGGCCGGGTGGAAGGCGCGCGGCTGGTCGACGCTGTCGCCGGGGAACCAGGCCACCATCGCGCCACTGTCGTCGCGCAGGCAGATGCCAATATCGCCGTTGAACAGGCGGTGGCGGTAGCTGTTCTCGGTGACCAGCAGCAGGCGGCCCTGGAAGTACCCCGGGGTGTTGCCGGCCAGCAGCTGTTCGATACGGCTGTTGAGTCCGCGCGCACCCTGCGGGCCTTCGCGCAATGCCGTGAGCACGCGCAGGCGGCCGGCCTGCTGCAGGGCATGCACCGGATCGGCGGCGTCAGCCAGCGCGCGCCAGTGGCCCAGCAGGTGCTCGCGCTGGCCGCGTAGCGGGTCGGCTTCACCTTCGTGGAAATGCACGCCGGCCAGTGCACCGCCACGCAGCAGCTGCAATGCGATGCTGCCCTCACCCTCGCGTACGGCGTGGGCCAGAGGTGCCAGTTCCAGCGCATCGCTCTGCCGATAGCCGCGCCGCAACTGCACGCGACGGCCGGCGAAGGCGCGCGTTGCGGCCTGTGGCTGCAACGTAGCGGGTGCCAGCAGGCCGTGCAGCGCCTGCGCGTCGTCGGCGCGGGTGCCGATGCCATCGCCGCTGGCACGCAGGATCGCGCTGAGCACGTCGCCCGCTTCCACCGACGGCAGCTGGTCGGGATCGCCGAGCAGGATCAGCCGGGTGCCGCTGGCGATCGCATCGACCAGCTTGGCCATCATCGGCAGGTCGATCATCGAGGCTTCGTCGACCACCACGACGTCCACCGGCAGCGGGTTGTCGGCGTGGTGGCGGAAGCGCGGAGAATCGGGAATCACGCCGAGCAGTCGATGCAGGGTGGTGCCGGTACCGGGCAGCGCCGCGCACAGTGCCGGGTCCAGCCCCTGTTCCTGCACGCGTTGCATGGCCAGGCGCAGGCTCTCGGCCATGCGCTCGGCGGCGCGCCCGGTGGGGGCAGCCAACGCCACTTCGGGGAGTGGCTGGCCGGCCTGCTGGGCCTGCGCCGCCAGCAGCAGCAGCAGGCGCGCGATGGTGGTGGTCTTGCCGGTGCCGGGGCCACCGGTGATCAGCGCCAGCGGGTGGCGCAGGGCCACACCGGCCGCGCGTGCCTGGTGGTCCTCGCTGTCCAGCGCCTGCGGGAACAGGCGCGCGAACAACGGTGCCAGCGCCGCCACGTCGGGCGCTGGCACGGGATGCCGGCCGATACGCTGCAGGCCGGCCGCCAGCTGCCGCTCGTATTCGCGATAACGGCGCAGGTAGAGCAGTCCGTTTTCCAGCACCAGTGGCGCGTCATCGGCGACGGCGTCGGCCCGCTCCGGTGTCGCCACCCACGGCGATGCGCGCAGTTGTGCCAGCCAGTCCTGTGCGGCAGGCCACTGGGGTATGCCTTCCAGCAGCCGCTGCGGTTGCGCCGGGTCGAACGCGGCGTGACCGTGAGACACCGCCAGCGAGGCCAGCGCAGCGGCCACCGCCACGCTGTCCGGGGTGTCGTCGCGCAGCCGCTGCAGGCTGGTCGCCAGTGCATGGTCGAGGGTGCGCAGCTGGCCATTGCGGTAGAGCTCCTGCAACAGGCTCATGCGCTGGCTCCGCGGGCACGCGCGGCCAGTTCGGCCTGGGCCTGTTCGCCACCCGCGAACAGCGCGTCCAAGGCATCCACCAGCGCGAACGGGAAGCGGTCCGCGTGCACGCCGTTGCCGGTGCCGTCCAGCCCACGGCAGAACAGGTAGCGGATGCCGCCCATGTCGCGCTCGTAGTCGTACGCCGCGCCCAGCCGGAAGCGCAGCCAGCGATGCAGGGCCACGGTATAGATCAGTGCCTGCAGGTCATACTCGCTGTGGCGCATGGCAATGGCCAGCAGGTCCGGGCTGTAGCCGGGCAGGCGGTTGGACTTGTAGTCGAGCACGTACCAGCGCCCGTCGCGCACGTAGGTCAGGTCGATCATGCCGGTCATCAGCCCTTCCAGGCGGCGGCGCTGGCCAAAGCCGCGGCGCGCGCTTGAGATGCCGTGCGCATGCAGGACCTGCAGCAGCGCCGGCACCGCGGTCGCTTCGATGGCGAAATGGAAGTCGATTTCGGCGCGGCGCTCGCCTTCCCCCAGGCTGTGCAGCGCGCCGCCTTCGGGCAGCGGCACGGTCAGCGTGTGGCCCACCAGCGGCACCAGCACGGCCACGCCGTCGTCCAGATCGACGTCGGCATAACCTTCGTCGTGCAGCGCCTTGCGCAGCACCTCGGCCTGTCCTTCCGGGGCCGGCAAGCCGGGTTGCCATCCCGCCCATGCGGCGAAGTCGACGTTTTCCATTGCCTCGTGCAGCACGTTGCCGAAGCGGCTACCCATGAAACGCGGGTCGAGCGGCGCGCTGTCCTCGGCCGCCGCGGCGGCTTCCGGGAGTGCCGGTTCCAGCGGCAGGTCCGGGCCGGTGGGTTCGTCGGCTGCCGGCGCCGGCAGCGCGGTGGCAGCCGCTTCGATGTCACTGCCCGCGCCGGCATCGGCGTGGGCCAGCTGGGTGAAGCTGTACACCCACCAGTCGTGCGGCACGCGCCGGGTCAGCGCGCGCACTGCCGGCAGTTCGCCTTCCATCTCGGCCGCAAGCTGCGGCAGTGCGGCCGGCGCTTCGCTATCGTCGATGTGCACGTCGGCATGCGCGCGCAGCGCCTGCAGGTCACCCAGCAGCGGCGCCAGCCGCGTCCTGCCCAGCCCGGCCAGGTCGCCCACGGCGATCCACAGCGCATGCTCGGCACGGGTCAGTCCTACATACAGCAGGCGCGCATCCTCGGCGCGCTGCTCACGCTCACGCTGGGCACTCGCCGCTTCCCAGGCCTCGTCCTTGTCCAGCTTCCAGTGCAGCTGGCGCTGGCCGCCGACGTGCACGATGCAATGCGAGGCGGTGTTCCGGGCGCCGCCGTCGATGCCGACGAAGGGCAGGAACACCAGCGGGTACTCCAGGCCCTTGCTCTTGTGCAGCGTGATGATCTGCACGCGGCGCGCGTCCGATTCCAGGCGCAGCAGCTGCTGCTCGTCATCCTGGTCGGCACTGGCCATCTGCCCCTGCAGCCAATCCAGCAGGCCATGCATGCCCAGCGCGTGCGCCGCGGCCTCCTGCAGCAGCTCGCCCAGCTGCAGGTAGTTGGTCAGGCGGCGCTCGCCGTCGATCAGCGCCAGCAGGCGTTCGCCCTGGCTGGCACAGACGTCGGCGATGACCGCGAACGGCCCGCCGCGCTGCCAGCGCTCGCGCCAATGCAGCAGCTGTGCCTGGAACTGGCGCTGCAGGTCGCCCTCGCGCTCCATCGTGGCGATCGCACTGGCAGGTTGGCCCAGCAGTACGGTGGCCAGTGCCGCGCGCAGGCGGCCCTCGTCGGCCGGTTGCAGCAGTGCAAGCAGCAACGCGCGCAGGTCGCGCGCTTCGCTGGTGGCAAACAGGCTCTGCTTGCCGGCCGCGACCGCCGGGATGCCGACCGCCGCCAGCGCGCGTTGCACCTGGGTCGCCTCGCGATGCGAGCGCACCAGCACGGCAATGTCGCCCGGCTGTACCGGCCGTCCGCGCAGCAGCGCCTTGCCGGCACGTGCATCGACCAGGGTCTGGTGGACCGCGGCCACGCAGGCCTGGGTCGCCGCGTCACGCGAGGCATCGGCACTCATCGCCTTGTCACCGCCACTGCGCAGCACGCGCAGGGTCAGTGCCGGGGCCACATGGCCGTCACGCAGGTAGTCCGCATCGCTGCGCACGCCACCGGCCCGCACCGGCTCGAACTCGATGCCGGGTTCAAGGAAGGCGTCCTCGCCACCGTTGTCGTACAGCGCCTGCAGCGCACGCAGCACGGCCGGGCGCGAGCGGAAGTTCTGGTCCAGCACCGGTGCCTGCTGCGCCGCCCACTTGGCCTTAAGGTAAGTATGGATGTCACCGCCGCGGAACCCGTAGATCGCCTGCTTGGGGTCACCGATCAGGAACAGCGCGGGCGCCAGGCCGAGCTCACGCACCTCCGGCGAATCGCCGAACACGGTATGGAAGATGCCCCACTGGCGGTCGTCGGTGTCCTGGAACTCATCAACCAGCGCGATGCGGTACTGCGCGCGCAGCTGCCTCACCAGTACCTGCCGCTGTGGGCCTTCCAGGGCCAACGCCACGCCGTCGATCAGGTCGTCGTAGGTCTGCACCCGGCGCGTGCGCTTCAGTACCTGCAGACGTTGCGCTGCCTCGTCGCGCAGGCGGTGCAGGAAGTTCAACGCGGTGGCACGCAGCCAGGCATCGCGTTCGGCGAGCAGCGCGACATAGCGCGCCAACGGCGCCTGCAATGGCGACGACGGCGTGCGGTCGGAGAACTTCTTGTTGGTCTTGCCGGCCAGCACGTCCGGCAGCAGTGCCGGCAGGCGCTCGCTGGCCAGCAGCTCGCGCGGATCGGCGCGCTCGGCCCAGGCCAGCAGCTGCCGGCCCAGCGGGTGCAGCCAGCCCAGCTTGTAGGACACGCCATTGATCCATTTGTTGTCGACGGCATCGCAAAGGTCGATGAAGAACTGCTCGCCATGCTCGCGCAGCGCCTGCTGTAGTTCGGCAGCGGTGGCCTGCAATGCCGGCTGTGGATCGGCCGGCACCATCGGCCGTGGCAACGGGTGCAGTGGCGGTGCGCCCAGCAGCGCGCGCAGATCGGCCGCCAGCGCCTCCGGGTTGGACCACAGCCAGGTCAGCGGCTCCAGCGTTGCCGGGTCGTTGGCGTGCATGCGCCACAGGTCGGCGGCCAGCTCACCCAGCAATTCACGATCGCTGGCCAGCAGTTCCGGCGGATCGAAGGTATGGCCGCTCTCCAGCGCATGCTCGCGCAGCACGCGAGTGCAGAAGCCGTGGATGGTGAAGATGGATGCCAGGTCGATCTCGTCGGCAGCCACCTGCAGGCGGCGCTTCAGTGCAGCCGCGCTCTCGCTGCCACCCTGCAAGTGACGCTGCAGCACCTCGCGGGTCAGGCAGGCGTCCGGCGCCTCACCCTCGGCCGGTTCCAGATCGACCAGGCGCGCGGCCAGCGCCAGGCGCTCACGGATGCGCTTGCGCAGTTCCTGCGTAGCGGCATCGGTGAAGGTTACCGCCAGGATCTGGCCGATGCGCAGGCCCTGCTCTACCACCAGGCGGGTGAACAGCGTGGCCAGGGTAAAGGTCTTGCCGGTACCGGCACTGGCTTCGATCAGGCGGACGCCATCCAGTGGCAGGGCCAGATAGGGATCGCCTGCCATGCGCTGGATTCCTTCGTCTGCCATGGAGGTGTTCATTCGCTGCCCTCATGGCTGGCGTCGGCGCCCAGCGCGCGGCCTTCGCGCACGGCGCTGAAGACCACCTGGCTGTTGTGCAGAAGTTCGGCATAGCCAGCATCGGTGGCGAACGGGTCGGCACCGCGCAGCAGCAGCTGCCAGGCATCGCTGCTGGATTCGCCCCAGGTGCGGTCGCTGCCGTGCCACTGCTTCCAGCCTTCGCTGCGCTGCTTCTCACCCGTCGTGGTGTACAGCACCCAGCCGGTATACGGGGCAAAGCGCAGCGGCTGGCGCAGGCCGCGCTGGCGCAGCCGCAGCAGCGCGCGCAGCGCCGCGCGTGCAGCGGGAGCACTCAGTGCCGGCAGCACATGCGGGCCAGGCCCGGCATCGCCGCCGTCGTGGAACTGCACCAGTGGCAACGCATCGCCCGCAGCATTGGCCAGCAACCAATCCAGGCCATGGCGGATCGCCGCGTTGCCGTTGAGGGGGCCGGCGCGCAAGCGCACCAGGCCCTGGGAATGACGATCAGCCACGCGGCCGTGCAGGTGTACGCCGTCGATCTGCACGTCATAGCGGCGGCTTTCCAACGGTTCGCCCTGCATCCAGCCCAGCAACGCGGTGGCATAGGGGCGGGTCTTCAGCTGTTCCACCTCGAACTGGCGCTCGCCCAGTGGACCGGACGGCAGCAGGCCTCGCGCGCGCAGTCGTGGGTACAGGGGCTCGCTGTCGCCGCTGAGCGTGGCACGCACCACCGCCGCCTGCACGCTTCGCCTTTCCGGGCCCCGCGAGGACAGCACCAACGGTTCCAGGTCATCGACCTCCTCGACATCGTCGGCCAGGCGCAGGCCGAGCGACTGCGCGAGGAACTGCCCGGCGGGGTCGCACAGGAAGCGGCGCAGGGTATCGAGTGCAACCTCGTCCTCCACCACATCGTCGGCCGGCGGCGGCAACGGTGCATCGAACCAGGGTGGCAGGCCACCGCGCCGGCCGGTGAGGCGGCCGGCGGCCGGATGCCACTGCCGGCGATAGCTGAAGCGGCGCGGATCGCCATCACCGAACGCGGCCGGCGAGAACGGCTGCAGCGCGTGGCGCACGATGAAATCGCGGGCCACCGCAGCCGGATCGAGGTGATACGCGGCGGCGGCATCGATCAGCTCGCTGACCAGCACGGACGGCTCACGCACGCTGCCATCACGCGGATCGGCGCCGAGGTAGCTGAGGTAGAACACTTCCTGCGCCGCAGCGAACAGCTGCAGGAAGAGGAAGCGATCATCTTCGCGGGTGGAGCGGTCGCCCGGTCGACGGCGCGGCGTGTCCAGTTCGGCGGTGAGCTGGTTGAGGCCGGCGGCCGGGTCCCGGCGCGGGAAGTCGCCATCATTCAGGCCGAGCACGCAGATCACCCGGAACGGCAGCAGGCGCATCGGCACCATGCGGCCGAAGCTGATGCCGCCCGTCAGCAGCGGCGCCCGCGTGTCGGCTTCGCCCAGCACGCCGGCGAAGTGGGCACGCACCACCTCGGGCGGCACGCCTTCTTCGAAGCCGGCTTTGGCGGCATCGTCGGCGAACTGGTTCAACAGTCTGCGCAGGCGCTCCAGTGCGCGCTGGCTGTTGGGCGAGCTGGGCGAGTCCGGCAGCAGGGCGTCCAGCAGCGACAGCAGTCGCTGCCGCCATTGCGCCGGGGTCAGCAGTTCGCCGAGGCGGCGCTGGTAGGCCGCCAGCACGCGCAGCAGGCGCAGCAGGCGGTCCAGCGCTTCCAGCGCGCCACCTTCCAGCTCGGTCCACGGTGCCACGCCGGCCAGGTCGGCCTCGCTGCCCGTCGCGTGGCCCAGCACCAGCCGGTCCAGCGCGAACTGCCAGGTGTAGGCATCGTCGGCCGGTGCCTGGTGCTGCTGGCGGTGCCTGGCATCCAGTCCCCAGCGTGCGCCGGCCTGCTGCAGCCAGCCATGCAGGCGGTCGAAGTCCACCGCCTCCAGCCCGGCCGCTTCGGCCAGCGGCGCGCTGGCCAGCAGGTCCAGCACTTCGTTCAGGCCGAAGCGCGAGACCGGCAGGCCCAGCAGGTGCACGAACACGTCGGCCAGCGGCTCGCCAGCGAGCGGGCTGCTGTCGGCCAATGCATACGGAATATGGTCCTCTTCGCCGCCGCGGCCACCGAACACGGCTTCCAGGTACGGCACGTAGGGATCGATGTCCGGCGCCAGCACTGCGATCTCGCGGGCCTGCAGCGGCGGGTCGAAACGCGGGTCCTGCAGCAGGCTGCGCAACTGGTCGTGCAGGACCTGCAGTTCGCGCAGCCGGGTATGGCAGGCATGCACCTGCAGGCTGGGGTCGTCGCTGCGCAGCCCGTCGCGCAGCTCGCCCGAGGGCAGAGCGCGACGATGGAACAGATCGCGCTGCAGGCGGTGCAGCAGGCTGTCCGACAGCCCGCCTTCGGCCAGGGTTGGCCGGGTGTCTTCCTCGGGATCGGAATAAGCGGCGATCTCGCCCGCCGGGTGCACCACTTCGTAACTACCCAGCACCGCCATGAAATCCCGCCCCGCCGCACCCCAGGCTTCCAGCAACCGGTTCTCGCCCGCGGCTTCGCCGAACGGATCCGGCGCGCCGCTGCGCAGGCGCTCGGCCAGTGTCTGCAGGTCGCCCCAATAGGACTGCACCGGGGTGGGCATGTAGAAGTGCAGCTCGCCCACCCGTGCCTGGGTGGCCATCACCCGCAATACGTCGGGTGAGATGTTGAGCGTCGCGAAGGCGGACAGGCGCGGCGGCAGGCCCAGCGGCAGCGGCTGGCCAGCGCCTTCGAAGCGATCCAGGTACTCCTGGATGCGGCGCGCGCGGTAATCGTGGCCGCGGGTGATCGTGCGCCACAGGATCGCCTGCGGATCGGCCGGATCGGCGCCGGCGGCCCAGTGCAGCAGCCAGTCGCGGCGCCAAGCCTGGTATTTCTCGAACACCGCGGCCAGCTCGCCGGCCAGTGCCCACGGCTTCAACGCATCATCGCCGGCAAGATATGACTGCAGCGCGCGCATCGGCGGCTGTGCCAGCAGCGCCGGGTCGCGCAGCGCCTGGTACAGCTTCCAGCGCAGGCCCGCAGCGTCCAGGTCGTCGTGCTCGCCGCTGACATTGGCCTTCAGCGCGCGGGCGACGAATTCGCCCGGCGTCAGGAACTCGAGGTTGGCGGCGACACCGAACTCCGCCGCCAGTGTTGCCTGCAGCCAGCGCCGCATTGCTACCTGCGGGATCAACACCACTTCGGGGGCCAGCAGGGGCTGGCCAGGGACGGGCGCGCGCACATTGCGCGCCAGCAACGCCGCCAGCACGTCCAGGGAATTGGAATGGTAGAGGCGGAAGTCGTTGCCCGGGTCATTCATCATGCACAGTGTGCAGCACGGCAGGCCGTATTCAATGGCCAACGCACCGCCGGTATGGATTGTTCCGGGCGTCCCGCCGATTGTCCCGGCCTGCGCGGGCCGTTGTCGTGCAACAATACTGGACCGCCCAGTCTGCTTATGTTCAGCCAGCTGGCCCGATCCTGCCCTGTCGAAAAAACGTTAATGGTGCCCATGCCGGCTTCCGCCTCCAGTCTGGTGCAGTTGTCCAACGTCCGCATCGACCGGGGCGGGCGCACGATCCTGCGCGATGTATCGATGCAGGTGCCCAAAGGCAGCATTACGGCGGTACTTGGCCCGTCCGGCAGCGGCAAGTCGACCCTGCTGGCGGCGTTGACCGGTGAGCTTCGCCCGGTCGCCGGCGCGATCACGCTGTTCGGCAGGCCGGTCCCGCAGGACAGCGGCGCCCTGCTGGAAATGCGCAGGAGCGTAGGCGTGCTGCTGCAGGGCAATGGCCTGCTCACCGACCTCACCGTGGCCGAGAACGTCGCGCTGCCGCTGCGCACGCATACCCGCCTGCCCGCCGTGGTGCTGCGCCGGCTGGTGGAGATGAAGTTGCATGCGGTAGGCCTGCTGGCCGCCGCCGATGCGTGGCCGCGGGAGCTGTCGGGGGGCATGGCGCGCCGCGTGGCGCTGGCCCGTGCACTCGCACTGGACCCGCCGCTGATGATCTACGACGAGCCGCTGACCGGGCTGGACCCGATCGCCTCGGGCGTGATCATGAGCCTGATCCAGCGCCTCAACCACAGCCTCGGCCTGACCAGCATCATCGTCAGCCACCACGTGCATGAAACCCTGCCGATCTGCGACCAGGTGATCGCGATCGCCAACGGCGGCATCGTGTTCCAGGGCACGCCCGAGGCGCTGCAGTCCAGCCAGGATCCGCTGCTGCGGCAGTTCCTGCATGGCCAGCCCGATGGCCCCATTCCGTTCGATGCCGCGCCACGCGCGAGGGTGGCCTGATGCCGTTCGTTGACGCTACCCGTTCTCTGGGCCGCGCCGGCCTGTTCTCGCTGACGGTCCTGCGTGGTTCACTGCCCACCCGTGACTTCCTGGCCGAACTGACCCGCGAGATCTACAAGATCGGCGCACGCTCGCTGCCGATCATTGCCGTCGGCGGTGCCTTTGTCGGCCTGGTGCTGACCCTGCAGGGCTATCGCACGCTGACTACCTTCGGTGCGGCGGATGCACTGTCAACCCTGCTGGGCCTGTCGCTGTACCGCGAGCTGGCGCCCGTGCTGACCGCGTTGTTGTTCATCGGCCGTGCCGGCAGCTCGATCGCCGCCGAACTGGGCCTGATGCGCGCCACCGACCAGATCAAGGCACTGGAACTGATGGCGATCGACCCGGTGGCCAAGGCGGTGGCGCCGCGCTTCTGGGCGGCGGTGCTGACCGTGCCGTTGCTCACCGGTATTTTCTGCTCGCTGGCGATCAGTGCCAGCTACTTCGAAGCGGTGCATGTGCTGGGGCTGGACAACGGCGTGTTCTGGTCGGCACTGCGCAACAGCGTCGACTTCTGGGATGACTTCGGCGTGGCGATGCTGAAATCGGCGATCTTCGGCGGCACTGCCGCACTGGTCGCTGCCTATGTGGGTTTCCACGCCGAGCCGACCATCGAGGGCACGTCGGTGGCGACGACCCGCGCAGTGGTCAACGCCTCGCTGCTGGTACTGATGTTCAACTTCGTGCTGTCGGCAATGTTGTTCACCTAACCCTTCCACCGGCGGTGCGCAGGCGCGCGCGGCCACAACGACTCGATCAGGTAATCCAACATGGCCATCCGCGGTCCCAGACTCGAATTCTCCGTCGGCGCGTTCCTGCTGCTGGCCCTGGCCTCGCTGCTGGTGCTGGCCGTGGCCTCGACCAACCAGCGCTGGAGCTGGGGCAGCGGCGGCTATGAGCTGAAGGCACGCTTCTCGCAGGTCGGCCAGCTGCGCAAGCAGGCGCCAGTGAAGATCGGTGGTGTCACCGTCGGCCAGGTCGCCTCGATCGACCTGGACCCGGTGAAATTCGAATCGATCGTGACGCTGCGCATGGATGCCAAGGTCAAGGACCTGCCGGCGGACACCTCGGCCGGCATCTTCACCAGTGGTTTGCTCGGCGAAAGCTATATCGGTCTGCAGCCGGGTGGCGATCCGGACGTGCTCAAGGCGGGTGACGAGATCGTCTTCACCCAGCCGGCCGTGGACCTGATCCAGCTGGTCGGCAAGTACATGTTCAGCGGCGGCGCCGGTGGCGACGCCGCTCAGAAACCCAACGATGGCGCGCAGGCGCCTGCAACGGAACCGCAACCATGAAGACCAAACTGATCCCGGCCCTGCTTGCCTCGGCGCTGCTGACGGCCACCCCGTTCCTCGCCCAGGCGCAGGCCACCGCCCCCGCCGTTACCGCGACGCAGGGCCAGGCGGGCAAAGTGGTGATCGATGCCAGCACGCGCATCCTCACCACGCTGCAGCAACGCCGGGGCGAGTTCAGCAGCAACGCGGCCAGCCTGCGTGGCTACATCGACAGCGAACTGAACCGCACCTTCGACCGCGACTATGCCGCGCGCCTGGTGCTGGGCCCGCACTCGAGGGGTGCATCCGACGCCGACATCAAGCTGTTCGCCGATGCGATGGCCGACAGCCTGATGCAGCGCTACGGCTCGGCCCTGCTCAACATCCAGGGCAAGCCCAGCTTCCGCCTGAAGGGTGAAAGCCCGCTGCCGGGCAACCGCGGCGTGCGCGTGAGCACCGAGCTGGTCCGCGCCGGCAACGAGCCGACGCCGGTCGAGTACTGGATGCGCAACGTGAACGGCCAATGGAAGATCTTCGACGTCAACATCGAAGGCATCTCCTACGTCCAGACCTTCCGGAACCAGTTCGACTCCCCGCTGCGCCAGAAGGGCATCAAGCAGGTGGCCACCGAACTGCGCAACGGCAGCATGCAGGCCGGGCCTGCGGCCAATGGCAAGTAACGCGCTGGCGCTGCTGGAGGGCGATACCCTGCGCCTGCGCGGGGTGCTCGACCGGGCTGCGGTGATCGCGCTGTGGCCGCAGCTCCAGGCCCTCCCCGCCAAACTGGCGAGGCTGGACCTCGGCGAGGTCGAGCGCGTGGACAGCGCCGGCCTGGCACTGCTGGCCGAGCTGGCAGCGCGTGCACGCAGCAGCGGCCACGCGCTGGCGATCTCCGGCGCACCGGCCGGTTACAACGAACTGAGCGCCGCCTACCGGCTGTCGCCCGACCTGGATTTCAACGCTACTTCTGCTGCGAGCTGACATGAACGTCATACGCGCTTTCTTCCTGATCGTCCTGGCCGCCTCCTTGACGGCCTGTGCCGGCAAGGCCACGCACAGCGATGCACCCATGGCCGCCACTGCGGTCCCGGCCAGCGCACCCACCGAAGCGCCGGCCGATGCAGCCCCGGATGCCGTTGCCGGCACCACTGGCACGGCGGCGGCGCCGACCGTGGCCAGCCAGCCGGTACCTGCGGCGGCACAGCCTTCGGCGGCTCCTGCGCAGCCCACGGCCACCGGCACGGCCGATGCCACTGCCACCGCACCGGGCGGCGACGACGACTTCGACGCCCTGTATGGCGGCACCAACGCGACCGGCAGCGCCGCAGCCTACGATCCGTGGGAGAAATTCAACCGCAAGGTGCACACGTTCAACAATGCGGTCGACCGCAGCGTTGCACGCCCGTTGGCGACGGCCTATACCCATGTGGTTCCGCGCTTCGCCCGCACCGGCATCAGCAATTTCTTCAGCAACCTGCGTGCTCCGGTCACCATTACCAACCAGCTGCTGCAGGGCCGCGGCGCGGATGCCTGGGACAGCCTCGGCCGCTTCCTGATGAACAGCACGCTGGGCATCGGTGGCCTGTTCGATCCGGCCAGCAAGGCGATGGTGCCGCGACGCAATGAAGACTTCGGCCAGACGCTGGGCGCCTGGGGCTGGCGCCGTTCGCGCTATGTGGAACTGCCGTTCTTCGGCCCGCGCACCGTGCGCGATGTATTCGGCCTGGCCGGCGACATCCCGCTGTCGCCGATCCGCCGCATCGAACAGGACAAGGTCCGCATCGGCCTGCAGGGCCTGCAGCTGGTCGATACCCGCGCGCAGTTGCTGGCGATCGACGACCTGCGCGACAGCGCCGTGGATGAGTACTCGCTGGTCCGCGACGCCTGGATGCAACGGCGCAACTACCAGATCGAAAACGATCTGCGCAGCAAGCGCGACCGCGGTCATGACGATGCAGATTCGCCGATCCCGGTCGATGCGATGCCGATGCCGCAGTGGACCAACTGAGCCTGCTCATGAGTACGTGAAAAAACCCCGCCGAGGCGGGGTTTTTTCTTTTTGCGGCGGGTGCCAGTCCTGGTTGGCCCACCTTTCCTCAAGCAGCCAGCGCGGTTTCGATGGCCTCGCGCAGGCGCGCATCGTCGGCAGCCACGTCCGGCGCGAAACGGGCCATGACCTTGCCATCGCGGCCGATCAGGAACTTCTCGAAGTTCCACAGCACCGACGGTGCTGGATGGATCGGGATCTCCTTGCTGGCCAGGCGCTCACGCAGCGGGCCTTCACCGATCGAGACCGGCTGCGCTGCGGTCAGCTGGCGGTACAGCGGGTGGGTGTCGTCACCGGCCACGCTGATCTTGGAAAACATCGGGAAGCCGACGTCATAGGTAAGCTGGCAGAACTGCTGGATCTCCGCGTCACTGCCGGGTTCCTGACCGAGGAAGTTGTTGGCCGGGAAAGCCAGCACTTCCAGGCCCTGTGCGTGCTTTTCTGCATACAGCGCCTGCAGGCCTTCGTACTGCGGGGTCAGGCCGCACTTGGAGGCGACGTTGACCAGCAGCAGTACCTTGCCCTGGTAGTCGGCAAGCGAGGACGGCTGGCCGTCGATGGTGGTAAGGGGAATATCCTGGATCGGGGTGCTCACGCGGGGCTCCGGTTGCAGCGGGGAATGGCCCGACAGCATAGCGCCGCACGCGCTGTTGCAGAGCCGGGCCCATGCTCATTGCTGGGCAGCCGAGCATGGGCTCGGCTCTACGCAGGACATCCTCAATCCACGCAGATCGTGCCCTGCGCCGTGCCTTCGTCGATGCGCTGGCGGCAGCCGAAATTCTGGCTGGCATCACGCTGGCAGGTACCCCGGGCAACGCTGCCTGCGGCCACCGCGGTGCCGGCCAGGCACTGGCCGGTGCAGTCGCTCTTGCGGCTGCATGCCTTGCCAGCATCGGTGTAGGGAATCACGCACTGCTCGCGCTGCAGGCGGCCCAGTCGCTGCAGAGTGCCACCGGCCGCTTGGCAGTCGACATCGCGCGCTTCCTGATAGGCCGCGGCCGCTTCGGGGCCGCTGGGTGCAGCGGGCTCTGCCACCCCCCTGACAACCGGCACTGCACTGCTGCAAGCGGTGAGCAGTGCGGCCAGCATGAAACCGATGCAGAGTCGCAGGCGCATGGCGATACCCGATCAGAAGGACAGGCCACCAGCATACGCATTGATGACGCAGGCGGCATGCCCGGTCGGCTCAGGCCTCCTCGCCGTCAGGCCCTTCTTCCTCGGCCTCGGTTTCCCCCAGGTCGCCCAGCAGGGACTGCACCTGCTCCGCTGCCAGCGACTCCACGCCACGCAGGCGGCGCTCGATGGTGCGGGTCTTGCGGCTGGCCTCGCCGATGCTGCGGCCAACGGTGCTGATCTGCTTCTCAGCCTTTTCCAGAATCCCGGCGAACTTGCCGAACTCGCTCTTGACTGCCCCAAGCAGGCTCCAGACCTCGCTTGAGCGTTGCTCGATGGCCAAGGTGCGGAAGCCCATCTGCAGGCTGTTGAGCAGCGCGGTCACCGTGGTCGGCCCGGCCACCACCACGCGATGCTCGCGCTGCAGCAGGTCAACCAGGCCGGGGCGCCGGATCACTTCGGCATACAGGCCTTCGGTGGGCAGGAACATCACCGCGAAATCCGTGGTGTGTGGCGGCGCGATGTACTTGTCGCAGATCGACTTGGCCTGTACGCGGATCGCGCGCTCCAGCTGGATCCCCTGCAGGCGGACACCCTCGGCGTCGCCCTGTTCCTGTGCATCCAGCAGCCGCTCGTAGTCCTCACGCGGGAACTTGGAGTCGATCGGCAGCCACACCGGCGTGTCGGCCTGGCTGCGCCCCGGCAGCCTCACGGCAATGTCGACCATCTCGCCACTGTCAGGGCGTACCTTCACCGCGCGCGCGTATTGCTCCTGGGTCAGCGTCTGCTCCAGGATGTTTTCCAGCTGCACCTCGCCCCAGCTACCGCGGTTCTTGACGTTGGTCAGCACGCGCTTGAGGTCGCCGACGCCGGTGGCCAGCTGCTGCATCTCGCCCAAGCCACGCTGGACCTGTTCCAGGCGCTCGGACACCAGCTTGAAGGAACTGCCGAGGCGTGATTCCAGCGTCGACTGCAGCTTCTCGTCGACCGTGTGGCGCATCTGCTCCAGCTTCTGCGCGTTGTCGCTCTGCAGCGCGCGCAGCTGTTCCTCCAGCGTCGCGCGCATCTCGGCGATGCGCTGTTCATTGCGCTGGGTCAGTTCCTGCAGGCGCAGGCCCAGGCTGTCGGTGAGGCGCTGCTGTGACTGGGCGCCTTCCTCGCGGCCCTTGCGCGCATCGTCCACCAGGGTCTGGCGCAGGGCTCCCAGCTGCGTGTCGGTGCGGCTGGTGAGCTCCTGCAGCTGCTGGCCAAAGGCATGGATGCGGGCCTCCTGCTGCTGCCCGAACGCATCCAGCTGGCCACGCAGCTCCTGCAGGCGCTGCGCCAGCAGGGCTGCACCCCGCTGCTGCGTGTCTGCCGCCTCGGCACGTGCCTTGCGCGCGTCGTCGCCCAGCGCTTCACGCAGCAGGTCCAGGCGCTGGTCGGTGCGGGTGGACAGGTCATTCAGCGCGCGGGCGAAGCCATCGAGCTGTTCGCGCAGCTCGCTGCGTCCGGCCCGCGCCTCCTCGCGCACTGCCTGTTCCAGCCGATCATGCGGCGGGCGGCGCAGCAGGGCGACCAGCTGCAGGATGAGCACGGCCAATAGAAGGCCGGCAATGAGCAGGTATTCGGTTTGCATGGGGCAAGTGTAGGCTGGGCGAGTCTCATCCGCTGCGTCCGGGACCATGCTTGCTCTGTACGGAAAGCCCACCTCCATCAATGTGCGCAAGGTGCTGTGGTTGTGCGCGGGGCTCGATCTGACCCTGCACCACGAGCCGGCACCGCCGCCGGACCTGCTGGCCGCGCTGAACCCTAACCGGCAGGTGCCGGTACTGCGCGACGGCGACTTCGTGCTGTGGGAGTCCAACAGCATCTGCCGCTATCTGGCCGCGCGCGCCGACCGCGACGACCTGCTGCCCAGCCAGGCGCAGGACCGGGCCCGGGTCGAGCAGTGGATGGACTGGCAGGCCAGCGACCTCAACAGTGCCTGGCGCCACGTGTTCATGGCCCGGGTACGCCAACACCCGGATTACCTCGATGATGCCCGCGCCGAGGCCGGCATGGCACAGTGGAACCGGCTGATGGGCGTCCTCGATGCCCAGCTGGCAGGCGGTCGTTCCTACGTTGTGGGCGACACCTTCACTCTCGCCGACATCGTGCTGGGCGTGTCGACCCAGCGCTGGCGCAGCACGCCCGGCGCCAAGCCCCTGCTGCCGCATCTGGAGGCCTGGTTCGAGCGACTGCGCCTTCAGCCCGGTTTCGCCGAGCACGTCGACAATGGCGTGGCCTGAGGCAGGGCTCAGATCCCTTTCCCAAGGGAAAAGGATCTGACCCCTGGGGCGCGGGAACAGCCGGCCTTACCAGCCTTCCAGCACGATCTTGCCCCGGGCGCGGTGGCTTTCCAGCAGCGCATGCGCCCGCCGCAGGTTGGCGGCATCGATACGACCGAAGTGCTCGCCCAACGTGGTCTGCAGCACGCCGGCATCGATCAGTTCCGAGACACGGTTCAACAGGTCATGCTGGCGCTGCATGTCGGCGGTGCGGTACAGCGGCCGGGTGAACATCGACTCCCAGTGCAGTGACAGCGCCTTGCGCTTGAGTGCCATCACATCCACCTGGCCCGGGTCGTCGATCAGGCCGAGCTGGCCTTGTGGCGCCAGCAGCTCCACGACCTGCGGGTAATGCTGGTCCGAGTGGGTCAGGCTGGCCACGTGCTGCACTTCGCTGATGCCAAGCCGTGCCAGGCCCTCGGCCAGGGGCAGGCGGTGGTCGATCACATGGTGCGCCCCCATCGCATAGACCCAGTCCTGCGTATCCGGGCGCGAAGCGGTGCCAATCACCGTCAGCTTCGTCAGCTTCCGCGCCAGCTGCACCAGGATCGAACCAACGCCGCCGGCGGCGCCGATCACCAGCAGAGTCTGGCCTTCGCCGCCGCCTTCGGGAATGCGCAGGCGGTCGAACAACAGCTCCCAGGCGGTGATCGCGGTCAGCGGCAATGCGGCGGCGGCGGCATCATCAAGGCTGGCCGGCTTGCGGCCGACGCTGCGCTCATCCACCAGCTGGTACTCGGCGTTGCTGCCCGGACGATCAATCACGCCGGCGTAATAGACCGCATCGCCCGGCTGGAACAGGGTCACATCACTGCCCACTGCGTCGACGATGCCGACCGCATCCCAGCCCAGCACGCGCGGGCCGTCGGTGGCCGCGCCGCGACGGACCTTGGTGTCAACCGGGTTCACCGCCACCGCGCGCACCGCCACGCGCAGGTCGCGCGGGCCGGGTTGCGGCAGCTCCAGTTCGATATCGATCAGGGCCTGGGCATCTTCGATCGGCAGGCCGGCTTGGGTGTAGGCAATGGCGCGCATGGCAGCGGTCCAGTGGGGAAGGAGACGACAGGTTGCGCCGCGCACGCTCCCGCAGAAAGGCGCAGAATCGGGCAGCACTTTCACTCCAGCAATGAAAATGATCCGATTCGACGACCTGCAGCTGTTCGTTCGTACCGCCGCGCTGGGCAGCTTCTCGCACGCAGCACGGGAGGCCGATCTGCTTCCCGGCCAGGTCGCCGCCGCCGTGGCACGGCTGGAGCGCGAACTGGACCTGCGCCTGTTCGTGCGTACCACCCGCAGCCTGCGCCTGACCGGCGAGGGCGCACTGTACCTGCCGTATGCGCAGGAGGTACTGGCGACGCTGCGCGAAGGCCAGGCCCGCGTGCAGGGCGAGGACACCGAACTGCACGGCACCCTGCAGCTGTCGGCGCCGTCGGACTTCGGCCGCAACCTGCTGCTGCCCTGGCTGGGCGCGTTTCGTGCGGCCCATCCCCGGCTGCGCCTGCACCTGCGCCTGTCCGACGAGGTCGCCGATGTGTTCCGCGACCCGGTGGACGTGGCGATCCGCATTGGCCACTTCGACGACGCCAGCTACGTTGCCCTGCCCCTGCTGGAGGGTAACCGGCGGGTGCTGGCGGCCTCCCCTGCTTACCTCCGGCGGCGCGGCATACCCACGCGCCTGGACGACCTGCGCGAGCATGATTGCCTGGTCTATCAGCTCAACGGCCGCGCCTATGACCGTTGGTCGTTCGATACCGAAGGGCGCCGCAGCGTGGTCCCGGTGCGCGGGCCGCTGGTCTGCGACGATGCCGACGTGGTCCGGCGCTGGGCGGTGGCCGGCGAAGGCATTACCTACAAATCCTGGCTGGACCTGCGCGAGGACGTGCGGGCCGGTCGCCTGCAGCTGCTGCTCGACGGCGTCGGCAGCAGCATTCCACTGCAGCTGGTGTGCCCGCACCGCAAGCAGTTCTCGCCGGCGGTGCGGCAACTGCATGCGCAACTGCGCCAGCACCTGCAACCGCTGCTGTCCGGCATGCCGGTCGGCCCCGGCCGCCCTCTGTCGCCAACCGGGGCGCTGGCCGACAATGGCCGCCCCGAATAACAGGAGCGCATCGCCATGCCGTGGATGGGCATCCAGGACCTGTGGACGTTTCTGGTCGCCGTGCTGGTGTTTCTCGCGCTGCCCGGTCCCGGCACGTTCACTCTGCTGACCGCCACCGGACGCGGGGGCGTGCGCGGTGGCTATACCGCGCTGGCCGGCCTGCTGGTCGGCGACCAGATCCTGATGTGGCTGGCGCTGGCCGGCGTGGCCGCGCTGCTCAAAGCCAACCCGCTGGTATTCCACGCCGTGCAATACCTGGGCGCCGCCTACCTGGTGTGGGTCGGCATCAACCTGCTGCGCACACCGAAGCACGAGGGCGGTGACGCCGGCCCGATCCGCATGCAGCCCGGCCGCTACTTCCAGCAGGCGATCCTGGTCAGCCTGCTCAACCCGAAGGCAATCCTGTTCTACATGGCCTTCCTGCCGCTGTTCATCGACCCGAAGGCGCACCAGGGCATTGCCACCTTCGCAGCGCTCGCCGGCATCATCCTGGTGGTCAGCATCGCCTACTGCTCGCTGCTGATCGGCGTGGGCAACCTGGCCCGGCGCCGGCTGATCCAGCACCCGCGGATCAGCGATGCGCTGCGCCGCGTGGCCGGCCTGTTCCTGGTGGGGTTCGGCATCCGGTTGGGGCTCAATGGCTGAGGCGGCCGACCGGCACTCGGACAAATTCGATTTTTGCCTGAAATTGTGCTGATTTCGGCGCAAACGGTGGCGTACAGGCGTCATCGGTGTCGCGTTCGACCCTTGCATGACCGCCATCAGTGGTAATGCTGCGGCGCATTCGTTCACACTCGGGAGCTTGTCGTTCCCAGCCCCCTTCCGAGGCCTGCATGTCCCTGTTCCGGCGCAAGTCCCTAGATTCCGTCACCACCCACGAAGCCGGCAGGCGCCTGATCCCAACGCTCAGCTGGCCACACCTGATCGCGCTGGGCATCGGAGCCATTGTCGGTACCGGCATCTACACGCTGATCGGCGTGGGTGCCAATCTGGCCGGCCCGGCCGTGCTGATCTCATTCGCCATCGCCGGCGCGGTCTGCGCCTGCGCGGCGCTGTCCTACGCCGAACTGTCGACGATGATGCCGGCCGCAGGCAGTGCCTATACCTACAGCTACAGCGCACTGGGCGAGGTGTTCGCCTGGGTGGTGGGCTGGAGCCTGATCCTGGAGTACTCGCTGGTGGTGAGTACGGTGGCGGTGGGCTGGTCCGGCTACTTCGTCGGCTTCCTCGAATGGGTCCACACCCAGTTCGGCTGGAACGTGCACCTGCCGGCCTGGCTGGCGGCCGGCCCACACGTGGAAGGCGGCATGATCAACCTGCCCGCCATCGTGATCACCTGGCTGGTGGCCGGCATGCTGATGGCCGGCACCAAGGAAAGCGCCACCCTCAACGCCATCCTGGTGGTGTTCAAGCTGATCGCACTGGCGATCTTCGTGGCTGTGGCGCTGCCCGCGTTCGACAGCAGCAACCTGCAGCCGTTCATGCCTTACGGCTTCGCCAAGTCGATGGGCCCTGATGGCGTCGAGCACGGCGTGATGGCGGCGGCGGCCATCATCTTCTTCGCCTTCTACGGCTTCGATGCGATTTCCACCGCGGCCGAGGAAACCAAGAACCCCGGCCGCGACCTGTCGATCGGCATCATCGGTTCGATGATCGGCTGCACCATCGTCTACGTGCTGGTGGCGCTGGCCGCCGTGGGTGCGATGAGCTACGCGGTATTCGGCCACAGCGCCGAGCCGCTGGCGCTGATCATGCGCCAGCTGGGTCATCCGACCGCGGCAATGGTGATCGGCGTGATCGCGATCATCGCGCTGCCGACCGTGCTGCTGGCCTTCCTGTACGGCCAGAGCCGCATCTTCTTCGTGATGAGCCGCGACGGCCTGCTGCCGCGTGGGCTGTCCAAGGTCAACGCACGCACCGGCACGCCGGTGGCGACCACGCTGTTCACCGCGGTGGTGGTGTCGGCGCTGGCCGGTGTGGCCCGCCTGGACGAGATTGCCGCGCTGGCCAACGCCGGTACCCTGGCCGCGTTCACCGCCGTGGGTATCTGCCTGGTGGTGCTGCGCCTGCGCGAGCCGGACCGCGAACGCACCTTCCGTACCCCGCTCGCCTTCCTGGTCGGCCCGCTGGCCGCGCTGGGCTGCATCTACCTGTTCGTCAGCCTGCCGCACACCACCCAGCTGTATTTCCTGCTGTGGAACGTGGCAGGCCTGGTGCTGTATTTCCTGTACAGCCGCCGCCACGCGCTGATCGCGAAGTAAGGACGCCGCCGGGCGTGGCCCGGCGCCCCTTTGTAGAGTCGAGCCATGCTCGACTCACGCGATGCCTGTCGAAGCAGTCGAGCATGGCTCGACTCTACTTGCCCGCGGCGTAATCCTGCGCCTGGCGCATCACCCGCAGCAGGTTGCCGCCCCAGATGCCGGCAATCTGCTGCTCGGTGTAACCCTTGCGCAGCAGCCACGCGGTGATCTTCGGCAGCTGGCTGACATCGGGCAGGTCGCTCAAGCCACCGCCGCCATCCCAGTCAAGGCCGATGCCCACGTGCTCGGGGCCGACCACCTTTAGGATGTGCTCGAAGTGGGCGAAGAAGTCGTCCAGGCTGGCATGGCGCACCGGGTGTTCGTGGTCCAGCGCCTGCTCGGCCTTCAGCAGCGCGACGCCCTGCTCGATGCCCATCCCTTCCCAGCCGCCCAGCTGCTTGCTGAGTGCTTCTTCGGCCTGCTTGCGCTCGGGCGTCTTCGCCGTGTCGATCAGGTAACCGCCATAGGCGTTCACCTGGATCACGCCGCCGGCCTTGGCCAGCTTGCGCAGGCGCGCGTCATCCAGATTGCGCGGGTGGTCGTAGACCGCCTTGGCCGAGCTGTGAGAGAGCACGAACGGCACCGGCATCATTGCCAGCAGGTCATCGAACACCGCGTCCGAGGCATGTGACTGGTCGATCACGATGCCCAGCTTCACCGCCTGCCGCACCAGGTCCTTGCCGGCCGGGCTCAGGCCCTTCCACTCCGCCCCCTTGGGGTCGGTGGCCGAATCGGCGAACTCGTTGTTGGCGAAGTGCACGGTGCTGAGCAGGCGCAGGCCGGCGCGGTGGTAGAACGAGAGCAGGCTGGGGTCTTCCACCAGCGGGCTGGCGTTTTCCATGCTGATGTAGACCACGCGCTTGCCGGCGGCCTTGATCCGCGCCGCGTCATCGGCGGTCAATGCCAGCGCGAAACGCTCGGGATTGGCGGCCAGCATTTCGCGGATCTCCAGCAGTCGCTGCAACCCGTGGTCACGTTCGGCCAGGTGAGCGGCCGGGCTGCGGTCGCCCTGATCGGTGTAGATCGCCCAGAAGCCACCGTCCAGCGCGCCTTCGACCATGCGCGGGTAGTCGACCTGCGAAAGCGCGTTGCGGTCGTGGCGCTGTTCGATATCGAAGCCGATTCGGCCGAAGTTGGCCGGCGTATCCAGATGGCTGTCCAGAGTGACCAGGCGCTGCTGCAGGATCTTGGCGCGGGCCAGTTCCTGCGTACTGAACTCGATGGCGTGAGCGGACAGCGGCGCACACAGCGCCAGGGCGAGCACGACGGACAGATGGCGCAACCAAGGCATGGGCTCTCACCGCGAATGGGAAGAGCCCGACCATAGCGCTGCGGCCGGCCAATTTGTAGAGCCGAGCGTGGGCTCAGCTCTACAGCAACAGACGGGTCAGTCGACCACGCGGCAGAACACGGCCTTCAGGTAACGCGATTCCTGCACGTGGGCCATGAACGGATGGTCCGGCCCCGCGCCAGCGACCTTCAGGATCTGGATCGTGCGGCCGGAGAAATAGGCTGCGCGGCGCAGCATGTCGAGGAACTGGTCCTCGGCCACCAGGCCGGTGCAGGAGAACGTGGCGAACAGGCCACCAGGCTTGACCACGCCCAGGGCCAGCTTGTTCATGTCCAGGTACTTCTTCAGCGCGGTGATGACCTGGTCGCGGTCGCGGGTCATCTTCGCCGGATCCAGGATCACCACGTCGTACTGCTCGCCGCGATTGGCGGCATCGCGCAGCCACGGGAAGATGTCGGACTGGACGAACTTCGGACGCACGTTGTTCAGGCGCGAATTGCCCTTGGCGATCTGGATGACGTCTTCATCGATGTCGATGCCGACCACTTCAGAGGCGCCACGCGCCGCTGCGTACACGGCGAAGCCACCGGTGTTGCAGCACAGGTCCAGCACGCTCTTGCCTTCCACCTGCCGGCTCAGCCACTCGCGGTTCTCGCGCTGGTCGGCGAAGAAGCCGGTCTTGTGCGCACCCGCCGGGTCGGCGCGGAACTTGATGCCGTACTCGGTGATCACCGCCGCTTCGGTGGTGGTGTTGCCATGGAAGTCGAAGCTCTCCTGCTTCTGCACGTGCTCGTCGGCGAAGCTGTGGAAGCGGCAGCCCGGGAACTGCTCGCGCAGCGCGTCATAGATCCACTCACGGTGGCGGAACATGCCGGCGGCGAAGAACTCGACCACCACCAGGTCGCCATAACGATCGACCACCAGGCCGGACAGGCCGTCGCCCTCGCTGTGCACCACGCGCCAGGCATCGGAGACTGCATCGAGCTTCAGCACCTCACGGCGCAGCGACACCGCCTGGGCGATCTTGCGCGAGAACCAGCCGGCATCGACCGGCACGTTCTGGTCGGTTTCGAGGATGCGCACGGCGATGCGCGAGTGCCCGTTGTAGAACCCGCGGCCAATGAACTCGCCATCGATGCCGACCACGTCGACGATGGAACCGGGCTTGGGCCGGACGGTCGGTTTCTCGACCAGTTTCTGGAAGATCCACGGGTGGCTGGAACGCCACGCATTCTTGAGGCGGACAACGGGGAGGGGGGTATTCATCCAGCTATTGTAAACCGCGCGCCGGGGTCGGATCCCCAACGGGGCTCCGACCCCATTCCGCCTTGGTAGATGCCAACCTTGGTTGGCACGCTGGTCGGGGTCAGAGCCCCTGCGGGGATCTGACCCCGACTGGCCGCCCCATTTGACGGCGGCCCGGCCAGGCCGCAGAATCGGCCCCAGAAGGGGAGTAGCTCCCAGACGTTGTCGCCGTCATTTCGAGCCCGCAGGCTCCGGTGCAACGGCAGTTCCAGCCGACTGGAACTGCGAGCGAGACCTTCGCCGTACTGGCGAAGCTCTGTCCCTGGATCCCCCTCCCGGTCCTCCGTTGCAGATCCTCGCCGTCCGGCCTGGCATTCATCTTTCCAACGGACATTCCCAATGCAGACGATCGGTAACGTGTGGTTGTGGGGCGGCTTCGCAGCGGTGGTGGTCATCGCACTGCTGGTCGACCTCGTGTTGATGCGCCATGGCGGACCGCACAAGGTCACCTTCAAGGAGGCCCTGTGGTGGTCCATCGGCTGGGTCGCGCTGGCCCTGCTGTTCAACGCGGGCCTCTGGTACTACCTGAATGAGACCGCCGGCCAGGTCGTAGCCAACAAGGTCGGCCTCGAGTTCCTGACCGGCTACCTGGTCGAGAAGGCGCTGGCAGTCGACAACATCTTTGTCTTCCTGATGATCATGAGCTACTTCGCGGTGCCGGAGGAGCAGCGCCAGAAGGTGCTGATCATCGGCATCCTCGGTGCGATCGTGCTGCGTACGATCATGATCTTCGCCGGTAGCGTGCTGATCAGCCAGTTCCATTGGCTGCTCTACGTGTTCGGTGCGTTCCTGCTGTTCACCGGCTGGAAGATGTGGTTCGCTGCCGGGCAGGAGCCGGATCTGGAGACCAACCCGGCGCTGCGCTGGATGCGCAGGCACCTGCGCCTGCTGCCCGGCTATGAGGGCAACGCCATGAGCGTGAAGCGCGACGGCGTGCGCTGGTTCACTCCGCTGTTCGCGGTGCTGATCCTGATCGCGGTCACCGACGTGATCTTCGCGGTGGACAGTATTCCGGCGATCTTCGCGATCACCACCGATCCGTTTGTCGTGCTCACGTCCAACGTATTCGCGGTACTGGGCCTGCGCGCCATGTTCTTCCTGCTGGCCGGCATGGCCGACCGCTTCCACCTGCTGCCGTACGGCCTGGCGCTGGTGCTGGGCTTCATCGGCGTCAAGATGATGATCATCGACCTGTTCAAGATCCCGACCCCGGTCTCGCTGGGCGTGGTGGCGGTGATCATCGCGACCACCGTGGTGCTGAGCCTGAAGTACCCACCGAAGGAAGGTGAAGGCCAGGCCTGAGCCTGGACCGCTGCCCGGTGCGGCCGGCGGGATTGTCCCGCCGGCCGGCCGTACTCTCCCGCGGCGGTGGCCTTGGTTTCGCGCCGGTCACCGCCATTGCTGAAGCATGGACAACAACGCGCCCCTGCCCGCTGGCGATGTGCCGGCCCCCCGCAACGACCGCATGCGCATCCTGCGGGCGTTCAATACGAGCCTGGCCGCCGTGCTGGTGCTGGTCGTCGTGTTCGCACTGCAGGGCACGTTCGACTGGCGGCCGTGGGCGGTGGCACCGCTGGAGGCCAGCGGCCTGCTTGGCCTGCTCGGTGGCCCATTGCTGCATGCCTCGATCGAGCACATCGCCGCCAACAGCATCGCGATCCTGATCCTCGGCACCCTGGCCGGCAGCGTGTACCCGAAGGCTACCGTGCGTGCACTGCCCCTGCTCTGGTTGGGCTCGGGCATCGGGGCATGGATGCTGGGCAACCCGGGCAGCGTGCATCTGGGCGCCAGCGGCGTGACCCACGGCCTCATGTTCCTGCTGGCCAGCCTCGGCCTGCTGCGCCGTGACCGTGCGGCGATCGCCACCGGCCTGATCGGCATGCTGTTCTACGGTGGCATGCTGATGACCATCCTGCCGCACGCTGATGGCGTGTCCTGGCAGTCGCACATGGGCGGCGCCTTCGCCGGCATCATCGCCGCGCTGCTGTTCCGCAGCGCCGATCCACTGCCGCCACGCCCGCGCTACAGCTGGGAAGATGAAGAAGACCCGGTCGAACCGTTGGCCGATGACGAGCTGGAACCGCCGTCACCGCAGCGCGTACCGGTGCTGTGGCAGCCGCGCGAGGGGCAGGACTACGTGGTGATTCCCTTCCGGCGGCCGGACGAACCGCGCGGTTGAAGCGGTGACCGGGGTCGGATCCCTGTAGGGGCTCCGACGCCGCCTGGCATCTTCATGACCCGGTAGGGGCCGATCTTGGTCGGCACTCCTGCCGTGTGCCAACCAAGGTTGGCGTCTACCAGAGCGCGTCAGTCCGCCGCGTTCCCCGCCGCGCCCGTCCCGTCCACCGCCTGCCGGCCCAGCGCCGGGTCGTCGGTGAAGAAGGCATCGATGCCAGTCGCCAGGTAGGCGCGCATCTCGGCGACGGACCCCTCTGCATTGCGGGCGCTGTCGCTCCCCCTGCGCAGGTTGCTGGGCTGGAAGTGGTTCTCCGGGCGGAAGGTGTACGGAATCACCATCAGCCCCGCCGCGTGCGCGTCGCGCACCAGCGAGGTGGGCGTACCCAGTACTCCCTGGGCGTCGAGCGGAATGATCGAGCGCAGCTCAGGACCAATGCTGTCGGCGTAGCTGGCGATGTCCTTCAGCCCGGCCGGCGTCATCATCTGCGCGTAGGTCAGCGTGCCGCCGGCCTTGGCGATATCGGCCGGCCGGGCATCGCCCTTCCACAGCAGCTGCAGCAGGCGGATGTTGCTGCCACGGCCGATCTTTCCGCGCAGGTAGCGCAGGTTGGCGGTCTCGAACGACTGGATGGTGACCGGGCCGACGTTGGTATAGGCATTGCCACGCAGCGCGGCCAGCAGCTTGTCTTCCATCGGCAGGCCGATGGACTGGAAGTAGGTGGGGTGCTTGATCTCCGGCACCAGGCCAATGCCGCGGTTGGCACGGCCGGCCTGCTGCACCAGGAAGGCCAGGATCTCGTCCAGGCTGGCGATGCGGAACTGGCCGTCGTAGGCGGTGCTGCGCAGCTCCGGCAGGCGCTCGCGCGTGTACAGCGTCTTCAGCTCGGCCAGGGTGAAGTCTTCGGTGAACCAGCCTTCGACCCTCTGCCCGTCGATGACCTTGCTGGTGCGGCGGCTGGCGAACTCCGGATGCGAGGCGACGTCGGTGGTGCCACTGATCTCGTTCTCGTGGCGGGCCACCATCACCCCGTCCCGGGTCATCACCAGGTCCGGCTCGATGTAGTCGGCGCCATCGGCGATGGCCTGTGCGTAGGCCGCCAGGGTGTGCTCGGGCAGCAGCGCGCTTGCGCCGCGGTGGCCGTAGACCGACACCTTGGGCGCGGTCGAAGGGGAGGATTCAGCACTCATGGCCACCGATGGTGCCACTGCCAGCGACAACAGCAACGCACAACCCCACGACTTCACTGCGACGTCCTCAAGCGGTATGTGATAGGCGTCAGTATGCGGCGGCAATGTGACAGGTGGGGGAAGCCTGCACCTGTAGAGCCGAGCCCATGCTCGGCTCTGCAGTTACTTGCCGATGCAGAAGCTCGAGAAGATCCTTCCCAGCAGATCATCCGCACTCATCTGCCCGGTGATCTCGCCCAGTGCGTCATGGGCCAGCCGCAGTTCCTCGGCGGCCAGTTCCAGGTGCTCATGCGCCAGTTCGCCATCGGCGCGCTGCGCATGTTCCTGCGCGCGTTCGATTGCATCGACATGGCGGGTGCGCGCGGAGAATTCGCCCTCCACCTGCTCGCCGGCCCCGGCCGAAGCGATCGAGCGCAGGCGCGCGTGCAGGTCTTCGAGCCCGGCACCGGTGGCGGCCGAAACGAGTATCCGGTCCGGATCGTCCAGCGACGGCAGCGCTGCCAACAGATCCGACTTGTTGTGGATGTAGACCTTGTGCGGCACGGCGACCACCGCTTCGCCCAGCGCCGCTTCGCCAGTCCCCGGATCACGCGCGTCCAGCACGATCAGTGCCAGGTCGGTACGCTCGATCTCGGCGCGGGCGCGACGCATGCCCTCGCGTTCAATGGCGTCACCGCCTTCACGCAGGCCGGCGGTGTCGACCAGGGTCAGCTCCAGGCCGTCGAGGCGGATGGTTTCGCGCAGCGTGTCGCGGGTGGTGCCGGCAATGTCGGTGACGATGGCGCGTTCGCTGCCGGCCAGCGCGTTGAGCAGCGAGCTCTTGCCCGCATTCGGCGGCCCGATCAGCACTGCGTGCAGGCCATCGCGCAGGCGGCGGCCGCGCTCGGCATCACGACGCAGCAGGGCCAGGTCGCCGCGGGCCTGTTCCAACCCGTGCCGCACCTGTGCCCCACCGAGCGTATCCAGCGGTTCGTCGGCAAAGTCGATGGCCGCTTCCACGTGGATGCGCAGCAACACCAGCTGCTCGACCACAGCCTCGATGCGGCGCGAGAACACGCCATCCAGCGAACGGCGCGCAGCACGCGCAGCGCGGTTGTCGCCGGCGGCGATCAGGTCGGCGATGGCCTCGGCCTGGGCCAGGTCGAGCTTGCCGTTGAGGAACGCCCGTTCGCTGAACTCGCCCGGCCGGGCCTGGCGCGCACCGAGCGCAATGCAGCGCGCGACCAGCTGCTGCAACAGCACCGGGCTGCCGTGGCCCTGCAGCTCCACCACTTCTTCGCCGGTGAAGCTGTTCGGCGCCGGGAACCACAGCACGATGCCATCATCGATGACCTCGCCGTCGGCACCGCGCAGGCGCGCATAGTGCGCGTGGCGCGGGCGCAGCGTGGGCGCGCCCAGCGCGTTGGCGATCACCGCTGCACGCGGGCCGGACAGGCGCAGCAGGCCGACACCGCCGGCGCCGGGGGCGCTGGCGATGGCCACGATGGTGTCGGTTCGGGTCGTGCCGTTCATCACTCAGAGCTTCTCCAGCTGCGCGCGCGCCTGGGCCGCACCGCTGCCCTGCGGCTGCAGCGCCAGGTAGGTGGTGTAGGCCTGCCTGGCCTTGGCCTTGTCGCCTGCGTTGAAGTACGCATCGCCGAGGTTCAGATGGGCCACCGCGCGCGACGGGTCGATCTTCAGGGTGTTCTCCAGCCACCGCGCCGCTTCGGCGTAGTGCTGCTGGCGGTAGTAGACGAAACCGAGATTGTTGGCGGCCTGGGCGAAGTCCGGGCGCAGCTTGAGTGCCTCGGTGAACTGCGCCACGGCTTCGTCGTACCGCTTTTCGCGGTAGAGCTGCAGGCCACGGTCGTTGGCCTGCTGCGCGCGCTGGCGGTCGGACGCCGGGCCGGCGCTGGGCACCACCAGCCTGGCCTTGCCGCCCTGCAGGTCGGCCACGGTCACCGGCGCCTGGCTGCCCTTGGCCTCGCTGGCCGCATCCACCTTGTTGTTCAGCGCGATCGCATCGGCGGTCAACTGGCGCGTGCCCGCGTTGAGGAATTCCTGGCTGTCCGGCACCTGGAACACGAACTCGCCCCCCTGCGAGCCGGGCAGGCTGCCGAAGGCCGGCGTCTGCTGCGAGACCGCCGATACCGCTGGCGCCACGTAGGCCGCCAGTTCGGTACCGGTGATCAGGCCATCGCCGTTGAGGTCTCCCTTCCCGGCCAACGCCTGCAGCAGCACCCAGGTGAACACCGAATGGCCGTTCGGGCCGGCATCGGCCACCTGCTGGTCGGCACCGCCGGCGGTCAGCATCTGCCGCGCGCTGCGACGCGCGTTCTCGCGCAGGAATGACGAGGAGGACGGACCACCGCGGGTCAGGCCGAGGCCGCTGTAGCAGGCATCCATCACGAACATCACGTGCTTGGCCTGCAGGCTCTCGGCGATGTTCTGGATGTCGGTCATCGCAATGGCATCGGTGGCGAATTCCTTCGGGTCCGAATCGGCCGGGATGATGTAGCCGAGGTCACGCCCGGAGGCGAGCTGGCGGGTGGCACCGTGGCCGGCGAAGAAGACGAACACGCGATCGTTCTTTCCGGTGCGGTCATCGGCCAGGCGATCGTGAAAGGCGGCCAGGATATTGTTGCGCGTGGCCTGCTCGTTCTTCAGCACGATCACCTGCGAGGACGGGAACCCGAACTGCCCGGTCAGCGTGTCAGCCACCGCCTGCGCGTCGCGGCTGGCGTACTCCAGCTTCGGCCACTTGGCATAGTCGTCGATGCCGACCACGATCGCCCAGGACTTCTCATAGCCGGTGGTAACGGTGGCGGCGCCGGTGTCGCCCCTGCGTGCGCGGGCGACGGTGAAATCACGGCCATTCCAACCGGCGAACTGGTAGCCATCGGCAATCAGCCGGTCGAGGATCTGCGGCAGTGCCTTCACCGCGCGGTCGTGGATGTCATGGAACAGGATGATGCCTCGCTGTTCCTTGTTCACCTGGTCGAGCACGCGCTGCACGATCGACTCCGGCACCGGATCGGCCCAGTCCATCGAGTCGATGTTCCACATGATCGACTTCAAGCCGGCCTCGTTGAGCAGCTGCAGGCCTTCCGCGTTGCGCGCACCATACGGAAAACGGAACAGCGGCGCGCGCTTGCTGTCGACGTCCTTCAGCAGGGTGTCGGTGTCCAGTACCTGCTGGCGCAGCGCGTCACCGGTGGTGCGCGACAGCTGGGCGTGGGTCAGGCTGTGGTTGCCGACCGCATACCCCTCTTCCATCAGGTTGCGGCTGATCTTCGCCATCGGGCCCAGGCTGACCTTGCCGTCGGGCTCGACCTTGCCGAGGTTGCGGCCGACCTCGAAGAACACGCCCGGCACGTCGTAGCGCTTGAGGATGGCCACCACTTCATCGGTGTAGGCCTTGTGCGGGCCATCGTCGAAGGTCAGCACCACGGTCCTGGGCGGCAGGTCGCGGCCGAAGATCTCACGGTCGCTGTCCTTCATCGACATCGGGTAGGGCTCGATCACCCCGTAGTCGCGCAGGATCGCTTCGCGGCTGTGGTCCTTGTGCAGATGGGCGATGTAGTCGTCCCACTTCTCGCGCTTCAGCGCGATGGCACGGGTGCGCTCGAAGCGGCTGAAGATGCGGGTCAGTTCCTGGTTGTAGTTGCGTTCGATCTCGTCGAGCGCTTCCAGGTCCTCGCCGATGCGCTGGTGCAGTTTCACCGCCGGCAGCGAGGAGTCGGTGCCGATGCGCTCATGCAGATCACGCAGCACTTCGCGGAAGGCCAGGCGGTCGGCGTCGAACAGCTCCGGCGCCGATTCGATGTAGTCCAGTACGGTGCCCAGCGTGGCGAAGCGCTGCGGTGCGGACCCGCGCAGCAGCTCATCGAACTGCGCGGCGATGGCCGTGCGCTGTTCCAGGCTGTCATGGAACAGCTGCTGGCCGATGCGCGTGGAGGTGGCGCGGTCGGCCGCCGACTGCTGTTCCTCATCGGCCAGCAGCACGATGATCCGCCGGTAGCCGTCGAGCTGCTTCTGCAGTGCCGCCAGCAACGGCGCCGCGGCCGGATCGGCGGCGGCCGCGGCCTGCGCGCTCGGCGGGATGACGGCGGTCGCCGGTGCCTTCGCGTCCTGGTCGCCACAGCCGGCAACGACCAGGGTCAACAGCAGCGAGGGCAGGAACAGGCGGAACGACGACGCACGCGGCATGGCGGACTCGAAGGTGGGAGGGACGATGTGCCGGCGATTCTAACGCCGCATGTGAAAAGCCCGCCTTGCGGCGGGCTTCTCGCGTCGATCGGGGCGGTAGAGTCGACTGTTGGTCGACTGCTCGTCCGCCAGTCGACTAACAGTCGACTCTACAAAGCAGGTGACCTGCGGTCGGGATTACTTCTTCTTGACCGGAGCCGGTGCGGCGGTGGCCGGGACCGGATCGCCGCCATGGCGCTTGGTCATCCACCACTGCTGCAGCAGGCCCAGGCCGCCGTTGACCACCCAGTACAGCACCAGGCCGGACGGCATGAAGGCCATCATGACGCCGAACACCAGCGGCATGAACTGCATCATCTTCTGCTGCATCGGGTCCATGCCCGGTGCCGGGGTCAGCTTCTGGGTGAACCACATCACCGCCACGTTGATCACCGGCAGGATGAAGTACGGGTCGCGGGCGGTCAGGTCCTGGATCCAGCCGAACCAGGGCGCCTGGCGCAGTTCGACCGATTCCACCAGCACCCAGTACAGCGCGAAGAAGATCGGCATCTGGATGAGGATCGGCAGGCAGCCGCCCATCGGATTGATCTTTTCCTTCTTGTACAGCTCCATCATCGCGGTCTGGAACTTCTGGCGGTCATCGCCGTAGCGTTCCTTCAACTGCTGGATACGCGGCTGGAAACGCCGCATCTTGGCACCGCTCTTGTACTGGGTCGCCGACAGCGGGTACAGCACCAGCTTCAGCAGCACCACCAGGCCGACGATCGCCCAGCCCCAGTTGCCGACCAGCTTGTGCACCTGGTTGAGTACCCAGAACAGGCCCTGGCCGATCACCGCCATCATCGAGAAACGGCTGTAGTCGACCACGCGGTCCAGGCCCGGCACGTCTTCCTTGGCGATCTGGTTGACCAGCTTCGGGCCGACCCACAGGCGGGCTTCGGTGCTGGTGGACTGGCCCGGGGCCACGGTGAAGGCCGGGCCACGCGCTTCGATCAGGTCACGACCGGCCACCTGCGACAGCACGTAGTGCGCGGTCTGGTCCTTCTGCGGGATCCAGGCGGTGAAGAAGTGGTGCTGCAGCATCGCCAGCCAGCCGCCGGTGATGTTCTGGTTCAGCGTGCCGTCTTCCAGGTAGTCCTTGAACGCGCGGCGCTGGTACTTCTTGTCGTTGTCGTACCAGGTGGCACCGTTGAAGCTGAAGGAATCCGGGTTGGTCATGCTCCGCGACAGGATGGTCGGGGTGCGGTCCAGGGTGCGGTAGACGTAGCCATTCCACGGCGCGGTGCCGGCGTTGCTGACCTCGTCCTTGAAGCGCACGGCGTACTCGTTGCGCGAGACGGTCAGGGTGCGCTTGATGGTCACGCCGTTGTCGGCGGTCCACACGAACGGGATCTGCAGTTCGTTCTGGCCCTTGGCCAGCACGAAGTCCTTGGTGTCGCCGACCAGCTTGAAGCCGTCAGCGCCGGGAACCGGGGTGTTCTTGTCTTCGCTGGCCCAGCCACTGATCGCGCTGTACGGATGCGCGGGGTCTTCGGTCAGCAGCCGTACCGGCGGGCTGCCTTCGTCCTTGGTCTGCGGGAACTGCAGCAGCTCGGCATCGAGCACGCGGCCGCCATCGAGCACCAGGCGCAGCACGTCGGTGGTGACGGTCACGCGCTGGCTGGCCGGGGTGGCACTGGCCTGGGCCTGCACGGTGGCCTGGCCGGGAGCACCCGGAACCTGCGCGCTGGGGATGGCGCCCGGGGTCGCGCCCGGAACGCTCTGCGCGGCGGCCGGGGCCGACGTGGTCGTCGGGGCCGGGGTCGGAGCAGCCTTTTCACGGCTCCACTCCATCCACAGCAGCACGGCCACCATCAGCCAGGCAAAAATGAGGAATACGCGGGTCTGGTTCATCAGCGGACAGGCTCGGCGGGGCCGGGACGCGATGCCGGCTCGGTCAAAGAAGGAGTTGCGATGCCATCAGGCGGCGGCATTGTGCCGTCCGCGCCCGGCGCGGGCAATGCACGCAGGCGACGCAGCAGGCGCAGGAAGGCCTGGCGGATCTCGTCATTGCTGGCGGAACGCGCAGCGCTGCGCGCCACGACGACGAAGTCGCCTGGCAGGATGTCGGTTCGTGCCTGGCGCAGGGTGTCGCGCAGGACGCGCTTGATCCGGTTGCGCCCGACGGCGCTCGGATCGACCTTGCGGGAAACCGCCAGACCCAGCCTGGCCGGCCGGTCAGCCGGCAGCCAGTGCAGGGTCATCAGCGGATCGGACACACGGCGGGCGCCGTTGAAGACCGTTGAGTATTCGGCACGCGTGCGAACCCGCGCAGAGCGAGGGAATCGCTTGCGCGGGTCTGCAGTATTCACTGTCGAAGGGATTGCGTCTGCCGCGAGGTGCGGCATGGCAATCAGGCGCTCAGGACTTTGCGGCCCTTGGCGCGGCGGCGCGACAGGATCTTGCGGCCGTCAGCGGTCTTCATACGGGCACGGAAGCCGTGGTCGCGCTTGCGCTTGAGGTTGCTGGGCTGGTAGGTGCGCTTGGTGGCCATTGGGGGCCTCTCGTATGAATGGGACGGAAAGAACCGGAAATTCTAGAGAGGTACCCCGCCCTGCGTCAAGTGCTGGTAGCTACGCGAATTCACCGGCCTGTGCAATAGCTGTGGATGTTTTTGTGAATAAGTGGGGGACAAGCATTCCGAAGGCGGACGCTCGGTGGTAGTCTGAGCCATCCATTTCCCCCTTTTCCGGCCTGTGTTCGGGCGCCTTGGCGCGTCCCTGCCCCGGCCACCGGACGATTATTGCTGATGGATGCTTGGTCCCGTAGTCTCGAACGACTTGAGGCGGAGTTCCCGCCGGAAGACGTTCATACCTGGTTGAAGCCGCTGCAGGCCGATCTGCGCGCTGACAGCCTGGTGCTGTATGCACCGAATGCCTTCATCGTCGACCAGGTGCGCGAGCTGTACCTGGCCCGGATCCGCGAACTGCTGGCTCATTTCGCCGGTTTCAGCGACGTTTTTCTTGAAATCGGCTCGCGCCCGCGCCCCGTGGAAGTGCAGAACGCACCGGTTTCCGCACCGTCGGCGCAGGTGCCCAGCGAACCGCAGGTGCCGTTCGCCGGCAATCTGGACAGCCATTACACCTTCGCCAACTTCGTCGAGGGCCGCAGCAACCAGCTGGGCCTGGCCGCCGCCTTCCAGGCGGCGCAGAAGCCGGGCGATCGTGCGCACAACCCGCTGCTGTTGTACGGAGGCACCGGCCTGGGCAAGACCCACCTGATGTTTGCCGCCGGCAACGCAATGCGCCAGGCCAATCCGGGGGCGAAGGTGCTGTACCTGCGTTCGGAACAGTTCTTCAGCGCGATGATCCGGGCCCTGCAGGAAAAGACCATGGATCAGTTCAAGCGCCAGTTCCAGCAGGTCGACGCGTTGCTGATCGATGACATCCAGTTCTTCGCCGGCAAGGACCGTACCCAGGAAGAGTTCTTCCACACCTTCAACGCGTTGTTCGATGGCAAGCAGCAGATCATCCTGACCTGTGACCGCTATCCGCGCGAAGTGGAGGGCCTGGAGGCCCGCCTGAAATCGCGTCTCGCCTGGGGCCTGTCGGTCGCGATCGAACCGCCGGACTTCGAGACCCGCGCCGCGATCGTGCTGGCCAAGGCACGTGAACGCGGTGCCGAGATCCCCGACGATGTTGCGTTCCTGATCGCCAAGAAGATGCGCTCCAACGTGCGCGACCTTGAAGGCGCGCTCAATACCCTGACCGCCCGCGCCAATTTCACCGGCCGCGCGATCACCACCGAATTCGCCCAGGAAACCCTGCGCGACCTGCTGCGCGCCCAGCAGCAGGCGATCAGCATTCCCAACATCCAGAAAACCGTTGCCGACTACTACGGCCTGCAGATCAAGGATCTGCTGTCGAAGCGTCGGACCCGCTCGCTGGCCCGCCCCCGTCAGGTCGCCATGGCGCTGACCAAGGAACTGACCGAGCACAGCCTGCCCGAGATCGGCGACGCCTTTGCCGGTCGCGATCACACCACGGTGCTGCATGCCTGCCGCCAGATCCGGACCCTGATGGAAACCGACGGCAAGCTCCGTGAGGACTGGGACAAGCTGATCCGGAAGCTGAGCGAATGATGCACGGATGCCGATGAGGCGTCATCGCACAAAACGGTGCAGAATCCGGTAGCAAGCGCGGGACACGTTGTGGATAAAAATGCCGTTTGAAATCGCAGCAGATTTATCCACAGCTTTCCCCACCCCTTGGGGGTCGGTAATGCAGAGGGTTTCGATGTCTGAAATGCCTTTAATTACAAAGACTTAGCATTGTTTTCCAGCGATTCTGTCTCTACCAGCACCACCAAGCTTTTGATTTATTCCACATTTTTTAAAGCATAGGGGCACGGAACCACATGCGTTTCACACTGCAGCGCGAAGCCTTTCTCAAGCCGTTGGCACAGGTCGTCAACGTGGTCGAACGCCGCCAGACCCTTCCGGTTCTGGCCAATTTCCTGGTCCAGGTGCAGAACGGCCAGCTGTCGCTGACCGGTACCGACCTGGAAGTGGAGATGGTGTCGCGGATCGCGGTTGAAGATGCCCAGGACGGCGAAACCACCATTCCCGCCCGCAAGCTGTTCGAGATCATCCGCGCCCTGCCCGACGGCAGCCGGATCACCGTCTCGCAGACCGGTGACAAGATCACCGTCCAGGCCGGCCGCAGCCGCTTCACCCTGGCTACCCTGCCCTCCAACGACTTCCCGTCGGTGGACGAGGTGGAAGCCACAGAGCGTGTGGCCATCGGCGAAGCGACCCTGAAGGAGCTGATCGAACGCACCGCGTTCGCGATGGCCCAGCAGGACGTGCGCTACTACCTCAACGGCCTGCTGTTCGACCTGCGCGGCGATGCCCTGCGTACCGTTGCCACGGACGGCCACCGCCTGGCCCTGTGTGAAACCGACCTGGCCAAGCCCAGCGGGTCCAAGCGCCAGATCATCGTGCCGCGCAAGGGCGTGACCGAACTGCAGCGCCTGCTGGAAAGCGGCGATCGCGAGATCGAGCTGGAAGTCGGCCGCAGCCACGTGCGCGTCAAGCGCGACGATGTCACCTTTACCTCGAAGCTGATCGATGGTCGCTTCCCGGATTACGAAGCCGTGATTCCGATTGGTGCCGATCGTGAAGTGAAGGTTGATCGCGAAGCGCTGCGTGCTTCGCTGCAGCGCGCCGCGATTCTGTCCAACGAGAAGTACCGCGGCATCCGCGTGGAAGTCTCGCCGGGCAACCTGAAGATCAGTGCACATAATCCTGAGCAGGAAGAAGCCCAGGAAGAGATCGAAGCTGATACCACCGTCAGTGATCTCGCCATCGGCTTCAACGTGAACTACCTGCTGGACGCCCTGTCCGCACTGCGCGACGAGGAAGTCATCATCCAGCTGCGCGACTCGAACTCCTCGGCGCTGGTGCGTGAGTCCAGCAGCGAGAAGTCGCGTCACGTGGTGATGCCGCTCCGGCTCTGACACGCCTCCGGTTCCACGTGGAACCAATGACGCCCGGGATTCTTCCCGGGCGTTTTTTTTTGTTCCACGTGGAGCATTGGGCCGTGCCTCGGCGAGAGACCCTGGTTCCTCCAGGCCGCCCTGTTCTTCAGCGGCGCGGATGGCCTCAAACGGTATTCATTCCGCTGGTCGGTATCGGGCGTAGTTGCTGATTGCCCCGGGCGGCTTCTTTCAGGTCCGCGCTTCCCAGCATCAATCGCAGCCTGGCACATCGTGGGCAGCGCCCTGGTTCCCCCGCCTCCCGTTTGTTCTGCAGGCGCCACTGTCCACAGGCCCGGTTTGGCGCAGATCGCAGTATGCCTGGCTTTTAAATCTGGGTATAAATCTAAAGCCTGGTGGTGATGGTAGGGCCAGATTTCGTGGAAAAACATGTTATCTGATTGAATCCAAAGCTATTTTCACCCCTGAAACCCCCTGTATAGAGGCCCTTCGTGCCGGGGGGGAACCTGTGGATAGTTTCAATGGCGGCGCGGAATGGCTTTTTTATCCACAGATTGCCCATACCTTGTGTATAAGTCATACAGCGTCACTGTGGACAGCATGAAACGACCGGGCCAGATTCTTTAAAATCTGTGGAACCCCGCGGGAGATCGGGTTGCAGATTTCGCCGGATCGGTGGGAGCGCAGACGACGAAGCCGGTCCAGCATCGGGAGACACCGCGCAGATGCCCGCCAGATCAGCGAAATCTGCGGGGCTACTCCCCCGGCGCCAGCGCAGATTTTTGAAGCATTGCGGGTTTCCGGACAGGCCGCCATGGCAATGGGGCGGAGCGTCGTCACGTGGAACATGCGAGGGGACGCCGCTTAGCGACTCAGCGTCCTGCTTGGGTGCAGACGTAGGCGTTGCGCTTGACCAATGCAGTAAGCTGATGGGCTCCCCGCCCCTGTACCGCCCTGTGCGGATGGTCTTTCGCGCCCCATGCACATCCGCCGCCTCGCCCTCCACCAACTGCGTCGTTTCAGTGCGGTGGAGCTCGCTCCCCAGCCGGGCCTGAACCTGCTGACCGGTGACAATGGTGCGGGCAAGACCAGCGTGCTCGAAGCCCTGCACCTGATGGCGTATGGCCGTAGCTTCCGTGGCCGGGTGCGGGACGGACTGGTCCGGCAGGGCCAGGACGCGCTGGAGATCTTCGTGGAATGGGACGAGCAGCAGGCCCATCACCCTCCGCACCGCCGAAAGGCGGGCCTGCGCCATAGTGGCCAGGACTGGAAGGGGCGGTTGGACGGCGAGGATGTGGCCCAGCTTGGCAATCTGTGTGCAGCACTGGCGGTGGTGACGTTCGAACCCGGCAGCCATGCCCTGGTCAGCGGTGGCGGCGAGCCCCGTCGGCGCTTCCTCGATTGGGGCTTGTTCCACGTGGAACCGGATTTTCTGTCCCTGTGGCGCCGCTATACCCGGGCGCTGAAGCAGCGCAATGCCCTGCTCAAGCAAGGAGGGCCGTCGCGAATGCTCGATACCTGGGACCATGAGCTGGCCGAGGCCGGCGAACCGCTGACCAGCCGCCGCCAGCACTACCTGGAGCGACTGCAGCAACGGACTGTAGCCCTGGCGGCCAGCCTGGCGCCGCAGCTTGGCATCCGGGGGCTGGATCTGGGGCCAGGCTGGCGCCGGCATGAGCTTCCGTTGGCAGATGCGCTCTTGCTGGCCCGCGAACGAGACCGGCAAGCCGGTTACACCTCGGTCGGACCGCATCGGGCAGACTGGAGCGTGGAATTCAGCAACATCCCGGGCCGCGATGCCCTGTCACGTGGGCAAGCGAAGCTGACTGCGCTGGCCTGCCTGTTGGCCCAGGCCGAGGACTATGCAGAGCAACGCGGCGAATGGCCGGTAATCGCACTGGATGACCTTGCGTCCGAACTGGATCGGACCCATCAGGCCCGTGTACTCGAGCGCTTGCTCAATGGACCGGCGCAGATCTTCGTCACCGCCACCGAAACACCTGCGGCATTGCAGGATTTGACCCATATCACCCGGTTTCACGTGGAACATGCACAGATCGTGGCTGTGCCATAGTGGGCACACCAGGGCCGTTCGACCCCGGCTGGTATAATTCGGGTTGGAATCCTTTCATTCTCGGCGCGCCGCTCCAAGCGGCGTCCGACCTGCGGAGCCTACGGCAAGCGCAATGAGCGACGAACAGAACACCCCGGCAAACAACGGCAACTACGACGCCAACAGCATTACCGCCCTGGAAGGCCTGGAGGCTGTCCGCAAGCGTCCCGGCATGTACATCGGTGATGTGCATGACGGTACCGGCCTGCACCACATGGTGTTCGAGGTCGTCGACAACTCGATCGACGAAGCACTGGCCGGCCATGCCGACCATGTCGCAGTGACCATCCATGCCGACGGCTCGGTGTCGGTGTCCGACAACGGTCGCGGTATCCCGGTCGGCAAGCACGAGCAGATGAGTGCCAAGCTCGGCCGCGAAGTGTCCGCCGCCGAGGTGGTAATGACGGTCCTGCACGCAGGCGGCAAGTTCGACGACAACAGCTACAAGGTGTCCGGCGGCCTGCATGGTGTCGGTGTCAGCGTGGTCAACGCGCTGTCGCAGAAGCTGCTGGTCGATGTGTTCCAGGGTGGCTTCCACTACCAGCAGGAATTCAGCAACGGCGCTGCGGTCAGTCCGCTGGCTAAGCTGGAGAGCACCACCAAGCGCGGCACCACCGTGCGCTTCTGGCCCTCGACCGTGGCGTTCCATGACAACGTGGAATTCCACTACGACATCCTGGCCCGCCGTCTGCGCGAGTTGTCGTTCCTGAACTCCGGCGTCAAGATCGTCCTCGCCGACGAGCGTGGCGATGGCCGCCGTGATGACTTCCACTATGAAGGCGGCATCCGCAGCTTCGTGGAGCATCTGGCCCAGCTGAAGACCCCGCTGCACCCGAATGTCATCTCCGTCACCGGCGAGCACAACGGCATCGTCGTGGAGGTGGCGCTGCAGTGGACCGACTCCTACCAGGAAACGATGTACTGCTTCACCAACAACATCCCGCAGAAGGACGGCGGTACCCACCTCGCCGGTTTCCGCGGTGCGCTGACCCGCGTGCTCAACAACTACATCGAGCAGAACGGCATCGCCAAGCAGGCCAAGATCAACCTGACCGGCGACGACATGCGCGAAGGCATGATCGCGGTGCTGTCGGTGAAGGTGCCGGACCCGAGCTTCTCCAGCCAGACCAAGGAAAAGCTGGTCAGCTCCGACGTGCGTCCGGCGGTGGAAAACGCCTTCGGTGCGCGCCTGGAAGAGTTCCTGCAGGAAAACCCGAACGAAGCCAAGGCGATCGCCGGCAAGATCGTCGATGCCGCCCGTGCACGTGAAGCTGCCCGCAAGGCCCGCGACCTGACCCGCCGCAAGGGCGCGCTGGATATCGCCGGCCTGCCGGGCAAGCTGGCCGACTGCCAGGAAAAGGATCCGGCGCTTTCCGAACTGTTCATCGTCGAGGGTGACTCAGCAGGTGGCTCGGCCAAGCAGGGCCGCAACCGCAAGAACCAGGCCGTGCTGCCGCTGCGCGGCAAGATCCTCAACGTGGAACGCGCGCGCTTCGACCGCATGCTGTCCTCCGACCAGGTCGGGACGCTGATCACCGCGCTGGGCACGGGCATCGGCCGTGACGAGTACAACCCGGACAAGCTGCGTTACCACAAGATCATCATCATGACCGACGCCGACGTCGACGGCGCCCACATCCGCACCCTGCTGCTGACGTTCTTCTACCGTCAGATGCCGGAGCTGATCGAGCGCGGCTACGTCTACATCGGTCTGCCGCCGCTGTACAAGATCAAGCAGGGCAAGCAGGAGCTGTACCTGAAGGATGACCCGGCGCTGGACAGCTATCTGGCCAGCAGTGCGGTGGAGAACGCCACGCTGGTGCCGGCCACCGGCGAGCCGGGCATCGAGGGCCTGGCGCTGGAAAAGCTGCTGCTGGCCTATGCAGCCGCGCAGGACGCGATCGAACGCAACGCGCATCGCTATGACCGCAATCTGCTCGAGGCGCTCGTCGACTTCGTGCCGATGGACCTGGACAGCCTCCGCAGTGCCGGCGATGGCGAAGGCCTGGACGCATTGGCCAGTCGGCTCAACCAGGGCAGCCTGGGGAGCCCGCGTTTCAGCCTGGAACTGCAGGAAGGCAATGATGAGCGGCCTGCCGCCGTACTGGTGACTCGCCGCCACATGGGAGAGCAGCACATCCAGGTGCTGCCGTTGTCGGCCTTCGAGAGTGGAGAACTGCGCGCGATCCACCAGGCGTCGAAGCTGCTTCATGGCCTCGTCCGCGAGGGCGCGACCATTTCCCGCGGCGCCAAGTCGATCGAGGTCGACAGTTTCGCCAAGGCGCAGAACTGGCTGCTTGAGGAGGCCAAGCGCGGCCGCCAGATCCAGCGCTTCAAGGGCCTGGGCGAAATGAATCCGGAGCAGCTGTGGGATACCACGGTGAATCCGGAGACCCGTCGACTGCTGCAGGTGCGGATCGAAGACGCTGTCGCCGCCGACCAGATCTTCAGCACCCTCATGGGGGATGTCGTCGAGCCGCGTCGCGACTTCATCGAAGACAACGCACTGAAGGTCGCGAACCTGGATATCTGACACAATCGGATCACGGCCGGTGCGCGGGGAGGCGCGCCGGCCTTCGACCCTTGAACGCAGGTATCCGATGTCCGCTTCCGCCCCGGCTTCCGCTCCGCCCCCGGTTCCGCCGCCTTCTGCTGCACAGCGCACCCTTTCGCCACTGGCAGGCTTCTTCATCGACCTGGGCATCGGCGCCGTCACCCTGTTCGGCCTGAGCCTGGTCAGTGGCCTGCTGTGGGGCGTGTACCGCGGCGTGGTGGTCAGTTACGCGAATGCGGAAGCCAATGGCGGCGCAATGGGCGCTACCCCGGTGGCCGCCTCGCTCGGCCAGCCCGGTGCGCTCGCACAGATCCTGATGGCACTGTTTGCCACCGGCGGCGCCGCGTTGCTGCTGTACTTCTGGCGACGACCGGCCAGCGCGGCTGAACGGCATGCCTCGCGACAGGCACTGCGGCGGCCCTCGACCTGGGGTTGGACCCTGCTGGTAGCGACCCTGATCGTGCTTGGCAGCAACGGCATTGCCCTGCTGTCGAAGCAGTTCGGCATCGAGCCGGTGCCGACCAACCTTGCACTCATGCAGAGTGCACTCGCGCGTTTTCCGCTGTTCCTGGTGCTGTTCGCGGTGGCAATGGCGCCGGCCTACGAGGAACTGCTGTTCCGCCGCGTGCTGTTCGGCCGTCTATGGCAGGCGGGCCGGCCCTGGCTGGGCCTGGTGCTGAGCAGCCTGGCCTTCGCCATGATCCATGAAATCCCCGGTACCAGCAGCAATGGGCCGGCCGAGATCGCGCAGCTGTGGTTGGTCTACGGCGGAATGGGCGCGGCGTTCTGCTGGCTGTACCAGCGCACCGGCACCCTGTGGGCAGCGATCACCGCACACGCGCTGAACAACGGCGTGGCGCTTGCCGCACTGGTATTCCTTGGCGCAACGTAAGGCCGTGTCTGCTTGACGAAAGATTAAGCCGCGACGCGACACACTGCGCCTATGAACACGGGGGTGGATCCATGAAGCAACTGCTGCTGGCCTTGTTCCTCACCTTCCTGGTCAGCGCCTGCGCGACCACGACCTCGCCCACCGGCCGCCGCCAGATGGTGGGAGGCGTGTCACAGGCCCAGCTGGACCAGCTGGGTGCACAGGCGTTCGCCGAAACCAAGCAGAAAGAAAAGATCAGCAGCGATGGCCGCCAGAATGGCTACGTGCAATGCGTCGTGAATGCCCTGGTCGCGCAGTTGCCGCCCCAGTACCGTAGCGTACGGTGGGAGACCGCCGTGTTCGTGGACAAGGAGCCGAATGCCTTTGCCCTGCCGGGCGGCAAGGTCGGCGTGAACACCGGCATCTTCACTGTGGCCAGGAACCAGGACCAGCTGGCTGCCGTGATCGGTCATGAAATCGGCCATGTCATCGCCCGCCACCACGAAGAGCGCATCACCCGGCAGATGGGGGCGCAGACCGGGCTGGCGGTGCTTGGTGCACTCGCCGGCGCCGCTTACGGCCAGGGCGCTGCCAATACCGTCAACCAGCTGGGCGGCATGGGCGCGCAGGCCGCCTTCCTGTTGCCGGGCTCGCGAACCCAGGAAAGCGAGGCCGACGTGATCGGCCAGCGGCTGATGGCCGAGGCCGGGTTCAACCCCGCCCAGGCGGTGGATCTCTGGCAGAACATGATGGCGGCCAGCGGCGGCCGCAGTCCGCAATGGCTCTCCACCCACCCTGATCCGGCCAACCGGATCCAGGAGCTGCGGCGCGATGCGCCGGGCCTGGCATCCGTCTACCAGCAGGCACAGGCGGCCGGACGGCGGCCAAAGTGCGGATGAGTGCGCAGTTCTATGCTGTATTGCAGCACATAAAACGATTTCTCACGCCATCTGTTTCTGATACGTTTGGCGGCTCAGATTTTTCTGACAGTCCGACTTTGCCGCTGACCGGCGGTTCGATCGAGGTGAACGATGATTTTCCGTAACCACAAAGCTGTGCTTTCCGTCCTCGTCGCGACCGCCCTGACCGGCGCCGTGGTCACCGATGCCGCCGCGCAGTCCTCGCGTTCCTCCGAGCGTGGCAACCGTGGCGGCAAGCAGGCCAAGGCCGAAGTGCTGTACCCGGAAGCGACCCGCCAGGAGCCGACTGCCAAGGCCTCGGCCAAGATGGGCAGCAAGCTCCAGAAAATGATCGACAGCTACAACAAGGAAAAGTTCCCGGAGACCCGCACCCAGGCCGACGCCATCCTGGCCGATAGTGCCGCGAACGAGTACGACAAGTCGCTGGCCGCGCAGCTGGCCTCGCAGGCGGCCTACCAGACCGACGACGTTCCGGCCGCCATCGCCTACCTGAAGCAGGTCCTGCAGTTCAACGGCCTGGACAACAACGGCCATTACCAGTCGATGCTGATGCTGGGCCAGCTGCAGCTGCAGGAAGACCAGACGGCCGAGGGCCTGGCGACGCTGGACAAGTACTTCGCCGAGAGCAAGTCGACCAAGCCGGAAGAACTGATCGCCAAGGGCCAGGCGCTGTACCAGCTGGAACGCTACCAGGAAGCCATCCCGGTGCTGAAGCAGGCCATCGCGGGTGCTGCCGAACCGAAGGACAACTGGAACCAGCTGCTGATGGCGGCCCTGTCCGAAGCGGGCCAGACCGGTGAAGCCGTCAAGGAAGCCGAAGCACTGGCGACCAGGAACCCGAACGACAAGAAGGCCCAGCTGAACCTGGCCAGCATGTACATGCAGGCCGACCAGATGGACAAGGCTGCTGCGGTGATGGACAAGCTGCGCAGCAGCGGCCAGCTCACTGAAGAGCGCGAGTACAAGCAGCTGTACTCGATCTATGCCAACACCGAACACAAGGAAAAGGACGTCATCGCGGTCATCAACGAGGGGTTGCAGAAGGGCATCCTGAAGCCGGACTACCAGGTCTACCTGGCGCTGGCCCAGTCCTACTACTACTCCGACCAGGTGCCGCAGGCGATCGAGGCGTGGCAGAAGGCTGCCCCGCTGTCCAAGGACGGTGAGACCTTCCTGAACCTGGCACGCGTCCTGCATGCAGAAGGTCGCATCCCGGAGGCCAAGCAGGCCGCCCAGCAGGCGCTGGCGAAGGGTGTGAAGAACCAGGCTGATGCCAAGAAAATCATCAACCTGAAGTAAGTAGGAATAACGCCTGAACGCCTGCTCGATTGATGCGCAGGCGCTCAGGATTGGTATAAGCTTGGAGGTTCCTGCGGTGTCATGCACCGCTGATCAGGGATTCCGCCCCCGGCATCCCGGCCCCACTATTGAGCTCTTGGCGCATGACGGAACAACTAGTCGTTCACCGGTACGAACAACCCGATGAGAAGGGGCTGAGCTGGCCTCGCATCGTTGGCATCGCGTTTGTAATTGCCCTGCATCTGGCCGCCTTCATGATGCTCCTCATCCCTGCCGTGGCTCCCAAGGCCGTGGCCGAGAAGGAGCGTAACGTCATGGTGACCATCGTCGACGCCCCGCCGCCGCCGCCACCGCCGCCGCCGCCGCCGCCGCCGCAGGATACTCCCCCACCGCCGGTGAAGAATCTGTCGCCGCCGAAGCCGTCGCCCGTCCCGCCGCCGCCGCAGGCGCCGGTCGTCGACGTGCCGGAACCGCGCCCGAACGATATCGTCACCCCGCCGGCACCGCCTGCCCCGCCTGCGCCGCCGACCTCGATCGAGGCCAGCGTGGATATCTCGTCGAAGGCCATGAACCCGCCGCGTTACCCGCCGGCAGCCTTCCGCGCCGGCATCCAGGGCGAAGTGATCCTGATCATTGATGTCGATGCCAACGGCAACGTCACCAATGTCACGGTGGAAAAGTCCAGCCGTAACCGCGACCTGGACCGTGCTGCGATGGAAGCGGCTCGCAAGTGGCGCTTCAACGCCGCTGAATCTGGCGGTAAGAAGACGGCAGGCCGCGTTCGCGTCCCGGTCAACTTTGCGCTGAACTGATGCGTCCGGGGGCTGCGGTCCCCACATCGCCCGGTTCGATTGTTTAGCTTAGCTACACCCTTTATCACCACACACAACAAAGGTAAGCGTCATGCTGCAGGAAATTTTCATCGCCGCTGCTGCCGGGGGCAATCCGTCCAACGCCCTGTCGCAGATGGGCTTCGAGCACCTGATCCACGAAATGACCACCAAGCCGGGTGATTTCGCCGTTTCCTGGGTCGTGCTGCTGACCCTGGTGCTGATGTCGGCCATGTCCTGGTACTGGACCGTCATCAACATCTTCCGCGCCACCCGCCTGAAGAGCGCGGCCGACCGCGTCGTCAGCCTGTTCTGGGACACCCCGAACGCGCAGGACGCCATCCGCGCGATGGAAGAGCAGCCGGCTTCCGAGCCGTTCTCGAAGATCGCCCTGGATGCTGCCCAGGCTGCTGCGCACCACCAGCGCGCTGAAGGCGGTGCCACCGGTGGCCTGGGTGAGAACCTGAGCCGTTCGGAGTTCGTCGACCGCGCCCTGCGCCAGGCCGTCACCCGCGAAAGCAACAAGCTGCAGTCGGGCATGACCCTGCTGGCTACCGTCGGCGCGACCGCTCCGTTCGTCGGTCTGCTGGGTACCGTGTGGGGCATCTACGGCGCGCTGATCAAGATCGGTGCCACCGGCTCCGCTTCGATCGACGCCGTTGCCGGCCCGGTGGGTGAAGCGCTGATCATGACCGCGATCGGTCTGTTCGTCGCGATCCCGGCCGTGTTCGCCTTCAACTTCTTCAGCAAGGTCAACAGCGCGACCATCAGCAAGTTCGACACCTTCGCGCACGACCTGCACGACTTCTTCGCCACCGGTTCGCGCGTCCGCTAATTGCGGCGCGCGTCATCCAGACGAAGCAGTAGTCACCAAGATTAGACGGAGCCCGTTATGGCTTTCAGTAGTGGTAACAGCGGCGGCCCCATGGCCGACATCAACGTCACGCCCCTCGTGGACGTGATGCTGGTGCTGCTGATCATCTTCATCATCACGGCGCCCCTGATGTCCCACAAGGTCAAGGTGGATCTGCCGGAAGCCAACCTGATCCAGAAGCCGGAAGATGCTGAAAAGCGTCCGAACCCGATCACGCTGGCAGTCAAGGAAGACGGCTCGATCTACTGGAACGACGAAGAAATCAACAAGCAGACTCTCGAGTCGCGCTTGGCGACCGCCGCCCAGCAGACCCCGCAGCCGCCATTGAACCTGCGTGGTGACCGCACCACCAAGATGCGCGTCATCAACGACCTGACCAAGGTTGCGCAGGAACAGGGCATGCTGGACGTCGGCTTCGTCGCGACCAAAGAAAAGGGGCAATAAGCCATGGCATTCAGTAGTGGTGGTGGCAAGGGCCCCATGGCAGACATCAACGTCACGCCCCTCGTGGACGTGATGCTGGTTCTGCTGATCATCTTCATCGTGACCGCGCCGATCATGACGTACCCGATCGCCGTGGACCTGCCGCAGCGCGTGCTCAACCCACCGCCGCAGCTGGTCGAACCGCCGCCGCCGATCGAACTGAAGATCGACGCCAGCAACCAGGTCTCGTGGAACAACAGCCCGATCAGCACGCACGAACTGCAGCAGCGGATGGAACAGGAGGTCCAGCGTGACCCGACCAACCAGCCGGAACTGCGCATCGATGCGAGCCCGGATTCGGAGTACGACGTGATGGCCAAGGTGCTGGCTGCCGCGAAGAACGCTCAGATGAAGAAGATCGGTTTTGTGCAGCAGTAATCGCAATACCGCAACACTCCAGTCATGACGCGACTGCAGACGCCCCTGGAAACAGGGGCGTTTTTTTTTGTTCTCGTCGTGGCGCACCGGTTGGGGTCTCAGATCCCTTTTCCTGCGGAAAAGGGATCTGACCCCATCAAGTGGCATGCGCCGCTATGATCGGCGCATGCTCGCCCTCTTCGATTCCCTGCGCCACTGGCTCGATGGCATCGCCCACCTCGGCACGATCCTCGCGGTCGCCTATCTGTTGTACCTGTTGGCGCTGACCGGCTGGATCATCCTGCAGAAGCGCGAACCGGTGGCCACGCTGAGCTGGATCCTGTCGTTGGCGCTGCTGCCCTACCTGGGACTCTTCATCTATTACCTGCTGGGCCCGCAGAAGGTGAAACGCCAGCGGCTGCGGCGTGGCCGTGCACGCTCAGGCATGGAGCACTACAGCGACGTCTGCCCGCCCGACGCGGACTGCACCGAACTGGCCAAGGTCGCCCAGGCCACGACCGGACTGGCGCCGAGCAGTGCCACCGAAGTCACCTGGCTGGTGGATGGCGCGGCCACCTACGCCGCGCTGCTCGATGCCATCGCCCAGGCGCGCGACCATGTCCACCTGGAGTACTACATCTTCAATTCCGATCACGCAGGCACGGCGCTGCGTGATGCGCTGGTCGAGCGCGCGCGTGTCGGCGTGCAGGTCCGGCTGTTGCTGGATGCCGTGGGATCGTCTGCATTGCCGCGCCGCTTCCTGCAACCCCTGCTCGAGGCCGGCGGCGAAGCCATCTGGTTCCATCCGCGGCAGTTGCTGAAACCCTTCAAGCGACCGTGGTTGAACCTGCGGACCCACCGCAAGCTGGTCATCGTCGATGGACGCGTGGCCTTCACCGGTGGCATCAACATCACCGATGAGGAGGACGAACGCCGCCGGGCCGATGCCTACCGCGACCTGCACATGCGCATCCGCGGCCACGTGGTGCGCAGCCTGCAGCTGGTCTTCGCCGAAGACTGGCTGTACGCCAGTGGGCAGGACCCCTCGCGGCTGCAGGTGGCACGGCTGTGGCCGGCCGACATGCCCCTGCGCGGTGATGGCCCGATCAACGCGCAGGTGCTGGTGTCGGGCCCGGATTCGGGCTGGGAAACCATCCACCGCGTGCATGTGGCGGCAATCCAGGAGGCGCGCGAGCGGGTCTGGCTGGTCACTCCCTACTTCGTACCGGGCGAAGCGGCGCGGATGGCCCTGACCTCGGCTGCGCTCGGCGGGCTGGACGTGCGCCTACTCGTCCCCAAGATGAGTGACTCCTGGTTCGTCACCCAGGCGGCCCGCTCGTACTTCGATGAGCTGCTGCACGCCGGAGTGAAGATCTACGAGTATGGCCCGCGCATGCTGCATACCAAGGCATTCATTGCCGATGAGGATGTCTGCATTGTCGGCAGCGCCAACTTCGATCACCGCAGCTTCCGCCTGAACTTCGAACTGTCGATGATGATCAGCGACCGTGACCGGGTTGCCGCGCTGGCCGAACTGCTGCAGGGCGAATTCGACCGTTCCACGCGGGTACACGACCAGGCCGGCCGCTCGCTGTGGCTGCACCGCCTGCCGGAGGCCTTCGCCCGCCTGGCCTCGCCGCTGCTCTGACGCAGCGCTACACTGCGGCGACATTCCGGGGAGCCTGACTATGTATTGGCTATATCTGCTGCCGGCGCTGGGCTGCTTCGCCGTTGCGCTCAAGACCCCGAGCCCGGGGCTGATGGCCCTGGGCCTGCTGGGGGCCCTGGTCTTCCTGCTGGCCTGGGTCCGCGGCCGCTACGTGGCGCGCTTCGGGGACCTGCAGCGGGATCCTTCGACCCTGGTCGATGCCGAGGAGCTGCGGCGCCTGCGCGAACAGGCCGAGGCCCGTCGTGGCGAAGCCGCCGACCAGGGTCCCTCCTCCCTTTCCAGGTAGTTTCGTTCGATGACCCAGCTCAGCGTCAACGTCAACAAGATCGCCGTCTTGCGCAATTCGCGCGGCGGTACCGAACCGGACGTGGTGCGCGCAGCCCAGGCCTGCCTGGACGCCGGCGCGCATGGCATCACGGTGCACCCGCGCCCAGACCGCCGCCATATCACTGCCGAGGACGTGCTGGCCCTGTCCCGGCTGACCCGCGCGCGGGGCGTTGAATTCAACATCGAAGGCAACCCTTTCGCGCCACCGCGCGAAGGTTACCCGGGCCTGCTGCCACTGTGCGCACAGACGCGTCCGGCGCAAGCCACCCTGGTGCCCGACAGTGATGGCCAGATCACTTCCGACCATGGATTCGACTTCGAGCGCGACGGCGAACGGCTGCGCCCGCTGGTCGCCGAGCTGAAGGCGATGGGCTGCCGGGTCAGCCTGTTTGTCGATGCCGGCAATCCACTGCTGGAGCAGGCCGCCGAGGTGGGTGCCGACCGCGTCGAGCTGTACACCGGCCCCTACGCCGAAGCGTACGGCGCCGGCAATGCCGAGGCGATGCTGGCGCTGTTCGCCACCGCGGCGCGGCGGGCGCAGGCGGTGGGCTTGGGCGTCAACGCCGGCCACGACCTGTCGCAGGACAACCTGCGCGATTTCCTGGCCCACGTGCCGGACGTGCTGGAGGTGTCGATCGGCCATGCGCTGATCGGCGAGGCGCTGTATGACGGGTTGGACGCCACGGTGCGGGGGTACCTGGCGCTGCTCTGACCCAGGGGTGCAGCCGAGCATGGGCTCGGCTCTGCAGTGATACGGGTGCCCTGTAGAGCCGAGCCCACGCTCGGCTCAGCCTCGCCTGAACCCTTCAGGAGGCCGTCGCAGCCATTGAGACGGCTGCGGCGTAATCTGCCGCAATGGGTATCGCGATCAAGGGCAGAGGTTCCACGTCCCACCTTGCCGGGCGCTTTGAGAGCACCGTCAGCGAGGCGGTGGACGACGGCTGGGCGGCCGACGAGAGCGAAGAATTCCTCGCCCCGCGCCTGCGCACCGAAGTACGCGCTGAAACCGCGCGCACCATCATCACCCGCAACAATTCACCGGACGTGGGATTCAGCCAGTCGGTGAATCCGTATCGCGGTTGCGAGCATGGATGTTCCTACTGCTTCGCGCGCCCCTCGCACGCCTATCTGAACCTGTCGCCGGGCCTGGACTTCGAAACCAAGCTGTTCGCCAAGACCAATGCGCCGCAGTTGCTGCGCAAGGAACTGTCGAAACCGGGCTACGTGCCGCAGCCGATCGCCCTGGGCATCAACACCGACGCGTACCAGCCGATCGAACGCAAGTTCAAACTCACCCGCCAGCTGATCGAGGTGATGCTGGAAACCAAGCATCCGTTCTCGCTGATCACCAAGAACGCGCTGGTCGAGCGCGATATCGATCTGCTTGCACCGTTGGCCGCGGAGAACCTGGTCAGCGTGCATTTCTCGGTGACTTCGCTGGACCCGCATCTTTCCGCAAAGCTGGAACCGCGCGCATCCGCACCGCATGCACGGCTGCGCGCGATGAAGCGGCTGCATGAAGCCGGCATTCCAGTCGGGGTGATGGTGGCGCCGGTGATTCCATGGATCAACGACAGCGAGCTGGAAGCCGTGCTGGAGGCCGCACACGACGCAGGTGCGAGCACCGCAGGCTACGTGCTGCTGCGCCTGCCACTGGAAGTGGCGCCGCTGTTCCGCGACTGGCTCGATACGCACCATCCCGATCGCGCCGCGCATGTGATGAGCACCATCCAGCAGCTGCGCGGCGGCAAGGACTACGACAGCCAGTTCGGCACACGCATGCGCGGCCAGGGCGTGTATGCCGATCTGTTGAACAACCGCTTCAAGCTGGCGCGCAAGCGGTTAGGCTTCAACGCGCAGAACAGCCATTGGCCGAAGCTGGACTGCAGCCGGTTCGAGAAGCCGTTGCCGCCGAAGAAGGATTCGCCGCAGGGTTCGCTCTTCTGAGGTGCCTACAACAGCCGGCGAATGCACTCACGGTTTCGTCGCGGTGTGCTGTGCCTGATTAAGGGGCAATGCATGAAAAGCGTTACGTGTGTCCATTGCATCGATGCATCATGCCGGCGGCAATCACGACCGCTATCAGGCAGGAAATCAGCTGACCCAGTACAGCATCGACCCGGGGAGCAACCGGGTGCTGAACTACACCAACCAGGACGGCAACCGTCAGTACCAGTACGACGCATTGGGAAATCGCATCAGCGAAACCGCCGGCAGCCGGATCAGCACCTTCGAGTACGACGCCTTCAATCGCATGAGCCGCAGCAACATCGGAGGCGCAGCGACCGACTACGTGTTGAATGCGCAGGGGCAGCGCGTTGCGAAGATCAATCAGAACACCAATAGTCGCTACTTCTACGCCGGTCAGAACCAGCTCATGACCGAACTGAACAATGGCGTGTGGACCAACTACTTCTGGTTCGAAGGCGAACTGGTGGGGCTGGCCCGCAGCGGGCAGCACAATTACGTGCATACCGATCATTTGGGACGCCCTGAGTTCGTCACCAGCCCAAGCCAGCAGACCGTCTGGAAGGCGTACAACTACGCCTATGGACGCAGTGTCCAGAAGGATGAGATTGGCGGGTTGAACACTGGCTTCCCGGGCCAGTACTACGACGCGGAAAGCGGCCTCTGGTACAACGGCTTCCGCGACTATGACGCGAGCATTGGCCGGTATGTGCAGAGTGATCCAATTGGCTTGGCGGGGGGATTGAATACCTACGCGTACGTCTCGGGGAATCCAATAAACTTCATTGATCCACTAGGTTTGACTCAGGAAGACATTGATCGCCTATACGCACTCGCGAAGGCAACGGAAACGGATCTTGATTTCCCTGCACGTGATCCATTTGTAAGGGATATGGGAAATGTGGCCGGGCAGTACAATCACGTAACCAGAAGGCTCTACTTAGACAAGCAGTATCTTGAGGTCCTTTCTGATGCTCAGAAGAGAGAGCTATATGACACCATCGTCCATGAAGTTCTCCATCGCAATAGAGGCGTGCTCTCGGGCAATGGAGATAAGTACACTGGGCGCCACAAGGAAATCTACGATGAGGCTGCGCGGAGAACGAGCCGAAATGCCGCCAGGATCAAGCTTGCTACGGAGAGCTGCGAATAATTTCCTAACGGTGACAGCCTGTGCATTTCTGTTTTCCATTCCCAGCGGCGATGCGGCTGCAGCACAGAGTGTTCGATTCTTCGTCGATAAGGCGGCGATGAATGCTACGGATTGTTTGCAGGTCGATAGTCGGCGTCTTCTTTTCGATTGCCATCAGATCGTCCCTGGCGACCGCAAGGTGTTCGGAATCAGAACATTCTATTCCTCGTGGAGGAGAGATAGATCGAGTTTCATGAAGCTCACTGTCGAGTTGCCCGACGGACTTAAATCTGGCGATTCCTACAAAATAGCGGATGGCACAGCCAAGGCGTTCCGTAGCACCGGGCCCAGCGCGTTCGCGGGCAAGAATGGATGCTATGGCGCTGCATCGTCGGGAACGATTACGATCGTATCGTCCAGTCCGGGCCGCGTTGATATTCAGGTCGACGCTCTCTTTGATCAGAAGAGCCCGTTGGAATGGCGGGGAGAGTGTGACATTCCTGCTCGTGTTTCTGAGAGATTTAGAACAACGGAACTGGACATTGGGCAACTTGATGCCTGGACGGGCAAAGCCGACCCGGACGCCTCACCGTTTGATCAGGCCCACCCAGTGAGAGGGAAGTAGCGGTCTGTTGTTACATGTACTGCTGCACCGCATTACTCCCCAACAACTTCTGCGCACTCTGGAACAGGATCCAGCTGGTGGCGATGAACTTGTCGCCGCCCTGCGGCCAGTATCCACGCTGGGTGTGGGTGAACGCGATCAGGGCGATCAACAAACTGGCTGTGCGAAGTACAATCTTCCGCCCCTGGAACAGGAGCTGGGTCTCGCCTTCGTCAAAGTCGTCGTTGAGGTACAGTGTCCACAAGAGGAGCGTTCAGCACCATGGATGCAGAACAGCTCCGCCTGCCGGGTCGAGTCGACGCTTCCGGATCCTTGAGCGCATGAAATGAAGTTCATCTACTGGCTCAGCATCGCGTTCCTTTGGATGTTCCCATTGAACTTTCTTCTACTGACGGCGGCTAAATTGCTGTCAGCGGATCTGCGAGGCAGCGAAGAGCTGGTCGGCCTCGGCACTGCCGTATTTGGTGGGGCAGCGGGAGGGATCCTGTATCGACGTCGTCCTCGCAAGCGCCCCGGTCCGTCGAGCATCAATGATCCGGTGCTCGGTGCAAAGACGACTGAAGCCTTGCGGGATTCAAGTAGCGGCGAACAACGGCAGTCGGGGAATGGGCCATGAAAATGCTACCGCTGCGCCATCTGCTCCTGTGCGCTGTCATTGCGGCCCTGATAGGCGGTACCTATCTTTCAATGTTCGGATCCATCGGAGGTGGCGATTGGACCGGAAAGCCAACAGAAGCAGAACTGCGCGCTGCTACCGAGACCTTTGAACTCCCTTCAGGGGTCCTTCCCACGAACGTTAAGTTCTTGCCGAAGGTCACGTTCTTGGGGGCCGTTTTCGACATCGAACTCGAATCTGATCCAGAGCAGATCGCTGCTTTCTTCATCAAACAAGCCGCAGAGAAACGGTGGCGACTGCAGAAAGACAAGCGGCAGCGCCATTACCGATTGATGGTCTTCTGCGAGGATCGCCTGGCGCGCTCGGTAGAGCTGACGACAAGAGGCAGCACGGTGAAGCTCTATGGAGGAACCTACTGGGACTCGGACAGGGGCGGCGACTACTACTGCTCTCCTGACGCCCGGTAATCCACCGACGGCATAACGAACTTGCCTGGATATCGGCTCCAATCGGGAGGGGCGCGATGCCCTCACCCTCCCCCAAACAACTTCTGTGCACTCTGGAATAGGATCCAGCTGGTCGCGATGAACTTGTCTCCACCCTGCGGCCTGTTGCCACGATGGGTATGCGTAAACGCTGTCGTCTCCAACTGGACGACCATTCGCGGTGGATTCAAAGGCCTGAGGAACGTAATGCGAGGTAAAGCGACTCTCCAAGGAGCTTATGACGCCGCAAAAGCCGGGAAAGAAATGATAGATAGCCAATCGTCCAGCACCGATCCATGCGATTGCAATTGGGATAATGATGAAGATTCTACTTTGGGCGCCTGTAGTTGTATTTTCTTTGCTGTCATTGAGAGCAATGGTTTTTGTCGTCTATCAAGGGCTGAATGGCTCTCCCTTTGAAGAAGAGGAAATCATTGTCGCCGGGATCGGATTGGTTTGCGGCTGGATCGCTTGGGTTATGTACAAGACCCTGATCAGATCATGGAGGAAACCGAAGCTCTAGCTTGGGCTGAAGATTGTGAGCCAGCCAGTCGATGGATGAACTTTGCGAGCAGCCCGTTGCACTGGGCATGCTCCTAAGCATGCGACCCAAAAGGCCCAGCAGGTGGTGGAGAAGATGTCCAACCATGCTTATCGGCTCAGTGTCCGCACTGTCGCATGCGCATGAAATCGCCAGGTCATCAACGAAAGTAGCGGTGGACCTGCGTCTCCTTGTTACTGTGGTGGGAAATAGATGAAATGAAGATTATCTACTGGCTTGGCATCGCGTTCCTGTGGATGCTTCCATTGAACGTCCTGTTGCTGACGGCCGGCAAGCTGATGTCGGGTGGCAGGCTTGGAGAAGAAGAGCTCGTTGGCTTCGGTGTGGCAGTGTTCGGTGTAGCGGCGGGCACGATTCTCTATCGCCGTCGCCCACGGTAGAGGTTGCTCGACTGAAAGTGGAACGAAGTCGAGCAAGCGATATCGTCGAGCATGCTCGACGTTCATCCCCCAAACAACTTCTGCGCACTCTGGAACAGGATCCAACTCGTCGCGATGAACTTGTCCCCACCCTGCGGGCGATTGCCACGATGGGTATGAGTGAACGCCGTCGGCGCAATCAGCAGGCTGCCGGTGCGCGGTGCAATCTTCCGCTCCTGGAACAGGAACTCGGTCTCGCCCTCTTCGAACTCGTCGTTGAGATACAGCGTCCACAGCACATGCCGGTGCAGGGTCTCGGCCTGCGGGTCCTTCGGGTACAGCTCGCAGTGCCAGTACGGGTAACCGCCCTCGCCAGCCGCATACCACTGCAGGTTGATCGCACCCGGTCGCAGGCAGGTACGAGCCAGGTCGGCCAGCTGCTGCGGCGGCATGTCAGGGAAGTCCTCGGCAGACAAGCGTCGCGGTTGCCCGTTGCTGTCCTGGATCTGCAACATCAGCGGCGCGATCAATGCTTGTGGATAACGGCGTAGATAAGTCAGCAGGCCGTTGAACACCGCGTGCTGCAGCTGATGGTCCACATCCCGCCAGCCGTCCAGGCCGCTGATGCGCAGGTCCTTGCTGTGCTTGAGTTCCGGGAATACGCCGCTGCCTACCGCGCCTGGCTGCAGCCCCTGTGCGGCGCGCATGCGCTCGACGATCGCAGCGCAGACCTCGCTGGGGACCGCGTTGTGGATGACTTCGATGAAATCGACCGGGCCCTGCTCGTGCATGCATGCATTCCTTCGGCGGCAACGGCCTGATGGTGCCGGTTGCCGCCTCCGGTGTCACCCCACGGTCATGTCATCGATCCGCCATGACCGCTGTCGGGCGATCAGCCCTCAGGCCTGCGCGGCGTCGTGCGCGTGGTGGTAGCGCACGGCTTCGGCTACTTCCTCGCGCGAGCCGAGGAACACCGGCACGCGCTGGTGCAGGTGGTCGGGCTGGATGTCGAGGATGCGCTCACGGCCCGTCGAGGCGGCACCGCCGGCCTGTTCGACCAGCAGGCCCATCGGGTTGGCCTCGTACATCAGGCGCAGCTTGCCGGCCTTGGACGGATCCTTCTTGTCCCACGGGTAGATGAAGATGCCGCCGCGGGTCAGGATGCGATGCACGTCGGCCACCATGCTGGCGATCCAGCGCATGTTGAAGTTCTTGCCGCGCGCGCCTTCCTTGCCTGCCAGCAGATCGCTGACGTAGGCCTGCATCGGCGCTTCCCAGTGGCGCTGGTTGGACATGTTGATGGCGAATTCCTGGGTGGCTGCCGGAATCTGCATGTTCCCGGTGGTCAGCACGAACTCGCCCTTCTCGCGATCCAGGGTAAAGGCGTGGGTGCCGTGGCCGACGGTCAGCACCAGCTGGGTGCTGGGCCCGTAGATGCAGTAGCCGGCGGCGATCTGCTTGCTGCCCGGCTGCAGGAAGGCGTCATCGCCCGGCAGTTCGACGTTGGCCGGGCAGCGCAGCACCGAGAAGATGGTGCCGACAGAGACGTTGACGTCGATGTTGGAGCTGCCATCGAGCGGATCGAACAGCAGCAGGAAATCGCCGCGCGGGTAGATGTCCGGCACCGGCTGGCTGTGGTCCATTTCCTCCGAGGCGCAGGCGGCGAGATGGCCACCCCAGGCATTGGCTTCGAGCAGGATCTCGTTGCTGATCACGTCCAGCTTCTTCTGTGCCTCACCCTGCACGTTGCCGGTACCGGCGTCGCCGAGCACGCCACCGAGGGCGCCCTTGCTGACGGCGATGGAGATGCTGGTGCAGGCGCGGGCGACCACGGCGATCAGCTGGCGCAGGTCGGCATTGATGCGGCCGGCGTGCTGTTCCTGGATCAGGAAACGGGTCAACGAGGTACGGGACATGGGCGGGCAGGTCTCGGCAGCGGGAAAACGCCTATTGTCGCTGGTCTGGCGGGCGCGTGCGTGAGCACGGGGAGAGGTAATCGTTTCCAGATGCGTTGCGCCGCAGAAGCGGGGTGCTTGCCTTCTGTAGAGCCGAGCCCGCGCTCGGCTGCTCTTCGTCCTTCATGCCGCACAAGCCGAGCGTAGGCTCGGCTCTACAGACCAGGGCCCCAAAAACAAAGGCGCCTTTCGGCGCCCTTGTCTTCAAACCACTGGAGCGTTGTTTCAGCCCTTGGCGACGGTGGCCACGGCCTTGGCGACGTATTCCAGGTTGTTCTGGTTCAGCGCGGCCACGCAGATGCGGCCGGTGCCGACGGCGTAGATGCCGAACTCGTCGCGCAGGCGCTCGACCTGCCCACGGCTCAGGCCGGAGTACGAGAACATGCCGGCCTGCTCGTTGATGAAACCGAACTGCGGCGCGCCGGCGGCGGCCAGCTTCTCGACCAGGCCCTGGCGCAGTGCATGGATGCGCTCGCGCATCTCCGTCAGTTCCTGCTCCCACATCGCGCGCAGTTCCGGGTGGGTCAGCACGCCGGCTACCAGCGCCGCACCGTGGGTGGACGGGCTGGAGTAGATGGTGCGGATCACGCGCTTGACCTGCGACTGCACCGCCTTGGCGTCAGCGGCGGTCGGCGCCACCATCGACAGCGCACCCACGCGCTCGCCATACAGCGAGAACGACTTGGAGTACGAGTTGGCGACGATGAAGCTGTCGATGCCGGCTTCGGCGATGATGCGCACCGCAGCGCCGTCCTGCTCGATGCCCTTGTCGAAGCCCTGGTAGGCCATGTCGATGAAGGGGAACAGCTGCTTGTCCTTCAGCAGTTGTGCGACCTGCTTCCACTGGGTGACCGTGAGGTCGGCACCGGTGGGGTTGTGGCAGCAGGCATGCAGCAGCACCACGGTGCCGGCTTCCAGCTTGCCCAGGTCGGCCAGCATGCCGTCGAAATCGACGCCATGGGTGCTCGGGTCGAAGTAGGTGTAATCCAGCACGTCGAAACCGGCGGCGCTGAACACCGCACGGTGGTTTTCCCAGCTCGGGTTGCTCAGCGCAACGGTGGCGTGCGGCAGCAGCTTCTTCAACACATCGGCGCCGACGCGCAGCGCACCGCTGCCACCGACGGTCTGCGCGGTGGTGACGCGGCCGGCAGCCAGCAGCGGCGAATCCTTGCCGAACACCAGTTCGCGCGTGGCCTGCGTGTATGCGGGCAGGCCGTCGATCGGCAGGTAGCCGCGTGGTTTGGCCTCGGCGGCGAGCTGCTGCTCGATCTGCTTGACGGCGCGCAGCAGCGGAATGCGGCCGCTCTCGTCGTAGTAGATGCCCACACCCAGGTTGACCTTGGTTGGGCGGCTGTCGGCGTTGTACGCCTCGGTCAGGCCCAGGATCGGGTCACCTGGGACCAGTTCCACGTTTGCAAAGAAGGACACGGCGGTACTCGTTCGGTAGACGGAAAGGGGGAGGAATTGCGCGACGCAGCTTGCGGCACCTGGGCCGAAGCCGACCCATCGTAACAAAGCCTGCCGGCACTGGCCGCCGCCATCGTCACCCGGGTGTCCGTACCATGGCGTGCGTTGCCGCCCGATCCATCAACCTGAATCATGAATCCCGTCGCACGCCGCCGCTGCCTGCCGTTGTCCGCCCTGCTGCTGTCGCCCTGGGCGGCCGTGGCCGAGCCCGCACCGACCGTCCTGCCCAGCGTGCAGGTACAGGCTGCGCGGGTGCCGGGCATCGACCCGTTCGCGCTGCCGGCCAGCCAGGACACGGTCTGGATCGACGCCAGCCGCGCCGGCGCCGGCGTGCAGCTGTCCGAGGCGTTGGCCGGGGTCCCGGGCCTGGTCGCGCGCGACCGCCAGAACTTCGCGCAGGACACCCAGCTGTCGATCCGTGGCTTTGGTGCGCGCTCGACCTTCGGTGTGCGTGGGGTGCGGGTGTTGATCGACGGAGTACCGGCGACCATGCCCGACGGACAGGGCCAGCTGTCGCATGCCAGCCTGCTCGGCGCCGAACGCATCGACGTGCTGCGCGGGCCGTTCTCGGCGCTGTATGGCAATTCCTCTGGAGGCGTGCTGCAGGTATGGAGCGCACAGGGACAGGCCGGCGACCCGTGGCGACTGCGGCTCAATGCCGGTGCCGACAACTCGCTCAGCGTCGGCGCGCAATTGCAGGGTGCCGGTCACGGGCTGGACTACAACATCGCCGCCAACCACTTCCGCACCGATGGCTGGCGCGACCACAGCCGTGCGCGCCGTGAGTCGCTCAACGCACGCATTGGTGGTGAGCTGGGCGGTGGGCGGCTGGAACTGCTGCTCAATGCGCTGGATGCCCCTGACGCGCAGGACCCGCTGGGCCTGAGCCGTGCCCAGGTCGCGGCTGATCCGCGCCAGGCTACCGCCGTGGCGTACCAGTACAACACCCGTAAATCGGTGCGCCAGCAGCAGGCCGGCCTGCGCTGGACCCGTGAAACCGGGGCGCAGCGCTGGCAGTTGATGGGCTATGCCGGCCAGCGCGCGGTGCACCAGTACCTGCCGATTCCGCCGACGGCGCAGGCCAATCCGCTGCATGCCGGTGGAATGATCGATCTGGAGGGCGGCTACGGCGGCCTGGACGCGCGCTGGGGCTGGCACGGCGACCTCGCCGGTCGACCGCTGGATCTGGTGGCCGGGCTCAGCGCAGACCGCCAGCGCCAGCACCGCACCGGCTACGAGAACTTCGTTGGCCGTGCGTTGGGCGTGCGTGGCCGCCTGCGCCGTGACCAGATCGATACCGTGCAGAACGTGGACCAGTTCGCCCAAGCCTGGTGGCAATGGAGCACACGCTGGTCGTTGCTGGCCGGCGTGCGCCACAGCGCGGTGCGTTTCGCGTCCGATGACCGCTACATCGTCGGCGCCAATCCCGATGACAGTGGCCGCCGCCGCTACCAGGCGACCACCCCGGTGGCCGGGATCAGCTTCGAGGCCAGCCCGCAGTGGCGCCTGCATGCCGCCGTGGGCCGCGGCTTCGAGACGCCCACCTTCAACGAGCTGGGTTATCGCGCCGATGGCCAGGCGGGATTGGCCTTGGATCTGGCGGCGGCGCGCAGCCGCAGCCTGGAGGTGGGCAGCAAGTGGCATGCACAGGACGGAACCCAGCTCGATATCAGCCTGTTCCGTGCAGATACGAGCGACGAGCTGGCAGTTGCCAGCAACATCGGCGGACGCAGCACCTATCGCAACATCGGCCGCACGCGCCGCCAGGGTGTGGAACTTCAGTACCGCCAGCCGTTGGCCGAACAGCTGGAACTACAACTGGCCTGGACCTGGCTGCAGGCCCAGGTGCGTGCGCCGTACCTGACCTCGAACACCTGGGTTGCCGCCGGCAGTCGCCTGCCCGGCGTGCCGCGCCAGCAGGCCTTCGCCCGGCTGCAGTGGACCCCCTCCGACTGGCAGTGGGCACTGGAGGCCTCGGCAAGCAGCGATACCGTGGTCAACGACCTGGCAACCGAACGCGCGCCGGGCTACGCGTTACTGAACCTGGAAGCCGGCCGTCGCTGGACGCTGCCCGGTGGCGAGCTGCGCGCCTTCGCCCGGCTGGAGAACGTGCTGGACCAGGCCTACATCGGTTCGGTGATCGTCAACGACGGCAATGGCCGTTTCTACGAACCCGGCCCGGGGCGACGGCTGAACGCCGGCCTGCAGTGGTCCTGGCACTGATGCCGCTCAACGCCGGGCCAACCCGGGCGCGACCCCTCAATCGGGTGCCTTGGCCGGCACGAAGGGTGAGGTCGGGTCGCTGGCGGGGAAGGTCTCCTCCAGGGCTTCGTCCTGGTTGTCGCTGGCGTGCTGCTTGCGCTCACGGCGCTTGAGCGGGCTTTCCTGGCCGCCGCGATGGCGATCACCGCCGTCCTTGCGATCCAGGGCAGCCTGTTCAGCCTCACGCTTCACGGGTAGATGCTCACCGGCGTGCCCGGCGTCGAAGAACGGTGCACCCGTGCCGCGGTAGTCCGCGTTGTCGGCATCGCGCTTGCCGCGCTGCTCGCCGGGAACGGGCGGGTGATTCTCCCGCAGCGGGTCTCGTGAGGTCTCTCGGCTCATGGTCTGGTACCTGCGCTCAGGGGCTCCCACTAGACCGCTTCCGAGGTAAAGCCGCCGCGAACCTGGCGTCATGAACATCTCGCTCACCCCCCGGTAACGGCGCCGCGCGTATTCCTGCCCACCCGCCCCGCCGCTGCAGGAGCCGGCCATGCCCCGTCTCGAGCGCCCCGCCCCGTCCGTATTCAACGCCCTGCTCGACCCGCTCGGGCAACGCACCACGCAGCGACGCTCGCTTCGAGATGAAGACCCGCAGGCAGTGGCGCAGGACTACCTGCAGTACATGCTCAGCGATTACGAAGCACGCCGCGGCCAGACCCATCGAAACTGGCGCGACCTGTGCCCGGCGTATGCCTTCGCACTGACGACCCACGCAGCCGACTGGCCGCGTGGCGACGCCGCCGACACCTGCGAAGAGCTGGCCGAGCACTGGGAGCAGATGCGTGGCCAGTCGCGCCTGGGATGGGCGCAGGCGCGGCCGGTGGTGGAAGATGCCTGGCGCGCGCTGGATCACATCCCAGCGGCGGCGGTGAGGCCGTTGCTGCAGTAGCGCCGGGCCGGTGAAGCAGCCGAGCGTCGGCTCGGCTCCACATCAAAACGGCGGCGCCACCTGATGTGCACGGCACGGACACGGGTGGTTTACGCACTTCGGCCCACGCTGGGCACCCTGCCCCATCAAAGGTGCATCCATGGCCCGCCCGATCTGGACCGGCACGTTGTCCTTCGGCCTGCTCAATGTTCCGGTGTCCTTGATGTCCGGCGAGCGCAAGGTCGACCTGCAGTTCCGCATGCTCGACTCGCGCGACCGCAAACCGATCCGTTTCGAGCGGGTCAATGCCGAGACCGGCGAGGAAGTCCCCTGGAAGGACATCGTCAAGGCCTACGAGTACGACAAGGGCAGCTATGTCGTGCTGGAGGAAGGTGATATCCGTTCGGCGGCCCCGGAAAGCCATGAGGCGGTGGAAGTTGAATCCTTCGTGGATGCGGCGCAGATCGACCCGCGCTACTACGAGAAGCCCTACCTGCTGGTGCCCGGCAAGAAGGCCGAGAAGGGCTATGTGCTGTTGCGCGAAACCCTGCGCAGTACTGGCAGGGTGGGCATCGCGCGCGTGGTGGTGCGCACGCGCGAGTACCTCTGCGCGGTGATGCCGCATGAAGACGCACTGGTGTTGATGATCCTGCGCTACCCGCAGGAACTGGTGGATCCTGAAGACTACAAGCTGCCCAGCGGCAAACTGTCCGATTACCGCATCACCAGCAAGGAAACGGCGATGGCCGAACAGCTGATCGAGTCGATGGCAGGTGATTGGGATCCGTCGCAGTACCACGATGAGTTCCGCGAGCGCCTGCAGCAGGTGTTGAACAAGCGCATCAAAGCCAAGGGCGGTACCACCCGGGTCGAGGACGAGCCTGCGCCACGCGAGGACGCGACCACCAATGTGGTCGACTTCATGGCATTGCTGCAGAAGAGCCTGGATGCCAACAAACGCACGCCGGCGAAGAAGGGCGCGGCCCGCAAGGCACCGGCAAGGAAGGCGGTGAAGAAGAGCGCAAAGAAGGCCGCGAAGAAAGCCGCTTCCCGGCGCCGGGCGGGTTGAGCCATGTCGCTGCACCAGTACCGGCGCAAGCGCCGCCTTGGCGGTGGCGCGGGGCAGACCCCCGAACCCGACGATATGCCTGTCCCCGGCGACCCCAGGCACCGGCCCGCGTTCGTCATCCAGCTGCACCATGCCAGTTCGCGCCACTACGATTTCCGCCTGGAAATGGATGGCGTGCTGAAGAGCTGGGCGGTACCGAAGGGCCCGTCGCTGCGCCCGGGCGAGAAACGGCTGGCGGTGGAGGTGGAAGACCACCCGCTGTCCTACGCCCGCTTCGAGGGGGACATCCCCGAAGGCCATTACGGCGCCGGCCATGTCGATGTGTTCGACCACGGCACCTGGGCCTGCGACGGTGATCCCTTGCAGGCGCTTGCCGCCGGCAGGATCGACTTCGTGCTGCACGGGCAGCGCCTGGCGGGTGGCTGGAAACTGGTGCGGACGGCGATGAAGGGACGCCAGGTACAGTGGCTGCTGATCAAGCGCGACGACGACGAAGCACGTGACGCCGAGGCGGATGACCTGCTGGACCAGCCGCTGTCCACGCGCGCCCGCGCGCCGGCGCAGACCGCAGCAGGCAAGGCCGCGCGGGCCGCGCGTGCACCGGCCCGCAAGGCGGACGCGCGTTGGCGTGCACGCGCGTTGCGGCTGGATGGAGCGCGCGGCACGCCGTATCCGCGCGGGTTCAAGCCCCAGCTGACCGATCACCGCGACAGTGCACCGGATGGCGATCGTTGGCTGCACGAGATCAAGTGGGATGGCTATCGGCTGCTGGCCGAGCTGCACGACGGCGAAGTGAAGCTGCGCTCGCGCAATGGCCTGGACTGGACGGCCGACTTTCCCGAGGTCGCCCAGGCCGTGCTGGCATTGCCGCTGCGCGACGTGCGGCTGGACGGCGAGCTGGTGGTGCTGGACAAGGAAGGACGCAGTGATTTCGCAGCGCTGCAGCGGGTCATCGACGGCAGCTCGAAGCAGCCGCTGCGCTATATCGTGTTCGACCTGCCCGGGATAGCCGGCGCCGACATCAGCCGTTGTGCCCTGCTTGAACGCAAGGCATTGCTGAAGGACCTGCTCGGCAGCAAGCCCGGCATCCTGGCCTTCAGCGAACACGTGATCGACCACGGCCCGCAGGTCTTCGAAGCCAGTGGCGCGGCCGGCTTCGAAGGCATCGTCAGCAAGCAGGTCGATGCCCCCTACGTGAACACCCGCGCACGCAGCTGGGTGAAGGTGAAGCACGAAGACACCGATGAGTTCGTGATTGTCGGCCACACCGCACCCAAGGGTGCGCGGGTGGGTTTCGGGTCGCTGCTGCTGGCGACGCCGGGCAAGGAGGGCCTGCGCTACGTGGGGCGCGTTGGAACAGGCTTCGATGATGCCGGCCTGCGCGCGTTGAGTGATGCACTGCAGCCGCTGGCGGTGAAGGCGCCGGTGGTGCAGCTGCCGGCGCATGTGCCGTTCCGGGCCGGCAGCGTGCGCTGGGTGAAGCCGGTCGTCGTGGCCGAGGTAGCCTTTCGCGGCTGGGGCAAGGAAGGGCTGCTGCGGCAGGCCAGCTTCAAGCGCCTGCGCAGCGACAAGCAGAGGGAGGATCTGGCGGTGAACGCAGCGAACGTGGATCCCGGTGGCGAAGTGCAGATCACCCATCCCGAGCGGGTGGTGTTTCCGAAGCGGAAGCTCAGCAAGGGCGATGTCGCCGACTACTACCGGCGGATGGCGCGCTGGATACTGCCCGAGATCGCCGGGCGGCCACTGTCGCTGCTGCGGTGCCCGGATGGCGTGGGCAGGCCTTGCTTCTTCCAGAAGCACCACGGCGCCGGCCTCGGCGATGCGGTCCATGCCGTCCCGCTGCAGCAGAAGAGGGGCCAGGAAGACTATGTCTACATCGACGACGCGCGCGGGCTGCTGCAGCTGGTGCAGATGAATACCCTGGAGCTGCATCCGTGGGGCGCGACAGTGGCCGATCCGGAGCACCCGGACCGGCTGGTGTTCGACCTCGATCCGGGCGAGGGTGTCAGCTGGGCACAGGTCAAGGCCGGTGCACGCGATGTGCGTGATCGCCTGCAGGAGATCGGGCTGCAGAGCTTCGTGCGCCTGTCGGGCGGAAAGGGCGTGCACGTGGTGGTGCCCCTGCTGCCCACGGCTGGCTGGGACCAGGCCAAGGCCTTCTGCGAAGCGTTCGCGCAGGCGATGGCGCAGCAGGCGCCGGACCGTTACGTGGCGACGATGAGCAAGGCCAAGCGCGGCGGCGTGATCTTCATCGACTGGCTGCGCAATGCGCGCGGCGCGACCAGCGTGTGCTCATGGTCGCTGCGCGCACGCGAGAGTGGCGGCGTAGCGGTGCCGCTGCGCTGGGAAGAGCTGGCGCGTGCCCGTGCGGCCGATGCGTTCACGCTGGACAAGGCACTGGCCCGGGCAGAACGTTTGAAGGCTGACCCATGGCAGGGTATCGAGCGGCTGAAGCAGACACTACCGCGCATGGACCTCTAGAGCCGAGCCCATGCTCGGCTTTCATGCACATCGACACAGGCAGCCGAGCATGGGCTCGGCTCTACAGGGGCGGCGTTACCTTGCGTCGCGCGATGGGCGGCGGCCGAACCACCAACCGGCCAGCAGCTGCACCGGCAACGACGCCAGCAGCGAAGCGAGGAACCAGAACGGGAAGTCCGCACCAGCGGTCCACATGGCATAGCCGCAGCCGAGGGCAATCAGCGACCAGATCGAGAAGCCATGCGAGCGCGGCCAGCACGGCGCGTAATAGGTCGCGAAGGAAATGCCGGCGATTCCGCCCAGCACGCTGAAGGCCAGGTCCCAGCCCAGCTGTGCGCCGCCACGGGTTGCCAGCCCGAGCAGCGGCGGCAACCAACCGGCGACGCTGCTGACCAGCGCAAGCGACAGCACGCCGCCGATCAGGGCGACCACGGACAGGAACAATGTCTTGAGCGTTGCAGGCATGCCCGCATTGTACGGCCGCCAGCGCGCCCGGGCGGCCGGCGCTACGGGAAGATCGGCATGGCCGCCGTGTCCGTGGGAGAGGAGGACGGAGCGACGGCGGCCATGCACGGGCGGTCAGGCAGCGAGGTCAAGTACCACGCGGCCCTCGATGGTGCCCGCGTGCATGCGCGCGAACACATCGTTGATGTTCTCCAGGCGATCGGTGCTTACCGTTGCGGCAACCTTGCCCTCGGCGGCGAATTGCAGCGATTCCTGCAGGTCCAGGCGGGTGCCGACGATCGAGCCCCGGACGGTGATGCCGTTGAGCACCATGCCGAAGATGTCCAGCGGGAAACTGCCCGGCGGCAGGCCGTTGAGCGAGACGGTGCCACCGCGGCGGACCATGCCCAGTGCCTGCTCGAAGGCCTTCGGCGACACAGCGGTGACCAGCGCACCGTGCGCACCGCCGATCTCCTTCTTCAGGTATGCCGCCGGATCGGTGGTGCGCGCGTTGACGGTGACCTGCGCGCCCAGGCGCCGCGCCAGCGCCAGCTTGCCATCGTCCACGTCCACGGCGGCCACATTCAGGCCCATCGCCCGGGCGTACTGCACCGCCATGTGGCCCAACCCGCCGATGCCGGAGATCGCCACCCAGTTGCCCGGCCGGGTGTCGGTCATCTTCAGGCCCTTGTAGACGGTCACGCCCGCGCACAGCACGGGTGCGATCTCGACGAAGCCCACCTCCTTTGGAAGCAGGCCGACATAGTTGGCATCGGCCAGCGCGTACTCGGCGAAGCCGCCGTTGACCGAGTAGCCGGTGTTGCGCTGTGTCTCGCACAGCGTTTCCCAGCCCCCCAGGCAGTGTTCGCAATGGCCACACGCCGAGTACAACCAGGGGATGCCGACCCTGTCGCCTTCCTTGACATGCCCGACCCCGCCGCCCACGGCCACGACGTGCCCCACGCCCTCGTGGCCGGGGATGAATGGCGGGTTCGGTTTCACCGGCCAGTCGCCCTCGGCGGCGTGCAGGTCGGTATGGCAGACGCCACAGGCTTCGATCCTGACCAGCACCTCGCCCGCCCCCGGGCGCGGTACCACGACTTCCTCGATGACCAGTGGCTTGCCGAACTCACGGACGACGGCGGCCTTCATGGTTCTGTTCATGCATGCTTCTCCGTAGTGCGCTTGCAGGCAGGATGGCGCCGGCCCCATGCCTGCGCCTTGATCCCGATCAATCCATCAGAAGAAGCCGAGCTTCTTCGGCGAATAGCTGACCAGCAGGTTCTTGGTCTGCTGGTAGTGGTCGAGCATCATCCGGTGGTTCTCGCGGCCGATGCCCGACTGCTTGTAGCCACCGAATGCGGCGTGCGCCGGGTAGGCGTGATAGCAGTTGGTCCACACGCGCCCGGCCTGGATGGCACGGCCCATGCGGTAGAGGCGCGAGGCGTCCCGGCTCCACACGCCGGCACCCAGGCCGTACAGCGTGTCGTTGGCGATCTGCAGAGCTTCTTCCTCGGTCTTGAAGGTGGTCACCGCTACCACCGGCCCGAAGATCTCCTCCTGGAAGATGCGCATGTGGTTGTGGCCCCTGAATACGGTGGGTTTCACGTAGTAACCACCGGCCAGGTCGCCACCCAGGGTGTTCTGCTCGCCACCGATCAGCACTTCGGCCCCTTCCTGCTTGCCGATGTCGATGTAGGAGAGGATCTTGTCCAGCTGTTCGGCGGAGGCCTGTGCGCCGATCATGGTGTCCGGGTCCAGCGGATCACCCTGCCTGATCGCGGCCACGCGCCTGAGCACCCGTTCCATGAAACGCTCGTAGATGGATTCCTGTACCAGCGCACGCGACGGGCAGGTGCACACTTCGCCCTGGTTCAGCGCGAACAGCACGAAGCCCTCCACGGCCTTGTCGAGGAAATCATCGTCCTCGGCCATCACGTCGTCGAAGAAGATGTTGGGCGACTTGCCGCCCAGTTCCAGCGTCACCGGAATCAGGTTCTGGCTGGCGTACTGCATGATCAGGCGGCCGGTGCTGGTCTCGCCGGTGAAGGCGATCTTGGCGATGCGTGGGCTGCTGGCCAGCGGCTTGCCTGCTTCCAGGCCAAAGCCGTTGACGATGTTGAGCACGCCCGGGGGCAGCAGGTCACCGATGATCTCCATCAGCACCAGGATCGAGGCCGGGGTCTGCTCGGCCGGCTTGAGCACCACGCAGTTGCCGGCGGCGAGCGCCGGGGCCAGCTTCCAGGCCGCCATCAGCAACGGGAAGTTCCACGGGATGATCTGGCCGACCACGCCCAGCGGTTCGTGGAAATGGTAGGCCACGGTGTCCTTGTCGATCTCCGACAGGCTGCCTTCCTGCGCGCGCACCACGCCTGCGAAATAGCGGAAGTGGTCGACCATCAGCGGGATGTCGGCGTTGAGGGTTTCGCGGATCGGCTTGCCGTTGTCCCAGGTCTCGGCGCGCGCGATCAGTTCCAGGTTCTGCTCGATGCGGTCAGCGATGCGGTTGAGGAGGTTGGCGCGCTCGGCGGTGGAGCGCCTGCCCCAGTCTTCCTTGGCGGCATGGGCCGCATCCAGCGCGGCCTCGATGTCGTCGGCGTTGGAGCGCGCCACCGAGGTGAGCACCCTGCCGGTGATCGGCGTGATGTTGTCGAAGTACTGGCCGCTGCGCGGTGCCACCCACTGGCCACCGATGTAGTTGTCGTAGCGGGGTTTGAACAGCGTGCCGGGACCGGCCGGGTCGGTCGAGGGCGAGGGCGGGATTGAAGCAACGGCATTCATCGGGGGCACTCCTTGGATGGCCCGGACAACCCGGGACCTGCCCGGCTACCGCAACGAGCGTGCCAATCCCGCCGGTGCTGCGGCGCATCACGCGGCCCGGCGGCATCAGTGTTGGCGGTCCCTTGGCGGAATGCCGCAGCGCACCAGCGGACGTCATGGCACTTGAAGGCGGGATGTGCTTTTAATCGAAACAGTGCCCGCAACAGCTGTCGCAGAATGCGACAAGGAGCGAGAGGGTGTCCCAGCCGATTCTTCCCGAGCGCGTCGGCGGCGCGCGCCGTGCCTTCTTCGAGCGCGGTGCAGTGCCGGCTGGCGTGGTACCCGACGCCATCCTGCAGTCGTGGCGGCGCTGCCAGCGCCAAGGCCTGTCGGTGGATGCGCGGCCCGACGTGGCGCCGGTGCCCGAACCCTCCCTGCGCGAACTGCGCCAGCGCCGCGAGCGCCTATGGCGGTTGGCCCGGCCCGAGCTGGAAGGCCTGGCCGGCTCGCTGGCCAGCAGTGATGGCATCGTGCTGCTCACCGACGAGGAAGGCTGGGTGCTGGATGCCGAGGGCAGCAACAGCTTCCTGGACCGTGCCGGCCAGGTCGCGCTGATGCCCGGCGTGCGCTGGGACGAAGGCACCGTCGGCACCAATGCCATCGGCACCGCCATCGTCGAAGGCCGCGCCCTGCAGGTACGCGGCGGCGAGCATTTCTTCGCCCCGCACGGCATCCTCACCTGCTCGGCCACGCCGATCTTCGATCCCTTCGGCCAGCGCGTGGGCGTGCTCGACATTTCCGGTGACGCGCGCCACGCCCATCTGCATGCGCTGGCGCTGGGTCGCCAGGCCGTGGACCAGATCGAGCACCGTTACTTTGCCGACGGACTGGACGACTGCGAACTGCTGCACCTGCATGCCCAGCCGTTGCTGCTGGGCAGCCCGCGCGAAGCGCTGCTCGGCTTCCGCAACGGCCGCCTGGTGGCTGCCAACCGCGTTGGCCTGGGGCTGTTCGGGCTGGACCGGCACGACATCGGCCACGCCTCCTACGAGGCCCTGTTCGACCAGCCACTCGCGCGGCTGCACGACGACGGCATGCTGCTGGACCGGCAGGGACGCGCGCTGTACGGCCACAGTGAAAGCAAGCGCCGCGCACGCGCCGGCAGCGTCGTGCCCGCACGCGCTCCGCGCGTGGTCCCCGTGGCTCCCGTGCCGGCGGCGCCCGGCACGGTGCTGGCCACGCCGGTGCGGCAGCAGTTGCACCGGGCCGTGCGCGTGCTCGATGCCGGCCTGCCGGTGCTGGTGCAGGGGGAGACGGGCACCGGCAAGGAAGTATTCGCGCGCGAGCTGCACCGCCGCAGTACGCGCGCCGGCCAGCCGCTGGTGGCGGTGAACTGCGCGGCCCTGCCAGAGGGGCTGATCGAAGCGGAGTTGTTCGGCTACGAGGAAGGGGCCTTCACCGGCGCGCGCCGGCAGGGCAGTACCGGCCTGCTGCGGCAGGCCCAGGGGGGTGTGCTGTTCCTCGATGAGATCGGCGACATGCCGTTGGCCCTGCAGCCGCGACTGCTGCGCGTACTGCAGGAACGCGAACTGTCACCGCTCGGCGGTGGCCGTCCGGTAAAGCTGGACTTCGCCCTCGTCTGCGCCAGCCACCGCGACCTGCAGCGGGCCGTGGCCGACGGACGCTTCCGCGCGGACCTGTACTACCGCATCGCCGATCATGTGGTGCACCTGCCTACCCTGCGCGAACTGGACGAGCGCGGCGCCGTGCTGCAGGCGCTGTGGGCACCGATGGCCCAAGGCCGCGTACTGCAGGCCGAGGTGCTGGAGCTGCTGCAACGGCAGCGCTGGCCGGGCAACCTGCGGCAGCTGCAGGCCTGCCTGCGCACCCTGGTGGCGTTGAGCGACCCCGGCGAGCCGATCACTGCAGCACACCTGCCGGCGGACCTGATGAGCACGCCGCTGTCGCCGCAGGTGACGGCCGCGGACAGCGCCTGCGCTGTCCGCGGTGGGCTGCGCGATATCGCCGAGGAGGTGATGCGTCAGGCCCTGCAGGCCGCCGACGGCAACATCTCCGCGGCGGCCAAGCAGCTGGGCATCAGCCGCAGCACGCTGTACCGGCGCCTGGGCCGGCCCGCCACGCGCTGAGCGCGCGCGACGGTGCCCGACGCTGCCCGGTGCAACGCAACGGCGGCCTCAGCCGGCCAGCACTGCGGCCTCGCGGGCCAGGCGTTCGATGGCATCCCAGTCGCGGGTCTGCAGCAGCGCCGGGGTGGTCAGCCACGAACCGCCCACGCACAGCACGTTGGGCAGGTGCAGGAACTGTGGTGCGGTCTGCACGCTGATCCCGCCGGTCGGGCAGAAGCGGACATCGGCGAACGGCCCGTGCCAGGCCGACAGCAGCGCGGCGCCGCCAGCCTGTACGGCAGGGAAGAATTTGAACGTATCCAGGCCGTGCTCCAGGCCCAGGATCACTTCCGACCCGGTGGCCACGCCCGGCAGGTAGGGCAGGTCGGCATCGCGGGCGGCTGCATACAGGGCCGGCGTAGCGCCGGGCGACACGGCGAAACGCGCGCCCGCCTCCCGGGCGGCCTGCATCTGCGCGGGCGTGAGGACGGTGCCGGCACCGACCACGGCATCGGGTACCGCCTCCCGCATCGCCCGGATGGCGTCCATCGCCTGCGGCGTGCGCAGCGTGACTTCGATTACCGGCAGGCCACCACGGAACAGCGCCTGTGCGACCTGCACGGCCTCCTCCACCGAGCCGGGGGTATACACCGGAATCACCGGTGCCAGTTTCAGCACCGCGCGCACGCGCGGATCAGCGGCGGACATCGAATCGCTCCTCGCCCATCAGGGCCAGCACGTCAGCTTCGCTGACAGGATTGAAATCACCGGGGATGGAATGCTTCAGGGCCCCGGCGGCCAGGCCGAAGCGCACAGTGGCGTCGGCATCAAGGCCGGACAGGATGCCATGCAGGATGCCGGCCGCGAAGGCATCGCCACCGCCGATGCGATCGACGATGCCCTGCAGCTGGCGCACGGGCGCCTGCGCGCGTGTTCCGTCGCGGCCCAGCAATAGTGCACCCATCGCATGGTGGTCGACGCTGATCACCTGCCGCTGCGTGCACGCCATCCACTGCAGCTGTGGAAACGCTGCGAACGCAGCGACGGCGGCGGCCTCGACGCGGGCGACCGGCTCCTGTTGCGTGAACGGCCGGTCCAGCACCACCTCCATGTCACGGTGGTCGGCGAAGACGATGTCGGCCTGGGCGAACAGCTCGTGCAGCACGGCCTGGGCGTCACCCCCCCAGCGCTGCCAGAGCCTGGGGCGGAAGTTGCCGTCAAAGGAAACACGAACCCCGGCCTGCCGCGCCGCGCGTGCGGCATCCAGCGTCGCTGCGGCGACCTCCGGCCCCAGTGCCGGGCTGACCCCGGACAGGTGCAGCCAGTGCGCGCCCTGCAGCAACGCCGGCCAGTCATGGTCGCCCGCAGTGCTGCGCGCGAACGCCGAGTCCGCGCGGTCATACACCACTTCGCTGGCACGCTGGACCGCCCCGGTGGTGAGGAAATACAGCCCCATCCGAGCGCCCGGCACCTCGTGCACGTGGCGGGTGTCCACGCCGTGCCGGCGCAGTTCTGCCAGCGCGTGGGCACCGAGCGGGTTGCCTGCGACCGCGCCGACCATCGAGACCTGGTGTCCCAGCCGGGACAGCGAGACACCCACGTTGGCTTCCGCTCCGCCCACGTGCACCTGCAACTGCGGAGACTGCAGCAGCAGCTCGCGGCCGGGCGCACCCATGCGCAGCAGCAGCTCCCCGAAACACACGATACGACCCATCTCCGCTCCTTCGTGCTTGCCGCCAGCGTGGGACACTGCGCGGCATGGTTGTGGACCACGTGGGGTGTGGCGTTGACTAGCGGTGTCATTCTAGACCGAAGTTGCGCTGCGGGTGCTCGGTTCGCATGTCGAAACCATTGTCCTGCAAGCGTCTTGGAGACATTGCGGATCTGTTGCGCTGCAAGATGCCCGATTCGAGGCGTGCTGTTAACGTCGGCTTTGACCAGCGGTGTCATTCCGCTGCACAGCTGCGATACCAGACCTTTGGGAGAGGGGAAAGGCATGCAATCTCGGATCCACGGAAAAAAGACACCGGTTACCTTGCTGGCGATGAGCGTGGCGCTGGCCCTGTCCACCACGGCGGCTGCCCAGCAGCAGGCCGCCACCGATCTGGACACGGTCACCGTCACCGGCTACCGCGCCAGCGTTGAAAAGGCGCTGGACATCAAGCGCGGCGAAGCCGGCGTGGTCGACGCCATCGTTGCCGAGGACATCGGCAAGTTCCCCGACCTGAATCTGGCCGAATCACTGCAGCGCATCCCGGGCGTGGTCATCACCCGCGAGGCCGGCGAAGGCCGCAACATCTCCGTGCGCGGCCTGGGCCCGGATTTCACCCGCGTGCGCATCAACGGCATGGAGGCGCTGACCACCGTCGGCGCCGGTGACCAGAGCGGTGGCACCAACCGCGGCCGTGGCTTCGACTTCAATGTGTTCGCCTCGGACCTGTTCTCGCAGCTGCTGGTGCGCAAGACCGCCTCGGCCGACGTTGAAGAAGGCTCGCTGGGTGCCACGGTCGATCTGCGTACCGCGCGGCCGTTCGACTATGAGGGCTTCACCTTCGCCGCCAGTGGCCAGGCCAGCTACAACGCCATGGCCGAGAAGGCCGACCCGCGGGTCGCGGCGCTGGTATCCAATACCTTCGCCGATGGCACCTTCGGCGCCCTGCTTTCGGTGGCCTACTCCGAGCGCCAGGCACTGGAGGAAGGCTCAAACACCGGGCGCTGGGCCAACGGCCCGAGCAACGGCAATTTCGCGGCCTCTTCGCCGTTCGCCGCAGCGCGTGGTGCCAACGTGTTCCATCCGCGTTTTCCGCGCTACGTGCAGATGGAGCATGAGCAGAAGCGCCTGGGCGTGACCGGCTCGCTGCAGTGGAAACCCGGCGATGCCACTGAAATCTCGCTCGACGCGCTGTACTCAAAGATCGATGCCACCCGCGATGAAAACTACATCGAGGCGATTTCCTTCAGCCGCGGCACCAGCGGCACGCCGCGCCTGGTCGGCAAGCCGGCCATGGTGGTCCGCAACGGCGTGATCGAGAACAACGCCCTGGTCCAGGGCGAGTTCGACAATGTCGACATCCGTTCCGAAAGCCGCCATGACGAATGGAGTACCGAGTTCAAGCAGATCGCACTGAACGGCCAGCATCGCTTCGGAGATGATTTCACCCTGTCCGGCAAGATCGGCATCTCGCGCTCCAGGCATGAGAACCCCGTGCAGACCACGGTGATCATGGACAAGTATGACGTCGATGGTTACAGCTACGACTATCGTGGCAACAACCGCGCGCCGATCCTCAACTATGGCATCGACCCGACCAACCCCAACGGCTGGGAGCTGGCGGAAATCCGCCTGCGGCCGCAGTACGTGGACAATGACTTCGATACCGGCCAGATCGACTTCAACTGGAATCTCGGCCCGGGCTTCCGCCTGAAGGGCGGCGTGCTGGCCAAGGACTACACGTTCAGCACCACCGAGCTGCGCCGTGCCAGCGAGCTGGCCGTACCCGGCTTTGCCGATGGCACGAAGGTCGTGCCGGCGGGCATGACCACGCCCGCAGGACTGAAGGGCATCAACGGCAGCCCCGCCAGCTGGGTCGTCCCCGACCTCGGGGCGATTGCCGAGCAGTTCGACATCTACAGCAACAGCGGCAGCTTCGCGGTGGCGCCGCGTGCCAACAATGTGCGCAGCGTGGAAGAAAAGGACCGCGGTGCCTACCTGATGGGCGAGTTCTCCACCGAACTGGGCAGCCTGCCCCTGTCGGGCAACGTGGGCGTGCGGTACGTGCGCACCAAGCAGTCCTCCACCGGCCTGTCCACGCTGGCCAACGGCACGGTGCAGACCACGGCCAACCGCACCTATGACGACACCCTGCCCTCGTTCAACCTGGTGGCGGAAGTCACGCCGGACTTCCTGATCCGGCTCGGCGCGGCCAAGGTGATGAGCCGGCCGGGACTGGGCAGCCTGACGCCCGGTGCGACCGTGGCTGTGGCCGGCGGCGCGCGCACCATCTCCAGCGGCAATCCTGACCTGGATCCGATCCGCGCGACCAATGTCGATCTCGGCTTCGAATGGTACTTCGCCGAGGGCGCGATGGCCGGCATCGGCCTGTTCTACAAGGATATCGAGAGCTTCATCCAGACCACCCGCGAAGTGCGTCCCTACAGCGACAGCGGCCTGCCCGCCTCGCTGCTGGAGGGCACCGGAGCCTCGGCCAGCGATGACTTCACCTACAGCAAGCCGGTCAACACGCCCGGTGGCGAACTGCACGGCGTGGAAGCCAACTACACGCAGCCTTTCACCTTCCTGCCCGGCAAGTGGGCCAACCTCGGCATACAGCTGAACTACACTTGGGTGGAATCGAAGATCCAGTACCTCAACTCGGCAGGCCAGCCGGTCATGAAGACCGATCTCACCGGCCTGTCGAAGTCATCGTGGAACGCGACGCTGTTCTACGAAGGGGAGCGGTTTGCCGGCCGCATCTCGGCGACCAACCGCGATGACTACCTGACCCAGGCCCCTGGCCAGGAGACCGGCTTCAATCTGGATGGCTACCACGGCATGACCGGCACCACGGTGTTCGATGCCTCCGTCCGCTACAAGATCAGCGACCAGCTGGAACTGAGCCTGGAAGGCATCAACCTGACCAACGAGGCGTCCGACGAGTGGGTCTACTCGCCGCTGACCGGCCGACTGCCGTTGCAGTACACCGAAACCGGCCGCCAGTACCTGCTGGGCCTGCGCTACAAGTTCTGAGCGACGCCGGCGGCGCGCACCGGCGTGCGTGCCGCCGGCTGTTGCGCCGCAAGGTGCCGCCGCAGCGCGGTCCTGCTACGGTCCGGCGGCCCTGCGCCGGTCGTTGCCCGTTGAAAGGAAACATCTCCATGCCGCACCGTTCGACCGTGTTGCGTTGCCTGCTGCTGGCCGTGGCGCTGGCCGCGGGCCCCGCAACGGCCGCCGCCGATGCACCTGCCCTGTTGTTCCACGTCGATGCCAGCCAGGGCCTGCAGGCAGTCACCGCGCAGGGCGATGCGGTGCCGAATTTCCGCGACAAGGTCGCCGTGGTCGATGCGGGTGCGCGCGGCAAGGCCATCCAGTGGCAGGACGATGGCGTGCTGGCGTGGAATGCGCCGGGCAATATCCTTGCCCAGCGTGGCACCCTTGCCTTCGACTGGCGCGCACGCTACGCGGTGGGTGAGGCGCCGTTCGTGATCTTCCGCGTCGGCTATGCCGACCACAGCAGCTGGGACATGGCTTGGTTGCGCATCGACTGGAACGGCCACGGATTCGATGCATTCGTCACCGATGCGAATCTGTCACGCACGCGCGTGTCGTTCCGCATGGACACGCCACCACGCGCGGACCAGTGGCTGCACCTGGCCTTCGCCTGGGACGAAGATCAGGGTGTGCGCCTGTTCATCGACGGCCGTGAAGCGGCGCGTGCACAGGCCACCGGCGACTACGATGCCGCACTGGACCAGCTCGGGTTGGCCGGACGGGTGATGGCACCCTACCAGGTGCAGAGCCGCTACAACTTCCTGCGAGGCAGTGATTTCCAGCACATCCGCATCTACGACCGCATGCTCGACGCCGCGGCCGTGGCGGCACTTGCGCAGGGCAGGCCCGTGGACAGTGCCATTGCCGCGGCCACCGATGAGCGCGCCTGGCGCCATCGCTTCGGCTGGGAGGGTGCACCTCCCCCCGCCCTGTCGGCCACCGCCACGCGCATCCGCAAAGTCGAATTCGCCGATACCCGCGACCTGAAGGCGTGGATGTGGAAAGCCACCGACGGCATCGCCGAGACCACCTGGCCGGGTGTCTACAACCGTTCGCGCCTGCCCGGCCGCAATGACTACTTCCAGCTGCCGGACTGGAACACCTATGTGGAAGGCGGCCAGCACCTCGACTTGACCCTGCCGGCCACCGAAACGGTGAATCGGGTGGAGATCCGTGGTGCGGCCTTCGGCACCCTGGCCCACGGGCCCGACGCCGAACATGCCACTGACGTGCTGGCCACCCGCCCGCGCGGCGTGGTGCGCAGCGTCGACGACATTGCCGCACAGCGCGGCGGCGTGCTGCGTTTCAGCAACGTGGAACAGGAGACACCGATCCAGGAAATCTGGGCGTACCACGTGAGCGAAGGCGCCGAGCCGGAAGGCACGCTGAAGCAGACCTACATCATCGACAGCCACGCGCTGCCTGACTACACCAACCTGGATACGCTGCGCCGCTACATCGACGGACGTTTCCCCGCCGCCGAACGCAGCATGGTGATGGCGCTGCCGAAGGGGGCCGGGTCACGCCGGCGCAGCGCCGATACGCTGCCAGCGAAACCGCGCCCCATCGTGCACGTGCTGATCCCTTCCGGGGTGGGCGATGCACCGGCCAACCAGCCGTTGATCCGCAGCTGGGCCTACAGCTGGGAAAACATGCATGACGGCCTGGATGGCGTGGCCATCGACATCCCGGCGCTGAACCTGCCGGCCACCCACGACGGGCTGATCCCATTCAACATCCGCATCAAGGACCCGATCTGGCCGGCGCGCGACATGATCGATGTTTCGGTGTCGGTGCCGCCGGGGCAGGAGCGCACGCTGTGGCTGGACCTGCGCGATCGCATCCTCACGCCGGACAGCCTGTGGCTGAGCATCGCCTCGGCTGCGCCGGGCTTCGACGCGAGCGCTCTCGACGGCGCGCAGATCCGGCTGGTGTTCAAGCCGCGCGCCGACGCACTGAAGGAGCACGTGGCCGACCGCTTCAACCAGGTGCGCGACAACTGGGGCTTCCTGGTGGAAGAACACACCACCTCCAAGCGCCAGCGCCTCTATGCCCGCGTCTACGCAGACCTGAGCGACCTGCTGCGGGTCGACCCGGACCACGAACTCGGTCGCCTGTACTGGAACTACATCAGCTACAACAGCCAGGGCCGCCCGCCCTACACCACACCGGCCGTGCCCAAGGGCGTGCCGGCGTGGGCGTTCAACCAGGTGCAGGACCTGGCCCAGGTACGGCAGTTCGTCGACTGGTGGATCGACGAACGCCAGGTGGCCTACGGTGACTTCGGCGGTGGCATCTCCGACGATTCCGACCTGACCCAGCAATGGCCGGGACTGGCCTTGATGGGCGTGCAGCCGGATCGATTGAACGCTTCGCTGACCGCGCTGTCCGATGCTGTGTACCGCAACGGCATGTTCAGCAACGGCCTGAGCACCATCGAGACCGATGAGCTGCATGCCTACGAGGAAGGCATCAACACCAACAGCGCCATGCTCTACCTCAACTGGGGCGACCCGCTGACGCTGGAGCGCCTGATGGAAACGGTGAAGGCGTTCGACGAGCGCATCGTCCTGCGCAACCCGCAGGGCCATCTGTTGTTCTCCAGCAACTGGTTCGGCGGCAACAAGGTCTACCGCGAACCGAACTGGCAGTGGCAGAAGCCATACTCGTTCCCGGTGCTGCACCCGGCGTTCCTGCTGGGCCAGTACAACGCCGATCCGACCGGCCGCAAGCTGGTGATCGGACTGGCCGATGGCTACCTGGCCCATGCGGGCCAGGACGGCAAGGGCCGCTTCACCCTGCCCAACGAGATCCACTGGGCCACCGGGGCCACCCGTGGCGGCGAGCTGAACGATGGCTCGGGTGCCGGCGACACGATGCACACCTTCTGGGCCGCGTGGCGCTGGACCGGGGATGCGAAGTACCTGCAGGCACTGGACTATCGTGCGGCCCGGGGGGGGCCGGGGGCGCTGGCCAACCTGGGCGAGAACTTCGTGGAGGTGCTGGGCCGGCAGCAGGCGTGGTATCCCCTGCTGACCGCCGAGGCCGACGCCGGCAAGACTGGATTCGCCAGCCTGATGGCCTGGCAGGCCACCGGCGACAGGGCGTACATCGACGCGCTGCATGCCGACGGGCGGCAGGCCAAGGTGCAGCGCGCCTACATGAACACCGAAGGCCACTGGTGGTCCGATCGCGTGGACGCGCCGAGCGAGTTCCTGCAGCGCGCGCGCCTGGGCGGTATCGCGCTCAAGCGCAACCAGAGCTGGCCCGGCCACACCGTCAGTTGGCGCTTCGATCATGAGGGTGCCGCTGAACAGGTCGCGCTGCTGGTGCATGCGCCCTCACGCGAGCGCTTCACCATCACCAGCTACAACCTGGGCACGCGCGCCATCGGCGCCGACATGACCGGCTGGAACGTCGCCAGCGGCACCTGGCGCGTGCGCAGTGGCGTGGATGCCGACGGCGATGGCCGCATTGACGGCACCCCGGCCGAACGCACCGTGCAGTTGGAAACCAGTGCGTCGGTACCGATGCAGTTCCGCCCGGGACGCACCGAAGTGTTCGAGTTCGAGCGGATCACCGCCGGCACGCCAGTGGAAACGCGACCGGACCTCGGCGTCGGGCGTGGCGACGTGCGAGTGGATGGTCGCCAGCTGCACGTGACCGTGCACAGCCTGGGCCACGTCGGCAGCAGCGCGGGAATCGCGGTGCTGGAGGATGCACGCGGCCGGGAGATCGCGCGCACCGGTGTGCCGGCGCTGCCCGCGCCGACCGACCTGCGGCCGAAGACAGCGGTGGTGTCGTTGCCGTTGCCGGCCGGTGACCGCAGCGGACTGCGCGTGCGCATCGGGTTGGCCGATGGCGGTGAGGAAGTGACGCGGTTGAACAACGTGGTGGCCGTACCGCATTGAGGCGTCGCCGGGCACGCCCGGCACCCGGTCACGACGCTTCGGTCTCCATGGCTTTCACCCGCCGCTGGTACCAGTCATCGCCCAGCGGCTCGAAGACCGCGCTGCGTTCCATCACCCCTTGGTAGACATGCAGCGACACCGCGATGTCGTCGTCGCTGGCATTGCACAGCGTGTGGTATTCGTGCGGAGGAATCAGGCTGCCTGCGCTGCCGCGCTGGCCATGCAGGGCCGGCTGTGCGGCGAACCGATGCTGCTCGCCACGTTGTTCGAGCAATGCATAGGGCGTCACGACCAGCTCGCCGTGCCAGACGCCTTCCACGCACCACATGGCGTCATGGTCGTGCAGTGGCGTGCCCTGCCCCGGTGCCCAGCACATGGCGATCACGCTGTAGCCCAGCAAGGGGCTGCGATGCAGCTCGCGCCGGGCGTAGTGCCCTTGTACAGGGCGGCTGACGCAGGGCGGCAACTGGATTGCGGGATCGGCGATCGCATCGCGCAGGACGCGCTGCAGTGCCTCGGTGATCGCTGCCGGATCGTCCAGCTCGACGGCACGGTCGATCGCGGCAATCAGCCGCTCGCGGCCGTTGAACGGCAGTGGCGTGTTCGGCGCTTCCATGTATCCGACTCTAGCCGAGCCGGGTTAACAGAGCGTTTGTGCCGCGGTGTCATTCACTGCGTGCCGCGTTGCATGAACGGGACTTTCGCGTACAGCACACGCTCGCCGGCACGGGGATCATCGACCATGCGGCTTTCGCGGTCGAACAGCATGGTCTGGCGCCGGGGTAGCGCGTACGGTGCCCATTGCGACATTCCGCGATGATTGGGGTTGCCGTTGCGCGCGAAGGCGATCAGCGCGTCGCTCATTGTCGCCGCCAGCGCATGCGCGTCCGCGCCGCCTCCGGTGCGTGCGCCGGGCAGGCCGGCATTGTCGAACACCAGCGGAATGTCGAGGGTATGGAAGGCACGCAGGCGCCCGCCCTCCACCGGTGAACCCCAGTCGAGCTGGTAGGCCCAGGTTGGCGCCGCACCTCTCGGCTGGCGTGCACGGGCTTCGAGCTCCTCCACCGCACCGCGCCAGGAGCGCCCGGCCGTGGTCGCGGCGAAGAACACGTCCGATGGCGTGTAGTGCGGGTACAGCCGGCGGTACTCGGCAATCACCGTGGACGGCAGCAGGTCGACGAACTGCTGCTTCTCCAGCTGTGCCGGCAGCGTCTCCCAGGTCAAGGTGAAGTTGGCCGGGTCATTGCCGAGGAAGGCGCGCGTCTCGTCGCGGGTATTGCCGATCACCATCGGAATGGCCGCCGATTGCAGGGGGGCCTGCGGCCAGAACGGATGCACGGGCAGCGTCACTTCATCCAGCACCGGGCCGAAGTACAGCGCTGTGCTCTCCACGCGCGAGGGGTCCCGCGCACGGGTTGCCGCCAGCAGGTCCGCCGCCGGAAGGCGCAGCAGCGCGGCCAGATCCGCCGCGCCCGCCGCCTGCATGGCGATCGCCGCCCGCTGCGCGGCCGCGCGCGGTCCCGCTGCAGTGACCTGCTGGCCGCTCATCGTCCACGCGCGCTGGAACAGGCCGCGTGCAGCCGGCATCGCCATCAGCGTGGCGATCTTGGCGCCGCCGCCGGACTGGCCGAACACGGTAACGTTGCCGGCATCACCCCCAAACACGGCAGCATGTTCGCGCACCCAGTGCAGCGCCTGCACCAGGTCCAGCTGGCCGATGTTGCCCGAGGCGGCATAGCGCGCGTCTCCAAGGGCGCCCAGGTAAAGGTAGCCGAAGGCATTCAGCCGATGGTTGACGGTGACCACCACCACATCGCCGCGGCGGCACAGGGCAGCGCCGTCATACAGCGGGTCGCTGCCGGAGCCGTTGTTGAAGCCGCCGCCGTGGATGTACACCAGGACCGGTCGCCGGCCACCGTCCCCAAGCGCAGGAGTCCACACGTTGAGGAACAGGCAGTCCTCGCTGCCCGGCCCGTCGGCACCGCCCTGCGGTGCAGCAGCGCCGTACTCGAGGGCATCGGCGATGCCGGACCAGGTGGCTTCGGGGCGTGGCGGCTGGAAGCGGTGGTCACTGGTGTCGGCGCCATAGCGCAGGCCGCGGAACACCAGCACGCCCTGCTCGTACTGGCCGCGCACACGCCCGCTGCGCACCCGTGCCAGTGGCAGGCGTGCATCGCGCGGACCCGGCACAGCGGCCTGACCGGGCCACGCCGGTGCCGTTACGGTGGCGAGGGCGCAGCACAGGCTGTCGCGCAGGAAGTGGCGGCGTGGCAGGTCGGCGGGCGCATCGATCATCGCTGCGCCTCCGCCGCCTCGAACCAGCGTTGCGCCAGCTCGGGCCACAGCGCCAGCGTCGTGCCGGCGCGCACCTGCATTCCGAATCCATGGCCGCCGCGGGCAAACACATGCAGCTCATGCTCGATGCCGGCCCTGGCCAGCGCCTCCGCCATCATCTCGCTGTTGCGCGCGCTGACCACGCCATCGTCATTGGCGTGGATCAGCATCGTCGGCGGCATGCCCGCACGGACGTGTTGCTGTACCGAGTACCGGGCAGCCAATGCGGCATCAGGATGCTCGCCGAGCAGGCGACTGCGCGACCCGCTGTGCGCCTGTGCGCCCATGTCGATGACCGGGTAGACCAGCACCACGCGCGCCGGACGCGCGCTTGACCGGTCGAGCGCATCGCGTGCGGGATAGACCGGCAAGTCGAAGCCGGTAGCCAACCGCGCGGCGACATGGCCGCCGGCCGAGAAGCCCATCACACCGATGCTGCCGGCGTCGAGGTGGCGCCGCGCAGCCTGGTCGCGTATCACCCGCATCGCACGCTGCGCATCGGCCAGTGCGGCCTGGCGATCGCGCCCCGGCTGCGGCAGGCGATAGCGCAGGACGAACAGCGTATAGCCCGCCCGATCCACCCACTCCGGTACCAGTGCGCTGTCCTCCTTGTCGATCACCACCCGCTGGTAACCGCCGCCCGGGATCACCAGCAAGGCCCGGCCGTTCGGTCGTGCCGGCGCGTGCACCAGCAGATAGGGGGCATCGATCCCATCCACGAACCGGTCCGGGTGGGCCGGTTCGGCGCTGCGTTCGACTACCCGCGCCGGTCGCGCCGGCGCGGTTTCGCCGGGCACCTGCCCGGATGGCCACAGCGGCAGCTGCTCGCCGGGCAGTTCCCGGCCCGGCCGCTGGCCCTCGCGCAGTGGACTATCGCCGGCGCGCGCCAGGGCAACGAAGAGCAGCGCGGGCAGGCAGATCAGCAGGATCGGCAGACGCATGACGGACCAGGCTCCAACAGGGAAGGGACAGCGTGCCGTTCGCCCTGAGGCAGGCAGGTGATGCGCTGCCGCTTGCGTGATGACACCGGTTTACCATATACAGCTTCTGCAGACGCTGTCGATGGGCAGTGCAACACGCCAGAGGGAGACCGTTCTTGAGCAACGAACATGGCACGCAGGGGCAGGCGCCCGCGCCGGACGAGGCCGCTGCCATCGCCCGGGCCTTCACCGCAGCACGCCGCGCCGGCCAGGCACTGCCCGACTTTCCGGGCACCATTCCGGCCGACCTGGTGAGCGCCTATCAGGTGCAGGACCTGGCGATCGCCGCCTGGGGCGACCAGGTGGTGGGCTGGAAGGTGGGGTACATCGCCGAGGAACGCCGCGACGCCTCCGGGGACGAACGGCTGCTGGGCCCGATCTTCAAGCGTCAGCTCTGGAATGATACCGGTGGAACAACCGCCATTCCGGTGTTCGCCGGAGGCTTCGGCGCCGTCGAGGCAGAGTATGTACTGGAGCTTCTGGAGGACGCCCCCGCCGGGCAGCTGCACTGGTCCCCGGAGCAGGCGGAAGCGCTTCCGGCCCGGTTGCATATCGGCGTGGAGGTTGCCAGCAGCCCGCTGGCCACCATCAACGTGCTGGGTCCGCGCGTGGTGGTCTCCGATTTCGGCAACAACAATGGCCTGGTGCTGGGGCCGGAGATCGTCGACTGGACGACCCGCGATGAGACCGCGCTGCGTGCGGAGACCGTCATCGACGGCGAGGTGGTCGGCACCGGCGGTGCCACCCGCCTGCCCGGTGGCCTGCGCGCGGCCTATGCCTTCGCGCTGTCCCGTTCGGCGCAGCGTGGCCGGCCGCTGCGCAAGGGTGACCTGATCGCCACCGGCAATGCCACCGGCATCCACGATATCGAGGCAGGACAAACGGCGCTGGTGCGCTTTGCCGGCTTCGGAGACATTGCCTGCCGGGCCGTGCCGGCGGGATGACCGCCGGCCAGGCCTGGTGAACACGCGCGGGAGGGCGCAGATGATCACACGACGTAATTTCCTGGCCGGCGGCGCCGCTGCGCTGGCGACGCCGATGTTCGCCGCCTGCGGGCGTGGGGCCGCAGGCGACGTGGACGGCAGCACCCTGCTGACCGCGACCGACGTGCACGTGGCCGACTACCCCACCGTCACCGCGGTGAAGTGGATCGGCGAGACCCTGCAGCGTGAGACCAACGGCCGCCTGCGGCTGCGGCAGTACCACTCGGGCCAGCTGGGCCGCGAGTCGGAAGCGATCGACATGGCGCGCTTTGGCGCCATCGACATCACCCGCGTGTATGCCGGTGCACTCAACAACGCATTTCCGCTGACCCAGGCACTGTGCCTGCCGTACGTCTTCAGGTCGGTCGCGCAGCAGCGCGCCGCACTCGATGGCGGCGTGGCCGACGCGGTGCTGCGTGGCTTTGAAGGCCGCGATCTGGTCGGCCTGGCGATCTACGACTCCGGTGCACGCTGCTTCTACAACACCAAGCACCCCATCGTTTCGCCCAGGGACCTGCACGGCCTGAAGCTGCGCGTCGCCTCATCGGACATCTTCATCCAGCTGATGCGCCTGCTCGGCGCCAACCCGACGCCGATGTCGCTGGGCGACACGTTTTCCGGCATGGAGACCCACATGATCGACGGCGCCGAGAACAACATGCGCAGCTTCCATTCCAGCCGCCATTTCGAAGCCGCGCACTACTGGTCGCAGAGCGACCATTCGTATGCGCCGGACGTCCTGCTGATGTCGCGGGCCCGTTTTGAACGCCTCAGCCCGGATGACCGCCAGCTGCTGCTGCACACCGCCCGCGCATCGGTGGCGGTGATGCGTGAGCAGTGGGACGCATCGGAGGATGCCGCGCGCCGGGCGGTGCTGGCCTACGGAGTGAAGGCCAACGAGGTCGACATGGCGGCCTTCCGCGATGCAGCCCAGCCGCTGCTGAAGCACTACCTGCAGCAGCCTGGCATCGCCGCGCTGGTTGACCGCATCCGTGCCGCCTGAGGATACCGCCATGACCGAAACGACGACGTCCACCACCGGACCCGGCCAGCGCCTGCTGGACCGCATTGCCGACATCGCCATCTACGGCGCCGTCGCCGCCCTGCTGGGGCTGGTGGTGGTGCAGGGCTGGCAGGTGTTCGCGCGCTACGTGATCAACGATTCGCCCAGCTGGACCGAGCCGGTCACCCTGCTGCTGCTGGCCACGGCGATGAGCCTGGGCGCGGCCTGCGGCGTGCACAGCAACCGCCACTTCGGCTTCTTCCTGCTGCATGCCTACATGGGCGCCGGCCTGCGCCGCGCGGTGGACGTGCTGGTGCAGCTGGTGGTGGCGGTGCTGGGCGGCTTCATCGCGTTCTGGTCGGCCGACCTGCTGGTCGACGGACTGGACATCAAGACCGCCGGTGCCAACCTGCCGCAGAGCATCAACTACCTGCCGCTGGCGGTGGGGGGCGCGCTGATGCTGATGTTTGCACTGAACCGCGCGTGGAACGCGCTGCAGGCCCGCGCCGCCGGCGCCGAAGACGCTGAAGGAGATCGTTGATCCATGGGTATCGCCCTTCTCTTCTCCGTATTCGCCGTCCTGCTGCTGCTCGGCGTGCCGGTCGCCTACGCGCTGGCCGCTGCGGCACTGGCCACCCTGCTGTACCTGGATATCCCCAGCATCGTGCTGGTGCAGCAGATCTCGGCCGGTACCGGCTCCGCTTCGCTCATCGCCATTCCACTGTTCATCTTTGCCGGCGAGATCATGATGCGCGGCGGCATCTCCGAGCGCCTGATCGCACTGGCCTCGTCGCTGGTCGGGCGCCTGCGCGGTGGCCTGGGCCAGGTGTCGATCCTGTCCTCGCTGTTCTTCGGCGGTGTTTCCGGTTCGGCCATCGCCGACGTCTCGGCGGTCGGCGGCACGATGATCCCGCAGATGGTCAAGCGCGGCTACGACCGCGATTTCGCCGTCAACGTCAGCATCACCGCGGCGCTGGTGGCCCTACTGGTGCCTCCGTCGCACAACCTGATCCTGTTCTCGGCTGCAGCAGGCGGTGGCCTGTCGATCGCCGATCTGTTCGCTGCGGGCATCGTACCGGCGCTGCTGATGACGTTGGCGCTGATGGCCACCGGCTATGTGGTCGCACGCCGTCGCGGCTACGGGGTGGAAGTGTTTCCTGGCTGGCGCGCGGTGCTGCTCCGCGTGGTGTCCGCCCTGCCCGGCCTGGGCCTGGTCGCGCTGATCTTCGTCGGTATCCGTGCCGGCATCTTCACTGCCGTGGAAAGCGCAGCCATCGCCGTGGTCTACGCCCTGCTGGTGACCACCGTGCTGTACCGGCAGCTGCGCTGGCGCGAGTTCTTCGACACCGTCATCCATGCCGCGCGCAGTACCGGCGTGATCCTGTTCGTGATCGCCACCGCGGCGGTGTTCGGCTGGCTGCTGGCGTACCTGCAGGTGCCGGCTGCCGCCGTCGAGTTCCTGCAGTCGTTCGCGCACAGCCGCTTCATGGTGCTGCTGATGATCGTGGTGATGCTGCTGTTGCTGGGCACCTTCATGGACCTGGCGCCGATGATCCTGATCTGCACGCCGATCTTCCTGCCGGTGGCGCGCGCCTACGGCATCGATCCGATCCACTTCGGCCTGGTGCTGGTGCTCACCGGCGGCCTCGGCCTGGTCACCCCGCCAGTCGGCTCGGTGCTGTTCATCGGCACCTCCATCGGCAAGATCAGCGTGGGCCAGAGCATGCGCACCATCTGGCCATTCTGGCTTGTCGCGTTGGCGGTGCTGCTTGCAGTGGCCTTCTTCCCGGGCCTGTCGTTGTGGTTGCCCGCCGCCCTGCGCGGCTGACCCGCAGGAGATGCTGATGCGCGCGATCCTCCCCTTCCTTGCCAGCCTGTGCCTGGTCGTGCCGGTACTGGTTCCGTCGCCCGCCGTGGCGACCGGGCCAGCCACGGTGCATTGGGCACAGGGTATTGAACAGCAACGCCAAGCCGACCTGGGCGATGGCACCTTCCTGAATCCGGTGCTGGCCGGTGACCGGCCCGATCCGTCGGTGCTCAAGGACGGCGAGGACTACTACCTCACCCTGTCCTCGTTCGACGCCTATCCAGGCCTGCCCCTCTGGCACTCGCGCGACCTGGTCAACTGGCAGCCGCTCGGCCACGCGATCACCCGCAACGTCGGAGCAATCTGGGCCCCGGACCTGGTCAGGCACGACGGCCGGTATTACATCTACTTCCCGGCGCGGACCGGTGAGCGCCGCAGCAACTTCGTGGTGTGGGCCGACGACATCCGTGGCCCGTGGAGCGAGCCGATCGACATCGGCCTGGGCGGCTACATCGACCCCGGCCACGCCGTGGGCGAGGACGGCAAGCGCTACCTGTTCCTCAGCGGCGGCGACTACGTGCAGCTGGCCGATGACGGACTGAGCGTGGCCGGCCCGCCCAGGCACGTCTACGACGGCTGGCGCTACCCGCAGGACTGGGACGTGGAAGCGTACGCGCAGGAAGGACCGAAAATCACCCGGAACAACGGCTGGTTCTACATGACCACCGCGGTGGGCGGCACCGCCGGGCCACCGACCGGCCACATGGTGATCACCGCGCGCTCGCGCTCGATCCATGGGCCTTGGGAAAACGCACCCAACAATCCGATCACCCGCACCCGCTCGGCGGCCGAGCCATGGTGGTCGCGCGGCCATGCCACGCTGGTCGAGGGCACCGATGGGCGCTGGTGGATGATGTACCACGGTTACGAGAATGGATTCTGGACACTGGGACGACAGGCGCTGCTGGACCCGATCGAATGGACCGACGATGGCTGGTTCGTCGCCCGCGGCGGCGATCTCGGCCAGCCGCTGCGCAAGCCCTCGGGCAGCGCGCTGCCACACGGCATGGCTCTTTCCGACGACTTCCGCGGCCCGGCACTCGGGCCGCAATGGGCGTTCTTCAACCCGGCAGCCGACGAATACCAGCGGCTGCACTTCGTCGCGGAGGGGCTGCAGGTGCGCGGCAAGGGCAGCACGCCCCGCGACGCTTCACCGCTGACCGCCATCGCCGGTGATCCGGCCTACCAGTTCGAGGTGGAGCTGGAAATTGCGCCCGGCGCAGTGGGCGGTGCCCTGCTGTTCTACAGCGACCGCCTTTACGCCGGCGTCGGCAGCAACGGCGAGCAGTTCATCCTGCACCGCTACGGCGAGGAGCGCCCCACCCGCCTGGCGCCGAGTGCCAAGGGCGGCCGGTTGTGGCTGCGGGTTACCAACAACCGCCACATCGTCACCGTCCACACCCGTACCGACGGCACCGCCTGGCAGAAGTATCCGGTTCAGATGGAAGTGTCCGGTTACCATCACAATGTAGCCGGCAGGTTCCTGGCACTGAAGCCGGCCCTGTATGCGGCCGGTGACGGTACGGTAACCTTCCGCAGCTTCCGCTATCGCGCGCTGGACTGAGCGCGAGGCCGGAATTCCCAGACCTACCGGGTTCAAAACATGTCAGTGCGCAACAAGAACGATGCCGCCCCGCCGGCATTGGCGAAGGGCAAGGCCGCCACGATCAACGACATCGCGCGACTGTCGGGGGTATCCAAGAAAACGGTTTCAAGAATCATCAACAACTCGCCGCTGGTGCGCAAGGATACGCGCGACAAGGTGGAAGCACTGATGCGGGAAGTGGGCTATACGCCGGACCCGTTGGCCCGGGGCCTGGCGTTCCGCCGCTCGTTCCTGATCGGCATGGTCTACGACAACCCCACCGCGCAGTACATCGTGGACATGCAATATGGCGCGCTGGACGCATTGCGTGGCACCAGCTTCGAGCTGGTGGTGCATCCGTGTGACAGCCGCAGCCCGGGCTATATCGAAGGCGTGCGGCGCTTCGTGCAGCAACAGAAACTGCACGGGGTGATCCTGGTGCCGCGTGCTTCGGAAGACCAGGCGCTGGCCGACATGCTGGACGAGATCGGCTGCCGCTTCACCCGCGTGGCCGCGTTGCCGCTGGACGAGACCTCGCAGATGGTGGTTACCCACGACCGCGACGGTGCAGCCGAGGCCGCCGATTACCTGCTTTCGCTCGGGCACCGCGACATCGCCCTGGTGACCGGCCCCAGCGCCTACCGCTCGGCCCACGAGCGCACCGCCGGCTTCATCGATGCGCTGTCCCAGCGCGGCATCGAATTGCCGAAGGACCGCATCGTCGAAGCCGGCTACACGTTTGAGTCAGGTGTGGCAGCGGCCGAAAAGCTGCTGCTCGGCAAGCGCCGCCCGACCGCCATCTTCACCGGCAACGACGAAATGGCTGCCGGCATCTACAAGGTGGCGCTGCGCTCGGGTATCAGCATCCCGCGCCAGCTGTCCATCGTCGGCTACGACGACAGTCCGCTCGCATCGCGGCTGTGGCCACCGCTGACGTCGGTGCGCCGGCACACCCGCGATACTGGGCGCACGGCCGCCGCGATGCTGATCCAGCCCGAAGGCCAGGCCGCGCTGCCCATCGCCAGCGTGCGGCCGCACCTGATCGTCCGCGACTCCTGCCAGCCGCCGGAGGATTGATCCCTGCGGGATCAATCCTGCAGGTCACGACCGTGGGTCGTGACACGCCACCTGCCCGATCGACCGCGCCCTGCCCGGGCAACCCCGGCATCGTGCGGCGCAAAATGACACCGGTTTCCTTTCTGGCTAGAATCGATCGTGAACCGCGCCGGGGCCGATCCGCCGGCCCGCCCCCCGCCCTGGAGACGCCATGTACTGCAAGACCCACTACGCCACGCACCCCGAAGCCATCGTCGGCGCCAGCAACGATCAGCTGCGCGACCTGTACCTGCTCGACGGCCTGTTCAACGCCGGTGCGGTGACCCTGAAGTACACCCACTACGAGCGCTTCGTGATTGGCGGCGCAGCCCCGGTCGATGCCCCGGTGGCCCTGCCCACGCAGACCGAACCGGCCTCGGCCGCCGGCCATCCGTTCCTGGAGCGCCGCGAGCTGGGCGTGATCAACGTCGGCAGCGGCACCGGTACGGTTACCGTTGACGGTACCGTGTACACCCTGGGCCCGAAGGACGGCCTGTACGTGGCCATGGGCAGCAGGGAGGTGGTCTTTGCCTCGCAGGACGCGGCCAGCCCGGCGCTGTTCTACCTGGCCTCGACGCCAGCGCACGCGCGCTTCGAGACGCGGCAGCTGTCGATCAGCGATGCCGTCGCACTGGACCGTGGCGCGCTGGAAACCAGCAACGAGCGCACCATCTACCAGTACATCGTGCCGGCCACCTGCCCGTCCTCGCAGCTGCTGCTGGGGCTGACCGTGCTCAAGCCGGGCAGCGTGTGGAACACCATGCCGCCGCACCTGCACGACCGCCGCAGCGAGGTCTACTTCTACTTCGACCTGGGCGACAGCGACCGTGTCTACCACTTCATGGGCGAGCCGGCCGCGCAGCGCCACATCGTGATCCAGAACAACGAAGCGGTGGTGTCGCCGCCGTGGTCGATCCATATGGGCGCCGGCACCAGCAACTACGCCTTCATCTGGGCGATGGGCGGCGAGAACCTGGACTACACCGACATGCACGTGCTGGACATCTGCCAGCTGAAGTAAGCCCCGCCGGGCCATCGCGCGTCCCGCCGGTGGCCCTCCGCCCGCATCACGCACGCCTCTATCAAGGAACGCATACGCAATGGCTAATCCCTTCAGCCTGGAAGGCAAGGTCGCTCTGGTAACCGGTGGCAATACCGGCCTGGGCCAGGGCATCGCCGTGGCGCTGGCCGCCGCAGGCGCCGATGTCGCCGTGGCCGGTATCGCGCCACCCACCGGCACCATCGAGAGGATCACCGCACTGGGCCGCCGCTGCTTGGCGATCGAAGCCAACCTGATCAGCATCGAACCGGTGGCGCGCGTGGTCCGCGAAACCATCGAGGGCCTGGGCGGCCTGGACATCCTGGTCAACAACGCCGGCCTGATCCGTCGCGCCGATGCGGTGGACTTCAGCGAGCAGGACTGGGACGACGTGATGAACGTCAACCTCAAGTCCGCCTTCTTCATTTCGCAGGCTGCCGGACGCCACTTCCTCGAACAGGGCCGCGGCAAGATCATCAACATCGCTTCGATGCTGTCCTTCCAGGGCGGTATCCGCGTGCCGTCGTACACCGCCAGCAAGAGCGGCATTGCCGGCATCACCCGGCTGCTGGCCAACGAGTGGGCGGGCAAGGGCATCAACATCAATGCCATCGCCCCGGGCTACATGGCCACCGACAACACCGCCCAGCTGCGCGCCGACGAAGCGCGCAACAAGGCGATCCTGGAGCGCATCCCGGCCGGTCGCTGGGGCACGCCGGACGACCTGGCCGGCGCGGCCGTGTTCCTGGCGTCGTCGGCGTCAGACTACATCAACGGCGCCGTGCTGCCGGTCGATGGTGGGTGGCTGGCGCGCTGACGCGGCAAGGCGACGAACGGTGAGTGCGGACCTTGGTCCGCACCGCTTTCCCAAAGCAGCCGAGCACGGCTCGGCTCTACAAGGGCCTGGCCATGCGCAAGCTGTTGCTGTTGCTGCTGCTGTCGTGCACCACCGCGCAGGCGGCGCCCGTGCGGGTCTTCATTGCCGGTGATTCCACCGCCGCCGAATACGGGCCCGAGCGCGCACCACAGGCGGGCTGGGGCCAAGCGCTGCAGAGCTATCTGGACCCGGCGCGGTTCGAGGTGCATAACCATGCCAAGGGCGGGCGCAGCACGCGCAGTTTCATCGACGAAGGGCGCCTGGATGCCATCGCCGCCGGGCTGCGCCGCGGCGACGTGCTGCTGATCCAGTTCGGCCACAACGACGCGAAGTTCGAAGACCGCACGCGCTATGCCGATCCGGACAGCGACTACCCGCGCCTGCTGATGCGTTACGTGCAGGTGGCGCGCGGCAAGGGCGCCACGCCGGTGCTGGTCACGCCGGTGGCGCGGCTGCTGTACGACTTCGGATCACTGCTGGACACGCATGGCCGCTACACGCAGTCGATGAAGGCGTTGGCGGGGCGCGAGCAGATTGCGCTGATTGATCTGAATGACCGCAGCACGCGCTGGATCCGCGCGCTGGGCGAGCAGGGCGCGCGACCTTACTTCCTGTTCGTGCCCGAGCGGGACAAGGCCGATGGCACCCATTTCAGCGTGGCTGGCGCCAATGCGGTGGCCTGCCTGGTACTGCGCGAGGCGGTGCCGCTGCTGCCGGCGCTGCAATCGGCGCTGGTGCGTGATATCGATTGCGAAGTGATGGGGGCAGGGCAGGGCGCCGATGCAACGCCGCCCTCGCAGGTGCTGCACGAGGACGCGGTTGCGCGCGCGCAGCCCGGCCCGCATGGCGGACCGGGGCCGACCACCGCATATCCGTTCTTCACCGATGTGGCGGACCTGCCGTTCGTGCTGCGCAAGCGCGTGCTGCACAAGGGCGCGGGCATCGGCCTGCACCCGCAGCACAAGGACGAGATCTACTACATCGTCAGCGGGCAGGGTAGCTACGTGCTGGATGGAAAGCAGTACGACGTGGGCCCCGGCCACGCGTTGCTGACCCGGAAGGGCAGCAGCCATGCGCTGCAGCAGGTAGGCGAGGAGGATCTGGTGGTACTGCTGGCGTACCCGCGCGATTGATGGGCCGCCGAGCGCCGGTTCAGCTCTACACCGTGCTGCGGTGGCCTGTAGAGCCGCGCCCATGCTCGGCGGTGCGCATCACACGTCGCCGCCGTCGGCCCAGCCTTCACCCGTGCCCTTCTGGAACACGCGGTCGTCGTCCTGCACGTCACCGGCAGGCAGGTGCGCCTGGTCGGCCAGTGCCGCGTAGATCGGGGTGAAGTCCGGCGACGTCGCCTGCATCAGCTGTTCGAAGCTGTCGATGACGAAGTAGGTCTTCTGGAAGGTGTCGATGCGGTACCTGGTGCGCATGATCCGCTGCAGGTCGAAACCGATGCGGTTGGGCGCGGCCGATTCCAGCGAGTACAGCGATTCGCCCTTCGACGACACAATGCCGGCACCGTAGATGCGCAGGCCGTCGGGCGTATCGATCAGGCCGAATTCCACCGTGTACCAGTACAGGCGGGTCAGGTTCTGCAGCGCGTCCGGACCGATCGCGTGGGCCTTCACACCCCCACGGCCGTACGCCTCCATGTAGTCGGCGAACACCGGGTTCATCAGCAGCGGCACGTGGCCGAACAGATCGTGGAACAGGTCCGGCTCGGCGATGTAGTCGATCTGGTCCGGGCGACGGATCCACCAGGTCACCGGGAAGCGGCGGTTGGCCAGGTGGTCGAAGAAATCCAGTTCCGGCAGCAGGCCTTCCACGCCGACCAGGGTCCAGCCGGTGGCGGCCCCAAGCACCTCGTTGAGCTGGTCGAAGCGCGGGATCATGTGCGCGCTCATGCCCATCTCGTCCTGTGCATCCAGGAATTCCTGGCAGGCACGACCGACCAGCAGCTCGCGCTGGCGCTGGTACAGCGTGCTCCAGGTGGCATGGTCGTCGGCGGTATAGGTGTCCCACGGCTGCTCGACGAGCGCGGTGGTGTACACCGGCACGTAGCCCTTGTCGGTCTGCTGGTGTTCGACGCGGCGGGGCGGGGCGAGGTCCATGGAGCACTCCTTGACGGGATGCCACGATGCTAGGGCAGGGCACGCGCAACAGGGTTGCAAAAGTTGCGCAGATTGGCCTCTTCGGCGCAATATCCTTGCGTACTCACCATGTTGCGGGGCAACAATGGCCGGAGAAGTCCAGTTCGATCGCACGGATATACGCTTGCTGGCTGAAATCCAGCGGGATGGGCGCGCCACCAATGCCGAACTGGCGGCGCGGGTCAACCTTTCGCCCTCGGCTTGCCTGCGCCGCCTGCAGCGGCTGGAGAGCGAGGGCGTGATCGTCGGTTATGGCGCACGGCTTGAGCCGCGGCAGCTGCGCCTGGGCCTGCAGGCTTTCGTGCGCGTGCAGCTGGAAAAGCACGATCAGGCCGCCATCGCGCATTTTGTCGAGAGCGTGCAGGGCTGGGACGAAGTCGTGGCCTGCCACGCGCTGACCGGCGACATGGACTACCTGCTGCATGTGTACGTGCGCGACCTGGAGCACTTCTCGCGCTTCCTGCTGGACCGCCTGCTCAACGCCGGCGGCGTGGCCGACGCCAATTCCAGCTTCGTGCTGCGCACGGTGAAGCGGTTCCAGGCGTTGCCGCTGTCGCAGCTGGAGAGCTGAACGACCACCGGTCGCAACCGGTGGCCACGCGCTACCGGATCAGCACTTGTCCTTGCGACCGATCAGCCTGCCCAGGCGTGAAGCTTCCTCGCACTTCGGCGCGGCCACCGGAGCCGGTGCCGCTGCAGCGGCGCGGGCGCGCTGCAGCTGCTGGATCTTCTCGCGGATCTGCGGCATCGCGGCCATCGCGGCCTTTTCGCCTTCCAGGATCGCGGTACCACGCTGGCTGAAATCGGCGGCGCCGATGTCCAGCACCTTCGGGCGGATGACGATGTCGGCGCGGGCCAGTTCCTGTTCGCCCAGGCGCTGGCCCATGATCGAGATCGACTGGTTGACGATGCCCAGCATATCGGTCGGTGCCTTGCCGCTGGCCTTGCTGGAGATGTCCACCGCGATCACGAAGTCGGCACCGAGCTGGCGCGCGGCATCCACCGGCACCGGGCTGACCACGCCGCCGTCGACGTAGTTGCGGCCGCCGATCTTCACCGGCTCGAACACGCCGGGGATACTGCTGGAGGCACGCACGGCCTGGCCGACGTTGCCACGCACGAAGACCGCGCGCTCGCCGGTTTCCAGCTGGGTGGCAACGGCGGCAAAGGGCTTCTTCAAACGCTCGGCGGGGCGGTTGGCCACCTGTTCGTTGACGTAGTCCTGCAGCTTCTGCCCCTGCACCAGGCCACCGGAGAACAGGCGCACGTCACGGATGCTGGCTTCGTCCAGCGCCACCGCCCTGCTCTGCATCTGGAACGCATCCATGCCGCTGGCATACAACGCGCCGACCACGCTGCCGGCGCTGGTGCCGGCGACCACGGCCGGCTCGAAGCCATTGGCCTCAAGCATCTTGATCACGCCGATATGGGCGAAGCCCTTGGCGGCGCCACCGCCGAGGGCGATGCCGATCTTCACCGGCTTGGCCTGTGGTACCACCGCCGGCGCCGGGGGCGGCGTGGGACGGACCGGGTCACCCCCGCAGCCGGCCAGCAGGCCGATCAGGGCAACAGGCAGCAGCATGCGGGGGCGGAACAGGCTCATCGGCAGTGCGCTCGGGGCGCCGGATTCAGGAAAGGGCGCCAGCATACCGAAGCCGCGGCGGGCCGGGCAGGGTGGGGCGAGCTCCCTATTCAGAAAAAGAGGACCGCGGCAGGTGCCGACCTTGGTCGGCCCCCACCGAGTGAGTGGATCAGAACCGGTTGTCACCATCCAGGATCCGGCCCAGGCCACCCAGCACCGAGCCCTCGCCGCGGCTCTGGCCCCCGCCCTGCGGCGCGGCCATCCACATGCGGCCGGCCAGGCGCGAGAACGGCAGTGACTGCAGCCAGACCTTGCCCGGTCCGGTCAGCGTGGCCAGGAATACGCCTTCGCCGCCGAACAGCATGCTCTTGATGCCTGCCACCCGGCGCACGTCCATGTCCACGCTCGAGTGGTAGGCCACCACGCAGCCGGTATCCACGTCCAGGCGCTCGCCGGCGGCCAGTTCGCGTTCGATCACGCAGCCGCCGGCGTGGATGAACACCCAGCCGTCGCCTTCCAGCTTCTGCATGATGAAGCCCTCGCCACCGAACAGGCCGGTCATGATCCTGCGCTGGAACTGCACGCCGATCTGCACGCCGCGCGCGCCGGCCAGGAAGCTGTCCTTCTGGCAGATCAGGCGGCCGCCGTGCTGGTCCAGCTTCATCGCCAGCACGGTGCCGGGGTAGGGCGCGGCGAAGGCCACTTTGCCCTTGCCGTGGCCGCTCTGGGTATAGACCGTGGCGAACAGGCTCTCGCCGGTCAGCACGCGCTTGCCGGCGGCCATCACCTTGCCCATGAAGCCGCCGCCCTGATCGCCGTTGGCGGCGCCGAACACGGTGTCCATCTGCACCGTGGCATCCTTGAACATCAGCGCGCCGGCCTCGGCGATGGCGCTCTCGCCGGGGTCGAGCTCGATCTCCACGAACTGCATTTCATGGCCGACGATGCGGAACTCGATATCGTCCGCGCGGCCGCCGGCCGCGACCGGAGCCGGCGGCGGGGTGTTCGGCATGCCCGGGGCCGGTGATTGCAGTTCGGCCACCTCGGCCACCGGCGTCCAGCCGCTCATGCCCTGGCACCACGCCAGGGCGCGGGGATTGGCCTGTGCATAGCTGCGCGCGGCGTCATCGTCGAGCGGGCCGACGCGGTCGGCCTGGGCGGAGGCGTGGAAGTACCACTGGGTCATGTTCGCGGATCCGTTGCGGCAGGAAGGCCCGAGTCTAGCGAGCGATCAGGGCCGGCGGCGACCTGCCATGAACAGCGGCTATTTGCGGGACAGGTGCTGTATTGCAACAATTATCTGGTAGCGCCGTTTTACCACCCCTCCAAACACAGCCTACCGCCATGTCCCCGACCTGCACTTCCCGCGGCCGCTTCCCGGTCGCGCGCCCCCTCGTTGCTGCTCTTTCCGCCCTGTTGCCGCTGATGGCCGCAGCCCAGGAAGCTCCCGCTGCCAAGGACCCGGTTGCTCTCGATACGCTGCAGGTCACTGCGCAGCGCCGTGTGGAGAACGCCAAGGACGTGCCGGTCGCGATCAGTGCGATCCAGGGCGAAAAGCTGGACGTGCTCGGCTCGGCCGGCGATGACATCCGCTTCCTCGCCGCGCGCGTGCCCAGCCTGAACATCGAATCGTCCTATGGCCGTGCCTTCCCGCGCTTCTACATGCGTGGCCTGGGCAACACCGACTTCGACCTCAACGCGTCGCAGCCGGTCTCGCTGGTGTACGACGACGTGGTGCAGGAAAGCCCGCTGTTGAAGGGCTTCCCGCTGTTCGACCTGGCCAACGTCGAGGTGCTGCGTGGCCCGCAGGGCACCCTGTTCGGGCGCAATACGCCGGCCGGCGTGGTCAAGTTCGATTCGGCGCGCCCGTCCCAGGATGCCGACGGCTATATCCGCGTCGGCTATGGCAGCTACAACAGCTGGAACGTGCAGGGTGCCTATGGCGGCCCGCTGACCGATCGCTGGTCGGCACGTGTCTCGGCGATCTACCAGCGCCGCGACGACTGGGTCGACAACACCCACGCGGGTGCGCCCAACAGTGGCTTCGAAGGCTACGACGAGGCCGCCGGCCGCGTGCAGTTCCTGTACGAAGGCGATGACTTCGAAGCGCTGTTCAACCTGCACAAGCGCAAGCTCAACGGCACCGCCCGCCTGTTCCGCGCCAACATCATCCAGAAGGGCAGCAACGCGCTGGTCGAGAATTTCGACCGCGACGAGGTGGCCAACGACGGCGTCAACTTCTCCGACCTGGAGACCTGGGGTGGCAGCGCGCGGCTGCAGTGGAACCTCGGTTCGGTGACGCTGCACTCGATCACCGGCTACGAGACCGCCGAATCGCTCAACCGCGGTGACATCGATGGTGGTTATGGCGCCGCGTTCCTTGGTGCCGGCAATTCGGGCCCGGGCGTCATCCCGTTCCCGTCCGAATCGGCCGACGGCCTGCCGCACCACCGCCAGTGGACCCAGGAATTCCGCGTGGAATCCAACGAATGGGGCCGCTTCGACTGGCAGGCCGGCGTGTTCTACTTCGACGAAGACGTCACCATCAACAACTTCAACTACGACTCGCTGGCGCCGGGCAACCCGCAGACCGGCCACGTGGTCCAGAACCAGCGCAACAAGGCGTGGGCGGTCTTCGCCTCGGGCGACTTCGATGTCACCGACCGGTTCAAGCTGCGTGCCGGTGTGCGCTACACCCAGGACAAGAAGGACTTCAGCGCCAGCGTGCTGCAGCAGACGCCGGGAGGTACGCCGGTCAGCGGCCCGTACCTGGCCAACACCGACGTCAACGACGTCAGCTGGGATGTCAGCGGCGTATACAAGCTGACCGACAACGTGAATGCCTACGCCCGCGTGGCCAAGGGCTTCCGCGCACCGTCGATCCAGGGCCGCCTGGCCTTCGCACCGGGGCTGTCGCAGGCCGATTCGGAAAAGGTGATCTCCTATGAGGCCGGCATCAAGGCCGACCTGTTCGAGCGCCGCGCGCGCCTGGGCCTGAGCGTGTTCCGCTACGACGTCGACGGCCAGCAGCTGATCGCCGTGGGCGGCGGCAGCAACACGGCGACCCTGCTCAATGCCGACAAGACGATCGGCCAGGGCGTGGAGCTGGACCTGGAAGCGTACCTCGCCGACAACGTCCTGCTGACCTTCGGCAGCAGCTACAACGACACCGAGATCAAGGACAAGAACCTGGCGGTGGCGATCTGCGGCGGTGGCTGCACCATCACCGACCCGACGACGGTCATCAACGGCGGCACCTACGCGCTGGTCAACGGCAATCCACTGCCGCAGGCGCCGAAGTGGATCCACAACATGACCCTGCGTGTCGGCTTCCCGCTGACCGATGGCAGCGAGCTGTACGCGTACACCGATTGGGCCTACCGCAGCCCGGTGAACTTCTTCATCTACGAGTCGCCGGAATTCCGCAGCCGCAGTTCGCTCGAGGGCGGCCTGCGCCTGGGTTACAACTGGGACTACGGGCAGTACGACGTGGCCGTGTTCGGACGCAACCTGACCAACCAGACCCGCGTGGTCGGTGCGATCGACTTCAACAACCTGACCGGCTTCCTCAACGAGCCGCGCACCTGGGGCGTGGAGTTCACCGCGAAGTTCTGATGCGGTCGCTGCGATGATGCAGGGAAGAAGGGCCGGCACCATGCCGGCCCTTCTGTTTCCTGCTTCCTGTACAGTCGAGCCATGCTCGACTGCCGTGAGCCGAGCATGGCTCGGCGCTACAGAGGCGTGGCCTACAGCGCGCTCTGCGGGCGCACCTTCAGCACTGCGTTCTCGGTGGCGCAGTCGCGGCTGGAGTGCAGGCCGGCCTTGCGCGCCGCGGCGATCTCCCTGCGCGCAGCCAGCAGATCCTTGTTGAACGCAGTGTTGTCGTGCAGGCGGGCCACGGCGGCGGCGCCCATGAAGCGGCCTTCAAGGATGTCGCTCTGCCAGTGCACGTTGCACACCAGGCGGCTCTCAGCGTAGTTGCGGCCGCGGGCCTGGATGGCGTCGGCGCGATCCGGTGCGATCTCCGACAGGATCAGCGCCCACGCCCAGCCGATCGAGGTGTGTCCGGACGGATAGGAGCCGTTCCTGCGCAGGCCTTCCTCGTCCTTCGGCGTGCAGGTCGGCTCGCCGTTGAGCATGAACGGGCGCGGGCGCTGGTAGTGGTTCTTGGCGGCCTTGGTGGCGGCGCTGGCATCGATCCGGCTCCGTTCCAGCAGGCGATACAGCGCGGGCGTCTTCGCCGCATCGATGTCGATGTCGACAGCGCAGGAGAACTGGTTGGCGCCCGCCGGGAAGCTGAGGTCGGCATCGGCCGTGGCCTGGGTGAAGCGCGGGCTGCCACGCAGCAAGCGTGCTTCGCGACTGACCTGCTCGTCCAGGGCGAGGGCGGCCGATCCGACGACCGGCGGTGCCGGCACCAGGTCGAGGCTGGCCGGAACCACGTCCTTGTCGAGATAGCCCACTACCTTGGTGGTGACAGTGGCTTCGACGGCGGTCGGCCTGGTGGCGGTGGCTGCACAACCGGCCAACGCGACGACGAGGGCCAGGCCCAGTACCGGGCGGGCAGGGCGGGAAATCAGCGGCATGGACAGGCTCCGGAGACGGGACAACACGCCATGATCGCAGCCCACGCCGGACACCGCAGTGGCCATCGGTCATACGGCCAGACCCGGCATGGTCATGCCGGTAGCACGGAAATCGTCATGATGCGTCGTCAGTCTCCTGAATCAGGGCACAGCGCACGGACTTTCACGCCCCTGCGCGCCGACGATCAGCCTTCAGCCGGGCCGGGGGGATCCGCTGACAGAGGGAGAAAGCGATGCGCAGCACCGCAACAGGAAGTACCGCCCTGGCCCTGCTCCTCGGGCTGGTCGCCGCCCCGGCACAGGCCGCCGACGTGGTCGGCGTGGCCTTCGTGCATGGCACCGGCGCGCAGACCAATGCCACCCAGGACTACTGGCAACCGGCCATCATCGACACCGTGCGCCAGGGCCTGCCGAACACCAGCAATTACGTGGTGATCAACTGCGATTTCACCCAGTACATGTGGAAGCCGGAGGCCGCCGGTTGCCTGGCCAACCAGCTGGCCAGCTTCATCGACAGCCGCGGCATCACCCAGCTGGTGGTGATCACCCACTCCAATGGCGGCAACGTGATGCGCTGGATCCTGTCCAACCCGACCTACGACAGCCGCTATCCGAAAATCATCCGCACGGTGCGCAAGGTCACCGCGCTGGCACCCTCTTCCGCGGGTACGCCGCTGGCCGACGCCGTGCTGAACGGCAACACGTTCGAAACCTCGCTGGGCTGGCTGCTGGGTTACAAGAACGACGCGGTGCGCCAGCAGCAGGTCGCGAGCATGGCCACCTACAACGCGCAGAACCTGTACGGAACCGTCGGTCGCCCGGCGTTGCCCAAGCCGTTCCGTGCCGTGGTCGGCAGCGATGTCGAATCGGCGGTGTGGGACAGCGACAGCTACTGCGGCGGCTATTCCGCCAACGTCGGCCTGGAGTTCACCCAGAACTGGCTGTCGTCCTGCTCCGATGGTTTCCTGGAGTGCAGCAGCCAGAAAGCCGCCGGCACCACCTGGTTCACCGACACGGCGCGTACCCAGGGGGCCGAACCGCTGAGCCACAACCAGAGCCGCCGTGAGTGCTTCGGCCTCGGCACGCTTCTGCGCAACGACCTGGCCCAGTGAAGGAGACGACCATGACGATCCATTCCACCCTGCTGGCCAGCGCTGTGCTGGCGATGGTGTCCCTGTCCGCGGCGCAGGCCGCGCAACCGTTGCGTGCCGCCAGTGCGGGCGACCAGATTCCCTCTGCCCTGGTCGCCGCGCCGCTGCCTGCAGACGAAAGCGAGCACGCGCCGCTCTCCTTCGCCTGGGCCCTGGACCCGGCGCGGCCACTGCAGGCGGCCACGCCCTATGCCTCGATCAGTCGCAGCTACTGGCAACAGGTTGATGGCGCGCAGCTGCAACGTGGCCTGGAACTGCCGCTGACCGCACCGGATGCGGTGATCCAGCTGAGCCCGGCCGAAGGCGCCCGCGCGCTGCCGGCCAATGCGTTGCAGGTGCGTGATCCGGCCGGCCGCAGCAGCGTGGCGCGGAGCGTGGACGCCCGCGCGCTGCAGGACGCCGGCATGCCGGTCAGCAATGGCAGCAGCATGCTGCGCACCGGAGCAACCAGTGCAGTCGGTGCCTACACCCTGCAGAGTGCGCAGGCGCAGGGCCGCTACGTCGTGCAGGTGCTGGAACCGAACAGTCCGCTGCGGCTGGAGGTGCAGGCCAGCCAGGCGCAGGTACTGGCCGGCGGCGCGCTGCAGCTGCAGGCCCGCCTGCTGGAAGAGGGCGCGACGACCGCGCAACTGGCATCACGCCGCGGCAGCTTGGGCGGTGAAGCGCTGCTGGTCGCGCCGGACGGGCGCAGTTGGCCTCAGCGGCTGCTGCGCAGCCGCGACGGCAGCCTGCGCGCGCAGGTACGGATTCCGGCCGAGATCGGCAGCGTGCAGGGACTGTGGGAACTGCAGGTGTTCGCCCAGGCCGATGGCGTGCTGCGCGATGGCAAGGTGGCCTTCGCCGTGGCGCGGCCGACCGCGCGCTTCAGCGGTCAGGCGGCACCGGACCCGGCCAGCCGCCAGGTGGCGCTGCCGCTGCAGGTGGCGGCAGCCGGCCGCTACGAGGCGCGCGGCACGCTGTACGCCACGGCCCGCGATGGGCAGCTGAAGCCGGTCGCGCAGGCCCATGCGGCTGCGTGGTTCGATGGGCCGGGCGCGGGCCAGCTGGTGCTGCCGTTCAACCAGGCCGCGTTGCCGGCCGGGTTCGGCGCCCCCTACGAGCTGCGCGACCTGCAGCTGCAGGACCAGAGCCGGATGGCACCGATCGAGTCGCGCGCGCTGGCGTTGAAGTTCTGAGCAGGGGTGCAGCGGGCCGGAACATTCGGCCCGCTGCATTGCATCCTGTAGAGCCGAGCCCATGCTCGGCTGCTGTTTGCCGTGATCACGAGCAGCCGAGCGTAGGCTCGGCACTACAGTGGCATTTCGATCACCCCGCGTACGCGGTCAGCCGGCCTTCCTGCTCGCGCACGGTAATGGTGCCGCCGAACACCGCGGACAACGGTTCGCTGCGGAGCAGTTCGGCGCGGGTGCCGTCGGCCAGCACGCGGCCATCGCGCAGCAGCACCACGCGTTCGATCTCGGGAATGATCTCTTCGATGTGGTGGGTCACCAGTACCAGGGTGATCCCCTGCTGGGCCAGTGCGCGCATGGTCGCCACCAGCTGCTCGCGGGCGACCAGGTCCAGCCCGGTGGAAGGCTCGTCCAGCAGCAGCGCCTGCGGCCGGTTGACCAGCGCCCGCGCGATCAGCACGCGGCGGGTTTCACCGGCCGAAAGTTCGGCGTAAGCGCGCTCGCGCAGGGCAAGCGCGCCGGTCATCGCCAGCGTCTCGCCAGCACGTGCGCGCATGTCGGCGGTCACCTCGCGGAAGGCCGGCACCACGTAGCTGGCGAAGAAGCCGGACAGCACCGCCTGTTCCACGGTCAGGCCGGGCATGTCGGCCAGGTTGCTGCTGAGGTCGCCGGTGACGATGCCCAGCTGCGAGCGCAGCCGGTCCACCTGCCAGCGGTTCTGGCCCAGCACCTTCACCGCCACCACGCCGTCACTCTGGGCCAGTGGATAGAGCTCGCGGGTGATCAGCTTGATGAAGGTCGATTTGCCACAGCCGTTGGGACCGAGCAGGGCGGTATGCTGGCCCTGCGCGATGCGCAGGCTGAGCCCGTGCAGCACCTTCACCTGGCCACGCACTACCGTGGCGCGGTCCAGCTCGATCAGGGGCGGCAGCTCCGCGGCGGGCGGGGCGGGGGCGATGGCGCAGGCGCGCGGATCAAGACTCGGCAACAGGGGTCCCCAACTGTGAACGAAACCACGGAATGGCACTGCCAGCACAGTGCTGCAGGGTGCAGTTTGCATCGCAAGCCCCCATCATGTCTGCCATCCCCGCGCAGATCCGGAGAGCGGCCATGCCTGATGCCCTGATGTCCCTGTTGACCGGTGGTGTGCTCGGCCTGGGGTGGTGGGCCATGTTGGCGGTGCTGCTGGCCGTCACCCAGCTCACCATCTTCTCGGTGACCCTGTACCTGCACCGCAGCCAGGCCCATCGCGGGGTCGATTTCCACCCGGCGCTGGCCCACCTGTTCCGCTTCTGGCTGTGGCTGACCACCTCGATGATCACCCGCGAATGGGTGGCCATCCACCGCAAGCATCACGCCAAGGTGGAGACCGAGGACGACCCGCACAGCCCGGTGACCCGCGGCATTGGCCGGGTGTTCTGGCACGGCGTGGAGCTGTACCGTGAAGCACGCGGCCTGCGTGCGGACATCGAACAGTACGGGCGCGGCACCCCGGACGATGCGATCGAGCGCCGCCTGTATACCCCGCATGCCAATCTCGGCCCGGTGCTGCTGCTGGTGGTCAACGGCGTGTTGTTCGGCCTGCCTGGCGTGGCCCTGTGGGCGATCCAGATGGCATGGATCCCGTTCTGGGCCGCCGGCGTGGTCAACGGCCTGGGCCATTGGTGGGGTTACCGCAACTACGAGTCGGCCGATACCTCCACCAACCTCACGCCATGGGGGTTCTGGATCGGTGGCGAGGAACTGCATAACAACCACCACGCGTTTCCCAGCTCGGCGCGCTTCGCGATGCGGCGCTGGGAATTCGACATCGGCTGGAGCGCGATCCGCCTGCTGCAGGTGCTGCGCCTGGCCAAGGTGCTGCGGGTGGCACCGGCCATGGACGTGCGCCCGAACATCGCGGTGCCCGATGCCGAAACCCTGAAGGCGTTGCTGTCGCACCGCTTCCAGGCGATGACCGACTACCAGCGCAACGTGTTCATGCCGGCCCTGCGCGAGGAGGCTGCGCTGGCCGGGGCCAAGCTGCGCCGGCTGCTGCCGCGCCGGCTGCGCCGTGGCCTGGTCAACGATGGCCGCTGGCTGAAGCCCGACAGCCGTGCCCAGCTCAGCGAATGGGTGGCGCAGCGACCGCGCATCCGCACCCTGGTCGAGTATCGTGCGCGCCTGGCGACCTTGCTGGAAGCACGCGGGCACGATGCTGCCGAGCGTCTCCGCCAGCTGCAGGCATGGTGCCGCGAAGCGGAGGAAAGTGGCATCGCGGCGCTGCAGGCCTACGCGGCGCGACTGAAGGGTTACAGCCTGGTGGGCGCATGAGGGCAGGACACGGGTTTCTGCTGGCGGCGCTGCTGCCGGGCGCGGCGCTGGCGCAGATCACCGATACCGCCGGCTACCTGCAGCGGATGGATAGTGATGGCGACGGCCGGGTGAGCGAATCCGAATACGTGCAGTGGATGCTGTATGCCTTCGACCGCATGGATCGCAACGGTGATGGCGTGCTGACGGCCGATGAGCTGCCCGGCGGCAAGGGCAGGGCGATCGGCCGCCAGCAGCAGCGGCAGGTGATCATGCAGCGCTTCCACAAGCAGGATGCCAACGGCGATGGCGTCCTGGACGCGCGCGAGCTGGCGGCGCCACCGCGCTGAGCCGGCGGCCCCGTGTGGCGGGGCGTAGAATCGCCCCATGCCTGAACTGCCCGAAGTCGAAACCACCCGCCGCGGCCTGTCACCGCACCTGCAGGGCCGCCGCGTGCATGGCGTGATCCTGCGCCGCGCCGACCTGCGCTGGCCGATTCCACCGGAGGTGGCCGAGCTGCTGCCGGGACAGCGCATCGACGGCATCCGCCGGCGCGCCAAGTACCTGCTGCTGGATACCGCCCTCGGCAGTGCGGTGCTGCACCTGGGCATGTCCGGCAGCCTGCGCGTGCTGCCCGGTGACACCCCCGTGCGTGCGCATGATCACGTTGACATCAGCCTGGACAATGGCCGCCTGTTGCGCTTCAACGACCCGCGCCGCTTCGGCAGCCTGCTGTGGCAGCCGGCTGGCGAGATCCACCCGCTGCTGCAGGGGCTGGGCCCGGAGCCGCTGGACGAGGCGTTTGATGGCGACTACCTGTTTGCCCGCAGCCGTGGCCGCAGCGCGCCGGTGAAGACCTTCCTGATGGACCAGGCGGTGGTGGTGGGCGTGGGCAACATCTACGCCGCCGAGAGCCTGTTCAAGGCCGGCATCAGCCCGCTGCGCGAGGCGGGAAAGATTTCGCGCGAACGCTACCAGCGGCTGGCCGACGCGGTGAAGGCCATCCTTGGCTACGCCATCACCCGGGGCGGTACCACCCTGCGCGACTTCATCAACCCCGATGGCGCGCCCGGCTACTTCGAGCAGGAGCTGCTGGTCTACGGCCGTGATGGGCTGCCGTGCCCGGGCTGCGGCCGCGCGCTGAAGCACGCCACCATCGGCCAGCGCGCCAGCGTCTGGTGCAGCCACTGCCAGCGCTGAGCGGGCTGGCCAGCGGCAGCTGAACGGGCAAGGCACGTCTCCGCTGCCTGTTAACGTTTGTCTGCCTATCATGGCCGACCTTCCCACTGTGCCTGACGCGCCTGCATGCAACGACGCGATTTCATCCGCAACGCCTCCCTGGCCCTGGCGGCCTTCGGCCTGCCGTCCCTGCCCGCGTGCGCGGCCAGCCGGAACGGCCAGATGGGCCTGCGCCGGCTCGGCCAGCCGCAGCCGTTCGACTTCGCCACGCTGAAGGGCCAGGCGCGCGCGCTGGCACAGGCGCCCTACAAGAGCCACAAGCGGGTGTTGCCGGGCCGCCTGGAGGGGCTGGACTGGGACCAGTACCAGTCGATCGGCTACCGCCAGGACCACGCGCTGTGGGCCGACCAGCCGGGCAAGTTCCAGGCCAAGTTCTTCCACCTGGGGCTGTACTTCCATTCACCGGTGCGCATGTTCGACGTGGTCGATGGCAAGGCGCAGGAGCTGGCCTATGACGGCGCGGCGTTCAACTACGGCAAGAGCGGCATCAGGGACGGGGAGCTGCCGGCCGACCTCGGTTTCGCCGGGTTCCGGCTGAATACCCGCAAGGATACCGACCGCGACTTCGCTGCCTTCCTTGGCGCCAGCTACTTCCGCGCGGTCGGCAAGGAGGGCCAGTACGGCCAGTCCGCGCGCGGCCTCGCGATCGATACCGGCATGGGCAAGCCGGAGGAATTCCCGGACTTCATCGCCTACTACCTGGAACAGCCTTCGGCCGATTCGGACACGATCGTGGTCTACGGCCTGCTGGATTCGCCCAGCGTGGCTGGCGCCTACCGCTTCGCGATCACCAATGGCGATGTACTGCTGATGGATATCGACAGTGCGTTGTACCCGCGCAAGGCCATCGAGCGCCTGGGCATCGCCCCGTGCACCAGCATGTACCAGGTGGGCGAGAACGATCGCCGCATGGGCTGGGACTGGCGGCCCGAGATCCACGATACCGATGGCCTGGCGCTGTGGACCGGTGCCGGCGAGTGGATCTGGCGTCCGCTGCTGAATCCGCGCAACCTGCGCTTCAACATGTTCGTGGACCGCAACCCGCGTGGCTTCGGCCTGCTGCAGCGTGACCGCAATTTCGACCACTACCAGGATGACGGCGTGTTCTACGAGAAGCGCCCGTGCCTGTGGGTGGAGCCGAAGGGCGAGTGGGGCGAGGGCTCGGTGCAGTTGGTGGAGATCCCCACCGTGGACGAGACGTTCGACAACATCGTTGCATTCTGGAACCCGAAGGAAAAACCGCAGCCGGGCCAGGAACTGCTGGTCGGCTATCGCCTGTACTGGGGAGCCGAACCGCCGGCACGGCCGCCGCTGGGCCACTGCGTGGCCAGCCGCACCGGCCTCGGCGGCGTGGTCGGCAAGAAGCGTGAGTACTTCAGCTGGCGCTTCGCGGTGGACTTCGAAGGTGGCGAGCTGGCGAGGCTGATCGACAAGGCCGAGGTCGAAGCGGTGGTGGAAGCCAGCCGTGGCCGGGTCGAGATCGTGTCGGCGCGCCCGCTGCGCGAGATCAACGGCTACCGTGCGATGTTCGACCTGGTGCCGCCGGAAGGCAGCACCGAGCAGATCGACATCCGCCTGTTCCTGCGCAGCGGCGGCAAGACCCTCACCGAAACCTGGCTGTACCAGTACACGCCGCCGCCGGCCGGCGCACCGGAGCGCACGCTGTACTGAAGTGCTTCACGGCAGTGCCGGCCGGCGCCGGCATTGCCGCGCTACTTGCCGCGGGTGCCGGCCGGCGGCGGTGCCGGTGCGGCCGTGGGCACGCCAACGTCCACCGTGCCGCGCCGGATCTTCATCCAGATCTCGTCCTGCCAGCGCTGGTAGCGGTCCGGATCCCAGTAGGTGGGGTCGTAAAGGCGATCTGCCTTGATGGTGCGGCTCACGCCGCCGTCCATGTAGACAATGTCCACGTTGTTGGACAGCGAACCGGTCCGGCTGCCGGACATGGCGCGTCGGCCACGCTGCAGTTCGGCCGCCAAGCGCGGCCGGGCCACCGCATCACCGTACTCTTCCCGCAGCCGCGATGCCTGCGCTCGTGCGGCTTCCTGCTGTTCCAGAGGCAGGGCGGCCCAGAACCTGTCACGCAGTTCGAGCATCAACGGGTATCCGCGCTCGGAAGCGACGTCCATCCAGGCATATGCCATGACCGGGTCGGCGGCACGCTTGACGCCGTACCAGTACATTTCGCCGAGCAGGCCCTGTGCCGGCTTGTCGGCATAGCGGGCCGCCTTGCGGAAATTGTCCATCGCCGCCTCCGCGTCGCCCCGATGCAGTGCATCCATCCCCCACTGGCGGAACTTCATGTCCGGATGGCCATCCAGGAAGCCCGCCCCGAGCAGGGCGGCGTCATCCTGGGGTGTGGCCGCCTGGCCGGAGGCCGTGGCAAGTCCCGGCAGGAACAACAGCGAAAGCAGCAACAGGACGGAGCGCATGACGGACTTCCCTTTCGGCGGCAGGCGTTGATCCAGCGTAGGACCGCCGCCATCGCCTTGTAAACCGCCGGACGTAATGCCCGCTACAGCGGCAGCGGGGCCTGCATCGGCTCGATGCGACCTTCGCCGCGCGTGATCTTCTTGAACTCGGCACGGCTGACCGATACGTAACGGTCGTTGCCACCGATCTCCACCTGCGGGCCGTCCTGCACGGCGTGCCCATGCTCGTCCACGCGCACCGTCATGGTCGCCTTCTTGCCGCTGTGGCAGATGGTCTTGATCTCCTGCATCTCGTCGGCCCAGGCCAGCAGGTACTGGCTGCCCTCGAACAGCTCGCCGCGGAAGTCGGTGCGCAGGCCGTAGCACAGCACCGGAATGCGCAGCTGGTCGACCACCTCGCTGAGCTGCCACACCTGCGCGCGGGTGAGGAACTGCGCCTCGTCCACCAGTACGCAGCCCAACGGCCCGTTGTCGGCCAGGTCCCGTTCGACCCAGCGCTGCAGGTCGGTGTCACGATCGAAAGCCATGCCATCGGCGCGCAGGCCGATCCGCGAGGCGACCACGCCGGCGCCGGCCCGGTCGTCCAGGCGCGGGGTCAGGATCGCCACCCGCATGCCGCGCTCGCGATAATTGTGCGCGCTCTGCAGCAGGGTGGTGGTCTTGCCGGCGTTCATCGCCGAATAGTAGAAGTAGAGCTTGGCCATCGAGGGATTGTACGCCGCCCCGCCCGGCGGGCCGAAGTTGCCCAGCTCCCCCGGTTCCCGGCTGTGGCCGCCATCGGGCCCCGCTACAATCTCCCCCAATGCACGGTCTCAATCCCCCCCAAGCCGCCGCCGTCCTGCACATCGAAGGCCCGCTGCTGGTGCTCGCCGGCGCCGGCAGCGGCAAGACGCGCGTGATCGTGGAGAAGATCGCCCACCTGATCAGCTGCGGCCGCTACCCGGCGCGCCGCATCGCCGCGATCACCTTCACCAACAAGTCGGCCAAGGAAATGCGCGAGCGTGTGGCCAAGCGCCTGCGCGAGCAGGACGCCGACGAGGTGACCATCTGCACCTTCCATGCGTTGGGCCTGAAGTTCCTGCAGATCGAGCACGCCGCCGTGGGCCTGAAGCGAGGTTTCTCGATCTTCGATGCCGATGATGCCGCCGCGCAGATCAAGGACCTGATGCACGGGGCCAAGCCCGATGACATCGAGGACATGAAGAACCTGGTGTCGCGTGCGAAGAACGCCGGGTTGTCGCCCGAACAGGCGATGGCGGCCGCGCGCAGCAACCGCGAGAAGGAAGCGGCCAGTGTCTACGAGCGCTACCAGCTGCGCCTGACCGCGTTCAACGCGGTCGACTTCGACGACCTGATCCGCCTGCCGGTGCAGATCCTGGAAGAGAACCCGGAGATCGCGCTGGCCTGGCGCGAGCGCATCGGCTACCTGCTGGTGGACGAATGCCAGGATACCAACGACGCGCAGTACCGGCTGCTCAAGCAGCTGGCCGGCGAGAAGGGCAACTTCACCTGCGTCGGCGACGATGACCAGTCGATCTACGCCTGGCGCGGTGCCAATCCGGAAAACCTGCAGCAGATGGGGCGCGATTACCCCACGCTGGAGATCATCAAGCTGGAGCAGAACTACCGTTGCTCCAACCGCGTGCTGCGCGCGGCCAATGCGCTGATCGCCAACAACCCGCACGAGCACCTGAAGAAGTTGTGGAGCGACCAGGCCGACGGCGAGCGCATCCGCGTGTGGGAATGCCGCAACAGCGAGCATGAAGCGGAGAAGGTCGCGGCCGAGATCGCCTTCGTGGCGCAGTCGCGCAACGTGCCGTGGAGCGATTTCTGCATCCTGTTCCGCGGCAACTTCCAGTCGCGCCCGCTGGAAAAGGCGATGCAGCTGCTGCGCATTCCCTACCACCTGACCGGCGGCACCATGTTCCTGGAGCGCCAGGAAGTGAAGGACACGCTGGCCTGGCTGCGATTGCTGGTGAACCCGGATGACGATACGGCCTTCATGCGGGCCGTGCAGGCGCCCAAGCGCGATGTCGGCGCGGGCACGCTGGCCAGGCTGGCCGAGCTGGCGCAGGAAAAGGACATGCCGATGGCCCAGGTGGCCGAGACCATCGGCGCCCTGCAGCAGCTCCCGCCGCGTGCGGCCAACAGCCTGGCGCGCTTCACCGACATCCTGCGCGACCTGCGCGCGCAGACCCGGCAGATCAGTTCCGGCGACATGATCCGCAAGGTGGCCAAGGAATCCGGGTTGCTGAGCGAGCTGCGCCAGCAGGCCAAGGAGGAGGCCAGCTACCAGCGCCGCGCCAACAACATCGAGGAACTGGCGCAATGGTTCGAGAGCGGCCCGCGTGGAGCGACCGCCGCGGACCTGGCGGGGCAGCTGGCCCTGCTGTCGCGCAGCGACAAGGACGAGGGTGGCAACCAGGTGCGGATGATGACCCTGCACGCCTCCAAGGGCCTTGAATTCCCGTATGTGTTCATTGTCGGCTGCGAGGACGGCGTGCTGCCGCACCAGGTCAGCCTGGACGAGGGCAACCTGCAGGAGGAACGGCGCCTGCTGTACGTGGGCATCACCCGCGCCAAGATCCAGCTGTGGATGAGTTACAGCAAGCTGACCCGCAAGTTCGGCGAGCACGTGAGGCTGAAGCCGAGCCGGTTCTTCGACGAGATCCCGGCCGAGGAGATCCAGCGCGACGGTGCGGATCCGGTGGCCGATGCGGCGCGCAAGAAGGAGCGGGCAACGGCGGGGCTGGCGGCGATCGAGGCGTTGTTCGATTGACCGGGGCCGGACCCCTTCCCGATGGAAAGGGCTCTGGCCCCATGGCCAGCCTGATCGGGGTCAGAGCCCTTCGCTCCGCGAAGGGATCCGACCCCAGCCCACGGCTCTACAATCGGTCTTCTTCATTGGAGTTCTGCGCGTGCATCCGATTGAAAGTGAACGCCTGCGCCTGCGCGCGATCGACCCCGACCGCGATGCGGCACCGATGCTGGCGCTGTTGAATGACCCGGGTTTCCTGCGCTTCATCGGCGACCGCAACGTGCGGACCGAGGAACAGGCCCGCGAATACATCACCCTCCGCGTGCTGCACGGCTATGCACTGAACGGCTTTGGCATGTACGCCGTCGAACGCCTGTCCGATGGGGCCTGGCTGGGCAATGCCGGGCTGGTGCGGCGGGATGGGCTGCCGGGGCCGGACATCGGGTACGCGATGCTCTCCGAGTTCGCGGGGCAGGGCTATGCTGGCGAGGCGGCGCGGGCGGTGTTCGCGCATGCGCGCACCGAGCTGGGCCTGCAGGACCTGTATGGCATCACCGACCTGCACAACGCGGTGTCCGGGAAGATCCTGCTGGGCCTGGGCATGCAGGAACGCGGGGTGATCCAGCTGCCGGGCGTGGACAGCCCGAGCCGGTTGTATGCCACGCCGGGTGCGGCGCAGGTCTGACCCCTGATGTTGGTAGGTGCCGACCGTTGGTCGGCACGATTCAGATGCAGTGCCGACCAACGGTCGGCACCCACCCCCTCAGCCGCGCAGATCGGCCAGCTGCGCCTGCAGCTCGGCCACGGCCGCTTCCAGCTGGGCGACACGCTCGGCCAGGCCTGGAACGGCGGCCTCGCCGCCGCTGCTGGCGTACTTTGCCGCCAGTGCCGCGCCGTCCACGTCGCCACACATCAGGTGCATGTAACGGTCTTCGCGCTGCCCGCTGGCACGCGGCAGCACCAGCACCAGTGCGCGCTGCTGCAGGCGCTCGATGGCATGGCGGGCCTCATCGGCATCGGCGAAGCGGTGCAGGCGTTCACTCCGCGAGACCAGCTCGCCCAAGGTCTGCGGCCCGCGCAGCAGCAGCTGCGCCAGCAGCACCGTCTGCTGCCGGGTCAGGTCCAGTGCGGCCTGCAGGCGGTGCTCGTAGCGGTCGGCACGGGAAGAAAAATGCTGGCGGGCCAGGCCCATGCTCTCCAGCTGGCGCAGGGCGTGCTGCACGCTGCCGGCATCGATGTTCATCACCGGCTCGCGGGCCGTCTTCTGGTTGGCGGCCGATTGCGCGGCATTGACCGTCAGCGGGTAGGTGTCCGGGGTGGTGGCTTCCTTTTCCACCAGGCAACCCAGCAGCCGCGCCTGCACGGCGTCCAGCAGGGGAACGTCAGGGGTCTGGACGGAATCGGTCATGGCGGCCTCGGGAAGAGCAACGGGTCAACCGCCAAGCATAGCCGTCCTGGCGCCGCCTTTGCCGGTAAAATGCGGGGGTATATCTGATTGCCGGTGAATCCATGCGTCGTCCTGTTTCCCTGTCCCTGACCCTGCTCGCCACCGCTGCGCTGGGCCTGTCCGCCTGCAAGCGCGTGGATGCGCCTGCTGCCGAAGCCGCTGCTCCGCAGGCCCCGGCTGCGGCCTCTGCCGAGAAGGCGCAGGGCACGCTCGATACGACCGCCAACGACAACCTCAATGCCGTGCTATGGATGCAGCGCGCGCAGGAGTACAGGGCGGTCACCGAACAGACCTACCGTGCCGCCGCCGATCGCCTCGATGCCGCCCTGAAGGAAGCCCACTGGGACGCGCTGGTGCCGGAAGAACGCGGCAACGAGGCCAAGGGCCTGAAGCCGGCGGTAGTGCTGGACGTGGATGAAACCGTGCTGGACAACTCGCCCTACCAGGCGCGCCTGGTCCGCGATGGCAAGGAATACGATGAACTGAGCTGGGACCAGTGGGTGGCCGAAAAGAAGGCCAAGGCGATCCCGGGCGTGGTTGATTTCGCCAAGGCGGCCAACGCCAGGGGCGTGACCCTGCTGTACATCTCCAACCGCGCCGTGCACCTGAAGGACGCGACCCTGGCCAACCTGCGCGAGCAGGGCCTGCCGGTGGCCGATGACAGCGTGTTCCTGGGCCTGGGCACCGTGGTTGAAGGCTGCGAGCAGGCCGGCAGCGAGAAGAACTGCCGCCGCCGCCTGGCCGGGCAGAAGTACCGCGTGCTGATGCAGTTCGGCGACCAGCTGGGTGACTTCGTTGAAGTGACCGCCAACACCAATGAAGGCCGCGACGCACTGCTGCAGCAGTACCACGACTGGTTCGGCGAGCGCTGGTGGATGCTGCCGAACCCGACCTACGGCGGCTTCGAGCCGGCGCAGTTCAACAACGATTACAGCCAGTCGCGGCAGGCCCGCCACGACGCCAAGCGCGCTGCGCTGGATTACGCACCGTGAGCCGCGCACCGCTGCCACTGCGCGATGACGAGCGCCTGATCTTCGCGCTGGACGTGCCCGGCCGCGCGCAGGCACTGGACTGGGTCGACCGCCTCGGCGACAGCGTGGCGTTCTACAAGATCGGCATGGAACTGCTTGCTTCCGGCGAGTACTTCCAGGTGCTGGAGGAACTGGCCCGCCGCGACAAGCGGGTGTTCGTCGACCTGAAGTTCTTCGACATTCCGGCCACCGCGGCGGCAGTGATCAAGCGACTGTCGCAGTGGCCGGTCAGCTACGCCACCATCCATGGCTGGCACCCGGCCATGATGGAAGCCTGCGCCGCCGCCAACAGCAGCGACATGCGCCTGCTGGCAGTGACGGTGCTGACCTCGATGGGTCGCCCGGACCTGGCGCAGATGGGCATCGACCGCGAGCCGGTGGACGTGGTGGTCGAGCGCGCGCTGGCCGCCCGGGCCGCCGGTATCGACGGTGTGATCGCCTCGGGCCAGGAAGCCGGCCCGATCCGTGCCGCCACCGGCGCCGGGTTCTCGATCGTCTGCCCGGGCATCCGCCCCGGCGGCCCGGCCGGCGATGACCAGAAGCGTACTGTTGGCGTGGCCCAGGCCTTCGCCGATGGCGCCGACGCCATCGTGGTCGGCCGCCCGATCCGGCTGGCGGTCGATCCGCAGGCCGCAGCGCGGGCGATCCAGCAGGAAATCGCGTCGGCTCTGGCTGCACGCTGAGCCTGCCGTCGATGCCGGTCACACCGGCACCACGAGCGCCATCCCGACGCGTGCGGGATGGCGTTCGCATTTGCGGCATCGGCGCTGACGCAGGTGACCTCCCGCGGCGAAACCGTGCGCCGGTTCGCACCGCCCCGGTGCGCGCGCCGCGCCCAATCGATGCACCGGCACCGCTTGCGGTCCGCCGGTTCCAACCATCGATAGAGGGAGTACACGGATATGTATCGCAGCACCTCTTTGCTGTTGGGCGGCCTGTTGGCCGCTACCATCGTCTTTCCCGCCACGGCCGCGGCCACGCGCCAGCCGCGCGAAGTTCCCCGCATCATCGGCGGCGAGGCGGCCCAGCCGGGCGACTACCCGTTCATGGTCAGCATCCAGCGCCTGTCGCTGGGAGACAGCGATCACGGACGCCACTGGTGTGGCGCCACGCTGATCTCGCCCTCCTGGGTGCTGACGGCGTCGCACTGCGTGGAGGGCGATCGACCCGGTAACCTCGCTGTACTGGGGGGCGTCACCGCGCTGTCGACCGAACCGTCGGCGCGCACATCCAACATCAAGGCCATCTACATGCATCCGGCGTTCAACAGCGGCAATTCGCTGGAACACGACGTCGCCCTGATCCACCTGAGCACGCCGTTGGCCGACGCACAACCGGTGGCGCTGCGGCTGCGGCCGGATGCCAACTACCTCAAGCCCGGCCGTGAGTTCACCGTGATCGGCTGGGGCGATACCGACATCGGGGATGGCCAGGTCTATCCGACCCAGTTGCAGACCGTGCAGGTGCCGTTCGTGCCCTTCGCCGAATGCCAGCAGGCCTACGCTGGCGAACTGACGCGCGGCAAGGTCATCTGCGCCGGACGCGAGGGCCTGGACAGCTGTCAGGGCGACTCCGGCGGCCCACTGCTGCTTCGCCTGCGCGAAGGATGGACCCAGTTTGGCGTGGTCAGCTGGGGGGAAGGCTGTGCATTGGCCGGCTATCCGGGCGTTTATGCCCGAATCGCCGAAAAACATGCCGTGGATTTCATTACTTCGGTGTGGCAAGGGGATTGATACAGTAAAATCAATTGCTTACATGGCAATACGTGAAGTATTGCCTTAACTTGAAGTGCAGCGTACGATCGCCGCCATCCGGTTTTCGGACCGGACATGTGCCACACAACTGTCCTCCGGCCTCGTGCCGGCTTGAAGAGCCTGTGATCCCCGTGATCCGGGCTCTTTTTTTTATCCCGATGGCGGCCCTGGGGTCAGATCCCTGCTGCCTGCGGCAGAAGGGATCTGACCCCCTTGGCTGGAAACCGTGATGGCCCGGCTTGCCGCTGTCACCTCGCTGGCCGCAAGATGCGGACCGGTCCGGGGAGTCCGAGTGCATGAGCGTGGTAGTGCGGGGAAGGTCTGCGCGTGGATGGGGGTTGGCAGCCATGGCGCTGCTGGCCATGGCAGCGTGCCGCGAATCGGCCCATGACCACGCCAGGCCGGCGGCCGAACCGGTCGCTGCGGTGCAGGCGATGGCCCTGCGCCTGGCCGAAGACGATCTGATCGGCTACGCGAAGCTGTCGGTCCCGCCGAGCCAGTATCAGCGCCTGCAGCTGGCCTGGGCCGAGGGCCACAGCCAGTGGCCGCTGACGGAGCTGCCGCTGGGCGACCAGCTGCTGCCGATGCTGGCTGCACTGCGACAGCCCGGCGCCAGCGCCGAACTGCAGCGCAGCTTCGACCGCCAGCTCGCCGGCCAGGCCAGTGCCGTGCGCCAGGCCGCGCAGTCGATGGGCAATTTCGGCGTGCAGTACCTGCGCCACCAGAAGGGCTATACGCCCGCCCAGCAGGCCCACTACATCGCCCTGGTCGAGGCCCTGGCCGGCTGGGCACAGGGGGCACCGATCAGCGACCGTGCCCGTGCGCGCGGCACCATTGCCGCACTGGTCGCGGCGGCGGGCAAGGTCGGTTTCGACGATGAGGCCGGCCTGCGGGCCGCCGGCATGGAGGGCAGCCTGCAGCAGCTGGCACCGTTCATCCATACCCTCAAGGCGGTGCTGGACAGCTACGGGCTGGGCGTGGACGAGGCATTGCGCAGCGTGCGCGGCGAGCTGCTGTCGGTGGAAGGCGACAACGCGCTGGTACGCCTGCACTACGATCTGGCCGGGCGCGAGATGAGCCTGCAGCTGCCCCTGAGCCGGCGCGAGGGGCACTGGTACCTCACCCGTACCCTGGCCGATACCGATGCGCTGCTGCGCAAGGCCGACGCAGCCCGCGCCGCTGCATTGCCCACCCCCGCTGAAGCCCCCGCCGAGGGTGGGGAAGCGGCAATGCCGCCGCCTAAGCCATAATGGCGCCGATGTCGAAACAGAACCCGCTGCCGTTCCCCGGCGAAGAATCCCAGTCCGCGCCCACCGATACGGTGCAGGCGTCCCCCTCGACCGGTACCGGCCCGAACCCGGTGCCGCCGCCCGCGCACGCGCGCCCGGCCGGGCGCCGCCCGCTGTGGGCGCGGCTGCTGGGGCGCCTGGTCGAGCCGTGGCTGTCGCTGAAGATCGAGCCGGAAGATCCGGGCCAGTACAACGATGGCCGCCCGGTCATGTATGTGCTGGAAGACTACGGTCTGTCCAACGCGCTGATCCTGGACAAGGCCTGCCGCCAGGCCGGGCTGCCGTCGCCGCTGGTGCCGCTGGCCGGTGACCCGACCGGCCGCAAGCGTGCCTACCTGGCCCTGTCGCGACGCAGCTCCAGCAATTCGCTGATCCCCGAGCAGCGCGGTGCCAAGACCCACTCCGATTCGCTGGCCAAGGTCCTGCAGGCGCACCGCGTGCGCGACGACCTGGACGTGCACCTGGTGCCGGTGTCGATCTTCGTCGGCCGTGCGCCGGACAAGCAGAGCGGCTGGTTCGCCGTGCTGTTCTCGGAAAACTGGGCGCTGGTCGGCCGCTTCCGCCGCCTGCTGGCGGTGCTGCTCAACGGCCGCAGCACCATCGTCCGCTTCGCCCCGCCGATCTCGCTGCGCAGCACCGTGGACGAGGGCCTGGAGCCGGAGCGTACGGTGCGCAAGCTGCAGCGCGTGCTGCGCACCCATTTCCGCCGCATCCGTGAATCGGTGATCGGCCCCGACCTGTCGACCCGGCGCCTGCTGGTGGACCAGGTGCTGGCGGCCGAGCCGGTGCGCGAAGCGATCGCCGCGCAGGCCAAGCGCGACAATTCGAAGCCAGCCGAGGCCTGGAAGAAGGCGCATGCCTACGCCTGGGAAATCGCCGCGGACTATTCCAGCCCCGTGGTGCGATCGGCCAGCTTCATGCTCAGCCACGTGTGGAACCGCATCTACGCCGGCGTGCTGGTGCACCATCTGGACAAGTTCAAGACGGCCGCGCCGGGCCATGAAGTGGTCTATGTGCCCAGCCACCGCAGCCACATGGACTACCTGCTGTTGTCCTACCTGTTGTACGACCGCGGCATCGTGCCGCCGCACATCGTGGCCGGCATCAACCTGAACCTGCCGGTGGTCGGCACCCTGCTGCGCAAGGGCGGTGCGTTCTTCATCCGGCGCTCGATCCGCGGCAATGCGCTGTACTCGGCGGTGCTCAGCGAATACGTCGCGCAGTTGGTGGCGGGCGGCTATTCGATCGAATATTTCGTCGAAGGCGGACGCTCGCGCACCGGGCGCCTGCTGCAGCCCAAGGGCGGCATGATCTCGATGACACTGCGCGCGTTCCTGCGCCAGCCGCGCAAACCGGTGCTGTTCCAGCCCATCTACATCGGCTACGAGAAGTTGATGGAAGGGGGCAGCTACCTGGACGAACTGTCCGGCCGCCCGAAGGAAAAGGAATCGATCTGGCAGCTGCTGTGGGGCATCCCGAAGGTGCTCAAGCAGAACTACGGCCAAGTGGTGGTGAACTTCGGCGAGCCGATCGCGCTGAACGACGTGCTGGCGGAGAAGGCGCCGGAGTGGACCGGCGAGCCGGTGCCCGAAGATGAGAAGCCTGCCTGGCTGTCGGCCACGGTCGATACCCTCGCCGAACGCATCCAGGTGCGCGTCAACGCCGCCGCGGACGTCAATCCGATCAACCTGCTGGCGCTGGCCCTGCTGTCCACGCCGAAGCATGCGATGGGCGAAGCCGACCTGGTCGCGCAGATCGAACTGTGCAAGACCCTGCTGGTCGAGATGCCGTACTCGGACCGGGTGACGGTCACGCCGCACTCACCCGAACGGATCATCGCCCACGCCGAAGAAATCAACGTCCTCACCCGCGTCAAGCATCCGCTGGGTGATGTGCTCAGCGTGAGCGGTGATACCGCGGTGCTGCTGAGCTATTTCCGCAACAACGTGCTGCACCTGTTCACCGCCTCCTCGTGGGTGGCCTGCTGCTTCCAGAACAACCGCCGCATGAGCCGGGCGGGCCTGGTCCAGCTGGGGCGCACGGTGTACCCGTTCCTGCAGGCCGAGCTGTTCCTGCCGTGGAGCGAGGATGAATTCGCCCAGCGCATCGACCAGACCATCAATGTGTTCGTGCGCGAGGGACTGCTGCAGAACGTCAACGAGGACGACGGTGGCATTCTTGCGCGCAACACCGGCCAGACCGACGAGGTGTTCCGCCTGCGCGCGATCGGCCACTCGCTGCAGCAGGCATTCGAGCGCTACTACATCGCCATCTCGGTGCTGGTGAAGAACGGTCCGGGCGTGCTGGGCGCCGCCGAACTGGAAAGCCTGTGCCAGCAGGCTGCGCAGCGCTTGAGCCTGCTCTACGCGCCGGCGGCACCGGAGTTCTTCGACAAGACGCTGTTCCGCGGTTTCATCCAGAAGCTGCGCGAGCTGCGCATGGTGTGGCCGGATGAAAACAGCAAGCTGCTGTTCGATGACCGCCTCGACGCCTGGGCCAAGGACGCCAAGTTCATCCTCGGCCGCGAGCTGCGCCATACCATCGAACGGGTGAGCCCGGAAGCGGCTCGCCCGGACGAGCCCGCGCCGCAGGACTGAGCTGAATCCTGCGGTGGATGTGGACCTTGGTCCACACACTCTCCCCCGCCGTGCCAACCAAGGTTGGCACCCACCCGAACCCGGCCTCAGGCCGGCTCGTCGGGAATCTGCAGGCTTTCCAGCCGGGTAATGCAGTCCTTCAGCTGCAGCTTGCGGCGCTTCAGGCGCTTGGATTCCAGCTCGTCCTCGCCGTTGGCGGCCATGCGGGTGATCTGTTCATCCAGCAGGCGGTGCTCGGCGCGCAGGGCGGCGAGGCGTTCGGCAATCTCGGCGGGGCTGTAGGTGTCCACGGCCTCCGAGCATACACAGCGATGATGACTGCCGGGAGAGGGGAACCCCGACCCCCGGCCGCCGCCGTTGCAAGCCGTTAGAATGGACCCCCATGAGTGCCGTGATCTCCCTTCCCGACCCCCTGCCGCGCGCGCCCCGCGATCCGCGCGTGGCCGAGCGCGAGCAGCACAAGCTGGCCAAGCGCCTGCGCCGCCAGGTCGGCGAGGCGATTGCCGACTTCGGCATGATCGAGGCCGGTGACAAGGTGATGGTCTGCCTGTCCGGGGGCAAGGACAGCTACACCCTGCTGGACGTGCTGCTTCAGCTGCAGAAGAAGGCGCCGGTGCCGTTCGAGCTGGTGGCGGTGAACCTGGATCAGAAGCAGCCGGGTTTTCCCGAACACATCCTGCCGGAGTACCTGGCCGGGCTGGGCGTGCCGTACCACATCATCGAGCAGGACACCTATTCGGTGGTCAGCCGGGTCATCCCGGAGGGCAAGACGATGTGTTCGCTGTGCTCGCGCCTGCGTCGCGGTGCGCTGTACAACTACGCCGAAACCCACGGCTTTACCAAGATCGCGCTGGGCCACCATCGCGACGACAGGGTGGCCACGTTCTTCATGAACCTGTTCCACCACGCCAAGCTGTCGGGCATGCCGCCGAAGCTGCGCAGCGACGACGGCAAGCACGTGGTGATCCGGCCACTGGCCTACGTGCGCGAAAGCGACATCGTCGACTACGCGCAGGCGCGCCAGTTCCCGATCATTCCCTGCAACCTTTGCGGCAGCCAGGAGAACCTGCAGCGGCGCCAGGTCGGCCTGATGCTCAAGCAGTGGGAGAAGGACCACCCGGGCCGCATCGAGCAGATCGCGCGTGCCATGGGCGATGTCCGGCCCTCGCAGCTGGCTGATACCACCCTGTTCGACTTCATGGCGCTGGGCCGCCGCGACGATGCGCCGCTGCCCGACGCCCATGCCTGGCTGGCCGGTACCCCGGCTGACGCCGACGCAGATCCCGAGACGCCCACCGTTTAAGGTCGGTCGCCCATCCTCTTCACCCTCCGGAATTCCATGTTCTTTCGCAACCTGACGTTTTTCCGCTTCCCGACCACCACCGATTTTTCCGAAGTCGACAGCCTGCTGCCGCATGCCGTGCTCAAGCCGGTCGGCGCACTGGAAATGAATTCGCGTGGCTTCATTTCGCCCTTCGGCCGCGAGGAGAAGGACGTGCTTTCCCATCGCATCGCCGAGCACCTGTGGCTGACCGTGGGCGGCGAGGACAAGATCCTGCCGGCGGCGGTGGTCAACGACCTGCTCGAGCGCAAGCTGGAGGAGATCGAGGAGAAGGAGGGCCGTCGCCCCGGGGGACGCGAGCGCAAGCGCATGAAGGACGACCTGCTGCATGAACTGTTGCCGCGCGCCTTCGTGAAGTCCTCGCGCAATGATGCCTTCATCGACCTGCAGCACGGCTACGTGGCGGTGGATACCTCCAGCCGCAAGACCGGCGAGTACTTCATGTCCGACATCCGCGGCCTGCTGGGCAGTTTCCCGGCCATGCCGCTGAACGCTGAAGTCGCGCCGCGCTCGATCCTGACCGGCTGGATCGCCGGCGAGCCGCTGCCGACCGGGCTGAGCCTGGGCGAAGAGTGCGAGATGAAGGATCCGGTGGAAGGCGGTGCGGTGGTCAAGTGCCAGCACCAGGAACTGCGCTGCGACGAAATCGACAAGCACCTGGATGCCGGCAAGCAGGTGACCAAGCTGGCGCTGATCTTCGAGGACAACCTGTCCTTCGTCATCGGCGACGACCTGATCGTGCGCAAGCTGAAGTTCCTCGACGGCGCCCTGGACCAGCTGGAGCATGCCGACGAAGACGGCCGCCGCGCCGAGTTCGACGCCCGCTTTGCCCTGCAGAGCGCCGAGATCCGCCGCCTGTTCCTGTTGCTCGAAGAAGCCTTCAAGCTCAGCAAGGCTGACTGAACACGCACCTCATGGGCCGCCGGTCATCTGGCGGCCCGAAGCGGCGCTATGCTGGGCACATGAGCCGTCTGCTGCGCCGCCTGATCAGCCCGACCCCGCCCGCCACCGTGCAGCGCGACACTGTGCGCCTGCGCCTGGAGGATGCCGAGATCGAGGTGCTGCGCGTGCGCGATCCGCGTGCGCGCCGGATCAAGCTGAGCGTGGACGAGCGCGGCGCACGCCTGACCCTGCCGCCGCGCGCAAGTCTGGTGATGGGCGAACGCTTCCTGGAACAGCACCGCGACTGGCTGGCACTGCAGCTGCGCCAGTACCAGGGCCAGGGCCTGCCGGCCCCGCTGCAGCCGGGCGAGGACGGCGTGCTGCCGTTGCGCGGCGAATTGTTGCCGCTGCGCTGGCAGGAAGGCCGCTACGCACGGCTGGAGATCGACGCGCACGGCGCCTGTGTGCAGTGGCCGGCCCGTGGTGGTGACGCCACCCTGCGCCGCCTGCTGCGCGAGTTCTACGAAGCGCAGACCCGCGCCGACGTCGGCCGCTGGCTGCCGAAGTACCTGCCCACCCTGCCACGCGCGCCCAGCCGCCTGCGATTGAAGGTGATGTCCTCGCAATGGGGCTCGCTCGCCCCCGATGGCAGCATGGCACTGGACCTGGCCCTGGTGCTGGGCCGCCCTGAGGCGTTCGAGTACGTGCTGGTGCACGAGCTCTGCCACCTCATCCAGCCGAATCACTCGCCCGCGTTCTGGCACGAAGTGGAACAACGCTTCCCCGCCTGGCGCGATCAGCGCGATTACTTCCAGCTGGAAGGGCGCCGACTGAAGGCCATGCTCCGGCAACTGCTGTAGAGCCGAGCCGATGCTCGGCTAATGCGCGTAGCGCTTCTATTCAGCCCTTGCGACCAAAAGCGGCCGAGCATGGCTCGGCCCTACAAAAGCGCGCGACCCGCTCTTGCTCTTCCGTCCTTCTTCCGTGGCTGCCATGCACGGAAACTGTCCGAGGCCGGCTCAGCCGTTGGCCGAAACCCTCACCCCGCGCGCAACGCGGCTGCGGCCGCCCAGCGCGCCGCCACCCGCGGTGCGGTGATGCACACCGCCTGGTCGGTGACCGTGGTCACCGCGCGTTCCAGCAGCTGGATATCGGCCTCGTGCTGGCGGGCCACATGCGGATCCTCGAAGAAGATCGCGCGCTGGCAACGCCCTTCCAGCACCCGGTCGGCAATCTGTGCATCACCGCCCATCGGGCCGCTCTGATAGCGCGTCACCCACGGCGTATCACTCGGCCAGCCGCGGCTCCAGGCCAGCTGGTTCAGCTGCTGGCCGGTGGTGCCGGTGGCCACCCGCTCGGCGAACCGCGCCAGCACATCGAAGTGTTCATCGGCGAAGTCGAGCATCGCCGGTTTCATCGCATCGTGCGCGATCAACGCCAGCGTCTGTGTCCCGAATGCATGCAGATCGTCGGCGCCGGCATCGGCGGCCAGGCCAGCATGGATGCGCTCCACCTCGACCCAGTCACGCGCCGTGGCCACGGTCGAAATGAACGGTTTGCCGTGGATGACACATTGGCGCTTCAGCGCGGTGGCTTCCGGGAACACCGAAGAGGGATCCACCGGGTCGATCAGGTAGATGGCGCCATCCAGTGTCCGTTCCGGGCCCATGCCGACCACTTCGGCAACCAGCTTCATCAGGCCACCCTGGCGGCCATAGGGATAGGGGCGAAGGCCCTCGTATCCGCGCAGGAAGCCTTGCTGCATGATCGCGCCGTAGGTACGGCCGACCGCGTGCAGTGATACGCCCAGCTCCCGCAGCCCGCGTTCGCTGGCATGCAGCCAGCGGAACAGAGCGGCGCGCGCATCGTGATGGTGGAGACGGTTGGCTGCCAGGCCGATACGCATCGAAGGCTCCGCGAGTACGGGTTGAAGCGGCAGTGTATGTCGGCATGTCCCTGTGTGGATGCTTTTGCAACTTTCTTCATTGCTGCTCGCCCGCACGTCGCTAGCGTGACAGGCAGCGGTACCGCTGAGCGGCCGTTTCTTTCGCCCGCCAGATGAGGACACCCACCGTGAATGCCGCCGGCCTCCCTGCAGCCGCTGCTGTCATGGCCTGCCTGCTGTTGCCTGCCGTTGCCCTTGCCGCTGGCTGCGAGACGCCGCTGCGACTTGCCTGGCCTTCCGACCGCGCACCGTTGTCATCCAGCGCGCAGGGCCGGGCGAATGGGCTTGCCGCCCACTACCTGGCGCTGCTGGGCGAACAGGTTCCGCTGCGCGCGCAGCCACTGCCGGCGAGCATCGTCGACGAGGGCGGCCCGCCGCCCGGGACCCAGGCACTGCTGGGCTGGCCGCGCTCGCAGCTGCCCGCCGGCTGGGTCGCCAGCGCCCCCTACCTGCAGTTGCCGCAGGTGATCGTGCGCCGCCGGGACGCCCCGCCCATGCTGGGCCTGGGTGGCCTGGACGGGCATACCGTCGCCAGCCCCGACCGGCACCCGCTGGCGGAGATGCTGGCCAGGCAGGCGCCGGGCGCGCAGCTGCTTCCCCCGGCGCCGCTGGATGACGCGCTGTCCCTGCTGGGCACGGGCATGGTCGATGCGGTCGTCGCCAATCTCGGTGAAGTCGAAGCCGCGCTGCGCCGCTACCGGGGCGATCCGCTGCGGATCGCCGCACCGGCCGGCTTCGACGATGCGCTGGTGCTGGCCACCCGGCCCGCCTGTGCGGGGATCATTCCCGGCTTTGACCGGGCCGTGTCGCGATTGACCGACGCGCAGCGCGGCATGATCCGCAACGCCTGGTTGCCAGCGCAGGCGCGCAACCGCTCATCGTTGTCGCCCCTGCGCTGGCTGGTACCGGCGTCGCTGGTCCTGTTGGCGCTGGCCCTGGTTCACGCCTATGGCTACTGGCGCGTGCGTCGCGAAAGCGCGCGCCGGCGCGTGCTGGAGCAACGCCTGCAGGAAGTGACCGCCAACCTGCCCGCCGTGGTCTACCAGGCGCGCCGCTCGGCCAGCGGGCACTACAGCTTTCCGCATATCGCCGGGGACGTGCAGGCGCTGTTCGGAATAAGCGTGGAGACCGCGCGGATCGATCACCCGCGGCTGCTGGCGGCCGTCCATCCCGATGACCGCAGCCGGGTGGTGGACTGCGTGGAGGCGGCGGCGTTGACGCGCGGCCCGATCGACGTCACCTTCCGCACGCGCTCGCCGCAGGGCTGGCGCTGGGTACGTTCGCATGGGCGGCCGCTGTCCTGTGATGACAGCAACGTCGAGTGGAGTGGCTACTGGATCGACGTCAGCGAGGTGCAGTCGCGCACGCGTGCGCTGGCCGAGGCACGCCGTGGCGCCGAGCAGGCCGCGCAGGCCAAGACCCATTTCCTGGCAACAATGAGCCATGCGATCCGCACCCCGATGAGCACCCTGCTGGGCATGCTCGAACGCCTGGCCGGCACCGCCCTGGACGCACGCCAGCGGCAGGTGCTGGCCACGGTCGGCGATGCCGCGCAGATGTTGCGGCAGATTCTCGACGATGTGCTGCACAGCCAGCGCCTGCAGGCGCTGCCAGTGCAGCTGCGCCCCACCGACCTGGCGGCGCTGGTGCACGCCGTCCAGCAGCTGCTGATGCCGGTGGCCGCCAGCAGCGGCCTGTACCTGCAGGTCGTGCTCGATCCGGCGTTGCAGGCAGGGTCGCTGGTCGACAGCCTGCGCCTGCGCCAGATCCTGTTCAACCTGGCCGGCAATGCGCTCAAGTTCACCCGGCAGGGCGGGGTGGAACTGCGCGTGCAGGTAATGCAGCAGCACGAACAGGGCCAGCGGCTGCGGCTGCAGGTGAGCGACAGCGGCGTGGGCATCAGTGCGGAACGGCAGCAGGCCGTGTTCGCCGCCTACACCCAGGCCGACATGTCGACCACGCGCCGCTTCGGCGGCAGTGGCCTGGGCCTGGCGATCTGCCGCGAGCTGGCCAACTCGATGGGCGCCCAGCTGCAGCTGCGCAGCACGCTCGGCGAGGGCACCCACGTCTGGCTGGAACTGGACGTGGCCAGCTGCGAGCTGCCTGTGGATGCAGCGTCGGCGGAGGGCCTGGGGGAGCGCCTGCCGGCAGCGCGGGTGCTGGTGGCGGAGGACCATCCGACCAACCTGCATCTGCTGGAGCTGCACCTGCGCGAGCTTGGCCTGCAGGTACGGGCCTGCGCCGATGGACGGCAGGCGCTTGAAGCATGGCAGGCGCAGCCGTTCGAGCTGGTGATCACCGACTGCCACATGCCGTGCATGGACGGCTTCGCGCTGGCGCGCGCGATCCGCGCGGACGCCTGCAGTACGCGTGCACAGGTGCCGATCATCGCGCTCACTGCCAGCGTCCTGGACCGGACCCGCGAGGCCTGCCGTGATGCCGGTATCGACCACTTCCTGGCCAAACCCGTGGAGGCGCGCGAGCTGCGCGCACTGCTGGCCGGACTGCTGGTGCCGGCGTCAGCGCGAAAGCAGGCGGACGATGCTGGCGGCGGCGTCGCGGCCCTCGGCCACGGCAGTCACGACCAGATCGGCGCCGCGAACCGCGTCGCCACCGGCGAACAGGCGCGGATGCGCGGTCTGGAACGGTAGACGGTCCTTGCCACCGGCGAGGATGCGGCCGTTGGACTGGCCTTCCACCCCCAACTCGGCCAGCCACGCCGGCACGCTCGGCGAGAAGCCGAAGGCGATGATCACCACGTCCGCCTCCAGCAGCGATTCACTGCCCTCGATCGGCACCGCGTTCTGGCGGCCGTTGGCATCGGGCTCGCCCAGCCGGGTCTCGACCACGGTCACGCCGATCACTTCGTCATCGGCGCCTGCTTCGATCGACAGCGGCTGCCGGTTGAACAGGAAGCGCACGCCTTCTTCGCGCGCGTTGGCGACTTCGCGCGCGCTGCCGGGCATGTTGGCCTCGTCTCGGCGGTAGGCGCAGGTGACCTTGGCCGCTCCCAGCCGCACTGCGCTGCGCACGCAGTCCATGCCGGTGTCGCCGCCGCCGAGCACCACCACGCGCTTGCCATTGAGGTCGGGCAGGGCAATGGTGTCTTCCCAGCCGGCGATCGGCCGGCCGCGCGGATCGTCGCCGCCGACGATGCGGCTGTTCTGCACCAGGAACGGCAGCGCCGGCAGCACGCCCTTGAGGTCCTGGCCTGGCAGGCCCCCGTCGGTGTAACGGTATGCGCCGGTGCCGATGAACACCGCATCGTAGGTGTCCAGCAGCTGCTGCACGCTGAGGTCGCGGCCGATCTCCACGCCAAGGCGGAACTGCACGCCCATGCCCTCCAGCACCTCGCGGCGGCGGTGGATCACGTCCTTGTCCAGCTTGAAGCTGGGAATGCCGAACTGCAGCAGGCCACCGATCTGCTCGTAGCGGTCGTACACCACCGCGGCGACGCCGGCGCGGGCCAGGCGGTCGGCACAGGCCAGCCCGGCCGGGCCGGCACCGATCACGGCGACGCTGCGGCCGGTCGGTTGCACGGCCTGCAGATCCGGGCGCCAGCCGCTGGCCAGTGCGGTATCGACGATGTACTTCTCCACCGCGCCGATGGTGACCGCTCCGAACTCCTCGAGGGTGCAGCTGCCCTCGCACAGGCGGTCCTGCGGGCAGACCCGGCCGCACACTTCCGGCAGCGGATTGGTGCTGTGGCACAGCGTGGCCGCTTCGTGGATGCGGTTCTCCTGCACCAGCTGCAGCCACTGCGGAATGGCGTTGTGCACCGGGCACTTCCAGCTGCAGTACGGGTTGCCGCAGTCCAGGCAGCGGCCAGCCTGGTACTGCGCGTCTTCCTTGCCGAATTTTCCATACAGCTCACCCCAGTCGCCGGAGGTGCGCAGTTCCACCGGGATGCGCTGCGGCATGGTGCGGGGCAGGTCGAGGAACTGGAAAGCGTGCTTGCGGCTCATGATGGGCTCTGTGGTGTTTTCCGGTTGCCGGGCAGTGGCCGGCACTACCGTTACGCGGCGCGGCGCAGGGTCTCGGTCAGCGACTCGATGCTGGCGGCCTTCGGTTTGACCAGCCAGAACTTGCCGATGTAATCGCGGAACTCGTCCAGGATCTGCTGTGCCCAGATGCTGCCGGTCAGCTCGCGGTGGCGGCCGATCAGGCGGTGCAGGTGCTGGCGGTAGTTCTCGAAGCCTTCGGCGGACACGCGATGGATGTCGATCAGCTCGTGGTTGTAGCGGTCGACGAAATCGCGATCGACATCCAGCACGTAGGCCAGGCCGCCAGTGAAACCGGCGCCGAAGTTCAGGCCGACCTTGCCCAGCACCAGCACCACGCCGTCGGTCATGTACTCGCAGCAGTGGTCACCGGCCCCTTCCACCACTGCCAGCGCGCCGGAATTGCGCACGGCGAAACGTTCGCCAGCCCGGCCGGCGGCGAACAGCTCGCCGCCGGTGGCACCGTACAGGCAGGTGTTGCCGATGATGGCGGTGCTGCGCGCCTCGAAGCGCGCGCCACGCGGCGGCCGCACCACCAGCCGGCCGCCGGCCATGCCCTTGCCGACGTAATCGTTGGCTTCGCCTTCCACTTCCAGGTGCAGGCCGCCGACGTTGAAGGCGCCGAAGCTCTGCCCGGCACTGCCGCGGAAGCGCAGTTCCAGCGGCGCGTCGGCCATGCCCTGGTTGCCATGCGTACGCGCCACCGCCCCGGCCAGGCGGGTGCCGATGCTGCGGTCGGTGTTGTGGATCAGGAAGCGGTGCTCACCGCCACGCTTGTGCCTGATCGCCTCCGCCAGCAGGCCATCCATCTGCGTGGCCAGGCTGTCCGGGGATTCGTACAGGCGCTGGGCTGCGCAGTGGCTGCCTTCATAGCGGCTGTCGGCCAGCAGGCGTGACAGGTCTACCCGCACGCCTTCGCGCGGCGCGGCCTCGACCTGCCGCAGCAGGTCCGTGCGGCCGACGATCTCGTCCAGCGAACGCGCGCCCAGGTACGAGAGCCAGCCGCGCACTTCCTCGGCCAGCAGGCGGAAGAAGTTCTCCACGCGTTCGGGCTGGCCGGTGAAGTGGTTCTCGCGCAGCCGCTCGTCCTGGGTGGCAACACCAGTGGCGCAGTTGTTGAGATGGCAGATGCGCAGGTACTTGCAGCCCAGCACGATCATCGGCGCAGTGCCGAAGCCGAAGCTGTCCGCGCCCAGCAGCGCAGCCTTGACCACGTCCAGGCCGGTCTTCAGTCCACCGTCGGTCTGCAGCAGGGTGCGCCCGCGCAGATCGTTGGCCAGCAGCGCCTGGTGCGCCTCGGCCACGCCCAGTTCCCAGGGCACGCCGGCATAGCGGATCGAGCTGACCGGCGAGGCGCCGGTACCGCCGTCATGGCCGGAAATGGTGATCAGGTCGGCACCGGCCTTGACCACGCCGGCGGCAATCGTGCCAACGCCGGCATGGCTGACCAGCTTCACCGATACCAGCGCGTTGGGATTGACCTGCTTGAGGTCATAGATCAGCTGCGCCAGGTCTTCGATCGAGTAGATGTCGTGGTGCGGCGGTGGCGAGATCAGGCCGATGCCCGGGCGCGCATAGCGCAGCCGGGCGATCAGTTCGTTGACCTTGTGGCCGGGCAGCTGGCCGCCTTCGCCGGGCTTGGCACCCTGCGCGACCTTGATCTGCAGGACCTCGGCGTTGACCAGGTATTCGGCGGTGACGCCGAAGCGGCCCGAGGCCACCTGCTTGATCTTGCTGCGCCGCTGCGTGCCGTAGCGTGCCGGGTCTTCGCCGCCTTCGCCCGAGTTGCTGCGGCCGCCGAGGCGGTTCATGGCGATGGCCAGGGCCTCGTGCGCCTCCGGTGACAACGCCCCAAGGCTGATGGCCGCGGTATCGAAGCGCGGGAACAGGGTTTCGGCAGGGGCCACCTCGGCCAGCGGCACGGGCGTGGCCGCGGGTACCAGCTGCAGCAGGTCGCGCAGCGCCGAAGGCGGGCGTGCATGTACCGCATCGCAGTATTGCTGCCAGGCGCGCGGGTCGCCGCTGCGCGCCGCGCGTTGCAGGGTGGTGACCACGTCCGGGTTGTACATGTGGTATTCGCCGCCGTGCACGTACTTCAGCAGGCCGCCGACATCGACGTCGTGCAGCTTGTCCCAGGCCTGCGCGCACAGCGCGCGCGCATCGGCATCCAGCCGCGCGAACCCGGCGCCACCGATGCGCGAGGCAGTATCGGGGAAGCACAGGTCGACGACTTCCGGCTCCAGGCCGATGATCTCGAACAGCTGGGCACCGCGGTAACTGGCCACGGTACAGATGCCCATCTTCGAGATGATCTTCGACAGGCCCTTGTAGATGCCCTTGCGGTAGCGGCGGCCGATCTGCGACTGCTCGCCGCCCTTGCTGAGCTTGAGGATGCCGCGACGGCCGAGGTCGAACAGGGTCTGGTAGGCCAGGTACGGGTACACCGCAGTCGCGCCGAAGCCGAGCAGGCAGGCCATATGGTGCGGATCGCGCGCGGTGCCGGTTTCCACGATCAGGTTGACGTCGCAGCGCAGGCCCAGCCGCGACAGGTGGTGGTGGATGGCGCTGGTGGCCAGCAGCGCGTGCACCATCGGCCGGCCGGCCACCGGATAGCGGTCGGACAGCAGCAGCATCACCATGCCTTCGCGCGCGGCCTGTTCGGCTTCGGTGCAGATGCGCTCGATGCCGGCACGCAGGCCCTCCTCCTCGCTGTAGGACAGGTCGAGCAGGCGGTTGGCCTGCACGTACTGGTCCATCTTCAGCAGCTGGCGCAGCTTGCGCTGGCTCAGCACGGGCGAGTTGAGGATGACATGGTTCACCGTCTCCGGGCCGGCATGGAAGATGTTGGTCTCCTTGCCAAGCTGGGTGGACAGGGACATCGCGCAGTCTTCGCGCAGCGGATCGATCGGCGGGTTGGTGACCTGCGCGAAGGCCTGGCGGAAGTAGTCGTACAGCGGACGGCTGCGTTGGCTCAGCACCGCCATCGGCGTGTCGTCGCCCATCGAGCCGGTGGCTTCCTGTTCGGTTTCGGCCAGCGGCCGCAGCACCTGCTCCACCTCCTCGCTGCTGAGCTGGTACAGCTTGTGGTAGCTGCGCAGGGTGCCTTCGTCGAACGGCTCTTCCACCAGTGACGGATCGATCAGCTCGGTCTGCAGGTAGGTCACGCCCTGCTGGAGCCATTGCTTGTACGGGGCACGGCCACGATTGATGCGGTCCACCGCCTCCGAATCGAGCAGATCGCCGCGCTTGAGGTCGATCGCGATCATCTCGCCAGGGCCGAGCTTGCCCTTGCGCACCACGCGCTCGGTCGGCACTTCCCACACGCCCGCTTCGGAGGCGACCAGGAAGTGGCGATCGGCGGTCAGCATCCAGCGCGCCGGGCGCAGGCCGTTGCGGTCCAGCGTGCACACTGCGTAGCGGCTGTCGCAGGCGACGATGCCGGCCGGGCCATCCCACGGCTCGCTGTTCAGGCCATGGAATTCATAGAACGCCGCCAGGTCCGGATCCTTGAACTCCAGCGACTGGGTGGCCGGCGGTACCAGGATGCGCAGCGCCTGGATCAGCTCCATGCCGCCGGCAACCATCAGCTCCAGCATGTTGTCCAGGCTCTGCGAGTCCGAACCGTGCATGGAGATCACCGGGTCGAATTCGGCAATGTCGAAGCGCGGCGTCTTCCACACCTTGCTGCGCGCCTGTGCCCAGCGGCGGTTGCCTTCGATGGTATTGATCTCGCCGTTGTGGGCGAGCATCCGGAACGGGTGGGCCAGCGGCCAGCGCGGCAGCGTGTTGGTCGAGAAGCGCTGGTGGAACACGATCGCGCTGGAGGCCAGTTCGCGGCGCTGCAGGTCCGGATAGAAGCGGCTGAGCTTGTCCGGGAGCACCATGCCCTTGTAGCTGATCGCGTCCGGAGTGAGGGTGGTGACGTAGAAATCAGCGTGATCGCGCAGCTGCTGTTCGCTGCGGCGGCGGGCCAGGAACAGCGCCAGCGCGAAGCCGGCGTCATCCTGGCCGATGCCTGCATCGACGAACACCTGTTCGATGCGCGGCAGGGTATCGCGCGCCAGCTGGCCGCAGACGCTGTCGTCGGTCGGTACTTCGCGCCAGCCGGCGACCTTGCAGCCGACCGCTTCGACCTGCGCCTGCAGCTGGGTGCGGCAGGCGTGGGCGGCATCGGCGTCGTGGGGAAGGAACACCAGGCCGGCAGCAAAGCGCGCGGCGAGGGGGATGCCGGCTTCGCCGGCCAGCAGTTTCAGGAAGGCATCGGGGCGGCGCAGCAGCAGGCCGCAGCCATCGCCGGTCAGGCCATCGGCGGCGACACCACCGCGGTGGGTCATGCGCGAAAGCGCGGCAATGGCGGTGTCGACCAGCAGGCGCGAAGGTTGGTCGTCGAGCTGGGCGACCATGCCAAAGCCACAGGCATCGCGCTCGGAGCGCGGGTCGTAAAGCCCTTGGCGGTTGCGGGGGGCCATCTCTACCTCGATGCGTATAGGGTTGGCGGCGACACTCGTCCCCGCTCATTCCCTGGAGCGCATCGTGAGGCCACCGGATGCCTCGACTAGATCACAGGTTGCTGCAATGCCGCAATACACGGTTGCAGGTGCAACGGAACGCGCCGGCAACCCAGTGCCGGCGCGGGGTGGGACTCAGCCGCAGCGCACGCCGCTGACCAGGCCCTTGTCGTCCACTTCGATGTTCAGGCGGTCGCCGAGGAACTCCATGGTGGCCACGTCATTGGGCTTCAGCACGCGGAGCTGGCTGGCACCGGCATCCTCCTGCGCCTGCTTGCCGAGGGCATCGGTGTAGGCCTGGCCGACCAGGCTCTGCACCTGGCTGGCATCGCAGCTGCCGACCGGCGGGGCCTCGGTGGCCTTGCCGGCCTCATCGGCCGGTGCCTTGGCCGCTTCGGCGGCCTGCTGGGCATGCGCGGTGGCCGCATCCTGTTCATCCAGCGCCGGCGCCTGGCAGGCAGTCAGGGCCAGCACGGCCGGCAGCAGCAGGGCGGAAAGCGAACGGGCGCGAATCGGGAACGGCATCATGACTCCGGAAGGGGTTGTGAGCGCCTGAGCATAGCGGCGAACCGGTCCTCACGTGTTTGTCTTGCGTTATCGACAGGATCGCGGCGCCGCCCTGGCGACACTGTCGCGCATGCCAGCCGCTGCCACCCCCGAACGCCAGGCGGCACGCGCCGCCGGCCTGCGCTATGTCGATGACACCCAGCCGGGCATCAGCCGGCGCCGCGCCGGCAGGGGTTTCAGTTACCGCGATGCCGATGGCCACGTGGTGCGCGATGCTGCCACCCTGCAGCGCATCCGCGCGTTGGCGATCCCGCCGGCGTACACCGCCGTATGGATCTGTGCCCATGCCAACGGCCACCTGCAGGCCACCGGACGCGATGCACGCGGACGCAAGCAGTACCGCTATCACCCGGACTGGGCGAAAGAGCGGGACGCCGGCAAGTTCGACCGTGTCATCGCCTTCGGTGAAGCCCTGCCGGCATTGCGCAGGCGGCTGTCGCGCGATCTCAGGCGGCCAGGCTTCCCGAGGGAAAAGGTGCTCGCCGTGGTGGTCGCGCTGCTGGCCGATACCCTGGTGCGGGTAGGCAACGAAGCCTATGCGCAGCAGAACCGTTCCTTTGGGCTGACCACGCTGCGCAACCGCCATCTGGAATTGCTGCGCGGGGGCCGGGTCCGGATGCGTTTCCGCGGCAAGTCCGGGCAGTTGCAGGAAGTGACCGTCGGTGACCGCCGGCTCGCGATGCTGGTGCGGCGCCTGCAGCAGCTGCCAGGGCAGGCGCTTTTCCAGTACCGCGATGACCAAGGCGCCGTGCAGCCGGTGGATTCCGGGGCGGTGAACGACTACCTGCGCGGGGTGATGGGCGAAGACTTCACGGCCAAGGACTTCCGTACGTGGGGCGGTACCGTGGCGGCTGTGCAGGCGTTCGCGGCGACCGGCGTGCCGGAACCGGCCAGCCGGCGCGCGCTGGCGCAGGCGCAGCGTGCCGTGGTGTGCCAGGTGGCTGCGCGGTTGGGCAACACGCCGGCCGTGTGCCGCAAGGCCTATATCGACCCCTGCGTATTTACCGGCTGGGAGCGTGGCGAACTGGCCAAGCTGGCCGGCCTGCGTGGCCCGCGGCAGTGGGAACAGGCCACCCTGCGCGTGCTGCGCCGGGCGCGCCGGCTCAGCCGCAGTAGATCGCGGTGATGTTGTTGGTGCGGCCCTCCTCGATGGTCAGGCGGTCACCGCCTTCGCTGGCCGGTGGCACCCGCGGGCCGTCGTGACGCAGCACGCGTACCTGCAGGCTGTCGCTATCCACGCGTGCGCGCGCAACGGTCGCGTCGGAGGCGGCAAGGCCCACCGCGCCGCGCACCCTGTCGCTGTGGCACTGGCCGGATATCACGCCGTCGATCGGCTGCACCTGGGCCATCGGCGTGCTGTTGCAGGCGGCAACGGCCACGCTCAGTACAGCTACGCTGAATGCGCGCATCATGGTCCTGCTCCGTGGTGGTGAGGGGGCCAGCGTGCCGCGCGCGGCGTGGTGGCGGCATGAACGGCGTGCACGCACGGGACACGGAGCATTCACCGTTGCCGACAAGAGCGACGGTCACACTGCGGGTCCCTTCCACTCCACGGAGGTACGCCATGGCGACCTGCGATGTCTGCGGCAACGACTACGACAAGAGCTTCACCCTGCAGCAGGGCGGGCGCAGCGGAACCTTCGACTCGTTCGAATGCGCGATCCATGCCTTCGCACCGCGCTGCGCGCACTGCAACTGCGCGGTGATCGGCCATGGCGTCGAAGGCAACGGCCAGATCTTCTGCTGTGCGCATTGTGCCGGCCACGCCGGCGTGCAGGGTGTGGCCGACCGCGCCTGACCGACTCGATCACACGTTCGAAGGAGATCGCATGGCTACCAGCAAGAAGGTTCCCGCCCGCCGCAAGGCCTCGCCGCAAGTGCGCAAGAGCGCGGAGACAGTGGCGGGCCGGAGCGGTAGTGCCGCGCGGACCCGCGTGGTGAAGACCGCAACCCGCAAGGCCGCCGCCGGTGATCCTCGCGCCGCCCGCGTTGCGGCACGGCAGCGACGCCTGCAGGACCAGGAGAAGGCCAAGGACGCACGCGCGGCCAGCAAGGCCACGAAGAAGCGCGCGACCCAGGCGGGCACGCGACGCCAACCGGAAACGATGCCGGCCCAGCACCTGGCCAAGCCCGGGCATGAGCACGAACTGGCGCTTGCGCCGCGCTTCCTCGCGCCTGACTACGCCGGCAGCGGCAAGCTGCAGGGGATGCGCGCGATCATCACCGGCGGCGACTCCGGGATCGGCCGCGCGGTCGCCGTGCTGTTCGCCCGCGAGGGGGCCGACGTAGCGGTACTGCACCTGGACGAGGCCGAAGATGCCGAAATCACCCGCCAGCACGTGGAAAAGGAAGGCGGTCGCTGCCTGGTGATCGCCGGTGACGTGCGTGACCCGCGCTTCTGCGACAAGGCAGTGAAGCAGGTGGCCAAGGCCTTCGGCGGCATCGACATCCTGGTCAACAACGCGGCCTTCCAGCTGCATTGCGAACGCCTGGAGGACCTGGAGGATGCGCATCTGCAGGAAACCCTGCAGACCAACATCGGCGGCTACATCCAGATGGCGCGCGCGGTGCTGCCGCACCTGGGCGAAGGCGCCAGCATCATCAACACGGGCTCGGAAACCGGCCTCTTCGGCAGCAAGGCGTTGATCGACTATTCGGCAACCAAGGGCGCCATCCATGCGTTCACCAAGGCGCTGGCCAGCCAGCTGCTGCCGCGTGGGATACGGGTCAACTGCGTGGCACCGGGGCCGGTATGGACGCCGTTGAATCCGGCCGACAAGCAGGCCCCGAAGGTGGCGGAGTTCGGCAAGGACAGCGACATGGGGCGCCCGGCACAGCCGGAGGAGCTCTCGCCGGCGTATGTGTTCCTGGCCTCGCCGGCCTGTGCCAGCTACATCAGCGGGGTGATCCTGCCGGTGATGGGCGGTCCGCGGGGCTGACGGGGGCGCATACCGATCGGCGATGCGCGGAATGAAGCGCTGCGGGTTGGCGCCGGCCAGGTTGGTGGACCTGGCCGTCCTTGACCACTGCGATCTGGCCCGGAATGCGCTCGTCCTGCGGTGTCTGGCGGATCAGGCGGCGAGCCAGTTCGTTCGCCGGCTCCGGGCTGGCTGGCGCGGTCGAAAGGGGCAGAGCAGCAAGCAGCAGGAGGGTTTAGATCTGCCGTTGCGACTTCCGCAAGAGAGGACATTCCAGCGGGGCGGGCAGTCCACCCTGACTGCATTGATGCCGATCAGCGAACGGATGATGCCTGCTGCCGGACTTGCTACAGTCTGTCCGCTGCACGCAACGCGGACCCATGCCCGGGCGGAATGGCGGCGATGTCCGAACCGTATTCGGCTTTTCTCAGATTGAGGATTTCACGCGCAGATCTTGCGCGGTGGCTTGCGGCCGCACCGCCGGACGTGTCCCGCTGGTCGGACTGGCGCTCGATCGGCGGGCAGTGGAGTCTTCCTGGAGGCGGGGATCTTTCCGACCCGGATGCTCCAGGTCTGCAGACGCTCATTTCAGACTGCAACGCCATGTTGGCGCGCCATCCGGACAACCGCGCGGCACTGGAGTTCGTGCTGGGATCCGCAGAGGCGGAGAACATCAGGATCGCGGCCTATGACCGCCACGGAAGGCACTTCGTTGCCGGGTCGTTGACCTATTCGGAGAGTCTCTACGACATCCTGTTCTTTCTGGCCTTGGGGCGCAGCGCAGCCGAGTTCCTGGCCACGGACGATGCCGGCCTGGTCGTTGTCCACGACTATCTGTGGGGCGAGGACGGCGAGCGGAGAACGGTCGCCGCGCTTGGGCTTGCTGGAAACGGACACTCCGCATTCCTGGAGCCCGACGCCTCCGGTGCCGCCGCCCGCGCGTTCGACGAACGGGTCGAGGCGATGCTGGATGGACAGGACGATCCGGAATTCTTCCCGCGCGATCAGCTGGAAGATCTGCGGGACTGATCCCGCGCATCAGCTATTGTTGAAGGGCACATAGGGTGTAAACGGCCTGGAAGGATCGAAGTCCTTCTGGCCGGGGTAAAGAAGGCAATAGAGCCTGCCTTCATGCACGACTGCCAACGGGTAACAGGCCTCCTGCCTGCTCATTCCGCCTGCGCCGCATTTCTGAAGCCCTTCCAGCACCTCCATGGCGGTGCACTTTCCGGCCTTGCAGTCATGTTCCCTGATCGCGCTGAAGCCTTTTGAATAGAAGATCCGCGGTGCTGGATAGCGCGGCAGCGGTTGCAGGTGCTTCGCCAGGGCGGCGTAGGCCCTGTCCACTTCCTCCCGCTCACCCAGGTTGAACGTGGAAGGCGAGTCCGATGTGAACCTGAACTTCGCAGGATCCGTCTCGCACTCCCACGCATGTGAGACGGGAATGTGCAGCACAAGCAATGCGAACGCACTGATCAAGGATCGGGACATCATCACTCCTGGGCAGGCCTGCTGTTGCTCGATGGAGCCGCATGGGCACAGGGGAAAGAGTGAACCAGAGCTTCCCGCGCCAGCGTCGAGGCGTCTTCCTCGAGGCGGGCGCGCGGAAGCGCCTTCAGGTGGCTGTACACGCGGTCCACAAGCTCATGGGGCAGTACCGTGGCTCGTCCACACCATTGCCCGGCACTGCTGTCGGCGACTGCCGCGATGTAACCCTGGGCCCAGGACACCGCGCGAGCGCGGCACAGTGCGTCGCTGCACTCACGCCCCTCCTCGCTGCCTGTGATTCGCTCCAGCAGTGCGTGGCCACTTGAAAGTGCATTGCCTGCGTCTGCGGCATGCGCGGGCAGGGCGGAGGACAGGCACGCCGCAAGGAAGGAGGCTGTTGAAGGCCGCCGCAGCCAGCGGCCAACCGGAGTGCGCATGCATGCGATTCCTGAAGATGGAGAAGAGAAGGCTCGTCGCCAGGGCCAACTCTATCGGATCGGCCTGCCCGACCGGGATGCACGCGCCCGGCGGAAGGGGGCGCCAGGGAACGCTGTGCAGAAAGAGGCGGGGGATGCTGCGCTTGAACCCCTACCGTTCGTCGGCCCGTGACTTCCGGGGGGTTGACTACAACTGTCGTCACGCGGACAGTGACGACACGTGTAGTCAAGGGAGTGCTGTCATGCGAGGCAAGACGATCGGGGACCAGGAACTGGCCCTGCTGCAGTACATCGATGAACATGCGCCGGCCAGCGTCGGCGAGGTCGCCTGCGGCTATGGCGAGGCGCGTGGCCTGGCTCGTTCCACCGTGCTGACGATGATGGAGCGGCTGCGCGCGAAGGGCTATCTTCAGCGCGAGCAGCGGGACGGCGTCTACCGCTACCACGCCACCCGTGGCCCGGAAAGCGTGCTGCAGGGCGCCGTGGCCCAGTTCGTCGACAACACCCTGCAGGGCTCGGTGTCGCCGTTCGTGGCCTACCTGTCGCAGCGCCAGCAGGTCAGCGACAACGAGCTGGCCGAGCTGGAAGCGCTGGTCGCCCAGCTCCAGTCGCGCCGCAACGAGGGCTGAGCCATGGATACCACGATGCTGATCCCGATGCTGGAACGGCTCGGCTGGACCAGCCTGCAGACCGTGCTGTTGGTGGCGCTGGTATACGGCGTGTGCCGCGTGCTGCCGTCACTGCCGGCGGCCACCCGCTGCCGCCTGTGGTGGCTGGTTTCGCTGCAGGCCGTGCTGGGCCTGTTCTGGCGCCAGCCGCTGCAGCTGGCGTGGCTGCCGGCGCCGCAGGCGGTGGCGATGACCACGACCGGTGTGGCCGCCGATACGGTCCAGCCGCTGGCGCCGGAAGCTGCGACGCAGCTGTTGGCCGCGATGCCGACGCCTGCGGCGGACGTGCCGGCGGTGGCCTGGTGGGCGGTGGCCCTGGCTGCGCTGTGGATGTCCGGTGTGCTGTTGATGGCCCTGCGTACCGTCGGTGAGTGGCGCCGCTGCCGCGCGCTGCTGGCCACTGCGCGTCCCTGCGAAGACGCAGCGCTGGTGCAGGCGCTGCAGCTGGCCTCGGACGCGCATGGGCTGCGCCGCGCACCGCGGCTGTGGATGAGTACGCAGGTGGATGCACCGCAGCTGGTGGGGCCGTTCCGTCCGGTGCTGCTGCTGCCGGCCGGCGACAACGCCCTGCAGGGCGACGCGCTGGACCTGGCCCTCACTCACGAACTGCAGCACCTGCAGCGGCGTGACCTGCAGTGGGGCCTGATGCCCGCACTGGCCCAGCACCTGTTCTTCTTCCACCCGCTGCTGCGCCTGTCGGTGCGCGAATACGCACAGGCGCGCGAGGAAGCGGTGGACGCGGCGGTGGTCGGGCAGCACGGCGCCAGCCGCCAGGCCTACGGCCGCCTGTTGCTGCAACTGGGGGTGGCACCGCAGCCGCACCTGGGCGTGGCCAGTGCTGCGCCGAGCACCACCAGCCTCAAGCGCCGCCTGCTCTCGCTGCAGCCGCGCCGGGCCTGCCCGCGCCTGCTGGCGATGGCACTGACCAGCGCGGTTCTGCTGTTCGGCGTAGCGCCGATGCGACTGGTCGCGGCGCCGGTGCCGCCACCTCCGCCGGCGCCTCCGGTGGCCCCATGGGCCGTGCCGCCAAAGCCGCCCGTGCCGGAGGCACCGCCGGCTCCTCCGCTGCCGGCACGCGCACCGGCAGTGCCGGCTGCCCCCGCAGCGCCCGCCGAGCCGGTCGATGCCGAAGAACCCACGGATCCCGAGGATGCCGACGTGGCGGGCATCGACGATCCCACCGGCATCGACGACACCCGTGACGGCACCTCCATCACCAACTATGGCCGCCTGGACCTGGGCACGCCGCCACCGCAGGCCTTCGTGCTGGTCGATGGTGATTCGACCTTTGCCAGTGGCGGCATCGATGATGTGAAGCGGGCCCGCAGCCAGCTCGGCAAAGGGCCGGCGCTGTGGTTCCGCCAGGGCGACACGCGCTATGTGGTGCGTGATCAGATGCTGATCCAGACCCTGCAGCGCGCCTACCGTGGTGCGGTGGATCTGGGCCGCCAACAGAGCGAACTGGGCCGTCAGCAGAGTGCGCTGGGCCGCCAGCAGGGTGAACTCGGCAGGCAGATGGGCGAGATGGGCCGGCTGCAGGGCGAGGAAGCACGCCGCATCGCTTTGATGGCCGCCGAGGCAGCACGCAGTGCGATGGCCAGCCACGACATCAACCGTGAGGCCGCTGCGGAAGCGGCGAAGGCGGCGCGGGGCGCGACCGACGATGCCGCCATTGCGCGTGAGGCCGCACGTGAGGCCGCGGCAGAGGCACGCCGCGCGATGCAGGAAGCCCGTAGCGATGCCGCGCAGGCCGGCCGCACCCGCGACATGCAGCGGCTGGCCAGCCAGCAGTCTGAACTGGCCAGCCGCCAAGCGGCGCTGGGCAGCCAGCAGGCCGCGCTCGGCGAACGCCAGGCACGCCTCCACGCACAGGCAACGCAGCGTGCGCAGGAGGTGATTGCCCGCGCACTGGCCAGCGGAAAGGCCGAACGACTCTGATCGGTAGGGCCGGCCGCTGGCCGGTGATGGGGAGGAGCCGGCCAGCGGCCGGCACTACCCGGGTCGATCAACCGCAGCTGGCGCGCTCGATGCGGTTCTGCGCGTCCACCTGCACGGTCACGCGGTCCTGCCGGAAGTCCATGGTCACCGCCATGCCCGGTTTGACCACGCGTGCACCGCGTGCGCCGCTGGCGGCCACCAGCTTCCTGATCGTGGCTTCATCGGCGGTCTGGCCGGTGAAGGCTTCCAGCGCCTCCGGTCTGCATTCGTGCCCGGCATCGGCCACTGGCGCCGGCGCGGGATCGTGGGCGGTGCTGCTGCCGGCGTGGCTGCAGGCGGCCAAGGGCAGGATGGCGAGCAGGACAAGGGGGTTGAGGCGCATCATCGGCTCCAGGCGTGGATGGTGGCGGCAGTGTCACCGCTGCCACCGTCAGGCCGCGTCAACGCCTACTGCCCGACCAGCGCCAGCGTCTCGCGCTCGCGTTGCTCCTCGCGCACCAGCCGCTGCAGCAACAGGGCCAGGGTCACCACGTCTTGGTGGTTGTGCTCGGCCACCCGGCGCAGGTTCACCGCGTCGCCGCCACGCAGGAAGCGCAGCCATGCACCGGGTGCTTCCGAACCGGGCAGGTCGTCCTCGCGGACCACGCGCAGCAATTGCCGCTCGATGGTGGACAGCTTGCAGTTCTCCCACGTGCCGCGATAACGGCGACGGGTGGGATAGAGCAGGTCGATGTGATCCAGAGCGGTGATCGGGCAGCGTTGGCGGGCCAGCCGGTAACGCGCTTTCAGCAGCGGCGCATCGTAACTGCGGCCGTTGTAGCTGCAGAACACAGTGGACGGCTGCAGCCAGCTGGCGAAGGTGGCAAGCATGGCCTCTTCGGCGGCCATCGTCGACATCAGCAGCTGGCGGACGCGCAGGCCGTCGCCGCGTTGCGGGCACGTGTGCCAGTCTGCGGCGCCGATCATGAAGGCACGGGTGCCGGTGCCGCCGGCCAGGCCGGTGGTTTCGGTATCGAAGAACAGCAGGTCGCGTGCGGCCACGTGCTGGTCTTCCCGCTTGGCGAAGGCCAGCGACAGCGGCGTGGCCGGGATCGGCTGCGGCTGCAACGATTCGATCAGGAACAGGCCCGGCGCGATTTCCTCACCGGGAAGCTGGCGATCCTGGGCACTGGCCCGTGGCGGTGCGGCTCCACCATGCGAGCGCAGGCCGAGCAGGCGATGCAGGCTGCCCACTTCCGGCCGGCGCAGCGCTGCCGGTGCCAGTACGGGCGCGGCTGTGCCGGTCGGCTTGTGGCGGATTTCCTGCTCGACCCAGGCGAACACCGAACGTTCGGCCGGTGGCTGCCGCGCATCGTTGGCAGCCACCGGTGCCGGCGCTGCAGCGGGCACGTCCGGCGCCGCCGGCGGGGCTGCTTTCGGGTCGCCAGCCTGCTTCCGCAGCAGGCGCAGCTTGTCCAAGCTCAGGCTCACGGTACCAGCAGCTCCATCGGCTCGCGCGTGCTCACCACTGCGTCGGGCACGTGCTGGCAGGCGTCGGCGTCGAACAGGTCGAGCACGCGCAGCGCGAGCGCACGTGGCGAGGTCTCATCTTCTTCCTGCGCCGCCAGTACCGGGCCAACGCAGGCCGGGCAGCCGGCCTTGCAGTCGCAGCGCTGCACCAGTTCGCGCGCGCGCTGCACCAGTTCGGCCTGGCGCTGCCACAGCGGCTCGCTGAGGCCGACGCCGCCCGGGAAGTTGTCGTACAGATAGACCGTGGGCACGAACTCCTGCAGCAGCTCCACTGCACCGGGATCACCCTCGCTGCCGCGCAGCTGGCCTCGCCCGCCCTGGTCGGCGATTGCAAACCAGGAGCCATCGCCGTTGCCGACCGACTTCTGCAGGTCGCGCGCATCGGCCATCACCGCCACGGTGGCGACGATGTGCAGTGCATACGCCGCGCCGAGGAAACCATCCAGCGCATCCTGCTTGCTGGCGAAGGCGCGCAGCAGCAGCGCCTGTGGCAGCTGCCACCACACCGCGGTGGTATGCAGTTCCTGGTCGGGCAGGTTCACCGGCCCATAGCCGATGTTCTCGTGGGTGTAGTAGCGGATCTTCTTGTAGCCGGCCACGCGCCGCACCACATGCACTTCGCCATGGTGCGAATCACCACGGCCGGCTACGCCACCGTCGAAACGGTCCAGCACCTTGAGCCGGGTGAAGTCGATGCTGTCGGTGTAGTAATCCACATGCGTGCGGGTGACGTAGGCCTTGCGGCCGTCCCAGTCCAGCGTCTCCACCTGGTACGGGGTGGACTGCACCATGTGGATGGCGCCTTCGTACAGGGTGAGCGCAGCGGCGGAGTAATCGACTTCGGCGATGATCTGCTGGCGGCCGTCGCTGCGGTCGACCACCACGAAGTTGCCGTCGGCCACCGCGCGCAGGCTCACCGCGTTGGCGGGATAACTGTCGGCGATCCATTCCCAGCGTTCGCCTTCGCGGTGGATCACCTCGGTTTCGGCCAGCGCTTCCAGGAACACTTCCGGGTCGATCGGGCCGAAGCCATCGCCGACCCGGAACGGCAGCTCGAACGCCGCGCAACGGATGTGGTCGAACAGGATCAGCGGCTGGTCCGGCGCAATGCGCGCATGTTCGGGCGAGGCTTCGGCGAAGAAGTCCGGATGCCGCACCACGTACTGGTCCAGCGGTTGCGAGCTGGCCACCATCACCCCCAGCGCCGGCTGCTGGCGGCGGCCGGCGCGGCCGAAGCGCTGCCACGTGGCGGCCACGCTGCCCGGGTAGCCGTTGAGGATGACCACGTCGAGGCTGCCGATATCCACGCCCAGTTCCAGCGCCGAGGTGCTGACGATGCCGTCGATGTTGCCGGCACGCATCGCGCGCTCGGTCTCGCGGCGTTCGGTGGGCAGGTAGCCGCCGCGGTAGGCGCGGATGCGGGGCGGCTTGCGTGGGTCGTGGTCGAAGATGTCCTTCAGGTACTTGGTCAGCACCTCGACCATCAGCCGCGTCTGCGCGAACACCAGGGTCTTCAGCCCGGACTTGATCGCGATGCGCGCGATGCGGTTGCTCTGCGAGCGCGCCGAAGCGCGCAGGCCCAGGTCCGGATTGATCACCGGTGGGTTCCACAGCAGCACCTGTTTCGGCCCGCTGGGCGCGCCGGATTCGGTGATGGCGGTGACCGGCGCCTCGATCAGCGCTTCGGCATGCGCCTGCGGATTGCCGATGGTGGCCGAGCACAGGATGAACTGCGGTTGCACGCCGTAGAACGCGCAGATGCGCTTGAGCCGGCGCAGCACGTTGGTGACGTGGCTGCCGAATACGCCGCGGTAGGTGTGAACCTCGTCGATGACGATGTAGCGCAGGTTCTCGAAGAACTGCGCCCACTTGGTGTGATGCGGCAGGATGGCCTGGTGCAGCATGTCCGGGTTGGACACCACGATGTCGCCATGCAGGCGGATCGCCTGCCGTGCATCGCCCGGCGTATCGCCATCGAAGGTGAACGCCTTGACGCCCAGGTCGCCGGCGCGGTTGAGTTCCAGCAGCTCGGCCACCTGGTCCTGGGCCAGCGCCTTGGTCGGGAACAGGTACAGCGCCTTGGCCTTGTCCTGCATGGCCGCGCTGACCACCGGCAGCGTGTAGCACAGCGACTTGCCGCTGGCGGTGGGGGTGACGATGGCGACGTGCTCGCCGCGCTGGCTGGCCTCCCAGGCCTCGGCCTGGTGGCTGTAGAGCTGCTCGATGCCACGCGCCTTCAGGGCGGCGGCCAGCGCCGGCGGCACCGAACCGGGAATAGGCGCATAGCGGCCTTCGCGGCCGGGAATGGCGAAGCTGCCGGTGATGCGGTCCTGGTAGCGGCGCTGCAGGCGAGCGCTGAGCAGGGCACCATCGCGGGCCGGCAGGCCGTCGCGGGTGGCGAGCTTCTGTTCGGCATCGGCGGTGCGCTTGGCGAGTTCGTAGGCCATGGAAGGTGGAGCCGGGACGGATTGCGAGGGGTCACATGGCACCACACTCACGTCTCAGGGTGTGAGACACCGCACGCGAAGGGCGTGAACCGTTCAGTGCCACGGGTCCGGACGCTGCGCGATATCCGCGTCAAGCGCCTCATTGCGGCGGAGGAACTGCACCATGCAGACCACAAACCGCACCGCGTGCCAGCCCAACGCCAGCAATGCCACCGCCCCCCAGCCAGACGCAAGCGGCCAGCCCAGCTCCAGGCGCTGCGACCACGGCATCCAGGCGGCGCCGAAGACCAGCACGCACAACAGCAGGCCCAGCCACGCCAGTTGCCAGGACCCTCCCGGGGCCGGATAGCGGCGTCGGTCGCTGGCCAGGCACCACGCCGTGCCAGCGCCCAGCACTGCGCCGTCACAGGCGCGCACATCCAGCAGCATCGAGCGCCTGCGGGAGAATGCCGCAGCGTGCTCCCATTCCGCTGGAAGCTGCACACGCCGGTCATTGCCCAGCAACCACACCCGTGATGTCTGGGCAGTACGCTGGTACGCGCGCAGGCGCCCGCGGACCCGCAGCACGCGCTGCGCTGTCGCAGGGCCGTTGCGGCGAGGGAAGCCCAGCCAGGCCGCAAGACCGGCGATGGCGAGCAACGGCATGGCGAGCAGGCCCGGGACGCCGGTGGCGGCCCACAGCGCCAGTGCGGCAATCAGCAGCGGGGACGGGCGCAGGCCGGGACCCCGTCGCATCGAGATTTCTTCGGGTGTCTCCAGGCGTTCGCCACAGACGCGGCTGGTGGCGGCATCCGGCCGTGCAGCAGCGATGGTGAAGCCATTCAGACGCACCACCATGGCCACGTGTTCACCCAGTACCACGTCAGCTTGATTGTCTTCCGAGAGGTAGGGCCATGCCTGTCTTGGCACCAGCACGGGTATGCCACCCAGAAAGCCGTCACCGACCGGGAAGCTGTTCCGCCACGTCCCGCCGGTGAAGGCGCCACTCAGCCGCTTTATCCGGTCGTCATGGTCACAGCCGGTCAACGCGCGCACCGGTGCCAGTGCCATGTGCTCGTCCGCGCCCAGCGTCCGCAGCGTGCTGCTCCGGCGCAGCGAGGCGATGCCTGCGCGGACACGCGATGTCCATTCGGCGGCGGTCGCGATGACCATCAGGCACACAACCGCCAGAACAACCAGTACTGCTGCGCGCGACATCAGCAGGCGACCGGCCGACGCGGCGGGCGTGCGGAGGGAGCTGTCATCAAGGAGGGCCTTACCGGGAAAACCGCAGGATGCCGACCCCGCTTCCCGAGGGGAATGAAGTTCGTTGCAAACTTCGGCGCCCAGGCCACGCAGCGACGATGCGTGACACACCCTGAATGCCCCCGCCGATGCCAACGAAATCTGAAGCCCGCATCCGTATCCTTGTTCACTGGACGCAACCAACAGGGTGGATGGCTGTGGCACGACATGGAACGCAGCGAGCACTCCTGGCCAGCCTGCTGCTGGCCGGTATCGCGCAGGCGCAGCAGGCCGCGCCAGTGGCGGTGCCCGATCCTGCAGCCGCTCCTGCACCCGCTCCTGCACCCGCTCCTGCACCCGCTCCCCCGGTAGATGCTTCGGCGGCAACCACCGCGCAAGTTTCCACCACCCTGCCACAGGACAACGTCACCACCCTTGGCGAAGTGCGCGCACTCAAGCCCGAAGACGAGCCGCTGGACCTGTACCGTTTCAGGAACCCGGTGAAGTTTGGCGATAACCGCTTCAGCCGCGACTGGAGCGAGCCGCCGTCGCCGGAGCAGGTCAGCATGGGCGGCGGCTACATCATGATGGGCGTGGTCAAGGGCGTGATGGCGGCGGCCAAAGGGATCAACAAGCTCACCGGCGGGCCGGACCAGATCCAGGCGGCGGTTGCGCGGCCGCCGCCGGAGCTGAGCGCCGAGCAGCAACGGCGTGCGCTGCGGTTCTCGCAGCAGCAGGATGCCGGCGACGCATCGCCCGGGGGATAGACAGGTTTATCCTGCCGGTTCCTCCATCGGTGGCGTTGCCATGTTCCTGCGTTCGTTCTGCCTGCTGGCCGCGCTGCTGCCTGCGTGCGCCAATGCTGCCGGCATCGCCGGCGAGGGTGCCTGCCGTAACGGTGCGTTTCCTTCCGAGCAGCGCCAGTTCGCGCTGGCGCGGGTGGTCGATACGCCGCGCCTGTACCTGCTGGGCGACATGGACGGCTGCCCCGCCAAGGGCGAGCCGGCCTGCCGTCAGCGCAGCTACGTGGTCAACGGCGATACCGTGGTGACCGGGGATGATCTGGGTCGCTACCGCTGCGCATTCTTCCCGAACAAGGTGGGAGGCAGCGCGGGCTGGGTGGACCGCAGCAAGCTGCAGCCGCTGCCGATGGTCGTGCCGGCGCTGCAGGACTGGTCGGGCGAGTGGAAGGATGGCGACAACGCCCTGAAGATCCGCGTGCAGGACGGGCAGCTGCATGTGGTTGGCGACGCCTACTGGCCCTCGGCCAATCCCTCGCTGGAAGTCCGTCCCTATGGCCCGAACACGGGCCAGGTGGACGCACGTGCCAGGCCGCACGGCGCCGAGGTCGAGTTCGCCGAGGACACCTGCCGGGTGCGCGTGCATTCGCTGGGCGATGTACTGATCGTGGCCGACAACAGCGAATGCGGTGGCATGAACGTGCGCTTCAACGGCGTGTATCGGCGTGCGGGCAGGCGTTGAAGGACGCATGAGGGGTGGGGGCAGTGGATCCATGCCACGCGTGAATGCTGTGTGCGATCCAATCGGTGGGGTCAGAGCCCCTTCGCGGGCGAAAGGGATCCGACCCCGGGTCAGCGCCGCCGCTCCAGCCACCACAGCAGCGATGCGCACAGCACGAACGCCAGCCACCAGGGCCAGCGCGAGCCCGGGGCCGGTTGCAGGGTCGAAGCGGTAGCCGGCACGCCCGCGGCCAGCACCTGGTTCGTCGCGTCGATCATCGCCTGCCGGTGCAATGCAGGTGCGTCCTTCGGGTCGAACACATAACGCCAGAGGGTGCTGTCGGCGTACCGCAGTTGCTGCCAGCCGGCTTCGCCTGGCCACCAGCCAGCGCAGCGCAGGCCCGATGCCGTGCCGTCGACGATCAGCGGCACGCTGTCGCCGCGCGCGTTGAAGGCCTGCAGCGGCGCCTGCACGCTGCACAGTGACTGGCGTTCGCCCGCCCAGCTGATCGGCTGCGGCGACCACAGCGCCTCGTTGCCCTCCTGCGCACGCGCCAATGTCGCGGCCACGCCGCTCCACAGCTCGCCATGGCGGTCATCGCGACCGGCCAGCACCCAGCGCCAGCTGTCGGTCAGCGGCAGCAGGCCGATGCGGCCTCTGCCGGCCCCACGCCAACCGCCGACGGGCTTGCCAGCGCGATCCCGAAGCAGCGCACTGCTGCCCGGCACCTGCAGCTCCAGTGCTTCCAGCGCGGGCAGGGCGGCACTGTGCGAGCTGCGGTCGGCCTCTTCGCCGTCGCCGGTCGGCAGCGTGCCAGCGGCGAGCGGACCACGCCGTGCCGCAAGCATCGCGCTCTCGCCGTCACCGGAAAATTCGAGGGCGTGGCTGCTGCCATCGCCCTGCACCGGCAGGCCGAGTTCTCGCAGTCGCTGTCGCGCGCCGGCAGAAGGTACGCCCGCACTGCGCACCAGCACGCCGAGCCCGTCGCGCAGGGCCTGGCGCACTGCCGCCAGCTCGCCTGCACCGAGTGCCGCCAGGCTGCGTTCATCCAGCAGCAGCAGATCGCTGCGTGCGAGCGATGCCGCATCGAGTGGAACCACGCCATCACCGACGCTGAGGCCCGCTCCGGTATCCGCCTGCACCTGCACGTGGATACCGGCATCGACGGCCCAACGCCGCAGGTACTTCAGTTCGGGGCCCGGTGCGCCGGCACGTACCCGCAGCCGCAGCGGCGCAGCGGCCACGGTCTGCTGCGGTACCGGCGCGCTGTCGATCACATGGCCCTCGGCATCGAGCAGGCGCAGCTGGAACACGCTGCGGCCTTCGGCGCGGGCGATGCCACTGAGTTGCACGCGGCCGTCTTCGGCAATGTCCACGCGATCGACCACGCTGCCGGCCGGGTCGAGCAGTTCCGCCTTCGCCCTGGCGGCGACACGCGCCTGCGCCTGCACCTCGAAGCGTGCGCCTGGTGCGGCGTCGGCCGGTGGCTGCAACGCTACCCAGCCGCGTGGTGCAGGCGCCGGCTGCCAACGCACGTCGCGTGGCAGTGCCACATCGCGATCGCGCGCGGCCAGCCCGGCACCGACCAGGGTGAGCGTGGAGGCCGGATGCAGGCGCAGCGCGGTGGCCAGATCGGGTACGCGCTTTGCGCCGGCGACATCATTGGCTTCGGGTAGCAGCAGTGGCGTGCCTTCGCTGGCAGGGAGTGCGCCGGCTTTGTCGGCATCGAGTCCCAGCACGACCAGGCCGCCCGCAGGTTGCTGATGGGTGGGGGGTACAAGGCAGAAATACAGCAGTGCGGCGGCAATGAGCTGCAAGCCGATCACGATCCACCGGCGGCCAAGGTGCGTGTTGCTTCCCCGCAGCCGGCGTACGCTGGCGATGGCCACGACCAGGGCGAGTGCCAGCGCTATCGAAAGGTTCAGGCTGGAGGCGTTCATGGCTGCGCCTCCAGCGCATCGAGATAACGCTGTCCCATCGCATCGGCGGCACTGCGCCGCATCGGCTGCGGCAACGGTCGCTGCAGGGCACGCCACAGCTGCGCGCGCAGGCGCTGGCGGCAGTCGGTGCAGCCCGGTTCGATACGCAGCTGCTCGATGGCTGCAGCCAGATCCAGCGCATCGGGCAGGTAGGCGGCATTGCGCTGCTGCCAGACCGCGAGCGCATCGAGGTCCGGTGTGCCGGTGTCATCACCGAGGCGCTGCCAGGCTTCAACGATGGCCGGATCCGGCGGGGTGCGCGGGGCCAACGGCAGGTCACGGCTGGCCAAGCCGGCGCGATCACCGCCCAGGCGGCGGCCTTCATCGATCGGCGGCAGCTCCGGCCCGACCCGCGCCAGGTAGATGCGCTCGGCCTGCTGCACCTGCTTGATGAAGCCCAATGCCTTGTAGGCGAATGGCAGTGCCTGCTGCGGGCGGCCCTGGCGCAGCTCGCCTTCGGCTGACCACATCTGGTCCAGCGCGGCCTTCAGCGTGGCGCGGGTCTGCGGGTCGAGCAGGGTGGCGGCCTCGGCGTGGTCATGGGTGTGGCCGTATTCGGAGAGCACGTCGGTGGCGCTGCCGAATACCGATGGCGTGTCGGCATCAGCCGCCTTGCCGTGGTCATGGCCGTGGTCGTCGTGCGCGCCCGCTTCGGTGCCATGGTCGTGGTCGCCGTCGTGGCTGTCCGCGCTGGGCACGTCGCTGGTTGGCAGGTCGCTGGTCGGCGGCGGCTTCGGCGCGCCCTCGCTTTCCTCGCCCAGGAACTGGCCGTAGCGCAGGCGCAGGATGCGCTGGTCGACACCGATCGCATCGCTGCGCTTCACGAAATCCTCGGTGGCCAGGCTGCCCCGCTGCCGGATCAGCGCTTCGGCGTCGATGATGATCTGCCGCTGGCTGCGGAAATACGCAGGCAAGGTTTTCTTGATCCGTCCTTCCAGTTCGGCACCGAGTGCGACCTCGGCGCTGGGCAGGCGCAGGATCACGCTGCTGCTGCGCGCGGTCTGCGGCGTTGGCGCACGGTTGTCGCGCACTTCCAGCTGGGCGATCACATCGTTGCCGGGTTGCGCGCCCAGCGCAGCCAGGTCGAGGGTGTGGGTGAAACGCCGCACGGCCGGCCCGCCGCTGCCGGTGAGGCTGATGCTTCGCTTGACGAAGGTGATGTTCTCGCCGCTGCCCTGGGTGAGCGTGATCGACAGCGTCGCCTGCGCGGCGACGCCGTAGTCGTCGCTGGCCTCGAAACGCAACGCCCACCGGCGTTGTCCGGGCGTGCCCAGTACCAGGCTGGCCGCGGGTTCCAGGACGCGCACGCCGGGTGCACGGTCGGCCACCACCTCGAGCCGATGCAGGCGGGTCCCGGCCAGTGCCGGTTCGCTCACCACGCGGTACAGCACCGGCGTGCGTGCCACGTCCTGTGCCCGCCACTGTCCATCCTGCTCGGTCAGCGGCAGCCGGCGACCGTCGTGGAACTGCAGCCACGCCCGGTCCGGTGCGCGGTCGAAACGCAGTGACCAGGACAGCCGGCTGTCCGCGGCGACCTTGGCATCGAGCGTGTTCCGGGTCAGCGTGGGCTGGCCGGTGTAGGCCGGTGCAGCGATGCGCAGGCGGGTGGATTGCAGGTGCAGCGGGCCTGCGGGCGTGGCGTTGCCCTGCGACGTGGCTGCACTCGTTTCGGGGCCGCGGGCCGAGCGCGGCCAGCCCAGTGCCAGCAGTGTGATGGCCAGGCCTACCATCCAGCACAGGGCCAACGCCGTGCGTGGCCAGCGCGGGTGCAGGTCCGGCATCGCGCCTTCCAGCGTGGCCAGCACATGCGCGCGCTGGCGCAGCTGCAGTGGGTTGAGCGAGGCGGCATCGGCGAACAGCAGGTCGGCGCTGTCTTCGCTGGCGCCACTGGCATCGAGTTGCCGTTGCAGCCACTGCCGGTCCAGCTGGCGGGCACGCGCCGTTGCGAAGGCCGCGCAGATGAGCACGCTGGCCGTGCCGATGACGCAGGCGATGTCGAAGCCGGCCAGCCGCAGGGCCAGGCTCGTCGCGGCCAGTGCCCAGGGCAGGCCGAGCAGCAGGGTGATCAGGCTGCTGCCGCGCCGCGCTCGCCGCCAGGCGTGCTGCAGCGCCTTCATGCGACCGCTCTGCGCCGCGCGCTGCTGGCCATCCAGCGTTCCAGCGCGAACAGCAGCACGATGGCCAGCAACAGCCATGGGGTCGGCTCACGCACCGGTGGTGTTGCAGCAGGCAGTGCGGCCCGGCGCGGCGCCTGGTCCCGTGCATCGCCGAGGTGCGGCGACGGCAGTGGCTGCAGGGCCAGCAGCAGGGCACGCGGCAGTTGCGGATCGCGCAATGCGGCGTTGCTGGCGATATTCCAGTCGCCGGGCAGGGACAGCAGTCGTCCTCGACCGACGCGCTGTTGCCACAGCAGCGGCGCGCCGTCGGCAGTGCGCAGCAGCACGCTGGCGGCATCGGCGGGCCTGGCCGCGGCCAGCACGCTGCCACCTTCATGCAGCCATGCCTGCCAGGGAGCCGGCAGCGCATCGCTGCGGCTCCAGACGCCCACTTCCCCGCCTTCGGGCAGTGCCCCCGCCGCCAGCGGCGCGAGCGGTGACTGTACCTTCCATGCGCGCTGCAGTGCATTCAACCAATGCCGGGCGGCGGCGGATGCCTCGCCGTGTACGCGCAGCTGCGGCAGTGCCGCCACCGTCTGCCGCGGAAGAACCGGCAACGGATGCGTGCGCCACCGCACATCGCGTGACAGCTGCAGGCGTGCACCGTCGAGGCCGGGCAGCGGATCGGGAACGTGCACGGTCAACGCGGTGCCAACGGGCAGCTGCGCGTCCAGTTCGCGCAACAGGCTGGGCAGGGACGCACTGGGCGCAGGTGGCGCTTGATCGATGGCGGGGAAGCCGGGTGCCAGCCAGTGCCAGTTGCGATCCGCAGCGGTACCGCGCAGTGCAGCGGCGTCCAGCCCCGGGGCAACGACCGTCCATGACGCGGGGGAAGGGGCGGGGCCGGTCAACGCAGGTCGTGCCAGCAGCAGTGCCAGCGCAGCCAGCAGCAGCAGGCGCACCAGCAGCAGGGGCCAGTCATCGAAGCGGATGCGCTGGCGCGGCCGGATCTGCGCGCGCAGCCAGCGCAGCGCGGCGAAATCCAGCGGCACGTAGGGATGGCGGCGGGCGAGGTGGATCAGCAGCGGCAACAGCCATGCGGCGAGCGCGGCCAGGCCCAATGGGAACAGCAGGGTCATGCACCACCCCCACGGCCGAACAGCGCCTGCAGTGGTTGGTCGAGCGGCTGGTCGAGCCAGCCGGTGGCACTGGCGATGCCGCTGGCCTGCAGGCGCGACTGCAGCGCACTGCGTGCGTCGGCGAAGCGCTGCAGGTAGTCGGCGCGGATCGTCGCACCATCGCCCAGCAGTTCCTCGCCGGTCTCGGGATCGCGGAAGCGGTGGCCGGCATTGAACGGGAAATCACGCTCGTCGGTGGTCAGGATCTGCAGTAGCGCCACTTCGCGGCGGGCGCTGGCCAACTGCTCCAGCAGGACGATACCGGCTTCGTCGAAACCGTCGCCGATCGCCAGCAGCAGGTCGCCCGGGCGCACCCGTTCCCACAGGGGACGCAGGCGATCCGCCGCAGGCCAACCGCCCCGCGCCTGCAGGGCATGCAATTGCAGGTGCACGCGATCACGCTGGCGTGCGCCGTCCGCTGCGGGCACCAGTTGCAGTCCATCGCCGTCGATCGCCGCCAGGCCGAAACGGTCGCCCTGCTGCAGGGCCAGTTCGACCACGCACGCGGCGACGCCACGCATGTGGTCCAGGCGCGTGCGCTGTGGCGCTGCCTGGTCGGCCTGGCCGGCCGAGGCGGTCGCATCGAGCAGCAGCCAGACCGTGATCGGGCTTTCGCGTTCGGATTCGCGAACGAAGAAGCGATCCGAGCGTGCGTACAGCTTCCAGTCGATCTGGCGTAGTTCGTCACCCGGCTCGTAGGCCCGGTACTGCGCGAACTCCAGGCCGGCGCCACGGCTGCGGCTGGCGTGCTGGCCGATCCCGCGCGTGCCGCTGGCCAGGCGCGGCCGCAAGCGCAGCGTGCGCAGGCGTGCACGCAGTTCCGGCGGCAACGTCAGTGGGACGCCTGCGTTCACGCGTGAGTCAACCCGGGAACGGCACGGCCTGCAGCAGGGCGGCGACCACGTCGTCGGCACGCTTCTGCTCGGCCTCGGCGGCGAAGGACAGCAGCAGGCGGTGGCGCATCACCGGTGCGGCCAGCGCCTGCACGTCCTCGCGGGTGGCGGCGAAGCGGCCGTGCAGCAGGGCGCGCGCCTTCGCCGCGAGCACCAGCGACTGCCCGGCACGCGGGCCGGCGCCCCACTTCACCCACTGGTTGATCGCGGCCGGTGCGCCTTCGCCCGGCCGGCTGGCGCGCACCAGGCGGGTGATCCAGGCCAGCACATCGGGGCTGACATGCACCTGGCGCACCGCCGCCTGCAGGGCGATCACCGCCTCGGCATCCATCACCTTCGGCACCGCGTCGGTGGCGCCGCCGGTGGTCTGTTCCAGGATCTGCCGCTCCTCGTCCTCACTGGGGTAATCCACCAGCACGTGCAGCAGGAAACGGTCCAGCTGCGCCTCCGGCAGCGGGTAGGTGCCGGCCTGCTCGATCGGGTTCTGCGTGGCCAGCACGAAGAACGGCGCGGGCAACTCGCGCGTGGTGCCGGCATGGCTGACCGTGCGTTCCTGCATCGCTTCCAGCAGTGCGGCCTGGGTCTTGGGCGGGGTGCGGTTGAGTTCGTCGGCCAGCAGCAGGTGGGTGAAGATAGGGCCCTGCTGGAAGCGGAAATGGCGGTGGCCGGTACCGTGGTCTTCCTCCAGCAGCTCGGTGCCGAGGATGTCGCTGGGCATCAGGTCGGGGGTGAACTGCACGCGCCGGAACTGCAGTTCCAGCGCCTGGCCCAGCGAGCGCACCAGCAGCGTCTTGCCGAGGCCGGGCGCGCCTTCCAGCAAGCAGTGGCCACCGGCCAGCAGGCCGATCAGCAGTTGCTCGACCACCGTGTGCTGGCCTACCACGGCGCGTGCGAGCGCAGCGCGCAGCTCATCCAGGCGCGGCAGCAGGGAATCGAGGTCGGGGGAGGTCATGGGCGTGCGGGTCCTATCAGTTGTTCAACGCGTACATCACGATGTTGACGCCGAAGCGGGTGTTGTCTTCGGCCAGGAAACGCTTGTTGCGCCAGTCGTAGTCCCACTCGCAGCCATAGTCCTTGTTGCTGTAGAGCAGGCCCAGGCGGCCCCCGACCTCGATGCCCTTCAGGTAGTCGTGCACCAGGTCGTCGCCCCAGCCGTTGAGCTCGAAGCTGGTGGCGGGCGGGCCTTCGGGGAAGCGGAAGAAGCTGCGGTACAACGGGTGGCTGTTGGGCAGTTTCTGCAATGCCTTCGGACCGAACAGGCGGGCCATCTGTGCCTCGAACGAGGTGGCGAACAGGCCATCGATGTCATGGTTGCAGTCGTCGACGAAGACGAAGCCGCCATTGCGCACGTAGCGCACGAAGTTCTGCCGTTCGGCAGCGTTGAACTCGACCAGTGTGTGCCCGGCCAGATAGCAGAACGGCGCTTCCAGCATGCGCGGGTCGGCCAGCGCCACCACGTGTTCCTGCGGATCCACGCGCAGCGAGGTGTAATCGATCAGCGAGGTGATCAGGTTGGACGGCATGCGCGCGTCCACGTCCCAGTCACCGGAATCGTACTGCAGGCGGGTAAACCAGAAGTCGTAGCGTGAACTGCGCGGGCCTGCCTGTGCCCGGACTGGCAGCGCCGCCGCCGAAGCGGCAGCGGCCAACCAGCGCAGGCAGGCCCGGCGATCCATCAGACGGCGTCGGACAGCGAGGTGAAGGTGAAGTCACGCAGCTTCATCGGCGGGATCATCATCACGAAGCTGGATTCGTCGCCGGCCACGCGCACCGGCTTGCCCAGCTCTTCGATGTTGTTGAGCATGATCACCGGCGATTCGTTGAAGCGGAAGTTCTTCACCGGGTGCTTGATCTGCCCGTTCTCGATGTAGAAGGTGCCGTCGCGGGTCAGGCCGGTCAGCAGCACGGTCTGCGGATCGACCATGCGGATGTACCAGGTGCGGGTGACCAGGATGCCCTTCTGGGTACCGCGCACCAGCTCGGCGGTGCTCTTCTCGCCGCCGCTCATCAGCAGGTTGCCCGGCGTGGCCCGGGCGGTCTTGCCCTGCTTCTGCGCCCAGAAGCGCGAGTAGTCCAGGTTGGCGACCTTGCCGTTCTCGATGATGGCCATGCGCTCGCGCGGAAGGCCTTCGCTGTCCCACGGCAGCACCGGCGCTTCCGGATGCCACGGGTCGGCGTACATGGACACGCGCGGGTCATAGACCTGCTCGCCCAGCTTGTTGCCGCCGCCCTTCTTGGACAGGAAACTGCGGCCTTCATCGGCAGAGCGCGCGCTGAAGAAGTTCATCATGAAGCTGATCAGGCCCGCGGCCGCAGCCGGCTCCAGGATCACCGTGTACTTCCCCGGCTCCAGCGCCTTGGCTTCGGCCGATTCGGTGGCCTTGCGCATGGCGATGCGGATGTCCTGGTCGGCCTTGAAGTCGGCGGCATCCTTCAGGTTGCGGCCGACCCAGCCCGAGCCACGCCCGTCCTCGGTGCGCACGGTGCAGGTGTAGTCGAAACTGGTAGTGCGCTGGTAGGCGAAGTTGCCGTTGCTGTTGGCAATGGCCTGGAAGCCCTGGCCATCCTCCAGGAAGCCGGCGGCGATCAGGCCGTTGCCGCGGCACGGCGCGATCGAATCAGCGGCGACCTTGGCGCGGAAGGCCGGATCGATCGCGGCGGTGGATTCGCTGAAGGTCGGGCTGGGCCGGTAGTCCTGCTTGCCGATGGCCGGCATGAACTCCGGGTTTTCCGGCGCCAGCCGCGCCAGGTCTTCGGCACGGCGTACCACCCGCTCCAGCGCGGCGTCGTCGAACTCGTTGATCGAGGCGGTGCCGACGCGCTTGCCGAAGGCGACGGTGACCGCCAGCTCGGTGTTGTCGACGATGCCGCTGGTGGAGACGTTGTTCAGCGCGAAACGGATGTTGCCGTTGACCGCGCCGGCCAGCACGGCGGTGCACTCGTCGGCCTTGGACAGGGCGATGACCTTGTCGAGGATGGCCTTGGCCTGGGCTTCGGTGAAGATACTCATGGTGTAAGGGCTCCTGACCGGTCAGCCGAGGCTGCGTGCGGTGTTGATGACATTGATGCCGTTGAAGCGCGCGGTCGACGAACCGTGCGAGACCGCCGAGACCTGGCCCGGCTGGCCCTTGCCGTCGAAGAACGAACCGCCCAGGCGGTAGTCGCGCTCGTCGGCCACGGCGGTGCAGGCATTCCAGAACTCCGGCGTGCGGATCTGGTAGGCCACGTCTTCCAGCATGCGGGTGATCTGGCCGTTCTTGATCTCGTAGAACAGCTGGCCACCGAACTGCGCGTTGTAGCGCTGCTGGTCGATCGAGAATGAGCCGTCACCGATGATGTAGATGCCGTTCTCCACGTCCTTGATCAGGTCCGGCACGCTCAGCGGCTTCTTGCCCGGCGCCATCGATACGTTGGCCATGCGCTGGAACTGCACGCTGGACCACGAGTCGGCATAGCAGCAGCCGTCGGACTCGGTCTTGCCAAGGATGTGGGCCTGGTCGCGGATGGTCTGGTAGTCGACCAGCTTGCCGTTGCTGATCAGGTCCCAGCGCTTGCACTTCACGCCTTCATCGTCGTACGCCACGGCGCCAAGGCTGCCCGGCTGGGTCTTGTCGGCGAAGATGTTGACCAGTTCGCTGCCGTACTGGAAATGCTGCTCGCGCTTGTCCAGGGTGGCGAAGCTGGTGCCGGCGTAGTTGGCTTCGTAGCCGAGCACGCGATCCAGTTCCAGCGGGTGGCCGATCGATTCATGGATCGTCAGCCAGGTGTGCGACGGGTCGAGCACCAGGTCGTACTTGCCCGGCTTCACCGACGGTGCCTTCAGCTTTTCCTGCGCCTGCCTGGCGGCGGCGATGGCGTCCTCCTTCATATCGTAGGAGGTGCTGTAGTTGACCACGCCATTGGGGCTGACCACCTTGCCGGCGGCGGCACCCTCCAGGTACTCGTAGCCCAGCCCCATCGGCGAGGACAGGCCCTCGCGGGTGCGGAACTTGCCACTGGCCTTGTCGATCGCGGTGACCGTCATCGGCGCCCAGATGCGATGCACGTCCTGGTCGATGTAGGAACCATCGGTGGAGGCGAAGTACTTCTGCTCGTTGACCAGGAACAGCATCGAGTTGACGAAGCTGGCACCGGCGCCCATCGCGGCGGCATTGACGTCCAGCAGCAGATCGACCTTTTCCTTGATCGGCACCTCCATCGCATTCTTGCGGATCGGCGTGCGCCAGCTCACCTCACCGACGCCCGGCGCCTTGGCCAGCTGCACCGGCGCGGTCTGCACGCCGGCGTTGGCCTTGGCGATCGCTGCGGCCTGCTGCGCGGCCCTGGCCACCTCGGCGGTGCCCAGCGCATTGGTGGCGGCGAAGCCCCAGGCACCGTTGACGATCACGCGGATGCCGACGCCGGTGGACTCGGTGTTCACCACATTCTGCACCTTGTCCTCGCGGGTGATCACGAACTGCCGCAGGTAGCGGCCGATGCGCACATCGCAGTAGGTGGCGCCGGCGCTGCGTGCGGCCTGCAGTGCGGCGTCGGCCAGGCGCTTCTTCAACGCCGGGTCGAGGCTGGACTGAAGCTGCTCGGCGGCGATCACCTTGCCGAAGAAGGAGGGCACGATCAGCCCGCCCGCGGTAAGCCCGGTCAGGGCCAGGAAGTCACGTCTTTGCAAGGCTGCTCTCCACGTCGAAGGATGGGTGGCTCATGCGCCGAGACTGCGCGCGGTGTTGATGATGTTGATGCCGTTGAAGCGGGTGGTGGACGACCCGTGCGAGACCGCCGAGACCTGGCCGGGCTGGCCCTTGCCGTCGAAGAACGAACCGCCCAGGCGGAAATCGCGCTCATCGCAAATGGCGGTACAAGCGTTCCAGAACTCCGGCGTGCGGATCTGGTAGGCCGCATCCTCGACCATGCCGGCGATCTTTCCGTCCTTGATCTGGTAATACAGCTGGCCGCCGAACTGCGCGTTGTAGCGCTGCTGGTCGATCGAATACGAGCCACGGCCGTGGATCCAGATGCCGTTCTCCACGTCCTTGATCATGTCTTCGACGCTGAGCGGCTGCTTGCCGGGCGCCAGCGAGACATTGGCCATGCGCTGGAACTGCACGCTGGACCAGGAATCGGCGTAGCTGCAGCCGTGCGAGGCGTTGCGGCCGAGGATATGGGCCTCGTCACGGGTGGCCTGGTAGTCGACCAGGATGCCGTCGCGCACCAGGTCCCAGCGCTGGGTCTTGACGCCTTCATCGTCGTAGCCAACCGCACCGAGGCTGCCCGGCTGGGTCTTGTCGGCGAAGAAGGTGACGATGTCACTGCCCCAGCGGAAACCGGCATCGCGCTTGTCCAGCGTGGCGAAGCTGGTACCGGCATAGTTGGCTTCGTAGCCGAGCACGCGGTCCAGCTCCAGCGGGTGGCCGACATTCTCGTGGATGGTCAGGAACAGGTTGGACGGATCCAGCACCAGGTCGTACTTGCCGGGCTTCACCGACGGTGCTTTCAGCTTCTCGCGTGCGTGGCGGGCAGCGGCGATGGCATCCTCGACCGGGTCGTAGGAATCGCGGTAGGCGGTGATGCCGCCGGGCAGCCGTACCTTGCCGCGCGCATCGCCATCGAGGAACTCATAGCCCATGCCCATCGGCGAGGACAGGCCGGCGCGGGTGCGGAATTTGCCGCTGGCCTTGTCGATGGCGGTGGCAGTGAACGGCAGCCAGATGCGGTGGATGTCCTGGTCGATGAAAGAACCGTCGCTGGAGGCGAAGTATTTCTGCTCGTTGACCAGGAACAGGGTCGAATTGATGTAGTCGGCGCCCGCATCCAGCGCGGCGGCGTTGAGTGCCAGCAGCAGTTCGACCTTGTCCTGGACCGGCACCGCCATCGCGTTCCTGCGGATCGGGGTCTGCCAGCGCACCTCGCCGACCGACGGCGTCGGCGCCAGCTGTACCGGCCGGGTCTGGATGCTGGCGTTGGCGCGGGCGATCGCCGCGGCCTGCCCGACCGCCGCGCGTACAGCGGCCTCGGTCTGCTGGTGGGTCGCGGCAAAGCCCCAGGCCCCGTTGACGATCACCCGCACGCCCACACCGGACGATTCGCGGTTGGTCACATTGCCGACCTGGTGCTCGCGGGTGATGACCGACTGGTTGAGGTAGCGCCCGATGCGCACATCGCAGTAGCTGGCGTTGGCGCTGCGCGCAGCCGCCAGCGCGACCTCGGCCAGGCGCCTGCGCTGGGTGGTGTCGACCGGGGCAAGCAGCTGCTCGGCGGCGATGGCGCGGGAATGCGGCAGCAGCAGGCCCGCCATGCCCAGGCCGGAAAAAGCCAGGAACTCACGTCGTTGCACAGCGTTTCTCTCTCTCGCTTGCGTGCGGTCGGCAATGGGCCGGACCGATCACGTCAACTCCTCGACTTTCGCCAGCGCGGGGCGTGGGGACAAGTGACTGCAGTCATGGTTGGGGAGGGTTTCGGCAGGGCTTGCAGCCCTGCACCTGCTCAATGCAACGGCAACGGCCAAAGCCAGAGCCAGAGCGGCATTCCGTGGGATGGCGGGGCGGTGTGGGTGGGCAGGACACGCCGTTAACCCATCCATGGGGGCTCGATGGCGCCATCCATGGCGCCAACGGTCCTGCCCACCCACACCGCTCCGCCTCTGACAGCTGGCCGGTGGCTGTTGGTGGGTGCCGACCGTTGGTCGGCACATCTGTCAGATATCGAATGAATTCATCCGTGCCGACCAACGGTCGGCACCCACCAAGGCCGTACGCCGTTCCGACAGATCGCGGCCAACTGTCGAAGGCGGGGTGGGTCCGGTTGCGGGGGCGTGAGCGCCATGGATGGCGCGACCGAGCCTCCATGGACGGATTCACGGCGTCCCCCGCAACCGGATCCGCCCCGCCATCCCACAGGAAGCCCGCTGTTGGTGTTGCTGTTGCTCTGGCTCTGAGCAGGTGCAGGGCGCAGCCCTGCTCAGAACACCCCCCTCGTGCACAATGGGGCCGACCCCGCCTGGACCCCGTCCTGATGTCGAGCAAGCCGTATTCAGAAGCCTGCGAGCGCAACCGCGAACCCATCGCCACCGCACTCGACCCGTGGATGGGCGACCGCCATCGGGTGCTGGAGATCGGCAGTGGCACCGGCCAGCATGCGGCCTTCTTCGCCGAGCGCTGGCCGTGGCTGCGCTGGCAGCCCAGTGATCATCCGGACCATCTGCCCGGCATCGAGGCTTGGCGTGCAGAGGCCGCGCTGCTGAACCTGTTGCCGCCGCTCGCGCTGCAGGTGGAACTACCGCCAGCGCCCGGCCTGTCGCTGCCCGAGGGCACCACGTTTGATGCCGCATTCAGCGCCAATACGCTGCACATCATGAGCTGGCAGCACGTGCAGGCACTGTTCGCCGCGCTGCCATCGGTGCTGCGGCATGGCGCGCTGCTGGCGGTGTACGGCCCGTTCAACTACGGCGGCCGCTACACCAGTGACAGCAATGCGCAGTTCGATACCTGGCTGAAGGCACGTGATCCGCGCAGCGGCATCCGCGATAGCGAAGCGGTGCAGGCGCTGGCCGCCGACCACGGATTCACCCGACTGGGGGATGTGGCGATGCCGGCCAACAACCGCCTGCTGTTGTGGCGGCTGGGCTGAACCGTCGGTAGTGCCGGCCGCTGGCCGGCAACCGATTGCCAGGAGGGATGCCGGCCAGTGGCCGGCACGACCATCAGGCCACCTGCACGATGTGCAGCGCCTTCGGGTTGCGCCACTGCGCCAGCAGCGCCGCCTCGCGCGCCTTGGCATTCTCCACGTGCGCCTCCTTGACGTGGCCGAAGCCGCGGATGTGCTCGGGAATGCTGGCGATCTCCACCGCCAGCGCCAGGCGGTCGTCATCCAGGCCATCCAGCAGCAGCTGCACGGTTGCCTCATAGTCGGCGATCAGCCTGCGCTCCATGCGGCGTTCCCCCGTGCGGCCGAACACATCGAAGCGGCCACCGCGCAGGAACTTCAGCTTCGCCAGCAGGCCGAACGCCTTGAACATCCACGGCCCGTACTCCTTCTTCAGCAGCCGGCCCTGCTCGTCCTTCTTCGCGAACAACGGCGGCGCCAGGTGGAAGCGCAGCTGGTAGTCGCCCTCGAACTGCTGCTGCAGGCGGCGCTGGAAGTCGCCGCTGGTATACAGGCGGGCCACTTCGTACTCGTCCTTGTAGGCCATCAGCTTGAACAGGTAGCGCGCCACGGTTTCGGTCAGCGCCGTGGAACCGCCGATGCGTTCGGCTTCAGCGGCACGCACGCGCTCGACCAGGCTGCGGTAGCGGTTGGCGTAGGCCGCGTCCTGGTAGTCGACCAGGAAGGCGGCGCGGCGCTCGATCATTTCATCCAGCGAACGCGACAGGCGCGCGTCGTCCAGCGGCAGGAATGCCACGTCGCCACCGTGCGAGGGCAGGCCACGCAATTCGCGTTCGTCGCCGGTGTTGCGCGGTGCTGCGGTGGCGCCCCATTCGTTGCCTTCCCACTCGCCCGGCGGCAGCGGATGCAATGGGCCCGGCGTGGACTCGGTATCAGTGTGGCGGTTGCGTACCAGGCCGGCAGCCTGCTGTACGGCCTGCGGATCGACGGCGGCCAGGCGGCCCCAGGCGAACGCCTGCTGGTTCATCGCCACGGCGGCGCCGTTCAGCTCGATGGCGCGCATCAGCGACTCGAACGACAGCGGCACCAGGCCCTGCTGCCAGGCATAGCCGAGGATGAACAGGTTGGCGGCGATGGCATCGCCCAGAAGCGCCGTGGCCAGCTGGGTGGCATCGAGCAGCAGCGGCTCCTGGCCTCCCAGTGCCACGCGCACGCCGGCGATGATGTCGGCGGCGGGGAACTGCATGTCCGGGCGGGTGGTGAACGTACCCGGCATCGCTTCATAGGTGTTCAGTACCACCTGCGAGCGGCCGGCGCGGACCTTTGACAGCGCCCAGTAATCATTGACCACCACCATGTCGCAGCCCAGCACCAGGTCGGCTTCGCCGGCGGCAATGCGCACGGCGTGGATGTCGTCCGGGCGGCGCGCGATGCGGATGTGCGTGGTCACCGCGCCGCCTTTCTGCGCCAGTCCGGTCTGGTCGAGCACGGTCGCGCCCTTGCCCTCCAGGTGGCCGGCCATGCCCAGCAGCGCACCGATGGTCACCACGCCGGTACCGCCGACGCCGGTGATCAGGATGTTCCAGGGCTGCTCAAGCGTGCCGCGGATCGTCGGCGCCGGCAGGTTGTCCAGCAGCGTGGAGGCATCGCGCTTGCTGCCCTTGCGCGGCTGGCCGCCGTGCACGGTGACGAAGCTCGGGCAGAAGCCATTCACGCAGGAATAGTCCTTGTTGCAGTTGGACTGGTCGATCTCGCGCTTGCGGCCGAATTCGGTTTCCTTTGGCAGCACCGACACGCAGAAGCTCTTCTTGCCGCAGTCGCCGCAACCTTCGCAGACCAGCGAGTTGATCATCACCCGCTTGGCCGGATCTTCCAGCTTGCCGCGCTTGCGGCGCCGGCGCTTCTCGGTGGCGCAGGTCTGTTCGTAGATCAGGATCGAAACACCCTTCACTTCGCGCAGGCGCTTCTGCACTTCATCCAGCGCGCTGCGGTCATGGAACTCCACATCGCTGGGGAAATGCTCGCGCTGGGCGGTCCACTTGCCGATGTTGTCCGACAGCACCACGATGGTGTGGATGCCTTCGGCGCGCATCTGCCTTGCGATGTCCGGCACGCTCAACGGGCCGTCCACCGGCTGGCCGCCGGTCATCGCCACCGCATCGTTGTAGAGGATCTTGTAGGTGATGTTGACGCCGGCGGCGACCGCCTGGCGGATCGCCAGCGAGCCGCTGTGGAAATAGGTGCCGTCGCCCAGGTTCTGGAACACGTGCGGGGTATCGGTGAACGGCGCCTGCCCGGCCCAGGTCACGCCTTCACCGCCCATGTGGGTGAACGTGTCGGTGCTGCGATCCATCCAGGTCACCATGTAATGGCAACCGATGCCGGCCAGCGCGCGCGAGCCTTCCGGCACCGTGGTGGAGGTGTTGTGCGGGCAGCCCGAGCAGTAATGCGGCACGCGCGGGAAGCTGGCGCGCGGCAGCGCAAGCTCGGCTTCCTTCTCCTGCATCCACTGCAGGCGCTGCTCGATCGATTCGTTGTTGAAGAACCTCTGGATGCGGCGGCCGATCACGCCGGCAATGGTCGCCGGGGTCAACTCGCCGGTGGACGGCAGGATCCACTCGCCGCTTTCGTCATACTTGCCGACGATGGACGGGCGCTGGCCCCAGCTGGCCGGCCAGTTGAAGAACTGCTCCTTCATCTGGCGCTCGATGAAGGCGCGCTTCTCCTCCACCACGATGATGTCTTCCAGGCCCTGCGCGAAGCGGGCGATGCCCTGCGGCTCCAGTGGCCAGGTCATGCCGACCTTGTACACGCGGATGCCGATGTCGGCGCAGGCTGCTTCGTCCAGGCCCAGGTATTCCAGCGCCTGCAGCACGTCCAGGTAGCTCTTGCCGGTGGTGACGATGCCCAGCCGCGCGCGCGGCGCATCCATCACCACCTTGTCGATGCCGTTGGCGCGGGCGAAGGCCTGCGCGGCCTTCACCGCGTAACGGTGCAGGCGCATTTCCTGGTCCAGCGGCGGGTCCGGCCAACGGATGTTGAGCCCGCCCGACGGCATTTCGAAGTCATCCGGCAGCACGATGCGGCGTGCCATCGGGTCGACCTCGACCGAGGCCGATGATTCCACCGTCTCGGCGATGGTCTTGAAGCCGACCCAGCGGCCGGTGTAGCGGCTCATCGCCCAGCCCAGCAGCCCCATGTCGAGGATGTCCTGCACGCCGGCCGGGTTCAGCACCGGCATCATCGCGCTGACGAACTCGTCCTCGCTGCCGTGCGGCAGGGTCGAGCTGCGGCAGGCATGGTCATCGGCGGCCAGCGCCAGCACGCCGCCGTAGCGCGAGGTGCCGGCGGCGTTGGCGTGCTTGAACACGTCGCCGCAGCGGTCCACGCCCGGGCCCTTGCCGTACCACATGCCGAACACGCCCTGCACGTTGGCGCCGGGGAACAGGTTGGTCTGCTGCGTGCCCCACACCATGGTGGCGCCCAGGTCCTCGTTCAGGCCCGGGGTGAACTTCACCCGGGCTGCTTCCAGGTGCTTGCGCGCCCGCCACAGCTCCAGGTCGAAGCCGCCCAGTGGACTGCCGCGGTAGCCGCTGACGAAGCCGGCACTGTCGATGCCTTCGGCGGCATCGCGCAGGCGCTGCATCAAGGGCAGCCGTACCAGCGCCTGCACGCCGCTCAGGTAGATCCGCCCCTCGTTGCGGGTGTACTTGTGGTCGAGCGTGTAGTCACGGTCGATCAGGTCGGCAGACGAGGGCGAAGTGAGTTGCGCGGTACTGGTCATGGCTGGCCCGGTAGGATCGGCTGGCACCGGCCGCATGCGGGCACGCGGCGGGAAAGGCGCGGATTGTAACAGCGAGGTCGTGCAGCCCAGGCACTCGCATCGCTGGCGTTGCTGGGGTTAGGATCGGGATGGAGAGAGAGGCTGCGGTTGCGGCCTGGGGGAAAACGCAATGTCAGTTCCAGGAAAGATCCTGGCCAGCCTGCTGCTGGCCTCGGGAGCGGCCACGACGTGGGCCGCGCCGGCCTTGCCGGCACCACAGGAGTTCTACTTCGACAACGACCCGACCGCTGCGCCGATGGTAGCCGTGCAGGGGGAGGGCGGCGATCTGATCGCCCAGCTGGCCAAGCTTCGCGAACGTGGCCGCCGTGCGGTGGAGGCTACGGTGCAGCTGGCCTCGGTGGCCAGTGCCCAGGGCCGTGCAGAACTGGCCGAGCAGCTGTACGCGGAGGCCTTGAAGGAATCGGCAGCGCAGAGCTCGGCCGGCCGCGGCGTGCGCTGGAACTACGGTTGGGACCTGCTGCGCCAGGGCAGATCGGAGGCGGCGCTGGAACAGTGGCTGTCCTCGGCCAGCAACACGCGCAGCAGGCCCAGCTGGGTGCCGCCAACGTTTGCGTTGGCATTGTGGCGATCGGGGCAGAAGCAGGAAGCGGTGCAGTGGTACGCCGCTGCCGTGCGCACCGAGCCGACACAGTGGAGTGACAGCAGCCGGTTCGCCGAATTGTTGCCGCAGTGGCGCGAGGACGAGCGCGCGTCGCTGGCGGAAGTGCAGCAGGCCTGGGCGGCAGCGCCGCCGGCCTGGCCCTGACGGACGGGTCCGGCCGGGTTGCACCCGGCACCCGCAGAGGCAACGGCCAAAGCCAAAGCCAACGCGAGTTTCCTGAGGTATGGCGGGGCACTGTGGATTTGCGGCGCCGCCGTAAACCCGTCCATGGGGGCCAGATCAGTCCGCAGCATGGATGCCGCGGCCAGGCCTCCAGGGACGGATTCACGGCGTCCCCCGCGAATCCACCCCGCCTGGCCAAGCGCGGCTTTTGATGTTCTCAGCCAACCAGCCGCCACGCGGGGGCTGCGCCGTTCGCGGGAAACCTCAATCGTCCGCGGAAACCGTCCGCCCCGATGCCCATCCCCGCAATGCCTCGACCTGCTCGGCCATCAGCACCGACAGTGGCCGCGTCGCGCGGATCTCGTTCATCAGCAGCTCGGTATCCAATGGCCGGCCCTCGGCATGGGCCGCATACAGCCCGGCCACGATGGCCTGCTCGATCTCCGCGCCGGAGAAACCGTTGGCGGCGGCCGCCAGCGCCGGCAGCGCGAAATCATCGGCATTGAGCTGGCGTCGCCCCAAGTGCAGCCGCAACAGTTCCACGCGCACCTCCGGCGTGGGCAGGTCGACGAAGAAGATCTCGTCGAAACGGCCCTTGCGCAGCAGTTCGGCCGGCAGCTCGTGCACCTGGTTGGCGGTGGCGACGATGAAGACCGGCGCCTTGCGCTCGGCCATCCAGGTCAGCAGGTAGCCGAGCACGCGGCGCGACACGCCACCGTCCTCGCCACCGCTGGCCAGGCCCTTCTCGATCTCGTCCATCCACAGCACGCAGGGCGCCAGCTGCTCGGCCGAGGCCAGTGCCTGGCGCAGGTTGGCCTCGGTCTCGCCGTGGTACTTGTTGTACAGCGCGCCGACGTCCAGGCGCAGCAGGGGGACACCGAAGCCGGCGGCGGTGGCCTTGGCCAGCATCGACTTGCCGCAGCCCTGCACGCCCAGCAGCAGCATGCCACGTGGCGGATCGAGCCCGGCCGGCGCCGAGCCGGCAATGAAGGCGACCCGGCGCTGGTTGATCCAGCGCTTGAGCCGGTTGGCCCCGGCCACGTCGCCGAAGCGCGCGCTGTCATGCTCGAAGAACAGGTGGCCGCTGCGGTTGAGCAGCTCGAATTTCAGTCGTGCCAGCTGCGGCAGGTCGTCGTCGCGCAGCGCGCCGTCGGCGTAGATCAGCTGGCGGGCAATGCGGCGGGCATCGATCAGGCTCAGGCCCTGCAGGTTCTTCAGGATCTTCTTCACCGCCTCGCTGTCGACCTCGACGCGGCGGCCGCCGTGCTCGCGGGCGTAGGCATCGGCCTCCTCGCGCAGCATCTTCAGCAGGGCATTGGCATCGGGCAGGCGCGGGTTGAAGCGCACCGCCAGCGCCTCCAGCTCAGCCGGCAGCTCCACCTTGGCACCGATCAGCACCAGCACGTGCGGCTCGCTGTGACGGCGCTGGATCAGGTCGCGCAGCGCGCGCTGGTGGCTGGCGTAGCCCAGGTAGGGGTGGAAATCGAGCAGCAGGTAGACGCCACGCTGGTTGGCCTGGCGGATCATCTGCAGCGCGGCGCTGGCATCGGGCGGGCCGACCGGTGGGTCCTCGTGGTCCAGGTCGATGCGGCGCAGGCCCTCGGTGATGGACCAGCGGTGCAGGGCCCGCCACACGTGCATCAGCGTCTGCCGGAACAGTTCGACGATGCGCCCCTCGTCCTGGGTCTCGACCACGATCAAGGGGGTATTGGCGCGGATCAGCGCGCTCAGGTCCTGCAGTTCGCTCATGCCGGTTCGATCCTTCGGGAGCGCCACGATAGCAAAGGCGGCAGCCCAGGTTCAGCACGGCGCTACCTTCCGTCACCACCGCCGGTGTACGCTCGGGGCACGTACCCGGAAGCGAGGCTGGCATGAAGACGATCCTGGTGGCCGGTTCCAAGGGCGGGGTGGGCAAGACCACCGTCGCCACCCACCTGGCCGCGTACGCGGCATTGCAGGGCAAGGCCACGGTGATCGCCGACGCCGACCCGCAGGGCTCCAGCACCCGCTGGGCACAACGCCGGGCCGGGCTGGAGAGCGCGGTCCTGCCGATCGACGTGTACCGGAAGAAGCAGTGGGCGCAGACGCTGCCCGAAGGCACCCGGACCGTCATCATCGATGCACCGGCCGGCGCACTGGCCGACGACATCCCGCATTTCCTCGACGCCGCCGATGCGGTGGTGGTGCCGGTGCTGCCCTCGGCGCTGGACATCGAAGCCATTGTCGGCTTCCTCAACAGCCTGGCGCGGAACCCACGGGTACACAGCCGCAAGCTGCCGGTCGGGCTGGTCCTCAACCGCACCAAGCCGTGGACCCAGACCTCGCAGCAGGCCCTGCACATGCTGGCCGAATGGCCGTACCCGGTGGTCACGCAGCTGCGTGACAGCCAGAGCTACGTGGTCATGACCGGGCTGGGCCGCAGCCTGTTCGACTACCGGTCGGCCCAGGTGCGCGAGCACCAGGCCGACTGGGCACCCCTGCTGTCCTGGCTGAAGCTGTAAGTGCAGCAAGCCTCCACTCCTTGATGGAAACCCGCGATGCGTGAACTGATCCTGCTGCGCCATGCCCATGCCGAACCGGCCACCCCTGGCCAGGCCGATCTCGACCGGCCGTTGTCGCCGGTGGGGCTGGCCGAAGCCGAAGCCGCCGGCAAGTGGCTGAAGGAAAACAACCTGCTGCCGGACTGCGTGCTGTGCTCGCCGGCGCGGCGCACCCGCGAGACCCTGGAAGCCGTGCTGGCCGCCATCGGCTACGTGGAGAAGCGCCTGGAAGACCGGATCTACGAAGCGACCCCGGGCACCCTGGCCGCACTGGTGGATGATCGCCGCGATCTCGACCGGTTGCTGGTCGTCGGCCACAACCCGGGCCTGGAGCGCCTGGTCGCGTTGATGACCGAGGGCACCAGCAGCGACTACCGCGGCATGCCGCCGGCCGGTATCGCCGTGCTCGGCTTCCCGCGGGAAGCCTCGATTGAACCGGGCGTGGCCAGCCTGAACGCGTTCTGGTGGCCGTGATCCAATGAGCCTGGCGCGGCGCAGCCGCTATCTGCTGCCCGTGCTGCTGGCATTCGGCCCGGCCTGGGCCACCGTGCCACCGCCGACCCCGTTGCCGCCTGTGGCGGCAGAAGCGCCACGGGTGCTGCACCTGGACACCCAGCGTTCGCGGATCGGCTTCGAGGTGCGTACCCGCTTCGGCCAGCGCATCGAGGGCGTGTTCCCGCATTTCGAAGGGCGCATCGAGATCCTGTCCGACGGCCGCCACCAGGTGCACCTGAAGATGTTCACGCGCTCGGTCGAGATTCCCGGCAAGGCACGTTACACCGGCTGGATGCGCGGCGAGGAGTTCTTCGATGCCGGGCGCCATCCGGTAGTCGAGTTCGACTCGCTGCCGTATGGGCCGGAACTCGTGAAGCAGGGTGGTGACATCCATGGCCGGCTGACCCTGCGCGGCATCAGCCACCCCGAGTCCCTGAAGGTCGAGAAAGCGGAATGCGCCCGACCCGGCTATGATTGCGACGTCGTCAGCCGCGGTACCGTGCAACGAGGCCGGTATGGCATGGACAGCTGGCAGCTTGCCTTGAGTGACCGAGTGACTTTCGTATTGCGTGCGCGCCTGAGCGAGGCGCCGAACCCGTGAAGCTCCTGCTGCGTGTACTGGCGCTGGCAACCGTGTTGCTGGGCAGCGGCTGCGCGTCGCTGTCGCATGCCGAGCGCGACCGTGCCGAGGCGATCGCCGTGCAGGCGCGCTCGACCGAGGTCGATTGCCGGCGCGACGACCGCTGCGCACTGGACTCGCCGCTGCGCGCGCTGGCGGGACAGGCGTTCGCCGAATCCACCCCGGAGCGCCCCCGCCACTACGCCACCCTGCTGGACGAAGGCGAAGGCGCCCTGGTCGCGCGGTTGAACCTGATGCGCAGCGCCACCCGCAGCATCGACCTGCAGACCTACATCTTCGACAAGGACGATAGCGCGCGCCTGGTCATCGACGAGCTGCTGGCCGCCGCCCGGCGCGGGGTCAAGGTACGGGTGCTGATCGATCAGCTCTCGGCGATCTCCGACCTGCAGATCCTCGGAGCCCTGTCCGGCGCCCACGAGAACTTCCAGCTGCGCGTCTACAACCCGACCTTCGGCAAGGCCCGCCTGAACTACTTCGACTACGCCGGCAGCGTGCTGTGCTGCTTCCGCCGCTTCAACCAGCGCATGCACAACAAGCTGCTGGTGATCGACGATGCGATCGGCGTGGTGGGCGGGCGCAATTACCAGGACGACTATTACGACTGGGACCGCGAGTACAACTTCCGCGATCGCGACGTACTGATCGCCGGCCCGGAGGCGCGGGCGATGGCCACCAACTTCGACGCCTTCTGGCGCGCCCGCCGCAGCGTGCCAGCCGAGCGCCTGAACGACGTCGGCCGCACCCTGCTGCGCGAGGGCGTGCCCGCGCTGCCTGCGGCGGCCTTCCGCCGACCCGAGCGGGTGCAGCGGGTCAGCGCGGAAGCCAGCGACATCGATTTCATCACCCGCACCTTCGTCGATACCGCCCTGCCAGTGGCTTCAGTGCGCTACGTGGCCGACCTGCCACGCAAGCACCGCCGCGAAAAGGCCGACGCGCCGCTGGCCGGCCAGCACGTGACCGAGCCCCAGCTGGATGCCCTGATTGCCGGCGCGCAGAAGGAAGTGATCCTGCAGACGCCGTACCTGGTGCTCTCCAAGCCGGCGCAGAAGCTGTTCCGCGAGCTGCGCAAGCGCCCGCAGCCGCCGCGCGTGGTGGTGTCCAGCAACAGCCTGGCGGCCACCGACAACCCGATCGTGTATGCGCTGTCCTACAAGTACAAGCGGCGCAACATGCGCGAACTGGGCTTCAACATCTTCGAATACAAGCCGTTCCCGCTGGCCGCGCCGGTGGACTACCGCAACCTGCTGCCGGATCCGATCACCGCCGCCGACGGCGAGGACGGCGAGCATCGCAATCCGCTGATCGGCGGCAGTGCCGCCGGCAGCAATGCCCATGGCAGCAGCGGAAGCTCGGGCAGCTCCGGCAAGCGGGGCCCGGTGAACCATCCGCGCACCGGCAGCGCCTACCAGAACGCCCGCGAGCGCCGCCGCGCCGCCGGCAGCGAGGTCGAGACCCGCCTGCTGCGCACCGAGACGCGACCGTCGTTCCTGGGCAGCAAGGCGGTCAACAAGCCGTTGCCGGTGACCCGCCGGGGCGCGCGCATGGGCCTGCATGCCAAGTCGCTGGTGGTCGACCGCCGCATCGGCGTGGTCGGCACCCACAACTTCGATCCGCGCAGCGAGAACTACAATACCGAGGGCGCGGTGATCATCGACGACCCGGCCTTCGCCGAGCAGCTGGCGCAGAGCATCCTGCGTGACATCGATCCGCAGAACTCCTGGACGGTGGCGCCGCGGACCAAGCCCCCGGTGCTGTCGGGGCTGAACTACAGCGTGGGCAAGGCGTCCGAAGCACTGCCGATCCTCGATTTCTGGCCGTGGCGCTACGCCACCGACTACGAGTTCAAGCCTGGCCCGGACTGCCCGCAGCCGCTGCCACGGCAGGACCCCGGTTTCCACCGCTGCTACGTCGCCGTCGGTGACTTCCCCGAAGTCAATGTCGGCCCGAAGTGGCTGCTGGTGCGCATGCTGACTGCATTCGGCGCTGGCCTCGTCCCCATCCTCTGAAGGTACCGGCATGACCCAGGTGTTCCGCGAAGCGGTCTCCCTCGAGCAGCTCAACGCGCTCAGCCACAACACCGCCATCGCATCGCTGGGCATCGTCTTCAGCGCCGCCGGCGACGACTGGCTGCAGGCCACCATGCCGGTGGACGAGCGTACCCGCCAACCCTACGGCATCCTGCATGGCGGCGCCTCGGTAGTGCTGGCCGAGACGCTCGGCAGCAGCGCCGGCAACCTGTGCGTGGACACTGCCAGCCAGATCTGCGTCGGCCTGGAGATCAACGCCAATCATGTGCGCGCCGTGCGCTCGGGTACCGTCACTGGCACCGCCCGCGCGCTGCACGTGGGCCGCAGCACCCAGCTGTGGGAAATCCGCATCGAGGACGAGCAGGGCCGGCTGGTGTGCGTTTCGCGGCTGACCCTGGCAGTGGTGGCCGCAGGCCACGGCTGAACCGCCGGCACGGTCGATGACGGCGGCAGAACCCAGCGTTTCCTGCCGATGGCCCTCATCCCGTCCACTTATGGCCTGAATCGGCTGGCAGCGATGACGGCCCTCCGGTATCGTGCGCGGATGACTTCCCCCACTCCGGCCCCCCGTGGCGGCGTGGCGCGTGTGTGCCGTTACCTGTACCGCGTACCGCTGCTGCTGGCCCACATCATCGTGTTCCTGCCGCTGACCCTGATCGGCATGCTGGCGCCGTGGGCCAACCTGCGCGTGGGCCAGGACCGGCTGGGCGCCAAGGTGGTGAACTGGTGGCAGGGAGGCTTGATGTGGGTGTTCGGCTTCCGCCTGTCGCGGATCGGCCAGCCGCTGCCCGGTGCCGTGCTGTTCGTGGCCAACCATGTCAGCTGGGTCGACATCTGCATCCTGCACAGCCAGCGCATGATGGGCTTCGTCGCCAAGCGCGAGATCGCCAGCTGGCCGCTGGTCGGTTGGCTGGCCGCGCGTGGCCAGACCATCTTCCACCAGCGCGGCAATACCGAGTCGCTCGGCGGCGTGATGCAGGTGATGGCCGACCGCCTGCGCGAAGGCAAGGCGGTCGGCGTGTTCCCGGAAGGGCGCACCCGCGGTGGCCACGAAGTGGGCCCGTTCCATGCCCGCATTTTCCAGGCGGCGGTTGAAACCGGCGTACCGGTGCAACCGGTGGCGCTGGTGTACGGGGACAGGGGCGACGCACAGACCATCGTCGCGTTCGGCCCGGGCGAGAGCTTCTTCGCCAATTTCCTGCGCCTGCTCGGTGAGCCGGCGCGACGTGCGGAAGTGCACTTCCTGGCACCGATCAGTGCCCAGGACCTGGAAGGCCGTCGGCGCATCGCGGAAACCTCGCGTGCGCGCATCGTGGCGGCCATGGGCACCGGGTGAGGGTGTGGTGGCCCTGGTCCCGCCACCTGTCCTCGATGCCGGCACGCCGACGCTGCACGCGGCGGACTACCAGCCGCCGCGCTGGCTGCGCAACCCGCACCTGCAGTCGATGCTCAGCTCCAGCCGGATGCGCCTGCAGCGTGGCCTGCTGCTGCTGGCGGCCACCGGCGCGGTCAGCGAGGAGCTGATTCTCGACGGGGGTGACGGCGTGCGCCTGCAGGGCTGGCACAGCCATGTGGAAGGCCGCGAACCCCGCGGCATGGCCCTGCTGCTGCATGGCTGGGAGGGCAGCGCCGAATCCAGCTACATGCGCATGGCCGCTGCGCGCATGCTGGAGCAGGGCTTCGACGTGGTGCGGCTCAACTTCCGCGACCACGGCAACACCCATCACCTCAATCCCGGCATCTTCCACTCCAACCTGATCGACGAAGTGGTGCACGCCGCGGGCGATATCGCCCGGCGCTGGCCACAGCTGCCGCTGGTCGCGGCCGGCTATTCGCTGGGCGGGAACTTCGTGCTGCGCCTGGCGCTGCGCGCGCCTGCGGCCGGCGTGCCGCTGCTGCGCGTGGCCTCGGTTTGCCCGGTGCTGGACCCGGCGTTGACCATGGAGAGCATCGAGAACGGCCCGGCGATGTACGACTGGTATTTCCGCCGCAAGTGGGCCGGTTCGCTGCGCCGCAAGCGCGACCTGTTCCCCGAACTGAGCGACTGCGACGACCGCGTGCTGAAGCTGGACATCCGTGCGCTGACGGCCTGGCTGGTCGAACGGCACACCAGCTTCGGTTCGCTGCAGGCCTATTTCGATGGCTACTCGATTGCCGGTGACCGCCTGTCCAGCCTGCAGGTGCCGGCCGACATCCTGATGGCGCAGGATGATCCGGTAATCCCGTACTCGACCTTCCGCGACTGGCAGCTGCCGCAGCATGCCCGCCTGGAGACCGCGTGCTGGGGTGGCCATTGCGGCTTCCTGGAAAACTGGAGGGGCGACGGGTTCTCCGAACGCTGGGTCGCGCAACGCCTGCAGCGGGTCCTGCAGGCCTGAACCGGCACCGGCGCGCGGGCCGCTACAATGCGGGTTTGCCCTTGAACCGGACAGCCATGCAAGACCAGATCATCCAAGCGCTGCGCCAGAACCAGGCCGACCAGGCCGTGCAGCTGGCCCAGGCGTGGACCCGTGACGAACCCGGCCAGGCCGAGGCCCACCGTTGGCTGGCGCTTGCGCTGCAGCAGCAGGGCCAGGCCGCAGACGCAATGGAGGCCCTGCAGCAGGCGCTGCGGCTGGCCCCGGACAATGCCCAGCTGCACCTGCAGCACGCCGGCCTGCTGCTGGCCCTGCGCCAGTTCGAGGGCGCCGATGAAGCGCTCTCGCGCACCACCGGCCTGGATCCGAACGCGTTCTCCGCCTACCTGATGCAGGCGCACCTGGCGATCGGCCGCAATGACTTCGACGAGGCCCAGCGGGTCTCGACCCTGGCCGCGCGCATCGAGCCGGACCACCCGGAGCTGCTGGCCATCGACGGCATGATTGCACTGCGCCGTGGCGATGCCGATCGTGCGCTGGCATTGCTGTCGGCTGCAGCCAGGGCGCTGCCGGATGACCCCCGCGTCCTGTACGCCCTGGGCTTCGCCTACCTGGGCAAGGACATGCTGGCCTTCGCTGAGCAGTCGTTCCGCCGCGTGCTGGAACTGAACCCGTCGCTGTCGTCGCTGCACGGCCTGGTGGTGCAGCTGGCACTGCGCCAGGACAACGTGGCGGCGGCCGCCGCGGCGATGCAGGTGGCCCTGCAGCAGCCGGGCATGGACGCGCCACCGATGCGCCGCCTCGGCGGTGAGCTGGCGTTGCGCAGCGGCGAGCCGCTGCAGGCGCTGGAGCATCTGCTGCCTCTGCTGGAGACGCAGCCGGACGACCGCCAGCTGCTGCAGCTGCTGCTGATGTCGTGGCAGCGCCTGGGCCGCGAGGACGAAGCGCGCGCGCGGCTGGATGCGGTACTGGAAAACCATGGCCAGCTGCACGACGTGTGGCTGGCACGCCTGGCCATCGAGCCGCTTGCCAGCGAGAGCGCCGTCGCGGTGGTCGAGCGCTGGATGGCGGCGATGCCGGCGCACGTGCCGGCGCTGGAGGCGCGCCTGCGCCTGCACGACATGGCCGGCGAGCACGCGCAGGCCGAAGCCGTGGCCGGGCGCATCGTCGGCCTGGAGCCTGGCCGGATCGGCGCCGAATCCCGCCTCGTCGAAGGCCTGCTGCAGCGCGATCCCGCCGCCGCGATCGCCCGCGTGCAGGCCCTGGTCGAACAGGCGCCGGCGGCCCAACGTGCCGACCTGCGCACCTGGATGGGCGAGATCCAGGACCGCGCCGGGCAGCCGCAGGACGCCCTGCGCACCTGGATGGCCCTGCAGGTCGACCAGGCGCCGCAGCGGCTGCCGCTGCCGCCGCAGGCCAAGGCGCCGCCAAGCTGGCCGGACAAGGGCAGCATCGACGGCGATATCCATTCCGCGCCGATCTTCCTGTGGGGGGCGCCCGGGTCCGGCGTGGAGCGCGTGGCGACAGGCCTGGCCGCTGCCAGCCCGGTGCTGCGCAGCGACCGCTACACCAGCAATCCACCCGATGATGCGTTCCAGAACTACAACACGCTGCAGGACCTGGCCTCGGGCCTGCTGACGCCGGAGCGGCTGGTGCAGCGCTGGCGCGAGCAGCTGCCGGCCCGCGGCCTGCAGAGCGACACGGTGATCGACTGGCTGCTGTGGTGGGACAACGCCCTGCTCTGGGCGCTGCGCCCGCAGTTGCCGCAGGGCCGCCTGCTGGTCGTGCTGCGCGACCCGCGCGACATGCTGCTGGACTGGGTGGCCTATGGCGCCGCAGCGCCGCTGGCGATGACGTCGTTGGCCGAGGCCGGTGAATGGCTGGCCCGCGCGCTGGCCCAGATCGCCACGCTGCACGAAGAAGACCTGTACCCGCACGTGCTGCTGCGCATCGACCAGATCGGCAACGACCCGCAGGCGATGGCCGACCTGCTGGGTCGCCTGTTCGAGCGCCCGATGCCGCCGGCCGCGCAGCTGGGCGCGCCGCGCCTGCCGGCGGGTCACTGGCGCAATTATCGCGACGTGATGAGCGCCGCCTTTGCCCAGCTCACCCCGATCGCGGTGCGCCTGGGTTATCCGGAAGAATAAGGAGAGTGCAATGCAGCTGAGCAGTCACAGCCTGACCAATGGCGCACCGATCGACCGCGAATTCGCCGCCGGCGACGCCAACGGCTTCGCGCCGGATCGTAACCCGCACCTGGCCTGGAGCGGCGCGCCGGAAGGCACCCGTTCGTTCCTGCTGGTGTGCGTCGACCCCGATGTACCGACCGTGCCGGAGACGGTGGGTCGCAGTGACATGACCGTGCCACGCGACCAGCCGCGCTGCGACTTCGTGCACTGGGTGATGGCCGACATCCCGGCCAGCGTGCAGGAGATCGCCGCCGGCAGTTGCAGCGATGGCTTCGTGGTGAAGGGCAGGACCGCACCGGCCGGGCCGGCCGGCAGCCGCCAGGGCCTGAATGATTTCACCGGCTGGTTTGCCGGCAATCCGGACATGGCCGGAGACTACTTCGGCTATGACGGCCCGTACCCGCCGTTCAACGACGAGCGCCTGCATCGTTACTTCTTCCGTGTGTTCGCGCTGGACGTCGCGACGCTCGAACTGCCGGCACGCTTCACCGCCGCCGACGCGTACCGCGCCATGCACGGCCATGTGCTGGCCGAAGCCGCGCTGCATGGCACCTACACCCTGAATCCCGCGCTCGGCTGAGCAGCAGCTGGTGGAGCCGGGCCATGCCCGGCTCCGCAAACGCACTCTTTCATTCGTCCGTACGGGGCACCGGCGCGAACACCAGCGCATCGCCCTCAGCGTTGCGCAGCAGCAGGCGGCCACGTCCATCCAGCGCAAGCGTCATCTTTGCTCGCGCATGCACCACCGTGCCGGCAACACGTTCCTGCTCGGCCACCTCGGCGCGGACACAGGCGGCCGTGGTGACCACGCCGTCCTCCAGGATGAGCTGGTTGCCCTGCAGCCGATACTTGCTGCTGGCGTGGTTGCACAGGTTCAACTCGCTCATGTAACCGGGCTGGAAGCGAAGCGTATAGGGCGGCCGGCCGCGGACGAACAATGCATCAATGCGCCGGCCCTGCGCGTTGGTGGCATGGGTGAGCTGCCAAAGGTTGGCTTCGAGCTGACCGGTGGTGGGCGTGCTGGCGGCCGATGCATCCGCACACACGGCCAGCAGCGCAATGGCGACGAAGAAGGGGACGTGCTTCATGCCGATCTCCCTGATGCATTTGCGTAGAGTCGAGCCATGCTCGACTGCTTCCATGTTCAGCCGAGCACGGCTCGACGCTACAGAAACCAGGAAGGGCGGCCTTTCGGCCGCCCTTCAAGATGCAGCCGACTAACAGTCGGATCTACATCACTTCTCGATGGCCGATTCGACCACCATGTCCAGCACGTACGCCTGCGACGGTGCATCGGCCGGCGGGTTCTTCACCTGGTAGCGCTTCACGCGCACCACGTTGCGTACCCCGTCTTCGTGGGTGTAGCCCTCGATGGTGCCGTAGAAGTTCTCGAACTTGCCCGGCTCACCCTGCTTCAGGCCCTTGTCATCGAACTTCACCTCACGCACCTGCAGGCACTGGTAGTCCGGAATCAGCGGGTGCGAGCACTTCTCGGTCCTGGCCGCCACTTCCAGGAACACGGTTTCGCCGGCGCCGCCGTAGCGGGTTTCAGCGGTCGGTTCCGGGTTGAACACCAGCACGTCGCCCTTGGCGTTGGTCAGGCTCAGTTTGCCATCGGCATCCTGCTCGGCCTTCAGCTCGCCCTGCAGGCGGCTGGAAACGGCCTCATCCAGTGCCATCAGTGCCTTGTCGGTGCAGGCCATCATCGTCGAGGCCATCGCGCTTACGCTCAGCTTGCCAGCGTCGAAGGTGTAGCCACCGCCCATGCGGTTGCAGGTGTTGCTGACCGACAGGCGGCCGTCAGCGAAGTCCAGGGTGACCGGCTTGTCTTCGCGGGCGAACAGCGCATCGATGCGCTTGCCGTCGGCGCCCGTGGCCTGCTGCAACAGCCAGTGCTGGCTCTGCAGGCGCTGCGCGTCCAGATGCGCCAGCGTCTGCTGGTCCGCTGCCTTGGCCGCGGCCGGGGCCACATCGTCGCCGCCGGTACCGGCCGGTGCCGGCGTCTGGCTGCACGCGGCCATCAGGGCCAGCGGGAGGAGCAGGGTGAGCTTGCGGTTCATGGTGGGTCTCCTTGGGGAACCGTGGGGAAAACGGGGTGGGGCCGGCAACGGGGTTACCGTGCCCCGGCGCTGTTCAGCTGCCGGAGGGCAACCACAGCAGCAGTGCCGCGCCCAGCGCGATGCGGTAAAACGCGAAGGCGGTGAACCGGTGCGACTTGATGTAGCCCATCAGCCACTTCACTACGACGAAGCCGGTGACGGCGGCGGCAAGGAAAGCCACGCCCACCTCGGTCCAGTTCTCGCTGCCCAGCTGCCCGTCCCGGGCCAGTTCCAGGAAGGTGTAGGCGCTGGCGGCGAACATGGTGGGTATGCCGACCAGGAACACGAACTCGGCGGCGGCGGCGCGGCGGCTCAGGCCCAGCAGCATGGCCAGGAAGATCGCCGAGGCCGAGCGCGAGGTGCCTGGGAACACGCCGGCCACCACCTGCGCCAACCCAACGCCGATCGCCACGGTCCAGGTCACCTGGTCACGGTCGGGCAGGCGCGCGGTGTAGGCCTCCACCAGCAGCATCCAGACACCACCGATGATCAGTGCCCAGGCCACCGGGCTGACCGTCTCCGGCAATGACCAGCCCGCCTTGCGCACCACCAGGCCAACCACGGCGGTGACCAGGAACGCGGCGCCCAGCTTGGCTACATAGTCACGGTTGCCCCGCTGGCCCAGGCCGGTGGCCAGCTGCAGCAGGCGCTGGCGGAACACCAGCACCACGGCCACGATCGCGCCGGCCTGGATGACGATGTTGAAGAAGTCCGAGCGGGCACCCAGCCAGTGCTGGGCGATGAGCAGATGGCCGGTGCTGGAGATCGGCAGGAATTCGGTCAAGCCTTCGAGGATGCCCAGCAGCAGGGCGGAGAGCAGGTCGGACATGGACGATGCAGGTGCATGCAGCGGAAGAAGCTCGAGAGGATAGACGATCCCTGCTGCACCAAAGGAGTGCGTCCGCTTGCATCCGCACCCCTTTGGTGCGCGCACAACCGCACCCTGGAAGTGCACGCCTTCTGAAATCAACGACTTGCACCACGCGGAAAGTTGGCACGGTCGTTGCTGTACCTCAGCAGGCATTCATTCCCATCCGAGGTCGTACCGATGTCCGTGGAAAACGTTGAGAAGCTGATCAAGGACAACCAGATCGAGTTCGTCGATCTGCGTTTTGTCGATATGCGGGGTGTCGAGCAGCACGTGACTTTCCCGGTCAGCATCGTCGAGCCGTCGCTGTTCGAAGAAGGCAAGATGTTCGATGGCAGCTCGATTGCCGGCTGGAAGGGCATCAACGAGTCGGACATGGTCCTGCTGCCGGATCCGTCCAGCGCCTATGTCGACCCGTTCTACGCCGACCCGACCCTGGTGATCAGCTGTGACATCCTCGACCCGGCCACCATGCAGGCCTATGGCCGCTGCCCGCGCGGCATCGCCAAGCGCGCCGAGGCCTACCTGAAGTCCTCCGGCATTGCCGAAACCGCGTTCTTCGGCCCGGAGCCGGAGTTCTTCATCTTCGATTCGGTCCGTTTCGCCAATGAAATGGGCAACACCTTCTTCAAGGTCGATTCGGAAGAAGCCGCCTGGAACAGCGGCGCCAAGTACGACGGCGCCAACAGCGGCTACCGCCCGGGCGTGAAGGGCGGCTATTTCCCGGTGCCGCCGACCGACAGCCTGCACGACCTGCGTGCCGAGATGTGCAAGACCCTGGCGCAGGTCGGCATCGAAGTGGAAGTGCAGCATCACGAAGTGGCCACCGCCGGCCAGTGCGAGATCGGCACCAAGTTCAGCACCCTCGTGCAGAAGGCCGACGAGCTGCTGCGCATGAAGTACGTCATCAAGAACGTTGCCCACCGCAATGGCAAGACCGCCACCTTCATGCCCAAGCCGATCGTCGGCGACAACGGCAGCGGCATGCACGTGCACCAGTCGCTGTCCAAGGGCGGCACCAATCTGTTCTCCGGTGACGGCTACGGTGGCCTGAGCCAGCTGGCGCTGTGGTACATCGGCGGCATCTTCAAGCACGCCAAGGCCATCAATGCCTTCGCCAATTCGGGCACCAACAGCTACAAGCGCCTGGTACCGGGCTTCGAGGCACCGGTGATGCTGGCCTATTCGGCCCGTAACCGTTCGGCCTCGTGCCGCATTCCGTGGGTGTCCAATCCGAAGGCACGCCGCATCGAAATGCGCTTCCCGGACCCGATCCAGTCCGGCTACCTGACCTTCACCGCGCTGATGATGGCGGGCCTGGACGGCATCAAGAACCAGATCGACCCGGGCGCTCCGAGCGACAAGGACCTGTACGACCTGCCGCCGGAAGAAGAGAAGCTGATCCCGCAGGTCTGCTCCTCGCTCGACCAGGCACTGGAAGCGCTGGACAAGGACCGCGAGTTCCTCAAGGCCGGCGGTGTGATGAGCGATGACTTCATCGATGGCTACATCGCCCTGAAGATGCAGGAAGTGACCAAGTTCCGCGCGGCCACCCACCCGCTGGAATACCAGCTGTACTACGCCAACTGACCGGTGGCGGTGGCGGCGGGTATCCCCTCCCACCCGCCGCCACCGCACCGTCTTCGCGGCTGGGGAGCCGCGGTTGTAGGGGGTCAGATCCGTTTCGCGCCGCGAAAGGGCTCTGACCCCACCCCAGGGGCAAGAGAGAGACCGGATACGCGACCTGGGCTGCCCTCCCTCCCGCGTCGACCGTGCAAGGAGAGAGGCACGGCCGTCCCGGCCCAGTACGTGTCCGGTGCAACAGCCACGGCCATCTTCCTGATGGCCCGTGGTTGCCTGATGCCAACGCGCGCCGCGCGCTGGCCCCATCCACCATCGGGACATGCGCATGAAACTGATCTCCGCCATCATCCGGCCGTTCAAGCTCGACGAGGTCCGCGAGGCCCTTTCCGATGCAGGCGTGTCGGGTATCACCGTGACCGAAGTGAAAGGCTTCGGCCGCCAGAAGGGCCACACGGAACTGTATCGCGGTGCCGAGTACGTCGTCGATTTCCTGCCCAAGATCAAGATCGAAACCGTCGTCACCGACGAGCGTGCCGATGCGGTGATCGAAGCGATCCAGTCGTCGGCAGGCACCGGCAAGATCGGTGACGGCAAGATCTTCGTCACCCCCGTCGAACAGGTCATCCGCATCCGCACCGGCGAAATCGGTGCCGACGCGCTGTAAACCCCTTCCGGAGACTCCCCATGAAGATGCGCCTTCTCACCGGGTGGCAAGCCCGGTTCCACCTGGTGTGGTTGTTGATGCTGCTCAGCGCGCTGGTTGCGGGTGCCTGGCCGGGCAGTGCCCAGGCCCAGGCCAAGGTATCGCCATTGCCGACTGAAAACGTCGCGGTCGAGCCGCTGCAGGCGGCAGCCGCCGCTGCACCGGTCGCCGCCGAAGCCGCGGCGCCGGCCTTCGACCACGGCGACGTGGCCTGGATGCTCACGTCCACCTTGCTGGTGCTGCTGATGGTGGTGCCGGGCCTGGCGCTGTTCTATGGCGGCCTGGTGCGCTCGAAGAACGTGCTGTCGGTGCTCAGCCAGATCCTGGTGGTGTTCTCGCTGGTGCTGCTGCTGTGGGTGGCCTACGGCTACAGCGCGGTGTTCAGTGCCGGCAATCCGTTCTTCGGTTCCTTCAGCGAATTCGCTTTCCTCAAGGGCTTCGCTCCCGACTCGGTGGGCAACACGCCAATCAAGGGCCTGCCGGATTACCTGTTCGTGGCCTTCCAGTCGACTTTCGCCGGCATCACCACCGCACTGATCGTCGGCGCCTTTGCCGAACGCATCAAGTTCCGTGCGGTGCTGCTGTTCTCGGCACTGTGGTTCACCCTCAGCTACATCCCGATGGCGCACATCGTCTGGGGAGGCGGTTACCTGGGTGAACTGGGCGCGATCGATTTCGCCGGCGGCACCGTGGTCCACATCAACGCGGGCGTCGCCGGCCTGGTCGCGGCGTGGTTCGTCGGCAAGCGCCTGGGCTACGGCCAGACTGCCTTGAAGCCGCACAACGTGCCGTTTACCTACATCGGCGCCATGCTGCTGTGGGTCGGCTGGTTCGGCTTCAACGCCGGCTCCGCCGCTGCGGCCGACACCGTTGCCTCGCTGGCCTTCCTCAGTACCGTGCTGGCCACTGCGGCTGCCGTGCTGGGTTGGACCCTGGTGGAGGCGATCAGCAAGGGCAAGCCCTCGGCACTGGGTGCGGCATCGGGCGCGGTGGCCGGCCTGGTCGGCATCACCCCGGCCTGCGGCACCGTGGGCCCGCTGGGTGCCATCGTGATCGGCCTGGTCGCCGGTGTGGTGTGCGTGTGGGGCGTGACCGGCCTCAAGCGCCTGCTGAAGGTGGACGACACCGCCGATGTATTCGGCGTGCATGGCGTCGGTGGCATCGTCGGCGCGATCCTCACCGGTGTGTTCAGCGCGCAGTCGCTGGGCGGCACCAAGGCCGATCTGGATATCGGCCACCAGGTGTGGGTGCAGGTGGTCAGCGTCGGCCTCACCGTGCTGTGGTCGGCGGTGGTGACCGCAGTCATCCTGCTGCTGGTGAAGGTGGTGGTCGGCCTGCGGGTGACCGAAGAGGCCGAACGCACCGGCCTGGACGTCACCTCGCACGGTGAATCGGCCTACGAGGCCTGATGGATCGGCGTACTGACGTGGTGGGTGCCGACCGTTGGTCGGCACCCTGGCATGCATCATCAAGCGCAATCGCGCACAATCAGGCCATGCACCCGCTCCGCACTGTCCTGACGCTCTCGGCCTGCCTGCTGCTGGCTGCCTGTGCCTCCACGCCGCAGGAAGACCGCAATCCGTTGGCCACCTGGGTTCCGTCGCCGAACCAGAATGCGCGCACGCCGGTCATCATCGTCATCCACCATACCGAGCAGAAGTCGGTGCAGCAGAGCCTGCATACGCTGCGTACCGCCAACAGCGGCGGCCCGGTCAGCGCGCATTACCTGATCGGCGCCGATGGCCATCGTTACCAGCTGGTCAGCGATGCGCGCCGCGCCTGGCACGCCGGGTCCGGCCGCTGGGGCACCATCACCGATCTGAACTCGGCGTCCATCGGCATCGAGCTCGATAATGACGGCAGCACACCGTTCCAACCCGCGCAGATCGAATCGCTGATCGTGCTGTTGCGCGACCTCACTACCCGCCTGAACATTCCGCCGCGCCAGGTGATCGGCCATGCGGACCTGGCGCCCACCCGCAAGCAGGATCCGAGTCGCTTCTTCCCCTGGCAGCAACTGGCCGACGCCGGGTTCGGCGTGTGGCCGCGCGCGGCCGACGGCCCGGCACCGGAAGGCTTCGACCCCTGGAATGCGCTGGCCCGCTTCGGCTATCCGCTGGACAACCGTGAAGCCACCGCCGCCGCCTTCCACCGCCGCTTCCGTGGCCGCGACGACCTGCCGAAAGCGCTGGATGCCGAAGACGCCCGCATCCTGCACTCGCTGCTTCTGCAGATGCCGTGATCACGAAGAGCGCGTGATCCGCGCCGGAAATCCGGCAGCGCGTGCCGCATTTGCAACCTGTCCGATTCAGTACAGGCCACCGAACGTCTAACGTCGCTGCGCCTTCCTGTTGGATCGACATGCCATGCCCTATTCCAGAACACAGGTGCTGCTGCACTGGTTCTCCGCTGCCATCATCCTGTGGGCCACGGCCAGCGGCTTCTACGTGGCATTTGCCGAAAGCCCGCCCAACGTCAAGCAGGGCATCGGCTTCATCAACGTATCGCTCACCACGGTGTTGATTCCCTTCTTCGCGCTGCGCCTGTGCCTGGCGATTGCCGGCAGCCGTCGCCGCGATGCGGGCGAGCCGCTGGCTCGCATCGCGCACCGGGCCATCTATGCAACCACCACCGTGGTGCTGGCCACAGGCGTGCTGATGATGGAGCGGGACATCAACGTGTTCCATCTCGTTGTCATCCCCGCTCCGCTTTCCGGACCCGCGGCCACCGCTGCATTCAATGCCGCCCACAAGTACGCCTGCATGGTGCTGGCGGGTCTGGTTGCGCTGCACGTGGCCGCCGTCGCCAAGCATCACCTGGCGGGCAATCCGGTGCTCGACCGCATGCGCTGGCGGTGAATGCCTGCCCGCGCCGCGCTTGCCCGCCAGCGGCCGGGCCTCCACCATGGCGGCATGATCGATTCCGCCACCTACTTCAAGCGCAAGCACTGGGCCCTGTTGGCAGCGGCTGTGCTCGCCGGCTGCTCCACCACCGCTTCCCGCACCGGATCCGAAGCGCCAACGCCGGCCACCCCGCCAGCGGCCACCTATGCCAAGGTCGACTGGAAAGCCCTGCCAGCGGTCTCCGATACCGATCTGCAGGCAGGCTTCGTGGCCTGGCGCAGCAGCTGCGCCCGCCTGAAGAACGATGAAGCCTGGAGCAGACCCTGCGCCACGGCCGCGGCGGTTCCAGACAAGGACCCGGCCGCGATCCGCCAGTTCCTGCAGCGCGACCTCGATGTCTACGCGCTGCGCGCCGGTGGTCACCAGGCCGATGGGTTGATCACGGGCTATTACGAACCGATCTATCCCGGCAGCCTCACCCGCACCGACACGGCCACGGTGCCGGTATATGGCACCCCGGGCGATCTGATCGTGGTGCAGCTGGACAGCGTCTATCCGGAACTGAAGGGCAAGCGCCTGCGCGGCCGCCTCGACGGCAAGGTGCTCAGGCCCTATGACGATGCCGGCGCCATCGCAGCCAAGGGCGCCAAGGCCCCGGTGCTGGCCTGGCTGACCGATCCGATGGACCTGCAACTGCTGCAGATCCAGGGTTCGGGCCGGGTCCGCCTGGCCGATGGAAGGCAGGTGCGGCTGGCCTACGCCGAGCAGAACGGCCACCCCTACCGCGCCATCGGCCGCTGGCTGGTGGAGCAGGGCGAGCTGAAGAAGGAAGATGTCACCATGGACGCGATCCGCGCATGGGCGCGGGCCCATCCCGCACGCGTGCCGGAACTGCTGCGCAGCAACCCCAGCTACGTGTTCTTCGTGCGCAGCCCGGACAGCCCCGAAGGCCCGCGCGGTTCATTGAACGTGCCACTCACCGCCGGCTACAGCGTCGCGGTGGATCGTACCGTGGTGCCGCTGGGCAGCCTGTTGTGGCTGTCGACCACGCGCCCGGACGGCACGCCGCTGGTGCGGCCGGTGGCAGCGCAGGACACCGGCGGCGCCATCGCCGGCGAAGTGCGCGCGGACCTCTACTGGGGCAGCGGCGACGCCGCCGGCAAGCTGGCCGGTGACATGAAGCAGAAGGGCAACATCTGGATGCTGTGGCCGAAGGGCGTAGCGCTGCCGAAGTAGGTCGGCCGGGGCCAGAGCCCTTTCTGCAGAAAAGGGATCTGGCCCTCGAATGCCTGATAATGGCGCCATGAAGAACGTCAAAAGCAACGCCACCAGGAAGTACTACAAGCACTGGGCCGAATCGGACCTGGGCAAGGGCAACGTGCTGATGGAGGCCCATGGCGACCGGATCGTGCGCCAGGTGGAAATCTACGGCGTCAAGGTGGTCTGGGCCGATCAACATGGCCAGAGTGATGACCGCTTCCGGCTGGCCGAGCAGCCAGTGTCGTTCCTGGATTTCGACGAAGACGACGAGATCAGCGCCCGCGAATTCCAAGCCGCCTGGAAGAAGGCCAGGGAAGCCACCGGCTACCCGGTGTAATCCCACCTCTCGACACCCGGCTTTGTAGCGTCGAGCCACGCTCGACTGCCGTCTGCAAGGAGCAGTCGAGCGTGGCTCGACGCTACAAAGCTGGCGCATGAAATGTTATATAATTACATTTCACTCGCGCCTTTCCGCCTGCCATGAAGACCCCCACGCTGGTGGCTGCCCTCGCGGCCGCTCCGTTTGCCCCTGAAGCCTTCGCACAGTCGGCCGACGCCGCGCTTACCCTCGGCAAGGTGCAGGTGCACCAGCACGGCGAAGGCCAGCTCAGCGCGCACCAGGTGCTGACCTCGGTGGATGTGCTGGCTGCGGACCAGATCGAAGACCGCAACGTCTCGCACAGCTGGGAACTGCTCGGGCAGATGCCCGGCATCCAGCTCACCGAAACCCGGCAGGGCGCCGAATCGGGCAAGGTCAGTTTCCGTGCGTTCAACGGCGAGGGCTACCTCAACGCCATCAAGACACTGATCGACGGCATCCCCAGCAACGTCAACAGCGGCAACCAGCGCTTCATCGACATGCTGTTTCCGCTGGAAATCAGCTACATCGAAGTGGTGCGTGGCACCAATGATCCGCGCTACGGCCTGCACAACATCGGCGGCAACGTGAACTTCGGCACGCGCCAGGGAGGCAACTACACCGATGCGCGGCTGGCCTACGGCAGCTACAACACGCGCGATGCGCAGCTGGCGGTGGGCCGCGAAGCCCATGGCTTCGCGCAGAACTACTTCGTCGGCACCCAGGCCAGCGACGGCTACCGCGACCACGACACGTCGAGGAAATACGCGCTGGGTGGCAAATGGTTCTTTGGATCGCTGGAGGACGGCGTGCGCGTGGGCCTGAGCGCACGCGCCTACCACCACGAAGCCGACGAACCGGGCTTCATGACCGCCGAGGAACTGCGCACGCATCGCCGTGGCAGCGATCTGCGCAACGGCAATGATGGCGATGACCGCGACATGCGCCAGATTGCCGCGCACCTGGACCTGAAGCTCTCCGACACGCTTACCCTCGGCACGCGGCTGTACTACAACCGCTACGAGGACGACCGCAGGGTGACCTTCAGCGATCTGCCCACCGGTAACCTGCCGCGCCAGCGCCGCGTGTGGGACGAGCGGCAGCATGGCCTGCTCGGCACGCTCACCTGGCAGGCCAGCCCCACGCTTACCGTCGAGGGCGGCCTGGACTACGAGCAGCAGGACAACGGCTACCTCCGCGAGCGCTACGCCTACGCCGAACCCACCGATTTCAGCCAGGCACCGGCACGGGTGCAGAACAACGATCGCCACAGCTTCGACAACTGGGGTGCCTACGTGCAGGCCATCTACCAGCCCGTCGAGGCCTGGAAGATCGTGCCGGCGTACCGCGTGGACCGTTTCAGCGGACGCACCCGACTGATGAACGGCACCACCGGTCGCCTGCAGGACTACGGCAGCATCGGCCAACCCAAGCTGAGCGTCATCCACAGCCTGGGCGAGTACACCCACCTCTACGCCAACTGGGGCCGCACCTTCCAGGTGCTGACCGGCTCCACCGCACCGGCCTACCTCACCCCGGGGCAGGCACCGGTGCAGCCATCCACCAACACCGGCATGGAGCTGGGCCTGAAATTCCAGCCGTTTGCCGGCAGCCAGGCACGCCTCGCGGTGTGGCAGCAGGACGCGGAAAATGAGGTGTCCAACATGCCGGCCACCGGTACCACGGTCACCCTGGGCAAGACCCGCCGACGTGGCGTGGATGCGCAGGTGAGCCTGCAGCTGGGCGACGACTGGACGGTATGGGCTTCGCACGCCTACCAGGAAGCGAAGATCATCCGCGACGACCGCGATGCCAGCGTCTCGCTGCAGGGTCGCGAAGTAGCGGCCACCCCACGCTACATCAGCAACCTGGGCGTGGACTACCGGGCCAGCGAAGCCCTGCGGCTGGGCCTGCAGGCGCGCGCACAGGGCGACTACTACCTGGAGGAGCGCAACGTGGCCGGCAAGTTCGGTGGCTTCGCCGTACTCGACCTCAGCGCGGCCTACCAGCTCAATCCACGCTGGAGCGTGGACCTGCAGCTGAAGAACGTCACCGGCCGCCAGTACGCCTACGCCTGGTACGACAGCTTCTTCTGGGACAGCGCCCGCCCGATGTTCTCGCCCGCTCCGGGCCGCAGCGTGTTCGTCGGCCTCAACATGAAGCTGTAACCCGCATGGGGTCGGAGCCTTTCTGACGGAATGGGATCCGACCGTGCAACCCGTAGCGCAAGGGGGCAGATCCCTTTTCTGGTCGCATCGCCAAAGTAGGTGCCCGCCGGAGCCCCATAGTCCGTGCAGACTATGGGGGCTTGGACCGTGCTTTGCCTTCACTTGAGTGGCAAAGATTGTGTGACGTGAGGCAAGCGAACGTAGCGCGCCGCAGCAGACAATGATCCAGAACCATTGCGCCAATGGGATGCGGCCTAACAGCCGTTGGTACTGGGTTAAGAGGCCTATACGCCGGAGTCAGGGTACTAAACGTCAACTCCAGCAGACGACCGTCGCGCCTGTAGAGTACGCTTTGCCCCTGACGAGCGGCTGCGTACCCAACCCACGTGCCAACCACGTCTTGCCGGTGCGGGTCGGACCTGCTATGGGGTAGTTAGGGAGCCATGACAATTAAAGGGGGAACTGTGGCAAAGAACCAGCCTTACGATTTTACCGACCACTTCCGCGACTTCGTGTTCATGCCTAAGTTTGACGAAGCTATTGAGACCTTGGCAGTCCTAGCAGAGCCTGAGGATTGGAACTACAAGTATACCGTCGCGCCACATGCAAAACCCATCCTCCGAAACTACCTGACATATACATACCGCAGAGTCGCGGAAGAGAAAAAGATTGGCATCACGCCGGATGAGGAGTATGCGTGCTTTAACCTTGGCTTAATTACGCCGACCCAGGAACCAATCTACGCGTTACTCTCAAAAAATAAGCTGGAAAATCAACCTCAGTACTGGCACTTTCGGCGCTTCTGTCGTCGTGGCGAGCAGGACCTTAACCGATTCGCCGCATTGCCGGAAATGGCTCACTATTACGAGAATCCCGCCGGCTTGGTCTACGACTCACGGAAAGAGCTACGAGTCAATGTTGAGCACATCATCAGTGACAACATCGAGCGATTTCCTGACCAGCTAAAAGCAATGAATCCCTTTGGCCTTCAGAACCTTGTCAAGGGTGCGATTGACTCCGCTGTTGAAAGGGTTCGGCGCAACTACAAGACAGCTATTCCCCAGTACTATCAGGGCAACATCCAGCTTCTTTTACCACTCACACTGCTTGATCCAGCAAAAGCCGACCTTGCTCTCGTCGCCGAGAAGTTTGGGGACTTTTATCGCGCTGCGACCTGCCTTACGTTGGATATGGCCTATAACAATGCCAGACAGGTCGCTAGGCCCGATCGCGATTGGCTGGCACCCTAACAATTCATTCAAGCCGACGCCGCTTCGCGGCTCGGCTTGATTCAGACCTTGAACGCCCGCTATTGGTCGAAAGGGCCCATCGGTGTCATGTCAAGTGTCCAACCGGCTGGCGGCGCTGTCAGGGGGCATTGATCTGATCAGAGTCCTCGCATCCTATGGGGACGATGGTTCTGACCAAGCGACGATGCTGGTCACCAGGCTCAGTCGCGTGATCATCTTCTGCTGGTCAGGTGATCAATCTCATCGGTACCCACAGGTGCCCGATAAGCTGGAGGCGGTGTCCAATTCACGTGGTATCGCTGCCCAGTTCATTTGGTGGCAATGCCCAACTGACTGTCGGTTTGTAGTCAGGGTGCATCCGAGACGGGCAGCAGGCACCTGACCAGAAGACAAGCAGAACAGGGGGAGAGAGAAGATGCTAGTGGTAGTTAGGCATGCGCAAAGCATGGCTAATGCGGGATTTGTAACCGCCGATCCAGAATCCATTGCCCTTACTACCGCAGGGGAGGAGCAGGCTCGCGCATTGGCAATGACCTGGTCGGCTGCGCCTGACCGCATCTTTACCTCACCATTCCTCCGGGCTAGGCAGACATCACAACCACTCGCCGAACGCTTCAAGATGGTTGTTGCGCCCCTAGCGGTCCACGAGTTCACTTATCTGTCGCCTGAGCGGTGCGTGGGCACTCGGCAGCAGACCGCAAGCAGTGGGTAGAGGACTACTGGTCCCGTTGCGATCCAAACTATGTGGATGGACCTGGTGCCGAGTCATTTGCCCAGCTAGTTGCCCGCGCTGCGCGAGCGCTGCGCATTCTTAAATCCTATTCCGCGCATGAGCAGGTGGTCGTGTTTAGCCACGGCCAATTGATGCAGGCGATGCGCTGGATTTGCGGGAGCAAGGCTCCCTCCGTGGTGAACGCTGCAGCGATGGGCGCATTTCGAAAGCTGGATCTGGACCAGCCTATAGCCCATTGCCAGAGGGTATCTTTCGAATAGAAGGCGATCGCGGATATTGTCAACCTCCCGACCCCACCCCGGCCGCAGTTCTTTGGCCTTGTCGGATCAGAAGACTATGAAGTCGTCATGTCCCACGGGAGTGCCGAAGGTAGGTTGAAGATCGAGGACTTTCCCGGCGAGCAATGCGACGCAAGCTGCGCGCCCGAGATTGAGTTGCAAACCTACGTATTCGAAAATCCTCCAGCAAGACAGTGGCTTCATACGGAAGAATCGACAGGGCGAACCTACATTCGGGAGCGCTGGCGTTGGGACGAGGTTGGCAAGGATCCGAAGAGACAGGGCCACCGGGTCGATGGTCACGATTGGGACGAGAAGGTCCCGTGGGGTGCACCCAGCGTCGCCAATTCACGCAGACCAATCCCTCACCACGTCGATGCGTTTGATCGCCCAGAAGAGCAGGGAGCGAAGATCACGGCGATCCTGTCGGAAATTTTGCTGCAGAAGGCGACGCAGAAGGAGGGGGATGAAGCCTCTGCAATTGATACGCTTGCCGCGAAAGTTCGAGAGCTTCAGCGGAAGATCGTGAAAGATGCTGCGGACGAAATTGAAGGGTTGGAGTTGTCGCTCTCGGGTTACATGAGCGAAATTTTTATCGGTTTCCGTGTCACCCTTGATGCGCGAACCGAAGAGGTCAGCGAGAGATCTGTAGGCATCTTCAACACCAAGCCACTGTTGAGAATGGGGCCTGAGCATGGCCATTTGGCGCCGTTGAAAAAGCAGGGAAGCGGCGCGAGGAGAACTCTCCTATGGTCTGCCCTGAAGATTGCCACAGAGCGCGCGAGCGCGAACCCAAGGAAGCAAAGCAAAGCGAAGTCAGCGCAGACCGACGAGACGCTTGCCGATGACGGCATACAGTCCTACAGCCGCCCCCATGTGCTCTTGCTCGACGAGCCCGAAATTTGCCTCCATCCCACCGCCGTCAGAGACGCCTGCCGCGTCCTATACGATCTGGCCCAAGATGGAACTGGGTGGCAAGTGATGGTAACGACGCACTCACCCGCGTTTATCGACATCTCCAGAGATAACACCACCGTGGTGCGTGTGGAGCGAACAGAAACTGGTGCGATATGCGGTACTACCGTTTTTCGTCCTGAGCGTGTCGGATTGAGCGATGACGATAAAGAGACACTGAAGTATCTGAATCAATGGGACCCCTACGTTGCAGAGCTTTTCTTTGGCGGTCGGACGATCCTGGTTGAGGGTGACACGGAGTACTCTGCCTTTAGGGAGATCGTCGAGGCCGACCGCAAGGCGTACAGAGACGTTCATGTCGTTCGTGCTCGCGGCAAGTACATCATCCCTATTCTTGCGAAAATCATGAATCACTTCGGAGGCCACTACGCCGTTCTACATGACACGGATAGACCGAAGACATACAAGGGCAGCGCGAATAGTGCGTGGAAGGCAAACGAAACCATTTTGAATGTTTGTGCGGCAGCCCCAAAGAGCGCCCGAGTCAGGCTTGCAGCGAGCCTCATTGACTTTGAGCACGCCATCTTTGGCGTGAAGGCTGCGGCGGAGAAGCCGTTCAATACCGTTAGAAGGATTCGAGAAAATGCTTTTGTCCGCGGGGCTGTCGAAGAGGTTCTGCGCTACTTGCTGTTTGAACGAGATGAGCCACCAATTGACACGATCGTTGAATGGAAATCAGTCGAAGAACTGGAGGCGTCAGTGCTAGCCTTTGATGATGTGGGGTAGGGGCATTGCAAGCTTACGACATGCCGTTTAGAGCGAACGAAGGGTTGTGAAGTGTCTATCCACTGCCGCGAGGATTGCCGAACTAAGCTCCTTCTTGGCCTGCGGTTGCCGCTCCGACTTGCGCTTGCCTGTAACAGAGATGTTTTCAATGCTAAACGAGAACGGCGCAATGGCGACGTCCTGGCTTCCTCGTGCTATCTGGAAGTAGTAGATGACGGAGCATTTCCCAGTGATGCCGTCGACCTCATACGTATGGTCTACGGAAATGCGCGTCATCAGAAACGAGCCGTGGTATTGCTCGTCGGCGAGCAGGCTAATTTCATTGAGCTTGTCGCCGTCCATCCGCATGTTACGTATTGAGCCCTCGAGAAGTTTGAGCTCTGGAGGTAGTTCAGTGTTTGCCCGCGCACCATTGGGTTTGAGGGTCAGATCCACAATCTGGCCCGGGTCTTTACCAACGGTGCCAGGACCGGCCAACCGCAGTAAGAACGTGACATGGTTGTGCCCATCAAAAGAACCCAGCCTGATCTTCACGGGCGCTTCGTCTTTTGAAATGCCAGCGGCTCTGAGTTCGCGCGTTACATGGGTGATTATGAGGTCATTGATGCGGTCGGTTTCTTTCGCTGTATGTGTGGACAGAACATCGAGAACCAGTGAGCCTGCATCTTGGCGGATGGAGATATCCGCCGTGAAAAAAAGTTCTCTATGCAGAAGATCTCGGCTGTAGTCCTCCCGTCTGATCTCATAAGAAACGACGAGATGATTGCGGTCGGACCTCTGTATCGACGGCTCACGGGCGAACGACACCCCGGGGATGCGCTCGATACCTGCCACCGTGACAAAGTCTTCCTTGAGGCCTTCAATAACGGCCTGCCAGCGCGCATCCGCTGCGGTCAATGTGACCTTCTGGGGCTGCGCCTTGGGTTTGGACTCACGGGACACGCTGTCGTCGAGCAGCTTTCCAATCTCGAAGGGTTGGAGGAGCGTCGTTGAGAGAAATTGGATGAGCTGGGTGCGTTCAGGATTGGCGACAAAGAGCCCCTTCCTGCGGGCCAGGGCGGTAAGGTCACCTGTCGAGATGCGATCCCCTGAGAGAAGCACGCGCAACTGTTCGCCGAAGGGAAGCCAAGTCGAGATATCGACTTTATTAGGTCCGTCAAGCATTAGGCGTTCTCCAGCGCGTTGAGATTGGAGCGAACATAGCAGAAGGCCGAAATATCGGCCTGTCGGTTGTCAAAAGGCAGCTTTGCCTTTGCCGCGATCCGTTCATGTTGCGCAGCGTTGTAGTCCGGGAAGCCAATGCGAACCGCTTGGCCCCACCCCCCAGTCAGCGAAAGTGCAAGTGCGATGGAGCGGGTGTACGCCTCCTCATCAAAGTTCTGCCTGACATAGAGGTGGAGTCGCTCACCTTCAGATGTCGAGACCTTTAGGGGCAGCATGTCGGCGACAACTAGCTCCAGGGGCAGAAATCTTCCATGTCGCTCATCGCTCTTGTTGACTAAGCCCGTATCAGGGAAATAAAAGCGGTGTGTGGCGTTCTGCTCACGACCAACATGGTCGAGCGCGCTAAGAATGAAGTTGATGCGTGCGCCGTCGACAAGATAGACATTGTAAATGCAGGCTTCATCAAGCGCGCGAACCGTAGCACACGCTCCTAGTATGTCTCGATCAAAGGAGTCGTTGTGCGAGCTGGTCCAGATGAGTAGGCTGCTGTGCTCGTGACGCCTACGGCCGGCAAACGCAGTAACGAGCTCGTGGATGGAGGTGTCGTACTGAGCGCAGGCGATGATCTCGTTCGCCTCGAGAACAAAGCCTTTGAGCGCAGTCTTCAGGTCGCTATCCTTCTCTGAATAGCCGCCGATATTGTTCTTTACAGTGACGTGGACAACGTCAGTCCGGCTTTCATAAAACGGATTGTTGTAGATGAACACTCGGTCGTCGCCATGAGTGTTCCGCTGATTTCCGCCGGACCCAGTGTGGTTGCCGTCAGTGCACGGAATAGTCAGAGCTTTCAAGTCCTGGTGCCATCCGATGGCCTTCAGAAATGACTCGGCGAGCTTCTCGCCATACTCTCCGGACTTTTTGGATTGCTCGCCGCTCATCGTGATCCTTCTAGTTTGATGACAATATGGATTGCATCTGTGCCATCCGGTTGGCTGATCTCAATGGACGAAGGAGTCACGCCTTTCGAGAAGACAAGGTCGACACCGGGTGAGATGGGCGTGCTGCGAAGCGTCGCGTTCAACGAACGTCTTATCTGCCGGACGTCCGCTATGGTCTCACGGTCAACCTTGTATCCAAGTTCAGTCTCAATTCTTTCGGCCATATCCTCGATTGAGTCCTGGCCGACGAAACTGGCGCTTAAGTCGAGAAGATCAACAACACTAGGCGTTGCTCCGGGAGTAAGTTGGGCGGCAAGGCATGCCTTAAAAGCCACCTGCGCAGACGGATCCTTGAGCTCCGTACTTGCCAGCTTGGCAATACTGCTAACAAAGGTAGCGACGCCCTGGTCGCTTTGGATGGGGGCCACCTTCAGGAAGTCCTCAAGCCAGTACCGTGTCCGCGATTTGCCCCGCTCCAAAGCGACAACCGTTCCATCGTGGTCAAATACGAGTGCGGCCTTCTGTAGCTGGCGCGGATCTATCCCAGAAAGTCCTGTGATGGAGAGATCGGTGGTCGCGTCGTCGACCACGAGGAACCGCTCGGTCACCTCTGTTTTGAACAGGCCTAGCACTCGACCACCATCATTCAGACCCCCTCGCAATTCGAAAAGAACGACGAAGAGGTCGCCACCGGCTACGCCTGGATGCGTAGATTTGCTGTAGAGATGACGGGCGATGGCCTTGGAGCTCTCGACGAAATTTTCATCGTCGGCGAGAGCGTCAGCTGCAAAGCGCCTCACGTCGTTGAGGTCGAGCGTGGATTCATGGGTGAACGCGTAGCGCTCGCCCCCCTCTTGGGTGCCCCTGAGGTAGTTGTCAACCAGAATCGCGTTAACGTCCGGACCGGCGTCAATGGCATCGCTTGACAGCCGCGTCCCTTCTTCCCGAATGCGGTTGCCTACTCGGTGAACGATGAACTTCACCACACGCGCACTTTCGACGCTCATCCTGCTCCTTGCTGTACGCCCCCTGTAGACGTCCATTACAAAAAGGGTACCCGGCCTTCATTACGACGTGCAAGGCCGCTGTGCGATCATCAAGGCTCATCATCGGAGGATCGATTGAAGGTGCATCTCGGCTAGCGGTTGCGGCTTGGGCGGTGGCCGACATATCCGTCGCATGGCGCAGATTTTCTGGCCTAGTTGGATCAAGGGAGACGTCGGCTTGTCGTAGAGGCTAGCCGGTCTCACTGACGTGCCAAATCTGCCCCACTCCCCGATGCTTGCTAAGCAGCGTATGTAACCAATGACTATGCCCAGATTAGACTGGAATGACTTCTACCGATTTGTGTGCCAGGAGCGAGAGCCAGGCTGAATGAGCCATTCGTCATAGTTCGTACCTATCCAGTTCACCAAAGTTGGTTCTAAAAGCACAAACTTTGGCAAACCGTCCATTTCGCCAGGAAAGGGCTCTGACCCGGAGCCGCGCGTTTTGCACTACATTGGTGCAATGTCCGACCCCGTACCTCCGCCGACCCTCGATGCCCTCGGCACGCCGCTGGCCTGGTCAGGCGCCGACGGCCGCATCGCCGGCTGCAATCCGGCGTTCGCGCGCTGGCTGGGTGTCAGTGGCCGCCGCCTGCTCGGCCAGCCGCTGGCCGCGCTGGAGGTGCAGGGCGAGGCGCTGGCCCATTTCCTCGCTCGTGATGAGCGCGACAGCCTGCGCCTGAACCGGCTGGCGCTGGCGGTGCCCGGCGAGGCGCCGCGTTTCGCCGAGGGCTGGATGAGCCGCCGCGACGATGGCGGCTGGCTGCTGGAGGCGCATCCGGTCGATGAGTTCCCCGGGCTCGACCCGACCCAGGCCCTGCCCAGCGCGCTCAGTGCGGCGCTGAAGGGACTGGCGCACGAGCTGCGCAATCCGCTGGCCGGACTGAAGGGGGCGGCCCAGCTGCTGGCCCGGCGCGCCACCCAGCGTGATGCCAGCGAACGCGAACTGATCGAGCTGATCGGTTCGGAAATCGAGCGCCTCAACGGCCTGCTCGACCAGCTGCTGTCGCCGGCCCCGGCTGCGCCGCATGCCGAACTGAACATCCATGCCGCGCTGGAGCGCGTGCTGCGCCTGGCCGAGAACGAGGCCGGCTGGGCGGTGCGCCTGCAACGCGATTACGACCCCAGCATTCCCGAATTCCATGGCGATGCCGATCGCCTCACCCAGGCGGTATGGAACCTGGTGCGCAACGCGATCCAGGCCGGCGCCGGCGCCATCACGCTGCGTACCCGCGTGGAACATGGCGTGCGCATTGCCGAACAACTGCACACGCTGGCCCTGCGCCTGGAGATCGCCGACGACGGCCGCGGCGTGCCGGAAGAGCTGGCCGAACACCTGTTCCTGCCGCTGGTCAGTGGCCGCGCCGAAGGCACCGGCCTGGGCCTGGCGCTGGCCCAGCAGGTGGCGCGCGAGCATCGCGGCACGCTGACTTACCGCTCGCGCCCCGGGCATACCGTGTTCACCCTGCTGCTGCCGATCGGCAACGGCGCCGCCCCGGTCGAGGAGCCCTCCCGCGATGGCTGACACTTCCGTTCCCGCACAGCGCATCTGGGTGGTCGACGATGATCGCGCCGTGCGTTTCGTGCTGTGCACCGCACTGCGCGAGGCGGGCTATGAGGTCGTCGATTTCGACAGTGCCGCCCCCGCGTTGCAGGCGTTGGATGACGGCCCGCCGCCGGCCCTGCTGTTCACCGACGTGCGCATGCCCGGCGATGACGGACTGGTGCTGATGGACAAGCTCAAGGCTGCCCTGCCGCAGTTGCCGGTGGTGGTGATGTCGGCCTATACCGATGTGGCCAGTACCGCCGGTGCGTTCCGCGGCGGTGCGCATGAGTTCCTGTCCAAGCCGTTCGACCTGGACGATGCAGTGGCGCTGGCGCAGCGCGTGCTGCCGGCCGTGGCGCCCGCGCTGGCCGCTCCCCTGCCGGCCGTGGAAGCCGCCAGTGACCTGCCACCGCAACTGGTCGGCGACACGCCGCCGATGCGCGCGCTGTTCCGCGCCATCGGTCGCCTGGCGCAGGCGCCGCTGGCGGTGCTGATCACCGGCGAGACCGGCACCGGCAAGGAACTGGTGGCCAATGCACTGCACCGCGAATCACCGCGCGCGCACGGTCCTTTCGTCGCACTCAACACCGCTGCGATCCCCGCCGAGCTGCTGGAAAGCGAATTGTTCGGCCATGAAGCGGGTGCCTTCACCGGCGCGCAGCGCCGCCACATCGGCCGTTTCGAGCAGGCTGACGGCGGCACGCTGTTCCTGGACGAGATCGGCGACATGCCGCTGCCGCTGCAGACCCGCCTGCTGCGGGTCCTGGCCCAGGGTGAGTTCTTCCGCGTCGGTGGCCGCGAGCTGATCCGTGTGGATGTGCGCGTGGTCGCCGCCACCCACCAGGACCTGGAAGGGCTGGTCGCGCAGGGCCGCTTCCGTGCCGATCTGCTGCATCGCCTGGACGTGGTACGGCTGCAGTTGCCGCCACTGCGCGAGCGCCGCGAAGACATCGCGCAGCTGGCCAACACCTTCCTGGCCGCCGCCGCGCGCAGGCTGGACACACCGCCGAAGCGCTTGACCGCCGCTGCGTTGCAGGCGTTGCGCGAACATGACTGGCCGGGCAACGTGCGGGAACTGGAGAACGTGTGCTGGCGCATGGCCGCGCTGGCGGCGGCTGACACCATCGGCGTGGCCGACGTCGATACCGCGCTCAACCGTGCGCGCAGCCGCCGCGGCAGCGTAGCGGGCAGCGACCCGGGACAATGGGAAGCGATGCTGTCGGAATGGGCGCGCCGGCAGCTGGCCGAGGGGGTGGAAGGGTTGCATGCGCATGTGCGCGAGCGGGTCGACCATGCACTGCTGGAGGCCGCGCTGCAGATCACCCATGGCCGCCGCGCCGAAGCCGCCGCCCGGTTGGGCCTGGGCCGCAATACCCTGACCCGCAAACTGGGCGCCGGGCGCCGCCGCGGGGGCCATTGAACGGCCCCTGCACGCGGTCCTCGCGCCCGCTTGCCGAACTGTTGATCGTTCATGGACGATGCAACGCCTAGTGTCACCTGCAAGGAGTCTTCGATGCGCCTGTCCCATGCCATCCTGCCGTTGTCCGCCGCCGTGCTGCTGTCTGCCTGTGGCAGCGCGCCGAAGAAGGCCGAGCCCACCCCGCCGCCGCCGGCCGTGGTCAGCGCAGCGAAGCAGGGCGAGGCCAACCTTTCGCCGGCCTCGGCCAGCCTCGTCAGTGGCCGCATCGCGCTGATGGCGGAGCCGGGTGGCATCCACATCACCGGCCTGGTCGGTGGCCTGCAGCCGATGCAGCAGGCCGGCTTCCATATCCACGAGCGCGGCGACTGCAGCGCAGTGGACGCCAGCAGCGCCGGCAACCATTTCAACCCCGGTGGCGCCGCGCATGGCCGCGCCGGCACCGGCCAGCACCACCTGGGCGACATGGACAACCTGCGTGCCGACGCCCAGGGCCGCGCCAACGTCGATATCCACCTCAAGGGCGTTACCCTGGGCGGAGGCGCCGCCACCGATATCGCCGGACGTGCACTGGTCGTGCACGCCAACGCCGATGACTATCGCAGCCAGCCCGCCGGCAACGCCGGCGTCCGCATCGCCTGTGGCGTGATCCGGGTCGTCCGCTGATCACTTCACTGCAGGCATCATCGAGGGAGAGATTCCAATGCGTCTGATCCACACTTCGCTGTTTGCGGCCATCGCCGCACTGGGCCTGGCGGCCTGCAACCAGCAACCGGCCGCACCGCAGGCTGAAACCCCGCCGGCCGCCCCGGCCGAGGGCACCACTGCCGAACCGGCGGCAACGGCGGAACCGGCCGCCGCACCGGCTGCCGATGCTTCGGCAACGGCCGAACTGGCACCGACCCAGGGCAACCAGACCAGGGGCAGCGTCACCTTCAAGGTGGTTGATGGCAAGGTCCACGTGACCGGCCAGATCAGCGGCCTGAAGCCGGGCAGCGAGCACGGCTTCCACATCCACGAGAAGGGCGACTGCAGCGCGCCGGACGGCATGAGCGCCGGCGGCCACTTCAACCCGGGCAAGCAGGATCACGGCAACGTCGCCACCGATCCGCACCACGGCGGCGACATGCCCAACATCAAGGCCGACGACAAGGGCGTGGCCACCATTGACGGCCCGGTGTCGAGCAACGTCAACATCGGCAAGGGCGACGACTTCGACATCATCGGCCGCGGCCTGATCGTCCACGCCGATGCGGACGACTACAAGACCCAGCCGACCGGCAACGCCGGTGCACGCCTGGCCTGCGCGGTGATCCAGAAGGCCCCGTAAGAAGCAGAAAACGCCGGCGCAAGCCGGCGTTTTTCCCTGCACTGCGTCCTGTAGAGCCGAGCCCACCCTCGGCTGCTCTTCCTGCAGCACGCGGCGGCCGCCGTTTCCTGTCAGCGCGCCAGCAGTTCGCGTGCGTCCTGCCCGGCCTCGCAGTGCACGAACAGCACCGGTACCCCGTGTGCTTCCAGCACCGCCGCCATCTGTCGCTGGCGCATCAGGAACTGCTCATAGATGCCCTTCAGGCGGTCGCAGTCGTTCTTGCTGTGGTTGTAGTGCGCACACCAGCCGGCCGGGTCGAACAGCGCCATGCGTGCTTCGCCCTGCGTATAGCGCAGCAGCGGCTCGGGCGCGGCGTTGAGCCACTCGTCCTCGCCCGGCGCCATGATCGCAGTCTCGATCAGCGGCCACAGCGCGGCCAGGCCCTGGTTGTCGTACTGCATCGACATCATCGCGGCCAGGTCGTTCACGGTGAAATAGCGCGCATGCTCTATACGGGCACCGAACGCGTTCTGCGCCATCAGTGCGGTGTCGGCATGCGCCATGCCGTTGGCCAGCAGTGTTTCTTCCAGCGCATTGGCCACCGCATGGGTGGTGGCCACGTCGCTGCCGGTCAGCAGGAACGGCACCACGCGCAGGCTGCCGCCCACCAGGCTGGCGTCGGCCTGGAACGGCAACGGCACGTCACCGTTGGCGTCGGTACCGAATGCCAGCAGGCGCGGGCCCTGGTTGCGGCCCGGCGCACGCATCTGCAGCTCTTCCAGGCGGCGGTGGATCGGCCAGCCCGGGCGCAGCACCTCGGCCGGATCGAAATGGGCCGCAGCGAACACCAGGTCGAGCCCGGCCGCCTGCGGTACCAGCTTCGCCAGGTCGCGACCAACGCGCTCGGCCAGTTCACCGGCCTGTTCGGCGCTGAGCACCGCCTGGCGGGGGATTTCGCCGCCAGCCAGTTCCAAGGCCAGCACGCCAAGGGCATTCATCGCGGGGTCGGGTTTGCTCATGGTTCCACGGTTGGCCCGTCACAGGGCGGCAGCTACACTTGGCACCATTATGCCTGCTCCGCCGTGCAGGCCATGTTGCAGACACCCTCATCCATGCCAGGTATCTCCATGCCCAACGCTCGTCCCGTCGCCATCCTCGGTGGCGTCCGCATTCCGTTCTGCCGCCAGAACACCGCGTATTCGGATGTCGGCAACCTCGGCATGTCGGTCCGTACGCTGGGCGCGCTGGTCGAACGGTTCGGCCTGCACGGCCAGCAGTTGGGCGAAGTGGCGATGGGTGCGGTGATCAAGCACTCCAGCGACTGGAACCTGGGCCGTGAAGCGACGCTGTCCTCCGGCCTGTCGCCGCTGACCCCCGGCATCACCCTGCAGCGCGCCTGCGGCACCTCGCTGGACAGCATCATCACCGTCGCCAACAAGATCGCGCTGGGCCAGATCGAATCGGGCATCGGTGGCGGTTCGGACACCACCTCCGACGTGCCGATCGTCTACGGCAAGAAGCTGCGTGCGCGCCTGCTGGCCGCCAACCGTGCCAAGAGCACCGGCGACAAGATCCGCGCGCTGACCTCCGGCTTCAAGTTCTCCGAGCTCAAGCCCGAGTTCCCGGGCGTGGCCGAGCCGCGCACCGGCAAGAGCATGGGCGACCACTGCGAGGACATGGCCAAGGAATGGAACATCTCGCGCGACTCGCAGGACGAGTGGGCGGTGTCGTCGCACAGGAAGCTGGCTGCCGCCTACGAGCGCGGCTTCTTCAACGACCTGATCGCACCGTTCCGTGGCGTCGAGCGTGACAACATCCTGCGCCCGGATACCTCGCTGGAAAAGCTGGCCACGCTGAAGCCGGCGTTCGACAGGACCTCCGGCCGCGGCACGCTGACCGCCGCCAACTCCACCCCGCTGACCGACGGTGCTGCCGCGGTGCTGCTGGCCAGCGAGGAGTGGGCACGTGCGCACGGCCACGAGCCGCAGGCCTACCTGCGCGACGCGCACGTGGCGGCCGTGGACTTCGTGCATGGCGAGGGCCTGCTGATGGCACCGACCATCGCCGTGCCGGAGATGCTCAAGCGCAACGGCCTGACCCTGCAGGACTTCGACATCTACGAGATCCACGAAGCCTTTGCCGCACAGGTGCTGTGCACCCTGCGCGCGTGGGAGAGCGAGGATTACTGCCGCAACCGCCTGGGCCTGGATGCGCCGCTGGGCCGCATCGACCCGGACAAGATCAACCTGCTGGGCTCGTCGCTGGCCACCGGCCATCCGTTTGCCGCCACCGGCGCACGCGTGATCGCCACCGCCGCCAAGCAGCTGGCCGAACGCGGCGGTGGCCGCGCGCTGGTGTCGATCTGCACCGCCGGCGGCATGGGCGTAGTGGCGATCGTCGAACGCTGATCGCTGCAACGGCACGCCAGCCGAGGTTGGCGACTACCGGGTCCCGCACATGAAAACGCCGCCCAGTGGGCGGCGTTTTTTCTTGCTCCGGTGCGTGCCGACCGTTGGCCGGCACGCATCAGCCACGATCACGGCAACCGCGGGTTGCCGAATTCGTCGCGCTCTTCGTTGGCGTCATGGATGGGCCGCTGCGCCGCGATGGGCTGTTCTTCTACGGTCGCCCGCAGCGGATCGCCAGCGCCGCGCACCAGCTCCACGCTGTCCTCGCCACGCTGCAGGCGCAGCGCATTGGCCAGGCACTGCGCGGCCAGGGCATGCTCGCCTTGCCGCGCGAACAACCCACCCAACGCTTCCCACGCGGGCGCGCCGGCACCAGCCGCGATCGCCTCATGCAGGAGCGCAGCAGCGGCATCCCACTGCTGCTGTGCCAGCGCTACGCGGCCCTGGGCCAGGCGCAGCGCGGGCGAGCCATCGTGCACGCTGCGCCAGCGTTGCAGGTTGGCCTGGCGGGTCGCCAGGCGCTCGGCCGGCAGCTGTCCATAGAGCGCTACCAGTTCCTCATCCCAGCGCTGGTCCAGTGCCTGTTCGAGAGCAAGCAGTGCAGGTTCGTGCCAGTCCAGGGCCACTGCACGGCTGGCGTAAGCAGCGACCACGTCCGGGGCCGGCCGCAGCGCCTTTGGCGTGGCCTCCCACTGCGCGGCCAATGCGTTGACGTCGGCTGCTTCGAGCAGCGCCTGCGCGGCCAGTCGTGCTTCCAGTTCGCTGTTGGCTTCGGTCGGCAGCACCTTGCTCTGGCGCAGCGCGCCCAGCTGGCCGTAAGCCTCATGGGCGCGTCCGGCGCGTGCCAGTGCTTCGGTGCGCAGCCACAGGCCCCGCGGCGGCAGCGGCTGGATCGCGGCCACATCCAGTACGTTGATCGCATCCACCGGCAGGTCGCGGGCCAGCAGTTGTTCGGCGCGCAGCAGCGCCTGCAGGGTGGCATCGCTCTCGCCCAGGCGCTGCAGCAGCGCTTCACCGGCGGGGCCGTCGGCCCGTGCCTGCGCGCTGCGCACCGCGTTGGCCAGCGCCACCGCGCTCACTTCCGGGTCCTTGGCGGCGCCATCCAGCAGTTTCTCCGCGCGTTGCCACTGGCCGTGCTCGTAGGCCTGCAGGCCGTCGATCAGGCGCACCCGGCCCTGCTTGCGGCGGTAGCGGCCCCATGCGCGGAACGGCGCTGCGATCAGGCTCCACAGCAGCCACAGCACCAGGACCGCGATCACCGCCAGCAGCGCCACCTTCGGCAGATTGCTGTGGTAGTCGTAGCCGCCGTAGCGCAGGATCACTTCGCCGAAGCGGTTGAGGTCATCGGCGCCGAGCCATTGCGCCGCGACCACGCCGATGGCCACGGCCAGCAACAGCACGACCAGCGATTGCAAGGGTTTCATGCGGGTCTATCTCCGGTCGGTCTGGGTACGCAGTTGCTGCAGGGTGCTGCCAAGAACCGGGTTGCTGGCCTGCAGCGGCAGTCCGCGCAATGCGTTCAGTTCAGCACGTTGCGCGCGCAGGGCCGGTGAATCCGGCCAGCGGCGCTGGGCCCAATGGTCCACGCGTGCCAGCGCGGTATCGCGGCCGGCGCGGTCGCCGCGTTCAATCGCGGCGCGCGCCAGTGTCAGTTCCAGCTGCAGCGCGTCGTCGGCATTGCGACGTTCGGCCGCGGTCAGCAGGCCGTTCTGGCGGCTGGGAGTGATATCCACGAACGGCGCCAGCGTGGCTTGCCACCAGGGCTTGGCGGCACTGCTGCCGGTGGTGCCGGTGACCTGCGCAGGCAGTCCCTGCAGCGCCCTGGCCAGCGCGTCCAGGCGCTGCAGCGACTGCATGCGGGGGCCGGGGCCGAGTGCATCCAGTGCATCGCGTTCCTGCACCAGCGCCTGGCGCAGGTTCAGGCCCTCGCTGTCAGGCAGGTCGGCCAGCGCGGTGGCGGCCTGCGCATACAGGCGGCGTGCACCCTCCACGTCGTCGGCGTAGTTCAGGCGCTGCGCGGCCTGGGTCAGCAGCAGTTCGGCCTCGTCGCGCTGCACCGCCTGCCGTCCCTGGTTGGCGCTGTCGGCCAGCCTGGCCAGGTTTTCCTCCAGCAGCGCACTGCGCTGTGACAGGCCCAGCATTTCGTCGCGCAGCACGCGGTTGGTGGCGGCGGCATCCTGCAGGCGCTGGCTGGTCGCGCGCTGGTCGCGGCGCAGTGCGTCCAATGTGGCCTCCAGCCCCTGCAGCTGGACGGCGGTGGTCTGCGCCTGTGCCCGCTGCGCATCCTGTTGTTGCTGCCAGGCGTACCAGCCGGCGTAGCCACCCACGCCAAGCACGGCCACCGCAGCCAGCGGCAGCAGCCAGCGCAGGCGGCGGGGTGGGGGCGTGGGCGGAGTCTCGTTCATCAGGCTTCCTTGTCGGCGTTGGTACCGGTCGGGTTCCGGCAGGCCGCGTTGTGCACAGCATCACTGTTGCCGACCACAGCGGCAAGCGTGAACTGCGTCCCTGTTCAGGTCGCTGCCGGGACGGTGAGCGTGGCGTGTGCAGCAGTGATCATCTGCACCGGGGTGGGGCCGGCACTGCGGACGATGCGCTGCAGGCCCAAGGCCTGTGCCTGTTCGCCAAGGCGCTCACTGGCGACCACCACCGTGGCGCCTGACTGCAGGCGGTACCGCACCGCCGGCGGCAACTGTTGCCAGAACTGCTGCAGGGCCTCGCCGCTGCTGACCGCCAGCACCCACGGCGGCGGCGCATGGGCCAGGCGTGCCAGCGTGCGTGACGGCAGGCGCAGCCGGAGACGCCGGTAGACATCGGCGCGTTCGATCGTCGCGCCGGCGGCCTGCAGCTGGGCGGCCATCAGGCCGCGGCCACCGGGTGCCGTCACCAGGCCGATGCGCAGGCCGCGCACGTCCGCCAGCAGCGGCAGTGCCAGCAGGCCCTCGCTGTCCATCCGCTGCGGTGCATGGACGTCGGCGATGCCCCGCGCCTGCAGTGCCCGCGCGGTGCCTTCACCCACCGCCAGCCACGGGCCGCGTTGCGCCCCGGCCAACGACAGCAGCGAGGCGGCGGCCGCCACCGCTGCCGGGCTGGTGAACACCACCCGGTCGCAGTCCAGGGCGCGTTCCAGCTGGCGCAGCACAGGCATGCCGTGCAGGCGTTGCAGCCGCCACGGAGACAGCGCCAGCACCTGCCCACCGAACTGCGCAGCGGCACGGCGCAGTCCCGCATGCTGGCCCTGCGGGCGCAGCGAAATGAGGGTCCAGTCCGCGCCGGAAGCGGCGGCGCCAGTGGGTATCGTATGGTCGGTCATTGCCTGCATTATGCGGGCCCTTCGTTGTCGTGGTTGCTGCTCCGAATGTCCGTTGATGCCCTCACCTCCTCGTTGGCCGCCCTGCAGGACGTGCTGGACTGCATGCCGGCGGTCCGCGCCATGCAGATCCGCCTCGACGGTTATGCCGATGGCGTGCTGCGCATCACCGCGCCGCTGGCCGCCAACGTCAACGACAAGGGCAACGCCTTCGGCGGCAGCCTGGCCTCGGTGCTGACCCTGTCCGGCTGGGCCCTGGTCAGCCTGCGCCTGCGCCTGGACGGCCACGATGCCGAGGTCTATGTGGCCGACAGCAACCTGCGCTACCTGGCGCCGGTCTATGAAGACCTGCACGCACGCGCCGAAGCGGCCGAAACCACCGGCTGGGAGACGTTCCTGAACACCTTCCGCCAGCGCCGCAAGGCCCGCATCAGCATCATCGCCACCCAGCCCGGCGCCGACGGGCGGCCTGCCGCCGAGTTCAGCGGTCGCTTCGTTGCCTTCGCCAAAGGGTAGGATGGCAGGCTGACGTTCTGGGGAGACACCGATGCGCCGCCTGATTCCGTTCCTGATGTGTTGCCTGCTGCTGGCCAGTGCCGTGGCCTCGGCCGAGGACCTGAGCCGCAAGCAGCGGAAGCTGCTGGAAGAGACCCAGATCGCCTATGGTGCGACCATCCGCTGGGGCAGCATGGACGACGCCATCGGCTACCTCGATCCCCAGCTGCGCAAGGACAAGCCGCCCACCGAGTTCGAGCTCAACCGCTACGCGCAGCTGCGGGTGTCTTCCTACCGCGAGCGCAGCAGTGCCGCCCTGGACGGCGGCGTGGTCGAGCGCCGGGTCGAAATCGGGGTGATCAACCAGAACACCCAGGCCGAGCGCACCGTGGTGGTGGTCGAGCGCTGGCGCTGGGACCCGGAGGCCAAGCGCTGGTGGCAGACCGCTGGCCTGCCGGACCTGTGGAAGGGGCAGTGACGGGCCACCTGTGGCTTGTGCGACAATCGGCGCCCGCTTAATCGACCCGTGACCTGAGTGAATTACGAAGAGTTGCTGGCCTTTGCAGGCCGAAACCCGATGCTGTCCGCGGCCCTGGTCGGCCTGACCGTGGCCATCATCGTCACCGAGATCCGCCGCCTGTTCCGGGGCTTCAAGGCCATCAAGCCCGCCGAGCTGACCCAGCTGATGAACGCGGGCGGCGCGGTGGTGGTCGATCTGTCGGCCAGCGGTGACTTCGAGAAGGGCCACATTGCCGGCAGCCGCAATGCCCAGGCCAGCGCCTTCGGCCCGGAGCACAAGCTGGTGGCCAACGCCAGGCAGTCGCCGGTGGTGCTGGTGTGCCGCAGCGGCAATGCCTCGGAAACCGCCGCCAAGGCGCTGAAGAAAGCCGGTTTCGAGAAGGTCCATGTGCTCGACGGCGGCATTCCCGCTTGGCAGCAGGCCGAGCTGCCGCTGGTCAAGGGCCGCAACTGATTGCCGCAGGTGGCGCATCCGGCCTTGTATGGGCCGGATGCCGCCCCCATCGCAGTAGTTCGATCATCGTTTTCATTGCATTCACCTGGAGTTACTGGAAATGTCCGAAGAGACCACCAACGGCGCCGCTGCGCCGGCCGATGCCGCCACCGGCCCCGCTTTCACCGTCGAGAAGATCTACGTCAAGGACGTTTCCTTCGAGTCGCCGAATGCACCGACCATCTTCAACGACCAGGTACAGCCGGAGCTCCAGCTGAACCTGAACCAGCAGGTGCAGCGCCTGGGCGAGAACGCCTTCGAAGTGGTGCTGGCCGTGACCCTGACCTGCCAGGCTGGCGAGCGCACCGCCTATGTGGCCGAAGTGAAGCAGGCCGGCGTGTTCGGCCTGGTCGGCCTGGATCCGCAGTCGATCGACGTGCTGCTCGGCACCCAGTGCCCGAACATCCTGTTCCCGTACGTGCGCCAGCTGATCAGCGACCTGATCCAGGCCGGCGGCTTCCCGCCGTTCTTCCTGCAGCCGATCAACTTCGAAGGCCTGTACGCGGAAACCCTGCGCCAGCGCCAGGAGCAGGGCGACGCGCCGTCGCTGGCTGACTCCGAGCCGGCCGGCAACGCCTGATTCCTGCCGCGACGTCACGGATGAGCACTCCCGCTGACAAGATCGCCGTACTGGGCGCCGGTTCCTGGGGAACCGCGCTGGCCAGCCTGCTTGCACGGCACGGTCATCCGACCGTGCTGTGGGGGCGCGACGCTGCCGTGGTCGAGGCCATCGACCGGCGCCACGAGAACCCGCGCTACCTGCCGGGCATTCCGCTGCCGGACAGCCTGCGTGCCACCACCGACCTGGCGTCGGCGGTGCAGGACGCGGCCTGGATCCTGGTGGTGACCCCGTCGCACGCCTTCGGCGAAACCGTTCGCGCGCTGGCGCCGCTGCGCCCGGCCGGTGCCGGCGTGGCGTGGGCCACCAAGGGTTTCGAACCCGGTTCGGGCCGTTTCCTGCATGAAGTGGCGCGCGAAGTGCTGGGGGAGGACGTGCCCCTGGCCGTCGTCACCGGGCCGTCGTTCGCCAAGGAAGTGACCCAGGGCCTGCCGACCGCGATCACCGTGCATGGCGACGTGCCCGGGTTCGCGCAGACGGTGGCCGAAGCGATGCATGGCCCGGCGTTCCGCGCCTACACCGGCGACGACATGGTCGGTGCCGAGCTGGGCGGTGCGATGAAGAACGTGCTGGCCGTGGCCACCGGCGTAGCCGACGGCATGCAGTTGGGCCTCAACGCCCGTGCCGGCCTGATCACCCGTGGGCTCAACGAGATGCTGCGCCTGGCCGCGGCGATCGGCGCCAAGCCGGAAACGCTGATGGGCCTGGCCGGGCTGGGCGATCTGGTGCTGACCTGCACCGGCGACCTGTCGCGCAACCGCCGCCTGGGCCTCGCCCTGGGCCGTGGCCAGTCGTTGCAGGACGCCGTGCGCGAGATCGGCCAGGTGGTCGAGTCGGTGCAGACCGCTGACGAAGTGATGCGGCAGGCACGCCGCCATGGCATCGACCTGCCGATCTCCGAGGGGGTGCGAGCCGTGCTGCACGGCGAACAGACGCCGGAAGAGGGCCTGCGCGCGCTGCTGGCGCGGGAACAGAAGCCGGAATATCCGGATACGCTGTTCAAGTGAATCGAAAAGCCCCGGCCACGCGCCGGGTTTTTTTCATCAGGGAGTACACACGCGGGTGCCGGGCGGGAGACAGGCTTTGGTGGGTGCCAAGCTTGCTTGGCACCACGCGCGCTGCCTATCCACGCATGGCATGGATCTTATCTCTTGCCGATCTGGCACCTTGGGTGCCGAGAGCCCGGCGTGGGCGACCGTGTGGATCCAGGTCTTGCGACCGAGAAGTAGCTTGGGTCCCCACGCCGGATTCTCCCTGAACCGCCCGAACAGTTGGTTGAGTTGGCGCTCGAACTGATAAGACTGGGCAAGCGGGGGGGAGCTCTCGACCCTGTCAGCCTAGCGGAGTTCTGCCATGTTTGGGATTGGGATCGATGTGAGCAAAGCCACGCTGGATGTGGCCGTCCATGGAGAGCAGTTTCG
>NZ_LYVJ01000010.1 GCF_001676385.1 Stenotrophomonas maltophilia | reverse complement strand
CCCCCCGGGGTCCGGCCCAGCCGCTGGCGGCTGGGCCGGGCCCCGGAGGGGGACTTGCAGCGTCCCCCTCAACCGGACCCACCCCGCCATCCCACGGATAGCCAGCTTCTGCCGTTGACCTTGACGTTGATTCGGCAGGTCCAGGGCTGCAAGCCCTGCCGCCGCCCCTACCTGCGCGGAGCCAGCTGCTCGAGCATTTCCCAGGACTTCAGGCCGCGCGGTCCGAGGTGATGGGCCAGCACCCGCCGCATCGGCAGGCGCAGGCTGGCCAGATCGGCCGCGTCGGGTTCCTGGTCAGCGGCCAGCGCCAGCAGCGCCGATCCTGTGGCGGCCGCGCGACGCGCGTCGCCGCGCTCGCTGAGCAGGCGCTGCGCGCCCTCCAGCGGATCCAGCTCATAGCGCGCGGCCGGGTCGATCGGTTGCCCGTCACTGGCACTGTCCAGCGCGAAGCCCAGGCCCAGGGCGGACAGCAGTTCGCGTTCAAAACGGCGCAGGGTCCAGGCCAGGCCGGCACCCACGGCCAAGCGCGCACGCGCCTCGCCATAGGCCAGGTACAGCTCGGGCAGCGGATCCTGCCTGGGCGCAAGGCGCAGGGTCAGTTCACTCAGGTAGAAGCCGGCCAGCATCGCCGGGCCGACCAGGCGAGGCGCCGCATCCAGTGCCTCGGCGCCGCGCAGCTGGGCCAGTTCCCCGCGCTGCTGGGCACTGAAGCGAATCCACTGCAACGGCTGCAGGGCGGCCCGCAGCACCTGGCCCTTGGCGGTAGACACGCCTCGGGCGAGCAGGCCGATGCGGCCGTGCTGCGCGCTCAGTACTTCGACCAGCAGGCTGGTCTCGCGGTAAGCCCGTGCATGCAGCACGAAGCCAGTGTCGTCCTCGATCAGCATCGAAGCGACTGCAACCGCTTACTCGTAACCGAAGGCCTTCAGTGCGGCCTCATCGTCGGACCAGCCTTCCCGCACGCGGACCCACGTCTCCAGGAACACCTTGGCCCCGAACAGGCGCTCCATCTGCAGGCGGGACTTGGCTCCGATCTCTTTCAGGCGGGTTCCGCCCTTGCCGATCACGATTGCCTTCTGGCCCTCGCGCTCAACCCAGATCACCGCGCCAATGCGCAGCAGGTTGCCGTCCTCGGTGAAGCGTTCGATCTCGACGGTCGTGGCGTATGGCAGTTCCTCGCCCAGCTGCCGCATCAGCTGCTCGCGCACCAGTTCACCGGCCAAGAAACGCTGGCTGCGGTCGGTGATCTCGTCCTCGCCAAACATCGGCGGGGCTTCCGGCAGCAGCTTCAGCACGTCCCGCACCAGCGCGTCCAGGCCGTTGCGCTTCTGCGCCGAGATCGGATGCACGGCGGCGAAGTCACGGCCGGCAGTGACTTCCTGCAGGAACGGCAGCAGCGCGCCCTTGTCCTTCAGGCGGTCGATCTTGTTGACCACCAGCACGACCGGAATGCCGGCGTCGCGCAGCACGTTGAAGGCCAGGCTGTCTTCTTCGTCCCAGCGGCCGGCTTCGATCACCAGCAGGCCGGCGTCGACGCCTTCCAGCGAACCGCGCGCAGCGCGATTCATCACCCGGTTCATCGCCCGCTTCTGCACCTTGTGCAGGCCGGGCGTGTCGACCAGCACCAGCTGGCCTTCCGGATAGGTGGCAATGCCCAGCAGGCGATGGCGCGTGGTCTGCGGTCGGTTTGAGACGATGCTGACCTTGGCCCCGACCAGGGCATTGGTCAGGGTCGACTTGCCCACGTTCGGGCGGCCGATGACGGCCACGCTGCCACAATGATGGGGAGTTTGTTCGCTCACTTGGAATCCAGTTGTTCTAGGACGGCCGCAGCCGCCTGTTGTTCGGCTAGCCGCCGCGAGGCGCCTTCGCCCTCGGTGCTGGCATGCGGGTCGGCCACGATGCAGCGTACCCGGAAGTGCTTGGCATGGTCGTCACCGGATTCTGACACCAGTTCGTACTGCGGCAACGCCTTCTGTCGGGCCTGCAGCCATTCCTGCAGGCGGGTCTTGGGGTCCTTCTCGGGCCGGCCGGTGGCCGGCAACGCCGCCAGCGAGTCCGTGAACCAGGGCAGCACCCGCGCGCGGCAGGCCTCGAAGCCGGCATCGAGATAGATCGCGGCCACCACGGCCTCCAGGGCATCGGCCAGGATCGAATCGCGGCGATGCCCCCCGGACTTCATTTCACCCGGCCCCAGGGTCAACCGTTCGCCCAGCTGCAGCGTGCGCGCGATCACCGCCAGCGCTCCCTCACGCACCAGTTCGGCGCGGGCGCGGGTCAGCGCGCCCTCGTCGGCCTTGGGCCAGCGCTGGTACAGCGCCTCGGCCACCATCATGTTGACGATGCTGTCGCCCAGGAATTCCAGGCGCTCGTTATGGGGCGCGCCGGCACTGCGATGCGTCAGCGCCTGCCGGAGCAGGGCCGGGTCGCGGAAGGCATGACCGATCAGGTCGCCACGTTGGATGAATTTACTGGGCACCGCTTCGGGTCAGGTCCTGGGAAGAATCGAATTTGCCAACCACGTCGAGATTGCCGATCAGCGGACGGCGCACTTCGTAGTTGACCTTGAGGGTCCAGCCATTGTCGCGTCGCTCGAACTTCACGTTGGCCGGCTTCACATTGTCCGAGTAGTTGATGTACAGGCGCTTGAAGAACAGGTCCTGGATGCTTGCCGGCTCCATGCTGCCCACCCCGGGCTCGTTGGCCAGGCTCTTCATCGCCGAGCGCACCGCGTAGTACTCCTGGTACATCGGGAACAGCTTCATGCCGATGTAGAGGAAGAAGCCCACCACGATCAGGACCGTCAGGAACGAAGTGAGGGTCATGCCACGCTGCGTGTTCATCGTCTTCATTGCGTTTCTCCCCAGATACGCGTTGGATGTGAAGGTGATCAGTTGATGCCTGAGCCGATCCGCGACGGCTCGAAACCATCCTTGCAGAGCCAGCCCTGGCAGTTCAGCCAGATCAGGAACGCCTTGCCGCGCAGATTCTCTTCCGGCAGCAGGCCCCAGAACCGGCCATCATCACTGTTGTCGCGGTTGTCGCCCATCACCAGGTACTTGCCGGCGGGCACGGTCCACTGGCCCTGCCCGCGCGGATAGCTGGTTTCCAGCACGGTGTGGGTACGCCCCGGCAGGTGCTCGACCAGCAGGCTGGCACCCTCGCCCTGCCCCTTGTGGCCGGCGTAGATGCCCTTGTTGTCGTACTTCAGCGGTTCGCCGTTGAGGGTGATGCTGTCACCTTCGAAGGCCACGGTGTCACCCGGCACGCCGATCACGCGCTTGATGAAGTTCTCGCCCTTGGCCGGGTCGTTGTCGCCGTGGCCGGGAAAGTGGAACACCACCACATCGCCGCGCGACGGCTCGCCCACCGGCACGATCTTGGTGTTGCTGATCGGCAGGCGCAGGCCGTAGGAGAACTTGTTGACCAGGATGAAGTCGCCGATCAGCAGGTTCGGCATCATCGAGCTGGACGGGATCTTGTACGGCTCGGCGATGAAGCTGCGCACGACCAGGACGATCGCCAGCACCGGGAAAAACGCCCGCGAGTAATCCACCAGCACCGGTTCGGTGTCGAGCAGGCCGGCGCGCTGGGCCCGGCGCTTGGCCAGGTACAGCTTGTCCGCGAGCAGGATCAGGCCGGAGGCCAGGGTCAGCACGACCAGGAGGATCTCAAACAGTTTCATTCAGGGTCCTTTGCAACGTCACCAGGCGACCCCGCAGGGCCGGTGCGGGCTTACTTGTTGTCCATCTGCAGCACGGCCAGGAACGCCTCCTGGGGGATCTCCACGCGACCGACCTGCTTCATGCGCTTTTTGCCTTCCTTCTGCTTTTCCAGAAGCTTCTTCTTGCGCGAAACGTCGCCACCATAGCACTTGGCCAGCACGTTCTTGCGCATGGCCTTGACCGTGGTGCGGGCGATGATCTGCGAACCTACGGCGGCCTGGATCGCCACGTCGAACATCTGGCGCGGGATCAGGTCCTTCATCTTCTCGCAGAGCTCGCGGCCGCGGCGGTCGGCATGGCTGCGATGCACGATCAGCGACAGCGCATCGACCTTGTCGCCATTGATCAGCACGTCCACGCGCACGAACGGGCCCGCATCGAAGCGTACGAAGTGGTAGTCCAGCGAAGCATAGCCGCGGCTGACCGACTTCAGCTTGTCGAAGAAGTCCAGCACCACTTCGGCCATTGGCAGCTCGTAGCTGATCTGCACCTGACTGCCCAGGTAATTGATGCCGATCTGGCTGCCACGCTTCTCTTCGCACAGCTTGATGATGTTGCCGATGTACTCCTCGGGCGTGAGCACGTTGGCACGGATGATCGGCTCGCGGATTTCCTCGACCTGGTTCACCGGCGGCAGCTTGGCCGGATTGTCCATGTTGATGATCGAGCCGTCGGTCTTCAGCACCTCGTACACCACCGTCGGTGCGGTGCTGATCAGATCGAGGTTGTATTCGCGCTCCAGGCGCTCCTGCACGATTTCCATGTGCAGCATGCCGAGGAAGCCGCAGCGGAAGCCGAAGCCCATCGCCTCCGAGCTTTCCGGCTCGAAGCGCAGCGCGGCATCGTTCAGGCGCAGCTTGTCCAGCGCCTCGCGCAGGTCCGGGTAGTCCTCGGCGTCGACCGGGAACAGGCCAGCGAACACGCGCGGCTGCATTTCCTGGAAGCCCGGCAGCGGGTGCGGCGCCGGATCGCCGGCCAGGGTCAGGGTATCGCCCACCGGTGCACCATGCACATCCTTGATGCTGGCGGTGACCCAACCCACTTCACCGGCACGCAGCGCCGGCAGAACCTTGCGCTTCGGGGTGAACACGCCGACGTTGTCGACCTGGTGGTTGCGGCCAGTGGACATCACCTGCAGCTTGTCACCGGCCTTGATCTCGCCCTGCATCACGCGCACCAGCGAAACCACGCCCAGGTAGTTGTCGAACCAGGAGTCGATGATCAGCGCCTGCAGCTTCTCGGTGTCGCGCGGCGTCGGTGGCGGGATGCGATGCACGATCGCCTCCAGCACGTCCTGCACGTTCAGGCCAGTCTTGGCGCTGACCGGCACGGCGTCGGACGCATCGATGCCGATCACGGCCTCGATTTCAGCCTTGGCGCGCTCGATATCGGCGGTGGGCAGGTCGATCTTGTTGATCACCGGCACCACTTCCAGGCCCTGCTCCACCGCCGTATAGCAGTTGGCGACCGACTGCGCTTCCACGCCCTGGGCGGCGTCGACCACCAGCAGCGCGCCCTCGCAGGCGGCCAGCGAGCGGCTGACTTCATAGGAGAAGTCGACGTGGCCCGGGGTATCGATGAAGTTCAGGTGATAGGTCTGGCCATCCTTCGCCACGTAAGGCAGCGACACCGACTGCGCCTTGATGGTGATGCCGCGTTCGCGCTCGATCGGATTGGAGTCGAGCACCTGCGCTTCCATCTCGCGGGCCTGGAGGCCGCCACAGAGCTGGATGATGCGATCGGCCAGCGTGGACTTGCCGTGATCGACGTGGGCGATGATGGAGAAGTTGCGGATGTTCCGCATCGAATCAGAAGACATAGGTGGCGGCGGCGCGCGGCGTCGTCAGGGTAACGGTCGATTATCGCATGCCCGGCGCCCGCCCGCGAAAGAAGCCGGGCCGGACCGGGCCCGGAATGGCCGAAGCCCCGCCGGAGCGGGGCTTCGGGAGCACATGCAGGCCGCCGCAGCGGCCCCCGCAGGCCTTACTGGCCGGCCTTGACCGCCACGAAGGCGCTGTTGCCGCTGACGGTGCGTACCAGCAGCATCACCACATCACCCTTCCTGTAGCCGGACAGCGCGCGGTTCAGGGCATCCACGCTGCCGACCTGGGTACTGGCCACCTGCAGGATCACCATGCCCGGGGACAGGCCCGCATCACGCGCACCCTCGCCCTTGACCCCGGTGATGCGCACGCCCTCGCCTGCCTCCAGGCCCAGCTGCTTGCGCTGCGGGGCGGTCAGGTCACTGACGTCCAGCCCCAGCAGGGCATTGGCGCCGGCCTGCGGGGCCGCGTCATTGCTGCTGGCGGCCGGGCCACGCGCTGCACCCTGCCCGTCCTCTGTCAGCGCCGTCAGGGTCGCACTGAGATCGCGCGGCTTGCCATCGCGGATCACGCCGAGCGTGATCCGGCTGCCTGGCGCCATTGCGCCGATCATGGGCGGCAGGTCGGACCAGCTGTTCACCGGCGAGCCATTCACCGAACGGATCACGTCACCGATCTTCACCCCGGCCTTCGCGGCGGCAGAGTCCGCCACGATCTGGTTGACCAGCGCGCCACGGCTGTCCGGCAGGCCCAGGCCCTGCGCCTTCAGCGAGTCGATCGGCTCGACCACTGCGCCAAGCTGGCCGCGGGTGACCTTGCCGGTCTTCTTGATCTGCTCGACCGCGCTCATCGCCAGGTCGATCGGGATCGCGAAGCTGATCCCCATGTAGCCGCCAGAGGCGGAGAAGATCTGCGAATTGATGCCGACCACTTCACCGCGGGTGTTCAGCAGCGGGCCACCCGAGTTGCCCTGGTTGATCGCCACGTCGGTCTGGATGAAAGGCACATAGCGCTGGTCGGGGCCACCCGTGCTGCGGCCGACGGCGCTGACCACGCCGGCGGTAACGGAATGGTCGAGACCGAACGGCGAGCCAATCGCGACAACCCATTGGCCCGGCTTCAGGGAATTGGAATCCCCCACCCGGACGGTCGGCAGGTTCCTGCCATCGATCTTCAGGAGGGCCACATCGTACTGCTGGTCGCTGCCGACAACCTTGGCATTGAACTCGCGGCTGTCACCGAGCTTGACCTTCACTTCGCTGGCATCGGCCACCACGTGGTAGTTGGTCAACACGTAGCCGTCGGGCGAGATGATGAAGCCCGAGCCCATGCCGCGGCCCTTGATGCTGGGACCACCGTCCTGCCCACCCGGCCCCTGTCCGGGCATCGGGAAGTCGGGGCCGAAGAAGCGACGGAAGAACTCCGGCATGTCATCCGGGGCCATCGGACCGCGCGCCTGGCGGTTGCTGCGGACGATGGTGGTATCGACGTTGACCACGCCCGGACCGACCTGCTCGACCAGATGAGTGAAGTCAGGCAGGCCCGTGACCAGCGGCTGCGCCGGCGCGCGCGGAGCGGCCGCCGGCGCCGGTTGGGGCTGGGCGGCGGGCGCCGGCGCCTGCGCACAGGCGACCAGTGGCAGAGTCAGGGCCAGCAGGCCGATGGCCTGCGTGCGGAGTCGGGGAGTCATCGGACGGCAACCTCCGGATCAGATGGAAGGAAAAGAAGGGCCCCGCAGGCGGCGGGGCGGGAAAGCACCCGGCTCAGTCGCGCGGGCGCGGCGGCACCGGCAGCTCATCCTGCAGGCGCGGCTCGAATGGATAGAATGCGGCGCTGCCGGCATTGGCCGGGAAGCTCGCATTGAGCGCGCCGCTGGCGGCCGGTGCCAGGCTGGAGCGCGGCCATGGCCGCGCCTGCAACCCACCGACCTCACCGAATGGCAGGTTGCGGTGGGCGTTGGCCGGAACGGTCGGGGTCAGTGGCACCTGTACGGCAGCCACGGCACGCTGCGGCACATCATCACGCTGGGCGGCACGCGCGGCCTGCTGGCTGCGGGTCGCGCTGGCACGACGGGTGTCCTGGCGGCGGCTGGAAGCAGCCATGGCCACGGCCGGTGCCGCCGCCACCGCCATCGCGGCCGTGTCCACCGACGCTTCTGTGACCGGCGCCGGCTGGGCCGGTGCCGGCGCCAGTTCAGCCTGGCTGGCAATGACCTGCGGTGCCAGCGGTTCGCCCGGCGTTGCCTCCTTCAGTTTTTCGCCCCCCATGAACAGGGCCACGGCGGCAACCGACGCGGCCAGCGCGGCGCCTCCGCCCCAGGTGCGCCAGCCACTGCGGCGGACCTGCCGGCGCGGTTCGGCCTGCACAACCGGTTCAGCGGCAATGGCGGCAGCCACGGCGGCGCTGAAGCCGGCCGGTGCCAGCACCGGGGCGTGGCCCCGCATCACATCGCCCAGCAGGTGCCAGCGCTCCTGGCAGCCTGCCAGTTCGGGGTCATGCTCCATGCGGCGCAGCAGGAAGCGCGCCTCGTCGGCGCCCAGTTCGCCGTCTATCAGCGCTGACAGCTGCTCGCGGTGGCGCTGGTCCAGGCGCTGCCCGGCAGGGGATTGATGGTTCTGCGACTCGTTGAACGGGTGACTGGTCATACGCGGCTCTTCTCGCGGGTGGCGCTGCCGATATCCAACAGCGGCCGGAGTTCGGTGTCGATGGCTTCGCGCGCCCGGAATATCCGCGAACGCACGGTACCGATCGGGCACCCCATCTTCTGCGCGATATCGTCGTAGCTGAGGCCTTCCACCTCGCGCAGGGTAATCGCCAGCCGGAGCTCCTCCGGCAGCGCGTTGACGGCCTTCATCACCGTCTGTTCCAGCTCCTGGCGCATCAACTCGCGTTCGGGCGTGTCGGTGTCGCGCAGGCGGGTTCCGGTATCGAACTGTTCGGCGTCACCGATGTCGATATCGTCGGTCGGTGGCCGTCGATTGTGTGAAGCCAGGTAATTTTTGGCGGTATTCACGGCGATCCGATGCAACCAGGTTGAGAACTGGGCATCACCACGGAAACTCCCGATCGCGCGGTAGGCACGGATGAAAGTGTCTTGGGCGACGTCCTGACATTCGCTCCAGTCGGCGATGTAGCGACCCACCAGGGCCACGACCCGATGCTGGTACTTGCGCACAAGCACATCGAAGGCCGCGCTCTCGCCGCGCTGCACTCGCCGGACCAGTTCCAGATCCAGCTCCTGTGGTGTATCAACCTCGGCCATGAGGGGCCGCACTCCTGTCAGCCCAACCGACGTCGGGCAATGAGACTGCCAATCCCGGGAAAAGTTCAGTCGCCGATCACCCGGCGCCGCACCAGCTTTTAACCACCGTTCCGCTAGCGTCCCGGTCCACGGCCATGGATCCGGGGGGCGCCACTCCCTGCTATAGGGATTTGACGCGGAGGAAACAACCTCTGGATCATAGCCGCTTCTCCATACACAACCGGATGGAACGTCCATGCTCTCAGGCTTCGATGGTCTCCGCTTCAGCCACTGGCACCCCGAGATCCGCAGCGACGGCGTGGTGGTTCTTTCCCTGGATCGTCAGGACAGCAGCGTCAACGCCATGTCGCAGGACGTCCTGCTGGAGCTGGGCGACCTGCTCGAGCGCATCGCGCTGGATCCGCCCAAGGGCGTGGTGATCCAGTCGTCGAAGAAGGCCGGTTTCATTGCCGGTGCCGACCTGAAGGAGTTCCAGGAGTTCGACCGCCGCGGCACCGTCAACGACGCCATCCGCCGCGGCCAGGCCACCTATCAGAAGCTGGCCGAACTGCCCTGCCCGACCGTGGCGGCCATCCACGGTCACTGCCTGGGCGGCGGCACCGAACTGGCGCTGGCCTGCCGCTACCGCGTGGCTTCCAATGACAGCAGCACCCGCATCGGCCTGCCGGAAACCCAACTGGGCATCTTCCCGGGCTGGGGAGGCAGTGCCCGCCTGCCGCAGCTGGTCGGTGCGCCGGCTGCGATGGACATGATGCTGACCGGTCGCACGCTGTCGGCCCCGGCCGCACGCGGCATCGGCCTGGTCGACAAGGTGGTGGCTCCGGCGGTGCTGCTCGACACCGCCGTGGCGCTGGCCCTGTCCGGCACCACCCGCCCGTTCAAGCAGCGCGCGACGGCTTGGGCGACCAACACCTGGCTGGCCCGCCGGCTGCTGGCCCCGCAGATGGCCAAGCAGGTTGCACGCAAGGCGAAGAAGGACCAGTACCCGGCGCCGTACGCGCTGATCAGCACGTGGCAGCGCAGCGGCGGCAAGCCGATCCAGGCGCGCCTGGACGCCGAACGACGCGCCGTGGTGAAACTGGCCAGCACGCCCACCGCACGCAACCTGATCCGCATCTTCTTCCTGACCGAGCGCCTGAAGGGCCTCGGGGGTGGTGATTCCGGCATCCGCCACGTGCACGTGGTCGGCGCCGGCGTGATGGGCGGCGACATCGCTGCGTGGGCCGCCTACAAGGGCTTCGAGGTGACCCTGCAGGACCGCGAGCAGCGCTTCATCGACCCGGCCATGGAACGCGCGCAGGCGCTGTTCGCCAAGAAGGTGCGCGACGAGAGCAAGCGCCCGGCAGTGGCCGCGCGCCTGCGTGCCGACCTGGAAGGCAACGGCGTGGCCGAGGCCGACCTGGTGATCGAAGCGATCATCGAGAACCCGGAAGCCAAGCGTGCGCTGTACCAGACGCTGGAACCGAAGATGAAGCCGGACGCGCTGCTGACCACCAACACCTCGTCGATTCCGCTGGTGGAACTGCGCGACCACATCCAGCGCCCGGCGCAGTTCGCCGGCCTGCACTACTTCAACCCGGTTGCGCAGATGCCGCTGGTGGAGATCATCCACCACGACGGCATGGCACCGGAAACCGAGCGCCGCCTGGCCGCATTCTGCAAGGCGCTGGGCAAGTTCCCGGTGCCGGTGGCCGGCAGCCCGGGCTTCCTGGTCAACCGCGTGCTGTTCCCGTACATGCTGGAAGCCGCCACTGCGTATGCCGAGGGCATCCCGGGCCCGGTGATCGACAAGGCGGCGGTGAAGTTCGGCATGCCGATGGGCCCGATCGAACTGATCGACACCGTCGGCCTGGACGTGGCGGCCGGCGTCGGCCGCGAGCTGGCGCCGTTCCTGGGCCTGCAGATTCCTGCCGCATTGCAGACGGTGGAACCGGACAAGCGTGGCAAGAAGGATGGCCAGGGCATCTACGCCTGGGAGAATGGCAGGCCGAAGAAGCCGGACGTGGCCCGCGATTACCAGGCTCCGGCCGACCTGGAAGACCGCCTGATCCTGCCGCTGTTGAACGAAGCAGTGGCCTGCCTGCACGAAGGCGTGGTGGCCGATGCGGACCTGCTGGATGCAGGCGTGATCTTTGGTACCGGGTTTGCGCCGTTCCGCGGTGGCCCGATCCAGCACATCCGCGCGGTCGGTGCCGATGCGATCGTCGAGCGGCTGAAGGTGCTGCAGCAGCGCCACGGCGATCGTTTCGCCCCGCGCCCGGGCTGGGACAACCCCGCCCTGCGCGAACCGGTGGTTTGAGGTGTTTTATCGGCCGGGCCTGCGGCCCGGCACCCGCAGAGGCAACCGTTGAAGCAAAAGCCAGAGCCAGAGCCGGAGCAACAGCCGGCTCTGGCTTTTCTGTTTGTTGGGCGGGCGGTGTGGGCAGGCAGGACACCCGCCCGGCCAAGCGCGGCTTTTGATCTTGCTTCTGCCTTCAGCGCCCCCCACAGCCACGAGGGGCTGCGCCGTTGGCTGGAACACCCTGTTACCCGTACGGGGCATGTCCCCGTCACCACCGCGTGCGATGCTGGCCGCCTGATCCCAGCCAGCGAGAACGCCCGCATGACCACCATCATCGCCCCGCGCGTGCACGACATCGGCGGCCTGGAAGTCCGTCGCGCGGTTCCGACCCTGCAGGCCCGCAGCATCGGGTCGTTCGTGTTCGTCGACCAGATGGGCCCGGCCGTGCTCACCGCCGGCACCGGCATCGATGTGCGTCCGCATCCACATATTGGCCTGGCCACCGTCACCTACCTGTGGTCGGGCGCCATCGGCCACCGCGACACGCTGGGCTCGGACCAGGTGATCCGTCCCGGTGATGTGAACTGGATGACCGCCGGCCGCGGCATCGCGCACTCTGAACGCACGCCGCCGCCGCAGCGCGAACATGACCACCCGATCCATGGCATGCAGACCTGGGTGGCGCTGCCGAAGTCGCATGAGGAAGTCGAACCGGCGTTCTACCACCATGCCGCTGCCACCCTGCCCCAGCAGCGGCGCAACGGCGCCTGGCTGCGCGTCATCGCGGGCCGCGCTTATGGCGAGGAATCGCCGGTGAAGGTGTTCGCCGACACGCTCAACGTGGCGATCGACCTCGACCCGGATGCCGAGATCGACATCGACGACGGCCATCGCGAGCGAGCGCTGTACGTCCTCGAAGGCGAGGCACAGCTGGACGGGGTGGACATTCCGGCGCAGCACCTGGTGATCCCCGAAGCCGGCGCACGAGGTCGCCTGCGCGCGAAGACGCCGGTGAAGGCGATGCTGTTCGGCGGTGAGCCGCTGGATGGGCCGCGCCACCTGTGGTGGAACTTCGTCTCCAGTTCGAAGGAGCGCATCGAACAGGCCAAGCACGATTGGGAAGCCGGCCGTTTCGGCACCATTCCCGGCGACGACAAAGAGTTCATCCCGTTGCCGCAGTACTGAACATCGCGTGTTGCACACATCCGAAGGTGTATCCCTGCACCTGGCGTTGACACTACAGTCACCCACTGACCATAGAAATGTGACATAAATCACACTTTATGCCGCCAAAGGAGTGCAACAGATGAGCATGGGTAAACGCTTGGCCGCCGAGTTCCTCGGCACGTTCTGGCTGGTGCTGGGAGGCTGTGGCAGCGCGGTGCTTGCCGCGAAATTCGGAGGTGATGGCAATCCGCTGGGCATCGGCTTCCTCGGTGTGGCCCTGGCCTTCGGCCTGACCGTCGTCACCGGTGCCTACGCCTTCGGCCACGTCTCCGGCGCGCATTTCAACCCGGCGGTCAGCGTCGGCCTCTGGGCCGGAGGCCGCTTCCCGGCGAAGGAGCTTGTGCCTTACATCATCGCCCAGGTCGCCGGCGGCCTGCTGGCCGGATTCATCCTGCTGCAGATCGCCTCCGGTGCCAGCGGCTTCGCCATCGACGGCAGCCAGGCTGGCGCGTTCGCCAGCAACGGTTACGGCGCGCTGTCGCCCGGCGGCTACAGCGTCGCGGCCGCCTTCCTGTGCGAAGTGGTGCTGACCGCCGTGTTCCTGGTCGTGATCATGGGCGCCACCCATGGCAAGGCCCCGGCCGGATTCGCGCCGCTGGCGATCGGCCTGGCACTGACCCTGATCCATCTGATCAGCATTCCGGTCACCAACACCTCGGTAAACCCGGCCCGCTCCACCGCGGTGGCGTTTTTTGCCGGCAGCGGTGCCGTCGGCCAGTTGTGGCTGTTCTGGGTGGCTCCGCTGCTGGGTGGCGCGATCGGCGGCCTGATCTACAAGTGGATCGGCAGCGACCGCTGAGTCCTGCCCAGCGCCATTGCGGCCGGCCTCCGGCCGCAATGGTTTCGCTTGCAACCGCAATTTGTGCGATCCCTCACGTTCCGTTAAGGTTGAGTTGACCTCCCGTGCACATGCCGGGGGAGAGGCATCCGGGGATGGGATGCCATGGCCGCCAGCCATGCGGGCGGAGCCACACGACACATCACCTTGGGGGATGCATGAAGTTCGCACCTGTAGTCTTGTCGAGCCTGCTGTTTGCTGCGGTCCCGGCCTCCGCGCAGGCTCCAGCCGAATGTCCTTCTCTGCCGGCCGACAGCGGCCTGCACTGGCAGCAGCAGGTCCAGTCCGATTTCCTGGTCTGCCGCGCCAGCACGGCCGACGACCGCGAAGTGCTGAGCCTGATGCTCAGCGCGCGCGATCCCGACATTCCGTTGAATCGTTCGCTGCGGCAGGAAAAAGGCAGCTTCGGCGGTGAAACCCTGTACTGGTACCAACCTGACCTGGGCGGCCAGCAGCCGCCCGGCTACGCCGAGCGCCGCATCAGCGTAGTCAAGCTCGACAAGGGCCGTTATGCCCAGATCGCGCTGTATCCCGGCAGTGCCGAAGAACTGGGCTCGCTGCAGCAGCTGGCGCAGGGCATGAGCCTGACACCGTCAGCCGTGGCTGCAGGGCGTTGACGGTGGCGGGGATGACTGCCTGGCAGCCTCCCCGCAGGATCCAACGCGCGCACGGTAACGCCGGGCCATGCCCGGCAGCGTTCCGTGGCGCGTGTCCGGCCGGGCATCCACCGGGCAGGGCCCGGCGCCCCCCGTCAGAACCTGCCTTCCTGGAAATCGACGAAGGCCTGCATCAGTTCCTGGCGCGTGTTCATCACGAACGGGCCGTGGCGCATCACCGGCTCACGCAGTGGGCGGCCCGCCACCAGGATCAGCCGCGCGCCTTCGCCGCCGGCCGAAACGTGCAGCTGTTCGCCGCCGCCCAGCACCGCCAGTTCCTGGCGGGCGACGTCGCGCGCGGCGTCCTGTTCACCCACGGTCACCCCGCCTTCGAACACATAGGCAAAGGCGTTGTGCCCTTCCGGCAGCGCGTAGGTCCAGGCGCGATCCGGCGCCAGCGTGATGTCCAGGTACAACGGCTCGGTGGCCGGCTGCACGATCGGCCCCCGGGTGCCGTCGACCGTGCCGGCGATCACCTTCACTTCCACGCCGGTTTCCGGCTGTACCACCGGAATGCGCTCGGGGGCGAACTCCTGGTACTTCGGGTCGGTCATCTTTTCCTTCGCCGGCAGATTCACCCACAGCTGGAAGCCGCGCATCTGCCCGCTTTCCTGCTCGGGCATCTCCGAATGCACCAGGCCACGGCCAGCGGTCATCCACTGCACGCTGCCCGGGGTCAGCAGGCCCTCGTTGCCGTGGTTGTCGCGATGCCGCATGCGTCCGTCGAGCATGTAGGTGACGGTCTCGAAACCACGATGCGGATGCTCCGGGAAGCCGGCGATGTAGTCCTCGGCACGGTCAGTGCCGAATTCATCAAGCAGCAGGAACGGGTCGAGATCGGGCAGCGCCGGGCCGCCGATGACGCGGGTCAGGCGGACGCCTGCACCGTCGGACGTAGGCATGCCACGGATGGTACGCAGCACACGGACCGGTTCGGGAAAGCTCATGGCGACTCCTGTTGGATGGATGCCAGTGAAGATGGACGCCACGCGTCTGCACGCCAATGGATGGCGCCGCAACCGATTGTTCCATTCCTGATGTTCGCTTCACGTCAGCGCCCCCACCGTACGACCAAAGTACTAACGGCTATTCGTCCCGTGCCGATTGACCCTGTCGAGGGCACGCGGGACTCTTTGACTGTCTTTCCGGGAGAGAGCACCTCATGAAAGGGTTTGCCAAACTGGGTTGGGCGGTACTCGCCCTGCTCGGCGCGTTTTGCCTGGGTACCGTGGCCCTGCGCCGGGGTGAACACATCAACGCGCTGTGGATCGTGGTTGCCGCGGTCTCGATCTACCTGATCGCCTACCGCTTCTACAGCCTGTTCATCGCCAGCAAGGTGATGCAGCTCGATCCCACCCGGGCCACCCCGGCGGTGATCAACAACGATGGCCTGGACTACGTCCCGACCAACAAGCACGTGCTGTTCGGCCACCACTTCGCCGCCATCGCCGGCGCCGGCCCGCTGGTCGGCCCGGTGCTGGCCGCGCAGATGGGCTACCTGCCCGGCCTGCTGTGGCTGGTGGTCGGCGTGGTGCTGGCCGGCGCGGTGCAGGACTTCATGGTCCTGTTCCTCTCCAGCCGCCGCAACGGGCGATCGCTGGGCGACCTGGTCCGCGAGGAAATGGGCCAGGTACCCGGCACCATCGCGCTGTTCGGCGCGTTCCTGATCATGATCATCATCCTGGCGGTGCTGGCCATGGTGGTCGTCAAGGCACTGGCCGAAAGCCCATGGGGCATGTTCACGGTAATCGCGACGATGCCCATTGCGATCCTGATGGGTGTGTACATGCGCTACATCCGCCCCGGCAGGATCGGTGAGATCTCGGTGGTCGGCCTGGTCCTGCTGCTGGCCGCGATCTGGTACGGCGGCAAGGTCGCCGCCGATCCCGTGTGGGGCCCGGCCTTCACCTTCACCGGCACCCAGATCACCTGGATGCTGATCGGCTATGGCTTCGTCGCCTCGGTCCTGCCGGTGTGGCTGCTGCTGGCACCGCGGGACTACCTGTCGACCTTCCTCAAGATCGGCACCATCATCGCGCTGGCCATCGGCATCCTGATCGTGATGCCGGAACTGAAGATGCCGGCGCTGACCCAGTTCGCCGCCAGCGGTGACGGTCCGGTGTGGAAGGGGGGCATGTTCCCGTTCCTGTTCATCACCATCGCCTGCGGTGCGGTCTCAGGCTTCCATGCCCTGATCTCCTCCGGCACGACGCCGAAGCTGCTGGCCAATGAATCGCACATGCGCTACATCGGCTACGGCGGCATGCTGATGGAGTCGTTCGTGGCAGTGATGGCACTGGTCGCGGCCTCGATCATCGACCCGGGCATCTACTTCGCGATGAACAGCCCGGCGGCCGTGATCGGTGCCGATGCCGCCTCGGCGGCGCACTACATCACCAACACGTGGGGCTTCGCCATCACCCCCGAGCAGTTGACCGCGACCGCGGCGGCGATCGGTGAACCGACCATCCTGCATCGTGCCGGTGGCGCGCCGACGCTGGCGGTGGGTATCGCGCAGATCCTGCACCAGGCCATCCCCAGCAGCAGCGAGGCGATGATGGCGTTCTGGTACCACTTCGCGATCCTGTTCGAAGCGCTGTTCATCCTCACTGCAGTGGATGCGGGTACGCGCGCCGGACGCTTCATGCTGCAGGACCTGCTGGGCAACTTCGTGCCGGCACTGAAGAAGACCGAGTCGTGGACGGCCAACATCATCGGCACCGCCGGTTGCGTGGCGCTGTGGGGCTACCTGCTCTACACCGGCGTGGTCGATCCGTTCGGCGGCATCCAGACCCTGTGGCCGCTGTTCGGCATCTCCAACCAGATGCTGGCCGGCATCGCGCTGATGCTGGGCACGGTGGTGCTGTTCAAGATGAAGCGTGACCGCTATGCGTGGGTGACCGCAGTACCTGCAGTGTGGTTGCTGATCTGCACCACGTACGCGGGGTTCATCAAGATCTTCGACAGCAATCCGGCGCAGGGCTTCCTGGCGCAGGCGCACAAGTTCCAGGCCGCGATCGCCAGCGATACGATCACCGCGCCGGCAAAGTCGGTGGCGCAGATGAAGCAGATCGTGCTCAACGCCTACGTCAACACCGGCCTGACCGCGCTGTTCCTGCTGGTGGTGGGCGCAGTGCTGGTGTATTCGATCAGGACCATCCTGGCGGCCCGCCGCAATCCGCAGCGCAGCGACCGCGAGACCCCTTACGTGGCGCTGAAGCCGCATGAAATGGCGGATCTGTGATGAGTACGCAACTGGTTCCCGCTGGCCAGTACCAGGCACACCGCCGCCTCTGGCGGCGCCTGGTGCAGACCGCGCGGCTGTGCTGTGGCATCCCTGATTACGACAACTATGTCCGGCACATGCTGGAGAAGCATCCGGACCAGGAGCCGATGGACTACAAGACGTTCTTCCGTGAACGCCAGGAAGCGCGCTACGGTGGCCGCAATGGTGGCCGTTGCTGCTGAGGGTCGGGTTCGACAGCACTCGAGCGACGTTCCGTAGATCCACGCCATGCGTGGAAGAAGCCTGCCAGTGATGGAATGGCCTCGGGGTCAGATCCGTTTCCTCCGGGAAACGGATCTGACCCCTTCGTTTTCATGGATCTACCGCAGGTGGCGGGAAAGTGCGGCCAGGGCGCCCTTCCTCAGCCGTTGGCCATCCATTTCAGGATCAGGCCGGTAACGTAGGCCAGCCCGGTGCCGGTGGCATAGCCCACCGTACCCAGCAGCACCCCCACTGGCGCCAGCGTCGGGTGGAACGCGGCAGCCACCGCCGGGGCCGAGGCGGCGGCGCCAATGTTGCCCTGGGAACCGATCGCGAAGAAGAACAGCGGTGCACGCAGCAGCTTGGCCACGATCCATAGCACCAGCACGTGCGTGGCCATCCAGATCGCGCCGAGCAGGAACAGCCATGGCCGGTCCAGCAGCGACAGCAGGTTCATCTGCATGCCGATGCACGCAATCAGGAAATACAGGAACACCGTGCCCAGCCGCGAGGCACCGGCCGCTTCCAGGCGGCGTGCACGGGTGAAGCTCAGGCCCAGGCCCATCGCCGTGGACAGCAGGATCACCCATACGAAACGGCTGTCCAGGCTGAACTGGCTGGCCCAGCTGACGTGCGCCTTGAACCAGTCCGACAGCGGCGCGGCGATCGCATGGGCCAGGCCGACGCCGCCCAAAGCGACGCCAACGATGACCATAAGGTCGGTAGTGCTGGGAATGCGCGCGTTCTGCGCCTCGTAGGCACTGATGCGCGCCTTCATCTCGTCGATGGCACGGGTGTCGGCACCATTGCGGGTGTCGATCTGCTGTGCGCGATTGGCCAGGAACAGCAGGATCGCCATCCACAGGCTGGCACAGGCCACGTCGACCACCGCGAACTGGCCAAAGGTGGTGGCATCGGTGCCGAACACTTCGCGCATGGCAACCATGTTGGCGCCGCCACCGATCCAGCTGCCGGCCAGTGCGGCCATGCCGGCCCAGGTATCTCCGGCCACGGTTTCAGGATGGATCAGCTTCATCAGCTGGAACGAGACGATGGCACCCAGCATGATGCCGGCGGTGCCTGCACAGAACACGGCCAGCAGCTTGGGCCCCAGCTTGATGACGCCCTTCAGGTCGATCGACAGGGTCAGCAGGACCAGCGCCGCCGGCAGCAGCACGTCGCGCGCGACCGGGTTGTACAGCGAGGTGTTGTGGCCATCGATGACACCGGCGGTGTTGTAGATCGCGGGGATGAAATAGCACAGCAGCAGTGCCGGCACCCAGGCGAAGATCTTCTTCAGCAGCGGGGTCGGGCCACCGGCAGCCCAGAAGATCAGGGCCAGGGTGGCGGCAATCAGGCCCAGTCCAACGACGTCGTTGCTGATCAGGGCAGTAGCGGGTTCGGTCGGCATGGGATCCTCTGTCGATCGAAAGAGCGGAAAAGAAAGCGCCGCATGAAGCGGCGCAGGTCGAGATTAACACCGCCTTCACGCTGGGTCATGCCGCAGCGCGGGGCAGGTGGGGATCCGGGTCAGGCCGGTCGTGACGCGCCGAAGTCCAGGGTGGCGCGTGTCCCGCGTGGCTCGCAGGGATACAGCTGCAAGGTCCACCCCAGGTGCTCGCACAACCGCGCGATCAGGTCCAGGCCGATACCGCTGCGATCGGCTCGCTCGCCACGCGCCATCCGCGCATGGATCGCGGCGATCTCCTCCGGGCTCATGCCGTGGCCCGGATCCTGCAGGGTCAACACCGCCGAGGAATTCAACCGCAGTTCGATATGCCCCCGGCCACTGTTTTCGATGGCATTGCGCAGCAGGTTGCCGATCGCCGCCTGCACCACCGCCAGCGGCGCGACGATATCCACGGGCGCGGCCTGGATTCCGATGCTCAGGTCCTTGTCGCCCAGCAGGTGACGGTGGTCATCGACGATCTCAGGCAACAGCTGGTCCAGCGCGATGCGCTCGGCGTGCGCGGCCAATCGCGCCGGATCGCGGGCCAGGACCAGCAGCAGTTCGATCAACTGTTCCACACTCTGCGCCGTACGCAATACGCGCAGCATCTGCTGGCGCGCGCGCTCGGGCAGGCCGGGCTGCTCCAGCGCCAGTTCGGCCGCTCCGGTCATCACCGCTATCGGCGTGCGCAGCTCGTGGCTCGCGGTACTGATGAACACCCGCTCGCGCTCGACGAACTGCTCGTTGCGGTCCAGGTAGTCGTTGAGCGCATCAGCGATGGTATGCAGTTCGGAACTGCCGCGTGGATCGACGTCGATGCGCTGGCCCTGCTCGCCCGGACGCAGCGCCGCGATGTGCTGGGCCAGCAGGCTCAGCGGACGCACCATGCGTTCCATGCCGAATGAAGCCATCAGCACCGTGACGAAGATCATGATCACCCCGGCCAGCATCACCCAGCGCGTGGCGAACTGTTCCAGGTCGTGGAAGTCTGAAATGTCCAGCACCAGCGCGACCCGTCCCATCGAACGGGTCTCACGCACCATCACCGCCGTCTCGCGGCCCTTGACCATCACGCCGTCATGCAATCCAGGATGCAGTGCGCGCAGGCTTTCGGGAAGGTTGGCCGCATCGAAACGGAACAGGCTGAGCGTGTCCGAATCCTGCCAACGGTAGTGCGGCTCGTGCTCAACGTGCTCGACGATGCTGTCCAGCTCGGAATTGAGCAGTGCGCGCCAGGCGGCGTGCTCGGCGTGTTCGTGCACGTAGTTGCCGACACTGAACACGGCGATCGACAGCAGCGCCAGGTAGCCCAGCAACCACCACACCACGCGCCGGTACAGGGGACCGGGCTTACGCGCCTTCATCGGCGTTCCCGGTACCGGAGCTCTCCGCCACGGCCAATCGATAACCGACCCGAGGCAGGGTATGGATCAGTTTCTCGTCGAACGGGCCGTCCACGCTGCGCCGCAGCTCATACACATGCGAGCGCAGCAGGTCGCCATCCGGCGGCTCATCGCCCCACAGGGCGAACTCCAGCTGCTGCCGGGTGACCGCTCCGGGGCTGGCCCGCATCAACACTTCCAGCAGCTTGCGGCAGGCCGGATACAGATGCAGTGCCTGCCCGCCGCGCTGGGCCTCCAGGGTGGCCAGGTCAAGTACCAGGTCGCCCACCTGCAGCCGCTTGCGCGGGTTGCGGCCGCGTGCACGCAGCACCAGCGCTTCCAGCCGGACCTCCAGTTCGGGCAGGGCGAATGGCTTGGTCAGGTAGTCATCGGCCCCGGCGCGGAAGCCGGCAATCTTGTCCGGCAGCTCGTCGCGCGCGGTCAGCATGATCACCGGGACTTCCGAGCCATGCTCGGCACGCAGCCGGCGCAGCACTTCCGGCCCCTCCATGCGCGGCAGCATCCAATCCAGGATCACGGCATCGTAGGGGTGGCTTCCGGCCAGATGCAGCCCGGTGATGCCATCGGGGGCCACGTCGAGCACGTGCCCGCGCGACTCGAAGTAGTCAAACAGGTTGGCCACCAGCTGGCGGTTGTCCTCGATCACCAACAGTCGCATGCACGAAACATCCACGGAAGTCCGTACCATGGTAGCGCCGCACATGTCGGAATGCGGTCGCCCTGCCCCTCTCCGACACTTTTTCCACCCCGGCCATTTCAAAATGGCGGTTTTTGCTCCCGGAGCCTGCCGTGCCCGTTGCCCTGTCCCGCCGTTGGCGCCTGCCCCTGTTGTGGCTGCTGATCGTCGCTGCATTGGCAGCCGGTATCGGCCTCCGGCAGCCGCAACCGCCGGACGAGCCGCGCTTCGTGCTGGCCGCACGGACCATGGTCGAAAGCGGCCAATGGCTGCTGCCGCACCGGGGTAGCGAGCTGTATGCCGAAAAACCGCCAGTGTTCATGTGGATGCAGGCGGCCGCCTATGAAGTGATCGGCAGCTGGCAGTGGTCATTCCTGCTTCCCTCACTGCTGGGCGCCCTGCTCAGCTTGTGGCTGGTGTCGGATCTGGCACGCCGGCTGTGGTCGCCGCGGCATTCCGCCTATGCCCTGGCGGCGCTGTTCTGCACCCTGCAGTTCGGGCTGATGGCCAAGCGTGCACAGATCGACATGGTGCTGGTGGGAATGACGACCGTGGCCCTGTGGGGCCTGTTGCGCCACCTGTGCGAGCGCCGCAACCTGCCGGCACTGTGGCTGGCCGGCTTCGCCGCAGGCGTCGGCACCGTGACCAAGGGCGTGGGATTCCTGCCGCTGCTGATGGTGCTGCCCTGGTTCGGCTGGTGGCTGTACCAGCGCCGTCGTGGCCGCCCGGTGGAGGGGCCGCATCCCGCGACCCTGCTGTGGCTGATTCCCGCCTTCCTGCTGGGAACCGCCGTGTGGCTGGCACCACTGGGCTGGGCACTGCTGCACGCACCCAGTGCCGAGCTGCAGGCGTACGCGCATGAACTGTTGTTCAAGCAGACCGGTACCCGCTATGCCAATGCCTGGCACCACCGGCAACCGGCCTGGTACTACCTGCAGGTGATCCTGACCCTGTGGCTCCCCGGCAGCCTGCTGCTGCCGATGCTGTTCAAGCCGTGGTGGCGCCGCATCCGCCGTGGCGACCGCCGCCAATGGCTGTTGCTGGGCTGGGCCGTGCTGGTGCTGCTGTTCTTCAGCGCCAGCCCAGGCAAGCGGGAGGTGTACCTGCTGCCGATGCTGCCGGCCATGGCGCTGGCAGTGGCGCCGCTGCTGCCCGGCCTGCTGCGCCGGCCAGGGGTCCGCCGCTACCTGGCCGGCTACTGCGGGGTGCTGATGCTGGCCACCGGCGTGCTCGGCGTGATGCTGCTCACCGAGCATCCCTGGGCCCTTGCGCAGCTGCAGCGCCGGGCGATGCCCGACACCCTGCTGCCGGTGCTGGGCGATGGCCTGCTGACCTTCGCCATCGCCCTGGCGACGTTGATCGTGTGGCTGCGGGTACGCCGCGCCGCCACACTGGTGCTGCTGGCCCACGGCATGTTGTGGATGCTCTACGGCCTGGTGCTCATGCCCGCACTGGACCCGTACGCGTCAGCATCGGCGCTGATGCGCCGGGTGGGCACACGGATCGGCCCGGACGCCGAACTGGCGCTGGTCGCCTGGCGCGAGCAGAACCTGTTGCAGGCCGACCGGCCGGTGCGCGAGTTCGGCTTCAAGCGGCCCTGGGCCGAGCAATGGCACGACGCCGGCCGGTGGTTGGCCGAGGCGCCTGGCAGGCGCTGGCTGCTGGTACTGGATCAGGCCATGAGTCCCTGCGTGGACCCGGGCAAGGTGATCGAAATCGGTGTTGCCAACCGGAATCGTTGGCAACTGCTTCCCGGTACCGCGCTGGATCCGCAATGCCATGCCGAGCGGGCCGGATCGACCGCCGAAGAAGACTGAACGTTGGCATGGGCCGGGCGGGCATTAACCCGGCTCGAACGAGCGTCCGACCCTTCTCCGACATCCAGGTGACGAGCATGGCGGCGGATTCCGGAACCGCCCCTTCCCCGCATGCCCGTTCGTCCCCTTGATTCGGTAGCGCCGTTTGCGACATCGCCGCTGGCGTCCAGATTCGCCCTGACCCACCTCTGGCTGCCCGTGGCCATCGGCCTACCGGTGTTCACGCTGCTGATGGGTTTCGGTGGCGATCAGTGGGTGGCCGATCACCTGTTCCGACTCGAAGGCGGCCACTGGGCATTGCAGGACGCCTGGATCACCCGCACGGTCGTGCACAGGGCCGGCAAATGGCTGAGCACTGCCGCGGCGCTGGTGGCCATCCTGCTGTGCTTCCACCACTGGCGCAAAGGTCGTGACCGCACCCTGCGGTGGGCGTTGCTGTATGTCGTGATTGCCATGGCATTGGGCACCGGTGCGATCTCCCTGCTGAAATCGCTGGTTCCCATGGAATGCCCCTGGGACCTGCTGCGGTACGGCGGCCACCAGCCTTTCATCGGACTTTTCACCGCACGTCCCGCCGGCATGAGCCCGCAGGCGTGTTTCCCGGCTGGCCACGCCAGCGCGGGTTATGCATGGCTCTGCCTGTACTATTTCGCCCTGTTGTGGCGTCCCGCGTGGCGCTGGGCCGGGTTGTGGATCGGCCTCGGCACCGGCCTGCTGTTCGGCGTCAGCCAGCAGCTGCGCGGCGCTCATTTCCTTTCGCATGATGTGGCCACTGCGCTGATCTGTTGGCTGCTGTCGCTGGGCCTGTACGTACTGATCCGCAGACAGCTGGACCGTCCCGGCCGCCAGGAGGCAGACGCATGAGTGCAACGGTCCAACGCCGCGCCCGCCTGCCTGCGCTGGCGAGCCTGCGCCGCTGGCAGCCGCAGCTGTCCACCGAAGCGCTGATCGCGCTGACCAGCCTGTTCTTCGCAGTGGCGGGCAACGGCCTGTTCTGGCACAGCGCGATGGCCAGCCATCCGGGCAGCCTGCGCTATGCGCTGTCGCTGCTGCTGTTGCTGCTGGGCGCACACGGCGTGCTGCTGGGCATCCTGGTCTGGCGCTGGAACGCCAAGGTGGTGACCAGCCTGCTGTTGCTGGTGACCGCGTTCGCTGCGCACTACATGAGCCGCTACCACATCTACCTGGATGCGGACATGCTGCGCAACGTGCTGGCGACCGACCCCAAGGAAAGCCGCGAGCTGATGACCGTGTCGCTGCTGTGGCCGGTACTGCTGCTGGCCCTGCTGCCGATGGGGCTGCTGTGGCGCGTGCAGCTGCGCCGCCGCAGCTGGGGCCGCAGCCTGCTGTGGCGCCTCGGCTTCCTGGCCATCGCTGCAGTGACCGCCATCGGCGGCGCACTGATCTCGTTCCAGGACGTCTCGGCGCTGATGCGCAACCAGCGCGAAGTGCGCTACCTCGCTACCCCGGCCAACGTGCTGCTGGGAATGCCGCGTGCACTGCGCAGCGAGAACCCGGTGCAGCGCGCGCCAAAGCTGCCGATCGGCACCGATGCCAAGGCCACACCGCGCGCGCCGGCAAGCAAGCCGCGCCTGCTGGTGATCGTGATGGGCGAGACCGTGCGCGCGCAGAACTGGGGCCTCAACGGCGGTCGCAATACCACGCCGGAACTGGCGCAGGCCAGCGTGATCAATTTCCCGGACATGCATTCCTGCGGCACCAGCACCGAGGTGTCGCTGCCCTGCCTGTTCTCGCCGTGGGGCCGCCACGACTATGACGAGAAGAAGATCCGCGCGCACCAGTCGCTGCTGCATGTGCTGAACCGCGCCGGCATTGCGCCGTCGTGGCGCGACAACCAGTCCGGCTGCAAGGGCGTGTGCGAAGGCCTGGATTTCCTGTCGTTGTCCGATGCGACCACCCCGGGGCTGTGCGCCGATGGCCGCTGCATGGACGAGATCCTGCTGCAGGACCTTGCACTCCAGGTGCGTGCCAAGCCCGGCGACCGGGTGGTAGTGCTGCACCAGCTGGGCAACCACGGCCCGGCCTACTTCGAGCGCTATCCGCCCGCATTCCGCCGCTTCACCCCGACCTGCGATACCCGTGACATCGGCCGCTGCTCGCGTGAGGAGATCACCAACAGCTACGACAATGCCGTGCTGTACACCGATCATTTCCTGAGCAAGACCATCGGCACGTTGCAGGGCATGCAGGATTACGACACGGCGATGATCTACCTGTCCGACCACGGCGAATCGCTGGGCGAGAAGGGCCTGTTCCTGCACGGCGTGCCCTACGCCATCGCCCCGGCCGAGCAGACCCGGGTGCCGATGACGATGTGGTTCTCGCCGGGCTTCGCCAGAAGCCGTGGGCTGGACCTGCAGTGCGTGCGCAGGCGTTCGGCGGCCTATACCGATCATGACAACCTGTTCCCGTCGGTGCTGGGCCTGATGCAGGTGAAGACCTCGCTGTACGAGCGCGACCGCGACGTGTTCGCCAACTGCGAAGGTTGAGGGGTGTTCGGCAGGGCTTGCAGCCCTGCACCTGCCGAAGCCAGAGCTGAAGTCGAAGCGACAGCAAAAGCTGGCATTCCGTGGGTTGGCGGGGTGGGTCCGGTTGAGGGGGACGCTGCAAGTACGTCCATGTAAGCTCGGTCGCCGCATCCATGCGGCTCACGCCCCCTCAACCGGACCCACCCCGCCTTCGACAGTTTTCCGCGATCTGTTGGAATGACCTTGGGGTCAGATCCGTTTTCCGGAGGAAAACGGATCTGACCCCATTTTGATTGTCGATACCTGACAGATGTGTCGACCAAGGTCGACACCCACCAACGGCCGCCGCGATCTTTCAGAGGTGGGGCGGTGTGGGCTTGCAGGACCGTTGGCGCCATGGATGGCGCCATCGAGCCCCCATGGGTGAGGGCGCTTTGCTTGCGAAGCACTGCTTCGCAAGCGCCCGAACGCGCAGCCGCCGGCGGCTGGGCCGGACCGCGGAGCGGGGTTTACGGCGTGTCCTGCAAGCCCACACCGCCGCGCCATCCCACGGATACCCCGCTGTTGCGGTTGCTTCGGCGGTTGCTGTTGCTTGTGCTCTGGCCTCTGCGGGTGCCGGGCGCCGCCCGGCCGACTTCCGCCACTTGCGGTGGCGGCGGCCGCCCACTAGCCTTCGGCCGTCGTTCACCACCCAAGGACCGCCCGTGAAACATCGTCATCTCCTGCTGGCCTCGGCAATTGCCGCCGCCGCGCTGGCCCTGGTCGCCTGCAAGAAGGACGCTGCCCCTGGCACCGATGCGGCCAGCAGCAGCGCCCCGGCCGGCGAAACCGCCGACCAGTTCGTGGCCCGCATCAATGCCGAATTCAAGGCCGCGTATCCGGAGATGACCTCGGCGCAGTGGCTGTCCTCCACCTACATCAACAGTGATTCCGAGCGCATCGCGGCCAAGGCCAACGAGCGTTCACTGACCCAGCTCAACAGCTGGATCGAACAGGCTGCCAGATTCGATGGCCAGCCAATGAGCGAGGACAGCAAGCGAGCGATCCACCTGCTGAAGCTGATGTCCTCGATGCCGGCACCGCGCGACCCGGCCAAGCTGGCCGAGCTGACCCAGATCGCCACCCGCATGGAGGGCAGCTACGGCGCCGGCAAGTACTGCACCGACGCCAATGATCCGAAGTCCTGCCGCCAGCTGGGCGAGCTGGAAGATGTGCTGGCCAGCAGCCGCGACTACGACAGGCAACTCGATGCCTGGCAGGGCTGGCACAGCACCGCCAAGAGCATGCGCGGCGACTATCAGAAGTTCGTTGGCCTGGTGAACGAGGGCGCCAGGAGCATGGGTTTCGCCGATGCCGGCCAGATGTGGCGCAGCGGCTACGACATGCCGCCGGAGCAGATCGGCCCCGAAACCGATCGCCTGTGGGAACAGGTCAAGCCGATGTACGAGCAACTGCACTGCTACGCGCGCGGCAGGCTGGACAAGACCTATGGCAAGGACAAGGCCGAAGTGGGCAACGGCCTGATCGCTGCCCACCTGCTGGGCAACATGTGGCAGCAGGACTGGTCGAACCTGTGGGACCAGTTGGAACCATATCCGGGCGCCGGCAGCCTGGACATCACTGCAGCGCTTGAAAAGCAGTACCAGGCCAACCTGAGCGCAGCGCTGGCCAAGGCCGGCAAGGACGCCAACGTGGCGGCGCAGTACAAGGCGCAGCGTGAAGCGGAACTGCGTACCGCCAGGCAGATGACCGAGCGTGCGCAGGACTTCTACGTGTCGCTGGGCATGCCGTCGCTGCCACAGTCGTACTGGGAGAAGACCCAGTTCATCAAGCCCGACGACCGCGACGTGGTCTGCCATGCCAGCGCCTGGGACATGAACATGGAAGGCGACGTGCGCACCAAGATGTGCATCAAGCCGAACGAAGAGAACTTCACCACCATCTATCACGAGCTGGGCCACATCTATTACGACCTGGCCTACAACCCGCTGCCGCCGCTGTTCCAGGGCGGTGCCAACGATGGCTTCCATGAAGCGATCGGTGACACCATCGTGCTGGCGATGACGCCCAAGTACCTGAGCTCGATCGGCCTGGTCGACGCGCCGACCGAAAGCCGCGAAGCGGTCATCAACAACCAGATGCGCATGGCCCTGTCGGGCGTTTCATTCCTGCCGTTCGGGTTGATGATCGACCGCTGGCGCTGGGGCGTGTTCGACGGTTCGATCACCGCGGACAACTACAACAAGGCCTGGTGGGACCTGAAGGCGAAATACCAGGGCGTGGCCCCCGCAGGCACCCGCGGCGAAGAATTCTTCGACCCGGGTGCGAAGTACCACGTGCCCGGCAATACGCCGTACACCCGCTACTTCCTGGCCCGTATCCTGCAGTTCCAGTTCTACAAGGGCCTGTGCGATGCCGCCGGCTACAAGGGCCCGCTGCACGAGTGCACCTTCTACGGCAACAAGGAAGCCGGCCAGAAGTACTGGGCGATGCTGAGCAAGGGTGCCAGCCAGCCGTGGCAGGCCACGCTGAAGGAGCTGACCGGTACCGACAAACTCGATGCCGGCCCGATGATCGAGTACTTCACCCCGGTCAACGAGTGGCTCAAGCAGCAGAACGAAGGCCAGATGTGTGGCTGGCAGGCCAACGCGGCAGCGACGGCGGCGAAATGAGAAAAGGGGCGGGTCCACGAGGATCCGCCCCTTTCCCGGTGTTGTAGAGCCGAGCCATGCTCGGCCGCTTTTCCAGCGCGCCGAGCGTGGCAAGCCGAGCATGGCTCGGCTCTACAGATCGGGCGCAATCAGCTGCCCTTCTTGGCCGCCATCGCCGCAGCGAGTTCGGCCTTGAATTCCTCGAAGGTCTGGCCCTTGTCCTTCGCTTCGGCGTGCGCGGCATCGCGCAGCGCATCGGAGTACATCAGGCGCACCGGCGTACCGTTGCGCTCGTGCAGTTCACCGGCCTGCATGATCAGCGCCAGCACCTGTGCGGCGCTGTCACTGTGACCGGCGATGCGGCCGTCCATGCCCAGCACCCATTCGCCGTCACGGCGGACGATGCCGGCCAGCAGGGTACGCTGCGGATCGCGCAGCTCGGCATGCGGTTCCACCGGCGAAGCCTGGGCGGCGGCCTTGTTGGCGGCCTGCTTTTCCTGGCGACGGCGCTGGTCGCGGCGGGTCTTGGAGCTGGTGGACATGGTGCGGTACCGCAGCGAGGGGGGGCGCAAGGATAGCGCACCCCGCCCGCCGCGCCGCTTCACGCGCGCTCGATCCAGCGCGGTCAGTCCAGCACCTTGCCATGCCGCCAGTAGCCCATGAAGGTGATCGCACGCCGGTCCAGCCCGCAGTCGTGGAGCAGATGGCGACGGATCGCCCGCACCGCGCCGGCCTCGCCCGCCACCCAGGCGTACAGCGGCCCCGCGACGCTGGAGTCGGCCTGCTCCCACAGGATCTGCGCGTCGACGTCGATGTCCTCCAGCGCATCCCTGGCGGCCACGCTCCCGGCCACGCCCCCGGCCGCGGCCAGCCGTGCCTGCACGGCCTGCAGCAGGGGCTGTCCATAGGGCGCCTGGCCGCGCGGCAGCCAGACCAGCTCGGCCGATGCCGGTGCCTTCAACGGTACCGCGTCGCCCGCCTGGGCGACTTCGAGCAGGGCCAGCGTTCGCGGCGGGTCCGGCATCACCGCCAGTTCCTCGAGGATACCGGCCACTGCCGGCAACGCGGTTTCGTCGGCCATCAGCAGCACCTGGCCGACACCGGCCGGCGGCCGCCACTCCCACCCATCGCTGCTGCCGGCGCCGTCGGCGTCGGGAGCCAGCAGCACCACGCGGTCGCCCGGCCGTGCACGCATGGCCCAGCGCGAGGCAGGCCCGGCCTCGCCGTGGATGACAAAATCAATGTCGACCTCGCACTGCCCGGCGCGGAGCTGGCGAAGGGTGTAGGTGCGCATCGGCGGCCGCAGGTCCTCGGCCATGGCCCGGTAGCGCAGGTACCAGTCCGCACCGCTGGGCACCTGCGGCACGGACTGCCCCGGCAAGGGAAAGAACACCTTGATCCGCTGGTCGGGACCTCCGGTCCCCATCCGTGCCACATCGGCACCGGTGAACACCATGCGGTCCAGCGAAGGGGACAGGATGCGGCGCTCCTTCAGCGCCACCTGGAACAAGCGATAGGTCTGCTGTGCAGCCATGCGGAAACCTCATGCAACGGCATCGGATCGGCTGGCTGTGGTGCTTCCATGCACCGGCTGGCTGGAACGCCCAGCCTACGCTGGCGGCCCGCCACGGCAAGCCGCGCAGGCAGCACGGCCGGCCCCGTCCCTGCGTGCTGCTCAATGATCGATGCAGGCCGCTCGTACTGCGCGCTCGCGCCGGTGCTCCCAGTACCAGAACACGAAGCCGGCCGCGAAGAATGCAGCCTGGCCCAGCGCCAGCTGCAGCGGGCTGGCACTGAGCAGCGGTGAGGCCACGCCGGCCACCACGGTACTGATCATCAACTGCACGAACGCCTGCAGCGATGACGCCAGGCCCCGCTGGTGCGGGTACATGTCCAATACCGCCAGCGCCAGGATCGGAAAGATCAGCGCCATGCCCATGCCGCCCAGGAAGATGGGCAGCACGGCCCACGGCAGCGCGAACTGCGCGGCCAGTCCCACATAGCCGAGGTTCAGCAGCGCCGACAGCGCGCAGAATCCGAAACCAATGGCGACCTGGCGGGTTGCGGTGATGCGGCCAGCCATGCGCCCGGACAGGAACGAGCCGGTGGTCATGCCGCCGATGGTGGGAATGAACAACCACGCGAATCCACCTTCGCCCAGATGCAGGTGCTGCATCACGAAGACCGGCGCCGAGGAGATGTACAGGAAAATGCCGCCGAAACCGATGCTGCCCGCCAGCGCCAGGCGCAGGAAGCGCGGGTTGAAGCCGATGCGCACGTAGTCACGCAGCAGCGCGCGTGGCGACAGCGGCACCCGTGCCTCGACCGGGTGGGTTTCCGGCAGGAAGCGTGCGGTAGCCGCCAGCAGCACCAGCGAGAACACCACCAGGAACCAGAAGATCAGCGGCCAGCCGGCGCCGCTGAGCAGGATCCAGCCGCCGATGATCGGCGCGATCGCTGGAGCGATGCCGAACAGCATCGACACCTGGCTCATCAGCCGCTGTGCGTCATGACCGTGGTACAGGTCGCGGATGACGGCACGGCCGACGATCATGCCCACGCCCGCTGACAGGCCCTGCAGTGCACGGAACGCCAGCAGCGTGGTCAGGTCGGTCGACAGCGCACAGCCGACCGACGCCGCGATGAACACCACCAGGCCGCCGAGGATCACCCGCTTGCGGCCCCAGGCATCGGACAGCGGGCCATGCGCCAGGCTCATCAGGCCATAGAACAGCAGGTATACGCTGATGGTCTGCTGTACCGCCACCTCGTCCACCGCCAGGCGCTGGGCCAGCTGCGGGAAGGCCGGGAAGATGGTGTCGATGGAGAACGGGCCGAACATGGCCAGGCCGGCAAGCAGCAGGGCCATGCGGCGGGTGGAAGGAGCAACAGCGGCGGTCATTGAGAAGGCGTCCGGCAGGGCCGGGCGTGGCACGCACGGCGGGCGCCGGTCCCATGCAGCAGGGACGGCGCCGGATGAATTCGGGTATCCCTCCATCATAGGGGGCGAGTGCGCCCGGCGCCATGCAGCAGTGCACAGAACGCACGGCCACGGCGCCTGCCATTCAGGCACGCGCCCGGTCGCTGAACCGGGCCGGAAAGCCCGCAACGAGCTATAATCGGCGGGCAACACGGTGGGAGAAGCGGAACACCGCTGCCGAAGGCGCAACGCCCGTAATCGCTCAGGCCCGATACCACCCGCAACACAACTCTGGAGAGACCGGTTCGATCCGGCGCCGAAGGGGCACGAAGCTGCGGCCATCCGCACTTCCAAACTCTCAGGCAAAAGGACAGAGGGGCGCCCGCAGACCGCCGACCGGCGGCTTGTGCCCGTGCGTGCCCTTTCCTGACGGATCCTTCGCCATGTCCCAGAACACCCCTTCCCTGCGTGAGCTCGAGCACCACAATGCGTTCGTCGAGCGCCACATCGGCCCCAACGACGCCGAGATCGCGCAGATGCTCGGCGTTGTCGGCCACGCCTCGCTGGATGCGATGACCGATGCCATCGTGCCGGCCAAGATCAAGTCGCCGGCCCCCCTGGCGCTGCCGGAGTCGATGACCGAGGTAGAGGCACTGGCGAAGATCCGCGCGATCGCCGACAAGAACACCGTGCTGCGCAGCTTCATCGGCCAGGGCTACTACGGTACCCACACGCCGAACGTGATCCTGCGCAACATCCTGGAAAACCCGGCCTGGTACACCGCCTACACTCCGTATCAGGCGGAAATCTCGCAGGGCCGGATGGAAGCGCTGATCAACTTCCAGACCCTGTGCGCCGACCTCACGGGCATGGAGATCGCCAACGCCTCGCTGCTGGATGAAGCCACCGCTGCCGCCGAGGCGATGACCCTGGCCAAGCGTTCGGCCAAGTCGAAGTCGGACACCTTCTTCGTGCACGACGCCGTGCATCCGCAGACCCTGGAACTGCTGCGTACCCGTGCCGAGCCGATGGGCATCGTGCTGCGCGTCGGCACCCCGGCCGAAGCACTGGAAGCAGAAGCCTTCGGCCTGCTGCTGCAGTACCCGGATACCTTCGGCCAGGTCGGCGACTACAAGGCGCTGGTCGAGGCCGTGCACGCACGCGGCGGCCTGGTGGCCGTGGCCACTGACCTGCTGGCCCTGACCCTGCTGGCCGCCCCGGGTGAATGGGGCGCGGACATCGTGGTCGGCAACAGCCAGCGCTTCGGCGTGCCATTCGGCTTCGGCGGCCCGCATGCTGCCTTCATGGCCTGCCGTGACGCCTACAAGCGCTCGATGCCGGGCCGCCTGATCGGTGTCTCGATCGATGCCGAGGGCAACCCGGCCTACCGCCTCACCCTGCAGACCCGCGAGCAGCACATCCGCCGCGAGAAGGCCACCTCCAACATCTGCACCGCGCAGGTGCTGCTGGCGGTGATGGCCTCGATGTACGCCGTCTACCACGGCCCGGAAGGCCTGACCCGCATCGCCCGCCGCACCCATCGCCTGGCCGCGATCCTGGCTGCGGCCCTGCGCAACGCCGGCGTGCAGGTCGGGGGCCACTTCTTCGACACCCTGCATATCACCGGCGTGCAGGCCGATGAGATCCACGCCAGGGCGCGCGCCGCCGGTTACAACCTGCGCGCGATCGACAGCGACTCGGTCGGCATCAGCCTGGACGAGACCGCCACCCGCGCCGACGTGGTCGCGCTGGCCGCCGTGTTTGGCGCGCAGGCCGACGTCGACGCGCTGGATGCCAGCACCGCCGACGCACTGCCGGCCGGCCTGCTGCGCCAGTCCGCGTTCCTGACCCACCCGGTGTTCAACACCCACCACAGCGAGCACGAACTGCTGCGCTACCTGCGTTCGCTGGCCGACAAGGACCTGGCGATGGACCGCACGATGATCCCGCTGGGCTCGTGCACCATGAAACTCAACGCCACCGCCGAGATGATTCCGGTGACCTGGCCGGAGTTCTCGCAGATCCACCCGCTGGTACCGGCCGACCAGGCGCTGGGCTACAAGGAACTGATTGACTCGCTGGAAGCGATGCTGGTGGAATGCACCGGCTACGACGCGGTCAGCCTGCAGCCGAATTCCGGTGCGCAGGGCGAGTACGCCGGCCTGCTGGCAATCCGCGCCTACCATCGCTCGCGCGGCGAAGGCCATCGTGACATCTGCCTGATTCCGGATTCGGCGCACGGCACCAACCCGGCCTCGGCGCAGATGTGCGGCATGAAGGTCGTGGTGACCAAGACCGATGCCAACGGCAACGTCGATGTAGAGGACATCCGGCTCAACGCCGAGAAGTACAGCGACCGCCTGGCCGCGATCATGATGACCTACCCGTCCACGCACGGCGTGTTCGAGGAAGAGGTGGTCGAGATCTGCGAGATCATCCACAGTCACGGCGGCCAGGTGTACACCGACGGTGCCAACATGAATGCCCTGGTCGGCGTGGCCAAGCCGGGCAAGTGGGGTTCGGACGTTTCGCACCTGAACCTGCACAAGACCTTCTGCATCCCGCACGGCGGTGGCGGCCCCGGCGTCGGCCCGTGCGCGGTCAAGGAGCACCTGGCCCCGTTCCTGCCAGGCAAGCTGGGTGACAACGGCCCGGTCGGCATGGTCAGCGCGGCCAGCTTCGGCAGCGCCTCAATCCTGCCGATCAGCTGGATGTACATCGCGATGATGGGCCGCGAAGGCCTGCGCAAGGCCACCCAGGTCGCGCAGCTCAACGCCAACTACATCGCCAGGCGCCTGGCGCCGCACTTCAAGACGCTGTACACCGGCCGCAACGGCCTGGTGGCGCACGAGTGCATCCTCGACGTGCGCCCGCTGGAGAAGACCAGCGGCATCGGCGCCGAGGACGTCGCCAAGCGCCTGATCGACTTCGGCTTCCACGCCCCGACCCTGAGCTTCCCGGTGGCCGGCACGCTGATGGTCGAGCCGACCGAGAGCGAGTCGCTGCACGAGCTGGACCGCTTCATCGACGCGATGATCCAGATCCGCGAGGAGATCCGCGCGATCGAAGATGGCCGCCTGGACCGCGAGGACAACCCGCTGAAGAACGCGCCGCACACTGCAACCGCCGTGACCGCCAGCGAGTGGGCCCACGCCTATCCGCGCGAGCTGGCCGCCTTCCCGCTGGCCAGCCTGAAGCAGAGCAAGTACTGGCCGCCGGTGGCCCGCGTCGACAACGTGTACGGCGACAAGAACGTCATGTGCGCCTGCATCCCGGTCGATGCCTACAAGGATGATGCAGTCGAGGCTTGATTCCTCGCTGCATCGGTAAAGAGAACGGCCCGCGCAAGCGGGCCGTTTTCATGAAGGCGTGTGGACCAAGGTCCACACCCACATGATCCGGTCACGGATCCGGCATCTGTCCCAGGCTCAACTGCCACGACACGCCATAACGGTCCTGCACCCAGCCATAGCGATTGCTGAAATCGTACTCGCCCACCGGCATCAGCCAATGCCCGCCCTCTTCGAGCGCGCGGGCCGCGCGCTCGAACTGCTCGGCGCTGGCGCACTCGACGAACAGCGAAATCGATGGCGTGAAGGTGAAGGCGTGCACGTCCAGGCTGTCGAAGCACAGGTAGTGCGTGCCGCCCAGCAGGAAGGTCGCTTGGCGCACCTGCCCCGGCACGCCGGCACCCGCACCTTCGGGGTGGCGCTGCAGGTCCAGCAGGTGAAAATCGGCAAAGGCTTCGGCGTACAGGGCCAGGGCGGCCTCGGCCTGGCCGGTGAACATCAGGAAGGGACGGCTGCGCAGCATGGGCGACTCCCGGGCGACGGGCCAATGACGGCTCACGTGCCCACAGTGCCACGCCGGATGTATGCCTGCTGTAGAGCCGAGCCCGTACTCGGCTGCGTCTGCGCGAACAGCAGCCGACCGTAGGGTCGGCTCTACAACGGCAGTCAGGCCTCGCGCATGCGCCGGGCGATGGCGCTGCCGGCAGCGATGGTGGCGGTCAGCGCCACCATCGACAGGAACTGCAGGCGGGTGTGCGACTCGCTCAGCAACAGGCCGAAGATCAACGCCAGGATGCCCAGCGCGCACACCGTCAGCCACGGGAAGCCGGCCATGCGGAACGGCAGGCGGGTGCCGAGGCGATCGGCCCGGCGGCGCAGCACCAGTTGCGAAACCAGCGACAGCGTCCACACCAGCAGGCAGGTGGAACCGACGATATTGAGCAGCACCGGCAGCACCTTGTCCGGGAACATCAGCTCCATGATGGTGGCGGCGAAGCCGAACAGCACGCTGGCCAGCACCGCGATCACCGGTACCTGGCGCGGATCGGTCCAGCCGAGTACGGCTGGCGCTTCGCGGCGCTGCGCCAGCGAATACATCATGCGCGAAGCGCCGTAGAGGTTGGCATTGAGCGCCGACAGCAGGGCGATCACCGCGATCAGGGTGATCGCCGCGCCGGCGCCGGGAATACGTGCGATGTCCAGCACCGCCGCGAACGGCGACTTCAGTGCCTCGCTGGTCCACGGCACCACGGCAATGATCACGCTCAGCGAGCCGATGTAGAACACCAGGATACGCCAGGCCACCGTGCGGATGGCACGGGCGATGCTGCGCTCCGGATCTTCCGTCTCGGCAGCGGCGACGGCCACGATCTCGGTCCCGCCGAAGGCGAAAACGACGACCAGCAGCGCCGCACCGATGCCGGCCAGGCCCTTCGGTGCAAAACCACCATGTTCGGTGAAGTTGCTCAGGCCCGGCGAGGTCACCTGCGGCAACCATCCCATCAGCAGGGCCACGCCAATGGCAATGAAGGCCAGGATCGCCGCCACCTTGAGGATGGCAAACCAGAACTCAAACTCGCCGAAGTTCTTCACCCCGAGCAGGTTGATGGCGGTGAAGAACAGCATGAAGGCAAGCGCCGCCATCGGTACCGGCACCGCCGGCCAGACCGTGGCCAGCAACCCGGCCGCGCCCACCGCCTCGGCGGCGATCACGATCACCAACTGCACCCACCACAGCCAGCCGACCGTGGCGCCGGCGGTGGCCCCCATGGCGTCGGCGGCATACACCGAGAACGCCCCGCTGGTCGGCTTGGCCGCCGCCATCTCGCCCAGCGCGTTCATCACGATGATCACCAGCGCGCCGGCGACCAGATAGGACACCAGGACCGCCGGACCGGCCGCCTGCACGCCCACGCCCGAGCCGAGGAACAGACCGGCGCCGATGGCGCTGCCCAGGCCCATCATGATCAGCTGGCGGGGCTTGAGCGAATGCCCCAGGCGGGACGGCGAGGCGGTCGGAATCGAATTGGGCATCGGCGGGGCTGGCGGCGGGCTACAGGGGCGACACCTTACCCTGTCCCGTGCCCGCCGGGATAGGCACAGCGCAGCAGGCGGCTCAGGCCAGTGCCGGCTCGCCGACACCGCCACCGATACGGGCACGATAGGCGCGCGGCGAGAAACCGGTTTCAGCCTTGAACTTGCGGGTGAACGCGCTCTGGTCGCTGAAGCCGCAGGCCTGGCCGATGCAGGCGATGCTGTCGTCGCCATGCAGCAGGTGCATGGCCATCTGGATCCGCAGCCGGGTCAGCACCTGCTGCGGAGTCATCTGGAACACCTTGCGGAAGCTGCGCTCCAGCTTGGACAGCGAAAAACCGGTGATATCCAGCAAGGTCTGCATGCGCACGTTCTCGGCGTAATGCGCGTTGAGATGGGCCAGGGCCAACCGCAGCTGTTCGTACTGGGCACCCAGGCTGTCCTTCTGGCCGAGGTCACGGGAGATGCCGATCAGGCCTTCGATGGCACCGTCGACCACCAGCGGGCGCTTGCAGGTCAGGCACCAGCCGGGTTCGCGGTTGGCGAACAGGTGCAGTTCCATCAGGTTCTCGATCACCTCGCCGGACAGGACGCGGGCGTCCTGGTCGACGTAGTCGGCACTGAGGCCGGTCGGATAGATCTCCGCTGCGGTACGACCGATCACGTCCTTGCGTGCGCGCAGGCCCAGCCGCCGCAGCATGGTCTGGTTGACGTGGGTGTAGCGCCCCTGGCGGTCCTTGATGAAGAACAGCACATCCGGAATGGCGTCGAACAGGGCTTCGATGTCGGCGGGTTCGACTCGCATGCCGCCAAGCATACCCGAGCCCGCTTTTGCCCGTATGTTCACCTGCGGCGGACCGTGGTTTAACGGGCCCGGTTCCAGTGTCGGGGTTCCCAGTGATTTCCCGGAGCCCCCTTCCATGGCCGCCAGCAAGCCGACCGGCAAGCGCGCAACCTCTTCCGCCGAAGCCCACCGCCGTGGTGATGGCGACGAACTGCACCAGCTGGCCGGTGGCCGCTATCCGGCGATGACCACCGACCAGGGCATCCCGGTAGCGGACAACCAGAACTCGCTGCGGCAGGGGCCGCGTGGCCCCACGCTGCTGGAAGACTTCATCCTGCGCGAAAAAATCACCCATTTCGACCATGAGCGGATCCCGGAACGCATCGTGCACGCCCGTGGCAGCGCCGCGCATGGCTATTTCCAGCTGACCGAGTCGCTGGCGCCCCTTACCCGCGCGCGCATCCTGACCGAGGTGGGAGTGAAGACACCGGTGTTCGCCCGCTTCTCGACCGTGGCCGGTGGTGCCGGCTCGGTCGACACCCCGCGTGACGTGCGCGGCTTCGCGGTCAAGTTCTATACCAGGGAGGGCAACTGGGACCTGGTGGGCAACAACATTCCAGTGTTCTTCATCCAGGACGCCCTGAAGTTCCCGGACCTGGTGCACGCGGTGAAGATGGAGCCTGATCGGGCCTTCCCGCAGGCCGCCACCGCCCACGACACCTTCTGGGATTTCATCTCGCTGATGCCCGAATCGATGCACATGATCATGTGGGCCATGAGCGACCGTGCCATCCCGCGGTCGTTGCGCATGATCGAAGGCTTCGGCGTGCACAGCTTCCGCCTGCTGAACGAGGCCGGCGAATCGACCTTCGTCAAGTTCCACTGGCGGCCGAAGCTCGGCATCCAGTCCACGGTGTGGGACGAGGCCCTGAAACTGCAGGCGGCCGACAATGACTTCCACCGCCGGGACCTGTTCGAGGCCATCCAGCGCGGTGATTTCCCGGAATGGGAACTGGCGGTGCAGCTGTTCACCGAAGAACAGGCAGACGCGTTCCCGTTCGATCACCTGGACCCGACCAAGATCATTCCCGAGTCGCTGGTGCCGCTGAAGGTGATCGGGCGCATGGTGCTGGACCGCTGGCCGGACAACTTCTTCGCTGAAACCGAACAGGTCGCCTTCTGCCCGGCCAACGTGCCGCCGGGCATCGACTTCAGCAACGACCCCCTGCTGCAGGGACGCCTGTTTTCCTACCTGGATACGCAGCTGCTTCGCCTGGGCGGCCCGAACTTCCACCAGATTCCAGTGAACGCACCAAAGTGCCCGTTCGCCAATCATCAGCGCGACGGCCACATGCAGATGCAGGTGCCCAAGGGCCGCGTCGCCTATGATCCCAGCTCGCTGCAGGACGACACGCCGCGTGAAACGCCGGCCGGGTTCCGCAGCCACGCCAGCGCCGATGACGGCCGCAAGGGCCGCACCCGGCCAGAGAGCTTCGCCGATCACTACAGCCAGGCCCGCATGTTCTTCCGCAGCCTGGAAAAGCCGGAGCAGGCACATCTTGCCTCGGCCCTGGTCTTCGAGCTGTCCAAGGTGGAGACGCTGAAGGTACGGGTACGTACCGTCAGCCACCTGCGCAACATCGATGATTCGCTGGCCCGCCGCGTGGCCGATGGCCTTGCCCTGCCCGCGCTGCCCGATCCCGCGCCCACGGCCACCCCGGCCCAGGACATGCCGCCCGCGCCGGAGGTCCGCGTGATTGGGCGCAACACGCCCACGTTGCAGGGTCGCTGCATCGGCATCCTGTTCGATGAAGGGTCCGACGCCGGCCTGATCGCCAGCCTGCGCAAGGCCGTGCAGAAGGCCGGTGCCGAGGTGAAGCTGGTCGCGCCCAGAGTGGGCGGCGCCACGCTCAGCGACGGCACGCTGCAGCCGGCCGACGGGCAACTGGCCGGCACCCCCTCGGCGGTGTTCGATGCAGTGGCCGTGGTGCTCGGCCTGGAGGCTTCAAAGACGTTATCGAAAGAGAGCGCCGCCCTGGAGTTCGTCAGCCAGGCCTGGGCGCACCTGAAGGCCATCGCCAGCGATGCAGGGGGCCAGGCGCTGTTGAAGGCAGCGCGGGTCGGCAACGACGCTGGCATCGTCGGAGCGGAAGACGCCAAGGCATTCCTGGCGGCGGCCGCCACCCGCCAGTGGGCGCGTGAACCCAAGCTGCGCCTGCTGGCCTGATCACAACGACAGGAGAACCGCCATGCCCCGTGGTGACAAATCCGCCTACACCGAAAAACAGAAGCGCCAGGCCGAGCACATCGAGGAAAGCGAACGTGATCGCGGCGCAAGTGAGGGTACCGCTGAACGCATTGCCTGGGCGACCGTGAACAAGCAGGACGGCGGCGGCAAGCGCAGCGGCAGCGCACGCAAAGGCGCAAAGAAGGCGACCAGCAAGAAGGCGGCCAGGAAGGCGCCTGCCAGGAAGTCGGCCACAAAGAAGGCTACGACCAAGGCGACGGCTGCGAAGAAGACGGCGGCAAAGAAGGCACCGGCTCGCAAGACAGCCACCAAGAAGGCCGCAAAGAAGACAGCGGTCAAGAAGGCCGGTACAGCCGCCTCGCGCAGTGCTGCAGCGAAGAAGGCGGCCAAGACACGTGCGGCAAAGAAGACCGCACGCAAGGCGGCGGCGAAGAAGGCTGCGCGTACGCGTGCTCGCAGTTGAGGCCAACAATACGCGGGACGGCGTCCTCATCCACGCAGCAACTTAGGTTGTCGCAGCACAAGTTCGTACTTGCAGCAATGGATGCGACCCTTCCAGCGAAGTGCGGCCGCTGAGCGCGGCCGCATTCGCGCAGCAACGTTCGCGGCTTGCTCAGGCAGCGCGACGCGGCGAAGCCGAAGCCACCGCGCCTTCCACCTTGAACACCGCCACCGAGGCGGTCAGCGCATGCGCCTGTTCCTCCAGTGCGCGGCTTGCAGCGGTGGCTTCCTCCACCAGCGCCGCATTCTGCTGGGTCACCTGGTCCATCTGCACCACCACCTGGTTGACCTGCTCGATGCCCGCAGCCTGCTCCCTGCTGGCCGCCGCGATGTCGCTCATCAGCTGGGTCGTGCGCGAGCTCGCCTGCGCCACGCGTGCGATCGCCGCTTCCGACTCGACGGTCACGGCCAATCCGCTCTTCACCTTGGCGGCGGCGTCTTCGATCAGCGTCTTGATTTCCTTGGCGGCCACACCGGCACGCTGCGCGAGGGTGCGCACTTCGCTGGCCACCACGGCGAAGCCCCGTCCCTGTTCGCCGGCACGCGCAGCTTCGACGGCGGCATTCAAGGCCAGGATGTTGGTCTGGAATGCGATGCCGTCGATCACCGTGGAAATTTCCGAGATGCGTGCCGACGACTGATCGATTTCGCCCATCACCGAAGCCATCTGTGCCATCGCCTGCTCGGTCTCGCGCACGGCGGCACCGGCGGCATGCGCTTCGCTGTCGGCCTGACGGGCCAGTTCGGCATTCTGGCGCACGGTGGAGGTCAGTTCCTCCATCGACGCGGCCGCTTCTTCCAGGTTGGCCGCCTGCTGCTCGGTGCGGCGCGACAGGTCGTTGTTGCCGGTAGCCAGTTCCTGCGCCGCGTTGTTGATGCTGCCGGCGGCCACCTGGATGCCACGTACGATGCCGGTCAGCTGTGCAGTGGTGGTGTTGGCATCGTCGCGCATGCGCGCGAACACTCCGTCATACTCGCCGTCCATGCGCGCGGTCAGGTCACCGTGCGAGATCGCGCGCAACACTTCGGAGACATCGGCGATGCTGGCCTGTGAGCTGGCCATCATGCCGTTGAGGTGCTCGACCATTGCCTTGAACTGGTACTGGAACGCAGCAGCATCGCCGCGCATGCTGAAATCACCGGCGCGCGCGGCGCGGGCCAGTTCATCGATCTGCGCGTTGATCGCCATCAGGCTCTGCTTCACTGCCGCCAGCGTGCGGGTCAGCGTGCCTTTCTCGCCCGGGTAGTCGGGCAGGTCACGGCTGAGGTCGCCAATGGCGTAGCGCTGCATCACCTCGGCCATCAGCAGTTCCACCTGCACGTGCGATTCCACCAGGCTGTTGGTGGCCTGCACCATGCGGCCGAAATCACCGGGGAACGCACTGGCATCCATGCGATAGCGGATCGCACCTGCCTCATGCTGTCCGGCCATCTGCAGCTGTGCGCCGATCGCCGCCTGCACGCTCTGGCGCACGCTGGCCATCGCTTCGCCCAGCTGGGTCAGCTCGTCGCGGCCACCGAGGCGGAACTCCTGGTCCAGCTGTCCCTTGGACAGGCGCTCGGCCAGGTTCACCGCGCGCGCCAGCGGGCCGGTCAGGCTGCGGCCGATCATCACGGAGGCACCGATGCCCACCAACAGCGCGACGCCGCCCAGCACCAGCAGCTGCAACACGCTGCGCTCACCCAGGCGGATCGCCTCGGCAGCCGCTTCGCGGCTTTCCTTCTCTTCGAAGTCCACGCCATCGGCCAGCGCCCTGTTCCAGCCATTGGCCGCTTCCTGCACCGGGCCGAGGGTCAGCGCCACGGCGCCGGGATAGTCGCCCTGCTCCATCCGTTCGCTGGTCTGCTTGTTGAGCGGACGCGCGATGGCGCGCTTGGCCGCGATGGTTTCAGCGATGGCCTTGCCCTCGGCGTCGCTGGGCAGTGCCTGGTAGGCGGTCCAGCTGGCCTCGTAGCGCTTGACCAGATCGGCAATGCGCTTCTCGTCGCTGGCGCGGTCTTCGCCCTGGCGGATCAGCATCTCGCGGCGCACCACCATCATCTGGTTGTTCGCATCGAGCATCTGCGACAGCAGGCGCACCTTGGCCACGCTGACGTCGACCACCTCCTGCATCGCGCGCTTCTGCACCACGCTTGCGGTGGCAGCGGTTGCGACCACGGCGGCGACCAGCAGCAACAACAGGCCAAAGCCCAGCCCAAGACGCCAGGCAACCCTGACGTTCCTCAAGTAGTTCATCGGTACATCCAAAACGGGGGGATGTGCCGGTATCGGCGACATGCCCGGCCGCCTTGACCCTGCAATCCTGAATGCTTCTGCAGCGGTTCACGTTGGATCGGGCAGTGCTGCCTGCCCGGTTCCTGCCACCGGCAGGCACTGGCCGGAAACGGAAAAGCCCCGCATTCGCGGGGCCTTTCCTGTCACGCCGGGCCAGGCCCAGCGTTGCCGATCACGCACTCAGGCGAACGGATCCTGCAGCACCATGGTGTGGTCGCGGTCCGGACCGGTGGAGACGATGCTGATCGGGCAACCGGCCAGTTCTTCCAGCGAACGCAGGTAGGCGCGTGCGGCCGGCGGCAGTTCGTCCCATTGGGTGATGCCGTGGGTATTCTCGCTCCAGCCCGGGAACTCCAGGTATACCGGGGTGCACTCTTCCCAGCCCTGCGCGTCCAGCGGCGCGTACTCGGTGCGCTTGCCGTTGTATTCGTAGGCGATGCAGACCTTGAGCTTTTCCATGCCATCGAGCACGTCCAGCTTGGTGATGCACAGGCCGCTGATGCCATTGATGGCCACGGCGCGCTTCAGCGCGACGATGTCCATCCAGCCGCAGCGACGCGGACGACCGGTCGAGGCACCGTACTCGGCGCCGCGGTCACGGATGCCCTGGCCGACTTCGTCGTCCAGCTCGGTCGGGAACGGGCCGCCACCGACACGGGTGGCGTAGGCCTTGGCGATGCCCAGCACGTAGTCGATCGAGTCGGCGCCGACGCCGGAACCGGCCAGCGCGCCACCCACGGTGGTGTTGGAGCTGGTGACGTACGGGTAGGTGCCGTGGTCGATGTCCAGCAGCGCACCCTGCGCGCCTTCGAACAGCACGCGCTTGCCCTGCTTGCGCAGGTCGTGCAGGATGCCGGCCACATCGGACTTCATCGGCTGCACGTATTCGCCGAAGGCCAGCGCTTCGTCGAAGGTCTTCTGGAAGTCGACCGCATCGGTGTTCAGATACTTGGTCAGCACGAAGTTGTGGTAATCCAGCGCGGTGCGCAGCAGTTCTTCCAGCTGCTTCGGGTAATGCAGGTCGGCGATGCGGATGCCGCGGCGCGCCACCTTGTCTTCGTAGGCCGGGCCGATGCCACGACCGGTCGTGCCGATCGCCTTGCCACCGGCAGCGCGCTCGCGCGCCTGGTCCAGGGCGATGTGGTACGGCATGATCAGCGGCGCGGCCGGGGAGATCTTCAGGCGCGAACGCACTTCCACGCCGGAGGCTTCCAGCTCGGCGATCTCCTTCTGCAGCGCGGCCGGCGAGATCACTACGCCGTTGCCGATCAGGCACAGCGCGTCGTCACGCAGGATGCCCGACGGGATCAGGTGCAGGACGGTCTTCTTGCCGTTGATGACCAGGGTGTGGCCGGCGTTGTGGCCGCCCTGGAAGCGCACGACGGCGCCGATTTCCTCAGTGAGCAGATCGACGATCTTGCCCTTGCCTTCATCGCCCCACTGGGCACCAAGCACTACGACAGACTGACCCATGACGGGCTCCTCATATGTTGCGGCCATCGGGGCCGCGGACGGTTGAACCGCAGCGGGGCTGGCCAGCACCTGCAGGGCGGCTCCAAACGGGGAGCGGCCGGCGATGGAAGGCCCAGACACGGAAAAAGCCGAACGGGGAGGCCCGTCCGGCTTTTGTGCATTATCCGGGTTTCCGGGGTCCGGTGCCACCTTTCCGGCGGACGGCTTCACCGGGCGGTCAGCCGCCCCGGAACGGGGTCAGATCCCTTTCCTGCGAAAAGGGATCTGACCCCCTGCTAATGGCGGGCCCACCACAGCAGGCTCAGCCCGGCCAGCAGGACCAGGCCGCCGAAGCCACGCAGGGCCGGGCCGGGCATCTCCAGCAGCCGCTCGGCCATGCGCTTCCAGGCCAACGGGGCGACGAACAGGAACAGGCCTTCCAGCACCGCCACCAGGCAGACGGCCGCGAACAGATCTTTCATGGGGGAGCTCCGGAAAAAGCACGGGGCCCGGCATGCGGCCGGGCCCCGGATGGCATCCTGCGATCTCAGCGATCGTTCTTCAGGTACTGCAGGAAGGGATCGTTCTTGTCCAGCACGATCACGCCATTGCCGTCGGTCATGGAACCGCGGTAGGCCTCCAGGCTGCGGTAGAACGCATAGAACGACGGGTCGGCCGAGCCGGCCCTGCCGTAGATGCGGGCCGCCTCGGCATCACCTTCACCGCGCAGGCGCTGTGCATCGCGCTCGGCCTCGGCAATCAGCACGGTGCTGTCACGGTCGGCCTGGGCACGGATGGTCAGCGACTGTTCCTCGCCTTCTGCACGCAGCTTGGCGGCTTCCTGCTTGCGCTGGGCCCGCATGCGCTCATACACGTCGTTGATCACCTGGCTGTCGGTCGGCAGGTCCACCTGCTTGATGCGCAGGTCGATCATCTGCATGCCCAGGCCGGCCACGGCCTCATTGATTCCCTTCAGCTGCTCGGCGATCAGCTCGCTGCGGTCGCCGGACACCAGCTGCTGCAGGGTGCGCGAGTTGATCTGGTTGCGCAGCGAGTCGGTGATGATCGGCGCCAGGCGGGCGTTGGCGACGCGCGGATCGCCGCCGGTGGCACGGAAATAGTCACCCACGTTGGAGATGTAGCCGATGGCGAAGAAGTCGACACTGACGTCCTTCTGCTCGGCGGTGAAGTAGCGCGCCGGCGCGGTGTCGAGCACCTGGAAGCGACGGTCGAAAACCTTCACCGTCTCCACCACCGGCACCTTGAAGTGCAGGCCCGGCTTGATGTCCGAACGCACCACCTTGCCCAGGTTCAGGACCATCGCGGTCTGGTCCTCGCGGACCACGTACACCGAGCCGAGCAGGCCCAGCACCACCGCCACGATCACGGCGATCCAGATAGGACTCTTCATCGGCTGCCCTCCTCTCGGCCGCTCGGTCGCCCGCTCGGACGGCCCACCGGCCGGCCCGCATCACGGGGTTGTTCCACCGCCGCACCCGGCAGCGATGGCATCACCACCTCCGGGTTCACCACTGCGGCCGGAGCCGAAGCACTGGGACGGGTCTCGCCGGTCATCGGCACGTAGATCAGCTGGCGCCCATCGCCGCCGATCACCTTGCGGTTCTCGCTCAGCACCTGCTGCACCGTCTCCAGCCACAGGCGCTTGCGGGTCACTTCCGGAGCGTCCTTGTACTGGGCCTGCAACAGGCTGAAGCGCTGCGCGTCACCTTCGGCCTTGGACACCACGGCCTGCTTGTAACCTTCGGCGGTGGTACGGGCACGCGAGGCCTGGCCTCGGGCTTCCGGCACGACCTTGGCGGCGTAGGCCTGGGCTTCGTTGATCAGGCGTTCCTTGACCTGCTGGGCGCCGTTGACCTCGTCGAACGCCGGCTTCACTTCTTCCGGCGGACGCGCGTCCTGCAGGGTCAGGCCGGTCACGGTCAGGCCGGTCTTGAAAGCCTTCAGCAGCGCCTGCAGGCGTTCCTCGGCAGCCGCAGCAAGCGGGCCGCGGTTGTTCAGCACAGCGTTGAGGTCGGCGCGACCGACTTCCTCGCGCACCGCGCTCTGCGCCGACTGCTCCAGCACCTGGTTGGCGTCCACGGTGCCGAACAGGTACAGCTGCGGGTCGTCGATGCGATACTGGACGTTCAGCGAAACATTGACGATGTTCTCGTCACGGGTCAGCACCGGCACCTGGATCGAGAAGGTCTTGATCTCGGTGGCATTGACCTTGGTGACCGATTCGATCGGCCAAGGCAGCTTGAAATTCGGGCCAGGCTGCAGGATGCGCGAGAACTGGCCGAAGCGCAGCACCACGCCACGCTGCTGTTCGCCGATCAGCTGGAAGCTGGAGAACAGCACCAGCAGCACCACGGCTGCCACGACCCAGCGCCAGATGCCGCCGTCGAACAGGTCCCTCAGCGGCCCGGGCAATCCGCCCCAGCCACCGCCACTGCCACCGCCGCGCGACCCGAACGGCCCGCGTCGATTGTCCTCGGGGCCTTGTCCGCCCTTGTTGCCGCCGGGTGTATTCCAGGCCATGCACGCTCCATCAAGATATGGGCTGCGGCGCGGGCCCTTCCCGCGGCGCCAGCCGTGAAACCATCACTGATCATACAAGATGGGGCGGATCGGCAGGATCGAAAGGGCACGTCCGGGGTATGGTGGCGTTTTCCTCGAAGTCAGGCAGCGCCGATGGCCCCCACCACCCCGTTCACCGCCTTCCGCATCGAAAACGACAGCGCCGGCTACCGCAGCGGCCTGGCCCGGCTGATGGTCGGCGACCTCAGCCCCGGCCAGGTGCTGATCCGCGCGCATTGGTCTTCGGTCAACTACAAGGACGCGCTGGCCGGCACCGGCAAGGGCCGGATCCTGCGCCGTTTCCCGCTGGTGGGCGGTATCGACGTGGCCGGCACCGTCGTTGCCAGCACCGACCCGGCCTGGCGGGAGGGTGATGCCGTGCTGGCCACCGGTTGCGGTCTCAGCGAAACGCGTGACGGTGGCTACAGCCAGTTCGTCCGCCTGGATTCCAGCGCAGTGATCGCCCAGCCGGCGGGCCTCGGCCCGCGCGAGGCCATGGTACTGGGCACCGCTGGCTTCACTGCGGCACTGGCCCTGCTGCGCATGCAGGACAACCGGCAGACCCCGGAGCTCGGCCCGCTGGCGGTGACCGGTGCCAGTGGCGGCGTCGGTGCGCTGGCGTTGTCCATCTTCAGCCGGGCCGGGTATACCGTGCATGCGATCAGCGGCAAGCCCGACCAGGCGGATTTCCTGCGCGCCATCGGCGCTGCCGAGGTGTTGCCGCGCGAGGCACTGGCCGACACCGGCCCACTGCAGTCGGCTCGCTTCGGTGGTGGCCTCGACAATGCCGGCGGCAGCATGCTGGCCAGCCTGCTGGCACAGACCGTGCCCTACGGCAGCGTGGTCAGTGCCGGGCTGGCGGCCAGCCCGGCGCTGGACATGACCGTGATGCCGTTCATCCTGCGCGGTGTATCGCTGCTGGGCGTCTCCTCGGCCAACGCGCCACGCGGGCTGCGCGAAGAGGTGTGGTCGCGCCTGGGCAACGAATGGAAACCGCAGCACCTGGACCGCATCTGCACTGCGGAAGTCGGACTGGAGGGGCTGCCGGCGGTGTTCGAGCGGATGCTGGCCGGAGGGTCACTGGGCCGCACCGTGGTCCGGATCGACTGAACGTCGCAGGCGGGCGACGGACGGCAGGTGCGGCCCTCCCGCCGGCCATGTGCCCGCACTACACTGCGGGCATCACACGGGGAACAACATGGCACGCATTCTGATCGTCGACGACTCACCGTCGCAGCTGTTGGGGATACAGCGCATCGTCGAGAAGCTCGGGCACCAGATCCTGACCGCCACCGACGGTGCCGCCGGGGTCGAAACCGCCAAGGCCGAGCTGCCCGACCTGGTGCTGATGGACGTGGTGATGCCCAATCTCAATGGCTTCCAGGCCACCCGCACCCTGGCCCGCGACGAGGCGACCCGGCATATTCCGGTGATCCTGGTCACCACCAAGGACCAGGACACCGATCGCATGTGGGGCATGCGCCAGGGTGCCAAGGCCTACATCACCAAGCCGTTCTCTGAGGACGAGCTGTCCGAGGTGCTGGAGCGGGTGTTCGCCGCGCAGGGTTGAGAGGTTTCCGGCAGGTGCCAACCTTGGTTGGCACGCTTCTGTAGAGTCGAGCCATGCTCGACCCAGCAAGAGCAGTCGAGCATGGCTCGACTCTACATGCCAAGGCCTCAGATCGACTCGCCGACGGCGCACGCCGCCGGCGCTCCTCCGGCCTGTCAGATCGACTCGCCGAAGGCCTTGGCCAGGTTCCGGTAGGCCTTCTTTTGCGCTTCGTCGGTCGCGGCCGGCGCGACGATCTCCAGCTCGACGATCTGATCACCGTCCGGGTTCCCCGGCAGGCCCCGGCCACGCAGCCGCAGTTTGCGGCCGGCGTCCGAATCGGCGGGGATCTTGAGCTCCACCGCGCCGCCCAGGGTCGGCACGCTGATGCTGGTGCCCAGCGCGGCCTGCCATGGGGTCACCGGCAGCGTGTAGAGGATGTTGCGGCCATCGACCTCGAACTGCGGGTGCGCCGCGTACTCCACCTCCAGCAGCAGATTGCCCCCCTGGTTGCCCTGCCCCGCCAGGCGGATCACCTGGCCAGGGCGGATGCCCTTGGGCACGCGGACATCGAGCTGCCTGCCATTGACGGTAATGCGCAGGCTGTCGCCGCTGTAGGCGGCCTCCAGCGGTACCGACAGCTTGGCGCGGGTATCACGGTTGGGCGCATGGCCGTGGCTGCTGAAACCCGGCCCCGGGCCGGCACCGCCGCGCTGGCGAGCGAACAGGCTCTCGAAGAAATCGCTGAAGCCGCCATTGGCGCCACCGCCGCCAAACACTTCCTCGAAGTTGAACCCTCCTCCCCCATAGTTCGGCGGCACATGGAATTCCTCGCCCGGGCGGTAGCCCTGCGCACGCAGCTGGTCGTAGGCCGCGCGCTTCTCGGGATCACGCAGCGCCTCGTAGGCCTCGTTGACCGCCTTGAACTTGTCCTCGGCCCCGGCCTCCTTGCTGACGTCCGGGTGGTACTTGCGTGCCAGCCGGCGATAGGCGGTCTTGATCTCCGCCTCACCCGCGCTCGGTTCCACCCCCAAGGTGGCGTAGTAATCCTTGAATTCCATCCAGTTACCTCGATTCACTTCGGCCGCGCCGGCAGCGCCGCCCCGGGTTCATTCTACGCGCCGGCGATGCTACGCGGCCGCCCGTGCGGTCCCGGTGAGCCCGACTGATCCTGCGCAATGCGGATGCCATCCCGATGCGCCACGCTATGGCTGGAAGCCCACGCTGCAACGCCCGGAGATGGGGCCTGCACACCAGGTTTCCAATGCCTTGACGCCGCTGTCCCATCCGGCCCACTAGCCTGCCCCAGCAAGGAGTTCCCCATGACCATCCATGTCGGCGACCGCATTCCGGAAGTGACCCTCAAGCGCATCCGCGAGGGCATCGAAACGCTCGATACGCATTCGCTGTTCGACGCGCGCAAGGTCGTGCTGTTCGCCGTGCCCGGCGCGTTCACACCGACCTGCTCGGCGCGGCACCTGCCCGGCTACGTCGAGAGATTCGAGGCGTTCCGTCATCGTGGCATCAATGTCTACTGCATGGCGGTCAACGACCCGTTCGTGATGAAGGCGTGGGCCGCCGACCAGCGCGTGCCCGATGGCCTGCTGATGTTGTCCGACGGTAACGCCGAGCTGACCCGCGCGCTCGGCCTGGAGCTTGATGCCAGCGCGTCGGGCATGGGCGTCCGCTCGCGACGTTTCGCCCTGTACGTGGTCGATGGCGTGGTACGGGCCGCCTGGATCGAACAGCCCGGCCAGTTCGAGGTGTCCTCGGCCGAATATGTACTGGAGCACCTCCCCACCTGATTCTTCACCGCAAGAGGAAACGGCCAGCCATGTCCAGCACGCCAGCCAACGCCAACCCGCCCGCCGCCCGCGTTTCCGGCATCAGCGACCGCACCACCCTGCGCGAGCGGGCCCGGCACAACATCCAGGACGGTGCGATCACCGACAGCTACAGCGCCGATCGCGAGGCGGTGATCAAGCTGCTCAACGACGCCCTGGCTACCGAGTACGTCTGCGTACTGCGTTACTACAGGCACTATTTCATGGCCAAGGGCATGCTGGCCGACGCGGTCAAGGCCGAGTTCCTCGAACACGCACAGCAGGAGCAGGCGCACGCCGGCAAGCTGGCCGAGCGCATCGTCCAGCTCGGCGGCGAGCCGGACCTCAACCCCGATACGCTCACCGCGCGCTCGCATGCCGAGTACAAGGAAGGCAGCGACCTCCGCGACATGGTGCGCGAGAACCTGGTCGCCGAACGCATTGCCATCGACAGCTATCGCGAGATGATCAACTTCATCGGTGACCGCGATACCACCACCAAGCGCATCCTCGAAGAGATCCTGGCACAGGAAGAAGAACACGCCGACGAGTTCGCCGACCTGTTGGATGGGTGGATCGGGGAATAGCGGTGCAGCGCTCCCTGTAGAGCCGAGCCCATGCTCGGCTGACCGCTGAACGCACGTCGCAGGAGCGGCCGAGCATGGGCTCGGCTCTACAGCAGCGTGGCAAACCTACAGGAAGTGCCAACCAAGGTCGGCAGCTACCGCAGGACGGTGAACCGCACCTGCGTCCACGCGCCGTCAGCCGCCAGCGCGGTCAGGGTATGTGCGCCCGGTTCGGCGAACTCCCGCTGCATCAGCTGTGCGCCCTGGGTCTGCGCGATCCAGCGGCCGTCCAGCAGCCAGTCCACTGCCTGCTCGCTGCCCAGTGCACGCAGTTGCAGGCGTACGCCATGTTCCGAGTTCGGCGCGCGCGCCAGCGTGGCGCCGTCGTTGAGCCCGTCCACGTGCAGCGCGACACTGGCTTCACGCCCGTCGTCGCGGCAATCCGGCGACAACGCTGGCAGCTGCGACGCCTCACGCGTGGCCTTGGACAACCACGGCGACAGCAGTGCCGGCCAGCGCGCGATCTCGCGTGCCACTTCCTCGTGCGGCGCCTGGCAATCGGCAGACACCCGCAGCCCGGTGCGCGCATCGGCCAGGTAGCGCTGCCGTCCCGGCTGCCAGCGCCGCGCCTCGCGCTCGGGGAAGGTCGGTGGAGCGACACCGTCCAGAAGGTAGGCCGGCATGCGCCGCTGGCACAACACCACGGGCAGGCCATCGGCACGCTCCCCGGTGGGCCAGCAGATGTCCTCCTGGCTGACGCTGGCCGGCATCGGCGCAGCGGCGGAATCGCCGCGCTGGCGCGGCAGGCTGTCGATCACCTCGAACATCAGCGGCAGCGCGGTGACCGCGCCGTACTGGCCCGGCAACGGTGTGCCATCCGGTCGCCCCACCCAGACGCCCACGGTGTAGTGGCGGGTACTGCCGATCGCCCACGCATCACGGTAGCCATAGCTGGTACCGGTCTTCCAGGCCACGCGCGGGCGGCCACCGACATCGAAGGTACCGACGCCATAACCCGGGCGCGGATTCGATTCCAGCATCTCGCGCACGATCCAGCTGGCACCCGGGGAGGCCAGGCGGCGTTCGATCATCGGTTCATCGCCGGTGTAACGCACGCGGCCGGCGATGCCGCCGCGGTTGAGCGCGGCAAAGGCACCGACCAGGTCTTCCAGGCGCGCGCCGGTGCCGCCGAGGATCAGCGACAGGTTGGGCGTGCTGCCGGGCGGAAAGCGCAGCTGGATGCCGGCGTGCGACAGGCGCGCGGCAAAACGCGCGGCCCCGACCCGCTGCAGCAGGTCCACCGAGGGAACGTTGAGGGACAGCCGCAGTGCGCTGGAAGCGCCGATCGGCCCATTGAAGGCCATGTCGAAATTGCCGGGGCGGTAGCTGCCGAAACTCTGCGGTGCATCGACCAGCAGGCTTTCCGAATGGATCAGCCCATCATCCAGCGCCATCGCATAGAGGAACGGCTTGAGCGTAGAGCCCGGGGAGCGCCACGCCTGCACCATGTCCACGTGGCCGAGCCGCTGGCGATCGCCGAAGGACAAGGTGCCGACGTAGGCCCGCGCCTGCAGGGTCTGGTTGTCCACCACCAGCAAGGCGGCGGACGTGCGCTCCGGCAGCGTCGAAAAGTAGCTGGCCACGCGTTCTTCCAGCGTGCGCTGCAGGCCGATGTCGATGCTGCTCTGGATGCGCGCCTGGCCCGGATGCGCCGCATGCAGGCGCTGCGCCAGCAGCGCAGCATGCAGCGGCGGCCGCAGCGAACGCGCCACCACGTTCTCGATGCGCGCGTCCGCCACCTCTTCCGGCGTCCACACACCGAGTTCGGCCATGCGTGCCAGTACCTTGTCGCGCGCCTTCTGCGCCGCCTGCGGATGGCGGTCCGGGCGCAGCCGGCTGGGCGCCTGGGGCAACACCGCCAGCAGCGCGGCCTCGGCGCGTGACAACTGCGCCGCCGGCTTGCCGAGATAGGCCCAGCTGGCGGCTTCCACGCCCTCGATGGTGCCGCCATAGGGTGCACGCTCGAGGTAAAGATCCAGGATCTGCCGCTTGCTCAGGTGCACTTCCAGCTGCACCGCGCGCAGCATCTGCTTGAGCTTGCCCCACGGCGTGCGCGAATGCGGATCGAGGATGCGCGCGACCTGCATGGTCAGCGTCGAGCCACCGGAAACGATGCGGCCACCGCGCAGCAACTGGCCGCTGGCACGCAGGATCGCCAGCGGGTTGATCCCTGGATGGCGCCAGAACCAGCGATCCTCGTAGGTCAACAACGCCTGCAGGTACAACGGCGAGACGCTGTCGATCGAGGCGGGATAGCGCCACACGCCTTCGGCATCGGCGAATGCGCGCAGCGGCGTGCCGTCGGCCGCCACCACCAGGGTGCTGGTATCGCGCTGCTTCGGCAGGGGCGGCGGGAACGCGACGTCCAGGATCAGCAGCAGCGTCAGCATGGCCGCCGTACCCCAGCGCAGCCACGGCCACAGCGGCCGCAGCCAGCGGCGCACGACCGCCAGCCGGGCTGTCATCGACGTCCTCATCGCCCGGCGCCAGCGGGACGGGCCGCGCCGCCGCGGCCCGTCCGCGCGGTCACGGCTGCACCACCGTGATCGTGGTCGGGTTGCTGCGGCCAACGCCCCGCAGCTGCGGCCGGTACATGTCCTCCACCAGTGGCGGCGGCACCGAGTAGGTGCCCGGGGTCACTGCGCGCACCAGGTAGAACACGGTGGCCTTGCTGCCGCGCGAGAGCTTCAGCGCGGCCACGTAGCGGTCGTCGCGGAACTCCTCGTGCTTGGTGTCGGCCGCTTCGCCACGGTCGCTGATGGTGATGCCGTCAACCACCACATCGGCCCACTGCTTGGCATCGCCGAGGTTGAAGTTCTCGATCTCCAGGCCAGCCGGCAGCAGGTCGGTCAGCAACGCGTCGGGCATGGTGGTGTCGGCGGTCACGGTCACGCGCACGATCAGCGCTTCGCCTTCCTTCAGCGGGCGCGGCGACCACGGCTTGCCATCGGTGCCGTAGTAGCTGCGCTCGATGCCCAGCACGCTGTTGTCCGGTGCCGGCGCGCTGCGCGGAATACCCGCTACGTCGATGCTGGCGAACATCGGCGGCTGGCCCTGCGGGGTGAAGCGAACACCGCTGGCCAGTTCGCTGGCACTGAAGTTGCGGCCGAACAGCTTGCGCTCGCCGATCACCTCGCTATTTCCACCGATCACCAGCTCACCGGCCACCAGCGCCTTCTGGTTGGCGGCCAGCGCCTTGCCGAGACGGGCAATCGCCACCTGTTCCTGCGTGCTCAACCACATCCAGCCGGCATTGCGGCGCGCATCCAGGCCACGGCCTAGATCCACCGCACGCGCGTCCCAGGCCGGCTTGGCCAGCTTGTTCTCGTGGGTCAGCGCGATCATCAACGCGTCATCACGGATCGCGCTGCCGTAGTCGCCGAAATACGACGGGCGCTCGCTGCTGGACTTGGCGAAGGCCGCCGCCAGCGCGGCCTGGCCACGCTTGGCATCACCCTGCAGCGAGAGCGCCACGCCCAGGTGGACCAGCGACAGGCCGCCGACCGCCTTGCCGCGCTCGTTGTCGTACAGCGTGCGCAGGGTTCCCAGCGGCGCGCGGTTGACCCGCGCCAGCACGTAGCCCGAGTACGCCTGGTTGGCGAACTTCAGCTTCTCGCGGTCATCCTGGCCATAGAACTGGTTGCCACCGGACAGCAGGTCCTCGCTGAGGCGGTTGAGCGCCTTCTGCAGCACGTTGTCCGGCACGGCGAAGCCGGCGTCCTTGGCATCAAGCAGGAACTCGGTGATGTACGGGGTCAGCCACGGATTCACGTAGCCGTCGTCACCCCACATCGAGAAGTTGCCATTGGCCACCTGCATCGACGCCAGGCGGCCGAACGCGCCTTCCATGCGCTCGCGGCGGGTCCTGGCGTCCAGGCCATCGGCACCGAGCATCGACGAGGTCGCCTGGTCCAGGATCAGCGCGGCGTAGCCCTTGCTGGTGGTCTGCTCGGCACAGCCGTAGGGGTAGTTCAGCGCGCCCTGCAGCGCACTGGCGAACGGGATCGGCGGCAGTGGGCTGACCAGCAGGCGCGCGTTCACAGACTCGGCCATCAGGCCCTCGGTCAGGCTGTTGTCGAGGCTGACCGCCGCCAGCGGATCCAGCGTGCGTACCTGCGAGCGCAGTACCTGCGGCCACGCCGCACGCACCGGCAGCTCGTAGCGGCGGTCGGCCTTGAAGCCGTTGCCGTCCACCCGCACCCGCACCTTGGCCACGCTGTGGCCTTCGCGCGCAGACAACGGGAAGCTCAACGTGGTCTTGGCATCGGCATTCAACTGCACGCTGCGGCTGCCCTCGCCCAGGCTCAGCGGGCCCTCGGTGTCCACCTTCACGTTGAACTGGCCGGGCTTTCCGGTGAAGTTCTGCACGTCCAGGGTCACCGTGCTGCGATCGCCCGGGGCGAGCACGCGCGGCATGCTGGCTTCGGCCAGGATCGGCGCGCGCACCACGGTCTCCGCGTCGCGCTTGCCGTACTGGTCATCGCTGTAGACCAGTGCCGACACGCGCAGGGTGCCGTTGAAGTCCGGCACCTTCAGGCGGATCCGGGCGATGCCCTTGGCGTCGAGCTGCACCGGGCCGGAGAACAGGTCCACGGTCTGCACGCGCGCGGTCGGACGCTTGGCCTGCGGCAGCGCCTGCAGCGCCATGTCGCCACCGAACTTGAGCTTGCCGGCGCCGCCGTCGAAGCTCTCGATCACCCGGCTGTAGATGTCGTAGGCATCGATGCCGAGGCGGCGCTGGGCGAAGAAGTGCGCACCGGCATCCGGTACCGGGAAGCGCGTGATGTTGAGGATGCCCACGTCCACCGCCGACACGGTGACGTGCGCCATCTTGCCGGCCAGCTGCGGTGCGCTGACCGTCACCGGCAGGTCCTGCTCCGGGCGCATCTGCTTGGGCGCCGCCAGGCCGACGGCCACGGTGCGGCCCTTGCGGTCCATCGGCACGTGCACCACGCCCACCGCACGGGCCGGAGTGATCTTGCTCGGCGCACTGCCGCCCCGGAACACCAGCGCGGTGATGTAGACGTCATGGCGCTCCCAGTCGGCGGTGACCGGGATCTTGAAGGTCGAACCCGGCTTGGCGTCGATGTCCTGCACGTACAGCATGCGGTCGGTCTCGACCATCAGGATGCCCTTGCCGGCATGCGGCGGAGTCACCGTCACTTCCAGGGTGTCGCCGGCCTTGTAGCCGGTCTTGTCCAGGCCCAGCTTGACCTTGTCCGGGCGCGCGTCCAGGCCCCGGTTGTCATCACCCCAGCTCCAGCCGGCGCGGAACGGATAACGGCTGGTCAGGCCGGTGGACGGATCGAACACGTCCACCCGGTACTCGCCCCACTCCACCGGGAAATCGAAGGCGACCGCGCTGCTGCCGGCATCGACGGTACGGGTGTCCTTGTTCTCGAAGCGGCGGGTGAAATCGTAGTCCCAGCGGTTGTCGTTGAAGGTCCAGTGGTAGTCGCGCAGTTCGCGCACCAGGGTGATCTTCAGGCCCTTGGCCGGCTGCGGCGCGCCGGCGGCGTCCACGCGCATCAGCTCGAAGCGCGCGTTGCCGTTGGAGTCGGCACCGTCCTCGGGGTTGAACAGCGGGCGCACGCCGACCAGCGCATTGGCCGGCCACATCACCCGCTTAAGGGTGCGGGTGACCGTACGGCCACCGGTCTCATACAGGCTGCCGGACAGCACCACGGCGATCGGCGCCTTGGCCTTGGCCGCTTCTTCCGGCAGCGCCACGTCCTCGCGCAGCTGGCCATTGGCCGGCAGCGTGGTATCGATCACGTCCTTGGCTTCGCGCGGCAGCTGCAGGGTCGGGTCACCGAAGAAGTAGCCCGGCAGGCCGTCCACCGGCTGCTGCTCGGCGGCCACCGCCAGGCGCGCGGTGAAGCGGTTGCCATCGGCCGGTGCGCCATACAGGTAGGCGCCATTGGCCTGCAGGCGCAGGTCCTCGCCCGGCTTCAGCGTCTTCTGCGTGCTGTCCAGGTCCAGCTTCATGCGCTCGGGCAGGAACTCCTCGATGCGCAGGGTCATGCCCTGGATCGCTTCCTTGCTGGCCGGGTCGGTACGGAACTCGACCTGCCAGCGCCCGGTCGGGGCTTCGGCGGGGATCACCTGCTCGAAATTGATGTAGCCCTGGTCGCCCGGCTGCAGGCGGGTTTCGCGGAAGGTCTTGCCGTCGGGCTGTTTCAGGCGCAGGAACACCGGCTGTGCCTTGACCGGCTTGCCGTCGTTGTCGCGCAGCAGTGCGGACAGGCGCACGGTCTCGCCCGGCCGGTACAGGTCGCGCCCGGACCAGGCATAGACGTCGAACCACGCATTGTCGCGTCCGGCCACGGCGAATTCGCTCAGGTCCAGCGCCGGCTGGTTGAACGGCAGGAAGCTGGTGTCCTTGCCGCTGCTGGCGACCAGCACGTGGGTGGCATCCAGGGTGTAGTTCAGCAGCGCATTGCCATTGCCATCGGTGCTGCCCTTGAGCACCACTTCGCCCTTGGCATCCAGCACACGCAGGTCGATGCCCTTGCGCGGTTCGCCGTCCTTCAGCCCGGCGGTGTGCACGAACAGCTTGTCCTTGTAGGCACGGGTATGCAGGCCGATGTCGCTGACCGAGAAGAACGCAGTATCGAATTCGCCTTCGTAGTCACCGGTGCGCTTGAGCAGGGCGAAGTACAGGCCCGGCTCCTGCAGTTCCTTGATGTCCTGGGTCGGCAGGTAGGTCAGCACCCGCTCGTTCTGCTTGCCGCCCAGGATGAAGCGGTTGACGTAGACCGGCTCGGCCAGCTTGTTGATCGGGCTGCGCTCGTAGTCGCTGCTGAGCTCCCAGCTGCCACGGCGACCACCGCGCTGGTACTGGCTGAAGAAGGTTGGCAGATCCTTCTCGCGCACGCGCAGGAACTCGACGTCGACCTCCGGCACGTTCACCGAGACCACCGGCAGGCCACGGCTGTCCTTGGCCGGCAACACGCTGCCCTGCGAGGCGAAGCCGACCACCGGTTTCAGCTCGCCGCTGAACACCTTCTGCTTCAGTTCCTTGCCCAGGCGGCTGCCATCGGCGGCCAGCAGGTCCGGCGAGACCACCAGGCTGAACTCCTTGCCGGCCTCGACGAACGGGTAGCGCAGGGTCAGGCCATCATCGGACAGGGTCCAGCTGCTTTCGTCGGTGCCGACCTTTTCCTCGAAGCGAACCAGTTTGTCGAAATCCTGGGTGCCGACCAATGGGCGCGAGAACTCCAGCGCCAGCGACAGGCCGTCATTCTTCTGGTCCGGGTAAGCGCGCAGCAGGGTGAACTCCTTCACCTGCTCGGCCTGGGTGGCGATGGCCTCGCCACTGGCCTTGGGCAGCTGCCCGCTGTCATTGCGACAGCCGGCCAGGCCCAGCAACAGCAGGCCTCCCGCCAGAACAGCCGCCGCCCATCCCCACCGCTTCCGCCGTGCCGGACCGCTCATGTCGTCACTCCTTGATCGAGGTGGCCATTATAGGCAGGCCACGTCAAGGTGTTGACGCCCCGGCGGTCGGAAACCCGGTTCCGCCCGGGACCCGGTAGCCGCCAACCTTGGTTGGCGCCCCCCACATGCCAACCAAGGTTGGCGGCTACCAGAGCGGCCTCACCCCGGCAGGTACAGGTCCACGTAGTCGGTCACCGGCATCGCCGCCAGCGCTACCGGGTCCAGCGACGCGGCCAGGATGCGCTGTTGCTGGGCGGTGGGGAATCGATGGGCCAGGTGCCGGCGGAACTTGTCCATCAGCAGCGGAATACCCTCCTCACGGCGCCGGGCGTGGCCGAGCGGGTACTCCACCAGCACCTCCGGCAGTTCACTGCCATCGGTGAAGCGTACGCTCAGGCCATTGGCGATGCTGCGCTTGTCAGGATCCAGGTAATCGGCGCTGAGCTGCGGGTCCTCATGGCAGGCCATCTTCGCGCGCAGCGCGTCGATGCGCGGATCCGCCGCCACGTCGTCCTCATAGTCCCCGGCCACGAGCCGACCGTGCAGCAGTGCGATGGCGACCATGTACTGCACGCAGTGATCGCGGTCGGCCGGATTGTGCAGCGGGCCCTGCTTGTCGATGATGCGGATGCAGGCTTCCTGGGTGCGGATTGCGATGTGCGCGATGTCCTCGGCCCGCCGTCCCATCGCACGCAGTTGCTGGTGCAGCGCGATCGCCGCCTCCACTGCGGTCTGGCCGTGGAACTCGGCCGGGTAGCTGATCTTGAACAGCACGTTCTCCATTACGTAGCTGCCCAGCGCCCGACCCAGCGTCAGCCTCTGGCCACGCATGGACACCGCTTCGAAACCCCAGGTTGGCGCACTGAGCACGCTGGGGTAGCCCATCTCACCACTGGCCGCCATCAAGGCCAGGCGCACGCCACGGCTGGTCGCATCGCCGGCCGCCCAGCTCTTGCGCGAGCCGGTGTTGGGAGCGTGCCGGTAGGTGCGCAGCGCTTGGCCATCGACCCAGGCCAGTGACAGCGCATTGAGCATGCGCTCGCGGTCCAGCCCGAGCAGTTGGGCGACCACGGCAGTGGTGGCCACCTTGACCAGCACCACGTGGTCCAGCCCGACCCGGTTGAAGGAGTTCTGCAGCGCCAGCACGCCCTGGATCTCGTGCGCCTTGATCATCGCCAGCAGCACGTCATGCATTGTTGGCGGTGGGCGGCGCAACGCCTGCGCGTTGCGCCCCAGCCAATCGCAGACGGCGAGGATGCCGCCCAAGTTGTCCGACGGATGGCCCCATTCCGCGGCCAGCCAGGTGTCGTTGAAATCCAGCCAGCGCACCATTGCACCCAGATTGAAGGCGGCCTGCACCGGGTCCAGCACGTAGTGCGTGCCCGGCACGCGCGCACCGTTGACCACGCTCATGCCCGGCACCAGGGGCCCGAGCAGCTTGCTGCAGGCCGGGAAGGACAGTGCTTCCAAACCGCAACCCAGCGTGTCGAGCAGACAGTGGTGCGCGGTCTCGAACGCGACTGGTGAGTCGATGCGCGCATCGCGCACGTAATCGACGATGTCCACCAGCAGCGCATCCCACGCTGCACGCTCGTTGGATGGGGTGTGACTGTCGGACATCGTCGATCTCCTCGTCAGAAAGCAGGTCAGGCCGCGCGTCCCGGTAGTGGCCAACCTTGGTTGGCATCCACCAAAGCATGTGATGCCAGCGCCGACCGGCTGATCAATCTGCCGGCACCCGCACCTTGCCTTCCATCAGCACGCGGGCACTGCGGCTCATGATGGCCTTGGTCACCGTCCACTGGCCGTCAACGAGACCGGCCTGCGCGCCCACGCGCAGCGTGCCGGAGGGATGGCCGAAGGTCACCGCCTCGCGTTCGCCGCCACCGGCGGCGCGATTGACCAGGGTGCCCGGAATCGCCGCCGCAGTACCGATTGCCACTGCGGCGGTACCCATCATCGCGTGGTGCAGCTTGCCCATCGACAACGCGCGCGCGTGCAGGTCGATGGCCGACGCCGGAATGGCCTTGCCGCTGGACGACACGTAGTCCTGCGCCGGTGCCACGAAGGCCACCTTCGGCGTGTGCTGGCGGGTCGCCGCGTCTTCCAGGTTCTTGATCAGCCCCATGCGCAAGGCGCCGCAGGCGCGGATCTTCTCGAAGCGCTCCAGCGCCCCCCTGTCTTCGTTGATCGCCGGTTGCAGTTCGGTGCCGGTGTAGCCCAGGTCGGCGGCGTTGAGGAAGATGGTCGGGATGCCGGCGGTGATCATGGTCACCTCGAAACTGCCCACGCCCGGCACGTCCAGGGTGTCGACCAGGTTGCCGGTCGGGAACATCGCACCTGCATCGCCATCATCGGACGGATCAATGAATTCCAGCTGGATCTCGGCCGCCGGGAAGGTCACGCCGTCCAGTTCGAAATCGCCGATCTCCTGCACTTCGCCATCGCGCATCGGCACGTGGGCGATGATGGTCTTGCCGATGTTGGCCTGCCAGATGCGGACGGTGCACAGGCCGTCGCGCGGCACGCGGGCCGGATCGATCAGGCCGTTGGCGATCGCGAACGGACCGACCGCGGTGCTGAGATTGCCGCAGTTGCCGCTCCAATCAACAAAGGCGGTGTCGATCGAGACCTGGCCGTACAGATAGTCCACGTCGTGGTCCGGCACCGACGCGGTGGAGATGATCACGCACTTGCTGGTGCTGGACGTTGCACCGCCCATGCCGTCGGTCTGCTTGCCATACGGATCGGGCGAGCCGATCACGCGCATCAGCAGTGCATCGCGTGCAGCACCCGGCACCTGCGCGGCTTCAGGCAGGTCCTGCAAGCGGAAAAACACGCCCTTGCTGGTGCCGCCGCGCATGTAGGTGGCGGGAATACGGAGTTGCGGGAGGAAGGTCATGGATCAGTATCCTGGATGCGACGAACCAATATCGGGGTTGAGCTTCTCGTCTTCGAACAGTGCTTCCATGCCCCGCGAAGCATTCCAGATGCGCACGATGGAAACGTGCGCAGGTAGCTCCACGTAGTAGACCAGGTAGCCGTCGAAGCGACGAACCGGATGAAAACGCAACGGCGCTGGCAGCGAGGGCAACAGACCCGCATGCAGTGCGGAACCAGCACCCGGGTGGGCCTCGATCAGCTTTACAACGGATTCCACCGCATCGATGAAGCCGATTTCCAGCACTTCTCTGCCTTGATCTGCATACCAGCCTGCTGCCTGGTCAAGATCTCGAACCGCTGCGGGGGACCAGTGCGAGGGCTTCACTTGCGGTTCCGTGCACGCTCACGCAGCTTGTCGAAGTGATCCGGCGCCAGAGGCGCCGAAGGTCCCGACGCCAGCCCCTCAGCAATCAGCTGCTTGAGCAGCTCTTCAGCCTTGCTGCGCTGGCGCTGGCGGATCAGGTCACGCACATAGTCCGAGGTGCTGGAGTAGCCCCCTTCGCGCACTTCTTCGTCCACGAACTGCTTGAGCGGATCGGTCAGCGAAATGTTCATGGTGGCCATGAGACCCTCCTTTGGCAGTTTTTGCCAAGTCAGTGTGCGCCCCGCTCTGGTGTCGGACAAGCCCGCCCCCGGCCTCCGGGGGCGGGCATTCAGCCGGCTATCACGCCACCTTGGCGCCTTCCAGGAAGTCCTGAGCGAAGCGCTGCAGCACGCCGCCCGCCTCGTAGATCGACACTTCCTCGTCGCTGTCCAAGCGACAGATGACCGGCACGACCACGTCCTGCCCGTCGCGGCGATGGATGACCAGGCTCAGCTCGGCACGCGGGGTGCGTTCGCCGATCACGTCAAAGGTCTCGGTGCCATCGATGCCCAGGGTCAGGCGGGTGGTGCCGGGCTTGAACTCCAGCGGCAGCACGCCCATGCCGATCAGGTTGGTGCGGTGGATGCGTTCGAAGCCTTCGGCCACGATCGCTTCCACGCCGGCCAGGCGCACGCCCTTGGCGGCCCAGTCACGCGAGCTGCCCTGGCCGTAGTCGGCACCGGCGATGATGATCAGCGGCTGCTTGCGCTCCATGTAGGTCTCGATCGCTTCCCACATGCGCATCACCTTGCCTTCCGGTTCCACGCGCGCCAGCGAACCCTGCTTCACGCTGCCGTCCTCGTTGCGCACCATCTCGTTGAACAGCTTCGGGTTGGCGAAGGTGGCGCGCTGCGCGGTCAGGTGGTCGCCACGGTGGGTGGCGTAGGAATTGAAGTCCTCTTCCGGCAGGCCCATCTTCGCCAGGTATTCACCGGCGGCGCTCGACGCCAGGATCGCGTTGGACGGCGACAGGTGGTCGGTGGTGATGTTGTCCGGCAGCACGGCGAGCGCGCGCATGCCTGCCAGCGTACGCTCACCGGCCAGTGCGCCCTCCCAGTACGGCGGGCGCCGGATGTAGGTGCTCTGCGGGCGCCAGTCGTACAACGGGCTGACCGCCGGCCCCTGCTCCACGCGCACGTTGAACATCGGGTTGTAGACGCTGCGGAACTGCTCCGGCTTCACCGCGGCCTTCACCACTGCGTCGATCTCGGCGTCGCTCGGCCAGATGTCCTTCAGGCGCACCTCGTTGCCATCGGCATCCACGCCGAGCACGTCCTTCTCGATGTCGAAGCGCACGGTGCCGGCGATGGCATAGGCGATCACCAGCGGCGGCGAGGCCAGGAAGGCCTGCTTGGCATACGGGTGGATACGGCCGTCGAAGTTGCGGTTGCCCGACAGCACCGCCGTGGCATACAGGTCGCGGTCGATGATTTCCTGCTGGATCGCCGGATCCAGCGCGCCGCTCATGCCGTTGCAGGTGGTGCAGGCGAACGCCACGATGCCGAAGCCGAGCTTTTCCAGGTCCGGCAGCAGGCCGGCTTCTTCCAGGTACAGCTGCACCGCCTTCGAGCCCGGCGCCAGCGACGACTTCACCCACGGCTTGCGCAGCAGGCCACGTTCGTTGGCCTTGCGCGCCAGCAGGCCGGCGGCGATCACATTGCGCGGGTTGGAGGTGTTGGTGCAGCTGGTGATGGCGGCGATGATCACCGCGCCATCCGGCATCAGGCCCTGCGCCTGCTCGGCCTTGCCCGCTTCCAGCTTGGCTTCATCGGCAATGCCGCGCTCGGCCAGCTCGGACACCGGCAGGCGGCGGTGTGGATTGCTCGGGCCGGCCATGTTGCGCACCACGCTGGACAGGTCGAAACGCAGCACGCGCTCGTACTGCGCGGTGGCCAGCGCATCGGCCCACAGGCCGGTGGTGCGCGCATAGTTCTCCACCAGCGCCACCTGCGATTCCTCGCGGCCGGTCAGCCGCAGGTAGTCGATGGTCTGCTGATCGATGTAGAACATCGCCGCAGTGGCGCCGTACTCCGGGCACATGTTGGAGATGGTGGCGCGGTCACCAATGGTCAGCGCCGCGGCACCCTCGCCGAAGAATTCAAGATACGCACCGACCACGCGCTCCCTGCGCAGGAACTCGGTGAGGGCCAGCACCACGTCGGTAGCGGTGATGCCCGGCTGCGGCCTGCCGCTCAGCTCGACGCCGACGATGTCCGGCAGGCGCATCCAGGAGGCGCGGCCGAGCATCACGTTCTCGGCTTCCAGGCCACCGACGCCGATGGCGATCACGCCCAGCGCATCGACATGCGGCGTGTGGCTGTCGGTGCCCACGCAGGTATCCGGGAAGGCCACGCCGTCCTGCACGTAGACCACCGGCGACATCTTCTCCAGGTTGATCTGGTGCATGATGCCGTTGCCCGGCGGAATCACGTCCACGTTCTGGAACGCCAGCTTGGTCCAGTCGATGAAGTGGAACCGGTCTTCGTTGCGGCGGTCCTCGATGGCGCGGTTCTTTTCGAACGCCTGCGGATCGTAACCACCGCACTCCACCGCCAGCGAGTGGTCGACGATCAACTGCACCGGCACCACCGGGTTGACCTTGGCCGGGTCGCCGCCCTTGTCGGCGATCGCATCACGCAGGCCGGCCAGGTCGACCAGCGCGGTCTGGCCAAGGATGTCATGGCAGACCACGCGCGCCGGGAACCACGGGAAGTCGAGGTCGCGGCGGCGCTCGATCAACTGCTTCAGCGAATCGCTGAGCCGGGCCGGTTCACAGCGGCGCACCAGGTTCTCGGCCAGCACGCGCGAGGTGTACGGCAGGGTGGCGTAGGCGCCGGGCTGGATCGCATCGACGGCGGCGCGCGCGTCGAAGTAATCCAGCGCGCTGCCGGGGAGGTTTTTGCGGTAATCGGTGTTCATGGGCTGGCGGAATGCTTGGGGCGGGCCGGGTGCCGGCGGTGCGGCGGCGAAAGCACCCGGCCGGCATGTGGCCGGCCGGATGAATACAGCAGGTGGATCAGACGCGCTTGTCGATGGCGACGAAGTCGCGGTCTTCCGGCCCGATGTAGTTGGCGCTCGGGCGGATGATCTTGCCGTCGATGCGCTGCTCGATGATGTGTGCGCTCCAGCCGGCGGTGCGGGCGATCACGAACAGCGGGGTGAACATCGCGGTCGGCACGCCCATCATGTGGTAGCTGACGGCGCTGAACCAGTCCAGGTTCGGGAACATCTTCTTGATGTCCCACATCACCGACTCCAGGCGCTCGGCGATGTCGTACATCTTCATGCTCGACTGCTCTTCGGACAGCTCGCGGGCCACGTCCTTGATCACCTTGTTGCGCGGATCGGACACGGTGTACACCGGGTGGCCGAAACCGATCACCACTTCCTTGCGCTCGACGCGGGCCTTGATGTCTTCCTCGGCCTCATCCGGGTTGTCGTAGCGCTTCTGCACTTCGAACGCCACTTCGTTGGCGCCGCCATGCTTCGGCCCACGCAGCGCACCGATGCCACCGCAGATCGCGCTGTACATGTCGCTGCCGGTACCGGCGATGACGCGGCAGGTGAAGGTCGAGGCGTTGAACTCATGTTCGGCGTACAGGATCAGCGAGGTGTGCATCGCCTTCACCCACGACTCCTGCGGCTTCTCGCCGTGCAGCAGGTGCAGGAAGTGGCCGCCGATCGAATCGTCATCGGTTTCCACGTCGATGGCGCGGCCGTTGTGGCTCCAGTGGTACCAGTACAGCAGCATCGAACCCAGGCAGGCCATCAGCTTGTCGGCGATGTCACGCGCGCCCGGATGGTTGTGGTCATCCTTCTCCGGCGCCACGCAGCCGAGCACGGACACGCCGGTGCGCATCACGTCCATCGGGTGCGCCGACGGCGGCAGTTCTTCCAGCGCGGCCTTGACTGCGGCCGGAATGCCACGCAGCGACTTCAGCTTGGCCTTGTACGAAACCAGCTCGGCGCGGGTCGGCAGCTTGCCGTGCACCAGCAGGTAGGCGATTTCCTCGAACTCGCTGGTGTTGGCCAGGTCCAGGATGTCGTAGCCACGGTAGTGCAGGTCGTTGCCGCTGCGGCCCACGCTGCACAGCGCGGTGTTGCCGGCAGCGGTGCCGGACAGGGCGACGGACTTCTTCGGCTTGAAGGTCGGGTTTGCGGTCGTATCGTTCATGTTTCCCTCCGAAACTTGATGGTGCAGGGTACTGCTTATTTCTTGGCGGCGAACAGCGCATCGAGCTGCTGCTCGAAAGCGTGATAGCCGATGCGGTCGTAGAGTTCCTCGCGGGTCTGCATGGTTTCCACCACGTTGCGCTGGTGGCCGTCGCGGCGCACCGCCTGGTAGACGTTCTCGGCCGCCTTGTTGGCGGCGCGGAACGCGGACAGCGGGAACAGCTGGATGGCGACGCCGGCCGAGGCCAGCTCATCGCGGCTGAACAGCGGGGTGGCACCGAACTCGGTGATGTTGGCCAGCACCGGCACCTTCACGGCGTCGACGAAGCGGCGGTAGGTATCCAGGTCATAGGCGGCCTCGGCGAAGATGCCATCGGCACCGGCCTCGACACAGGCAATGGCGCGCTCGATGGCCTTGTCCACGCCGTCCACCTGGATGGCGTCGGTACGCGCGATCAGGAAGAACTCCGGATCGGTCTTGGCATCGGCGGCGGCCTTCACGCGGTCGACCATTTCGCCCTGCGAGACGATCTCCTTGCCCGGACGGTGACCGCAGCGCTTGGCGCCGACCTGGTCCTCGATGTGGCAGGCGGCCGCGCCGGCCTTGATCAGCGACTTCACGGTGCGCGCGATGTTGAACGCGCTCGGGCCGAAGCCGGTGTCGATGTCGACCATCAGCGGCAGGTCGCAGACATCGGTGATGCGGCGCACGTCCACCAGCACGTCTTCCAGGGTGTTGATGCCCAGGTCCGGCAGGCCCAGCGAGCCAGCGGCGACACCGCCACCGGACAGGTAGATGGCACGGAAGCCGGCGCGCTTGGCCAGCAGGGCATGGTTGGCGTTGATCGCGCCGATCACCTGCAGCGGCGATTCGGCAGCCAGTGCCTCACGGAAGCGGGCACCGGCGGAAAAAGGGGCGGAAGCAGTCATGCGGCAATCCAGGTTGGAGAACGGGATAGGTAAGCGCAAGCACCATGCCAAGCTGCAAGCCGTTGATTTCACTGGGATGACCGGCGCGCATCAATGAAACATATGAAACACTGAAACAGATGTATCATGAAACATCTGCCCTCCCCCAATGCCGTCATGTACCTGCCCCGCTCGCCCTTGCGCCACGCCGATGCCGACCCCGGCCGTCCGGTGATCTGGACGGTCAGCGTCTCGCGCCTGACCGGCCTGCTCGGCGATGTCATTCCCGAATTCGACCGCCGCGCGCGCATCGAGCAGATCAACCTCGGCTTCGAGGAAGCGGTGGAGGTGATCGGCCGGCGCCTGCGCCGCGAACACTGCGATGTGGTCATCGCCGGCGGCTCCAATGCGGCCTGGCTGCGTGGCCGGCTGGAATTGCCGCTGGTTCCGATCCAGGCCAACGGCTTCGACCTGATGGAAGCGCTGGCGCGGGCGCGGCGGATCGCCAGCCGCATCGGCCTGGTCACCCACGCCAGCGACGTGCCGGTGTTCAGCAACTTCCAGCAGAGTTTCGGCCTGGACATCGAACACCGTCGCTTCGTCACCCGCGAGGACGCGCGCGATTGCATTGCCGACCTGCGTGCCAACGGTATCGAAGTGATCGTCGGCACTGGCATGGCCATCGACCATGCCGAGCAGGCTGGCCTGCCCGGCGTGCTGCTGTACTCGGCCGACTCGGTGCGCCAGGCCTTCGAACATGCGCTGGAGCTGACCCGGGCCCTGGCCCGCTCCGGTGGCAACCGCACCGCCCCACGCCGGCGCCCTGCGGCGCGCACGGACGCGCATGAACTGCTCGGCGACAGCGATGCGATGGCGCAGGTACGCGCCCAGATCGCGCTCTACGCGCCGCACGACAGCACCGTGCTGGTCAGCGGCGAAACCGGCACCGGCAAGGAACTGGTGGCGCGGCAACTGCACGCCGCAAGCGGCCGTCGCGGGCGCTTCGTCGCGCTGAACTGCGGCGCCATCAGCGAATCGCTGCTGGAAGCCGAACTGTTTGGCTACAGCGATGGCGCCTTCACTGGCGCGCGTCGGGGCGGCCGCGTGGGCCTGGTCGAAGCGGCCGACGGCGGCACCCTGTTCCTGGATGAGATCGGTGAACTGCCATTGCCGCTGCAGACCCGCCTGCTGCGGGTGCTGGAAGAACGAGAAGTGCTGCGCGTGGGCGCCACCGAACCGACTCCGGTCGATCTGCGCGTGGTCGCCGCCACCCTGCAATCGCTGGAGCTGCGCGCAGCGACCGGCAGCTTCCGCCGCGATCTTTACTACCGGCTGGCGGCACTGCGCATCGCCCTGCCGCCGCTGCGTGCAAGGCGCAGCGACATCCCGCTGCTGGCGCAGCACTTCTTCCGCCAGTTGCGAGGGATCGACGCGCCGCTGGCGGAAGACGCACTGGCCATGATGGCCCGCGCGGAGTGGCCGGGCAACGTACGTGAACTACGCAACCTGGTGGATCGCCTGCGCATCCACTGGCAGCCGGGCGAGGGGCTCATCGATGCGGTTCGCCTGCGGCAGCTGGCACCGGAGCTGGCGGTTGAAGTCACGGCGGCGGCGCCGGCGGAAGGCAACGGCAGGCGCCCGCCGCGTGCACAACTGGAAACGCTGCTGCAGGAACATCGCAATGACCGCGAAGGCATGGCGCACGCGCTGGGGGTATCACGCACCACGCTGTGGCGGTGGCTGCGCACGGAGGGGTTGTAGCGCCGAGCCCATGCTCGGCTGATGTTCCCGCATAAGCAGCCGAGCATGGGCTCGGCCCTACGGGGTGCCTGTCGTCAGCGCGCCTCGATAGCGAACCGTCCACTCCCCACCGCGGCAATCCACAGCAGCAACACGCCCAGCGGCACTTCGCTCAGGTAGAAGAACCAGCTGAGCCAGTCCGGTACACCCAGCCCTTCCGGAATGCGGGCGATGCCATCAGTCAATGCTGCGACGGCGCAGATTGCCGCCAGCAGCAGGGCCGAGGGCCGGCTGAGCAGGCCCAGCACCAGCAGGCCACCGGCAATCCATTCAATCGTGCCAAGCACCGGTGCGCTGAATGCCGGGACCGGAATCCCCGCGTCCACCAGGGTGTGCACCATGCGCTCGCGGCCAGCTTCGGTGAATACCTTGTTCCAGCCAGATACACTGAACATCACACCGGCCACGATGCGGGCGAGCAGCAGCAGGCATGCTTCGACACCGCCGCGCGGCGAAGGCACGGCAAACAGGCAACGCCAGGAGGGCATGGCAACTCCGGAAGTCAAGGGCATTCGGCGGAGTGTGCCGGGCAACGACCTGCTCGCAGATGAAGCGAGCCGGTCCGTTCGCGACAATCCGCTCTTGTAGAGTCGAGCCATGCTCGACTGCCTTGCGCGCCAGAGCAACAGCAGCCGAGCATGGCTCGACTCTACAGAAGGCGTGCATCAGCAAGCAGCAGCTCGATGTCCTCCACCTGCACCATCGGCACCTGCCACGGATGATGCGGCACGATGCCCTGCTCGAAGATGCGCTGCAGCCGCATCGGATCGCGCGGCAGGCAGAACTCCAGGCGCACGCTGCCGACCACTTCGGTGCGGCCTTCCTCACCCTGCACGGGTGAGGCGCCCACGCGGGGGCGGTACTGCTCGAATCCCGGCGCAGACCACCACATGCCGTGTTCGTAGTCACCCGCGGCCAGGGCATCCACCGCGAGGATGCCCTGCTTCACTGCGTCCAATGCCGCCGAAGGCACGAACACCACCACGCGGTACAGCGGCAGGCGTTGCATCACGCTGCCTTATGGGTACAGCAGGCGCTTGCTCCAGCGCCCTTCGGCACCGGCTTCATAGCACCAGCGCTCGTGCAGGCGGAACTGCGCGCCGTACCAGAACTCGATGCGGTCGGGCACCACGCGCAGGCCGCTCCAGCCGTCCGGGCGCGGCACGTCCTTGCCTTCGAAACGCGCTTCGACCTCGGCCACGCGCGCGTCGAACTCCTCGCGCGTGGCCAGCGTCTTCGACTGCTGCGAGGCCCAGGCACCGATCTGGCTCATGCGCGGACGGCTGGCGAAATAGGCGTCGGCCTCAGCATCGGCGACCTGCTCGACACGGCCTTCGATGCGCACCTGGATGCCGGCTTCGCGCAGGCTGCGCCACAGGAACAGCAGCGCGGCCTGCGGATTGGCCTGCAGCTCACGCCCCTTGTGGCTGTCCAGGTGGGTGTAGAAGACGAAGCCGCGCTCGTCGAAGGCCTTCAGCAGCACGGTGCGCGCCGAGGGACGACCGTAGGTATCGGCGGTGGCCACGGTCATCGCGTTCGGCTCGACCTCGCGGCTCTGCCTGGCCTCTTCGAACAGGCTGGCAAACGTGGACAGGGCTTCGGCGTACAGGTCGCTCATGATGGCGTTGTTCTCACACGGTTTGGGCTATTGTGGCTGCATGGCCGCTGCTGCGTATATGCCCCAGGTGAAAGGATTCCCCGAAACATTGGCCGAACAGGCGCTGGACGATGCGCTGGGCAGCGGCGCAGCGGTTCCAGTATTGGCGATCAGCGGCCTGCAGGGGAGCGGCAAATCGACGCTGGCCGCACAGGTGGTGGCGCGCGCCCGGGCACGCGGCCTGAACGCGGCTGCGCTGTCGATCGATGATGTCTACCTGACCCGCGCACAGCGCCAGCGGTTGGCCCGCCAGGTGCACCCCCTGCTGATCACCCGTGGCCCGCCAGGCACCCACGACCTGCCGCTGGCGCATGCCGTGCTGGATGCCCTGACGGCGCGCCAGCCTTTCGCGCTGCCGCGCTTCGACAAGCTGGCCGACGAGCGCCTGCCCGAGGCGCAATGGCCGCAACTGGACCACCCGCTGGACCTGCTGGTGTTCGAGGGATGGTTCCTCGGCACGCCCGCGCAGGATGACGCTGCGCTGGGCACCCCGTTGAACGCACTGGAACGCGAGGCCGACACGGATGGCCGCTGGCGCCGCTGGTGCAACGTGGCGCTGGCCCGCGACTACCCGGCGCTGTGGCAGCGCTGCGACCGCCTGTGGTTCCTGCAACCGCCGGATTTTTCGGTGGTGCCGCGCTGGCGCTGGCAGCAGGAACAGAACCTGCAGGCCGCGCAGCCGGGCCGGCACGGCATGAGCCGGCCGCAGCTGGAGCGCTTTGTGCAGTACTACGAACGGGTCAGCCGGCAGGCGCTGCGCACCCTGCCCGCCCTCGCCGACCACGTGGTGGTGCTGGACGGCCAGCGCCAAGTGCAGGCGGTGCGCTGAAGGCGCCTATTCCACCAGGAAGGTTACCCGCAGGTTGACCCGCCATTCGGTGATCTCGCCGCTGCCGTTGGTGACCACCTTGGTCTCGTTGACCCAGGCGCCCTGGATGCCCTTGACCGTCTCGGAGACCTTCTTCAGCCCGCTGCGCACGGCATCCTCCACGCTCTTCGGCGAGGAGGCAGTGATTTCGATGACCTTGGCGACCGTCATGGCCTGTACTCCGGCTGGCGCGGGAAATCCCGCAGGAATGCCTACCCTGACGTGAAGAACGTAAAGGCCAGGGCACGGAGGTGTTAGCATCAGAAGGCATGAATCCCGCTCCGAACCTGATCCTGATCGGCCCGATGGGCGCCGGCAAAACCTGCATCGGCCGCCGCCTGGCCGAGCGCTTCACGCTGGACTTCGTCGATGTCGACCAGGCCATCGTCGAGGCCGCCGGCGCCAGCATCCCGGCCATTTTCGAGCACTCCGGCGAAACCGGCTTCCGCCACCATGAACGCCAGGCCCTGGCCCGCGTGCTGGAAGGCTGCGGCCAACTGGTCTCCACCGGCGGCGGCGCGGTGCTGGATCCGGACAACCGTGCACTGATCGCCCAACGCGGCTTCGTGGTCTACCTGCGTGTCAGCGTGGCCGCGCAGCTGGAGCGCCTGGCCCGCGACAAGGGCCGGCCGCTGCTGCAGCGTCCGGACCGCGAGCAGGTGCTGCACGATCTGGCCGCACAGCGCGACCCGCTGTACCGCGAGGTGGCCGACCTCACCCTTGATACCGACCCGTACACCGCTGCCGATGCGACCGCCCAGCTGGTGGTCAAGCTGGCCACGCAGTGGCAGCGCCAGGACCTGAACGCATGACCTCCCCCGCCCTGCTGCGGGTCGCCGTTGGCGGCGACCGCCCCTACTCCATCACCATCGGCGCCGGTGCGCAGGCCGACGGCGCCGCGCTGGCCTCGCATGTGCGCGGCCGCCATGTACTGCTGCTCAGCGACAGCGAAGTCGCCCCGCGCTATCTGGCTGCCGTGAAGCAGGCCCTGCTGGCCACGCGCCCGGACCTGATCGTCGGCGAGCACGTGCTGGCCGCCGGCGAAGCGTCCAAGACCCTGGCCGAATTCGGCCGTGCGATCGACGCGTTGGCCGCACTCGGCGCCACCCGCGACGCCTGCGTGTTCGCACTCGGTGGCGGCGTGGTCGGCGATCTCGCCGGTTTTGCCGCCGCCTGCTGGATGCGCGGCGTCGATTGCGTGCAACTGCCCACCACCCTGCTGGCGATGGTTGATTCGTCGGTGGGCGGCAAGACGGCGGTCGACATTCCGGCCGGCAAGAACCTGGTCGGCGCCTTCCATCCACCGCGTGCAGTGATCGCCGACACCCGCGTGCTGGCCACCCTGCCGCCGCGCGAAGTGCGTGCCGGCCTGGCCGAGGTGGTGAAGTACGGCGCGCTGGGCGATGCGGTGTTCTTCGAATGGCTGCAGCAGCATGCCGATGCGCTGCTGGCAGGCGAGGATGCAGTGCTGGCCGAGGCCATCGCGCGCAGTTGCCGGCACAAGGCCGCCATCGTCGAGCGTGACCCGTTCGAGAAGGGCGAGCGTGCCCTGCTCAACCTCGGCCACACCTTCGGCCATGCCATCGAGACCGAACAGGGCTACTCGGCCCCCGGCCGCGATGCGTTGAATCATGGCGAGGCGGTGGCGGTGGGCATGGTGCTGGCGGCGAAGCTGTCCACCGACCTGGGCCTGGCCGACGATGCCGACCGCGTGCGCCTGCAGGCGCTGCTGGAACGCCTGGGCCTGCCGGTGACGATCCCGGCCGGCCTGGACCCGCAGGCCCTGCTCGGCCGGATGCGGCTGGACAAGAAAAACGTGGCCGGCCGCCTGCGCCTGGTGCTGTGGCGGGGTATCGGCCGCGCCGAGGTCGTGCCGGATGTGGGTGAAGCGGCGGTGCTGAAGGTGCTGGACGCGGGCTGGAAACCACCGCTGTAGAGCCGAGCCCATGCTCGGCTCTACAGGTCCGTGTCGTCCCCGGGCGCTACAATCGGCACCATGCACGTCTACCTGCAACATCCCGATGCCGGTGCGCAGGCACCGCGCTTCCTGCGCCTGAGCCTGCAACCGGACCTGTTCGGCGGCTGGGAGCTGCTGCGCGAGAGCGGTCGCGTCGGTGGCCGCTCGCAGCTGCGCCGCGAGCTGTTCCTGCAGGCCGATGAAGCCCGCCATGCTTTCGAGAAGGCCCGCGATGCCGAACTGCATCGCGGCTTCCAGATCCTTTCGCGCGGCGACTGACGCCGCTGCCAACTTTCGCCCAAGGAATGCCCATCGTGACCAGCCCTCTCCGCAACGATCGCCTGCTGCGCGCCCTGCGACGCGAACCGGTGGACTGCACCCCCGTCTGGCTGATGCGCCAGGCTGGGCGCTATCTGCCGGAATATCGCGCGACCCGGGCCAGGGCCGGCAGCTTCCTGGCCATGGCCAAGAATCCGGAGATCGCCTGTGAAGTCACCCTGCAGCCGCTGCGCCGCTTCCCGCTGGACGCCGCGATCCTGTTCTCCGACATCCTCACCATTCCCGATGCGATGGGCCTGGAACTGTATTTCGTCGAAGGCGAAGGCCCGAAGTTCCGCCACCCGGTGCGCGATGAAGCCGCCATCGCCAGGCTCGCCGTGCCGGACATGGAACAGGACCTCGGCTACGTGATGGACGCAGTGCGCCTGATCCGCCGCGAGCTGGACGGCCAGGTACCGCTGATCGGCTTCTCCGGCAGCCCGTGGACGCTGGCCTGCTACATGGTGGAAGGCGGCGGCAGCAAGGATTTCGCACGCATCAAGGCGATGGCGCTGAACCACCCGCGGGCCCTGCACCGCCTGCTGGAGGTCACCACCGAAGCGGTGATCGCCTACCTTGGCGCGCAGCGGGCGGCCGGTGCGCAGGCCCTGCAGGTGTTCGACACCTGGGGGGGCGTGCTGTCGCCGGCGATGTACCGCGAGTTCTCGCTGCGCTACCTGCAGCGCATCGCCGAAGGCCTGGACCGTGGCGAGGGCAGCGGGCGCACCCCGCTGATCCTGTTCGGCAAGGGCACCGGCCTGCACCTGGAAGCGTTGTCGCAGACCGGCGCTGATGCGCTGGGCCTGGACTGGACGCTGGACCTGGACGAAGCGATGCGCCGCACCGGTGGCCGTGTCGCCCTGCAGGGCAACCTCGACCCGACCACGCTGTACGCCTCGCCGGACGCGATCGCCGCGGCCGCAGCGCGCGTGCTCGATACCTATGCGGCTGGCAACGGCGGCTCGCGCGAGGGCCATGTATTCAACCTCGGCCATGGCATGTCGCCGGACATGGATCCGGCGCACGTGCAGGTCCTGGTCGACGCAGTGCACGCGCACAGCCAACGCTGAGCCTCACCCATGCAGTTGCGGCGCGATGTTGATCGCGCCGTGACCCGCATTGCGCGATCATGGCGTCCCCCATGCTGCACCGGCCGCACGCCATGTCCCCATCGCCATCGACGTACAACCGCCACCGCCCCTTGCTGTGGCTGGTGTCCCTGGCGATCTTCATGCAGATGCTGGACTCGACCATCGTCAATACGGCGTTGCCGGCGATGGCGGCCAGCCTGGGCGAGAGCCCGCTGCAGATGCAGTCGGTGGTGTTCAGCTACGCGCTGGCGGTGGCCACCTTCATCCCGGCCTCCGGCTGGATTGCCGACCGCTACGGCACCCGCCGCACGTTCCTGGTGGCCATCATCCTGTTCACCCTCGGCTCGCTGGCCTGCGCACTGGCACAGCACCTGCACCAGCTGGTCGGTGCGCGCGTGCTGCAGGGCATTGGTGGCGCCATGCTGCTGCCGGTTGGCCGCCTGGCAGTGATGCGCTCCGTGCCGCGCGAGGATTTCCTGCGCGCGATGAGCTTCATCGCCATCCCGGCCCTGGTCGGCCCGTTGATCGGCCCGACCCTGGGCGGCTGGCTGGTCGAGATTGCCTCGTGGCACTGGGTGTTCCTGATCAACCTGCCGATCGGCGTGATCGGATTCGTCGCCGCGATGAAGATCATGCCCGACCACTACGCCAGCCACCGGACCCGTTTCGACCTGCGCGGCTACCTCATGCTGGCCTTCGCGATGGTTGTGCTGTCGCTGGCGCTGGACGGCATCTCCGGGCTCGGCACGCCACACGCGCTGGTGATGCTGATGACCGTGGCCGGCCTGGCGGCGCTGGTGGGCTACTGGCTGCACGCCGCCAACTCCACCGCACCGTTGTTCTCGCTCGCGCTGTTCCGCGTGCCCAGCTACCGCATCGGCATCCTCGGCAACCTGTTCTCGCGCATCGGCAGCAGCGCCATGCCGATGCTGATCCCGCTGCTGCTGCAGGTGGGCCTCGGCCTCGGCCCGATGAACGCCGGCCTGATGATGGTGCCCGTGGCGGCGGCCGGCATGGTGTCGAAGAAGCTGGCGGTCAAGCTGGTCGAGCGCTATGGCTATCGCCGCGTGCTGATGGTCAACACCGTGCTGGTGGGCCTGGCAATGGCCAGCTTCATCCTGATGACACCCGGCCAGCACCTGGCCTGGCGCCTGCTGCAGCTGGCATTCTTCGGCGCGGTCAACTCGTTGCAGTTCACCGTGATGAACACTGTCACCCTGCGCGATCTGGACCGCGAATTCGCCAGTTCCGGCAACAGCCTGCTGTCGATGGTGATGATGCTCGCAGCCGGCTTTGGTGCCGCGGCCGCGGGCAGCCTGCTCGCCGCATTCGGCAACCACCTCGACAGCCACAGCGCGACCTCCGCACTGCATGCCACGTTCCTGTGCGTGGGTGCGATTACCCTGACCTCGACGATGATCTTCTGGCAGCTGCCGGATACCCGGCCCGAACCGCGACAGGTCGAGCACGTCGCGGAGTGAGGGGGTTCGGCAGGGCTGCGCCCTGCACCTGCAGAGGCCGAAGCCGAAGCAACAGCAACACCAACAGTGAGCATTCCGTGGGTTGGCGGGGCGGTGTGGGCTTGCAGGACACGCCGTAAACCCGTCCATGGGGGCTCGATGGCGCCATCCATGGCGCCAACGGTCCCGCAATCCCACACCGCCCCACCTCTGACAGGTTCACGCGGCTGTGGGTAACCGCGACTGTTGGAACACGCGGTTTTTGGTAGGTGTCGACCTTGGTCGACACATCTGTCAGATATCGAATTCCAGATTGGGGGTCAGAGCCCGTTGCGCAGCAACGGGATCCGACCCCGTGCTCCGACAAATCGCGGAAAACTGTCGAAGGCGGGGTGGGTCCGGTTGCGGCGGCGTGAGCCGCATGGGCCCGAGGCATGCCTCGGGCAGGTTGGGCAGGACGCGCAACCCCGGTCTTGCCGTGTGCGCAGGACTGCGCACACGAGCAAGCGGCGACCGAGCTTACATGGGTGAGGGCGCTTTGCTTGCGAAGCACTGCTTCGCAAGCGCCCGAACACCCAGCCGCCAGCGGCTGGGCCGGGCCGCGGAGGGGGACCTGCAGCGTCCCCCGCAACCGGACCCACCCCGCCATCCCACGGAATGCAGGCTTTTGACGTTGACGTTGACGTTGACGTTGATTCTGCAAGTGCAGGGCTGCAAGCCCTGCAACAAACCCTACCTGCCCATCACCCTGGCAATCGCTTCCACCAGCAGCTCGCCGGTCACCGGCTTGCGCAGGAACCCCCCGATACCGGCCGCTTCCACCTGCTGCTGCAGGTCAGGATCGGTCCGCGCCGTCACCGCCAGCAGCGGCAGCATGTAGCCCTGGTTGCGCAGGTGCTGGGCCAGCTCGAAACCGCTCAGGCCCGGCAGGTCCAGGTCCAGCAGGCCGACGTCGAAATCAGCGGCACTGACCTCGCGCAGCGCCGCCAGCGCATGGCCGGCATGCACCACCTCATGGCCGCGTGCGCTCAACAGGCCGCGCATCACATCGGCCACGGTGGTGTCGTCCTCGACCAGCAATACGCGCAGCGGCGGCAGGTTGGCAGCATCGTCACGACGCGCGTCAACCTCCGCTCCGGCATGGTCATCGATTCTCAGTGGCAGCGGCAGGATCACGCCGAAGCAGGTGCCACGGCCGAGCTGGCTCTCCACCTGGATACGGCCGTGCATCGCCTGCGCCAGTTCACGGCAGATCGCTAGGCCCAGGCCGCTGCCACCATACTGCGCCGCCGTGCGCGCACCGTCGGCCTGCTCGAAGCGGCGGAACAGGCGCAGCTGCTGCTCCTGGCTGATGCCCGGGCCAGTGTCACGCACTTCGAAGCGCAGCGAGCGAAGCCCGGTATCGCTGCGGGCGTGCAGGGTGACCGTGCCGCGGCTGGTGAACTTGACCGCGTTCGACAGCAGGTTGAGCAGGATCTGGCGCACCCGCATCGCGTCGCCGGTGGCCTGCAGCCCTGGCGGCAACTGGTTGTCGAGGATGAAGCGCAGGCCCTTCTGGGCAGCCAGCGGTCCCATCAACGCGGACAGGTCCTGCAGCAGGCTGCCCAGCATGAACGGCTTGGACTGCAGCTCCAGCCGTCCCGACTCGATACGTGCCAGGTCCAGCGCATCGTTGACCAGGTGCAGCAGGTGCTCGCCTGCATGCCGGATCGACTGCGTGTAGCCGCGCTGCTGGGGGTCCAGCGGCGAGGCCAGCAGCAGTTCGCTCATGCCCAGCACCCCCGTCATCGGCGTACGGATCTCATGGCCGAGGTTGGCCAGGAAGCGGGTCTTGGCCGCCGAAGCCTGTTCGGCCAGCTCCTGCTTGTGCAGTGCCAGCTGGTAGGCATGCCGGCGCTGCAGGCGGCGGCGGTACAGCCAGGCGAACCAACTGGTCAGCAGCAGCGCGAACGAGGCCAGCACCAGCAGGCCGGACAGGCTGCGCCACCACGGCGGCTGCACGCGGAACTCCAGGCCCTGCACCCGCGACCAGACGTGGTCGGCCGAACGGGCCTGCACTTCCAGCCGATAGCTGCCCGGTGGCAGCCGCGAGAACAGGCGCTCACCTGCCGGCCCCACTTCCACCCAGTCCGGGTCATAGCCGGCCAGCCGGTAGCGGTAGGTGTTGGACGCCGAATCGGCGAACGACAGCAGGCGCGCCACGATGCGCAGGTCGCGGTCGCCATCGGCGATCTGCAATGGCGTGTCGTGGGTCAGGTCCAGCACCTGCTCGTTGCGGCGCACCTCGACCCGCTCGATCACCAGGGGCGCGCGCCGCAAGGATGGCCGCACCTGCTCCGGGTCGAACACCACAACGCCTGCCGGCGTCCCCGCCACCAGGTAGCCATCCTTGGACATCACCAGGGTGTGCTCGCGGAACTCCTGGCTCGGCAGGCCGTCGTGCACGCCATACAGGCGCACGCTTTGGCCATCGGCCCCGACCCGCACCAGGCCGCGCGCGCTGGTGGCCCAGGCCACGCCCTGCGCATCGACCACCAGGCTGGTCGCGGAGATCGCCGGATAGCCCTGCTCGGCACCGACCACTGCCTGCCGCTCCAGACGGCCCTGGCTCCAGTGGTATCTCGACAGGCGGCCATCCTCGGACAGCCAGACCTCGCCGTTGCTGCCGACGTGCATCGCATGGATGGCCGTGGCAGGCGCGCCGGGCACCGGCTGGAAGCGTTCGCTTTCCGGCAGCCACTGCAGCAGGCCACGGCTGCTGGCCAGCCAGATGTGGTCCTGCGGCCCGCATTCGACATCAAGATTGAGCTGGCCCTGCTGCAATCCGCGCTGGCCATTGTCCAGTTGGCGACGCAGGCGCCCGTCCAGGTCGCGCTGCTGCAGGCCGGACGGCAACATCAGCCAGAGGCTGTCGCCATCGCAGGTCATCATCGATTCGATGACGCCCTCCATGGTCGCGTCGGCGCCGGCATCACGGCCCCAGCGGCGCAGGTCGCGCCGCTTCGGGTCGTAGCGCAGCAGTGCATCATTCGAACCGATCCAGACCTGGCCGCGCCGATCCTCGCGCACCGACGTCAGCCAGTGCATGCCATTGACCCAGGTGCGATGCTGTTCGATGCGGCCGGTCTTCGGGTCGAAGCGGTCCAACGCGCCGTGGCTGCCGACGGTCCAGACGCCGCCACTGCTCGACGGGCTGGTGCCCAGCACGAAGGCATTACGCAGCGAACCGGGGTCATCCTCCAGTCGCGACAGCACCGAGAACTGCCACCAGCGTGGCAACAGGTGCCAGAGGCCGGCATTGGTGCTGGCCAGCCAGATCCCTCCTTCACGATCCTCGTAGGCGCCGGTCCAGTTCGGCCGTACCGGGCCACGCGCCACCGCGCTGTACAGCGGCACGGCCTGGTACTGGCCATTGACCGCCCGGCCCAGGCCGGTCCGGGTGTCCAGCCAATAACCGCCCTGCTCGTCACGCAGCATCATGCCCAGGATCTGCTCGCCCTCCGGCAGCGCCCACGGCGGGGCTTCGAATCGGCCGTCGGGGCGACGCACCGTGGCACCGGCCATGGTGCTGATCCACAGGCTGCCGTCAGGCTCGGCAGTCAGGCCATTGATCAGCTCGCTGGGGATGAGGCCCTCACCGATGCGCTCGAAATCGGTCCCGGTCCAGCGCGCGACACCGTGCTTGGTGCCGATCCACAGGCTGCCATCGGCCAGCGTCGCCAGGTAGGGCACCGATGCCGCCGGCAGGCTGCGCGGATTGTTGGCCTCCGGCAGGAAGCGCTGCAATCGATCCTGGCTGTCCAGCCGGTACAGGCCACCTTCGTGCGTACCGAACCAGACCGAGCCGTCCGGCGTGGCCGCCAGGCTCCACACGGTGTTGGAGCCCATCAGCGGTTGGCTGCTGCGGTCGTAGAAGTGCAGCTGGCGGCGGTCGGCCGACATCCGCACCAGCCCGGCGTTCTCGGTGCCGATCCACAGCTGGTTGCGGGCATCGACCAGCACCGTCCAGATGCGGTTGTCGCGCAACCCGTCCTCCGAGCGCCAGATCCGGTAATTGCGCCCGTCATAGCGGGCCAGGCCGTCGTTGGTGGCGATCCACAGGTAGCCGTAGCGGTCCTCGGCCATGCGGTTGACCGTGTTGGACGGCAATCCGTCGAACACCGTCACCTGCCGGGGGCTGGGAGGCACCGGCTGCGCTGCAGCAGGTGGCAGGCAGCACAGGAGGACCAGCAGCACCATCGCCGCCCTCAGATACGTCACCGATTGCCTCCTCACGCTGCCTGATGGTGCCCGCGCTGCGAGCGTCGGCATGGTAAACCGAAAGTCAGCCCGTTCACGCCGCGCACCGACGCATTCAATGGCGCGACTGGCGTTTCGCGTGGGCCTGTGCAATCGCTGCCACCAGCATGTCGCCGGTCACCGGCTTGCGCAGGAAACCGTCGAATCCGGCGGCCAGCACCTGCGTCTCGGCATAGGCATCGGAGCGCGCGGTGACCGCGACCAGCGGAAGCTCGTACCCCATCGTGCGCAGCTGGCGGGCGATGGAGGTGCCATCCATTGCCGGCAGGTCGAGGTCGAGCAGGCCTGCGTCGAAGCCGTGGGTAGCGATCTCCGAGAGCGCACCCAGGCCGTGCAGGACATGCACGACCTCATGGCCCCGGCTGCGCAGCAGCCCGCCAATGACCTCGGCCACCGTCGCATCGTCTTCGACCAGCAGGATGCGCAGGGGCGGCAGCACCGGCAACAGGGTCGCCTCGCCTGGCGCGCTCGTGGCCTGCCGCGTCCATGGCAGGGGCAACCACACCCGGAAGCGCGCGCCCTTGCCCAGCTGGCTGTCCACCTCGATCCGGCCATTCATGGCCACGGCCAGCTCCTGGCAGATCGCCAGGCCCAGCCCGCTGCCGCCGTAACGTGATGCCGTGCGCGGGCCGTCGGCCTGTTCGAAGCGGTGGAACAGGCGTGCCTGCTGTTCGGCGCTGATGCCCGGGCCACTGTCATGCACCTCGAAGCAAAGTCCCGCCCCCTTCTCATCCAGCTGCACGGCCAGGCCGACATGGCCACGCTCGGTGAACTTGATCGCATTGCCGAGGAGGTTGAGCAGGATCTGGCGCACACGCATCTCATCGCCGCTTACGCTGACCGGCCCCGGCGGATCATCACCCCGCTGGAAGTCCAGGTGGCGCTGCGCCGCCATCGGCTGCATGAGCGACTGTACCTGGTCGAGCAGGCCAACCAGGTCGAACGGGCGCAGATCCAGCTCCAGGCGGCCCGCTTCGATGCGGGCCAGGTCGAGCGCATCATTCACCAGCCGCAGCAGGTGGCTGCCGGCCTGCTGGATCGAGCCGGCATAGCTGCGCTGCACCGGATCCAGTGGCGTCGCCAGCAGCAACTCGCTCATGCCAAGCACCCCGGTCATCGGCGTGCGCACCTCGTGGCCCAGCGTGGCCAGGAAGCGACTCTTGGCCTGCGAAGCCTGCTCGGCCAGCCGTTGCTTGTGCACGGTCAACTGCCATTGCTGGCGGCGGCGCAGGCGCGCCCGGATCGACCATGCCAGGGTGAGCAGCAGCAGGGAACCGATCAGCAGGTAACCAAAGATCGCCATGCCGCTGCGCCACCACGGCGGCAGCACTTTCGCGTGCAGCGTCTGCGCAGGGGTCCATGTGCCATTGGCCGTCGCCGCCTGCACTTCGATGACATAACGGCCCGTCGGCAGCCGCGACAACGTGCGTTGCCCGTCACTGCCCTGCTCCACCCAGTCCTGGTCATAACCCTGCACCCGGAAGCGGTAACGGTTGCCCTGCGGGTTTGCATAGGACAGCAACCGCGCATTGATCTGCAGGTCGCGATCATCGGGCCCCAGCAACAGCGTCCCGGTGATCGGCAGGGGTTGCCAGCCGCGGGCATCCTCGCGGCGTACGCGTACATCGGTGATCACCAGCGACGAGGGCGGCAGCACGACATCGGCGGCGTTCACGTCGAACGCGACCAGCCCGGACTGCGCGACCGCCAGCACGCGACCGTCGGCATTCACCGCTGGCGGCCGGCCGGTGAATTCGGCGTCGGGCAGGCCGTTGCGTTCGTTGAACTGCTGCAGGCGGCGTGCGCCGGGATCCCAGCGCAGCAGCCCGCGCGGCGTGGTTGCCCACAGGCGGCCATCGTCAGCCAGCGCCAGCCCGCCCATGCTGACCGGAGGCACGCCGGCGCTTCCATCGATGCGCTGGACCAGGTGCAGGCTGGTGCCGTTCCACTGGTAGCGCTCGAACGCCCCTTGCCGGGCCAGCCAGAGCTGTTGCGGATCAATCCAGGCCAGGTCGAAGATGGGCCCGCGCGAAACGCCCGGTATGGCCTCGAAGCGCCCGGCCTGTTCGCGCCAGACCCCCATGTTCCCGACAATCCAGGGCTTGCCCAGGGCATCGAAACGGATCTGCTCGACAGGCGCATCGGTGGCTTCGTGGAAATCATCCAGCGGGTAGCTGCGCAGCAGGCGGCCGTCCGCATTTCGTTGCTGCAGTCCAAGGTTCATCACCGAAAGCCACACCGTGCCGTCGGGCGCCTGCCGCATCAGGTCGATGCGCTGGCGCAGGTCGGCGCCACCGTCGAGGTGCCAGTCGTTCAGCGCACGGGTGGCGGGGTCGTACACGCTCAGGCGACCGGCGCGCCCCAGCCACAGGCGCCCGCCCGGCCGCGGCAACACCGACCACACCGCACCATTGCCGATCTCGCGCTCACTGGCCAGCAGCCGCAGCGTGCCCTGCGCATCCAGCTGGTACACGCCGTGCGCCGAACCCACGTAGTAGTTCCGGCCATCGCTGGCCGCACTCAGCAGGTACTGGCTGTCCAGCGGCTTGCCGTCCAGCTGGTTCCAGATCGAGAAGCGGCGCCAGTCGGGCGGCAGGTAGGCCAGCCCCTGGGTCAGCAGGGCCACCCACAGCCCTCCTTCATGGTCCTGCAGCAGATCAAGCACACCGCTGTGTGCCGTCAGAAAACCACTGCCGCGATCACCGTCGAGCCGGCGCAGCGCGCTGGCGTCACCGCGCAGCAGGCCTTCGGACATCCCCACCCAGTAACCTCCCTGACGATCAGCCAGCACCAGCGCTGAGCGCAGCCGAGCACTGTCGGCCCATCGCGGGCGACTGACCCGATCCTCCGGGTCGACACGGTACAGGCCGTCATTCTGGCTACCGACCCAGATCGACCCATCCGGATCGCGGCTCAGCCGCAGCACGCTCAGCTGGCCCAGTTCGCGGGGTGCCACGGGCTCGAATCCTTGGCCGTTCCACCGCGCCACCCCGGCTTCGGTGCCGATCCACAGGCGTCCCTTCGTGTCGACCAGGCTGCTGAAGATGGTGTTGCTGGGCAACCCGCCGGGCCGGGCCGGGTCATGCCTGAAGAAGCGCAGGCTGCCGTCCTCATCCAGGCGGCAGACGCCGCGGGCGCTGGTGCCGATCCACAATGCGTCGTCGGTGTAGGCCAGCGTCCACACCTCGCCCATGTGCACGCCGTTGAACGCATCGAACGTCCTGAAGCGCGCGCGGTCCGCATCGAGCCGTGCCAGGCCCTTGCCGTTGATTCCGACCCATACGCGGTCCAGCGGATCGACGAGCAGGGTCTCGATCTCGTTGCCCGGCAGCGAACCCGGCTGTTGCGGATCGTGCTCCCAGACCCGCAGGCCTGCGCCGTCGTAGCGCACCAGGCCGCCATCGGTGGCCGCCCAGACATGCCCCTGGCGGTCCTCCGCCAGGGCCAGCACCGTCCGCGACGGCATGCCTTCGGCGGCACCAAACCGGCGCAAGCGCGGTGTTTCGGCCATGTCCACGCTGGCAGCCGCCGCAGCAGCGGCCAGCAGCAGCAGTCCCGCCCAGATGCATCGGCACCCCAGGCGCCAGCCAATCGTCATCCTGAACCCCCTGTCCTGCCCTGATTGTCACACAGGGGGGAGCCCCGGCTGCAACAGCCTGTTTCCCTGCACATCCCACCACGAACTGTTGCAGCCATGCACGCAGCGTTGTCGGGGACCTGTGCGTATGATCGCAGTGTCCCCGTTCCGGAGCCCGCCATCGATGCGTCCCCGCCTGGCCCTGGCCCTGCTGCCGATGCTGCTCGCCACCGATCCCTCCTGGGCGGCTGCAGAGGCATATCGTCTCGATCCGGTGCATACGCGGGTGCTGTTCACCATCGACCACGCGGGCTACTCGCAGGCCATGGGCACGGTGTCCGGGAGTGAAGGCCGCCTGCAGTTCGATCCCGACAACTGGCGCGAAGCCAGTCTCGACGTCGAGGTGCCCGTGTCGCGATTGGACCTTGGCGATCCCCAATGGAACCAGGCCACGCTGGCCCGCAGCCTGCTCGACGGCGAGCGTTTCCCCAGCGCGCGATTCGTCTCCACCCGGGTCGAACCGATCGATGACCGGCATGCCCGCGTCATCGGCACCCTCACCCTGCGCGGGGTCAGCCAGGAAATCACGCTGGACGTGACGCTCAACGCCATCAAGCGCTACCCGCTCCCTCCTTTCCGGCGCACCGCCGGCTTTTCCGCCAGCACCACACTGAGCCGGCGCGCGTTCGGCATCACCGCCTGGCCCGGCGTCATCGGTGACGCGGTACAGCTGCGGATCGAGGCTGAAGCCACCCTTGAGCGCAGCGATGCGCCGGGACCCCCCGCCCCCGCTTCCCGCTCCAACCCCAAGACGGCCCGCTAGAGGACCCCGCATGACCGCCAAGAACACCCCCGCCGCCTGGGGAAGTGTCAGCCAGACCCTGCATTGGTTGATCGCAGTGCTGATCCTCGCCCTTGGCGTGGTCGGCCTGACCATGGATGAACTGCCCAGGACGCCCAAGTACTTCTGGGTCTACACCGCGCACAAGTCGATCGGCATCACCGTGCTGGCGCTGGTGCTGTTCCGTCTCGGCTGGCGCCTGTACGCCGGAGCCCCGAAACCGGTGCCCGGCGTGCCTGGCTGGCAGGAACGCATCGCCAGTGCCACCCACGTGCTGCTGTATGTGCTGATGTTCGCCATTCCGCTGTCGGGCTGGCTGTACGATTCGGCCAGCGGCCTGCGCCCGTTCCGCTGGTTCGGCCTGGTCGACGTGCCCAAGCTGAGCGCCCCGGACCCGCAGGTCGTGGCGGTGTCCCATGCCCTCCATGAGTACGGCTTCTGGCTGTTGATCGCGGTGGTCCTGGCCCATGCCGGTGCCGCCTTCTACCACCACCTGTTCCAGCGCGACGCAACGTTGTCCCGCATGTTGCCGCGCGGCTGGCTCGCCTCCCCTCAGAAGGACTGACCGATGAAGCTGAAACTGACCACTCCGGCCGCCGTGGCCACCGCCCTGGCCGGCATGCTGGCAACCGCCCCGGCGCTCGCCGCCGACTACGCGCAGGCCCCCGGCGCTGGTTCCATCCTGGTGTTTGCCACCAAGTACGACGGCGAAGTGTTTACCGGCAGCTTTCCGGGCTTTGCGACCAAGCTCAGCTTCGACCCGGCCAACCCCTCCGCCGGCTCGCTGGACGTGGTGATCCCGCTGGCCGGCGCCAAGAGCGGCAACAGCGACCGTGACTCGACCCTGCAGGGGGCAGACTTCTTCAATGTCAGCAAGTTCGCTACCGCGCGCTATACCGCCAAGGGTTTCCGTGCGCTCGGCAATGATCAGTTCGCCGCGGACGGTACGCTGGAGCTGCGCGGGGTCAGCAAGCCGGTCACCCTGACCTTCACCTGGAAGCCGGGCGCGCAGCCGGTCCTGACAGGAAAGGCCACGGTCAAGCGCCTGGACTTCGGCGTCGGCGGCGGCGACTGGGCCGACACCAAGACGATTCCGGACGAAACCGCGATCAGCACGATCGTGAAGTTCAACGCCAAGTGAGCAACAACGGGCCGGGGGTACTGCCCCGGCCGCATCCTGTAGAGCCGAGCCATGCTCGGCTGCTGTCCAGGTTGCGATGCGCGCTTCGGCCGGGCGTGGCCCGGCTCTACAGTGGGCTTTCAGCCAGCCAGGCCTGCACCGTCGCCGCGTCGAACGGCCAGTCCAGCTCGCGGTCGCCGCGCTCGTCACGCAGCACCGGCACCCGCGCGCCATAGCGGGCTTCCAGCGCAGGCTGGTCGTCCAGGAACACCGAGTCGAATTCCGGCGCGCGCGCCTTGGCCAGCTCGGCCAGTGCCATGTCGCACAGGTGGCAGTCGTCACGCTGGAACAGGGTCAACACCGTTTTTGCTCCCTTGGCCCGAATGCTGCGCCGCAGCCATCGAGTGGCCCGGCAAGCCGCTAGAATAGCGGCTTGTCCGGTACCCGCAGTTTGGCATCCATGGCTGTCAGCACGTTCGACGTTTTCAAGATCGGCATTGGCCCGAGTTCCTCGCACACCGTCGGGCCGATGAAGGCCGCCGAGCGATTCATCCACCGCTGGTTGCTGGACCCGGGCCGGCTGCACGAGGTCGCCCGCATCCGCGCCGATGTCTATGGTTCGCTGGCGCTGACCGGCCGCGGCCATGGTACGGACAAGGCGATCCTGCTGGGCCTGGAGGGCCAGCGGCCGAACCTGATCGACCCGGACATCATCCCGGCCACCCTGGAGCGCATCCGCAGCAGCAAGCGCCTCCAGCTGATGGGCCAGCACAAGATCGCGTTCGACGAGAAGCGCGACCTCGGCATGAACAAGCGCCAGAAGCTGCCCTACCACACCAACGGCATGCGCTTCACCGCGTACAACGCCGACGACGAAGTGATCGCCACCCGCGATTACTACTCCGTCGGTGGCGGCTTCGTGGTCAACCAGGACGATGCAGCCGATGACCGCATCGTGCCCGACGAAACGCCGCTGCCCTACCCGTTCAAGAGCGGCGACGAGCTGCTGGCACAGACCGCGCGCAGCGGATTGAGCATCGCCCAGCTGATGTTCGAGAACGAGAAGTGCTGGCGCAGCGAAGACGAGATCCGCGGGAAGCTGCGCGAAATCTGGAGCGCGATGCAGTCGTGCGTGGCACGCGGCATCCGCGAGGAGGGCGTGCTTCCGGGTGGACTGAAGGTCGGTCGTCGTGCACCGGCACTGTACCGCGAACTGTCGTCGAAGCCCGAAGCGGCAATGCGCGACCCGCTGACCACGCTGGACTGGGTCAACCTGTACGCGCTGGCCGTGAATGAGGAGAACGCTGCCGGTGGCCGCGTGGTGACCGCGCCAACCAACGGTGCGGCCGGCGTGCTGCCCGCAGTGCTGCATTACTTCGATCGCTTCTGCCCCGGCGCGAACGAGCAGCGCGTGTTCGACTTCCTGCTGACCTCGGCGGCAATCGGCATCCTCTACAAGGAAAATGCCTCGATCTCCGGTGCCGAAGTGGGCTGCCAGGGCGAGGTTGGCGTGGCCTGCTCGATGGCGGCCGGCGGCCTGGTCGCGGCGCTTGGTGGCAACCCGAGCCAGATCGAAAACGCGGCGGAAATCGGCATGGAGCACAACCTGGGCCTGACCTGCGACCCGATCGGCGGCCTGGTGCAGATCCCCTGCATCGAGCGCAACGCGATGGGCGCGGTGAAGGCGATCAATGCCTCGCGCATGGCGATGCGTGGCGACGGCAAGCACAAGGTGTCGCTGGACAAGGTCATCAAGACCATGCGCGACACCGGTCGCGACATGCAGGACAAGTACAAGGAAACCAGCCGCGGCGGCCTGGCGGTGAACGTCATCGAGTGCTGAGTTGTAGAGCCGAGCCCATGCTCGGCTCTACACCAGGCACCGTCACCGCGTTCCGGTTAGGCTCGGAGCTCCCTCGCCCTGGAGTTCGCCATGCGCGTGATCGCTGCCGCCCTGCTTGCCTGCCTTCCGCTGTCGGCCCTGGCCGCCCCGGCCTACGGGCCACGGCTGGAGGGTTTCGATTACGGCCATCCGGTGAAGACCTTCGCGCTGGAATCGCAGCGCCAACCCCTGGAGATGGCCTACCTGGACATCGCGCCAAAAGACCCGCCCATCGGCGTGGTGGTACTGCTGCACGGCAAGAACTTCTGTGCGGCGACCTGGAAGGCATCGATCCAGCCGCTCGTCGCGGCCGGCTACCGGGTGATCGCACCGGACCAGGTCGGCTTCTGCAAGTCCAGCAAGCCGGAGCGCTACCAGTACACGTTCGCCCAGCTGGCCGCCAACACCCACGCCCTGCTGCAGCAACTGCAGCTGGGTGACGTGCCGGTCCACCTGGTGGGCCACTCGATGGGCGGCATGCTGGCAGTGCGCTACGCGCTGATGTTCCCGCAGGACCTGCGCAGCCTGTCGCTGGTGAACCCGATCGGGCTGGAAGACTGGAAGGCGCTGGGCGTACCCTGGCGCAGCGTGGACACATGGTACGCCGGCGAAATGAAGGTCAGCTACGACACCATCCGCCGCTACCAGCTGGACGTCTACTACGACGGCAAATGGAAGCCCGCCTACGAGACATGGGCACGGATGCAGTCGGGCATGTACGAAGGCCCCGGCAGGCAGGCGGTCGCATGGAGCCAGGCACTGGCGTCGGACATGGTGTTCAACCAGCCAGTGGTTTACGAACTGAAGAACCTGCAGGTGCCGACCACGCTGTTCATCGGCCAAAGGGACCGCACCGCGATCGGCCGCGACCTGGCGCCGCCTGCGGTGAAGGCGACGCTGGGCAACTATCCGGCACTCGGCAAGGCAGCGGCGGCAGCGATTCCCGGGGCCGTGCTGGTCGAGTTCGCCGAGCTGGGCCATTCGCCGCAGGTGCAGGACCCGGAGCAGTTCAACAGCGCGTTGCTGAGGTCCTTGAAGTCGCGCTGACCGGCAGGCGTGCTCCTGTAGAGCCGAGCCCATGCCCGGCTGCTTCTGGCCAGATCCCCTCCTGCGGGATGAGCCGAGCATGGGTTCGGCTCTACAGGAACAATGCGATCAGCCGACGATCCGCAGCACATCATCCAGCAGCGCGGCGGCGGTCACTTCCGCGCCCGCGCCCGGTCCCTGGATCAACAAGGGCTGGCGCTGATAGCGATCACTGTGGATGGCCACGCGGTTGTCGGTACCCGCCCCCTGCGCCAAGGGATGGTCGGCCGGCAACTCGCGCAGTCCCACCTGCGCGCCCTCGCCGTCGACGCGGCCGACGAAGCGCAGCACGCGACCATTGGCGTGCGCCTGCTGCCAACGCGCCTGCAGCGGCGCATCCAGTTGTTCCAGCGCAGCCAGTGCGCCCGGCAACGGCAACGCTGCCAGCGCATCAGGTACCAGCGAATCCACCTGCACCTGCGCAGCATCCAACGCCAGCCCACTGCTGCGGGCCAGGATCAGCAGTTTGCGGCGCACATCCTCGCCGGACAGATCCAGGCGCGGATCCGGTTCGGTGTAGCCGGCCGCCAACGCCTCGCGCACCGCCGCCGAGAACGGCGACCGGCCGTCATAGCGATGGAACAGCCACGCCAGCGAACCGGACAGCACGCCCTCGATCGCATGGATGTGATCACCACCGGCCACCAGTGCGCGCAGGCTGCTCAGCAGCGGCAGCCCGGCACCGACGGTGGCGCTGTCGCCATAGCGCGCACCACTGTCGGCACAGCTCTCCGCAATGGCCTGCGCGCGTGCCAGCTGCGCACCACGGCCCAGCTTGTTGGCCGTCACCACGTGCACGCCCCGCGCCAGCCACTGCACGTGACGTGCGGCCACGTCTTCGCTGGCGGTGGCATCAACCACCACGTCGCCACGCTCCAGTCCTTCGGCGCCGGCCCAGGGCGGCGAACCGAGGCCGTCGCGCGGTGCACGCCGCGCCAGCTCCAGCGGCAACGCCAGGTCGCGATCGATCGCCAGTGCGGTGCGCGAATTGGCCAGCCACTGCACGCTGGGCAGCTCCAGCCCGCGTGCCTGCAACGCCTGGTAGCGCTGCACGAAGGCCGAGCCCACCGTGCCGGTGCCAAGCAGCGCCAGGCGCCCTGCACCAGGCACGGGAATTTCAGCGGCAAGCGCGCTCATGCGTCCACCACCTGTTTGCGGCGCGCGGCCGCATCAATCACCGCTTCGGCACGCTGCAGCGCCGCGCCCAGATCGGCCAGCAGGTCACGCTCGGCCTCGATGCCGACCGACAGCCGCAGCAGGCCCTCGCTGATGCCGGCCGCCACACGCGCTTCGGCGGTCATCGCCGCATGGGTCATGGTGGCCGGATGCGCGACCAGGCTCTCGACGCCGCCCAGCGATTCGGCCAGGGTGAAACAGCGCAGGCCATCAACGAACGCGCGCACCGCCGCATGCGGATCATCGCCGGGGCAATGCGCCAGTTCGAATGACAGCATCGCGCCGAAGCCGCTTTGCTGGCGGGCAGCGATGGCATGGCCCGGATGATCGGCCAGGCCTGGGTAGTACACCGTGCCGACCGCCGGATGCTGGTCCAGCAGGGCAACGATCGAGGCGGTGTTCTCCTGGTGCACGCGCAGGCGCGCATCCAGCGTGCGCAGGCCGCGCAGGGTCAGGAAGGCATCGAACGGCGAGCCGGTCAGGCCCAGTGCGTTGCCCCACCACACCAGCTGCTCGTGCAGTGCCGGATCGCGCGCGACCACCGCGCCGCCGACCACGTCGCTGTGGCCGTTGATGTACTTGGTGGTGGAATGCAGCACCAGGTCCGCACCGAACGACAGCGGCTGCTGCAGGGCCGGCGACAGGAACGTGTTGTCGACCACTACGAGTGCGCCGGCCTTGTGCGCGGCATCGATGACGAAGCGCAGGTCGGTGATGCGCAGCAGCGGGTTGGACGGCGTTTCCACCAGCACCAGCTTCGGCTGGGTGGCCAGGGCCTGGGCCAGTGCACGCGGATCGGTCAGGTCGGCGGTGACCAGCTCGAAATGCCCCTTCTTCGCCAGTGCGTTGAACAGGCGCCAGCTGCCACCGTACGCATCGTGCGGCACGACCAGGGTGTCGCCCGGTTGCAGCAGCGCGTTCAGCACCAGGTTGATCGCGCCCATGCCGGTCGCCGTGATGACGCCGCCGGCGCCGCCCTCCAGTTCGGCCAGCGCTTCACCCAGCAGGTCGCGGGTGGGATTGCCACTGCGCGTGTAGTCGTACTGGCGCTTGTTGCCGAAACCTTCAAAGCTGAAGTTCGACGACAGCACGATCGGTGGCGTGACCGCGCCGTGCGCGGTGTCCCGATCGATGCCGGCACGGACGGCGGCAGTGGTGCGACTACAGGATGGCTCGTTGGCGTGCAGGCTCATGCGGACTCTCCAGAAGTGCGGAAGGCAGTGGCGAGGATCGCGTCGATGCGATCGGTCTCTTTGAGGAAGGCGTCGTGGCCATAGGGCGAGCGCAGGACGCGCAGGCTGCCGCGCGGGCCCAGCCCTTCGACCAGGCCGACCAGGTCGGCCAGCGGCACCAGGCGGTCCCCCTCCACGGCTACCACCACGGTGGGCGGCAGGATCGCGGTGGGGTCGACGCGGTGCAGGTCGATTGATTCGGACAGGCGCAGGTAGGCGGCCACCGGCGTGCGCGCGACGTACTGCGCGCCGGCTGCGTCGAGATAGTCCTCGGCGGCCACGCGCACGCGGCCGTTGATGACCTCCGGCGCGGCATCGAAACGCTCGCCGAATTCTTCCGGCGTACGGTAGCTGAGCATGGCGAACTGCCGGGCCAGGGCCAGGCCATGATCCTCGCCGCACTGCAACTGGCCTAGGGCGACCGCGCGGCGCTGCAGCGCACGCCAGGCAGCCGCGTAAGGATGCGGGCGATGTGCACCACTGGCCAGCACCAGCTGCCGCACGCGGGCACGGTGCCGGATCGCGAACTGCTGGCCGACCAGCGCGCCGTACGAATAGCCCACGAACGCCTTCAGCGCACGGATGCCCAGATGGTCCAGCACCAGCGCCAATGCATCGGCCTGGTCGGCGGTATCGATCGGCACGTCCAGCGCACCATCGGCACCGATGAAATCGAAGGCGAGCACACGCAGCTGTTGCGGATCCAGCGCACGGCCGCTGCCGACCAGGCCTTCGGCCCAGCCCTTCTCGCTGAACTGCGCGTTGGATGCCACATGGCGATGGGCGGAAATGCCGCCGGCCAGCACCACCGCCGGCGCGTTGGCGGGGCCTACCCATTCGTAGCGCAGGCGCACCGGGCGGGGGCCGGCGTGACGCATCGGCAGCACCGCGGCGAACTCACCGCGCTCGGCATGCACGCGGTCTGCGACCGGGACGCTGACGGGGACAAAGGGTTCGGGGCGAACGGCGGTACTGGTGGCGAAGCTCATGGCGGGATCCGGTTGGGGAATCGGCCATCGAGCCTTCGCGGGGCTCGCGTTCGAGATGCACGCAGGGTGCATGGTTCGAACCATCTTCCGGTGGACGCGACGGTCCCCGCAGGATTTGGCACCTACGCCGACGCGTGTGCGCCTGCGGGCTGCCCCGGCTTCAAAGGGCCTGTCCCTCTGCCGGTCTCGATGGTGAAGCCACGATGCCAGCCCATCGGAGCGCTGTCAATCCCTTCATGCGGATAAAGAGATGGATATTTCCACCTTCAATCCGTGAAGGCGGTACCGTCCACCCTGTTCAGCATCAGGTACAGTTCCTGGCGACCTGCCATTGGAAACTCCGATGCCCCGCCTGCCCCTGACCTGCCTGCTGCTGCCGCTGCTGGCCAGCACGACAGCCAGCGCCGGCGACTGGCGCCAGGGATGGGGACTGGTACCCCAGGCTGCTCCCGCTGCGGATTCCGGGTCCGCACGGAACGCCGCGCCGATGGCCCAGTTGCGCCTGCAGCCGATCGGCGAGCATTGGCAGGCCCGGATCGACAACGCCCTGGCCGGGCCGTTGCAGATCGAACTGCGCGCGGCGCCCGGCCACCCGGTTGAAGGACTGCCGGTGCAATCGCTGATCCAGGGCGACAGCAGCCTGGTGGTCGGCCATCTCCCGCCCCCGGTCAATGGCCGCACCCTGGACCTGCACCTGCGATCGGTGCCGGGCAACCCTGCCGCACAGGCCGAAGACGTGGCCTATCGCCTGCCCTTCGATGTCCCCCGCCTGCGCGTGGACCAGGCGCCACAGGGCCGGTTCAGCCACGATGACGACGAGAACCGCGACGCGGTCGACTTCGCGTTGCCTCAGGCCACTCTCGTGCTGGCCGCGCGCGAGGGCACGGTGATGCAGATCCAGGACGGCTTCCACGGCAACGGCCTGGACCGCGAGCGCGATGGCAGCCGCGCCAACTTCGTCCGTGTGCTGCACAGCGATGGCAGCATGGCCCTGTATGGCCACCTGCTGGCCGGCGGCATGCGCGTGCGCCGTGGCCAGGCGGTGCAGGCCGGGCAGCCGATCGGCCTGTCCGGCAACAGCGGCTACAGCAGCGGCCCGCACCTGCACTTCGTGGTGCAGGTCAACCGCGGCATGGGCCTGCGCTCGGTGCCGGTGCGCATCTTCACCGCGCAGGGCCAGCTGCAGTTCGCCCGCCAGGGCGAACCCGAGGGCGGTACCGGGCGCTGACCGGCGCCGGCCGGTATAATCGCGCGCTTATCTCTTACAAAAAGCGCCCCGGGCGGGCGCCACTGCCATGTCCGAAGTCGCCACCGAAGCGTCGCGCCGCCGCACCTTCGCCATCATTTCCCATCCTGACGCCGGCAAGACCACGCTGACCGAAAAGCTGCTGCTGTTCGGAGGCGCGATCCAGATGGCCGGTTCGGTCAAGGGCCGCAAGGCTGCCCGTCACGCCACCTCCGACTGGATGGCGCTGGAAAAGGAGCGCGGCATCTCCGTCACCTCGTCGGTGATGCAGTTCCCGTACGAGGGCAAGATCGTCAACCTGCTCGACACCCCCGGCCACGCCGACTTCGGCGAAGACACCTACCGCGTGCTCACCGCGGTGGACTCGGCACTGATGGTGATCGACGTGGCCAAGGGCGTGGAAGAGCGCACCATCAAGCTGATGGAAGTGTGCCGCCTGCGGGACACCCCGATCATGACCTTCATCAACAAGCTCGACCGCGAGGGCAAGGACCCGATCGAGCTGCTGGACGAAGTGGAGACCGTGCTGGGCATCCAGTGCGCGCCGGTGACCTGGCCGATCGGCATGGGCCAGCGCCTGAAGGGTGTGGTCCACCTGCTGACCGGCGAAGTGCACCTGTACGAGCCTGGCCGCAATTTCACCCGCCAGGACTCGACCATCTTCCCGTCCATTGATGCGCCCGGCCTGGCCGAGAAGATCGGCGCACAGATGCTGGCCGACCTGCGCGACGAACTGGAACTGGTCCAGGGCGCCAGCCACCCGTTCGACCTGCAGGCCTATCGCGACGGCAAGCAGACCCCGGTGTTCTTCGGCTCAGGCGTGAACAACTTCGGCGTGCAGCCCCTGCTGGACTTCTTCGTCGAGCACGCACCAGCCCCCCAGGCGCGTTCCACCACCGGCCGCGAGATCGCCCCGGAAGAGAACAAGCTGACCGGCTTCGTGTTCAAGATCCAGGCCAACATGGACCCGCAGCACCGTGACCGCGTGGCGTTCATGCGCGTCTGCTCGGGCCGGTTCAGCGCCGGCATGAAGACATTCCACGTGCGTACCGGCAAGGAAATGAAGCTGGCCAACGCGCTGACCTTCATGGCCAGCGACCGCGAGATCGCCGCCGAGGCATGGCCGGGCGATGTGATCGGCATTCACAACCACGGCACCATCTCCATCGGTGACACCTTCACCGAAGGCGAAGCGGTCACTTTCACCGGCATCCCGAACTTCGCCCCGGAGCTGTTCCGCCGCGCGCGGCTGCGCGATCCGCTCAAGCTCAAGCAGCTGCAGAAGGGCCTGGCCCAGCTGTCCGAGGAAGGCGCAACCCAGTTCTTCCGTCCGCTCACCAGCAACGACCTGATCCTGGGCGCGGTCGGCGTGCTGCAGTTCGACGTCGCGGCCTACCGGCTGAAGGACGAGTACGGCGTGGAGGCCACCTTCGAGCCGGTCAGCGTGACCACCGCGCGTTGGGTCCACTGCAGCAACGAGAAGAAGCTGGAAGAGTTCCGCGAGAAGAATGCGCTGAACCTGGCCCTGGATGCCGCCGGCCACCTGGTCTACCTGGCGCCGACCCGGGTCAATCTGCAGTTGGCGCAGGAGCGCTCGCCGGACGTCCGCTTCTCGGCCACCCGCGAAGCAGCGCATACCATTCCGGCGGGCTGATGCCACGGGGCCGGCTCCCTTTCCGCATGGGATGGGCTCCGGCCCCAGCAGCATCATCGGGCATTCATCCACGCATGGCGCGGATCGACTGCGGATTCGGCGTTGGCCCCCGATTCACCAATCATGCGGTGACGGGCGTGCACCTGGCGGCCATCGCGGCGATGATAGGGGGACGCGGGTCCCCCTCCCCGCGAACGATGCCCATGCCCATGTCCACCACGTCCATTGCTTCGATCCGTGAAGAAATCGCCAACGCCCTGACCCATGGCTTGGGCGCGGTATTCGCGCTGGCAGCAAGCGCAGTGTTGATCACGCTGGCTGCGATCTACGGCGACGGCTGGCAACTGGCCAGCGCGATCGTATTTGGTATCGCTCTGCTGCTGCTGTACACCGCCTCGACCCTGTATCACGCCATCCAGCATCCGGTCGCCAAGGGCCGGTTGAAGGTGTTCGACCACTGCGCGATCTACGTGCTGATCGCTGGCACCTACACCCCGTTCACCCTGATCGGCCTGCGCGGTCCGTGGGGCTGGGGCCTGTTCACCGCGATCTGGGCGCTGGCGCTGGCCGGCGTGGTGTTCAAGCTGTTCTACACCGGCCGCTTCAAGGTGCTTTCAACGGTGATCTACATCGCCATGGGCTGGCTGGTGGTCGTGGCGATCAAGCCGATGTGGGCCTCGATCGACGGCGGCACCCTCGCCTGGCTGTTCGCCGGCGGCCTGTCGTACACGCTGGGCACCTATTTCTACCACCGTGAATCGATCCCGTACTCGCATGCGATCTGGCACCTGTTCGTGATCGGTGGCAGCGTCTGCCACTTCGTCGCGGTCACCATGCAGGTCCTGTAGGCAGCCGCACGAACGCGGCGCGTGCACACCATGCACATGGACGCTTCGCGCCCCCTCCACGATGAGGGGGCAACCATGGCGGCGTGAATGCTGCCGCCTCCCCTGCTGCAAAGCGCACGCCCCGCTGGCACCTGCGCCGCCCCGGCCCACGAGGCCGGCGCTGGCTGACGATCCTGATCTTCCTGCTGGCGGCGATCCTGCTGCTGATCGCGTTGTGGGACTGGAACTGGTTCAAAGGCCCGGTCGAGCGCGCAGTGCAGGCACGCACCGGCCGTGCGCTGCACATCGGCCACCTGGATGTCGACCTCGGCCGCACCAGTACGATCCGCGCCGATGCGGTCACCTTCGCCAATGCCAGCTGGGCGAAGCAACCCGATATGGCCACGGCAGACCGCGTCGAGATCGACGTACGGGTGTGGTCCCTGCTGCGCGGCAGCATGCAGCTGCCGGAAGTGCGCCTGACCCGGCCGGATGTGCTGCTGGAAACCGCTCCGCGCAAGGGCGAACCAGGCAACTGGGATTTCCTCGGTAATCGCGCCGGTGGCACAAGCCCACAGCTCAAACGGCTGCGCATCGATGACGGTCGCCTGCAGTTCCTCGATGCGCTCGGGCGCACCGATATCCGTGTGGACGTGCGCAGCGGCCAGCCGAAGCAGGCCGACGCTGCGCCACCGCTGCGGGTGCAGGGTGAAGGCCGCTGGCAGGGCAATCCGTTCACTCTGCGCGGCGGCACTGAATCACCACTGGAGTTGACCGACAGCGACCACCCGTTCCGCATCCACCTCGACGGCCGGGCCGGTGCCACCCACGCCGTCGCCAGCGGTACATTGACCAATCCATTCCAGCTGCGCGTGTTCGACCTGCAGTTCGCGCTCAGCGGCCAGGACCTGGCCGACCTCTACCCATTGCTTGGCATCGCCATTCCGCCCTCCCCGCCCTACGCGCTGCACGGCCGCCTCAAGCGTGAGCACAACCTCTGGCGCTACGAGCGGTTCACCGGCAAGGTCGGCGACAGCGACCTCGGTGGCGACCTGCAGTTCGAAGTGGGCGGCGCGCGGCCGCGGTTGACCGCCACGCTGGAATCCAGGCGCCTGGACTTCGATGACCTGGCCGGCTTCGTGGGCGCCCCGCCGAGAACCGGTGGCGGCGAAACCGCCAATGCAGAGCAGAAAGCCGAGTCCGCACGGCTGGCCACTCGTGCGCGCGTGCTGCCCGATACGCCCTACAGCCTCGGCAAGCTGAGGGCGATGGATGCCGACGTGCGCTGGAAAGCCCGTCGCATCAACGCACCCTCGTTGCCGCTGGATGACATGGACGCGCACCTGCTGCTGGACGACGGACTGCTGCGCCTGGATCCGCTGAACTTCGGCGTGGCCGGTGGCGATATCCGCAGTACGATCCGCATGGACGCGCGACAGCCGCAGATCAGCACCGCGCTGAAGGCGCGCGTGCGCGGCGTGCAGCTGGGCCAGTTGTTCCCGGATGCGAAGCTCGCCGAGCAGGCCAAGGGCGGCATCGGCGGCGAGGTGGACCTGAGTGGTCGCGGCAATTCGATCGCCGCGATGCTCGGCAGCAGCAGCGGCAAGGTCGGCCTGGCGATGGGCCGTGGCCATGTCGGCAACCTGGTGATGGAGCTGGCCGGCCTGGACATCACCGAGTCGCTGAAATTCCTGGTGACCGGCGACAAGCAGATCCCCCTGCGCTGCGCCTTCGCCGATTTCGGCGTGCGCGACGGCCTGATGACCAGCCAGGCGCTGGCGGTGGATACCACCGATACGATCCTGATCGGCGAAGGCACGGTCAGCCTGCGCGACGAGACCCTGGACCTGCTGCTGAAGCCACGCCCGAAGGACAGGAGCATCCTCGTGCTGCGCTCCCCGTTGCACATCGCCGGCACCTTCAAGGACCCGTCGTTCCGCCCGGACTTCAAGGCGCTGGGCATCCGCGGCGCCGTAGCCCTGGCACTGGGCAGCATCGCCCCGCCGGCGGCGCTGCTGGCCACCATCGAGCCGGGGCCGGGCAAGGACGCCGACTGCGGAGGGCAGTATGCGAAGTAGGAGCGTTCGTTCGTGGCGCTTGGATTGATCGTGGTCCGAGGGGGGGTGACGCAGGCCGGACCGCGGAGCGGGGTTTACGGCGTGTCCTGCACGGCCATGCCCTCCGCCCCCCGGCGCATCAGATAGGCGCTGCTTTGGCTTTGGCTTTGGGCTTCAAAAAGCGGGCCGGCGGGCCGCAGGCCCGCCAGCGACACACACACTCATCCCGCGACGATGTACTGCTGCAGCTGGTCCAGTTCGCGCCGCTGCGCATCGATCACCGACTTCACCAGGTCGCCAATGGAGATCACCCCCAGCACCTGCGCGCCCTCCACAACCGGCAGGTGGCGGATGCGGTAATCAGTCACCAGCTGCAGGCAGTGCTCCACCTGCTCGCCCGGAGACACCGTCACCACCTGCGCCGTCATGATCTCGGCAACCGACGTATCGCGCGACGAACGATCACGCAGCACGATCTTGCGCGCGTAATCACGCTCGGACAGGATCCCGACCAGCCGTGGCCCGTCCATCACCAGCACCGCACCGATGCCCTTTTCCGCCATCAACCGGATCGCATCGATCACCGCCGCATCCGGCGCGACCGCATGTACTTCAGGAGACTTGCCGTCCAACAGTTGCCGTACCGTCGTCATCTGCCTGCCCTCCCAGGGTGGGTTGCAGGGCCGAGTCTGCCACGCCGGATGCTAGCCACGCGTCAACCAGATACAAGGGGCGCTGCTTCGACTCCTCGTACAGCCGCCCCAGGTATTCGCCGATCAGTCCCAGCGCGATCAGCTGCACCCCGCCCAGGAACAGGATCACGGCCATCATCGTCGGCCAGCCCGCCACGCGGTCACCGTACAGCGCCGCCTTGGCGATCACCCAGACACCGAACACAAACGCCACGGCCGCCGTGACCAGCCCGAGATAGGTGGCCGCACGCAGCGGCACGGTCGAGAACCCGGTAATGCCTTCCAGCGCGAAGTTCCACAATCGCCACAGGCTGAACTTGCTGGTGCCGGCCACGCGCGCGTGGCGGTGGTAGGGCATGGCAATCCGCTTGAATCCCACCCAGCTGAAAAGCCCCTTCATGAAGCGATGGCGTTCACGCATCCCACGCAGCGCGCTCAGCGCACGCGCCGAGAGCAGGCGGAAATCACCGGTGTCGGCGGGGATCGGCGTACGCGACAGCCGCCCCATCACCCGATAGAACATCGCGGCCGTGGCGCGCTTGATCCAGGCTTCGCCATCGCGGGCCATGCGCGTGCCGTAGACATTGTCATATCCCTCGCGCCAACGCGCGACGAACTGTGGCACCAGCTCCGGCGGATCCTGGCCGTCGGCATCGAGAATCATCGCCGCACCTTCGCGCACCCGGTCCAGGCCGGCAGTCAGCGCCGCCTCCTTGCCGAAGTTGCGGGACAGCTTCAGGGCGGACACACGCGCATCGGACTGGGCCAGGCCGGCGATCACCTCCCAGGTGCCGTCATGACTGCCGTCATCCACATACAGGATGTGGCCCTCGACGTCGGGCATGCCATCGAGTACCGCGCACAACCGCGGATGCAGCAATGGCAGTGCGAGGGCCTCGTTGTAGGCGGCGATGACAAGGGTGAGCCGTTCGCGGGTCATGCGTCGATTGTACGTTGCCTGCTGGCATGCCGGCCCCACCGCGCCAGGCAAGGCCCCCTCAATCCTGCGAGAGGTAGGCCGCGCCGCCCAGCTGCCGCGCCTGGCGCTGGATCCACGCCGCACGCCGCTGCACGTACGGCCCCGGCGCTGCCGCGTTGTAGCGGCGCGGTGCCGGCAGCACCGCAGCCAGGCGCGCGCTCTCGGCCGGGCTCAACCTCGATGCATCCTTGCCCCAGAAGGTGCGGGCGGCCGCCTGCGCGCCGTACACCCCGTCGCCGAACTCGGCGATGTTGGCGTACATCTCCAGGATCCGCTCCTTCGGCCACAGCAGCTCGATCAGCACCGTGTACCAGGCCTCCAGGCCCTTGCGGATCCAGCTGCGGCCCTGCCACAGGAACAGGTTCTTGGCCACCTGCTGGCTGATCGTGCTGGCGCCCCGCAGGCGCCCGCCCCTGGCATTGTGGTCGCGGGCCTTTTCGATGGCCTGCAGGTCAAAACCGTTGTGGTCGGGGAAGCGCTGGTCTTCGGCGGCCACCAGCGAGATCGGCAGGCTCGGCGCCATCTGGTCCAGGTCGCGCCATTGGTAATGCAGGCGATAGGACCAGTCGCCCTCGCCCAGCGCTTCGCCATAGCGCCACAGCATCACCATGGACACCGGAGGGTCGAGGAAGCGCAGCACCAGCACCTGCAGGCAGCTGAAGGCCACCAGCAGCACCGGCAGCCACAGCAACCGCTTCCAGCGCCAGCGACGACGGCGCGGCACCGGCGCCTCCACCTTGTGCGGCTCTCCCCCTGACCCCATTACTGGTGCATCCTTCTTCATGCCTGGTTGTCGGCGCATTATCCGGCAACCGCCCTCGTTTACGCGCGATGTGAGCCGATGACCGCCAACCCCGATTCCCTGATCCGCTTCCTGCTTCCCGACGCCGGCGTCCGTGGCGTCCACGTGCGCCTGCAGGCCACCTGGCAGGAAATCCTGTCCCACGCCCGGTACCCGGACACCGCCGCCGAACTGCTTGGCGAGGCCTGCGTGGCCTCGGCACTGTTCACCGGCCACACCAAGATAGATGGCCGTCTGTCGATCCAGCTGCGCAGCAGCACCGCCCTTCGCACCCTGTTCGCCGAGTGCACCGCTGCGGGCACGCTCCGCGGCATCGCCCAGCTCAGCGAAGACACCGACGCGCCGCGCGACCTGTCCAGCCTGGGCGATGACGCCCTCCTCGCCATCACCATCGAAAACCCCGGCCTGGACCCGCGCGAACCCCAGCGATACCAGAGCCTGGTCGCGCTGACCGCTCCGGAGCTGGACGAGGCCTTCGAGGACTATTTCCGCCAGTCCGAGCAGTTGCCGACCCGCCTGCTGCTGGCCGCCGACCGCAACGGTGCCGCCGGCCTGCTGCTGCAGAAGCTGCCGGGCGACGAAGGCGACGAGGATGGCTGGGCCCGCACCAGTGCCCTGTTCGAGACTCTGGGCAAGGCAGAACTGCTGGCGACCCCAGCCGGGCAGCTGCTTCACCGCCTGTTCCACGAAGAGAAACCCCAGCTGATGGGCGAAAAACCGCTGTCCTTCGCCTGTTCCTGCTCCCGCGAGCGGGTTGCATCGATGCTGCAGTCGCTGGGCGAGGACGAGGCACGGGCGGCGGCTGAGGGCACCGGCGCGGTGGAAGTCCGTTGCGAATTCTGCGGACGGGAGTATCACTTTCCTTTGACGGAGTTCGGCATACTGTTTCACAGTGCCGAGGGGGCCGTGCCGGCACCTGAGCGGCTGCAATAGTCAGCTGGTCTTGAATCTGGGGGGATCAAGGCTTGTTAAGAATTCATAAACACCCTAGGATCAAGTCCCCGCTCCGGCGGGAACTTCCGCTGTCCGTCCCTGTCTGAACTGGTCCGATGCGTACCTTCCTGCGTCTACCGCTGGCCCTGCTGATCGCCCTTGGCGCGATCACGGGCGCGCATGCGCAGAGCAAGGACACCCGGACCGTGCTGCCGGTGTGGAACAAGGGCAGCGGCAAGGTCGAGGCCCTGCTCTATCTGGAACCCACCGGAGAACAGGCAGCAGGCGCGCGCTGGCATTTCGGCCGCAATTCGCTGGATGCCGCCTTTGGCCTGTCTTCCGGCGACTCGCTGGGCCTGCTCTGCAACAGCAGCAGTGGGACCAGCATGAGTGGCCTGGCCAGCCATTGCATGCTGGCCAGCCTGGGGGACGACGACGATCTCAACAGCCGCCGCTTTACCGGCACTGCGGCCCTGAACCGTGGCAACAGCCGCCTGGGCATCACCGCCGGCAGTGGCCGTGAGACGCTGCCGGCCTGGTTGGCGGGCCCGAACAGGACGCCAGCGCTGCGCGCCGAGCAGAACGACCTGACCGTGTTCGCGCAGAAGAATCTCGGGCGCGAAGGATTCGTGTCCATCGCCGGCACTTACGCCAAGGCGCGCCTGGTACCGCTGGCGGATGCCGCACCGGCCATCGCCGACCGCTGGGACAGCAAGAGCCTGAGCATCGGCGCCGGTTACGGCAATTTCTCCGGCAGCATCATCGGCCGCGTGGTCGACGTGCCGGGCAAGCCCGGCAAATGGGAAGGCCTGGGCATCGGCCTGACCTGGCGCACTCCGTGGTCCGGCCAGCTCACCGTGGGTGCGGAGAACGTGATCAGCCGGGGCAAGAATCCGTTCTCTCCGCGCAACGAGAGCAACGACGACGGCACCGTGCCGTATGTCCGGTACGAGCAGGATCTGTAGATCCAGGCACACCCTCCCGACCGACAGGGATCGCAGCATACGGGCGCCTCGGGCGCCCGTCGTGTTTTGGGACCCGCCAGCGGGCCGCTCGCTGCGCTCTGATACGTAGCGACATAAAAAAAACGACAACATTTCTCTGGGCGAGCTGCGCTGCCGGCGCCTTGGCTTGCGCCAGATGAGTGCACAACTCGTTGATTTTCTTGCGATTCAATCTGAAATCGCAGGAAGCACAGCGTGAATTAACGGAGCTTTAATTTCTGGGAAAGGGCGGCTACTATCGGTTCAGCCTCGCGTTATTTGGAGCGCCTTTTCGCTCCGCACGCAGGCAATCACCCAGCCAAGATTTCCTTGGAGAGAGAGAGCCAATGAACCGCAGGAACCACAAGCTGCGCGATGCAATCGCGCTGGCCCTGGCCGCAACCGCCGCTGCTACCGGCGCTGCACACGCCCAGGAAACCCAAACCCTCGACAAGATCGAAGTCACTGGTTCGCGAATCAAGCGAGCCGATCTGGAGACTTCGCAGCCGGTCTTCACCATGAGCCGCGAGCAGATCGCCGCGCAGGGCCAGACCTCGATCGGCGACATCATCCAGAACATCAGCGTCAACGGTTCCAGCCTCAACAGCACCTATAACAACGGTGGCAACGGCGAGACCCGCGTGAACCTCCGCAACCTGGGTTCCAACCGTACCCTGGTGCTGGTCAACGGCCGCCGCTGGGTTGGCGGTACCGGCCTGGGCGGTGCAGTCGACCTGAACACCATCCCGACCGCCGCCGTCGAGCGCATCGAAGTGCTGAAGGACGGCGCGTCGACCATCTACGGTTCGGACGCCATCGCTGGTGTGGTCAACATCATCCTGCGGCAGAATTTCGACGGCGCCGAGGCCAATGCCTACTTCGGCCAGTACGACAAGGGCGACGGCTCGCGCGAATCGTACGACTTCACCATCGGCTCGAGCGGTGAACGCTGGCACGCCACTCTGGGCGTCGGCTACGTGAAGGAAGAGCCCGTCTGGGCGGGCGACCGCAAGATCTCGGCGGTGCCGACCTACGGCGCGCTGCCGAATACCGGCAACAGCTCCACCACGCCGGGCGGCCGTTTCGGCTACTACGGCCAGACTGGCGTTGACGACGAAGGCAATCCGGTCTTCGGCTCGACCCGCCCGAACGGTTCCGAAGGTTATTTCGTCACCGGCGACGGTGGCAGCACCTGGCGCAACTACACCTCGGCCGACAGCTTCAATCACGCCCCGGGCAACCTGCTGGTCACTCCGCAGGAACGCACCTCGGTGTTCGCTGACGCTGGCCTGTCGATCACCGACAACGTCCGCTTCAAGACCACGGTGACCTACAACGAGCGCAAGTCCGAGCAGATCCTGGCTGCCATGCCGATCGTGCTGGGTCGCGCGGCTCCAGGCACCAACGGCGCCAACATCGTCATCAGCGCCGACAACATCTACAACAACACCGGCCGCGACATCAACTACATCCAGTATCGTGCGATGGAGACTGGTGGCCGCATCTACAAGCAGAACGTCAAGACCTACGGGTTCAACGGCGCATTCGAGGGTGACTTCGAAGTCAACGGCCGGTTCTGGAACTGGGAAGCCGGTATGTTCTACGGCAAGAACGACCAGACTGACATCACCAGCGGCTTCTTCAACATCTCGGCGCTGCGCAATGCCCTCGGCCCGTCGTTCATCGACGGCGACGGCATCGCTCGCTGCGGTACCGCTGGTAACGTGATCGATCGCTGCGTGCCGATGAACATGCTCAGCGGCCCCGGCTCGCTGACCAAGGAGATGATCGACTATGCCGGCTTCACCGCGCACGACGTCTACGGCTACGAGCAGAAGACCTATTACGGCAGCATCGGCGGCGAGCTGTTCGACCTGCCGGGTGGCGCATTCGCCTTCTCGCTCGGTGTCGAGCACCGCAACGAATCGGGCTTCGATGATCCGGACGCCCTGATCAACTCCGGTGATACCACCGGCAACGCCCGTACCGCCACCAAGGGCGGCTACAGCCTCGACGAGGCCTATCTCGAACTGGCCATCCCGCTGCTGTCCGGTGTCACCGGTGCCCAGCTGCTGGACTTCTCGGTTGCGACCCGCTTCTCGGATTACAGCAACTTCGGCAACACCACCAACAGCAAGTTCGGTTTCCGCTGGAAGCCGATCAACGACCTGATGGTCCGCGGTAACTGGTCGCAGGGCTTCCGCGCTCCGTCGATCAGCGAGCTGTATTCCGGTGTCAGCGATACCTTCGAAGACGTCGCCGATCCGTGCGCCGGCTCCGTGGAAGGCGTTCCCAACCCCGCCAGCCCGGCCAGCTGCGCCGGCGTGCCGCGCTACCCGCAGGCGAATTCGCAGATCCGCACGACCGTTGGCGGCAACACCCAGCTGGGCCCGGAGACCTCCACCTCCAAGACCCTCGGCTTCGTCTACAGCCCGAGCTTCGCACCTGGCCTCGACGTGTCGGTGGACTGGTGGAACATCAAGATCGAGGACGCGATCTACGCCCAGACCGCCCAGCAGATGCTGGACGCCTGCTATGAGAAGGGCGTGACCTCGCTGTGCAACGCGATCACCCGCGACAACACCGGCCAGATCTCCAACATGCTGGCCGTGTCGAACAACGTCGGCACGATGGAAGTGGAAGGCTGGGACGTCACCCTGGGCTACCGCCTGCCGGATACCCGTTTCGGCAGCTTCAACTTCATCCTGGATACCACCTACACTTCGAGCTACACGATCGAAGACCCGGTGACCGAGGGCTACAACCGCGTCGGCAATTACCTGGATCGCGACAACTACTGGCGTCTGCGCTCCAACCTGCTGGTCAACTGGCAGCTGGGTGATTTCGGCGTCAATGCCTCGGCACGCTACTACTCCAGCCAGGTCGAGGACTGCACCGGCTCCAACTACACCGGCGGCGCCAACGGCAACTTCGGCCGCCTGTGCTCGGATCCGGACCACATCGGTCGCGGCGGCGAGCCGGATCCGCAGCGCCACATCCCGAGCGTCACGTACACCGATCTGAGCGCCTACTGGAAGACCCCGTGGAACGGCCAGATCACCGTGGGTGTGAACAACGCCTTCGACCGCGATCCGCCGAAGTCGTACACCACCTTCGCCAACTCGTTCGACCCGCAGTACGAAATCCCGGGCCGCTTCTTCTACATGCGTTACAACCAGAAGTTCTGATCGCAACCATGTAGTAGTGGCACGATGACCGCGGCCCTTCGGGGCCGCGGTTTTTTTGTGGCACCTGCGCCGTGCAACGAAAAAACCGCGGCATTGCCGCGGCCTTCCCCGTCGCCTGCCTGCAGTCGAAGACGTCTACCCGTTCGGGATCAGGGTCTCGATGAGATGCTCGACATACGCTTCGAAATCCTCGCGCGCCTGCTTCGGCTGCTGCAGCTGCAGCGACAACTGCAGGAAGCCCACGTACGCCGCATACGCCAACCGCGCACGGTGGCGTGCATCGGTCGAACTCAGGCCCGCCTGGCGGAACGAGGCCACCAGGTAATCCAGGCGACGCTGCGAAACGCGGTCGATCACCGGGCGTACCATCGGGTGATCCAGCGCCTTCAGCAGCTCGCTGTAGATGATGTGCGGCTGCACTTCATGCGCCACCATCTGGAACAGCTGGCGCAGGCGGACCCGGGGGTCCGGCACGTCTTCCAGGCTGCCGAACACCTGCTCCTGTTCGAACAGTTCCCAGCGCTCCAGCGCCGCCTGCAGCAACGCGTCACGCGAGGGGAAATGCCAGTAGAAGCTGCCCTTGGTCACTCCCAGTCGTCGTGCCAGCGGTTCGACCGCGACGGCACCCACGCCTTGTTCAGCAATCAGATCGAGGGCCGCCTGAGCCCAGTCTTCGGCACTCAGGCGGCTGTTGCGGCCGGCGCGCGGTTCGCCGGCGGAAGCGTCAGGTTGATTCATGTGCTGATTTAACCATACGCCGGGGTTCGTTGCAGTACGCGGTTGCGGTCGAAACCGTCACCGAAGCCGCGAGTGCACCTGCCGCAGCGCACCATACCATGCAGTATTGACTTCCCTTGGAAGCGCTCCATACTAACAAGTATGGTCACATCCCCTACTCCCGCCGCGTTTCATGATCTGCGCATGGACGCCGCCCATGGCGCCCGTCTGGCGGCGACCGCAAGCGACCATGGCCGACGCGGCCGGGTCCTGTTCGCGCACGGCTTCGGCCAGACCCGCCACGCCTGGAACGCCACTGCCCGCGCACTGAGCGCGGCTGGCCTGCAGACGCTGGCCTACGACGCCCGCGGCCATGGCGATTCCGACTGGAATGCCGCCGACCTGCCCTATCACGGCGAACAGTTTGCCGACGACCTGATCGTGCTGGCCGGTGAGCAGCCGCGCCCACCGGTACTGGTCGCCGCGTCGATGGGCGGGCTGTTCGGCCTGCTGGCCGAGTCGCGCTGGCCGGGCCTGTTCTCAGCGATGGTGCTGGTTGACATCACCCCACGCTGGGATACCGCCGGCGTCGAGCGCATCCTCGCGTTCATGACGGCCCATCCTGACGGCTTCGCCTCGCTGACCGAGGCGGCCGACGTGATCTCGGCCTATCTGCCGCACCGCCCTCGCAAATCCGAGCAGTCGCTGCGTGCGTTGCTGCGCGAAGACGGCCGCGGCCGCTGGCGCTGGCACTGGGACCCGCGCCTGGTGGCCGAGCTGGCCCGCGACAGCGAACAGCACCAGGACGCACTGGCCGATGCCGCGCGCCAGGTGAAGTGCCCGCTGCTGCTGGTCAGCGGCGGCCGCAGTGATCTGGTCACGCCACAGACCGTGGCCGAGTTCCTGGCGTTGGCGCCACACGCGCGCCATGTGCAGCTGCCGCAGGCCACGCATATGGTCGCCGGCGATGACAACGACGCCTTTACCGCTACTGTGTTGGACTATCTGGACGTGTTGCCCGCAGCGGATGCTGCGGCTTCGTCCGCCACAAACGAGCACGTCACCGGAGCACGCTCATGAGCATCGTTCTTCCCTTCCTCGCCCTGCTGCTGGCAGGCGCGTTCGTCGCCTACCACCGCATGCGGCTGGTTACCTGGACGCTGGTCAGCGTGGCCCTGCTGGTCGCCTGCTGGTTCATTCCCTACGTCAACCCGACCGCCACCATCGTCGCGGCGGCCGTGCTGGCGCTGATCGCCGTGCCACTGCTGCTGCCGTTCATCCGCAAGCCGCTGCTGACCGGCCCGATGATGAAGGTGTTCCGCAAGGTGCTGCCGCCGCTGTCGCAGACCGAGCGCATCGCGCTGGAAACCGGTTCGGTCGGTTTCGAAGGCGAGCTGTTCACCGGTGATCCGGACTGGAACATCCTGCTCAACTATCCCAAGCCGCAGCTGACCGCCGAAGAGCAGGCCTTCCTGGATGGCCCGGTCGAAGAGCTGTGCACGATGGTCAACGACTGGGAGATCACCCACGTCCACGCCGATCTGCCGCCGGAGCTCTGGGCCTTCATCAAGAAGAACAAGTTCTTCGGCATGATCATCCCCAAGGAGTACGGTGGCCTGGGCTTCTCTGCGCTGGCCCACCACAAGGTGATCCAGAAGCTGGCGTCGGTGTCGTCGGTGGTCAGCTCCACTGTCGGCGTGCCCAACTCGCTGGGCCCGGGTGAGCTGCTGGTGCATTACGGCACCCAGGAGCAGAAGGACCAGTACCTGCCGCGCCTGGCCGATGGCCGCGAAGTGCCCTGCTTCGGCCTGACCGGCCCGTTCGCCGGCTCCGACGCCACCTCGATTCCCGATTACGGCATCGTCTGCAAGGGCGAGTGGAACGGCGAGCAGGTGCTCGGCGTGCGGCTGACCTTCGACAAGCGCTACATCACCCTGGCCCCGGTCGCGACCCTGATCGGCATGGCGTTCCGCATGTACGACCCGGACGGCCTGATCGGCGATACCCGCGACATCGGCATCACCCTGGGCCTGCTGCCACGCGACACCGCCGGCGTGGAAATCGGCCGTCGCCACTTCCCGCTGAACTCGACGTTCCAGAACGGCCCGATCAAGGGCAAGGATGTGTTCATCCCGCTGACCCAGCTGATCGGTGGCGCTGCGATGGCCGGCAAGGGCTGGAACATGCTCAACGAGTGCCTGGCCGTGGGCCGCTCGATCACCCTGCCCTCCACCGCCAGCGGCGGCGCCAAGGCGGGTGCCGCCGTGACCGGCGCCTACGCACGCATCCGCAAGCAGTTCGGCCTGTCGGTCGGCCGCTTCGAGGGCGTCGAGGAAGCGCTGGCCCGCATCGGCGGCAAGGCCTACAAGATCAGTGCGTTGTCGCAGGCCACCGCCGCGGCGGTCGACCGCGGCGACGTGCCGTCGGTGCCGTCGGCAATCGCCAAGTACCACTGCACCACCATGAGCCGCGAAGTGATCTCGGACATGATGGACGTGATCGGCGGCAAGGGCATCATCCTGGGGCCGCGCAACTTTGCCGGCCGCAGCTGGCAGGCCGCGCCGATCGCGATCACCGTGGAAGGCGCCAACATCATGACCCGCAGCCTGCTGATCTTCGGCCAGGGTGCGATCCTCTGCCATCCGTGGGTGCTGAAGGAAATGAAGGCCGCGCAGGATCCGGATACCCGTGCCGGCCTGCAGGAATTCGACCGCAGCCTGTTCGGCCACATCCGCTTCGGCCTCTCCAACGCTGTGCGTTCGTTCTGGTTCGGCCTGACCGGTGCGCGTTTCGGCGCCGCTCCCGGCGACGCCTATACCCGCCGCTACTTCCGCAAGCTGGACCGCTATTCGGCCAATCTGGCACTCATGGCCGACATCTCGATGATGACCCTCGGCGGCAAGCTGAAGTTCAAGGAATCGCTGTCCGGCCGCCTGGGCGACGTGCTGAGCCACATCTACATGACCAGCGCCATGCTCAAGCGCTACCACGATGAAGGCGCGCCGCAGGCCGACCAGCCGTTGCTGGCCTGGGCCTTCCATGACAGCGTGCACAAGATCGAGGAATCGCTGTCAGCCGCGCTGCGCAACTTCCCGATCCGCCCGATCGGTTGGTTGATGTGGGCGCTGATCTTCCCGCTGGGCCGTCGTGCCGAAGCCCCGGGCGACCGCTTGAGCCGTCGCGTCGCCGCCCTGCTGATGGCGCCGAACGAAGCCCGCGACAGGCTGGCCAACGGCGTGTTCCTGACCCCGTGCGAGAACAACCCGGGCGGCCGCATCAACAACTACCTGAGCAAGGCGATCATGGCCGAACCGGTGGAGCGCAAGTTCCTGAAGGCGCTGAAGAGCAAGGGCATCGAAGCGCTGGACTTCAAGAGCCAGCTGGACGAAGCCGTGGCCGAAGGCGTGATCACCCAGGACGAGCGCAGCCTGCTGGAAGAGCTGCGTGCGCTGACCCTGGACACCATCACCGTGGACGACTTCGACACCCACGAACTGCGCGCGGCCAGCTACTACGACCGCCAGCACAAGGACCCGCATTCGCAGGCGGCCTGATCACCGCGATGCGCGTTTCCTCTCGACGGCGGGCCCTGGCCCGCCGTCGCTTTATCGGCCGAACGGAACCCGATCATGGTCACGCCCCTGCTCTCGCTTTACCACCGCCTGCAGCGCTGGCCTGCCGGCAAATGGCTGTTCTCGCGTGCGGTCTGCTTCAAGGCGCCTTATTTCGCCAGCATCGCGCCGCGCATCACCCGCCTGGAACACGGTCGCTGCGAGGGCACGCTGGCCGATCGCCGCCGGGTGCGCAACCATATCGGCACGGTGCACGCGATCGCGATGTGCAACCTGGCCGAGTTGACTGCCGGGTTGATGGTCGATGCCTCGCTGCCGAGGGGCATGCGCTGGATCCCCAAGGGGATGCAGGTGCAGTACCTGGCCAAGGCACGTGGCACGCTGCACGCGGTGGCACTGCCGGCGCAGCCGATCGTGGTGGCAACCGAAGGCTATGCGCTGCCGGTGACGGTGAGCGTGCGCGACCGCGCGGGGACCGAAGTGTTCAGCGCGGTCATCGACATGTGGATGTCGCCGGCGAAGTAGTGTTGCCGCGAACGACGTATCCCCTCGTGGGTGGACGGTTGATCGCGGAAAGCCCTAGTTTGGCTGGGGGCGGTGGGTTCGCGGGGGACGCCGTGAACCCATCCCTGGGGGCTTGGCCGCGGCATCCATGCCGCGGACACCCCCGCGAACCCACTGCCCCCAGCCTCGGACGGATCTCTGCGGCGTCTACCCACGCAAGAGAAAAAAGAAGAGCAGAAGCAGAAGCAAGAGCGGCCCACCGGCCGCTTCTTTCATGCGCGCACAACCCACGAGCGCAGCGACCCGCTGTTGCTCTTGATCTTCTTTTTCTTCTCCGTGGGCTGGCCGCCCACGGAAACTGCCAGGGGCCGGGCGGGTTGGGTTCGCGGGGGTGTCCGCGGCATGGATGCCGCGGCCAAGCCTACACGGACGTACTTGCGGCGTCCCCCGCGAACCCAACCCGCCCGACCACCCCATGACAAGCATTTCGCGGCCACCCCACGAGGGGCTGCGCCGTTGGCTGGAAATCACGCCACCGCGCGAAGAACCAACGCCAGGATCGCCGGCACCGCCTGGATCATGAAGATGCGGCGGCTCACGCTATACGCCCCGTAGCACCCCGCCACCACCACGCAGGCCAGCGAGAACGTCACCAGCACCGGCTGCCCGGTCACCAGCCCTGCCACGATGCCCGCCGCCAGGAAACCGTTGTACACGCCCTGGTTGGCCGCCAGCACGCGTGTGGCCTGCGCCTTCTCCGGCGTATTGCGGAACGTCTTCAATCCCAGCGGGCGGGTCCACAGGAACATCTCCAGCACCAGGAAATAGACGTGCAGCAGTGCGACCAGCAGGGTCAGGGCGAGTGCGAGCCAGTACATGGCGATTCCTTGGATGGGGATGGAGAACGGGCCAGGCCCCTCTTCCTGCAGGACAGGGATCCGGCCCCGGCAAAATCAGCGGTCGCGCGGCAGCTTCTTTTCCTCGCGCAGCACACCAAACGCGGCCAGCGTCATGAAGCCGGCAACCACTGCGCCACCGATGAACACCACATGCGAACCGAACAAGCTCAGCGCCTTGTGGATCCAGGTGAAGCTCAGGTCGGCACCGCGGTAGACCACCGTGTCGATCGCTGCACCGGCCTTGTAGCGCCATTGACGGTCGACACGGGTGTAAATGGTTTCACGTGCCGGCTTGAACAACGAAAATTCGCTGGCCCGGGTCATCACCTGCACCACGGCCACCATGATCGGCAACGGCGAGGCGGCCAGCACCGAGAAGCCGGCCAGGACCGCGAAGGCGGGAATCAGCAACGCCGGGGCGATGCCGTGGCGCGACAGGAGCCAGCGGGTCAGGCTCAACTGCAGCAGCAACGTCAGCGCGTTCACCGCGAGGTCGATGCGCGAGAAGAACGCCGTGCTCGCGGCCGGGTCGGTGAACGCCGCGCGCACGATGCTGGCCTGCTGGTTGTACAGCAGGGTGCCGACGCCCACGCCGAATACCACCATGATCGCCAGCCAGCGCAGTAGTGGTTCGCGCACGATCAGCCTCAGGCCATCCAGCACGCTACCGCCCATCGGCTTCTCGCCCGACACAAGCTGCTGCTCGCGCTCGCGCAGCACCGCCCAGTGCCGCAGACGCCAGATGCAGAACAGGCAGATGACCAGAAAACCGGCCGACACCAGCATCAGGTTGGCGATTCCAACCCGTTGCGCCAAGGCACTGGTGATCAGCGGCCCCAGGAAGGCACCAACGGTGCCCGCCGCCCCAATGTAACCGTAGTAAGCGCGCGCCTGCGCGTTGGAGAACACATCGGCCATGAAACTCCAGAACACGGCCACCGCGAACAGGTTGAACACCATCACCCAGAGGAAGAACGCCATGCCCCGACCGGGTACGCCGCTGTCGAACAGGATGTAGAACGCGAGCAGAGTGACGATGAAGAAGCCATACACCGCCGGCAGGAACACCCGGCGCGGGAAGCGGCTGACCAGCCAGCCGTAGACCGGTTGCAGCACCAGCATGGCCAGGAACACGCAGGAGAACAGGAACTGCAGGACAAAGTCCTTCAGCGCGATGCCGTGGCTGGCGAACCAGGCGATCATGGCCGGCGGGAAGACGGTCTCCAGATCTGCCGAGGCGGCCATCGCCTCGCGCACCGGTCGCAACACGTAGTAGCCGCTGAGCAGGCAGAAGAAATAAAGGAATGACCACCATAGCGCCGGCGACTCGCGCAAGGCCTCCACCAGGCCGCGCAGCGCCCTGCTGTCCCGTGCCGCACTCACGCGGCGTCCCTCGCCCATGGACGGCGGTTGGACAACGGCATGGCAGGCTCCGGGGATGATGGAGCGCGTACGTTAGCCAATGCACTGCAACACCGCCAGCGCGACGCGCCCTGCTGCCTGCAACGGTGCACGAGGCCAGCCCCGGGACGACACGTTCGGACACACTTTCGGGACGTCAAAATCCCAACTTTTTCAAAGAGATGCGCATTCATCTTCGCTTCGTTTGTGCACAGGCGAAAAGCGGCGCTAGAATCGCCATCAGCAGTCGCGCACGGGTCCAACCGATGAAAAAGAACAGCCTGCGTCGTCCGATCCGTTCGGCGGCCACCGGTTTGCTGGGCATGTTGATGCCTGTTGCCTTGTCCTCCACCGCGCAGACCCCGCCGGCATTGCCACCGATGCCGGCCAACATCGAATCTTCCGCTGCCGCAGCCGTCGCCCACACCCAGCCGGCGGCGTACCGTACCGGCCTGGTACCGAGGGTGCAGCCACCGGCCGCCGGCTTCAACGTCGCCAACATCGAATCGATGGCGCAGCAGCTCACCTATGGCGAGCGCGTGCCGGGCATGGCAGTGGCGATCGTGCAGGGCGGCCGCATCCTCAGTGCGCGTGGCTACGGCGTCACCGACGTCAACAATCCGCTGCCGGTCGACGCCCACACCGTGTTCCGCCTGGCCTCGCTGTCCAAGGCATTTGCCGGCACCATGGCCGGCCTGCTGGTCAACGACGGCACCCTGCGCTGGGACAGCAAGGTCACCGACTATGTACCGGGCTTCCGCCTGAATTCACCGGAAGCCACCGAGCGCCTCACCGTGGCGGACGTGCTCAGCCATCGCGTCGGCCTGCCGTATAACGCCTACGACCGCGACATCGAAGGCAACGCCGAGTACTACGCACTGACCCAGAAGCTGGCCAACACCAGCCTCAAGTGCCTGCCCGGCGACTGCTACGCCTACCAGAACGTGGCCTTCAGCCTGATCGGCGACGTGGTCTATGCCGCCTCGGGGAGCTTCTACGAGCAGTCGGTCGAGCGCCGCATCTTCAAGCCATTGGGCATGAACGATGCCAGTCTCGGCCTGGCCGGCATCCAGGCAAGCTCGCGCTGGGCACGCCCGCACGTGCGCAGCCGCAATGGCTGGGTCTCGCTGACGCCGAAGCCAACCTACTACCGCGTCGCCCCGGCTGCCGGCGTCAATGCCAGCGCCAGCGACATGGCGCAGTGGCTGCTGGCCCACACCGGGCACCGCCCCGATGTGCTGCCTGCGCCACTGCTGGCAACCCTGCACTCCAGCCTGATCAGCACCCCGGGCGAGATGCGTTCGGGCTGGCGACGCGAGCGCCTGCACTCGGCCGGTTATGCACTGGGCTGGCGCACCTTCGACTACGCCGGCCACGACGTGGTGTTCCATGCCGGTGCCGTACAGGGCTACCGCGGCCTGGTGGCGCTGGTACCAGAGCGCGATCTCGGCATCGCCATTCTCTGGAATGGCGAAAGCAGCCTGCCCAGCGGCCTGCTGCCGACCGTGCTTGACTCGGCCCTGGGCCTGCCTGCGCAGCGCTGGCTCGACGTGGATACCGACTTCGGCAGCGACAACCTGATGGCCGAGGGCGCGAGCCCGGCGCAGCCGGACAAGCGCAAGGGCGCTTCGAGCAACCGTGCCGTGGCCTCGCCACGCTGAGCTGGCGGGCTCGAGCGTGCGTGCGAAGGGCGGCCTGCGGGTCGCCCTTCTTGTTGTTGTAGAGCCGAGCCCAGGCTCGGCTGCTTGAATCAGCCAAGCATGGCTCGGCTCTACAGTTCCGGGCGCTAGTGCGCGAAGTAGTGCATGCCCCCGTCCACCGGAATCACCGCGCCGGTGATGTAACCGGCCAGCGGCGAGGCAAGGAACGTTACCAGGGGCGCCACTTCTTCCGGCTCGCCGAACCGGCCGACCGGGATGTTGCGGGCGATGAACCCGCGCCGGCTTTCCTCCGTGGGGTGGAGGCGGCCCAGGACCTGCGCACTGTTGATCCGTCCCGGCGCGATCGTGTTGACCGTGATGCCTTGCGCCGCCACCTCCGTGGCCAGTCCCTTGCTCCACAGATGCAGCGCCGCCTTTGCCGACGTGGCAGCGTTCACCGTGCGTGGTTCCATCGAACCACCGAAGTTGATGATGCGCACCCAGCCTTGTTCCCGCATCGGTGGCAACAACGCCTGGGTCAGGCGTCGCGCCGCAGAGAAGTTCAGTGCGATCGCCTCTTCCCAGACATCGTCAGTGGCGTCCACCGTGGTGGGCTGCCCTTCGGCGAGGACTACTACCTCCGCTGCAAGGAGATCCTGCGCCTGGTGCACGAGACCGAAGCACAGGCCCAGCACCAGCAGCTGGCACCTGCCGGCACGCTGCGCATCAGCGCACCGGTGATCTTCGGCACCCATGCACTGGTACCAGCATTGGCCGATTACCTGGCGCGCTATCCGGATGTCCGCGTCGAGGTGACCCTGACCGATCGCGTGGTCGATCTGGCCGAGGAAGGGTTTGAAGCCGCCCTGCGCATCGGCACGCTGGCCGGCAGTACGGCACTGGTGGCGCGGGCGCTCACGCCCTACCGGCTGATGATGTGCGCCTCGCCCGGGTATCTTGCCCGCCACGGCACACCCCGGAACCTGCAGGCGCTTGCCGGGCACCAATGCCTGTCGTTCGACCCCAGCGCGCTGGCGCAGTGGCTTCAAGCCGATGCAGGCAGGCTCGACGGGGCGCCCAGCGCACGGCTGCAGATCAACAACGGTGAAGCACTGCGTGCGGCGGCACTGCATGGACTGGGCATCGTGCTGCAGGCAGATCTGCTGCTGGCCGCCGATGTCGACGCCGGGCGGCTGGTACAACTGTTCCCCGAGCAGGGCCGGGCCGGCCGGCCAATGCATGTGGTCTATGCCCACGCTCGCTACCGCTCGACCCGCCTGCGCAGTTTCCTCGACTTCCTGGTGGAGCGCTTTCCGCCCCCTGCCAGCACCAGCCCCAGGGCATAAAAAAACCCCCTCCCTGCTGGGCAACAGGGAAGGGGGTTTCAGGATGCGGCTATCGGGAAGTACTTAGATCAGCGGCGCCGGGGTTGCCGGCAGAGCGACCGGAGCAGCCTTCTTCTTGCGGGCGGCCGGCTTGCGCTTGGCGACCTTCTTCGCAGCCTTCTTCGGGGCAGCCTTCTTGGTGGCCTTCTTAGCGGTCTTCTTCACCGCCTTCTTGGCGACCTTCTTGGCCGGCTTGCGGGCAGTGGTCTTCTTGGCGGCCTTCTTGGCAGTCTTCTTCACTGCCTTCTTGGCGACCTTCTTGACGGCCTTCTTGGCGGTCTTCTTGGCCGGCTTCCGGGCTACCTTCTTCGCCGCCTTCTTCACCGCCTTCTTCGCAGTGGTCTTCTTGGCGACCTTCTTCGCAGCCTTCTTCACCGCCTTCTTGGCAGTTGCCTTCTTCGCGACCTTCTTCACTGCCTTCTTGGCAGCGGCCTTCTTCGCGACCTTCTTCACCGCTTTCTTGGCGGCGGGCTTTTTCTTCGCAGCTTTCTTGGTTGCCATGGGATGGCTCCTCGTCAGTGATAGGGAGTTGAAACGCCCAGGTGGATCAAACCCGCGGGTGCTGCGTGCGGGGACCGCCGGCGCGTCTGGCGCGCCGTTACGGATACGGCGATGCCCACCTCGATCGGCGGAGCGGACATCGGAACGGAAGCTGCCTTGCATTTCTCCGGGGGAAGCGGGGCCGTGTCCACCGTCATCAGGGGCGCGGTGGTCTTGAAGGGGCTGCTTCGCATCGGACGATTGATTCTGCGCACTCGGTTAGGCAGGCAAGGTCTGCTGAGGCGAAACCTAATCACGGTTTTTTTTACTGTCAACAACCCCCGCGAAAAATTTTCACATCGCCACGATCCACGGCGGCAGCGGCATCGACGCTGCGGCGCGCCCGCGACAACCAACAAGGCACCGTTCGCACGCATCGCCCGTGGCAATGCAGGCACGTGCATTGAACAAAAAACACTTGAAATAAGCGCTCCGCGCAAAGGCATCCAGTTTCGCCATCACGATAGGCACGCGTCGCTGGCAATGCCCCGCGTCACCGCCAGCGCCGGCACAACGGCACTGCAACGGGGGCAGAATTTTTTTCACATCCGGGTACGCCGGCGTGGGGTGGAAACGCGGATTTGCGCAAAACTGCGCACGCTGATCGGTGCCGTTCGACGGCCCGCTGGTGCCCCGCCGCGGGTGCGCTGCGAAGCCACTGCCATGAGTCCGAAGCGGTCGCCAAAACAAAAACGGCCACCCGAAGGTGGCCGTTTCCAGAACCGCTGGCGGCGACTCAGTGGTCGTCGTTCTCCAGGACTTCGGCGTACGCGTCCGGATCCAGCAGGTCGTTGACCTCTTCGGTGTTGGTCAGCTCGACCACGAACATCCAGCCTTCGCCATAGGCATCTTCATTGATGGTTTCCGGCTTGTCGGACAGGGCCGAGTTGACCTCGACCACCTTGCCGCTGACCGGGCTGTAGACGTCCGAGGCGGCCTTTACCGACTCGACGACGGCGATCTGTTCGCCGGCCTTGGCCTCGGCGCCGACTTCCGGCAGTTCGACGTAGACCAGGTCACCCAGCAGGCCCTGGGCGTGGTCGGAAATACCGACGGTGACGCGGCCGTTGCCTTCGACACGGGCCCACTCATGGGACTTGAGGAACTTGAGGTCGCCGGGGATCTCGCTCATGGGACTGCTCCAGAAATATGCAGGGGGTGGAAAAAACGGGGCTAGTGTAACCAACCGGTCGCCCTTGCTGACGGTGGCGACCGGCATGTCCGGATCAGTTGCCGGGGAGCACGCCGGGCTGGGCCTGGCCTTCGCGCACGAACGGGAACTTGACCACGCGCACCGGCACCTGCCGGCCGCGGATGTCGACGGTGACCTCGCCGAGTTCACCCGCCGGCACGCGGGCGAAGGCGATGCCCTTGGCCAGGGTCGGCGAGAAGGTGCCGGACAGGATCTCGCCCTGGCCGCTGGCGGTGGTCACCGCCTGGCCATGGCGCAGCACGCCCTTCTCGTCCATCACCAGGCCGATCATCTGGCGCGCGGTGCCGGCAGCCTTCTGCGCCTCCAGCACGTCGCGGCCGATGAAGTCGCGGCCTTCGTCCAGCGACACGGTCCAGGCCAGCGCCGCTTCATACGGGCTGGTCGCTTCGTCCATGTCCTGGCCGTACAGGTTCATGCCCGCTTCCAGGCGCAGGGTGTCGCGCGCGCCGAGGCCGGCCGGCTTCACGCCCGCCGCCAGCAGGCGGTTCCAGAAGGCGACCACGGCATCCTGCGGCAGCAGGATCTCGAACCCATCCTCACCGGTGTAGCCGGTGCGCGCGACGAACAGCTCGACGCCGTCGTCGGACTGCGCCTGCAGGGCGGCGAAGCGGCCCAGTCCGGCAAGGGCTTCGCGGTCGGCTTCACGCGCCAGGCCGATGACGATGTCGCGCGCCTGCGGACCCTGCACGGCGAGGATGGCCAGGTCCGGGCGCTGCTCGACGGAAACGCCGAACGGCGCGGCCTGCTCTCGCAGCCAGGCCAGGTCCTTCTCGCGGGTGGATGCATTGACCACCATGCGGAAGAAATCCTCACCCAGGTAGTAGACGATCAGGTCGTCGATGACGCCGCCGCGCGGATTCAGCATGCACGAGTACAGCGCCTTGCCGGTCACCTTCAGCTTGTCGATCGAGTTGGCCAGCAGGCGGCGCAGGAACGGCTTGACCTGCTCGCCGCGCAGGTCGACCACGGTCATGTGGCTGACGTCGAACACGCCGGCATCGCGGCGCACCAGATGATGCTCGTCCAGCTGCGAGCCGTAGTGGATGGGCATGTCCCAACCCCCGAAATCGACCATCTTGGCGCCAAGGGCGCGGTGGGTATCGTTGAGCAGCGTCTTCTGGGTCATGACCGGGTCCGGCAACAGAGGAAACAAGAATCCCCATTATCCCAGATCGGCCGCCCGCAGGCGTGCCGCAGCGCAGCGTCATGCGGACCGGGCCGCGGCATGCGGGTCCGGTGGCCACGCGGGCGCTGCGCTAGGCGGCGGACTCGACCACCAGCACGGTGCCCTGCACGCTGCATATCCTCACCCGCGCGCCGGCTGGCAGATCGGGGCCGCTCACCTGCCAGGATGCATCATCGATGCTGATGCGTCCCTGCCCACCCACGATTCCCTGCTGCAGCGTGACCTCCCTGCCAATCAGCTGCTCCGCGCGGCGGTTGAGCAGCGGTGCATCGCTGGGCCGTGCCCGCGGCCGCCCCCAGCGCCTGTAGCACTGGATCGAGACAATGCTCAGCAGCACGAAGGCGACGACCTGCCACAGCAGTGGGATGTCGCTGAAGACCGCCACCAGCACGAACACCGCTGCCGCGCCGATGCCGATCCACAGCATGAACGCGCCCGGCGCCAGTGCCTCGGCAGCGAACAGCAGCAGCGCCAACATGCCCCAACCTGCAACGTCCCAGCGCATGTCAGCCTCCGATCGGCGGCGGCCGGTTGCCCGCCGGCACCTTGTTCTGCGAAGCCAGCGCCTGCTTGGCCAGCTCGGCCACGCCAGCGATCGAACCGATCACGCCACTGGCTTCCATCGGCATCAGCACCAGCTTCTGGTTCGGCGAACTGGCCAGTTCCTTGAACGCTTCCACGTACTTCTGCGCGACGAAGTAGTTGATCGCCTGCACATCACCTTCGGCGATCGCGGCCGACACCACCTGGGTCGCTTTCGCTTCGGCCTCGGCCAGGCGCTCGCGCGCCTCGGCATCGCGAAACGCAGCTTCGCGACGGCCTTCGGCCTCCAGCACGGTGGCCTGCTTCTCGCCATCGGCACGCAGGATCTCCGACTGCCGCGAACCCTCCGCCTCGAGAATCTGCGCGCGCTTCTCACGCTCTGCCTTCATCTGCCGCGCCATCGCATCGAGCAGGTCGCGCGGCGGCTGGATGTCGCGGATCTCGATGCGGTTGACCTTCACGCCCCACGGGTTGGTGGCGTGGTCGACGACGCTCAGCAGCTGCGCGTTGATCACCTCGCGCTGGCTCAATGATTCGTCCAGGTCCATCGAACCGATCACGGTGCGGATGTTGGTCTGTACCAGCGCGATCATCGCCACTTCCAGGTTGGCCACTTCATAGGCTGCCTTGGCTGCATCCAGGACCTGGAAGAACACCACGCCATCCACCCGCACGGCAGCGTTGTCCTTGGTGATCACTTCCTGGCTCGGCACGTCCAGCACCTGCTCCATCATGTTCACCTTGCGCCCCACCCCGTAGACGATCGGGATGAGGAAGTGCAGGCCGGGTGTCATGGTGTGGGTGTAGCGCCCGAAGCGCTCGACAGTCCATTCGTACCCCTGTGGCACCATGCGAACCGCCTTGAACAGGATCACCACGGCCACGAAGGCCAGTACCACCGTAAAGAACATGGTCGGGAACATCGCGCTTTCCTTATCAGTTGCATCCAGACCGCAGCATAGCGCGTGAAACCGGCGTGCACAGCCGCAGGCACACCCAGTGCCCGGTACCAGGACAGCGGGTGCCGGAAAGTCGCCGGAGGGAACCCGCAGATGCCGGCAAGGCGGGGGAACCCGGCCTTGCCTGCCGCTGGAGCCGAGCATGGCTCGGCGCTACGCCGAGGACGTGCGCGGCCCGAACATGATCACGGCCATGCCGACCAGGCAGAGCGCGGCACCGAGCAAGTCCCAGCGGCCGGGACGCACGCCATCGACCAGCCACAGCCAGAACAACGCGGCGCCGACGTAGACGCCGCCGTAGGCGGCATAGACGCGGCCGCTCGCGGTGGGGTGCAGGGTCAGCAGCCAGGCGAACAGGGCCAGGCTGGCGGCGGCCGGCAGCAGCAGCCAGATGCTGCCGCCCTTGCGCAGCCACAACCATGGCAGGTAGCAACCGACGATCTCGGCCAGCGCGGTCAGCAGGAACAGACCCAGCGTCTTCACGCCTTTTCTGCGGCCTTGGCGTGCCGCCAGAGCGCTTCCTGCGCATCCAGGTCCATCGCAGCCAACGCACTGCCCTGCGCTGCGGCCTGCGCTTCCATCGCCCGGAAGCGACGCTCGAACTTGTGATTGGCCCCACGCAGTGCGGCGCCCAGGTCGAGGTCGGCATGGCGGGCGAGGTTGGCGCAGACAAACAGCAGGTCACCCAGTTCCTCCTGCAGCCGCGCACGGTTGCCAGCAATGTCGCCGCGCTCGAACTCTTCGCGCAGCTCCTGCAGTTCCTCGGCAGCCTTGTCCAGCACCGGCAGCGGGCCCGGCCAGTCGAAACCGACCCTGGCCGCGCGCGACTGCAGTTTCACCGCGCGCTGCCACTCCGGCAGGCCACGCGAGATACCAGCCAGCGCGGAGCGGTCCTGCTCGCCCTTGGCCGTGCGTTCGGCGCGCTTGATCGCCTCCCAGTTGCGCATCACCCCGTCCGCATCGTCGACGCTGGCATCGGCAAACACATGCGGGTGGCGGCGCTGCATCTTGTCACTGATCGCGCGGGCGACATCGGCGAAGGCAAAGGCCCCCTGTTCCTCCGCCATGCGCGCATGGAACACCACCTGCAGCAGCAGATCGCCAAGCTCATCGCAGAGATCGTCAAGGTCGCCCCGGTCGATGGCATCGGCCACTTCGTAGGCTTCCTCGATGGTGTAGGGGGCGATGGTCGAGAAGTCCTGCTCCAGGTCCCAGGGGCAGCCGCCCTGCGGATCGCGCAGGCGCGCCATGATGGCCAGCAGGCGTTCCAGCTCATGGCTGGCGGCGCTGCCGGAGGTGGGGGTGTCGTGCGCGCTCATGCGGCCTCCAGGGTCAGTCGGACAACCAGTCGCGCCATGGCAGGCTGGTGTCGCCAAGTGCGATGAAGTCGCCGTTCAACAGCGTCTCGCGGCGGTTGTAGCGGAACGGCTTGCCGGTCACCGCCGACAGCACCGCGCCACCCGCGGCGTGCAGCACGCACTGGCCGGCGGCGGTATCCCATTCGGAGGTGGGTCCCAGTCGCGGATAGACATCCAGGCCGCCCTCGGCGATGCGGCAGAATTTCAGCGAAGACCCCTGCACCACGGTTTCAATGTCACCCATGCGACCGAGCAGGGCGATGGTCTCCGGTGAACGATGCGAGCGGCTGGCAGCAACCCGCAACGGCGCGGTCGCCGGTGTGCGGGTGCGCAGCACGGTGTCGTGCACTCCCTGGCGGCGATACGCCAGCTCGCCGCGCATCGCGTGCCAGACGATGCCGGTCACCGGCGCCTGGACCACGCCGAAGGCCGGCGCGCCCTGGTAGATCAGCGCGATGTTGACGCTGAACTCGCCGTTGCGCTTGACGAAGTCCCGGGTGCCATCGAGCGGGTCGACCAGCCAGTACGCGCCCCAATGCCGGCGCTGTTCCCACGGCACCATCGCTGATTCCTCCGAGAGGATCGGCAGGTCGGGGGTCAGCTGGCGCAGGCCCTGCTGGATGATCCGGTCGGCGGCCAGGTCAGCAGCGGTGACCGGGCTGTCGTCGGCCTTCACGGTGACGTCGAAGCCGTCGTTGTAGACCCGCATGATCGCCCGCCCGGCTTCCTGGGCGATGGCGATGGCGGTCTCGCGCAGATCCGTGGTCAGCTTGATCATCGCCTGCCCTGCAGCCACTGGCGGGCGATGAACAGCGCCGCCAGCGAACGTCCCTCGGAGAAGTCCTCACGCAGCATGAGCTGGTCCAGGTCGGCCAGTCTCCACGGCACCACTTCCAGTTCTTCCGGCTCATCGCCGGCCAGCTTTTCCGGATACAGGTCGCGTGCCACCACCAGCCACGACTGATGGCTCATGTAGGTCGGGGCCAACGTCATCGCGCGCAGCACGTCGATCCGGCGCGCACCGTAGCCGGCCTCTTCCTTCAGCTCGCGATCGGCGGCCTGCCCGGGGGTCTCGCCGGCATCGATCCGCCCCTTCACCAGGCCCAGCTCATAGCGGTGCATGCCGGCGGCGTATTCACGGACCAGCAGCACGGTCTCGTCATCAAGCATCGGTACCACCACCACCGCGCCATGGCCACGGCTGACCAGGCGTTCGAAACGGCGACGCTCGCCGTTGGAGAACTCCAGGTCCAGATGCTGGCGCTGGAAGGGGCCGTTCTCCTCATCGGTGATCCGATGGATGATCGGCAGGCGACGGCCGGCACGGGCATCGTTCATGCGGAATCTCCGTGACAGCCGGCGCCCGCGCCGGGGCCGATAGAATGTGCAGGCAGCAACATGTTCATGAGCCCGAAATGCTAGCAGACCCACCCCCCTCCCCGCTGGCCCTCCACTGGCGGCAGCGCGACCTGCAGGTGCTGTGGCACCCCTGTACGCAGATGCGCGAGCATCCGGATACCCTGCCGCTGGTGCCGATCGCCCGTGGCGAAGGCGCATGGCTGTTTGACCACGACGGCAACCGCTACCTGGACGCAGTCAGCAGCTGGTGGACCAATCTGTTCGGGCACGCCGAACCCCGCATCGGCGGCGCGATCGCGGCCCAGGCCGGGAAACTGGAACAGGTGATGCTGGCCGGCTTCGGGCACGAGCCGGCGATCACCCTGGCCGAGCGGCTGCTGGCGCTGGCACCGCGCCAACCCGGCCGCGCGCCCCTGGCCAAGGTGTTCTATGCCGACAACGGTTCGGCTGGCGTGGAAGTGGCGCTGAAGATGGCCTTCCAGTATTTCCAGAACCGCGGGGAGCGGCGGCGCACGCGATTCATCGCGCTGGAGAACGGTTATCACGGCGAGACCCTTGGCGCGCTGGCCATGGGCGATATTCCTCTGTACCGCCGCGTCTACGCACCGCTGCTGGCTGAAGGCCTGTTCGCGCCCTCGCCCGATGCCTACCTGGCCGAACCAGGCCAGGACCCGGCGGGTCGCGCGCAGCAGGCTGCCGATGGCCTGGCCTCCCTCTTCGATCGGCATCCCGGCGAAATCTGCGCGGTGATCATCGAACCACGGCTGCAGTGCGCCGGCGGCATGCGCATGCACGATCCGGTGTACCTGCAGCGCGTGCGAGCACTGTGCGATGCACACGGCGCGTTCATGATCGCTGACGAAATCGCCACCGGCTTCGGTCGCACCGGCACCCTTTTCGCCTGTGAGCAGGCCGGCGTGATGCCGGACCTGATGTGCCTGTCCAAGGGCCTGACCGGCGGCTTCCTGCCTCTGGCTGCAGTGCTGGCCACGCAGGCGTTGTATGAAGCCTTCCTCGACGACTCCCGTGAACGTGCGTTCCTGCATTCGCACAGCTATACCGGCAATCCGCTCGCATGCGCGGCGGCACTGGCGACGCTGGACATCTTCCGCGACGACGATGTGATCGCCCGCAACCGCGGCATTGCTTCGGTGATGGGTACGCTGGCGGCACCGTTCACTGACCATCCGCAGGTGGCCGATGTGCGCCAGGCTGGCATGGTGGTGGCCTTCGAGCTTTCCCGTGACGGCAACAGGCGCACGCCCTTCAACCCTGCTTTGCGGCTCGGCCTGCGGGCCTACAGGGCGGCGCTCCGGCGCGGCGTGGTGCTGCGGCCCTTGGGCGATGTGCTTTATTGGATGCCACCCTATTGCGTGGATGACGAACAACTGGAGCTGCTGGCGCACACCACGCTGGCGGCGATTGACGAGGCGATTGCATGCGCGTGACCCGCTGCCCCATCGACCTGGCGCTGCACAGCGGCCAGATCGTGACCCTGCCGGAAGAGACGGCCAATCATCTGGTGCGCGTGATGCGCCTGCGCGAAGGCGATGCCTGCGTGCTGTTCAATGGCGATGGCAACGACTACAGCGCGACGCTGACCGTGGCCGGCAAGCGCGACGTACAGGTCCGCATCGACGCCGTGCGGGCCGTCGACAATGAGTCGTCGCTGGCCGTCACCTTGCTGCAGGGCATTGCCCGCGGCGAGAAGATGGACCTGATCCTGCAGAAGGCCACCGAGCTGGGCGTGGCCGCGATCCTTCCGGTCAATGCCGAACGCACCGAGGTCAAGCTGGATGCGGCGCGTGCGGAAAAGCGCGTAGCGCACTGGAACAACGTGGTGACCTCGGCCTGCGGCCAGTCCGGACGCGCACGCATTCCCCGGGTGGGATCGCCGTTGTCGCTGGCCCAGGCGACCGCCGCGCTGCCGTCCGATGCGCTGCGACTGACCCTGGACCCGCAGGGCGCACATCGGCTGTCGACACTGGACAGGGTTCCGGCCGGTGGCATCGTGATCGCGATCGGCCCGGAAGGCGGCTGGTCTCCGCGTGACCGTGATCAACTGGCAGCCGCGGGCTTCCAGGGACTGCAGCTGGGACCGCGGATCCTGCGCACGGAAACCGCCGGCCTGGCCGCCATCGCGGCGCTGCAGGCGCGATTGGGGGACCTGGGGTAAGGCCGATCCGTGGTTATGGCGGCCGCTGGCCGGCACTACCGGGAATCCGCAACGCCCGAAATGGCGCCGGGCGCTGCCCCGGCAGACTGCCGATCAGGCCTCCAGCGAATCCAGCGCGGCTTCCAGCGCGTCCAGGTTCGGCAGCAATGCGCTCTGCTCACCCAGCAACACGCGCATGTGCACCGTCGGCGGGAGGGTTTCCTCGGAAGCATCCGCCAGCAGGCCATCCCGCGGCACCGAGATCAACTGCGGGAAATTCTGCGTCAGCAAGGCGTAATAGGGGCGTTGTGGGTTGCCACCCAGGGCCTTCAACACCACGACCTTGTTGTGGCTGCCCGCCACGTCCTCGCCCAGTTCCGAGAGGCGCGCGAACGACAGCAGCGGCACCTGCCAGCCGTGCCAGCCGATCTCCCCGACCAGCCAACGCGGGGCCCCGGAAACCGGCTGCACCGGTACCCTCGACATCATTTCAGCCACGGTGGCATTGGGCAGCAACACGCGCTCGCTGCCGGCCTGGATCAGAACGCCGCGGATCTCGTCATTGCTGGCGTAGCTCATGGTGCCTCTCCGTTGTCGTCGTCCACGCCCCAGCGCGCGGCAATCGCCCGCGCCAGTTCCTGCGGCTCGCCAGCCACCATGCCGGCAGCGACCACAGCGGTAGCCGCCGCCGGGTCATAGCAGCCTTCACCCACCTGCCCGGCCACCCAGGCACCGGCGGCGGCCAGGTCCAGTGCCGGCCCCACATGGGCCAGGTCGGCGCCACTGAGCAGCACCAGTGCCGTATGTTCAGCCGGCAGCCCGGCAATCACGATGCCGCCGGCATCACTCTGGAAATGCAGGCCATCGCTGGCCGCACGCACGCCGATGTCGTCGGCCAGCACGTGCACCTGGCCGGCCACCGCGCGCTGTCCAGCTTCGGCCAGCTGTACCGGCAACGGCGAGACCCGCGCCATCTGCTTGACCAGATTGCCGTAACGGCCACCATCCAGACGCATGTGCACCAGCACCGGAACGGCCAGCGCGGCCGGCAGCGCACCGAGCAGGCGGCGCAGGGCATCGGGCCCGCCGATGCCGGCGAGCACCAGCAGCGAGGCCGCGCGGGCACCGGCCGGCGCGGCAGCATCCAGATCGACCAGGCTCAGGTGATCGGTGTCGATTGAAGGCAGCGGCACTTCGGCACTGTCGGCGCGGGCGACGGGCACCGCTGCAGCCGATACGTCCTCGACCAGCGACCAGGCCGTGTGATCGAAGGAGGCGGCCGGCGCGGGCGGCACAGACGGTGCAGGTTGTGGCGGCAGCGGTTCGGGTGCGACCGGCTGCAGCGCCGCCAGCGCCTGCTCCAGCGCGATCGGTTCGTGCAGATGCGCGGGGGGCGAGTACGCGCTGTCCACCGGCGCCGCGCCGGCCCAGCTCATCGGGGACGCCTGGCCAGGCTGCAGTGCTTCTTCGCGCGGTTCCGGCACCACGGGTGCCGGCTGGCCGGGGTCCCGTTGCGGGTTCGATTCTTCTTCCGCGCCCGGCGGCAACACCTGCTGGTGGCCGTGCAGCTTCGCGGCCAGATGCCGGCCCCAGCGCTGGGCTTCCCAGCCATCACGGCGCGCGGCCAGCTCTGCCTCGTCGAATACCAGGGTCAGGCCCGGCGCGGACAGCACCGCTTCCAGGTGCTCCAGCGCATCTTCGATGGCCGCCTCCAGTGCGATCACCACGAACTGCGGGCGCGCGTCCCGCAGAACCTGCGGATCCAGCCCGTTGGGATCGTCTTCCAGCACGAGCTGCACCTCTGCGTGTGACAGCGCTTCACGCAGGCGCTCGCGTGCCGTGCCGGGCCGGGCCAGCAGAGCAACGGCCGGAGCAGGATGGACTTCACTCACGGACACGGGCGATCCCCAGCAGGTCATACACGTTGCGCATCAGGTCCAGTTCCTGGTACGGCTTGCCCAGGTACCGCTGCACGCCGATCTCAAAGGCACGCTGGCGGTGCTTGTCGCCGCTGCGCGAGGTGATCATCACGATCGGCACATCCTTGTAACGCGGGTCGGCGCGCATTGCCGTCGCCAGTTCATAGCCGTCCATGCGCGGCATTTCGATGTCCAGCAGCATCAGGTCGGGCACGCGCTCTTCCAGCTGCTCCAGGGCTTCCACGCCGTCGCGGGCCACGCTCACCTCGAAGTTGTGGCGTTCGAGGATGCGGCCGGTGACCTTGCGCATGGTCAGCGAGTCGTCCACCACCATCACCAGCGGCATCTGCCGTTCCTGGCGCGGCGCGTTGGCCAGCACCGGTGCCGTGGGATTGGCGAGGAAGCGGCGCACCAGGGGGGCCACGTCCAGGATCACCACCACGCGGCCATCGCCGGTGATGGTGGCACCGTAGATGCCCGGAACCGACGCGATCTGCAGGCCCACCGGCTTGACCACGATTTCGCGGTTGCCCAGCACCTGGTCGATCGCCACGGCAGCACGCAGGTCACCCGCACGGACCAGCAGCAATGGCACCTGGGCCTGGCCATCGGCACGCGCCGGGGCCTGCCCGACCAGGCTTCCGAGGTCATACAGCGGATAGTCCTCGCCGCTGTAGCGATAGCTGCTGTCGGCCGCTTCGAAACGCTCGCGCGACAGCCGGCCGATACCGCTCACCGAGGCCACCGGCACGGCGAAGGTGGTTTCGCCGATCTGTACGAATACCGCCTGGGTGACCGCCAGCGTCTGCGGCAGGCGCAGGGTGAAGCGCACGCCCTGGCCACGCACGGACTGGATGTCGACCGATCCGCCAAGCTGGCGCACTTCGTTGCGTACTACGTCCATGCCCACGCCACGGCCTGCCAGCTGGCTCACCTGGTCGGCGGTGGTGAAGCCGGAGGCGAAGATCAGGTTGTCCAACTCCTGCTCGCCCGGTTGTGCATCGGAGGCCAGCAGGCCACGGTCGATGGCGCGGCGACGGATCGCCTCGCGGTCCAGGCCGGCACCATCATCGGCCACTTCCAGCACGATTTCCGAGCCTTCGCGGTGCAGGCGGATGGCGATCTCGCCCTCTTCCGGCTTGCCGGCCACGCGGCGCTGTTCCGGCGATTCCAGGCCATGGGCAACGGAATTGCGCAGCATGTGCTCCAGCGGCGCAACCATCCGGTCAAGCACGTTGCGATCCAGTTCGCCGTGCGTGCCCTCCAGGGTCAGGTGTACCTGCTTGCCGGTGTCCAGGCCGGCCTGGCGCACGACGCGGCGCAGGCGTGGCACCAGCCCGTCGAAGGGCACCATGCGCGCGCGCATCAGGCCATCCTGGAGTTCCGAACTGACGCGCGACTGCTGCTGAAGCAGCGCATCGTACTGGCGCGACAGGTCGTCCAGCACGCCCTGCAGGCCGCCAAGGTCGGCCGCCGACTCGTTCAGCGCGCGGCTGAGCTGCTGCAGGGTGGAGAAGCGGTCCAGTTCCAGCGGATCGAACTTGTGGTCGGCCTGGTCCTGCTCGCGCTGGTAACGGGCAACGATCTGCGCCTCGGTTTCCAGGTCGAGGCGCCGCAGCTGATCGCGCAGGCGCGCATTGGTGCGCTCCAGTTCGCCCATGGCGCCACGGAACGCGCCGAGCTGCTGTTCCAGCCGGGAACGGTAGATCGCCACTTCACCGGCGTGGTTGACCAGACGGTCGAGCAGGTCCGCGCGCACGCGCACCTGTTCCTGCTGCGGACGCGCCAACGGATCCTCATCCGGCGAGCCTTCCACCGGCAGCGGCGCCGACAGCGGCACGTCGGCCACGGTGGCCGGCGCTGCCACCTCCTGTGCCTCGGCGACCACGGCCGCATGCGCGGCGGCAGCGGCAGCCACGTCGGGGCGGGTACGCGCCTCAAAGGCGTCGACCAGATCCTGCGCCGGATCGACCACGCGATGGTCGCCGGTGCGGGTCAGCAACTGGTGCAGGCGATCGAAGCCACGCTCCAGCAGTTGTACATCGCGACGCTCGATCTCGGTGCGGCCGGCGGCGACAGCTTCCAGCAACGATTCGATGCTGTGGCCGAGATCGCCGATGGCGTTGATGCCAGCCATGCGTGCACCGCCCTTGAGCGTGTGCAGATCGCGCTGCAGCCCGGCCACGACTTCGCGATCCTGCGGTGCGTCGCGCAGTTCGCTGATGAGGCCATCGCAATGGTCGAGCAGGTCCTTGCCCTCCTCGACGAAAATGTCCACCAGTTCGCGGTCGTAGACGCTGAAGTCGAGACGATCGGCATCGGCTTCTGCATCGGCTTCGTTGCTGGCCCCCGACCCGGCCACGGCCTCGCCTGCGGGTTCAGCCGCAGCTTCGGTTTCGGCGGCGACCGGCCACGCTTCAGTGGCAGCTGCTTCGTCCACGATCGGCGCGGCTTCCACCGCCGCCGCGTCCAGGCGTTGGCCCGGGGCCTCCTCCATTTCGAAGAACCGCACCGGGGCCGCCACGTCCACCGTCGCCGGGGACGGCAGGTCGGCGCTCTCTCCTTCACCGACCGCCGCCTCCCCGCCGACGTCCGCATCCTCGGCGAAGGCATCCGCCTCGCCCGGCGCGAGTTCGCTGGCCTGCAGGCCAAGCATGGGCCACTGCCCAGCGTGGGCCGCGGGCTGCTCTTCTTCGATCACGTGCAGGCCGGCCTCGAACGCGGCTTCCAGCGTGACCGGCTCGGCAAACCCAGGCACAGCCGTTTCATCCTGCAGGCTCGACAGCTCGCTGTCGAGTGGCAGTGCAGCAGGCACATCGACGAGCGCGCCGCCCGCGGCGTCGATCTCGTCGGGCAACACCGCATTCAGGTGGATTGCGTCAATTTCCCCAGTCGCAGGCATCTCGTCTGCGTCGCGGTCGTCCACCGGCAGGGCGCTGGCATCGAGGTAGGGCGACAGGTCATCGACCACCGTCAGGCCGGCATCGTCGCCCGGCGGCAGCAATACGGACACGCCGTCCGGATCATCGACTGCGGCCGTGGGCGCGCGCTCGCCCGCGTGGAGCGGCTCGACCGATGCGCCGCCGATGGCGTCGCCCGCATCCTGCGCCGACGTCCAGCCCGCATCGAAATAGCGCGAAAGGTCATCGCTGGATGTCAGCTCGTCGACATCCAGGCCGCCCCCATCGATGGTGCTGGCCGCATGTTCCGCGCCGTCCGCTGGACCCGGCGGCAGCACGTCCTGGTCCCACGCCGGCGCCATGACAACCACATCGGTTTCGGAAGCCGTCGTTACTTCGATGCCAGCGGCGGCCTCCAGCGACGCCTGCGCCACGCTGTCATCCGTTGCACCCAGGTCGTCGTCGCCGTCGTCTTCCAGCGCAACCATCGGCCAGCGCGCCTCCGGCAGTCCGCCGGCCAGCGCCTGCAGGCGTTGCACCAGTACCCCCTGCGGCGGGATGCGCGGCTGCTCGGCCTGCAGTGATTCCATGGTCGTGGTGATCGCCTGAGCAGCGGCGCCCAGGGCATCCACGCCTTCCTCGCCCGGCACCACGCCGGCGGCAAGTGCACGCTTGATGTACGACTCCGCACCGCCGGTGACGGCGGTGATTTCCGGCACTTCGGTCATCGCGAAGGCGCCGTTCATGGTGTGCACCGCGCGCAGCAGTGCGTCACTGACCGGCTGCTCCGCCTGCTGTGCCGATTGCAGCCATGCCTGCAGGGTCGCCAGGTGGACCTCCACCTCGGCTTCAAGAATCTCGCGCAGCACGCTGTCGATATTGGCAGGAGTACCCACCTGATCAGGTCTCGGACCAGCGTCGGCCTGTGCCAACGCGGCGGCCTCGGCGTCCAGAAGGCGGGTGATCTCGTCTTCGCTTTCCATCCCGGCCGGCGACGGGGCCGGTGCGGCAGGGGCCGGCAGCGGCACGTAGAACGTTTCCTCGCCGGCGCCAACCCGGTCGGCGATGGCCTGCATGGCCTGCAGGTCGACGCTGACGCGCTGGCCGTGGCGCAGCGCGGCGTTCAGCTGCGGCAACGCGTCGTGGGCGTTGTCGACCATCGCCAGTACCGCCGGCGAAGCCGGACGGCTGCCATCAAGCACGCGATTGAGCATGCCCTCGATCTTCCACGCGAATTCGCCCAGGGTCCGCGCGCCAACCAGGCGGCCACTGCCCTTGAGGGTGTGGAAGATGCGGCGGATCGGCCGCAGCCGGTCCATGTTGTCCGGCTGCATGCGCCAGGCCGGCAGCAGGCCACCGAGATTGGCCAGCTCGTCGTCGAACTCCTCCAGGAATACCTCGCGGATATCCTCGTCGATGTTCTCGGCGTCGTCGTCGAACCCGGCCTCGAAGCTGGCCCCGGTTTCGGCCACGATCGTCGCCGGGACGTCCGCAGCCGGAGCCGCCATGGCCTGCGGGTTGAAGTCGGCGGCCGCCGCACTCAGTTCAGCGAAGAACTGCGCGTCGGCCTCGCTGAAGTCGATGGGTGCGATGGTGTCGATCTCGATCACCGATGCGGCCGGAACCGGCGCGTCCTCCACAGGCACGCGCTCTTCGACCGCTGGCACGTCTTCCATGTCCAGGGTCGCATCGGCAGCTGCCGGGCTTTCGCCGGCCGAGGGCGACGCCGGCGCGGCGTCGACCCTCTCCAGCGACGGGCGCTGCCCGGCGTCGTCGTCCAGCGACAGCGTTTCCATGGCATGCAGCGACAGCACGTCGTCCGCGTTGTCCAACGCATCGGCGTCGAAGCGGAACACCACCTCATCGGCCACGGCGGCGTCAGCATCATGCTCCGCCAGCACCGGATCGAACACCGGCGCGGCATCGAAACCTGCGACGGCCGGAGCCTCAACGTCCCCTGCAGATTCGGCGGCCACGGTCGCCGCGTCCGTGCTTTCCGATGGGGGGGCGGCCGACAGCATCCACGTCGACGCATCGTCCTGCTCTGTTCCGGCCTGTTCGAAGCTGACCGGATCGAAGCTGGCGAACGTCGGGGCGCGCTCGTCATCGGCAGGCACGACCGTTCCGTTGGCCGGATCGAACGGGGCCAGTTCCCACTGCGGGACCTCCGGTGCCGGGGCGCGGGAGGCGGCGAAGACCAACGCAGAATCCGCATCGTCGTACCGAGCCGGCGGCGCCGCCCCGGTGTCCCCATCGCTGATCGCGCCGGTGGCGGAGAGTGTTCCCAGCGCACCGAACATCAGGCCGTTGTCGGTCACCACCGGCGCGGGGGGCGGGTCGAAGGTGAAGTCCGGCAACGGCACGGGCACGCTGCCCGCTGCGGGTGCGGCCGGCTGCACCGCAATCGCGATAGGGTCCGGCTGCACTGCCTCGATCTGCGGCGCCACGGGCTCACGCTGGACCGGCTGCGGCGCGGACGGTGCCGGCCCGGCCGCGCTGCGCTCAGGCAACGGCCAGTAGCGCAGCGCCTCGAGGCTGCTGCGGGTGATCTCGAGGATATCCTCGCGGCCCGGACGACGGTCGCGCAGGGCCTCCAGGTAGTACTCCAGGCTGGCCATGGCGTCGGCAAGGGTGTCCAGCTGGCGGCCACTGGGGACGCGCTGGCGACCGATCAGCTCGGCTTCGATGTACTGCTGGACGCCACGCAGGTAGTCGGCGGCCGTGCCCAGGTCGAGCATGCGCAGTGCGCCGGAGACATCGCCCAGCAGGCGCGGCACATCCTGCAGCTCGGCATGGTTCCAGCTGGTTTCGATGAAGGCGACGAAGTGCTCGCGCGCGGCGGCGAAGTTGGCGATCGCTTCGTGCGCCAGCACCTCTACCGTGCGCCGGTTCTCCACCGCGCTCGGGTCGTCCTCGCCACTGCCGCCAGCGCCCAGATGGGCAACCTGGTCATCCAGCGATGCATCTACGTACAGCAGGGCACCCGCGATATCCAGCAACAGGTTCTCGTCGATCTGCTGGCGTCCTTCCACCACGCCGCGCAACGCGTCGCGTTGCTGCACGACCACGCTGCGCGCCACGCCCAGGCCCATCATGCCCAGCGTATCGGCCACCGCGCCCAGTTCATTGGCCTGGATCTGCAGCTGCTCCGGCGGGCCATCGGTGCGCAGGTGCAGGTCCAACGCGTCCTTGATGCGCAGCAGTTCTTCCTTCACGGCGCTGCCGACCGTGTCCAGCAGCTCACGGTTGCGCCCGCTCAGGCTGCCACGTGCATGGTCCAGTTCGGCCTCGGTGGCACTGACGCTGTCCGGCGCGAAGGCCAGCAGCACGCTGTCATTGACGCCCTCTTCGCCGCGTGCCCCCCGGATTTCGTTGAGCAGCGGCATCAGTACGATCGGGATGTCACGATGGCCGTTCTGCAGGCGCTCCAGATAATCGGGCAGCAGCACGCTGCCGCGCATCAGGGTCGCGCAGGCCTCATCACGATCGGCCACGTGGCCGGCGCCAATGGCGTTCGCCAGCTGCTCGAGTTCCTCGGCCACCATCGCCGGCGCATACAGTTCGACCATGCGCAGGGTGCCCTGCACCTGGTGCAGGTAGCCGGCGCAGATGCGCATGCGGCTGGCATCGCTCGGGTCTTCCGCGTAGTACTCGACCTCGTTGCGCACCTGGCGCAGGGTCTCGTCCAGCTCGGGCTTGACCCAGCCCAGCGCTGCGTGGCTCATCGCATCGCGCAGACTGCTCATGGACGCGCTCCGTTCGCCGCCGCGCGGTGGCTGCGCGGGTTCTGGCGTGGGAAATGGAAATGCTTCATCGACTGGTTCCTTGCTCGCCGCCGTGCCCGTGTCACGCCGGCAGCTTGAAGTCGGCGACCGAACGACGCAGGTCGGCCGCCAGCTGCGCGAGGTGCCCGATCGATTCGGCGGTCTGCCCGGCGCCCTGCGAGGTCTGGCCGGTGATCTGCCGGATCACGCCCATGGTGCGGGTGATGTCCGAGGCGGCGGCCGACTGCTGCTGGGCAGCGATGGAAATGTTCTTGATGAGGGTGTTCAGCGCATTGGACACACGTTCGATCTCGGTCAGCGCGGTGCCGGCATCCTCGGCCAGGCGTGCGCCGGACACCACTTCGGCGGTGGTCTGTTCCATCGACGTAACCGCTTCATTGGTGTCGGCCTGGATCGCCTGCACCAGGTTCTCGATACGCCGGGTCGCACCCGAGGTGCGTTCTGCCAGGCGCTGCACTTCGTCGGCCACGACCGCGAATCCGCGGCCCGCTTCACCGGCCGAGGCCGCCTGCACGGCGGCGTTCAACGCCAGGATGTTGGTCTGCTCGGAAATGTCGTTGATCAGTTCCACGATCGAGCCGATCTCCTGCGATGACTCGCCCAGGCGCTTGATGCGCTTGGACGTTTCCTGGATCTGGTCGCGGATCTGGTCCATGCCCTGGATGGTCTCGCGCACCACGCCGGCACCTTCGGCGGCGATCACCACCGAGCGCTGTGCCACATCGGCCGACTCTGCCGAGTTGCGCGACACCTGCTCGATGCTCGCCGCGATTTCGCCGATGCGGTCCGATGCCGAGGTGATCTGGTTGGCCTGGTGGCCGGCTGCCTCTGCCAGCTGCATGGCGGTGGCCTGGGTTTCCTGGGTGGACAGCGCGACCTTGGCCGAGGTGTCGTTGATGGTGGTGACCAGGTGGCGCAGCTCGTCGACCGCGTAGTTGATCGCGTCGGCGATCGCGCCGGTCATGTCCTCGGTCACCGAGGCCTTCACCGTCAGGTCGCCCTCACCGAGCGAGGAGATTTCGTCCAGCAGGCGCATGATCGCCTGCTGGTTGCGGCTGTTGAATTCCACCTGGGTCTGGTATCGCAGTTCCTGCTCGCGCGAGCGGCTGCGCACGTTGGTGGAGACGAAGCCGATGATGGCGATCAGCGACAGCGCGCCAGACACCACGCCGATCCAGAAATTCGGGAACAGGCGGGTGTCGGACACCGAGCCGAACGAGGAGAACGCATCAAACAGCTTGCGGCTGTCGTCCAGCATGTGCGCCGAGCCCTGGCCCAGCGCGGTGGCGGCCGACTGCGCCGCGAACAGCTGGCGCGAGCTGGCCAGGATCGCGTCGGCGTCCTGCTTCATCGCTTCCCACTTCTGCTGCGACTGCTCCAGCGCGGCCACGGCGGCGGCACCGCGCACGGCGGTGATGCCCAGTTCCTCGTTGCCATTGCGCAGGCCGTCGAGCACCTGCGAGAACACGGTGATGTCGCGTGCCAGCGCATCGCCGGAGGTCGCCGCGGCGCTGCCACCGGCACGCATTTCGGTCACGCGACGCGCCATCGAACCGGCAACCACCACCTGCTGCAGGGCGCTGTATACCTGCGACGACGGCGCACCGGATGCGGACATCGCGCGCACCAGCTCGTTCAGCTGGGCCTGCAGGCCCGGCACCGCGCCGGTGAAGTTGTTGGCATTGCCGGCCAGGGCCAGCACGGCCGGCTCGCTGGCCACCAGCTGGCCCGCCTGCTTGCCCAGTGGCGCCCAGGTTTCACCCAGCGTGGCGATCGCACCGGAGACACCGGGCTCCTTGCCATAACGTCCCTGCAGCGTCGACACATTCTGTTCGATGGCGTTGCGGGTGGACTTGAACGCGGTGAACGCCTGCGCGTTGCCGCCGACCGCGTCACGCCCCTGGTTGGCCAGCTGCTGCGACAGCACCTGCAGGTCGGCGGCCTTGGAGCCGGCGTCTGCGAGGCGGCTGCCCTGCCAGGTGGCGACGCCGGTGTTGACGCCGAACAGGATCATCGATGCCAGCAGCAGGGCCAGCCAGAGGTTGCTGCCACCCAGCCGCAGCTTGCCGTTCTTGGTGGCGTCCGAAGCAGTACTCATCGTTCAACCTCGATCTTCAATGCAGGGGGCGAGGCCGGGCGTCAGGCCGCGGCTTGCCGGAATTCAGGGGTGCGCGACAGCAGCGAGAGCGAGAACACGCCCCAGTCATGGCCGTCGGCATGGAAGGCACGGTCAACGAAATGGCCGTAACGACCCTCGGCCAGCGTGCCGGCTTCGATCTGCTGGTCCAGCTCGAAGCTGCGCTGGCCGAACAGTTCATCGATCGTCAACGCCACGTCGCCGCCAGCCTGGCGCATGATCAGCACGCGCTGGCCTTCCTGCTGCACGGTGCGAGTGCCTTCCAGGAAGTACTTCAGGTCGACCACGGGGAACAGGTTGCCGCGCAGGTTGCCCACACCGAGCAGCCACGGCTGCGCGCAGGGCACCGGAGTCACCGGCGGCATCGGCACGATTTCCACGACTTCGCGGAAATCGGACACCAGCCGGCGCTGGCCGACGCGGTAGCCCACGCCACGCCACAGGTCCTGGGCGAACTGGCGTTCGGGCAACTGCACCGCATGGGCCAGGCTGCGCCGTTCGTAGGCTTCAAGGATGTCGAAGGGCGAGCGCATCAGGCCACCAGTTCGTTGATCCGCGCGATCAGTTCATCCTCGCGCGGCGGCTTGACGATGTAATCGGCCGCGCCCTGGCGCAGGCCCCAGGCCTTGTCGGTTTCCATCGCCTTGGTGCTGACGATGATCACCGGGATGTGCTTGATCGCCGCGTCACGGGCCATCGCCCGGGTCGCCTGGAAACCGCTCATGCCGGGCAGGACCACGTCCATCAGTACCAGCTGCGGCTCCTGGTCGCGGACCAGTTGAAGGCCATCCTCGGCGTTGTCCGCTTCCAGCACCTCGTGGCCGGCACGGCGCAGCCACTGGGTGAACACCGCGCGGTCGGTCGGTGAATCCTCGATCAGGACGATACGAGCCATTGTGCCTTTCCCCCCTGGTCAGGCGTTGACGTATGTGCGGATGGCACCCAGCAGTTCTTCGCGCGTGAAAGGCTTGGTCAGGTACTGCTCCGAGCCGACGATGCGTCCCCGCGCCTTGTCGAACAACCCGTCCTTGGACGACAGCATGATCACCGGAGTCGCCTTGAACAGCTGGTTGCCCTTGATCAACGCACAGGTCTGGTAGCCGTCCAGGCGCGGCATCATGATGTCGACGAAGATGATCTGCGGCTGCTGGTCTGCGATCTTGGCGAGCGCCTCGAACCCGTCGGTCGCGGTCACCACCTCGCACCCCTCGCGCTTGAGCAGCGTCTCCGCTGTCCTGCGGATGGTCTTCGAGTCATCGATGACCATCACCCGGAGTCCTGCGAGCTCCCCGCCCGCAGTCGTGTTTTCAGTCATTGCCTATCCCCAAGCGCACGGCCCGATCTCTGGCGGGGCCGCTACGAAAGCGTATCTATATCGCACTTTCCGCGCCCGCTTCAAGGCCGGTCCGCGGCGCGGGGCGCGGCGCCCGCCTGAACGTGACGGGTTTCGCAATGACTGCGCGGCCACCGCACGGACGCTGCGTTGCAGTACGGCAGGGAGGCGCGCGGCCGGCGTTGCCGCTACCATCAACGCCTTGCCTGACAGGTGCGCCCATGCCGTTGAACGTCATCGTGGTGATGGACCCCATCGCCCACATCAAGATCGCCAAGGACACCACCTTCGCCATGCTGCTGGAAGCCCAGCGCCGCGGCCACGCCCTGCACTACGTGCGCCCGGGCGGCCTGGCCCTGGAAGGCGGCCTGGCGGTCGCCCAGACCGCGCCGCTGCGGGTACGCGACGATCCGGCCGGCTGGTACGAGCTGGGCGCATTCAGCCGTACCGTATTCGGCCCCGGCCAGATCGTGCTGATGCGCAAGGACCCCCCGGTCGACGCCGAGTACCTCTATGACACCCAGGTGCTGGACATGGCTGCGGCCGCCGGTGCCTGCGTGGTCAACAACCCGCAGGGCCTGCGTGACTACAACGAGAAGCTGGCAGCGCTGCTGTTCCCGCAGTGCTGCCCGCCCACCCTGGTCAGCCGTGACGCGAAGGCCCTGAAAGCCTTCGCGCTCGAGCACGGCCAGGCGGTGCTGAAGCCGCTGGATGGCATGGGCGGCCGCTCGATCTTCCGCAGCGGCCAGGGCGACCCGAACCTCAACGTGATCCTGGAAACCCTGACGGAAGGCGGCCGCAAGCTGGCGTTGGCCCAGAAGTTCATTCCCGACATCAGCGCAGGCGACAAGCGCATCCTCCTGGTGGATGGCGAACCGGTGGACTACTGCCTGGCGCGCATTCCGCAGGGCGACGAATTCCGAGGCAACCTGGCGGCTGGCGGCCGTGGCGAAGGCCGCCCGCTGAGCGAGCGGGACCGCTGGATCGCCGCCCAGGTCGGCCCGGAGATGAAGCGTCGCGGCATGCGCTTCGTCGGCCTCGACGTGATCGGTGATTACCTCACCGAAGTCAACGTGACCAGCCCGACCTGCGTGCGCGAACTGGATGCGCAGTTCGGCCTGAACATCGCCGGCACCCTCTTCGACGCCCTTGAGGCTGGCCTGCGCTGATGCCGCCCGCCCCTGCCGTCCTGCCCCCGCCGCCGCGCGAAGCACAGCGGCTGGGAGCGACCATCGCGCTGTCAGTGCTGGTCCATGCCCTGCTGATCCTGGGTGTGGGCTTCGCCGTGAAGGGCGATGCACCGCTGGTACCGACCCTGGAAGTAATCTTCAGCCAGACCCGCACCGCGCTGACGCCCAAGCAGGCCGATTTCCTTGCCGCCGCCAACCAGGAAGGCGGTGGCGAGCACGACCGCGCACAGCGACCACGCGACAACCAGGCTGGCATCGTGCCGCAGGCCCAGGCCGGGCTCAGCCCGGTTCCGCAGCAGCAGCAATCGGCCGCACCGGTTCCACCGCCGCAGGCACGGGTGGTCAGCAGCCGCAACGGCCAGGACAGGGTGGCGCAGGCGCAGTCCCGGCCGACACCGGAACAGCCCGAACCCGATGCACCGCTGAGCGCGCGCGAGCAGCGCGACGTGGAGATGGCACGGCTGGCCGCCGAAGTGCACCTGCGCTCGGCGCAGTACGCCAAGCGGCCGAACCGCAAGTTCGTGTCGGCCAGCACGCGCGAATATGCGTATGCCAACTATCTGCGGGCCTGGGTCGACCGCGCCGAGCGCGTCGGCAACCTGAACTACCCGGATGAGGCCCGGCAGCGCCGGCTCGGCGGCCAGGTAGTGATCAGCGTGGGCGTGCGCCGCGATGGCAGTGTGGAGAGCAGCCGGATCCTGCGCTCCAGCGGTACGCCCTTGCTGGATGAAGCGGCGCTGCGGGTGGTACGGCTGGCACAGCCATTCCCGCCGTTGCCGAAGACCGAGGACGAGATCGACATCCTGCAGGTCACGCGCACTTGGGTGTTCCTGCCGGGTGGCACCCTGCACGACGACCGGTAGGGGTTTGTTGCCCGGGCCTGCGGCCCGGGACCCGCTGGAAGCAAAGTCAAAGTCAAAGTCAACATCAACAGCAGCGGTCGGGATATTGGGTTTGGCGGGGCGGTATGGGCTTGCAGGACACGCCGTAAACCCGTCCCTGGGGGCTCGATGGCGCCTTGCTCGTGTGCGCTGTCCTGCGCACGCGGCAAGACCGGGGTTGGGCGTCCTGCCCAACCCGCCCGAGGCGTGCCTCGGGCCCATGGCGCCAACGGTCCTGCAAGCCCATACCGCCCCGCCTCTGACAGATCCCGACGCATCATTGCTGTTGGTAGGTGTCGACCTTGGTCGACACACATCCACGCTACGCGTGGATGCGAGCGAAGCGATCCGCTTTTGACTTTGATTTTCTTTTGATTTTCCGTGGCGGACGCACACGGAAACTGTCAGAGGCCGGGCGGGGTGGGTTCGCGGGGGTGTCCGCGGCATGGATGCCGCGGCCAAGCCCCCATGGACGGGTTCACGGCGTCCCCCGCGAACCGACCCCGCCCGGCCAAGCGCGGCTGTTGCAGTCGACTAACAGTCGACTCTACCGATCCCCCGCCACGAGGGGCTCAGCCGTTGGCCTTCGCCTTCGCCTCGCGCGCCGCCTGCTGCTCGACCAGGGTCAGTGCCACGTTGTCCCGCAGATAGGCCGGTTCGACCCTTTCCGGTGCAATGGCCTCACCGCGTGCGAACGCCGGCACCGCCAATGCCAGCACGTCCGATGCACGCGGCAGCGCTGTCGCATCGAATCCGCGAAGCCCACTGCCCAGCTGCGTGACAAGCGCGCCGTCGGCTGCACCGAACCCGGTGCCGACACCATAAGCCGACAATCCTTCCGGCAGCGCCACCGCCGCCGGCGCGCACACGCGCTCGGCATCACGCGCGATCGGCAGGCCCTCCACCCGCTCGAAGCGCGCGACGTACAGCTCGCCCATCCGCGCATCGATCGCCGACAGGACCTGCGTTTCCCCGGCCGGTGCCCGCAGCGCCAGCACCTGCAGCGTCGAGACCGGCAGCAGCGGACGGTCCAGCGCCAGGGCGATGCCCTGGGCAATGGCAATCGCCAGGCGCACGCCGGTGAACGCTCCTGGGCCGCGGCTGAGCGCGATGCCGTCGAGCTGGCGGCGACTGATGCCCGCCTCGTCCAGCAATGCCTCCGCCCATGGCAGGCTCAGTTCGGCGTGCCGGCGCGGAGCGATCTCGAAACGCTCCAGCACCTGCCCATCGACATGCAGGGCAACGGAACAGGCTTCGGTGGCGGTTTCAAAGGCGAGCAGTTTCATCGGATCAGGTCAGAACAGGGGGAACGTGGCGCCGGGTGCTGCCGCCGGGCCCGCCGCAGTGGCGGTCGGCTCGGCGTCATCGGCCACGGGCGCCCATTGTGGCGCAAAGAAGGCCTGCACATCGGCCAGGCTGCGGGTGCGCCGGAACGGCGGCAGCGACTCCAGGAAGACCCGGCCATAGCCCCGGTTGAGCAGGCGCGGGTCGCACAGCACCAGCACGCCACGGTCGCTTTCGCTGCGGATCAGGCGGCCGACCCCCTGCTTCAGTGCGATCACCGCCTGCGGCAGCTGCTCGTCGCGGAACGGGTTGCCGCCCTGGCCGCGGATCGCTTCCAACCGCGCCTCGTAGACCGGGTCATCCGGTGCTGCGAACGGCAGCTTGTCGATCATCACCACGCTCAGCGCTTCGCCGACCACGTCCACGCCTTCTCGGAAACTGGCCGAGCCCAGCAGCACGCCATTGCCCGATTCGCGGAAACGCTGCAACAGCGTCGCGCGCGGTGCCTCGCCCTGCACGAACAACGGCCACGGCCCGTCGCGCAGTGCCTCGGCGGCCTCACGCAATGCACGGTGCGAGGCGAACAACAGGAACGCCCTGCCCTGCGAGGCCTGCAGCACCGGCCACAGGGCCTGGATGAGGGCGGTTCCGAAGCCACGCGCGGCTGGATCGGGCAGGCTTTCGGGCAGATAGCACAGTGCCTGCTCGGGCCAGTTGAACGGGCTCGGTTGCACAAGCGTGTGCGGGTCATCCAGGCCCAGGCGGGTAGCGATGTGGTCAAAGCCACCGCCCACGGTCAGCGTGGCCGAGGTGAAGATCCACGCCGCGCGGCTGCGCTCGCGATGCTCGCGCAGTGGGCCGGACACGTCCATGGGCGTCCGCTGGCAGCGGAACCCCCGCGGCGTGAGCTCGTACCAGAGCACGTCGGTGGCGGCCGCCGCCTCCGAGGGGTCGGCATCGAAATCAAGCACCGGCGCCTCATCGCCCAGCCAGCGGCCGAGCCGTGACACCGCTTCGCGCGCCCGTGCGTGGCAGGCGTCCAGGCCGATCGCAGCTTCCCGCAGCGGTTGCAGCGACTGCTCCAGCGCCACCAGGCCGGCCATCACCGTGTCGAAGCCGTCGCGCACCTGTGGCATCGCCAACGCACGCCACTGCGTGCCGCGCGGCGGCAGCCCTTCCATGGCCGAGCGCAGCGCCAGCAGCGCCTGCTGCAGATGATCAACCGGCTCCTGCAGGGCCGACTGCGCGCCGCCGACGCCCCGCGCCTCCGCCAGGCAGTCGCGGCCCAGCTCCTGCCACGGGCGCATGCCGAAACCTTCGCCAAAAAACTGCGCTGCCAGCTCGGGCAGCTGGTGCGCCTCGTCGATCACGAACGCCTGAGCGCCCGGCAACAGTTCGCCGAAACCATCCTGTTTCAAGGCCAGATCGGCCAGCAGCAGGTGATGGTTCACCACCACTACGTCGGCGGCCTGTGCACGTTGCCGCGCACGCACCACGAAGCAGTCGTCCCAGAACGGGCAATCGGTACCCAGGCAATTGTCGACGGTGGAGGTCACCATCGGCAGCAACGGCGAATCATCGGCCAGGCCGTCAAGCTCAGCGATGTCGCCGGATTCCGAGCGACCTGACCAGGCCAGGATGCGCTGGAACTGCGCGGCCTGTTCGGGGCTGGAAAACCGCGGCTCGCCACGTGCCTGCTGCAGGCGATAACGGCACAGGTAGTTGGCGCGCCCCTTCAGCAGTGCACTACGCAAGCCGGTACCGAGTGCCTGGCGCACGCGCGGCAGGTCGCGGTGGTAGAGCTGGTCCTGCAGCGCACGGGTGCCGGTGGAGATGATGGTACGCAGCCCCGAGAGCAGCACCGGCACCAGATAGGCGAAGGTCTTGCCAGTGCCGGTACCGGCTTCGGCCAGCAGCAGGTCACGCTGCTGCAGCGCGTCGGCGATGGCTTCGGTCAGGCGCAGCTGGGCCGGACGCGGGACGAAGGCATCCAGGTGCGAAGCGAGCGCGCCGCCGTCGCTGAGGGCCTCGCGGCTGGCATGGACAAGGTCGGACATCAGGGGGAAAGGATACCCGGCCGGGCGCTGCCCGGCACCCGTTTCAAGCCGGAGCACAAGCAACAGCAACAGCGGTCATGGCTCTGGGTTGCACCGAGGGCTGGCAGGGGACTGTGGGTTTGCAGGGACGCCGTAAACCCGTCCCTGGGGGCTTGGCCGCGGCATCCATGCCGCGGACACCCCGCAAACCCACAGTTCCCTGCCTTCGACAATTTCCCGGCGACGGAGGGACACGCTTGGCAAAGTCGAGCTTGCTCGACTGGCAGCTCAAAAGCGGTAGGAGGAACGGGGAAAGAAGATGGACGACCGCGAGCGCGCGCAGCGTGCGACCCGCTTTTGATTTTTGATTTTGTTCTTGCCTGCGGCCCGCGCGATGCATGGCGGGCCGGGTGGGTGGGGCGTGCAGGACCGTTGGCGCCATGGGCCCGAGGCACGCCTCGGGCGGGTTGGGCAGGACGCCCAACCCCGGTCTTGCCGCGTGCGCAGGACAGCGCACACGAGCAAGGCGCCATCGAGCCCCCAAGGATGGGTTTACGGCGTGTCCTGCACGCCCCACCTCCCCGGCCCATCACCAGCATCCATCAGTGCGAGCGCGCGCCGCAGAGGGGGCAGCGCCCGATGGAGCGGAATACCTCAGTACCGCTTGATCCCCGGCACCGTGCAGCCCTCAATCTGCGCATGCGCCGACACCGCATTCTCCTTCTCGCCCCGCGCCAGGCGCGACTGTTCGATCGTCGCCCAGTGCCGACGGCACAGCGGTCCCGTCTTCGACCCCAGGTCGATCGCCTTGCGCGCGAACGTTTCCGCCTGCGCCCACTGGCCCAGCAGCAGTGCCACTTCGGCACGCTCCTGCAGCACAGCCGGGTCACCGGCCACGATCTGCAACGCCTGGTCCAGGCTGCTGGCCGCGGCGGCCAGATCGTTGGCCTGGCGCTGTGCCTGCGCGGCCACCCGCAGGTCTTCCACCTGCGGATCGCGCAGAGGCTGCACCGACAACTCCTTGTCGTCCGGGCCCGCTGCGGCGTCCACGGCCGCCAGGCGTTGCGCCGGCGTCGTGGTATCGACCGGCTTGACCACCGGCGGCGCACTGCTTACGCAGGCGACCAGGGCGACACTGAGGCCGGTCAGGGCCAGGGGACGCAACAGGAAATGCATGTTCATCGGCATCATCGGCTCGGGGGAGGAGGAGCAGCGGCGGGTTCGGCGGGTGCTTCCGGCTTGCGGTCCAGGCCGAACCAGCTGCGCCAGCCTCCGCCCTCGCTCTCGGCCTCGCCGGTCTCGCCGTCCGGCGCCACCGTGGGCGCGCAGGGTGCATAGGCCGGCGCATAACCCACCACGAATGGGAAGCGACGCGCACCCGGACAGCCTTCATCGGTCGAGTTCATGCCGGTGGCGGCGACCGACTGCCAGTCCAGGCCCTTGTTGCTGACGCGCAGCGGTGCACTCGGCAGGCGCTGGAAGATGCCCGACCACACCCGCATCGCGCCGGTGGCGCCATACAGGCCTGCCTGCTGGTTCTGGTCGTTGCCGATCCAGATCACGGCCAGGTGGTCGCCGGTATAGCCGGCATACCAGCTGTCGCGTCCGTCATTGGTGGTGCCGGTCTTGCCGGCCGGCTGCAGGCGGCCCAGGCCGTCAGCGTTGAGGCGCTGCGCGGTACCGCTGGAAACGACCTGCTGCAGCCCGACGCTGATCAGGTTGGCGGCAATCGAGTCGCCTTCCTGCGCCGGCGCGGGCGTCTTGTCATAGCGCTTGAGCAACTTGCCCTGCGGGTCCAGCACGCCACGCACCGCGTGCAACGGTTGGATCTCTCCGCCAGAAGCAAGGAACTGGTACAGCTGCGCCATGGCGTATGGGCTCTGGTCAGTCGAACCCAGGATCACGGCCGGGTTCGCGTCCGCCTTGATACCGGCCAGCACATGGATGAGCTGGGTGATCCGCTCCGGTCCCACCTGCATGCCCACCCGGACCGTGGCCTGGTTGTAGGAATGGGCCAACGCATCGATCAGCCGCACCGTGCCATGGCTGCGGTTGTCGGCATTGCCCGGGTTCCAGTTGCGGCCACGGCCAAGCTGCACGGTGACGGGTGAATCGTCGACCCAGCTGGCCAGCGAGTAGCGGTCCGGCTGCGCCAGCGCGAGCAGGTACACGAACGGCTTCAGCAGCGAGCCCACCGGTCGCTGTGCTTCGACCGCGCGGTTGAAGCCCACTTCGGATACGTCGCGGCTGCCGATCACTGCCAGCACGTCACCGTTGTGCACATCGGTCAGCACCATGCCGGCCTGCAGTTCAGGGCGTCGCTTGCTCTCCAGCGACTTGATGGTGCGGGTCACCGCGCCCTCGGCATAGGCCTGCGCAGAGGGTGACATGCCGGTCATCACGCTCAGGCCTGCCCCCTGCAGCGCCGATTCGGGATAGTCATGACCGAGCTGGCGGCGGACCAGGTCCACATAGGCAGGAAAACGGTTGGCCGCGACCAGGCCCGGGGTCCTGGGCACTCCCAGCGGGGCTTTCAATGCCCGCTGGTACTCGGCATCGTCGATCAACGATGCCTCGTGCAGCTTGCCCAGCACGAAGTTGCGGCGATCCAGCGCACGTTCCGGGTTGCGCCGCGGATCGTAATAGGACGGCCCTTTGACCAGGCCGATCAGCAGCGCGATCTGCTCGGTTTCCAGCGACGACAGGTCACGGCCGAACCAGAACTCGGCACCGGAGGACATGCCGTGGATGGCCTGGCTGCCGCGCTGGCCCAGGTACACCTGGTTGAGGTAGGCCTCGAAGATCGTGCGCTTGTCGTAGCGCGCCTCCATGATCAGCGCGTACAGCACCTCGTTGAACTTGCGCGTGATCGTCTGTTCCTTGCCGATGCCGAGCAGGCCGCTGCGGGCCAACTGCTGGGTCAGCGTGGAAGCGCCCTGGCGGCTCTGGCCGCCGGAACGGATCGTCACCCACACCGCACGTGCGATGCCGGACAGGTCGATGCCGTGGTGCCGGTTGAAATCCTTGTCCTCCACGGCCTGCAGGCCGGTCACCAGCAGGTCCGGCGCCTCGTTCATGCGGATCAGGCGCCGCTCCTCCTGCTTCTGGCCGTACAGGGTGGCAATGCGGGCCGGATCCAGCCGTGCCGCCTTCAGTGCCTTGCGGCTGTCAGCGTCGCGCAGCGAAGCGATGGCCCCACCGGCCAGCGACAACTCCACCCGGCGCGGCGCAACCCGGCCATCCACGTCGTTGAAGCCACGGCTGGAAATGACGAAGCGACCACCATCCACCGAATAGGTGGCCGGTTCCCTGCCCTGCCCATCATCGCGGTAGGCGGAGGCGGCCAGTTCGGTCTTCAGGGTCGCCGCATCCATCGCCTTGCCGGGCACGAGCACCAGCGGGCGCGCATAGACCCGGGTCGGGATCTGCCAGCGCAGTTCGCCGAAACGCTGGGTCACCTGTTGATTCAGGTACAGCGTATAGGGAATCAGGAAACCCAATCCCAACGCGACCGCAGCCATGCTCCAGGTGATCAGCCGGCGCCGCCAGGGCGAGCCGCCGTCCTGCTGGTCGTCGTCGTCGAAATCGTCGATGTCGTCGGAATCGTAGCGTCGGGGCACGGGGATGCGAGAATGTAAGGTCTGGCGAGTCTACCCCAGCCACTGCGGCTGGCGGATTCTCCCGGGTTCCCCTGCTTAAGCTGGAGTTGCAACCGGATGGCGATGTCCCTGGCCGAGATCCGATACCTGATCAACCGCCTGACCGGCCTGGCCCGGCGCAGCCTGGCCAGCCTGCGCACCCGCGGCTGGCGGGCCACGTGGCAGCGGATCCGGGTACATGCCCAGCGCGCCGTGCCGGCACCGCGCAGCCCCCTGTATCTGCCGCCGGCAGGGGATTTCGCGCCCTTCACGCTGCCGTTCAGCGCAACACCGGAGGTGAGCATCATCATCCCGGTCTACAACCATGCCGAACACACCCTGGCCTGCCTGCGCGCCCTGGCTGCATACCCCCCCGCGGCGCCGTGCGAAATCCTGGTGGTGGATGACGGCAGCAGCGATGCAACCACGCAATGGATGCCGCAGGTAAAGGGGCTGCGTTATGAAGTGCGCGAGCACAACGGCGGCTTCATCGAAGCCTGCAACGATGGCGTGTCGCGCGCGCGCGGCCGCTACGTGGTGTTGCTCAACAACGATACCGTGCCGCAGCCAGGCTGGCTGGATGCCCTGCTGGACACCTTCGGCAGCGTGCCCGGCGCTGGCCTGGTCGGCAGCCAGTTGCTGTACCCGGATGGCCGCCTGCAGGAATCGGGCGGAGTGATCTTCGCCGACGGCAGTGGCTGGAGCTACGGCCGCTTCGAGGCCGCTGACGACCCGCGATTCGCCAGCCTCCGCGACGCCGACTACTGCTCCGGTGCGGCGCTGATGCTGCCGCGCGACCTCTGGCAGCAGCTGGGCGGCTTCGATACCCGCTACAGGCCAGCGTACTACGAGGACACCGATCTGGCCTTCCGCGTGCGTGCCCAAGGCCTGCGCGTGCTGGTGCAGCCGGCCAGCCGGGTGATCCACGACGAAGGCACCAGCAACGGCACCGACACCGGCAGCGGGGTGAAGGCGTACCAGGTGCGCAACCAGGCCATCTTCGCCGCGCGCTGGGGCACCGAACTGGCCCACCATCCGGCGGTCGGTGAAGTGCCGTCGCCGGCGCTGCTGCTGCGCGGCCGGCGCCAGATCCTGATCCTGGACGAGGAAGTACCGCAGCCGGACCGCGACTCCGGCTCGTTGCGTCAGGTGAATCTGATCCGCCTGCTGCTGCAGGGCGGTGCCCATGTGGTCTTCGTGCCGACCCGTCGCGAGCATGCCGGCGCGGCAACTGAAGCCTTGCAGCGGATGGGCGTGGAAGTCTGGTACGCACCGTTCCTGGAAGGCCTGGCGAAGTGGCTGCGCACGTACGGCTCGCGGTTCGACGTTGCGATGCTGGTCCGCCACCACGTTGCCCATGAATGCCTGCCGCTGCTGGGACGCTATGCCCCGCAGGCACGCACCGTGTTCGATACCGTGGACCTGCACTACCTGCGCGAGCGCCGCGGCGCCGAAGTGGCCAAGGATGCCAGCCTGCTGCGTGCCGCTGAACGCACCCGTGCCAGCGAGTTGGCGATCATGGCGCAATGCGATGTCACCGTGCTGGTCAGCGCGGCGGAGCGCGAGCAGCTGCAGGCCGACGCACCGGCGGTACGTGCGGAGCTGATCTCCAACCTGCACGACGTCGCCGGTTCCGGCCAGCCGTTCGCGCAGCGCCACGACCTGGTGTTCGTCGGCGGCTTCCGCCACCCGCCGAACCTGGATGCCATGGAATGGTTCATCGGCGAGGTGTTCGCCCGCATCCGCGCCCGCCTGCCACAGGTGCGCCTGCACTGCATCGGCGCTGCCGCACCGGAATCGCTGCTGGCCCTGGCCGCGCGCCAGCCCGGCGTGCAGATGCATGGCTTCGTCGAGGACATCACTCCGTACATGGACGGCGCACGCATTTCCGTGGCCCCGCTGCGCTTCGGCGCCGGCGTCAAGGGCAAGATCAACCTGAGCATGGCCCATGGCCAACCGGTGGTCGGCACGACCTGCGCGGTCGAGGGCATGCATCTGCGCCCAGGCCAGGACGTGCTGGTCGCCGACGACGCGGCCGGTTTCGCCGATGCGGTGGTTCGCCTGTACCAGGATTCCGAGCTGTGGCAGCGACTGTCCAACGCAGGCCTGGCCAACATCGCCGAGCACTTCTCGCTGGATGCTGCCCGGGCAGCCGTGCAGCGGGTGTTCTTCGCCTAGTCGGCACGCCCACCGGCGCGGCGCAGGCGGTGTTCAAACAATGGCAGTTCGGCCAGGTCGGGTTGCAGCTGGCGCGCCTGGCCGGCGGCATGCACGGCGAAATCGACGTCACCGCTGCCCAGTCGCTCGCTACCGATTGCCAGCCAGCGCTGTGCCAGCCGTTGGCGCGCTGCCGGCAGGCCACTCGCGGTCGGTGACAGGGTCTGCCAGGCCTGCAGGCACGCGCCTGCGGCCTGCACCCGGTTCTGCCGCAGGTTGTCGTCGAAACAACGGCGGCTGGCGGGGAGCAGGCGCTCCCCGGCCGCCTTGACCCGCGCATCCTGGGGCGCCAGCGACTGCGCTTCGCGCAACGCATCGAACGCGCTGTGGCCGGGCGGACTGATCCATTGGCCGGCGCGCTCGGCGCGTTCCATCCTGCGCAGGTGATCGCGCAACTGGCGCTCACGTTGTGCTGCGCTGATGGCCGGTTGTTTCAGGGCCTGCTGCGCCTGCCGGGCGCGTTGCAGGCGCATCGCAAGTTGCTGCCGCGCCGCCGGCGATGCCCCGAGCGTCTCCGCCAGCAATGCATCGCGTTGCGCGGCTTCGAACTGGAAGTCATCAGCCTGCTTCTGGCCCCGCGCGAGCACAGCCTGCAGCACCCGCTCACGCCCCCGCTGGGCGTTGGGCTCGTCCGGCGCCACTGCCAGCACCGCCAGGAATCCCCTTGCCGCAGCTTCCAGCTGCCGTCGCTGCAACGCGCGCTGCGCCTGTCGCAACTGCTGGTCGACCGCCTGCGCCAGCGCCTCCTGGCTGGCCGGCAGATCGGCGTGGCCGGCGTCGAACTGGCGGGCACGCTGCAGCCGGGCAGCCGCCTGGGCCAACTCCCCGTGGCCGGCCAGCGTTCGTGCCTGCAGCAGCAGATCGCTCAGTGCATCCTCGCGCCCTTCCAGGGCCGGCAGGTTGTCCGGCTGCACCGCCAGGATGCGCTGGAACAGCGGCAATGCACTGCTGTCGCCGTCGTCCAGGCGGCCGGCGGCAAGTGCGCCGCGTGCCTGTGCCAGCAGTGCACCGATTCCAGCACCTGCGTTGCGACCCGCCTGCAGCTGGCGCGCGACGCCATCGGCCTCGCCCTGCGGCACCTGCAGCTCGCGGGCCAGTGCCAGGGCCTGCGTGGCGCCATCCAGATCATCGGCCTGCAGCCGGTCACGGGCCTGCTGCAACGCCGCCGCCCCGGTACGGGCCAGGCCCTGGCGTGCCTGCAGTCGATCAGCATCCAGTGCCAGCACCGCCTGGTAGCGTTCGCGCGCACCACTGCCGTCGTCGGCGCTCAGGTGACCGGCGGCAAGTGCGCGATCCCCCTCCGCCAGCAGTTGTTCAATCTGCGGCTCGTCCCAGAACCAGTCCGCCAATGGCTTGCGCAGCAGCACCAGCAGTACGAATACCGCCAACGCGGCGACCATCGCCCAGCGCCAGACCCTGCGCGCATGGCGCGCCTGCAGCCACCACCAGCGGCCTTCGCGGCGGACGCGCTCCAGCGCCGGGCGTCCGGCGCCATTGATGCGATGCAGGGGCTCGCGTTCCATGCGTGCAGGGTAGCCGCGGCAGCGTGAAGCTCAGCCGAGGCGGCGCGCCTCGCTCACGCCTGGCAGCGCATCGAGCTTGCCGAGCAGGGTCGAGAGCTGGCCATAGTCACTGACCTTCAGCCGCAGCCGCAGGTGGGCGCGTCCGCTGTTGCGCACGTTGTCGCTGTGGATATCGAGCACGTAGGCGTCTTCCTGGGCGATCAGGTTGGTGATGTCCTTCAGCAGCCAACGGCGGTCCACCGCATCGACCACGACATCCACTTCATAACCGCCCCCCGCCTGGCCCCACTCCACCGGCAGGATGCGCTGCGGACTGGCAGCGGCCAGCCGGGCCAGAGCCGCGCAGTCGGCACGGTGCACGGTGACTCCCCGGCTACGGGTCAGATAGCCGGCGATCGGTTCACCGGCCACCGGCTGGCAACAGCGTGCCAGCTGCACCAGCAGGTTACCCACGCCCTGGACCGTGAACTTGGACCTGCCCAGGTTTTCACGGCGCGCGGTCGGGCGCGGCAACGTCGGCGGGGGTGCCGGTTGGCTGGCCGCGCGCTCCGCTTCCAGCAGGGCGCGGCTGATCTGGTTGGGCCCGGTATCACCCAGCGCCACTTGGATGTACAGGTCGTCGACGCTGTCGGCATGGAACTTCCTGGCGGCGACCGTCAGGTCCGAGTGCTGCAGGCCCAGGCGCTTCAGCTCGCGCTCCAGCAGCTCGCGACCGGCCTGCACGTTGCGCGCGCGGTCGAGCTTGTGGAACCAGCTGCGCACCTTCTCGCGCGAACGGTTGCTGGCCAGGAACCCGTTGGCCGGTATCAGCCAGTCACGCCGCGGGTCGGCTTCCTTCCCGGTCAGGATCTCGACGCGGTCGCCGCTGCGCAGGCGGTAGGTGAGCGGCACGATGCGGCCATTGACCTTGGCACCGCGGCAGCGGTGGCCGACCATGGTGTGCACCTGGTAAGCGAAATCGAGCGGAGTGGCCCCCTGCGGCAGGTCCAGCACCTCGTCCTTCGGGCTCAGCGCATAGACCCGGTCCTCGGTGAGCTCGGCGTCGAGCGCCCCGGCGAGTTCATTGCCCTGCCCGTCCTGCGCCTGTTCCAGCAGTTGGCGCATCCAGGTGATCTTGCGGTCAAAGGCCTTCTCCGCGCCCTTGCCGCCTTCCTTGTACTTCCAGTGTGCGGCCACGCCCAGCTCGGCCTGCGAGTGCATCTCGTGGGTGCGGATCTGCACTTCGATGGTACGGCCCTCCGGACCGACCACGGCGGTATGCAAGGAGCGATAGTCATTGGCCTTGGGGCGGGCAATGTAGTCGTCGAACTCGCTCGGTACCGGCGCCCACAGCGCATGCACCACGCCCAGGGCGGCGTAGCAGGCGGCAACGTCGTCCACCATTACCCGGACCGCGCGGATGTCGTACAGCTGGTCGAAGGCCAGCCGCTTCTTCTGCATCTTCCGCCAGATGCTGTAGATGTGCTTCGGACGCCCGCTGACCTCGGCCTTGATGCCCTGCGCCGCCAGCTCGCGCGACAGCACCTTCTTGACGTTCTCGACATAGCGCTCGCGGGCGATGCGGGTTTCATCCACCTCGCGGGCGATGCGACGGTAGGTCTCCGGCTCCAGGTGGCGGAACGCCAGATCTTCCAGCTCCCACTTCAGCTGCCAGATGCCCAACCGGTTGGCCAGCGGTGCGTGGATATCGCGGGTCAACTGGGCCAGCGCGCGACGCTGCTCGTCGTCCAGCTTGTCCGCCGCACGCATCCGCGCCAGCTGCCGGGCCAGCAGGATCGGCACCACGCGCAGGTCGCGGATGATCGCCAACAGCAGGCGACGCAGGCCCTCACTGTTGCGCCCCGCCTCGCGGCCGGCGTGCAGCGCCCACACCGGATCAGCGGCGTCCTGGCCATCGAGCAGGCCAACCACTGCCGCCCTGTGGTTGCCCAGCGGCAGGTGGTCCAGGCTGGCGCGCAGGCCGGGCAGGTCGAACAACAGGGCGGCGAGCACCGCGCCCTCATCGGCGGAGAGCATCGACAACGCATCCAGCGTATCGCCCAGCACCGACCAGGTGGCGCGCATCTGGTGGTCGCAGTCCGGCGCTTCCCAGTGCTCGCGCAGGGCCTGGCGCAGCGGAGCGGGCAGCACCGCTGCCGAGGATCGGTTCAACAAGGCATCCAGGCCGGTGACGGAAGCGCGGTTCACAGCATCGAGCAGGCAAGGCAGAGGCCTCTACACTAGCGCCGGCACCGTTCAGGAACAATCGCTGCAGTTGCATCGCCCGGCATGAGCACATGCCGCTACACTCGCCGGCACACCCAGGAGAGTCCCACCATGCCTTCGATCACCCCGCCTTTCCGCCCACGGCTGCTGGCCTGCGCCGCGCTGCTGCTGTCCCTGTCGGCACCCGCACTGGCGCAGCGGGTCGTCGAGGGCGACCTGCAGCAACAGATGTCACCGGCCGAGTTCAAGGCGGCGGGCCTGGACAAGCTCGATGCCGGTGAACTGGCGGCACTGAACCGCTGGTTGCAGGGCAAGGTCGAGACCGCCACCACCCAGGCGGTGGCGGCGGCACGCGAAGAAGCGCGTGAAGAAGGCCGGCAGGAAGTGATCGTGAAGAATCGCGGATTCTTCGACTTCGGCAGCAACGAACCGATCACGGGTGTCCTGCAGGGCGAATTCCGCGGCTTCGGCAAGGGCCGCATCTACGTGCTGGACAATGGCCAGGAATGGGAGCAGACCGATACCACCACCCTGGCCGGCGTACGCAGGCAATCTCCCAGTGTCAGCATCAAGCCCGGCCTGCTCGGCGTGTGGTACATGAAGGTGGATGGCGTGAATACCCAACCGAAGGTGCGTCGCACCAAGTAACGCCGCGACCTTGCGGTAGAGCCGAGCCCACGCCCGGCTGATTGCGATGCTTCGAAAAGCAGCCGAGCGTGGGCTCGGCTCTACCGCGTCGGATTCACGCCTGGCGCAGGGCGGCCACCCGCTGTGCCAGCTTCTTCGCCGAAATGCCGGCGCGCGCGCCCAGTTCCTGCGCGAACAGCGAAACCCGCAGCTCTTCCAGGTCCCAACGCAGCGCCTGCCATTGCGGACGATCGCGCAGCCCCTGCTGTTCGCCCACCTCCAGCACCTCCAGGAACGGACGCAATTCCAGCATGCGTGCCTGGTCGCGGGTCGGATCACGCTTGGCCCGTTCGGTGCGCAGGATCATCGCCTTCAGGTAGCGCGGATACTGCGCCAGCGCGTCGGCCGGCGTATCGCGCAGGAAGCCGGGATGGATCAACCCCACCAGCTGCGCCTCCATGTCATCCAGGTTGCCGCGTGCCCAGCCCATCAGCGGTGCTTCCAGCAGGGGTTTCAATTCCGCCACCAGCGCCAGGATGGTCTCCGCCAGCTTCAGCCGCTGCATCGCTTCGCCGAACAGAGCCCTGGCCGCAGCCTCGCGGCGCTGCTCGAATGCCTGTGCATCGCGTATCTGGCCCAGGCCTTCGGCCAGCACCGCGTTCATCGCGGCGTCCACCAGATCGCCGCGCAGGCGTTCCTGCGATTCGATCGCCGCATACAGCAGGCCGGTCTTGGCGGCCACCGGCAGCTGCTTGCGTGCCTGCTTGACCTTGTCAGCCAACGCGATCTCCAGCAACCGTCGTACACCCAGTGGGTGCGCCTCCTCGGCCTGCTGGCGGTCTGCGAAGATACGCAGCGCCACGCTGTCGCCCTCGTCGAGGAGTGCCGGATAGGCCGGCACACCGGCTTCACCGGGTACCTGCAGCGGAACCGGCGCCGCCGGGAAGGTGCGCAGCCCCTCCGCCGCCATCTCGCGCCCGGCCCGTGCAGCGAAGGCATCGCCTGCACGGGCACCAAACTTCGCGCGCAATGCCTCCAGGTCGCGCGAGGTCGCCAGCACGTTGCCGTGCTCGTCGCGCAGGCGCAGATTCATGTGCAGGTGCGGTTCGATCGATCCCGGATCGAAATCGGTCGCGGCCACGGCCGCGCCGGTGGCCCGCGTCAGGAAACGTGCAAGCTCCCCTGTGATCGCATCCGCGCTGGGTTGCGCGAACGCCTCGAAGAATGCGCGGCCAAAGTCCGGAGCCGGTACGTAGTTGCGGCGCATGGCCTTGGGCAGGCTGCGGATCAGTGCTGCGGCCTTGTCGGCGACGAAGCCCGGTGCCAACCAGCCTAACCGCGCCGGATCCAGTGCGTTGAGCAGGTGCAGCGGCACGTCCAGGGTCACGCCATCGTCATCCGCCCCCGGCTCGAAGCGGTAATGCAGCGGCAACCGCGCCTGGCCCAGCGCCAGGTACTTCGGATAGCGCTCCTGCTCGCTGCCTTCCCCCGGCAGCAGGTCGGCCAGGCTCCAGTGCAGCGCCTTGCGCTGTTCCGGCGCCAGTGCCTTCCACCAGGTATCCAGGCCCGCCGCCGAATGGATCTGCGGCGGTACCCGGTCCAGGTACCAGCGCGCCTGCCAGTCCTCGTCGGCGACGATGCCCGCGCGGCGCAGCTTGGCTTCTTCCTCGCGTGCAACCTCCAGCACCTTCTGGTTGTCGGCCACGAAGCCGGCGCGGGTGTTGATCTCGCCGGTCACAAGCGCCTGGCGCACGAAAATGTCGTGCGCCCCGCCCGGATCGATGCGGCCGTAATGCACCGGTTTCTTCGGCGCCAGCACCAGGCCGAACAGGCTGATCTGCTCCGACGCCAGCACCTGCCCCTGCGCACGTGACCAATGCGGGTCGAAGTGCTTGCGCAGCAGCAGGTGCGGTAGTTCGGCGATCACCCAGTCCGGCTCGATCGCGGCCAGGGTCATGCCCCACACCTTCTGCGTATCGAGCAAATTGGCCACCAGCAGCCACGGCGGCGGACGCTTGGACAGCGCCGAGCCCGGGAAGGGCAGAAAGCGGCGCTGGCGTGGCGCCTGGAAATCCCCTTTCTCGGTGCGATGGCCGATCTGGGTCGGCAGGCCCGCCACCAGCGCCCGATGCAGCGTCTGGTAAGCAGCAGCACGGACACGCTCACTGAAACCGCCACCGGCTGGTGCCTGCTCCTTCTGTGCACGCACGGGCACCGGCGCCGGTGCGGCCTCAGCCTTGCCTTCACGCGCGAGCCGCGCGGCACGGTGCAGCTGGCCGCGGGTGGCCTTCGCCGCCGCAGCATCATCGCGTGCCGGTGCCGGCGCACTGCTGCCGGCCAGCAACGGCGCCATCGAGGCTTCGTTGGCTTCTTCCTTCCAACCCAGCTCCTCGCACAGCAGGCGCAGCTGCCGATGCAGCTCGCGCCATTCGCGCATGCGCAGGAAGCCGAGGAAATGACGGCCGCACCAGTCGCGCAGCTTGGACTGGGTCAGGTCTTCATGGGCCTGACGGTAGGCATCCCACAAGCGCAGCACACCCACGAACTCGGAACGGCCGTCGGCGAACTGCGCATGCGCGCTGTCGGCCGCGCCGCGCGCTTCGGCCGGGCGCTCGCGCGGATCCTGGATACCCAGGAACGAGGCGATCACCAGCATCGGCCGCAGGCAGCCGGCGGCTTGTGCGGCGACCAGCATCCGCGCCAGCTTCACGTCTACCGGCAGGCGCGCCATCTGCTTGCCGATCGCGGTCATGCGCCGCTCGGCATCGATCGCGCCCAGCTCGGTCAACTGCTGCCAGCCGTCGGCGACCGCACGCTCATCCGGGGCCTCCAGGAACGGGAAGTCCTCGATACGGCCCAGGCCGAGCTGCAGCATGCGCAGGATCACTCCGGCCAGGCTGGAACGACGGATTTCCGGATCGGTGAATTCCGGCCGCGCCTGGAAATCGGCCTCGGCATACAGGCGGTAGCAGATGCCTTCGGCGATACGGCCGCAGCGGCCCTTGCGCTGGTTGGCACTGGCCTGCGAGATCGGCTCGATGTGCAGCCGGTCCAGCTTGTTGCGAGGGCTGTAGCGCTTGACGCGGGCGAAGCCCGGATCGACCACGTAGCGGATGCGCGGCACGGTCAGTGAAGTTTCGGCCACGTTGGTGGCCAGCACGATGCGCCGGTTCGGCCCGGGGTTGAACACCCGGTCCTGGTCCTGGTTGGAAAGGCGCGCATACAGCGGCAGCACCTCGGTATTGCGGTACTTGCGCCGTTCCAGTGACTGGTGCGCATCGCGGATCTCGCGCTCGCCAGGCAGGAAGATCAACACGTCACCGCGTGCATCCAGGCGGGTGATCTCGTCGACAGCCGACACGATGGCATCGTTGACGGTGCGTTCGCCCTGGTCTTCACCCTCGCCTTCCAGCGCGCGGTAGCGCACCTCCACCGGGTAGGTGCGGCCCTCAACGCTGATCACCGGCGCATTGTCGAAATGCTGGGCGAAGCGCTCGGTGTCGATGGTGGCCGAGGTGACGATCAGTTTCAGGTCCGGGCGCTTGCGCAGCAGCTGCTTCAGGTACCCCAGCAGGAAATCGATGTTGAGGCTGCGTTCGTGCGCCTCGTCGACGATGATCGTGTCGTAGTTCGACAACCAGCGGTCGCTGGCGATCTCCGCCAGCAGGATGCCGTCGGTCATGAACTTGATGCGGCTGTCATCACTGACCTTGTCGTTGAAACGCACCTGGTAGCCGACCAGCTGGCCCAGTTCGCTCTGCAGTTCCTGCGCGACACGGCTGGCCACTGCACGCGCGGCAATCCGTCGCGGCTGGGTACAGCCGATCATGCCGGCCTGGCCACGGCCGGCGGCCAGGCACAACTTGGGCAACTGGGTGGTCTTGCCCGAGCCGGTTTCACCGGCGATCACCACGACCTGGTGGTCGCGGATCAGCCCGATGATGGCGTCGGCTTCACGCGCAATCGGCAGCTGCGGGTCCAGAGTAATGGACGGCTGCTGTTGCGCGCGGATCTGCCGGCGCTGCACTGACGCCTGCAAGGCCTGCTCGAAGGTGGCGGCCAGCGCCGCATCCTGCGGCTTGGCCTGGCAGCGCGAGAGCATTCCCAGCAGACGGCCCCGGTCGCGGCTCATGGCGCCGTCGATGGCGGCACGCTGTTGGCGCAGGCGGGGCGGCGGATTTTTGTCGATAGAGTTCATCAATCGGTTCGTTCAAAACTTTGAAAGCGACCAGTCATCACGACCGGTTTACTGTGAAGGCCAACGATTCCACAAGGAGGAACCCCATGGCGAAGACCAAGAGCACGACCAAGGCCAAGACCGGCAAGCAGAAGCTTGCAGCGGCAGCACCGTCGGCGCCGAACATTGATATCGGGATCACCCAGGGCGACCGCAAGAAGATTGCCGACGGTCTCTCGCGCTTCCAGGCCGATGCGTTCACGCTCTACCTGAAGACGCACAACTTCCACTGGAACGTGACCGGGTCGATGTTCAACTCGCTGCACACCATGTTCGAAACGCAGTACACCGAGCAGTGGGCGGCACTGGACGACGTGGCCGAGCGCATCCGCGCGCTGGGCTTCAATGCCCCGGGCTCCTACCGGGAATTCGCTGCGCTGACCTCGATCGCCGAGGAACCGGGCCTGACCGACAGTGCGGACTGGCGGGAAATGGTACGCCAATTGGTAGTCGCCAACGAAGCGGTCTGCCGAACGGCGCGTGAAGTGCTGGAGGTGGCGGCCAAGGGGGACGACGCCCCGACCGAGGATCTGATGACCCAGCGCCTGCAGACCCACGAGAAGTATGCCTGGATGCTGCGTTCCCTGCTGCAGTAAGGGTTGAGGGGCTTCGGCAGGGCTGCGCCCTGCACCCGCAGATGCAACTGCCAGGGCAACGGCAACGGCCGGAGCAGAAGCGGGTTTCCTGTGGGTTGGCGGGGTGGGTCCGGTTGCGGGGGACGCCGTGAATACGTCCATGTAGGCTCGGTCGCCGCATCCATGCGGCTCACGCCCCCGCAACCGGACCCACCCCGCCTTCGACAGTTTTCCGCGATCTGCCAGCAAAGCCATTAGGGTCAGATCCGTTTTCCGCAGGAAAACCGGATCTGACCCCATTTTGTTTGTCGATATCTGACAGATTGCATCCACGCATGGCGTGGATGGCCCCACCGTCAACGGGAAGCTGTCGGGGGCGGGGCGGTGTGGGCTTGCAGGACCGTTGGCGCCATGGATGGCGCCATCGAGCCCCCAAGGACGGGTTTACGGCGTGTCCTGCAAGCCCACACCGCCCCGCCCAGCCAGAAGACACCCCAGAGCCGGCTGTTGCCTTTGACGTTGCTCTGGCTTGTAGCAGGTGCAGGGCGCAGCCCTGCCGCCGCCTCCGGGAGGTAAACTAGCCGGATGGCTTCCCGTCCCGCGCACGACCTGCTCCAACGCGTCTTTGGTTACGACGATTTCCGTGGTCCGCAGCAGGACATCGTGGAGCATGTCGCTGCCGGTCACGATGCCCTGGTACTGATGCCCACCGGCGGCGGCAAATCGCTGTGCTACCAGGTGCCGGCCCTGCTGCGTGACGGTTGCGGCATCGTCATCTCGCCACTGATCGCGCTGATGCAGGACCAGGTCGAAGCCCTGCGCCAGCTCGGCGTGCGCGCCGAATACCTGAATTCAACCCTGGATGCCGAGACCGCCGGCCGCGTCGAGCGCGAGCTGCTCGCCGGCGAGCTGGACATGCTCTATGTCGCCCCGGAGCGGCTGCTGACCGGTCGTTTCCTGTCACTTCTGTCGCGCAGCCAGATTGCCCTGTTCGCCATCGATGAAGCGCACTGCGTGTCGCAGTGGGGCCATGACTTCCGCCCCGAATACCGCCAGCTCACCGTGCTGCACGAGCGTTGGCCGCAGATCCCTCGGATCGCGCTGACCGCCACCGCCGATCCGCCGACCCAGCGCGAGATCGCTGAGCGCCTCGATCTGCAGGAAGCGCGCCACTTCGTCAGTTCCTTCGACCGCCCGAACATCCGCTACACCGTGGTGCAGAAGGACAACGCCCGCAAGCAGCTGACCGATTTCCTGCGCGGCCACCGCGGTGAGGCCGGCATCGTCTACTGCATGTCGCGGCGCAAGGTCGAGGAAACCGCCGATTTCCTCTGCGGGCAGGGCTTCAACGCCCTGCCCTACCACGCCGGCCTGCCGCCGGACGTGCGCGCCAGCAACCAGCGCCGCTTCCTGCGCGAGGACGGCATCGTGATGTGCGCCACCATTGCCTTCGGCATGGGCATCGACAAGCCGGATGTGCGCTTCGTCGCGCATACCGACCTGCCCAAGTCGATGGAGGGTTACTACCAGGAAACCGGCCGCGCCGGCCGTGATGGCGAGGCGGCCGAGGCCTGGCTGTGCTACGGCCTGGGCGATGTGGTGCTGCTCAAGCAGATGATCGAGCAGTCCGAGGCCGGCGAGGAACGCAAGCAGCTGGAGCGCGCCAAACTCGACCACCTGCTGGGCTACTGCGAGTCCATGCAGTGCCGTCGCCAGGTGCTGCTGGCGGGCTTCGGCGAGACCTACCCCAAGCCCTGCGGCAACTGCGACAACTGCCTGGCACCGCCGGCATCCTGGGACGCCACCATCCCTGCGCAGAAGGCACTGAGCTGCGTCTACCGCAGCGGCCAGCGCTTTGGCGTCGGCCACCTGATCGACATCCTGCGTGGTAGCGAGAACGAGAAGGTGAAGCAGCAGGGCCACGACAAGCTCAGCACCTATGCGATCGGCCGCGATCTTGATGCGCGCACCTGGCGCAGCGTGTTCCGCCAACTGGTTGCCGCCAGCCTGCTGGAAGTGGACAGCGAGGGCCACGGTGGCCTGCGCCTGACCGACGCCAGTCGCGACGTGCTGACCGGCCGACGCCAGATCAGCATGCGCCGCGATCCGGCCAACAGCACCGGCGGCCGCGAGCGCAGCGCCCAACGCACCGGCTTGTCGGTGTTGCCGCAGGACCTGGCGTTGTTCAACGCGTTGCGCGGCCTGCGCGCCGAACTGGCCCGCGAACAGAACGTGCCGGCCTTCGTGATCTTCCACGACAGTACCCTGCGCAACATCGCCGAACAGCGTCCGACCAGCCTGGATGCACTGGCACGGGTCGGTGGCATCGGCGGCACCAAACTGAGCCGTTATGGTCCGCGCCTGGTGGAGATCGTGCGCGAGGAAGGTTGACCTTCACAGTTGAGGCGCTGCTCCCTCGCCAACCGTGCGCGGCTGCCCTTGCAGAGCCACGCGCGGCTGCCGGTCGCGCAGAGGCAGCCGAGCGTTGGCTCGGCTCTACGGGGACCCGCTCCGATCTTGAACGCGCCATTCAGCGGGAGATGCATCCGGCGCCACTTGCGGCTAGATTACCGCCATGTCCCTGGCTTCGACCCTTCTCCGTGTCGTGCTCATGCTCAGCCTGTTGCTCAACGGGCTGAACGCGGCCATGGCCAGCGGTCACGAAGAAATGGGCCGCAGGGCCCACGCCATGGCCGCCGCCGGTGGTGGCGGTGACGCCCACTGCCCTCACCACGCCGGCCTGCAGGCCGATCCGCCCCCGCAGGCCAAGGCTCCGTCCCACGACGTCCACTGCCAGATCAAGGACTGCGTACGCAGCTGCGCGCAGCAGCCGTTGCTGATGGTGCAACCATTGCCGTTCATGGCCGGCCCCGGATTGTCACTGGCGCCACAGCCGATGCCGGCCAATGGCCGCCCGGCGCCGCCGCTGCCGCCGATTTCACGCCCTCCCATCGGCTGATCCCGCACGTACTGCGCGCGTTGCGCACCAGAGTCGGCCGTCTGCCGGCATCTATCCGTGTCTGGAGTCACCTCATGAATACCCGCATCCCCCCCGGCCCGGGCGCCCTGCCCATGCCGTCGCGCCGCCTGTTCGTCCAAGGGCTGGCCGCTGGTGGCGTGGTCGCCGGCATCGCCGCTGTTGGCGTGCCGCAGCGCGCACTCGCCGCCGCTACCACCACACCGCGCCTGGCCGGCGCCCCCGCCGTGCTCAGCGACACCCGCGTTGAACTGGCCATCGGCGAATCGCTGGCCAACTTCACCGGCCGCACCCGCCCGGCGATCACCGTCAACGGCTCGCTGCCGGCGCCGATCCTGCGCTGGCGCGAAGGCCAGAGCGTGGACCTGTTCGTGCGCAACACGTTGCAGCGCCATCCGACCTCGATCCACTGGCACGGCATCCTGCTGCCGGCCAACATGGACGGCGTGCCTGGCCTGAGCTTCAATGGCATCGGCCCCGGTGAGACCTATCATTACCACTTCCAGCTCAAGCAGTCGGGCACGTACTGGTATCACAGCCACTCGATGTTCCAGGAGCAGGCCGGCCTGTACGGTGCACTGGTCATCGACCCGGCCGAACCGGCCCCATACCGGCACGACCGCGAGCACGTGATCATGCTGTCGGACTGGACCGACATGGATCCCGGTGCGCTGTTCCGGCGCATGAAGAAGCTCGCCGAGCATGACAACTACTACAAGCGCACCCTGCCCGACTTCCTGCGTGACGTGAAGCGCGACGGCTGGTCGGCCGCGCTGTCCGACCGCGGCATGTGGGGGCGGATGCGGATGACGCCCACCGACATCTCCGACATCAACGCGCACACCTACACCTACCTGATGAACGGCACCGCACCGGCCGGTAACTGGACCGGGCTGTTCCGCAGCGGCGAGAAGGTGCTGCTGCGCTTCATCAACGGCGCCTCGATGACCTACTTCGACGTGCGCATCCCCGGCCTGAAGATGACCGTGGTCGCCGCCGATGGCCAGTACATCCATCCCGTCAGCATCGACGAGTTCCGCATCGCCCCGGCTGAAACCTACGATGTGCTGGTCGAACCCACCGGGCAGGACGCGTTCACCATCTTCTGCCAGGACATGGGCCGTACCGGATTTGCCGCGGGCACGCTGGCGGTCCGCCACGGGCTGCAGGCCCCGATTCCCGCGCGCGACCCGCGCCCGCTGTTGACCATGAGCGACATGGGCCACGACATGGGGGGCGGTGGCCACGGCGGCCACGACATGGCCGCGATGAAGGGCATGGAAGGCGGCTGCGGCGCCAGCATGGGCCACGGTACGCACGGCGGCGGTGATGCCGCCAGCAAGGCGCCAAAGCATCCGACCAGCGAGCGCAACAACCCGCTGGTGGACATGCAGAGTTCGGCCACCGAACCCAAGCTGGACGACCCCGGCATCGGCCTGCGCGACAACGGTCGCCAGGTGCTGACCTACGGCGCGATGCGCAGCCTGTTCGAAGATCCGGATGGTCGCGAACCCAGCCGCGAAGTCGAGTTGCACCTGACCGGCCACATGGAGAAATTCTCCTGGTCGTTCGACGGCATCCCGTTCGCCAGCGCTGAACCGCTGCGGCTGAACTACGGCGAGCGCATGCGCATCGTGCTGGTCAACGACACCATGATGCAGCACCCGATCCACCTGCACGGCGTGTGGAGTGATCTGGAAAACGCGCAGGGCGAATTCCATCTGCGCAAGCACACCATCGACATGCCGCCCGGCACCCGCCGCAGTTATCGCGTGCGCGCCGATGCACTTGGCCGCTGGGCCTACCACTGCCATCTGCTGTACCACATGGAAGCGGGCATGATGCGCGAAGTGAGGATCGAAGAATGAGCCGCTCACTGCTTTCCCCCAGCCTGCTGGCCCTGGGCCTGGCCGCCACGCTGCCCGTGCTCGCGCAATCGCATGCCGGGCATGGCATGCCCACCATGGCGTCGCCGACCAAGCCCGCGACTGGACCGGTCGATCATTCGAAGATGGATCATTCGAAGACGGATTCCGGTGCGATGGATCACACCGGCATGGACCACTCGAAGATGGACCACGGGGCAATGCAACCCGCGGCGATGGACCACGCTGCGATAGACCATTCCGGGATGGATCATGCGGCGATGGGCCACGGCACGCCTGCGCCCACCGAGCCGCGTGAGCCGATCCCGGTTCCCACCAATGCCGACCGCGCCGCCGCATTCCCGCCGATCGCGCACGGCGCGATGGAACACGCGCCGGAGATCAACAGCCTGCTGCTGATCGACCGCCTCGAACATTGGGACGGCAAGAGCAGCAACGGCCAGGCCTGGGAGGCTACCGGCTGGATCGGCGGCAACATCAACCGCCTGTGGCTGCGCACCGATGGCGAACGCAACGATGGCCGCACCGAGTCGTCGTCACTGGAAGCACTGTACGGCCGCAGCGTGTCGCCATGGTGGGACGTGCTGGTCGGCGTGCGCCAGGACTTCCGGCCGACCGACTCGCGCACGTGGGCGGCCATCGGCATCCAGGGCCTGGCGCCGTACAAGTTCGAGAGCTCGGCCACGCTGTACATGGGCTCCGGCGGCCAGGTGCTGGCCAAGGCCGAAGTCGAGTACGACGTGCTGCTGACCAACCGTTTGATCCTGCAGCCGCTGCTGGAAGCCACCGTCGCCGCCAGGGATGAGCCGGAGTACGGCATCGGCCGCGGGCTCAGCAAGGTCGAAGCCGGGCTGCGCCTGCGCTATGAGTTCAGCCGTCGCTTCGCTCCGTACATCGGCATCAGCCACGAACACATGTTTGGCGACACCGCCGATTATGCCGGTGAGCACGCGCGCGACACGCGCTGGGTGGCCGGCATACGCATGTGGTTCTGAACAACGGCTCGTGAGCAGAGACCAGCCCCGGCAGCCGCCGGGGCTGGCTACACTGCACCACGCTCCATTGCAGGCCCCACCATGCCGTTGCAGATCCGCCGTGCCACCGTTGCCGATGCCGACGCCCTGTCGGCCATCGCGATTGCCACTTACATCGAAACCTGGGGTGACTCGTATCCGCCGCAGGACCTGCACCAGTTCCTGCAGGCGCACTACAGCAGCGAACCGCAACGCATCGAACTGTCCGACCCGCGCAGCGCAGTCTGGCTGCTGCTGGACAGCGACACCGTGGTCGGCTACCTGGCCGCCGGTGCCAACACCCTGCCGCATGCGGATGCGCGCGACGGCGACATCGAACTGAAGCGTTTCTACATCCTGGCCGGCTACCAGAACGGCGGCCACGGCGCGCGCCTGATGGACGCGTTCATGGCCTGGCTGGACCAGCCGCACCGCCGCACCCTGTGGGTGGGCGTGTGGGAAGAGAATTTCGGTGCACAGCGCTTCTATGCGCGTTATGGCTGCAGCAAGGTAGGCGAGTACGACTTCATCGTCGGCGACACCCACGACCGTGAGTTCATCCTGCGCCGGCTGTGAGCATGCGCCCCGTGTAGAGTCGAGCCATGCTCGACTGCTTTGGCAACAGCCAGTCGAGCATGGCTCGACTCTACAAAAGCAACGCGCCTAGAAGTCGAACAGCTCCGACAGGAAGCTGTCCTTCTTCTTTTTCTTGTACCCATGGCCGTACTGCTGGCCACGGTTGTCCTCGTAGCGCTGGCCCAGGTGGCGGGTATCGCGATGCATCACCGGCGGCGGCGCGGCGGCCGGCTGCGACTGCACCGGGGACGGCGGCGGCACCGCAGCACCGGCGCGCTCGATGATCTTGTCCAGCTCGCCACGGTCCAGCCACACGCCACGGCAACCGGGGCAGTAATCGATCTCGATGCCATGGCGCTCGGCCATCTGCAGGGTCTGGGTCTTGCACAAGGGGCACAGCATCGGCATTGCTCCTGTCGGTCTGGCTTCGACTCTACTTGAACCTGGCCTGCAAGGTGTTCCGCCTGGATGACACCGTGGCGCTGGATGGGCAGGCAACCCGCCAGCATCGGCGTGGCACGTACGTCGCCCGCGCCACAACCGGCTGTAACGCCCGCTTAGCCTGACGTGCACGCCGGAATCACCCGTGGCTTGCGCATACTTGCGCGCCCTTGCTCTCCCTGCTGTCCGGAGTTGCCGCACCATGTTGCTGTCCAAGCGCTTTCTGGAACCCCGCGTCCTGCTGATCGAGGACGCCGGGGAGACCCAGGAACTGAGCCGCCTCGCACTGGAAAGCCAGGCCTGCCAGGTCACCGCCGTAAGCAGTGCCGAAGCCGCATTGGGCCTGCTCAATGCCGGCGAAACGTTTGACCTGCTGTTCACCGATGTGTGCCTGGGCGGCATCAGCGGCATTGAAACCGCCAACCGCGTGCGCGAGCACCTGCCACAGCTGCCGATCCTGGTCACCTCCGGCTTGGACCAGCACCGCGTGCTGCCACAGCTGCGCGACGGCATCCACTTCCTGCCCAAGCCCTACAGCATGAGCGAGCTGCTCGATGCGATCCGGCTTTGCTTTCGACACGCCGATGCGGGTGTGCTGGCCGGTCCCGATGCGCAGGCGGCCTGATCGGGGAGGCGCGAGCCAGCGCGCCGGCTTCTCCCTTGGTTGACTCTCGTTGGCGCCACTTCTGACGGAGACGCCGCAAGCAGAAGGGCGCGGTGATCGTGCACGCGGCGCTGCCACTGGATGAGTATGGCCCCCCCCTGAGCATGGTGTCAGCTGCGGAGCCGGCTCGACGCGGCGCGCGCGCCGACATGCCCAAGGCAGCGTTCCAGTTCCGGGATCTGCGGGCAACGGCCGGCACCGACAAGGCCGATTCGGCTGGCGATATTCGGAAGGCACAGCAGCAGCTCGGCCACCAGTCGGTGACCATGACAGAGATCTATGTGCGGAAGCGCCGCAGTGCGCTGACCAGCCCGACGAAGTGAATTGCGGAGCGGTCGATATTTGCGGAGCGCGGGGGAAGGGCTGGAACCCTTGGTGCATATGGTGGGCCGTGAAGGATTCGAACCTTCGACCAAAAGATTAAAAGAAGGCTTGCGACTCCTTTGAAAACAACCGGGTGCGCCGCTCTATTTTTCCGCCCGCCGAGCGTGGAACCATTGCCGATCCTAAGCTCACTCGACAATTTTTCCGCCGTCTCAAGGGATATACACGGGGGCCACGACCAAGGTTCCACCGTTTGACGCCGGTTACTGAGCCACTGGTGAACTGGTGTGCCGCGACGTGCGACCATCGTGAGCGTGCGGGCGGGAACGGCAATGAAAAAGGCGCCCAGCGGGCGCCTCCTCACAATCCAGCGGCAAATCAGGAGCGCTGCACGTTGGAATCCAGCCACGCCTGCACGCCCTGTAGCTCGGCCCCGATCTTCGCATTGAAGGTTCGCTCCACATCCCACGCAACGCCCCTCCCTTGGGCAAAGGCCGCGCGATACTTCTTTATCATGTTGCCCGGGTCGTTAGCCAGTTCCTGCATGAGCTGGGGTACGCCCCAGATCACCAGCTCGAAAGGTTCCCCGAACGCCTTCTGGAGAATATCCGGAAGGTCACCGTAGCGGATGGTATCGCCTGCCAGATACACGATCTCGTTGCGGATCGCAGGTGCGTGGAACACGATGCGCGCTGTCATTGCGCCGATGTCATCCGGCGTGGTCAGGGTGACAGCATTGCTCGCCGAGCCCAACGCGTTCACTTTATGCCCAACCAGGTCGACCACCCCGAAGTCCGGCTCGAAGAGGTAACTGGTGAACATTCCAGTAGAGATGATCACCCAGTCCATCGCAGTCTGCGAACGCAGATACTCGCGCACGTCCAGCTGGGCATCGAACAGGTCCTGGGGACCACCGCGCCCAATGGCATCGAAATCGACACCGAACTGCCAAGGAAAGTAGCGGGGAATACCCGACTTCACCGCCGCACGCGCAACCTTCATTGGCGTATCGTGGCCTGCGGCATAGCCGGTGCATCCAATCACTGTGTCAAACTGCGCAAAGGTAGCCGCCAACGCCTCTACCGATTCAGTCACCAGATCACCAGCAACGATATTCACCCCCAAGGCGCGGATTTCATCGACCACCCGCTGCTTCTCCGGCAGTTCTGAGTCAATCGACGTCGCCCGTAGCATCACACTGATCCGTGTGCCTGGATGACTTACGGCCAAACGTGCAAGGTTCCGGATGACAGGCATTCCAAGCTCGCCTGCGCCGAGCACCAGGATCGACCGAGAGGGGGTAGTGCTGATATGAGATGACATGGAAATCGCCCTGTGTGTGTACGATGGCGGCGATTCTGCTCGCCTACTGGCCCACACGTAAGAAGGCACATCGATGATACCGACCGCACCGTTCATGAGTCCGGAAGAACTGCTAAGGCACTCTCAAGCCATATGCGACGGGATGAGCGAGGACGAAGATGGACTGCGCCGGGAGGTTTTAGCGCACGCTGGTAGCCGCTGGTCCCTGGGCATCATCCATGCGCTTGGCGTGTATGGAACGCTGCGTCATGCCGAGGTCGCACGACGGATGAAGGGGATCACCCAGCGCATGCTTACGCGCACCCTCCGGCAATTGGAACGTGACGGGTTGATCAGCCGGGAGGATTTCCACGAAGTGCCGCCACATGTGGAGTACAGCATCACAGCGCTGGGCAAGGACCTTCTTGTACTGATGATTCCCATGTGGACATGGGTAGTGGCTCATGCGGAGGAATTCCGCCAATGTCGGCAGAATTTTGATTCTTCAGACGGGAAATGAAGATATGGGCCAGCAGCGGCGAAGGCAGGTAGCTTTACCCACTGGGGGGATGCTCCATCGCGTCATCACCGAGGTATTCGCGTCGGTCACATCCGACGCCAAGCGTTTGGCCTTGTGTGGGCTATAACATCGGGGCGTCACCGAAGGCACCGCAAGAACGCATGTGGTCACGTCATCGAAGAGATGCGACAGCGATACGACCACGAACCGCCGGTGGTTCAACCGCCTCATAAGCTGCACGTGCTCGAGCGTGGAACCACTTAATTTTTCCGGAAATATGAAAAAGGCGCCGCAAGGGCGCCTAAGTCATTGATGCAATTGGTGGGCCGTGAAGGATTCGAACCTTCGACCAAAAGATTAAAAGTCTTCTGCTCTACCGACTGAGCTAACGGCCCATTGCACTGCCCCAGCCTTTCGGCGGGGTGGGCATTCTACCCTACTTTGGCCGGTCGCGTGAAACCCCGGTGTGTCGAGGTTGCCGGCCAGCGGCCGGCACTACCATCGGGCTTAAACCTTTCGGGCCACTGGCGCATCCCATCTGTGATCCTTCCCCGGAGCCATGGATGCGCCTGATCGCCAGCCTGCTTGCCGCCCTGCTGCCCTGCTCAGCCCTGGCCGCCCCGCCCCAGGTCATCACCGACGACATCGCCCGCTTCTGGGCCACCTTTGACGCGGTGCGCGCCGAACCCGATGGCGAACGCCGGGTGGCGCTGGTCCAGCAGCGCTACATCGATCCGGGCAGCCCCGGCCTGCATGCGCTGATGCAGGTGCGCCACTACACTGCCCGCGAATACGCCGAGGCCATGTGGGCCTGGCCACGCTTCTGGACCTCGGTGCGGCCGCTCACCGCCAACGCGCAGCAGGCCAGCGCCACGCTGGAGCGCGACCTGGTCGCGTTCCGTTCGCTCTACCCTGCCCTGCGCCCGGCCACCATCACCTATGCGGTGGGCGTGCTGCGCACCGGTGGCACCACGCTGGGCGACAAGGTGCTGATTGGCGCGGAGATGGCGCTGGGCGATGAGCGCGTGGACGTGAGCGAGCTGCCGGAGAAGATGCGCGACCGGCTGCGGATCTTCTACGACAGCCGCCCGGGCGCGAACAACGCGCAGAACAACCTGCACGAGTACGTGCACACGCAGCAGCACGAGACCACCGGCAGCCTGGCCCAGTACGCAGTGCGCGAGGGCGTGGCCGAGTATGTGGCCGAACGGCTGAGCGGGCGTCGGTCGGCGTTGCCGATGTACAGCTACGGGCCCTTGCACGAGGAGGAGATCCGCGCGCGTTTCGTCGCTGAAATGGACGGCGAGGATCTGGACAACTGGCTGTACAACAGCGCCCGCAATCCGTTCGGCGTGAGCGATCTGGGCTATTACGCCGGCTACCGCATCGCACAGGAGTACATGCGACAGCAGGCTGATGAGAAGGCGGGGATCGCGCGGATGATCGAGCTGGACTATGCCGATGCGGAGGCGGTGCGGGCGTTTATTGAAGCGTCGGGGTGGTTGCGGGCCCGGTAGGTCAAGGAGTGCGAACCAACGGTTCGCACCCACCGGGAGAGGTTCGCACCTACAGCGAAGCCGGCCAGCGGCCGGCTCTACCGTGCGTTCAGGCGTACAACGTCGGGTCGGCGACACCAGCTTCGGCGAAGCCCTGCGCGCGCAGGCGGCAGGCATCGCAGTGGCCGCAGGCGGCCCCGTTGGCGTCGGCGTTGTAGCAGGACACGGTCAGGCCGAAGTCCACGCCCAGGCGCACGCCCTCGCTGACGATCTGGCCCTTGCTGAGGAACTGCAGCGGTGCGTGCACCGTGATGCCTGCGCCTTCCACGCCCGCCTTGGTGGCCAGGTTGGCCAGCGCCTGGAACGCCGCCACGAACTCGGGGCGGCAATCCGGATAGCCGGAGTAGTCCACGGCGTTGACGCCACAGAAGATGTCGTTGGCGCCGAGCACTTCGGCCCAGCCCAGTGCCAGCGACAGCATGATGGTGTTGCGCGCCGGAACGTAGGTGACCGGAATGCCCGCCCCGCCGGCCTCGGGCACGTCGATGTCGTCGGTCAGCGCCGAGCCGCCGATGCTGCGCAGGTCGACGTCGACCACCTTGTGCGCGACCACGCCCTGGGCCTTGGCGACGCGCGCCGCTGCATCCAGTTCGGAGGTATGGCGCTGGCCATAGCGCACGCTCAAGGCATGCACGGCGAAGCCCTGTTCCTGGGCCATGGCGATGACGGCGGCTGAATCCATGCCGCCGGAGAGAAGCACGACTGCCTTCTTCATGGGAAAAACATCCGGTTGGGAGGGGAAAGCCAGCACGCTGTCCCGCGCCGGAGCTACATCAGGGAACGCGATGCCGGCTCATCGGCCCGGCTCGTCGTTCCACAGGATTTTATGCAACTGCATCTGGAAGCGCACCGGCAACCGGTCTTCAACGATCCAGTCGGCCAGCTGCCGCGCGCTGATCTCACCCTTGCTCGGCGAGAAGAACACCGTGCAGCGCTTCACCAGGCCGTGCTCGGCGACCATGGCCCTGGCCCAGTCGTAGTCCTCGCGGCTGCAGATCACGAACTTGATCTGGTCGCGGGCGGTCAGCAGCGGCAGGTTTTCAAGGCGGTTGCGGGCGGCTTCTGCCGAGCCCGGCGTCTTGATGTCAACTACGCGCGATACGCGCGGGTCGACCGCGCTGACGTCCAGCGCGCCGGAGGTCTCCAGCGAGACGTCCATGCCGGCATCGCACAGCTTCTGCAGCAGGACCAGGCAGCGCTTCTGCGCCAGCGGCTCGCCACCCGTCACGCAGACGAGGCGCACGCCCTGGGCCAGCACCTCGGCCACGATGTCGTCGATATCCCACCAGGTGCCGCCATGGAAGGCATAGGCGGTGTCGCAGTACTGGCAGCGCAGCGGGCAGCCGGTCAGGCGCACGAACACGGTCGGCCAGCCAGCGGTATCGGCTTCACCCTGCAGCGAGGTGAAGATCTCGGTGATCTTCAGGCGTGGCAGCGGCGACTGCACGATGTCGCTGGGCGTAGCGGCTGCGCTGGACGGGGTGACGGCGGTCATGGCGGGGAGTTCTTGGTGGGACACGTGGCGGGTGGGCTACCGTGGCCGGTAACGAAAGCAGCCGAGCATGGCTCGGCTCTACAACAGCAACCGGACGGGTTTGCCGGTCCGGAAACGAAAGCAGCCGAGCATGGGCTCGGCTCTACAGGCCCTATTGTACGACCGGTCAGCGGATCAGCGGATCTGCCTGCCGAGGCGGATGGACTGCAGGCGGTCCTGCGCGGTGCGCGCGGCGTCCGAGCCGGGGTATTGCGCCACAACGGTCTCCAGCGTCTGCTGGGCCTGGTCGACCTTGCCCTCGCCATACTGCGAGAGGCCGACCTTGAGCAGGCCGCCAGCGGCCTTGTCGTGGGTCGGATAGCGCGAGAGCAGCTCACGGAACTGGGTCTCGGCCATCGGGAAATTGCGGGTGGCGTAATAGCTCTCGCCCAGCCAATACAGCGCATTCGGGGCGTAGACGCCGTTCGGGTACAGCTCCAGGAAGCTCAGGAACAGCTGCGCCGAATCATCGTACCTGCCGGCCTTCAGCGCATCGAAGGCGACGTTGTAGGAGGTGCGCTCGTCGCCGGTGGCGGCCAGGCTGCCGGCATCACCATGGACCGATGGCGGCCGCTCGGAAGTGGCCGCCGCTGCCGGGGTTGCCGGGGCCGGAGCGGCCTTCGGCGCGCTCGCCGGAACGGGCGGCAGGGCCGGGGCGGCATTGCCCCCTTCCAACCGGTTCAGGCGGCTGTCCAGATCCAGGTACTGGTCCTGGGCGGACTGCTTGAGCTGGGCGTTGTCGTGCTGCAACTGCTCGATCGAGGCCTGCAGGCTGGTGACCTGCTGCCGCAGCTGGTTGATCTGGTTCAACAGGTCCTGGTTGGCACTGTTGTTGTACATCTGCTGCTCGAGCGCGCCGACGCGGTCGGCCAGGCTCTGTCGCTGTGCATGCGCCGGTGCGGCAGCCACGAGGGCTGCCGCAACGACCAGCATCAGTTTGATGCCGATGCGCATGGATTACTGCGCGGTGTAGACGATTTCGACGCGACGGTTCTGCGACCAGCAGGACTCGTTCGACTCGGTGCAGACCGGACGCTCTTCACCGTAGGACACCACGGTCAGCTGCGAAGCCGAGCCACCGTTGGCCTGCAGCGCCGAGCTGACGCCGTTGCCACGACGCTCACCCAGGGCCTGGTTGTACGCGCGCGAACCGCGCTCGTCGGTGTGACCCTGCAGGGTGATGCGCGAGGACGGACGGTCACGCAGGTACTTGGCGTGGCACGCCATGATGGCCTGGAACTCCGGCTTCACGTCTTCCTTGTCCAGGTCGAAGTAGACAACGCGCTGGCGCAGGCAGGCGTCGGTATCCAGGTCGCCCGGGCCGTACAGGCCGGAGGTCGACGGGCCGGTCGGGGCGGTGGTCGAGCTGCCGGTGTCGACCGGAGCCTGCGGCTCTTCCTTCACCTTCTTCGAGCAACCGGCCAGGACGGCCACAGACAGCAGGGAAACAAGCAGAACGCGGGTGGACTTGTTCATGGCAATACCTTTGAGGCTCCTAGGCCGATGAGGGGTTCAAGACAACGAAAATATTAACACTCTTTTAGCGCTGGGTACGGTATGGGGACCATGCCGGTTCGCGCACATCTCCGTCCGCCAGGACCAGCCGCTGGCGCACGCGCGCATCGGCCGAAACGGCATACAGCACACCACGGCCACCCTCGCGGGCGGCATACAGCACCATGCTTGCGTTGGGCGCAAAGCTCGGAGATTCATCCAGCGACCCCGGGGACAGCGTGCTCCAGCGGGCCGAACCCAGCGAACTGTCCATCATCGCGATCTTGTAGCTGTTGCCCGAGCCCTGGGCGACAACGACCTTCTTGCCATCGAAGGACACCGAGGGCTTGGCATTGTAGTTGCCCTGGAAGGTCACGCGCTCGGCACTGCCGCCGCCGGCACCGACCTTGTACACCTGCGGACGGCCGCCGCGATCGGAGGTGAAGTACACCGCGCTGCCGTCCGGGGCCCAGGTCGGCTCGGTGTCGATGGCGAAGTGGTTGGTCAGCTGGGTCAGCTGCTTGCTGCCCAGGTCCATGACGTAGATTTCCGGATTGCCCGAACGCGACAGGGTGAGGGCCAGCTTGCGGCCGTCCGGCGAGAACGCCGGGGCGCTGTTGATGCCACGGAAGCTGGTCACCAGCTCACGCGCGCCGGTGGCGATGTTCTGGATGTAGATCGCCGAGTTGCCGCGCTCGAAGCTGACGTAGGCCAGCTTGCTGCCATCCGGGCTCCAGGAGGGCGACAGCAGCGGCTCGGCCGAACGCACGATTGTCTGCGGGTTGAAGCCGTCGGAATCGGCGACCATCAACGCATAGCGCATGGCATCGCCCTTGCCGCTGGCGGTCACGTAGGCGATGCGGGTCCAGAAGGCGCCCCGGACACCGGTGATCTTTTCGTAGATGGCGTCGGCCATCTGGTGGGCGACATCGCGCATGGCGTTGCCACGAGCGGTCATTGCCAGGCCCAGCAGGCGCTCTCCCTTGGGTACGTCGAACAGTTCGTACTCGACGCGGTAGGTGCCGGCACCGGCGTCCAGCACACGGCCCACCACGATGTAGTTCTGCTTCAGCGCGCGCCAGGTGGCGAACTGGATGTCACCCCCGCGGACAGGCTTTTCGACGATCTGTGCTTCCGGGAGCGTACGGAACTGGCCCGAGCGCTCAAGGTCGGCGCGGACCACGCCGGCGACGTCGGTCTGCGGTGCGGCCGAGGCGCCCTGGTAGGGCATCGGCACGATGGTGATCGGCAGCGCGGAGGCATTGCCGCCGATGATGTCGATATCCAGCCCCCTCTGCTGCGCGATGGCAGCGAAGGGCAGCAACAGGGCCGCAAACACGGCAAGCCAGCGAGGCATCTTTTTCATGGAGCGCTCAATAGGGGGAAACCGGGACGAGGGATAGCAAAGCGGGGGTGAACCGCTTCGCAATCATGAACCAAGGGTACGTGAATTCCGGGTCAGTTCCAGCCCACCTTCTCACATACCGTTAACGTCATAGCTAACATCGCGCGCCGCCACGAAGCCCACCCTGCCTGGGAGAACCCGGGTCGGCCAGAGGCAAGCACGACAACCACCGGCGCGGGCAGCCGGGTGACCGCCCGCCCCGCCTCAGCGGTCCTGGGCGGTGAAGGTGAAGTTGAGGGTACGCGCGAATACCGATTCAAAGCCCCGGTACGGCAGCGGCTGTGCATTGAGCACGGCGGCCTCGATCGAGCGCCTGCCGGCCTCGTCGTACGGGCAGTTCGGGCTCACCTTGGCCTGCATCACCATGCCCCCGGGGATCTGGGTGATGGTGATCTGGCAACGCTGGCCGAGCGGCACCGTATCCGGGCGCACCCACTGCGACAGCACCTTGGCCTGGATCGCCGCCGCGTACTTAGCGGAAAGATCATCGCTGTTGCCACCGCCACCGGCGGCCGGCTGGGAGGCACCGCTGGCGCCGGCGGTGGCACTACCGGCGGCGTTGCGCGCCGCGGCGACCTGGCGCAGCTTCTGCTCGGCCAGCTTGGCCTCCCTCTCGGCCTGCTCGCGGCGGGCGCGGATCTCGGCGATCTTCTTCTGCCGGTCAGCCTCGGCCTTGTCGGCGGCGACGCGTTCCTGCTCGGCCTGCCTCTTCCGGGCGTCTTCTTCCTGCTGCCTTGCCAGGCGCAGCTTCTGCTCGGCTTCCTCCTGGCGCTTGCGCTCGGTGAGGTCGATCTGCTCCTGGCGGCGCTTGGCTTCCTGTTCCTGCCTGGCCTTCTCCTGGGAGATGGCCAGTGCATTCACTTCTTCCTGGTCCTTGGTATCCGGCTGCGCGATGCGCTCCTGTGCCTGTTGCTGCTGCGGCGTGGGGGCATCCTGTGGGCGTGGCTCGGGAATCGGCTGCGGCGGCGGAATGGTGTCCTCGGGCACCGGAATCGGCTCGGCGACCGGCGGCGGCAGGTCCTCCAGTTTTTCCGACTGGCGCAGGGCCTGCCGCGCGGCGGACGCCTCGGACGCGGACAGCGCCAGGCTGGCCTCCACCGACGGATCGCCGGCGGCGGCATCGGTATTGCGTTCGGGCGACCACAGCCAGGCCACGATGAAGACCAGCGCGACCAGCAGGTGCACCAGCAACGCCAGCACCAGGGGCAGGCCCCAGCCGGGTTCGCGCTGCTGCGAAGGTGGCAGGGCGTCAGCGTGCATCGGTGGCCAGGCCTACCTTGTCTACCTTGGCACGCTTGATCACATCCATCGCGGCAATGACCTTTTCATAGGCCACGGCGCGGTCGGCGGCGACGATCACGCGCACCCCCTTGTCCTGGGCGGCAATGCCGGCCAGCCGGCCCTGCAGTTCCTCGGCCGACACGGCGGTCGGTTCCTTGGCGTCGGGCAGCTTCAGGCTCAGCTGGCCATCCTGGCGCACCGAGACGATCACCGGGTCCTGCTTGCTCTCCAGCGCCTTGGCGTTGGAGGTCGGCAGGTCGACGTCGAAGCTCAGGGTAAGCAGCGGTGCCGTGACCATGAAGATGATCAGCAGCACCAGCATGACGTCGATATAGGGAACGACGTTGATTTCCGATTTCAGCTTGCGGCGCTTGCGGCGACCGATGGCAGCGGACATGGCTTGGACTCCCGGGTCAGGCGCTTACTCGTCGCCAGCGCTCTGGCGCTGCAGGATGGAGCTGAACTCCTCGGCGAAGGTCTCGAAACGCACCGACATGCGTTCCACGCGCGTGGTGAAACGGTTGTAGGCCCAGACCGCCGGGATCGCCACGAACAGGCCGATGGCGGTGGCGAACAGCGCCTCGGAGATGCCCGGTGCAACCGAGGCGATACCCGCCTGTGCACCGCTGCTGATCATGTCGTGCATGGTCACCATGATGCCGAACACGGTACCGACCAGGCCGACGTACGGGGCCGTCGAGCCGATGTTGGCCAGCAGTTCCAGGTTGCGTTCGAGCTGGTCCACTTCGCGGGTATAGGTTGTCCGCATCGCGCGTTGCGCGCCTTCCAGCTGCGCGCGGCCATCCAGCCGGCGCTTGTCGCGCAGGCGGGTGTATTCGCGGAAACCGGCTTCGAAGATGGCTTCCAGGCCGGTCACGCTGCGGCTGCGGTCGGTGGCGGCGCTGTACAGCTTGCCCAGGTCGGCCCCCGACCAGAAGCGGTTCTCGAACTCGTCAGCTTCGCGGGTGGCCTGCTTGAACACGCGCGCCTTGCGGAAAATGATCACCCAGCTGACGAACGAGCCGATCAGCAGCAGCAGCACGATGATCTTCACCGGCAGGCTGGCCTTGGCCATCAGTTCGAGGTAGTTGATGCCGCCGCCGGTGGTGGCCTGGGCAAGGGTCTGGGTCGCCGCGTTGCTGACGTCGGCCGGCAGTGCCTCGGTGACCGTGGCCTGCAGGGCCAGGAGCGTTGCGATCATCCGTTGTTCCTCAGTGTTCGGATTCGGGGTGGAGGTGGGGTTGCAGCATGGCAAGGACGGCCTCGTCCATGCCTCGCGGGCGGAAACTGGCCGCTTCCAGTGCGGCGATACGGACCTGCGCCGACAGCAGAAGCTCGCCATCGCGCAGGATCTGCTGGTCGAAGACCATGCTGGCCTTCTTCAGCTGGACCAGGCGGGCGCTCACCTGCAGGGTGTCATCCAGCCGTGCCGGCTTGATGAAGTCCATCTGCATCGAACGCACCGCGAAGACCATCCCGTACTCGGCGCGCATGCGCTCCTGGCCGTAGCCGAGCGCGCGCATCCATTCGGTCCGGGCCCGTTCCATGAAGGCCACGTAGCGGGCGTGGTAGACCACGCCACCAGCGTCGGTATCTTCCCAGTAAATGCGTGTCGGCCAACTGAATCGCGGTTCAACCGGCATCGGGAACCTCCGCGAACAGATCCTGCGGCGGATTCTTCGGCTTCAGGCCCAGGTGCCGGTACGCCTTGTGGGTTGCCATGCGGCCGCGTGCAGTACGCACCAGGAAGCCCTGCTGGATCAGATAGGGCTCCACCACGTCCTCCAGCGTGCCACGTTCCTCGGACAGCGCCGCAGCCAGCGACTCGATGCCGACCGGACCACCCTCGAAGTAGTCGACCAGGGTCTTCAACAGGCGCCGGTCAAGCTCGTCGAAGCCCTCCGGATCGACCTTCAGCATCTGCATCGCTGCCTGTGCCACGGCCTCGTCGATATGGCCACCGGCCTTGACCTGGGCGTAGTCGCGCACACGGCGCAGCAGGCGGTTGGCGATGCGCGGGGTGCCACGCGCGCGGCGGGCGATCTCCCCTGCCCCGTCGGCGGTGCAGTCGATGCCGAGGATGGCGGCCGAGCGGCGCACGATCCGGGTCAACTCCTCGACACTGTAGAACTCCAGTCGCTGGACGATGCCAAAACGGTCGCGCAGCGGTGCGGTGAGCAGGCCGGCACGGGTGGTGGCACCGATCAGGGTGAACGGTGGCAGGTCGATCTTGATCGAGCGGGCGGCGGGGCCCTCGCCGATCATGATGTCGATCTGGAAATCTTCCATCGCCGGGTACAGCACTTCCTCGACCACCGGCGACAGGCGGTGGATCTCGTCCACGAACAGCACGTCATGCGGTTGCAGGTTGGTGAGCAGCGCGGCCAGGTCGCCGGCCTTCTCGATCACCGGGCCGGAGGTCACCCGCAGGGCCACGCCCAGCTCGTTGGCGATGACGTGGCTGAGCGTGGTCTTGCCCAGGCCGGGCGGCCCGAAGATCAGCACGTGGTCGAGCGCGTCGCCACGTCCCTTGGCCGCCTGGATGTAGATCTCCATCTGCTCACGCACCGGCACCTGGCCGAGGTAATCGGCAAGGCGCCTGGGGCGGATGCTGGCGTCGGCGGCGTCATCCTCGCGGGTGGCGCCGGCGCCGATGATGCGGTCGTCGGTCATGTGCTGATTATGCGGCAAAAGCGTATGGGGTCGGATCCGTTTTCCAGAGGAAAACGGCTCTGACCCCGAACCGGAACACCGGGAACATGGGGTCAGAGCCCTTTTCCTGCGGAAAAGGGATCCGACCCCGCGCGCGTCAGATCTCGACCTGGGCCCCGAGTTCGACCAGGCGGTTGCCCGGAATCCGGAAGAAGCCGGTCGCAGGAGCGGCATTCCGGTGCATCAGCGCGAACAGCTTGTCGCGCCAGATCGGCATGCCGCGGTTGGCGGTGGCCACGATGGTCTCGCGGCTGGCGAAAAAGGTGGTGTCCATCGGGTCGAAGTAGATGCCGCCGTGGTCGCACGAGCGCATCAGTGCCAGCGGCACGTCCGGGGTCTCCATGAAGCCGAAGCGCACATAGACCCGGTAGAACTCATCCCCCACCGATTCAATCTTCAGCCGCTGCCCTTCCATCGCATAGGGGATGGGCAGAGTCTCCACGTGCAGGAATACATTGCGCTCATGCAGCACCTTGTTGTGCTTGAGGTTGTGCATCAACGCGTGCGGCGCCACGGTCGGATCGGCAGTGAGGAACACCGCAGTGCCCGGTACGCGCACCGGCGGCGCCAGCATCAGGCCCGGCAGGAACGTATCGAGGCGGATACCATCCTTGCGGATCTCGTCGCGCAGCAGCTCGCGGCCACGGCGCCAGGTACGCATCATGGTGAACAGGAAGATGCCCAGCACCACCGGGAACCACGCGCCCTGCAGCAGCTTGGCGCCGTTGGCGACGACAAAGCCGACGTCGATGATGAGGAACACCACGCACAACGGCAGGATCCAGGTCCGCGCCTTCGGCCATAGCGAGCGGGCCACCAGGGCCAGCAGCAGGGTGTCGATCAGCATCGTGGCTGATACCGAGATGCCATAGGCCACCGCCAGGTTGGACGAGCTGCGGAACGCCAGCACCAGGCCGATCACCATCACCGCGATGCCCCAGTTGATGCCCGGGATGTAGATCTGGCCGATGGTGTCATGCGAGGTGTGCTTGATGCGCATCCGCGGGATGTAGCCCAGCTGCATGGCCTGGCGCGAGACCGAGAACGCGCCGGTGATCACCGACTGCGAGGCGATCACTGCGGCCATCGTGGCCAGGATGATCATCGGGTACAGCGCCCACGATGGCACCGCTTCGAAGAACGGGTTCTTCAGCGCCTCGGGATGGTTGAGCACCAGCGCCCCCTGTCCCAGGTAGTTCAATACCAGGCACGGCAGCACGAAGAAGTACCAGGCGTGGCGGATCGGCTTGGCGCCGAAATGGCCCATGTCCGCATACAACGCCTCGCCACCGGTCACCGCCAGCACCACCGCGCCCAGGATGAAGATGCCGTGCCAGCTGTGCTCCATGAAGAAGCGGATCGCCCACCAGGGGTTGAACGCCTTCAACACCTCCGGCGCATCGACGATGTTGTAGATGCCGATCGCCGCCAGCGAGATGAACCAGACCGAGGTGATCGGGCCGAACGCCTTGCCGATCTTCTCGGTACCGAAACGCTGCGCGCCGAACACCATCAGCAGCACGACCACGGTGATCGGCACGATGAATGCATGCAGGCCGGGCGCGGCGACTTCCAGGCCCTCGACCGCGCCCAGCACCGAGATCGCCGGGGTGATCACACCGTCGCCGAAGAACAACGAGGCGCCGAAGATGCCGAGGATGCCCACCACGTAGGCCGAGCGCGATCCATGGCGCAGCGTGCGCTGGGTCAGTGCCATCAGCGCCATGATGCCGCCTTCGCCATCGTTGTCGGCACGCATGATGATCGTGACGTACTTGAGCGTGACCACGAGGTTCAGGGCCCAGAACGCCAGAGACAACACGCCCAGCACGGTGTCATGGTCGCTGTTGAGCCCGTAATGGGGCGAGAACGCCTCCTTCAGGGTATACAGCGGGCTGGTGCCGATATCGCCGAAGACCACGCCGATCGCACCGACGATCAGCGCCAGCCCACCCGCCGGGGGGGCGTGGCCGTGGCCACCAGAAGCGGCTGCGTGCGGGGTTTCACTGCTGGACATGGGACTCCTGGCAAAGCTCAGGCGGTTGAAGGAAGGAAGGCGACACGTCGGTTCAGCGCAGCGCCGACTGCAGCGCCTTGCGGATCACGGTGGCCACTTCGTCGCCCTCGGTGAAGGCATCGCGGGCCATGCGTGCGGCCTCGGTGGGCTTGTAGCCCAGCTGCTGGAGGGCCACGGTAGCATCGGACAGCGGGTCGGCCGGGGCCGGGCCGCTGCCCGTCGGCAGCGCACCGCCGGCACCGAACTGGGCCGCGCGGTCGCGCAGTTCCAGCACCATGCGCTCGGCGGTCTTCTTGCCGATGCCGGGAATGCGCGTCAGCGCGGTGATGTCACCGGCCTGGACCATGCGCGCGAACTCCTCGACGCTGACGCCGGACAGTACGGCCAGCGCGATCCTGGCGCCGACGCCGCTGACCTTCTGCACGTCCCGGAACAGCCGCCGCTCGCCCTCGCGCAGGAAGCCGTACAGCGAGACGCTGTCTTCCTTCTGCGCGTAATGGGTATACAGCGTGACTTCGCGGCCGAGTTCCGGCAGATCGTAGAAGGTGCTCATCGGCGCCTCCAGCTCGTAGCCCACTCCGTTCACGTCCACCACCAGCCACGGCGGCGCCTTGTAGGCGACGATGCCGCGCAGTCGACCGATCATTGCGTGCAGCTCCTCATTTGCGGCTCCATGCCTGGCGGGCGCTGAGCCCCAGGCGGTCGGCCGTCGCCCTTACATGGGCATGGGTGATCGCCACCGCCAACGCGTCGGCCGCGTCGGCCTGCAGCTTGGTTTTCAGGTTGAGCATGAGCCCGACCATGTGTTGGACCTGTTGTTTTTCCGCACCGCCGCGACCGACCACCGCCAGCTTGATCTCGCTGGCAGCATATTCATGCACCGGCAGGTCACGCAGCACCACCGCCGAGATCGCCGCGCCACGGGCCTGGCCCAGCTTCAGCGCCGAATCGGGGTTGCGCGCCATGAATACCTTCTCGATGGCCACTTCCTGCGGGCGGTACTCGTGGCACAGATCGGCCAGGCCCAGCACCAGCAGTTTCATGCGCTGCGGGAAGTCGTCGGCCCCCAGCAGCACCAGTGGCTGGTGGTGCACGTAGCTGACGCGGCCGGCCGCGTCGACATCGATGATGCCGATCCCGGTCCGCTGCGAACCGGGATCGATGCCGAGGATGCGGGTCATGCTCTACTCCTGGCGGGCTGGAACGGTAGGCGCTGGCAGGCGTATGGGCTCATGGCTGTCCGCGGTGACCGTTCAATGGCCCGCGCCCAGGCCGTCGAGGACGGCTCAGGCGTAGGCGTCGGCGCCGAGTTCGGCGTTGGAATACACGTCCTGCACGTCGTCCAGGTCTTCGAGCATGTCCAGCAGCTTCTTGACCTGCAGGGCGACCTCGCCTTCGACCTTGATGTCGTTGTCGGCGCGGAAGGTGATCTCGGCGTGGTCGGCGACATGCCCGGCGGCGACCATTGCGTCCTTGACTGCGTTGAACGCGTCAGGGCTGGTGACCACGTCGATCGAGCCGTCATCGGGGTAGACCACGATGTCGTCGGCGCCGGCCTCGATGGCCGCCTCGGTGATCGCTTCCTCGTCGGCCCCGGGGGCGAAGCTGAGCACGCCCAGGCGCTTGAACATGAAAGCCACCGAGCCTTCGGTGCCCATGTTGCCGCCGCACTTGCTGAATGCATGGCGGACATCGGCCACGGTGCGCACGCGGTTGTCGGTCAGGCAGTCGACGATCACGGCCACGCCACCCGGCGCATACCCTTCGTAGCGCACTTCCTCGTAATCGACGCCTTCCAGTTCGCCGGTGGCCTTCTTGATGGCGCGCTCGATCACGTCCTTGGACATGTTCACGGCCAGGCCCTTGTCCACTGCAACGCGCAGGCGCGGGTTGTTGTTGGGGTCGCCTCCACCGCCGCGCGCGGCAACGCCGATCTCGCGGATGATCTTGGTGAAAATCTTGCCGCGCTTTGCGTCTGACGCGTTCTTGCGGGCTTCGATGGAGGGGCCTCTACCCATGGGTGCTACCGTCTGGCTGCTTCAGGATCAAGGCGCGGATTCTACCTGATCAGGCGCTGCAACCGTGTCTAGGGCGGGCAGATGCCGCCGGGCCATGTCCGGGGAAGAGCGTGCGAACCAACGGTTCGCACCCACTCAATCATGCGGCGGCGGCGTCGCGGCTGTGGTCGAACTGGCCGTGGCGCAGGAAATGGGCGGTCTGCCGCGCGGCATCCAGCGATACCACCAGGCCACTGTGGCTGGTACGCACCACGCAGTGGTCGGCCAGGCCCGGCAGGCGGGTCTCGGCCAGCGCGACGGTCCCGTCCGAAGCGTTGTCGATCGCCCCCAGCAAGCTGCCCAGGCCATGCGGCACCGAACCCGCGATCAGACCGACTTCGGCCTTGCCCTGCCAGTCCGGCAGGCCGTCAAGCAGCAGTTCGCTGCTGCGGCCCAATGCCAGCCCCCACCCATGCTCGGACAGCGAACGCGCGGTGCCACTGCCGCGCAGGGGCGACCCCAGGCAGACCACGCGCTGCACCGGCAATTGCGGATCACGGCGCAGCGCTTCCAGCGCCAACAGCCCGCCCAGGCTGTGGCCGACCAGCGACAACGGGCCCGCCCCGGCCAATCGCTCGAGCAACTGCGGCACGGCCACATCGGGACCACCAAACACCGAGGAATAGCCGAACGTATGGACCTGGAACCCGCGTGCGCGCAGGCGCCAGGCCAGCGGCCCGACCCATGCGCGGGCGTTCCAGATGCCATGCAGCAACAGTACGGGGGGAGTCATGCGGACAGCCTGGCGCTCAGCGGGGCAGGAACCTGGGTAGAGTGGACACCGGCATGCGGCAAGCGATGGTGAACATCAGGATGCGCGCGGGGCACGACGCAGGATGAACTCAAGATCGCGGGTACCACCCACCGGGAACAGATACTCGCCAACCTTCTCGAAGCCATAGCGGGCGTAGAAGCGCTGGGCGCCGAAATTTTCCGACCATACGCCCAGCCACAACGTGCGCGGGCCGTCGCGCTCCAGCCACGCCAGCGCGGTTTCCAGCAGGCGGCTGCCCCAGCCGCAGTTCTGCTGCGACTTGACCAGGTACAGGCGCTTGAGTTCGCCGTCGCCGGGTTTCACGTCCGGGTGCGGCAGCCCACAGGGGCCTGCAGCGGCGTGCCCGACCGCCTCCCCGTCCAGTTCCAGCAGCCACACCGCGTAATCCGGGTGATCCAGGATCACGCGCTGGCGCTCGACCGAATAGGCTTCATCCAGGAAGGCCTGCAGGTCCTGCGGCGGGTACAGATGGCCGAAGGTTTCGGTGAACGTGCGGGCGGCCAGCGCCGACAGGGTCGGCGCGTCGTCCACGGTGGCGCGGCGGATCGAATACATGCAGGAAGTTGACGTCAGCGCGAAGGGCGGGTCAAGCCTTTCCAGGCGTTTCCGCGTCTTCGTCTTCGTCGTCTTCTTCCTCGTCTTCCTCTTCGTCCTCGTCCTCTTCTTCCTCGCCTTCCTCGTCCTCGTCGTACTCTTCCTCTTCGTCGTCCTCGTAATCCTCGACGCCGAAGTCTTCACCGTCCCAGCGGCCTTCGCCGTCGGCGACGAAGGTCAGGGCCATCGCCGCCGGGTTGGTACCGACGCGGACCAGCCATCCCCCGAACACGCGCGCACGCTCGGTGACCAGGTTGGCGTCGGAACCTTCATTGCCCAGCTTTTCCCACTCCAGCGAAAACGCAAACTCGGTCATTGCCTGGATCTCCTGATCAGTTGGTCTTGGGGCGAACCTGGATATGCACTTCGGCCAGCTGCGCATCGACGATCGGCGACGGCGCGTCGGTCATCAGATCCTGCGCGCCGGTGGTCTTCGGGAACGGGATGACGTCGCGGATCGACTCGGTGCCGGCCATCAATGCGGCAATGCGGTCGATGCCGAAGGCGATGCCACCGTGCGGCGGCGCGCCGTAGTTCAGCGCGTCGAGCAGGAAACCGAACTTGGCGCGGGCCTCCTCGGCACCGATGCCGAGCAGCTCGAACACCGCGCTCTGCATGTCCGGGCGGTGGATACGGATCGAACCACCACCGATCTCGTTGCCATTGAGCACCATGTCATAGCCGCGCGACACCGCAGTGCGGGCGTTGGCACGCAGATCGGCGATGTCGTCCACCGCCGGGGCGGTGAAGGGATGATGCAGGGCGACATAACGCTGTTCCTCCTCATCCCACTCGAACATCGGGAAGTCGGTGACCCACAGCGGGCGCCAGCCGTCGGCCACCAGGCCGAAGTCCTTGCCGGCCTTCAGCCGCAGTGCACCCATGAAGTCGGAGACCTTGTTATAGGCACCGGCACCGAAGAACACGATGTCGCCGTTGCCGGCACCGACATGGGCAACCAGCGCAGCGAAGGAGGTTTCACTGAAGAACTTCTGGATCGGCGAGCTGACCTCGCCGTTGTCGGCGATCTTGATGTACGCCAGGCCCTTGGCGCCGTACTTGGCGGCATGCGCGGCGTATTCGTCGATCTGCTTGCGGCTCAGCACCGCGCCGCCCGGGATGCGCAGCGCGGCCACGCGGCCTTCGGCATCGTTGGCCGGGCCGGTGAACACCGGGAACTCGCTGTCCTTGACCAGTTCAGCCACGTCGACCAGTTCCAGCGCGATGCGCAGGTCCGGCTTGTCCGAACCGTAGCGGCGCATCGCCTCGGCCCAGGTCATTCGCGGGAAGCTCGCGTCCAGTTCAACGTCGACCACTTCCTTGAAGATGGCGCGGATCATGTCCTCGACGAAATCCTGCACATCGCGTTCGCGGACGAAGGCGAACTCCATGTCCAGCTGGGTAAACTCGAGCTGGCGGTCTGCGCGCAGCGCTTCGTCGCGGAAACAGCGCGCGATCTGGTAGTAGCGGTCGAAGCCGGCCACCATCAGGATCTGCTTGAACAGCTGCGGGCTCTGCGGCAGGGCGTAGAACTCCCCCGGATGCATGCGCGCCGGCACCAGGAAGTCACGCGCGCCTTCCGGCGTCGCCTTGGTCAGGATCGGCGTTTCGATGTCCTGGAAGCCGCGCGCATCCAGGTGCCGGCGCAACGCCTGCACCAGCTTGATGCGGGTGCGCTGCATGCGCTGCATTTCCGGACGGCGCAGGTCCAGGTAGCGGTACTTCAGGCGAGTGTCCTCGCCCGGATTCTCGTGGGCATGGAACGGCAGGGGAGCGGCCTTGTTCAGCACGGTGATGGCGGTGGCGATCACTTCCACCTTGCCGGTGCGCATCCTGTCATTCACCGCGTGGCGGGCACGCACGACGCCTTCAACCTGCAACACGTCCTCGTAGCCCAGCGAGGCAGCCACGGCGAACACTTCGGCGTTGTCGACCTCCACCGTCACCTGCACGATGCCTTCATGATCGCGGAGATCGATGAAGCAGACGCCGCCCTGGTTACGGGCCACGTCGGTCCAGCCGGCGAGGGTGACAGTCTGGCCAATCAGGGTCTCGTCGACCAGGCCGCAGAAGTGGGTACGCATTGGGGGGAAGCTCCGCTGGAGAACGCCGGCACCGGACCGGGGCCGGAAAGCCTCGTATTCTGCGGCCGAGGCCCCGGCCGGGGCAAATCCGGGCAGTCACACCGGCTTGATCCCCCCACTCCCTATAGTCGGGCACCTGCCATCGTATGGGATGCCGCCATGAAACCGCTGTCCCTGGCCCACCTGGCCGTGAGCCTGATCCTGGGCGCGTCGGGCACCCTTGCCCTGCCCGCGCCCGCCGCCTACGCGCAGAACGGGGTGATCCGCTGCGAAAGCCAGAACAATCGCGAGCGGATCTGCAACACCGGCTGGCGCGATGCGCAGCTGATCCGCCAGCTGTCCGGCAGCCCGTGCGAGGAGGGGCGCTCCTGGGGCAGCCGCAACGGCAGCATCTGGGTCAGCAACGGATGCCGGGCCGAATTTGCCGAGTCCCGCGGCGGCTGGGGCGGCGGCAACGGCGGCGGCTGGGGCGGCAACGATGGCCGTCCGGGCCAGACGATACGCTGCGAGAGCCAGAACAACCGCGAGCGCAGCTGCCCGGTCGGCTGGCGCAATGCCCGACTGGTCCGCCAGCTGTCCGGCAGCCCCTGCCAGGAAGGCCGTACCTGGGGCGTGCGCGGTGGCGCGATCTGGGTCAGCAACGGTTGCCGGGCCGAGTTCACCGAAGCCCGTGGCTGGGGCGGCGGCGGCGGCTGGGGCGGGGGCAACAGCAATTACTCGGTCACCTGCAGCAGCAACAACAACCGTATGCAGAACTGCGACTGGGATCCGCGCCAGGGCCGGCCGGTGCTGCAGCAGCAGCTGTCCGGCAGCGCCTGCCAGGAAGGCCGCAGCTGGGGCTATTCGCGTGGCCAGCTCTGGGTCAGCAACGGTTGCCGCGCGCGCTTCGGCACGCGTTGAGGGCTGCGGCTGATCCTGGCCGAGGGCCAGGGCCCTGACCCCTGGATTCGCGCAGTGCCAGGGTCAGAGCCTTCCACAGGAGGAATCCGGCCCCGGAATCAGCGCGCCTGTGCCCTGTCGTCGCCCCAGGGCGGCGGTGGCAGATCCACCGGCCTGCGCAGATCGAACCGCACGCGGAAGCGGCGGCCGTCCGGGCGCGTCAACTCGTAGACAAACGTCTGGTCCGGGTCGATCTCCATCGCCCAGGTATTGAAGGTCGAGGCCAGCATGCCGGCGCGCCGGAACATCGCCACCGACTCGGCGTCGGCCGGGAACTGCTGGCGCGCGGCGTTCCCGGGCGGCGTGCTGTCGCCACCGTAGAGGGTGATCGCGTCGGGCGTGCCGTCGGCATGGCGATGATCGTGCTTCAGGCGGAGGCCGTTTTCGGTGCGGCTGATGATCCAGGTCCGCGAATGGTCCTCGCCAACATGGAACGGGATCCGCAGTTCGTGCGCGGGATCGGCGCAGCCACGCACATGCATGACCAGGCGCTGCCCGGCAAACGGATCATTGCCGGTGGGTGCTGGCGCGTCCTCCACTACCTTGCCGGCATAGGCGTGGCCACAATGTGCGGCGATGGCGGCCATGAAGGCATCGGCCGGTGCGGTCGCCAGATCGTGGGCGACCGTATCGGCGCGCTGCGTGCATGCCGCAAGGCTGAGCAGGAGGGCGGGAGCGGTAACAACAGCAGGCAGTTTCATGCCCCAACCCTAACGGCCATGAGCGATGGGCGCAAACCGCACCCGGCGCGCACTCAACGTTCAGCGGCCTGCGCGTCCGGTTGCGTTCCTGGCGCCACCAACGGGCTGGCAGCGCCCTCGCCCGCCGGTTCCTGTTCGACCGGGTCGACGTCGAACGGGGTACGGAACACCAGCGACGGCAGCAGCGTCGTCAGCGCCGCGTACAGCAGCAGCGCACCGAACAGCACCGCCGGAATCTGGAAGCGCTCACGCATGATCGCCGCCAGCACCAGGGTGAAGATCAGCGTGGGTGCCAGCGCCAACGAAACGCGCAGGCTGCTGCGGAAGCTCTCGCCGAACATCACCCGGCGCTGCAGCCAAACCACGCCGATGCGCAGCGGCAGCACCACCAGGGTGATCACGATGCCCAGCCCCAGCGCCTCGAAACTCAATGCTTCGCTGGGCACCTTGGTGCCGGCATTGAAGAAATAGAACGGCACGAAGAACGAGGCGAACAGGCGCAGCGCATGCAGGTTTTCGTGCGAGGCCAGCAATGGCATGCGCTGGTGCAACAGGCGCGCGACCAGCCCGGCGATGAACGCGCCGACCAGGTAGTACACGCCCAGCGCGTAAGTGATGTAGGCGGCCACCATGCCGACCATCACCAGCAGGGAAAACTCCGAGCCGGGTGCATGCGGCGCCACCCAGCGGCCAAGCGCGATGAACAACAGCGGCAGCCCGACCATCATCGCCAGCAGAGCCAGGCTGGACAGTGCCATGTGGCCCGGATCGCCGGCCTGCAGCACGATGAACAACGCCGCCAGCGCCAGCAGTTCGCCGGCGATGGCCTTGCTCGTCACCCAGAACCGTTCATCCTCGCTCAGGCCCAGCCGCGACAGCGAATCCATGATGAAGCCGGTGGAGGGTGTCAGCAGCGCCAACGCCAGCAGGCCAGCGGCCTGCCATGGCAATTGCGCATACCGCCAGGCCAGCCAGCCCACGCCGAACAGCGTGCCCGTACGGATCACCAGATGCGCCAGCAGCGGCCACATGCCACGACGCAGGGCCTGCAGGTCCACCTCCAGGCCGGCAAACAGGAACAGCGAAGAAATCCCCAGCGTGGCCAGCAGGCCGATCACCGCATCATGGGCCTGGTCGCCGAGCCAGAGCATGCCGATGATGCCGAACAGCAGGCAGGTCAAGGGTGCGGGCAGGCTGAACCGCTGCAGCGCGCGCGGAATCACCAGCAGCGCGAAGATCAGCAGCAGGTAGATCAGTTCATGGCTCATGCGGGGGACTTCCCTGTGGTGCGAACGCGCGCAGGATGCGCGCACCCGGCCGATCGGGCAAGCCATGCCCCCGCATGCCCGCAGCGGTCATCCGATCAGCCGATCGGCGATCCGTCCCACCTGGGCCAGCACGCGGGCGCGCTGTTCGTTGCTGATCGCCCCCGCCTGCAGATAGGCGGTAAGCACCCAGGGCGCGCCCCCGGCCAGCGGCCACAACACGGCAACATCATTGCGCGCGTCCTCGCCATTGCTGCCAGTCTTGTCGCCCACCCGCCAGCGCTTGCCCAGGCCTGCACGCAGGCAGGCGTCACCGGTTTCATTGTCGATCAGCCAGTCGGCCAACTGCTGCCGCGAGGCCGGTTGCAGAACGTCGCCCAGCACCACCCGCTGCAACGTCGCGGCCATCGCCGCCGGAGTGGTGGTGTCGCGTGGATCGCCCTTGGCGAAGCTGTTCAGTTCCGGCTCCAGCCGGTCACTGCGGCTGACGGCATCGCCGCTGGCGCGCAGGAAGGCGGTCACCGCGGGCGGACCGCCAACGACGCCGAACAGCAGATTGGCGGCGGTGTTGTCGCTGGTGATGATCGTGGCCCGGCACAGGTCGCGCACGGTCATGTCCTTGCCGGCGTGGCGGCGGGTGACCGGTGCGTGCGAGAGCAGGTCGGCCCCGCGCACCGGCACGCGCCGGTCAAGCAGCGCAAGGGCTCGCTCGGCCTGGCTGAGTACGGTCGCCGCCAGCATGCTCTTGAAGGTGCTGCACATCGGGAAACGCTCGTCCTGGCGATGGCCGACGCGGCGGCCGCTGGCGGTGTCCAGCAGGGTCACGCCGAGGCGGCCGGCGCAGGCGCTTTCCAGTGCGGCGAAATCGGTGGCAGCGGTGATGGCAGCCTCGGTCGGCACGCCCGCGCTGGCCTTGCCTGCCGCACGTGCCAGCAACGGCAGGGCAAGCGAAGAAGCAACGGCGGCACCACTGAACTGCAGGAATCGGCGACGGGCGAGCATTACGGGTTCTCCTGGGGACCGCTCGATTATTGAGGCCGCCCCAGCAAGCGACCAGCACAAAAAATCAACCAAAGACATTAAATAAATTCATGCCTGTCGCATCCAACCCCTTCAACTTCCGGAACCTGCGATCGAGGAGTTAGGATCAGCCATCATTCCACCTCACGACTGTGCGATGCTGCACCCTACCCTGCCCCTGAACGCGCTGCGCGCCTTCGAGGCCGCGGCCCGCCACCAGAACTTCACCCGTGCCGCGCTGGAGCTGTGCGTCAGCCAGGCCGCGCTGAGCCATCAGATTCGTGGGCTGGAGGACCGGCTCGGCATCCGCCTGTTCCATCGGTTGCCGCGCGGCGTGGCGCTCACCGACGAAGGCGCGGCGCTGTATCCGGTGCTCAACGAATCGTTCGAGCGCATCTCGGCCAGCATCGCGCGCTACACCGGCGGACCGGCGCGCGAAGTACTGACCCTGGGCGTGGTCGGTACCTTCGCCACCGGTTGGCTGCTGCCGCGGCTGGCGGCGTTCGAGGCCGCGCATCCGGATATCGAGCTGCGCCTGCAGACCCACAACAACCGCATCGACCTGGCCGGCGAGGGCCTCGACCTGGCGATCCGCTTCGGCGACGGCGATTGGCAGGGCCAGGCCTGTACCGCGATCCTCGACGCGCCGTTCGCGCCATTGTGCGCGCCGGCACTGGCGCGGCGGGTGAAGCAGCCACGCGACCTTGGCACGCTGACGCTGCTACGCTCCTATCGCAGCGACGAATGGCCGCGCTGGCTGCAGGCCGCTGGCGTCAGTGGCGTGGAAGCACGCGGGCCGGTGTTCGATTCATCGTTGACGCTGGCGATGGCCGCCGCGGGCGGAGCCGGCGTCGCGTTGCTGCCGTTGCGCATGTTCGAGCAGGAATTGGCCGAGGGCCGGTTGGTGCAACCCTTCAGCACCACGCTGGAGCTGGGCCGCTACTGGCTGACGCGGTTGCGTTCGCGTGCTGAGCGCGAGCCGGCAAAGCGGTTCCGCGAGTGGTTGCAGGGGCAAGGGTGATGTAGAGCCGAGCCCACGCTCGGCTGCTTCGTGTCCAATGCCGCGCTGCGCGCGAAGCCGAACATGGCCCGGCTCTACCCAAAGGCCTGCCGGCCGGCGGCCGGCGGCCGGCACTACCGGTTACGACTCCAGCAGTTCCATCCACGCAGCTTCGGCTTTTTCCAGCTGGGCGGCCGCGGTTTCGCGGTCACGACCGAGCACGGCCATGCGGGTGGCATCGGCGTAGTTGGCCGGGTCCGCCAGCTGTCGGTCCAGCTCGGCCAGCGCGCTTTCCAGCTCGGCCACTCGGGCCTCAGCGGCAGCCAGCTTGTGCGGATTCACCGGCTTCTTCTGCACCACCTGGGCCACCGGTGCGGTCTTGACCTGTACCGGTTCCTGCACCTGCTCCATGCGCGCCTTGGTACCCTGCGCCTGCGGGCGCGTGCGCAGCCAGGCCGCATAGGCATCAAGGTCACCGTCGAACGGCTCGACCACGCCATCAGCCACGCGCCAGAAGGTATCGCAGACCAGGCCGATCAGATGGCGGTCATGCGAGACCATCACGATCGCGCCATCGAAGTCGCTCAGCGCTTCGGCCAAGGCCTCGCGCATTTCAAGGTCGAGGTGGTTGGTCGGTTCGTCCAGCAGCAGCACGTTCGGCTGCTGCCAGGCGATCAACGCCAGCGCCAGCCGCGCACGCTCGCCGCCGGAAAAGCCGTCGACGACTTCGAACGCACGGTCACCGGGGAAATTCCACTTGCCGAGGAAATCGCGGAACGACTGGTTGGTCGCCTCCTTGTCAATCTCGCGCAGGTGGTCCATCGGCGACTGGCCTTCATGCAACGACTCCACCGTGTGCTGGGCGAAGTAACCAATGCGCAGGTCGGGGTGGGCCATGCGTTCGCCGGCAATGGGCTTCAGCTCGCCCACCAGGGTCTTCACCAGGGTCGTCTTGCCGGCGCCGTTGGGCCCGAGGAGACCGATGCGCTGGCCCGCCTCCAGGCCGAAGCCGACGTTGTGCAGGATTACCGCGTCATTGCCATAGCCAGCCTCGACGTGGTTCAGGCGGATCAGCGAGAACGGCAGCTTGGCCGGTGGCGCCAGTTCAATGCGGAATTCGCGTTCGGCACGCACCGCTTCGGTACCCGCCAGCTTCTCCAGGCGCTTCATGCGGCTCTGCGCCTGCGCGGCCTTGGAGGCCTTGGCCTTGAAGCGGTCGATGAAGCTCTGCAGGTGCGCGCGCTCGGCCTGTTCCTTGTCGTGCGCGATCTGCTGCTGGCGCAGGTGCTCGGCACGCTGGCGCTCGAAGTCGGTGTAGCCGCCGGTATACAGCTTGGCGCCACCGCCATGCAGGTGCAGCGTGTGCGTGGCCACGTTGTCGAGGAACTCACGGTCGTGCGAGATCAGCAGCAACGTACCGGGGTACTTCAGCAGCCACTGTTCCAGCCAGTACACCGCGTCCAGGTCGAGGTGATTGGTAGGCTCGTCGAGCAGCAGCAGGTCGCTGGGCATCATCAGTGCGCGCGCCAGGTTCAGGCGCACGCGCCAGCCGCCGGAGAACGACGACACCGCACGATGGTGGGTTTCGGCCGGGAAACCGAGGCCATGCAGCAGCTTGCCCGCGCGGGCTTCGGCATCGTAGGCGCCCATCTCGGCCATCTTCGTGTGGGCGTTGGCGACCGCTTCCCAGTCTTCACGTGCGGTCGCCTCGGCCTCCTCCGCCAGGACCGCGGCCACGGCGGTATCGCCGCCCAGCACGAAGCTCAACGCCGGGTCGGGCAGCGACGGCGTCTCCTGCGCCACGCTGGCGATGCGCACCTTGCCAGGCAGGTCGACGTCGCCCTTGTCGGCCTCCAGTTCGCCCTTCACGGCCGCGAACAGGCTGGACTTGCCGGCACCGTTGCGGCCGACGACGCCCACCCGGTAACCGGCGTGCAGGGTCAGGTCGACATTGGACAACAGCAGCCGCTCGCCGCGGCGGAGGGCGAAATTACGAAGCGAAATCATCGGGGAGGGAGTCCATATAACCGGATGGAATGTGCTGGTGAGCACTGTTCCTGCGACCTAATTCTAGCGTTAACGAATACTTGACGGGCCCCGGGATGCGCGACGGTCGGCGTTCCTCTCTCCCACGTCCTCAGCACGCGCCTCCCGGGTCTCCCTCCCGCCAGTGCCGACCTCCGCTAAATGGTTGCTTCTGCAACGTTTTTTCGATGAGCGGCATTTGACAGGCGCTGAATATCCCGTTAATTGCTGTATTGCGCACCGCAACAACCGTCGTCCGCCTCACGCCCGTGATGTCGATTCCGGTGCGCCCCCGCCAACCGGAGCCCCATCCCGATGACCCGCAAGACCAGCCTGATCGCCGCCGCCGTCGCTGTCGCACTCGGTGGCTCTCCGTTCCTTGCCGCTGCCCAGCAGGCCGGCACCGCCGCCAATACCCTGGACACGGTGATCGTCACCGGCACCCGCGTGGCCGACCGCACGGTCGCCGAGTCGCAGTCGCCGATCGACATCATTACCCCTGAAGTCCTGCAGTCCACCGGTACCAGCGAACTGGCCACCGCATTGTCGCGTGCCCTGCCTTCGCTGAACTTCCCGCGCCCGGCCCTGACCGACGGCACCAGCGGCGTGCGCCCGGCGCAGCTGCGCGGCCTGTCGCCGGACCAGGTGCTGGTACTGGTCAACGGCAAGCGCCGCCATACCTCGGCGATGATCAACGTCAACGGCAGCATCGGCCGTGGCTCGTCGGCGGTAGACATCAATGCGATTCCGATCGCCGCGATCGAGCGCGTGGAAGTGCTGCGCGACGGTGCTTCGGCACAGTACGGCTCGGATGCCATCGCGGGCGTCATCAACATCGTGCTCAAGGGCAGCGGCAGTGGCGGCAGCCTGGCCGTGGACTATGGCCAGTATTCGGCCGGGGACGGCAACAAGTACCAGCTCTCCGGCGATACCGGCGTGGGCTTCGGCAACGGCCGCGGCCGCGTGCACGTGGCCGGCCAGATCAGCCAGCAGGACGAAAGCAACCGCGCCGGCCCGTACCGCGGCACTACCCCGAACACCGGCAATTTCCCGAGCATCGGCCAGAAGACCTTCATTGTCGGCGACCCGCGCGTGGATGCCACCGCTGCCTCGGCCAACGCCAGCTTCGATTTCAGCGACCACGTGACCGGCTATGCCAGCGCGCTGCTCAGCAACCGCGACATCACCTCGTTCGCGTTCTACCGCTCGCGCAACCACAGCGGGCAGGGTGCGCTGTTGGCACAGACCTATCCGGACGGCTACGTGCCGCAGATCAACCAGTATTCCAAGGACCGCTCGCTGGTGGCCGGGGTCAAGGGCAACACCGGCAACGGCTGGACCTGGGACCTGAGCCTGAACCACGGCGAGAACACCCTCGATTTCCACACCCGCAACAGCATCAACTACAGCCTCGGTGCGACCAGCCCGCGCTCGTTCTACGACGGAACGCTGAAGTACCAGCAGGACATCTTCAACGCCGACCTGACCAAGTCGCTGGACTGGGGCCTGGCCTATCCGGTCACGCTGTCCTTCGGTGGTGAATACCGCAAGGAGAAGTGGGACCAGGCCCCGGGCGAACTGAACTCGTACACCGGCAGCGGCGCACAGGGCTTCGCGGGCTTCACCCCGACCAACGAGGTGCATGCCGACCGCCACAACTACGCCCTCTATGCGGGCCTGGAGGCGGACCTGACCGAGACGTTCTCGGCCGGCATCACTGGCCGCTATGAGGACTACTCGGACTTCGGCGACCGTTTCTCCGGCAAGCTGTCGGCGCGCTATGCATTCACCGACAAGGTCGCGCTGCGTGCTACTGCATCGAGTGGCTTCCGTGCGCCGTCGCTGGCGCAGCAGGGCTACCAGGCGGTGACCAGCCAGTTCCTCAATGGCGTGTTCGTCGAGCGCGGCACCTTCCCGACCACCAGCCCGGCCGCGCAGGCGCTGGGTGCCTCGCCGCTGAAGGCCGAGACCTCCACCTCCTACAGCCTGGGCCTGGTACTGCAGCCGGTCGACCGCCTGTACATCACCGTGGATGCGTACCAGATCGACATTGACGACCGCATCGCGTTGTCGTCCAGCATCACCACCAATGCCGCCACCAGCGCGCTGCTGGGCACCCTGGGCCTGCCGCAGGTGACCGCGTTCTCGTACTTCACCAACGGCCTGGATACGCGCACCCGCGGCGTGGACTTCGTCTCCAGCTACACCGTGCCGTTCACGGCCAGCAGCCTGGAACTGACTGCGGCCTACAGCTACAACGACACCGAAGTGCGCCGCATTGGCGGTACCCCGGCGGTGTTCGGCACGCTGGGCCTGACCCAGTCGCTGATCGGCCGCGATGAGATCGGCCGTATCGAGGACAGCTACCCACGCGACAAGGCGATCCTGAGTGGCACCTGGCGTTCGGACCACTGGGAACTGGGCCTGGCGGCGACCCGCTACGGCTCGTTCACCGTACGCAACTCGGCTACTGCGCTGCGCGACCAGACCTACGGCGACGCCTGGGTCGTCGACGCCTCGGCCAGCTACAAGCCGAGCAGCAACTGGACCCTGACCGTGGGCGCCGACAACCTGCTGGACAAGTACCCGGACCGCACCGAGGACCTGCAGAACTCCACCTTCGGCATGCTGCCGTACAGCAACTACTCGCCGTTCGGCTTCAACGGCGCGTATGTGTACGGGCGGATCAAGTACACCTGGTAAGCGGTAGTGCCGGCCGCAGGTCGGCAGACCGTGGACCGGGTTGGGGTCAGAACCCTTTTCCTGCGGGAAAAGGGATCTGACCCCATTTGCCGGCTGGGTTTGCCGCATCTGGCGCATTAGGTAAAAATCGAGGCACCCCCCCGATTTCCTGCGAGTGCCGATGCACCATGACACCGACCTGATCAACATCGTTGCCGTTGGCCTGGGGCTCGCCTTCATCTTCGGCGCGCTGGCCAACAAGCTCCGCTTGTCGCCCTTGGTCGGTTATCTCATTGCTGGCATCTGCGTAGGCCCGTTCACCCCCGGCTTCGTCGCCGACCAGGCGCTGGCCAACCAGCTGGCCGAGCTGGGCGTGATGCTGCTGATGTTCGGCGTTGGCCTGCACTTCTCGCTGAAGGACCTGATGGCGGTCAAGGCCATCGCCATCCCCGGTGCCATCGGCCAGATCGCGGTGGCCACGCTGCTCGGCTGGGGCGTGGCTTCGCTGATGGGCTGGCCCGCCCTGCATGGCGTCATCTTCGGTTTCTCGCTGGCCACCGCCAGTACCGTGGTGCTGCTGCGGGCGATGGAGGAACGCCGCCTGCTGGAGACCATGCGCGGCAAGATCGCGGTCGGTTGGCTGATCGTGGAAGACCTGGCCTGCGTGCTGGCACTGGTGATGATGCCGGTGATGGCCGGCGTGTTCGGCCCGGACGCGGCCAAGGAATCGCACTCGCTCGGTAGCGTGCTGGCCGACATCGGCTGGACCTTCGTGCAGCTGGGCCTGTTCGTGGCGGTGATGCTGGTGGTCGGGCGCCGGGTCATCCCGTGGATCCTGGAGCGCATCGCCGGTACTGGTTCGCGCGAGCTGTTCACCCTGTCGGTGCTGGCGATCGCGCTGGGCGTGGCGTTCGGCTCGGCGATGCTGTTCGGCGTCTCGTTCGCACTGGGTGCATTCTTCGCTGGCATGCTGCTCAACGAATCGGAACTGAGCCACAAGGCCGCGCATGATTCGCTGCCGCTGCGTGACGCGTTCGCGGTGCTGTTCTTCGTCTCGGTCGGCATGCTGTTCGATCCCAACATCATCGTCCAGCATCCGTGGCAGGTGCTGGCCACGGTCGCGATCATCATGTTCGGCAAGTCGGCGGCGGCGTTCTTCATCGTGCGCGCGTTCGGCCATCCGACCAGTACCGCGCTGACCATCTCGGCGAGCCTGGCGCAGATCGGCGAGTTCGCCTTCATCATCGCCGGCCTCGGTGTCGCCCTGCAGATCCTGCCGAAAGACGGTCAGTCGCTGGTGCTGGCCGGGGCGCTCGTATCGATCATGCTCAATCCGCTGGTGTTCGGCCTGCTCGACCGTTGGCAGGCGAAGCAGGAACAGAAGCCGCTGCCCCCGGAGCCGGAAGAGGCCATTGGCCCGTCGCGGGACCTGGACGCGCACGCAATCGTGATCGGCTACGGCCGCGTTGGCAGCGAACTGGCCCAGGTGCTGCGTGACCGCGGCGTGCCGGTGTTGGTCATCGATGACAACAAGGAGCACGTGGAACGCGCGCACGCCAATGGGCTCGCAGCGATCCGCGGCAGCGCCGCCGCCGACCGGGTACTGGCCGAAGCCCATCCGGAACGCGCCAAGATCGCGGTGCTGGCGATCCCGCAGCCGCTGGAGGCCGGTGAAACGCTGGCCAAGCTGCGGGCGATCAACCCGGAGCTGACGCTGCTGGCGCGCGCGCACAGCGATGCAGAAGTGAAGCATCTGCTGGAGCACGGCGCCGATGGCACGGTAATGGCCGAGCGCGAACTGGCCTACTCGTTGGCGGAGATGGTGATGTCCACGCCGCCGTACCGGAATCTCAGGCAGCACAGCATTCCGGTGGTGTGAGTGGGGCCGAGGCAGGGCTTGCAGCCCTGCACCTGCTGAATAACGTCAACGGCAAAAGCGGGCATTCCGTGGGATGGCGGAGTGAGTCCGGTTGCGGGGGACGCTGCAAGTACGTCCATGTAAGCTCGGCCGCCGCATCCATGCGGCTCACGCCCCTGCAACCGGCCCCACCCCGCCTTCGACAGTTTTCCGCGATCTATCGGAATGATACGGGGTCGTCGCAGGGGGTCAGCTCCGTTTTCCGCGGAAAACGGAGCTGACCCCGGAAACAAAAGAATCCCCGGTCGACCCGCATCGACCGGGGATCTGGATCGCCACGTTGCCACTGCCTTGGAGAGGCAGTTCCACCGTAACCCATCGCGCGGCCGGTGGTGATCGCCCGTGGCGATGACGACCAAGCGTGCAGCTATCAGGCGGCGGCCAGCGCCTGCCCGAGGTCGGCGCGCAGGTCGTCGATGTGTTCGATGCCGATCGACAGCCGCACCGCGTCCTCGCTGACGCCAGCCTTGGCCAGCTCCGCTGCATCCAGCTGGCGATGGGTGGTCGAGGCCGGATGGGTGGCCAGCGACTTCGCATCACCCAGGTTGACCAGGCGGGTGAACAGCTTCAGCGCGTCAAGGAAGCGTGCGCCGGCTTCGCGGCCACCGGGCAAGCCGAAAGTCAGCACGCCCGAACCGTGCCCGCCCAGGTAGCGCTGGGCGGCAGCGTGTTCGGGGTCGTCGGCCAGGCCTGCGTAGCGGACCCAGGCCACCTTGGCGTGCGCCCTGAGGAACTGCGCGACGGCCAGTGCATTGGCATTGATCCGTTCCATGCGCAGGGCCAGGGTCTCGATGCCCTGCAGGATCAGGAAGGCATTGAACGGAGACAGCGCTGCACCGGTATTGCGCAGCGGCACCACCCGTGCGCGGCCAATGTAGGCCGCCGGGCCCAGCGCCTCGGTGTAGACCACGCCGTGGTAGCTGGGATCGGGCTGGTTGAGACGGGCGAAACGCTTCGGCTGCGCCGCCCAGTCGAAGCGGCCGGAGTCGATGATCGCTCCGCCGAGGCTGTTGCCGTGGCCGCCCAGGTACTTGGTCAGCGAGTGCACGACGATGTCGGCCCCGTGCTCGAACGGTCGCAGCAGGAAGGGCGTCGCCACTGTGTTGTCGACGATCAACGGTACGCCGGCCGCGTGCGCGACGCTGGCGATCGCGGCGATGTCGGTGACATTGCCACGGGGGTTGCCGATCGATTCCACGAACACGGCCCGGGTGCGTTCGTCGATGAGCGCGGCGAACGCCGCTGGATCGGCGGGGTCGGCAAATCGTGCCTGGATGCCGTACTGCGGCAGGGTGTGTGCCAGCAGGTTGAGGCTGCCGCCATACAAGGCACTGGAGGCGATGATGTTGTCGCCGGCCTCTGCGATGGTCTGGATCGCATAGGTGATCGCGGCCTGGCCCGAAGCGAGCGCCAGCGCCCCGATGCCGCCTTCCAGCGCAGCCAGGCGCTGCTCCAGCACGTCGGTGGTGGGGTTCATGATGCGGGTGTAGATGTTGCCCGGCACCTTCAAGTCGAACAGGTCCGCGCCGTGCTGGGTGTCATCGAAGGCGTACGCCACGGTCTGGTAGATCGGCACCGCCACTGCGCGGGTGGTCGGGTCGGGACGGTAGCCGCCATGCACGGCCAGGGTTTCCAGTTGCCACTGCGGGTCGCTCATTGCGCATGACTCCATCCGGGAAACGACCACGATAGGACAGCCGGCAGGCGGCGCTGAATGCCACTGGCGATGAGGCGCATACCGGCGGTTATCAGGTTGGCCACGATTCAGGCAGCAGCCATGGGCCATTGCTAGGCTTCGCCGCCGGGCGCTCCTGCCCGGGCACGGAGGCCCAACGCGCATGCAGCCATCCCCCTGGACACCCGCCGCCGACGGTACCCCGACGCCAATCCTGCTGGTGGAAGATGATCGTCGCCTGGCCGAACTGGTCAGCGACTACCTCCACGAACACGGCTTCGCCGTGCAGCATGTGGCCCGCGGCGACCTGGCCTGCACGGCCTGCCGCCAGCACGCGCCGGACCTGGTGGTGCTGGACCTGATGCTCCCCGGCCTCGGCGGCATCGATGTCTGCCGGCAGATCCGCAGCTTCTCCGATGTACCCATCCTGATGCTGACCGCCTGCGAGGACGACATCGAACAGGTGCTGGGCCTGGAATCGGGTGCCGACGACTATGTGCACAAGCCGATCGAGCCACGCCTGCTGCTGGCCCGCCTGCGCGCCCTGCTGCGCCGCCGCCATGGCGGCAGCGGCACCGGCACGCCCAGCCGCCTGATGCATGGCGAACTGCTGATCGACCGCATGCAGCGCGACGTTCACCTGCATGGCCAGCGGGTGGAACTTGGAACTACCGAATTCGAGATCCTGTGGCTGCTGGCCAGCCAGCCGGGTCAGATCCTTTCGCGCGACCGGATCCTGCAGGCGGTGCGTGGCATCGGCTTCGACGGCCTGGACCGCAGCGTCGATGTCTGCATCGGCAAGCTGCGCCGCAAGCTCGGTGACGATGCGCGCGAGCCCCGGCGGATCAAGACCGTATGGGGCCGCGGCTACCAGTTCAACCCAGCGGCCTGGTCGGAATGAAGCGGCTGTTCCTGTGGCTCTGGTTCATCACCGGGGCCTGCTTCCTGGTGTCGGTGTTCTTTCTCAACCAGGTGCTCGACGGCATCTATACGCCCTTGCAGGACAAGGTATTCGTCCAGCAGGTGCGCGGCCAGGTATATGCCCTGCGCAGCGGCCTGAGTGGGCTGCAGGCCGCACAACAGCGCGAACGCCTGCGGCAATGGCAGCCACACTATGGCATCGCGCTGACCCTGCTGGATGCGCCCCCGGCGCTTGTGCCCATGGAAAAGGCCGCGTTGCAGGCGCAGGGCTTCATCGTGCGCGACCGCTACCAGACCATCCTGCTGCCGATCGAAGCTGGCGACGGCCGCTGGCTGCAGTTGCGCCTTCCCGGCGAAGTGCAGATGACAACGTACATGACCATTGCCGCCTACCTCAGCATCCTGCTGCTGGTGGGCGCCAGCCTGTACGCCTGGGTGCGGCTGCTCTGGCGCGACCTGGAAGCGCTGCGTGTACATGCCGACCGCATCGGTGCCGGCGATCTGCAGGCACGCGCGCAGGTCTCTCCACGCTCGCAGATCCGGGTCATCGTTGAACATTCCAACCGCATGGCCGCGCGCGTAGCCGAACTGGTGCAGCGCCAACGCGACCTGACCCATGCAATCTCGCATGAACTGCGCACACCGATCGCACGCGTGGCCTTCGGGTTGGACCTGATGCAGGACAGCGATGACCGCGCGCGCCGTGCACACCTGGCGCAAGGCCTGCACGGCGACCTCGCCGAGCTCAACCGGCTGGTCAGCGAACTGCTGGCCTACGAACGACTGGAAAATCCCGATGAAGCCGAACCGCTGCAGCGGATCGAGGCCAACGACTGGCTGCAGGCCTGCCTGTCCGACGCACGCCGCGATGCGCAACGCGCCGGCGTAGTGCTGCGTGTCCAGCCCAGTGCGTTGCCACGGGTGGATGCCGAGCCGCGCCTGCTGCAGCTGGCGCTGAGCAATCTGGTGGGCAATGCGCTGCGCCATGCGCGCTCGCAGGTCGATGTCTCGCTGCAGGCCATCGGTGGCCGCGCCTGCCTGCGTGTGGACGACGACGGCCCGGGCATCGCCGAGGCCGACCGCGAGAAAGTGACACGCCCGTTCGCTCGCCTGGACGACAGCCGCAGCCGTGACACCGGCGGTTTCGGCCTGGGCCTGGCCATCGTCAAACGCATCGCGGCCCGCCACCACGGCGAGCTGCGCATCGGCTGGGCGCCGCTCGGTGGCGCACGCCTGGAAATGCACTGGCCGCTGGCTGCCAGCTGAACGCCCGAGGGCGCGATTACAGTTGATTACAACTCCCGCACAACTGCGGGCGGATCGGTCGCGGGCGTATCGCCACGCTAGCGCCCCTGCAGCAATCGCCGGATGCGCGTGCTGCATTCCTCCCATTGTCGAGAGTCCCCATGTCCCAGCGTCACCGTTCCCCCGCCCTGTTCTGCCTGGCCCTGCTGCCGTTGTTCGCCGCCCCGATCGCCCACGCCAAGGATGACCACTGGACCTTCGAGCTCGCCGCCGGGGGTGGCGTGACGCCGCGCTACAGCGGCAGCGAGGAGTATCGCGCAGCGCCGTCGCTCTCCTTCGATGTCACCTCGCCGGGGGGCTGGTTTCTGGGCACCAGTGGCATCGGCTGGGGCACGTCCCTCGGCGAACACACCCGCGTGCGGGCCTATGTGGGTGCCAGTGGCATCCGCAAGGACAAGGACTCGCTGCTGGGCGGTTCGGACTTCCTGCGCGGCATGGGTGATATCGATGCCCGTCCCCTGGTCGGCGTCTCGGCTGGTTATACGCTGGGCGAAGCCGTGCTGAGCGGCTCCTGGCAGTTCACCCGCAGGGACGAGGACAAGGCCGAGAACGGCTTGGCCACCCAGCAGATCCATCTGAACCTGACCCTGCCGCTGTTCGACCTGGCCGGTGGCGTGGTCAGCGGCAGCGTCTCCACCGACTACGGCAACCGTGGCTACATGCAGACCTGGTACGGCGTCAGCCCGGAACAGGCCGCGCGCACCGGCTTCGCCCAGCACAAACCGAAGGCCGGGTTGGTCAGCGCGGGAATCGGCCTGAGGTGGAGTCATCGCGCAGGCCGCAACGGCAACTGGTACATCTCGGCCGAGGGCACCCGCCTGCTCGGCGACGCCGCCGACAGCCCGATCGTGCAGAAAGCCAACCAGTTCGGCCTGATGAGCGGGTACGCGTACCGGTTCTGAGGCATGAAGGGCGCCCCGTGGCGCCCTTTCTCCAGGTCAGCGGCAGGGCGCCGCGTCTCCCTGGCCGCACAGCCGCACATCGCGCAGCCAGCCGATCCACCGCACCACGTCTTCCTTCTCCGGTTCGGACCGGAATGATTTCTGCACGGTGTGGAATCCCTGCACGCCTTGGATACCCTTGATCCAGGTGAACTCGGGCTTGCCGGTGCCGGGGTTCAGCGGGCAGCTGAGCATCAGCAACGCGAACGGGCGACCCGCTTCGTCGCCTTCGCGGACCCAGTGGCTCTGCGCGTCTGGGCAGGCAATGCGCCAGCCGGCTTCAATGATGCCGAGGAACTCGCGCGGGCTGACATGGCCACTGTTGGCCGCATCATTGACGGTGACCATGTCGGTCCAGTCCTGCACCGTCTGCCCCTGCGGCACGTACTCGGTGATGCGGTTGCCTTGTACGTCGGTGCTCTGGTGGGCCTGCTGGTTGCCCTTCATCGGCGGCAGCTGGACCTGTTCCACCGCCGCGGCGTGTCCCGTAACGACAGCAGATGCCAGCGCGATGCACAGTGAAGCCCAACGGATAACGTCCATGCAGTACTCCATGTCCTGGTGAATGGAACAAGGTGATTCTACCGGGAACGCCCCGGTGGCGCCCTCACCCCATGGATGGGGCGCCACCGGGTTCAGGCCTTGGCGAACACCAGGCGGCCGCCCTCGTTGCCAACCACGATGGTGTCACCGTTGACGAACGCGCCGGACAGGATCTGCTGCGCCAGCGGATTTTCCAGCTGCGACTGGATGGCTCGCTTCAACGGGCGCGCGCCGTACACCGGATCGAATCCGACGTTGCCGAGCAGCTCGAACGCTGCATCCGAGACCTCCAGCTTCAAGCCCCGCTCGGCAAGGCGCTTTTCCAGACCGCGCATCTGGATGCGCGCGATCTGCTTGATCTGCTGCTTGTCCAGCGGATGGAACACCACGATGTCGTCCAGGCGGTTGATGAACTCCGGGCGGAAGTGCGCCTGCACCACGCCCATCACCGCCGCCTTCATCTGCATGTAGGCCTCCGGGCTGTCATCGCCGCTCATGTCCTGGATCTGGTGCGAGCCCAGGTTGGAGGTCATCACGATGACGGTGTTGCGGAAGTCCACCGTGCGGCCCTGGCCGTCGGTCAGCCGGCCGTCGTCCAGCACCTGCAGCAGGATGTTGAACACATCCGGATGCGCCTTCTCCACTTCATCAAGCAGGATCAGCGAGTACGGGCGACGACGCACGGCTTCGGTCAGGTAGCCACCTTCCTCGTAACCGACATAGCCGGGGGGGGCACCGATCAGGCGGGCGACGCTGTGCTTCTCCATGAATTCGCTCATGTCGATGCGGATCATCGCGTCGGCGCTGTCGAACAGGAACTCGGCCAGCGACTTGCACAGCTCGGTCTTGCCGACACCGGTCGGGCCGAGGAACAGGAACGAGCCGGCCGGTCGATTCGGATCGGACAGGCCCGCACGCGAGCGGCGCACGGCGTCGGAGACGACCTTGATCGCTTCCTCCTGGCCGACCACGCGGTTGTGCAGCACCTCTTCCATGCGCAGCAGCTTGTCGCGCTCGCCTTCGAGCATCTTGTTGACCGGAATGCCGGTCCAGCGCGAGACGACCTCGGCGATCTCCTCGTCGGTGACCCGATCCTGCACCAGCTTGAAGTCCTTGTGCTCGGCTTCCTGGGCGGCGGCCAGCTGCTTTTCCAGCTGCGGCAGCAGGCCATACTGGATCTCGCTCATCTTGGCGAAATCCTGTCGGCGTTGCGCCGCTTCCAATTCCAGCTTGGCCTGCTCGACCTGTTCCTTGATCTTGGTGGCACCCTGCAGCGCGGCCTTCTCCGACTTCCAGATTTCATTGAGGTCGGAGAACTCGCGTTCCAGCCCCTCGATGTCGTTCTCCAGGTCGGCCAGGCGCTGCCGCGAGGCCTCGTCCTTTTCCTTCTTCAGCATCTCGCGCTGGATCTTCAACTGGATCACCCGCCGTTCCAGGCGATCCAGTTCCTCGGGCTTGGAGTCGATCTCCATGCGCAGGCGCGAGGCGGCCTCGTCCATCAGGTCGATGGCCTTGTCCGGCAACTGACGGTCGGTGATGTAGCGGTTGGACAGCGTGGCGGCAGCGACGATGGCCGGATCGGTGATCTCCACGCCGTGGTGCACGGCATACTTTTCCTTCAACCCGCGCAGGATCGCGATGGTGTCCTCCACCGTCGGCTCACCGACGAACACCTTCTGGAAGCGGCGCTCCAGCGCCGCATCCTTCTCGATGTACTTGCGGTATTCGTCCAGCGTGGTCGCGCCGATGCAGTGCAGCTCGCCGCGCGCCAGTGCCGGCTTCAGCATGTTGCCCGCATCCATCGCGCCATCGGCCTTGCCCGCGCCGACCATGGTGTGCAGCTCATCGATGAACAGGATGATCTGGCCTTCGTTCTTGGCCAGGTCGTTGAGCACGCCCTTCAGGCGCTCTTCGAATTCACCGCGGAACTTGGCACCGGCAATCAGCGCGCCCATGTCCAGCGACAGCACGCGCTTGCCGCGCAGTCCCTCGGGCACTTCGTCGTTGATGATGCGCTGGGCCAGCCCTTCCACGATCGCTGTCTTGCCCACGCCGGGCTCGCCGATCAGCACCGGGTTGTTCTTGGTCCGGCGCTGCAGCACCTGGATGGTGCGGCGGATTTCCTCGTCGCGGCCGATCACCGGGTCGAGCTTGCCGCTCTCGGCACGCGCGGTCAGGTCGATGGTGTATTTCTCCAGCGCCTGCCGCTGTTCCTCCGCGTTCTCCGACTGCACGTTCTCGCCGCCGCGCAGCTTGTCGATCGCGGCCTGCAGGCGGGTCCTGTCGGCACCGGCGGCACGCAGCGCCATGCCCAGCACTCCGCCGTCCTCCAGAGCCGCGAGCACGAACCACTCGCTGGCGATGAACGCGTCGCCATGCTGCTGGGCCAGCTTGTCCGTCTGGTTCAGCAGGCGGCCCAGGTCATTGCCCAGCGAGATGTTGCCGGCCTGCCCGGAGACCTTGGGCAGTGCGTCCAGCGCCTCGGCCAGGCGCTCGCGCAGCACCGGCACGTTCACCCCCGCCTGGGCCAGCAGCGGGCGCGTGCTGCCCCCCTGCTGGTCCAGCAGCGCGCTGAACAGGTGAACCGGTTCGATGATGCTGTTGTCGCGGCCCACGGCCAGCGACTGTGCGTCCGCCAGCGCCTGCTGGAAACGCGAGGTGAGCTTGTCCATCCGCATTGCGAATCCTCATCGGTCATCAGGGCCGGCCCGTGCCGGCGATGCTGGAAAGATGCGGTTGCTCCACCCCGTTTCAAGGGTGGCTGCGACTGCACTGCCAGGCCAGTCAGCCGACCGCCAGCATGCCGCAGGAGGTGTGGTCGGCGCGTTGATCCTGATCAGTTGCGCGCTTGCAAAACGCTCAGCGGGTGATGGCGGCCCGGATCGCCCGCAACTGCTGCCTGATCGCCCGTGCCTGCGCCCGGTCCATGCGCAACAGTGCCTTCTGGCCGATCGAGCGCGACTGCAGGGTGGGATCGACGAAGCGGTAGTGGCCACGTCCATCACGCTGTACCGCCGGCGCCCGGTCCAGTTCCGGCGTCTCCAGCAGGTGGTCGATCACCGTGACCAGGCGATCATTGAAATAGCCCTCCGGCCTGCCAAGGTCGACGTAGGCCTGCTGGATCAGCGGATAGAAACGCTTGTAGGCCGTGGCCGTCGCTGCAGGGTCCAGTGCAATGAACGCCTGCACATAGGGCGCATAGCGCGCTGCGTTGGCGGCGGCAATGCGCTCGCCGCCCTCCCCCGGCTCGACTTGCAGGGTCCCGGGCAAGGGCCGGGCGGCCAGGGCGGTCGGCGGCACGCTGGGCTTGTCCAGATTGTCGACCTGGGTGACCAGGCGCTGGATCAGGTGATCGCGCAGCAGCTGGGTCAATGGCCCGTCCCCCTGGAACAGCTCGCTGAGCGCGCCCCAGGCGGCGGTATCGCTGTCGGCCAGAGCCGGCAGTGCAGGGTCGGCGGCGGCCCCGGTATCCAGCGGATGCCGGATCGGCGGTGGCGCCGGCGCGGGCGCGGCGGCTGCCGCCGGGTGCGCGCGGGCACCGGTTGTGGCGGGCGTTGATTGCACCGGCAGCGGGTCACCCTCCGCCAGGCTCCTCAGCTGATCGCGGAACAGCCAGCCTCCTGCACCCCCAATGACCAGCACGCCCAACACCCACGGCCATACCGCCTTTCCGCTCTGCATGATGCAGTCCCTCGTTTTCTACCTGCATGGACATGCTGTGACCCCGGTCGGCCGCGGCGGGTTCCCCGCCTGTTCGGCTTCCGTTGGGGTGGTCGTGCGCGCACGGACCGCGCCATGCCTGCCTTGCATGCCCGGGATCGGGCCAGGCCCGCGTCCCTCTGGAGAAACCACCGCGCCGGGCACGGTGTACTGACGGACCGGCATCCAGCGCGCAGCACGTGGATGCGGCTGCCGCTGGAAGATGTGGCACCGACTGCACCTTCGCCCAAACCCGAGCGGGAAGGGATACGGTAGCGCCGGGCCATCACCGCCTTCGCGATCAATGACCGGCGCGATCATCCAGCGGCGTCACCGCCTGCTTCTGCAGCGACAGCAGGCCCAGCAGCACCGCCAGGGCCACGTAGGCGCCGGCGAACTGCCAGCTGATGATGCGCGCCAGGCCGTCCAGCTCCCAGGGCAGGTAGATTCCGCCGCGCGGGTCCACCGAGTGGATCAGGCCGAACAGCGTCAGCACGGCGGCCACCAGCAGGAAGCCGCAGGCACGCCGCAGGCGGCCATCGACCATCGCCGCCACTGCCGAGATCCACAGCATCGAGGTGATGATGAAGCCATTGCCAAGAGTGAAGATCACCGCCAGTTCCGGCAGCCCGTGGCCGTCGAGCTTGGCCACCAGCTGCGGCAGCTGGTCCGGCGCGATCCAGCCCGGCGCCTTGATCGCCAGCAGGTACGCCACCGACGGCAGGAAACCGAACACCATCGCACCGGCGTGGTGGCGCGGCGTGGCCTGGAAGGCCTGGGTGGTGATATCAATGGCCACGTACACGATGATCGGTGCCAGCACCGCCAACGGCAGCCACTGCACCAGCCCGGAGATGATGCCGAGCATGCCGCCGATGCCGACGAACAGGCCGGTCAGCAGCGTGTAGCCGCTGCGCGCACCCATGTGCTTGTAGGCGGGCTGGCCGATGTACGGCGTGGTCTGCGCGACGCCGCCGCAGACACCGGCCACCAATGTGGCCACCGCTTCCACCAGCAGGATGTCGCGGGTGCGGTAGTCATCACCGGCCGCGCGAGCACTTTCGGACACGTTGATGCCACCGACCACCATCAGCAGGCCGAACGGCAGCAGCAGCGGCAGGTAGGTCATCGCCGTGGGCAGGCCGTCGAGGAAACCGAGCGTCGGCAGCGGCAGCACCACCTGCGGGGGGACCCAGGCCGGCACATGGAAACCCGGCGCGCCCAGCCCGGCCAGGCCGAGGCCGTAATACAGCACGGTGCCGAACACGAAGGCCAGCAACACGCCCGGGCCACGCACCGGCAGCTTGCCCTTGGCAATCAGCACGTACAGCAGCAGGCCCAGCGTGGTGAAGCCGACCAGCGGCGAACGCAGGGTTTCCAGCAAGGGCAACAGGCCCATCAGCACCAGTGCGATGCCAGCAATGGAGCCCAGCAGCGCGGCACGCGGCAGCGCGCGGGTGACCGCTTCGCCGAAGAACGACAGCACGAACTTGAGCACGCCCATGATCACCAGCGCGGCCATGCCCAGCTGCCAGGTGGCGATGCCTGCGGCATGCGGATCCATGCCCTGCTGCTTGAACGCGATGAAGGCCGGGCCGAGCACCAGCAGGGCCATGCCGATGCTGGTCGGTGCATCCAGGCCCAGCGGCATGGCGGTGACATCGTTGCGGCCAGTACGGGCCGCCAGCCGTCGCGCCATCAGGGTGTACAGCAGGTTGCCGACCAGCACGCCGAAGGCCGTGCCGGGAAACATGCGGCCGAACACCACGTCGGCGGGGAACTGGAAGATCCCGACCAGGGCCATGGCGATGAAGCCGAGGATGGAGAGGTTGTCGACGACCAGGCCGAAGAAGCCGTTGAAGTCGCCGGCAACAAACCAGCGACGCGGTGCGGCGGAAGCGGGAGCGGACATGGAAGGGGCGATGGGGGTGGGGAGCGCCGATGGTAGGCCCAGCGGGGCCTGGGCGCCAATTCCATCGTGGAATGATGGGTTCCAGCCAACGGCGGAGCCCCTCGTGGCTGGTCGCGGGTAGAGTCGACTGCTAGTCGACTGGCATTGCGAGTTGGGCCGGTCGGGGTGGGCTGCGCAGGACCCGCCGTGAACCCCCAGACCGGCCCAGCCGCTGGCGGCTGTGCGTTCGGGCGCTTGCGAAGCAGTGCTTCGCAAGCAAAGCGCCCTCACCCATGGGGACTCGATGGCGCCATCCATGGCGCCAACGGTCCTGCGCAGCCCACCCCGACCGGCCCCTGACAGTTTCCTGCGCGCGGCAGCCACGGAAGAAAATCAAAAAATCCAAAGCCAAGGCAGGCTCTCGCTGTAGTGCCGAGCCCATGCTCGGCTGCTGTACGCGACGCCTCTGAGCCGAGCATGGCTCGGCACTACAAGAACAATTCGATCATTTCCACGCTATCCACGCATGGTGTGGATCTACCGTGTCGACCAAGGTCGACACCTACCACACGGATGGCCGCCGTACTTCTGAGGTGGCCGGCCAGCGGCCGGCACTACCGCGGGTGCAGGGCACGGCCCTGCATCGCCCCCCTACTTCTTCAGGAAGTTGTCCACCAACAGATGCTTCACGTCGTCGAAGCGGCCGTTCAACACCGCCTTGGCCGCATACAGCGCCGTACCGGCCACCTGCTTGGCCTCGATCTGCGGCGGCATCACCAGTTCGGCACGGCTGGTATGCACATCCAGCAGCGCCGGGCCGCGCTGCGCCAGGAAATCCTGCACCGCCTCTTCCAGATCCTCGCTGCGGGTCACGGTGCGGCCGTGGAAGCCGATCACCTCGGCCAGGCGCCCGAAGTCCGGGTTCTTCAGGTCGGTGTAGTTGTCCAGCAGGCCTTCCACCTTCTGTTCCAGCTCGACGAAATTCAGCGAGCCGTTGTTGAACACGACCACCTTGATCGGCAGGTCCTCCTGCACCGCGGTCAGCAGGTCACCCAGCAGCATCGCCAGGCCACCATCGCCCGACAGCGAGATCACCTGCCGGCCCGGGAACGCTTTCTGCAGGCCCAGCGCCTGCGGCATCGCGTTGGCCATCGTGCCGTGCAGCAGGCTGGTCAGCGTGCGGCGACGGCCATTCACCCGGATATGCCGCAACACCCACACCATCGGCGAGCCGCCGTCGGCGGTGAACAGTGCATCGTCGCTGGCGTACTTCGACAGCAGCGCAGTGAGGTGCTGCGGGTGGATCAGTTCACCCTCGCCCGGCTGCTCTTCCTGCTCGCGCTTCTTCAAAGCCCTGTCGCGACGCTCGATGCATTCGTCCAGGAAACTGCTGTCCTCGCGTGGCGGCAGCATCCGCAGCAGTGCGTCCAGCGTCGGTGCGATGTCACCGACCACGCCCAGGCTCACCGGATGGCGGCGGCCGAGGTGGCTGCCGTCGCGGTCGACCTGGATGATCGTGGCCTTTTCCGGGTAGAACTGGCCCCAGGCGAAGTCGGCACCAAGCAGCAGCAGCGTGTCGCATTCCATCAGCGTGTGGAAGCCGGATTCGATGCCGAAGATGCCGGTCATGCCCATGTTGTACGGGTTGTCCGGCTCGACGAAGTCCTTGGCGCGCGAGGTGTGCGCGACCGGGGCCTGCAGGCGCCGGGCCAGCTCCCGCAGCTGCGCGTGTGCGCCCTGGCAACCGGCACCGGCATAGACGCCGATGCGCTTGCCCTGCCCCAGCAGTTCGGCGATGCGCTGCAGTTCGGCATCCGACGGGCGCAGCACCGGCTGGGTGTAGTGCACCGAGAACGGCACATCGTGCTTCACCTCGGCCTGGCTGATGTCGGCCGGCAGGATCACCACCGCCACGCCGCGGCGGCTGATTGCCGCCTGGCAGGCCAGGGCCACCACGCGTCGTGCCTGCTCCGGGCTGTGCACCTGCTCGCAGAACACCGAACAACTGGCGTACACCGCCTTGAAATCCACTTCCTGCGGGAATTCCATGCCCAGCTCGCTGGTCACCACTTGGCTGGCGATCAGCACCATCGGCGCACGATTGCGATTGCTCTCGAACACACCGTTGATGAAATGCAGGCCACCGGGACCACAGGAGCCCGCACAGGCGGTCAACTCACCACTCACCAGTGAGTCGGCGCCGGCGGCAAACGCTGCTACTTCCTCATGGCGTACATGCACCCAGTCGATTTCACTGCGGTGCAGGGCATCGGTCACGTGATTCAAGGTGTCGCCAACGATGCCATAACAGCGGCGGACGCCCGCCTGCTGCAGGGTATCGACAACGATCTCGGCAACGCGCTTGCTCATCGGATACATCCTCGAACGGGGGACGTCCGAGGCTAGACCCGATGAAGTGATGCCTCCGTGGGCAAGTTGCCCATTGCCTCGATGTGCAAACTGCGGGTAGACCTCTCGTCAATCATTGACGTTGATCCAACCCTCCACTGCACCGCTTTTCGGGTTGCGGTAGCGCAGCTTCACCCAACCGTCCTGTTCATCCAGCAGTTCCACACGATCGCCCTGCACCAGGTAGCGCTTGGTACTGGATGCGCCGGGTTGGTCGAACAGGAACAGCCGCGTGGGTGCCACGGTGGCCTGCTGACTACGCAGTGGTCCACCCGGCGGTGCGCCCAGGCCATCGGCAATGGCACTTTCCAGCACCCGGCCGGCGGCATCATAGGTACGCCAGACCGCCAGCGGGCCCTGCTCGTCGGCCTGTTCCCAATGCAGCGCGGCGTTCAACGTGTCGCCCAGCATCAACATGCGCTCGGCGCGGTACAGGTAGAGTTTCGCGCCTGCAAACCGGTACTGGTCGGTGTACCACATGGGGCCGCTGCGGCAACTGCTGGCCAGGGTGCGGCTGGGACGGTCGACCGTCAGCCCCATCAGCTCGCCGCAGCTTTCCCTGCCGTGGGTTTCAGCCTGCAGCGCGCGGAACCCGCCACTGGCCGGATCGAACCGGTACACCGCCACCGCTTCATTGACCATGCCCACCGGTGCTCGTGCAACCAGTTCCGGGTAGCCATCGAAATCGACGTCTTCAAGCGACCATCGCGAATCGCCGTCCGCATCGGCCGCGCCTGCCAGCGTCTGGCGCTCGCCGGACGGCGACAGCTGCACCGCGATGCTGCCATCCGGCCGGGGATCGGCATGCGCCTGCACGTGCGTGGCGGCCTGGAACCGTAGTGCTTTGCCGTCGTTCTCACTCGCCTGTACCGCTGGCAGGCAAAGGCCTGCCAGCAACAGGCCCAGCACCTGGTCCCTGTGTCTCATCGTCGATCCCTGTGACGCCACGATGGCGCCTTCAGGTCAGAACGATACGTCAACCGGCTGCCGCGACCACAGCACCGACTGATGCCTGGTCTGCTGCTTCCACGCCTGGCGGATCGCCTCGATGTCGGCGCGGCGCTGCGGGGTATCCTCGTGCAGCACCACCAGCACCTTGGTACGCAGGCGGTTGGGCGCGGCATCGCCGCGGAACAGCCACTGGCCGTAGGCATCGAACACGGTCAGGCCATCCGGGAAGCGCGGGGTCACTTGCTTGTCCAGGAAGGTGCGCCACTGCGCCTCGCTGATGGTGTCGGCCTGCGGTCGGTTGCCGGCGCCCTGCTCCTCGCCCACGCCGAAATACAGTTCGCTGCGCACCCAGCCATGGCCGGCGGAGGGGCGGGCGGCATCACCCTTCAATTCGGCGGTGGTGGCCGTGGCATAGGCGCTGGGCGCCTGCGAAGAGAGGCTGGCGCAGCCGCCGGTGGCCAGCAGCACGGCAAGGACGAGGCCAAGGTGTTTCATCGGTACAGCTCCGGGGGAAGGGGACAAGGCGAGCCGGCAGCGTACAGCGCCACCGGCCCGGCGTGCTGATGCCAACCGCGCATCAGCTCATGCCGGACTGGCAGGGACTTGCATCGGCACCGGCCATCACGCGAAGATAATATATCGCTTCATCCGGATGGATGTAAGTGAAACTATCTCCCCCCTTCCCGTCGTCGTTGTTGCTGGAGTCCCTATGTCCGCCCGCTTGCCCGCGTCGCCGCTCGGCCTCGCCATCGCCCTCGCGCTTTCCTCCGCTGCCGTCCCGGCCCTGGCCCAGGACGCCACCAACCTGGACACGGTGATCGTCACCGGTACCCGCGCCGCCGACCGCACCGTGCTCGAATCCACCTCGCCGGTGGACGTGCTCACCGCCGAGGACATCCGCAAGGCCGGCGTGGTCAACGGTGAGCTTGGCAGTGCACTGCAGGCGCTGCTGCCGTCGTTCAACTTCCCGCGCCAATCCAACTCCGGCGGCGCCGACCACGTACGCGCCGCGCAGCTGCGCGGCCTGTCGCCAGACCAGGTGCTGGTGCTGGTCAACGGCAAGCGCCGCCACCACACCGCGCTGGTCAACACCGACAGCAAGATCGGCAAGGGCACCACCCCGGTCGATTTCAATTCGATCCCGGTCAGCGCGATCAAGCGCATTGAAGTGCTGCGCGATGGCGCCGGTGCGCTGTACGGATCGGACGCCGTGGCCGGCGTGATCAACGTGATCCTCGACAACGGCGGCGACGGTGGCGAGATCGAGGCCAGCTACGGTGCCAACCACACCGATCTCAAGCCGATCGGACGCACCCTCACCGACGGCCAGACCGGCAACTTCAGCGCCAAGGTCGGTACCTCGCTTGGCGAGGACGGCGGCTTCCTGCGCGTCGGCCTGGAATACAAGCACCGCAACGGCACCAACCGTGCCGGCTTCGACCAGATCCCGCCGTGGGACCAGACCCCGGACAACCTGGCGCTGCAGGGCAAGCGCAACTACGTGCTGGGCGATGGCAGGAGCAAGGACATCAACCTCTGGCTGAACACCGAGATCCCGGTGGGCCAGACCTCGACGTTCTACGCGTTCGGCACGTTCAACCAGCGTGATACCCATGGCGCGAATTACTTCCGTTATCCCGATGGCGATGCCAACTGGAAGGAGGTCTATCCGAACGGTTACCGGCCGATCTCCGAGGGCGAGAACCGCGACGTGCAGTCCGTGGCCGGTGTACGCGGGCAGTGGGGCGAATGGAGCTACGACGGCAGCCTGGACTACGGCCAGAACGATTTCACCTACCGCCTGCGTGATTCGCTCAACGCCTCGCTGGGCCCGACCAGCCCGACCCGCTTCAAGACCGCCGATTACCAGTACGCACAGACCGTGGGCAACCTTGATCTGAGCCGCGTGTTCGCCCAGAGCGACAACATCAGCCACACCCTGGGTCTGGGCGTGGAAGCGCGCCATGAGCGCTACCAGACCCGTCCCGGCGACCCGGCCAGCTATGCCGCCGGCCCGTACACCGACCGTCCGACCGGTTCACAGGCCGGCGGCGGCCTGACCCCGCAGGATGCTGCGACGCTGTCGCGCGACGTGGCCAGCGCCTATGCCAGCCTGTCCAGCCAGTTCGGCGAAAAGTTCTCCACCGACCTGGCCGCGCGCTTCGAGCACAACGACGATTTCGGCGGCGAGCTGACCGGCAAGCTCGGCCTGCGCTACGAATTCACTCCGGCCTTCGCGCTGCGCGGCGCGATCTCCAACAACTTCCGCGCGCCGTCGCTGGCGCAGATCGGCTACGAATCCACCTCCACCGGCTACAACGCCGGCGGCCAGCTGGTGCAGGGCCGCCTGCTGTCGGTCAACAATCCGATTGCGCGAGGGCTTGGTGCGCAGGATCTGAAGCCGGAAAAATCGATCAACACGTCGTTGGGCTTCACCAGCCGCATCGGCGAACACTTCGACCTGTCGCTGGACTTCTTCCAGATCGACATCGACGATCGCATCGCACTGTCGGAGAGCATCACCGGCGATGCACTGACCGACTACGTGGCCGCCAACTACGGCGTCAGCGGCCTGCAGAGCGCCAGCTTCTTCGTCAATGCCGCCGATACCCGCACCCGCGGCGCCGAGCTGGTGACCAACTGGCGGCAGTCGCTCGGCGATGGCCAGCTGCTGCTGACCGGCACCTACGCCTACACCAAGACCACGCTGAAGAATGTACTGGCCACGCCGGCGCAACTGCGGGCGCTGGACCCGGACTACGTGCTGTTCGGCATCGAGGAAACCAACACCCTGACCGATGCCACCCCGCGTACGCGCGGCAGTTTCTCGGCGGCCTGGAGCAACGACCACTGGTCACTGAGCAGCCGCGTGAACCGATACGGCAGCGCCACCCGCGTGTTCAACTTCGGTGACGGCTACATCCCGCGCCAGACCTACCAGGCCGAATGGCAGCTGGATGCGGAAATCGAGTACCGCATCACTCCGCGCTGGAGCGTGGCCATCGGCGGGCAGAACCTGACCGACAACTACCCGGATCGCTCCAACAGCGATATCCACTACTTCGGCAACCTGCCGTACGACGTGCTGTCGCCGATCGGCAGCAATGGTGCGTATTACTATGGACGCGTCCGCTATACGTTCTGATCGCATTGGGTAGGTGCGGACCGTTGGTCCGCACGACACGGTAGTGCCGGCCGCTGGCCGGCAGCTTCGTGATCCGGGTGCGGATCTGCTTTGGGTGGGTGCGGACCGTTGGTCCGCACCGCCTGGGCACACTGCAGGCGGACCTGCCGTGCCGGCCAACGGCCGGCACCCACAGAAGCAGGGTCGCAGCCTGCCCTCGACCTGCCGTACACGCTCACGCTGGCATGCTGGGCTGCATGGCTGAACCGCTTCCCCTGCGTCCGCCACCTCCATTGCTGGACGACGCCTGTGCGTTGTTCCTCGATGTTGATGGCACCCTGATCGAATTCGCTGCACGCCCGGATGCCGTGCAGCTGCTGCCGGATGTGCGTGAAGCGATCGGGCGCATCAGCGACCGCCTGGAAGGTGCCGTGGCACTGGTCAGCGGCCGCCCGCTTGAACAGCTGGACCAGCTGTTCGCCCCGCTGCAACTGCCCGCCGCCGGCCTGCATGGTCACGAAGTGCGGGGCCAGAATGGTCGCGTGCTGCGTGACGACCACGATGACGACGACACCGCCGACTGGCTGCACGCGCTGCACCAGCAGGCAATGCGCTTCGCCCACGGCCATCCCGGCGTGCTGGTGGAAGAAAAGGGGGTCGGCCTGGCGCTGCACTGGCGAGGTGCCCCCCACGCTGCGAAGGACGTCCAGGCCTTTGCCAATCGCCACGTGCGCGGCCGTGCGAGCTACCGCCTGCAGCCCGGGGATCACGTTGTCGAGTTCGTTCCAGTGGGCACCGACAAGGGCCGCGCCGTGCGGCGGATGATGCAGTACCTGCCCTTCCGCGGCCGCCTGCCGGTGTTCCTTGGCGATGACCTCACCGATGAATTCGGATTCGACGCCGCCAATGCCCAGCATGGCTGGAGCGTGCTGGTCGGCGAACGCGAGCCCAGCAAGGCCGTGTTCGCGCTGCCCGACATACGCAGCGTGCACGCCTGGCTGCGCGAGAATGCCTATTGACCCGGCCATCCCCCACGGCCGCAACCGAGATGTAGCGCGTGATGACCCAACCCGATCTTGATCTGGGCGTGGTCGGCAACGGCAGCTTCGGCGCCCTGGTCGACAAACATGCCCGCGTGGTCTGGAGCTGCCTGCCCACGTTCGATGGCGATCCCACCTTCTGTGCCCTGCTCGGCCCCAACCAGCAGACCGGCGGCGACTTCGCCGTTGAACTGGAGGATTTCGCCGACAGCGAACAGGAGTACCTCACCAACACGGCCATCCTGCGCACGGTGCTGCGCGACACGCATGGCGGCGTCCTCGAGATCCTCGACTTCGCCCCGCGCTGGCGGCAGAACGACCGTTTCTACCGGCCGGTCAGCCTGATCCGCCAGGTACGTCCGCTGGCCGGCAATCCTCGCATCACCGTGCACGCGCGCCCGCTCGCCGACTGGGGGGCACGTATCCCTGAATCCACCTGGGGCAGCAACCATGTGCGTTGGATCCTGCCCGGGCACGTGCTGCGGCTGACCACCGACGTACCCGTGCGTTTCGTCCGCGATGGCCTTCCTTTCGTGCTCAATCACCCGATCCATCTGGTGCTTGGCGTGGATGAATCGCTCAATCGTTCGATCAGCGGTTACGTGCAGGAGGCCTTCCAGCGCACCCGTGACTACTGGCGCGAATGGGTGCGTTACCTCTCCATTCCACTGGAATGGCAGGACGCGGTGATCCGCAGTGCAATCACCCTGAAACTGTGCCAGTACGAGGACAGCGGCGCGATCATCGCGGCGATGACCACGTCCATTCCCGAAGCCCCCGGCAGCGTGCGCAACTGGGATTACCGCTACTGCTGGCTGCGCGACGCGGCATTCGTGGTGCGTGCGTTGAACCGCCTTGGCGCCACGCGCACGATGGAACAGTTCCTCGGCTACATCTTCAACCTGGCCACCCACGACGGCACCCTGCAGCCGTTATATGGCATCGGGTTCGAGGCCAGGCTGGACGAAGATGAAGTGCCCAGCCTGTCCGGCTACCGCGGCATGGGCCCGGTGCGGCGCGGCAATCTGGCCTGGGTGCAGCGCCAGCACGATGTCTACGGCAGCGTGGTACTGGCCTCCACGCAGCTGTTCTTCGACCGCCGCCTGCAGGATCCGGGTGACGCGCACACCTTCGCCCGTCTTGAACCGCTGGGCGAGCAGGCGTTCGCCCTGCACGACGTGCCCGATGCCGGCCTGTGGGAGTTCCGCGGCCGCACCGAGGTACACACGTACACCAGCGCGATGTGCTGGGCTGCCTGCGACCGCCTGTGCAAGATCGCCGTGCGCCTCAAGCGCGATGACCGCGCCCACTACTGGCGGACGCGCGCCGATACCATCCACGCGCGCATCATGGCCGAGGCCTGGAGCGAGGAACTGGGCCATTTCACCGATACCTTCGGTGGCCACCGCCTGGATGCTTCGTTGCTGCTGCTCGCCGACATCGGCTTCATCGACGCCCTCGACGCCCGCTTCGTCGCCACCGTCGAAGCCATCGGCCGTGACCTCAAGCATGGCAATTCGCTGTACCGCTACATCGCCCCGGACGATTTCGGCGAGCCGGAAACCAGCTTCACCATCTGCACCTTCTGGTACATCGACGCGCTGGCCGCGATCGGCCGCATGGACGAAGCGCGCGAGATGTTCGAGGCGCTGCTGCAGCAGCGCAACCACCTGGGCCTGCTGTCGGAAGACCTGGCCTTTGGCACCGGCGAGGCCTGGGGCAACTTCCCACAGACCTATTCGCACGTCGGCCTGATCACCGCCGCGATGCGCTTGTCGCGATCCTGGCAGGAGGCATCATGAGTCGACTGGTCGTCGTTTCGAATCGTGTTGCGGTCCCCGGCGAGAACCGCGCCGGTGGATTGGCCGTCGGCCTGCTCGCCGCGCTCAAGGAGCGCGGCGGGTTGTGGTTCGGCTGGAGTGGCAAGAGCGTGAAGGAAGGCAGCGGCACCCTGCACCGGCAGAAGGACGGTGACATCGATTACGTCACCCTGGACCTGAGCAAGCGCGAGGTCGACGGCTACTACAATGGCTTCGCCAACCGCACGCTATGGCCGCTGCTGCACTTCCGCCTGGACCTGGTCGACTATGACCGCGGTACCCGCGAGACCTACCACAAGGTCAATGCGCTGTTCGCCGACAAGCTCGCGCCGCTGCTGCGCGAAGACGATATCGTCTGGATCCACGACTACCATCTGATCCCGCTCGGTGCGCTGCTGCGCGAGCGTGGCATTGGCTGCCGCATCGGCTTCTTCCTGCACATCCCGATGCCGTCGGCCGACCTGCTGCAGGCGATGCCCGACCACCTGCGCCTGTTCTCCGCGCTGTATGCCTACGACCTGGTCGGGTTCCAGACCCAGCGCGACGCGGATCGCTTCCAGACCTATCTGCGCCTGTTCGGTGGTGGCAAGGTGCTTGCGAACGGCGAACTGGAAGCACCCGGGGGACGTCGTTTCCGCGCGGCGGCTTTCCCCATTGGCATCGACACCGGACTGATCGCACGCCAGGCCGCCACGGCCGCGACCAAGGCCTCGGTCCGCGATCTTCGCGCCAGCCTGCGCGATCGCCAGCTCGCCATCGGCGTGGACCGCCTGGACTACTCCAAGGGCCTGCCCGAGCGTTTCCTGGGCTTTGAGCGCTACCTGCAGCGCCACCCTGACCAGCGCGGCTCACTGACCTACCTGCAGATCGCACCGGTCTCGCGCGGCGATGTGGCCGAGTACCGGCAGCTGCGCAGCCAGCTCGAGCAGATCGCTGGGCACATCAATGGCGGGCATGCCGAGCCGGACTGGACACCGTTGCGCTACGTCAACCAGAACTTCACCCACGCCACGCTGACCGGCTTCTACCGGGCGGCAGCGGTGGGCCTGGTCACGCCATTGCGCGACGGAATGAACCTGGTAGCCAAGGAGTACGTGGCGTCACAGGATCCGGACAATCCCGGCGTGCTGGTACTTTCCTTGCTGGCCGGCGCCGCCGACGAACTGAAGCAGGCGTTGCTGGTGAATCCGCACGACCTGGACGGTGTTGCCGATGCCATCGCAACGGCTGCCACGATGTCGTTGAGCAGGCGCAAGGAACGCTGGCACGCGATGATGGAGCACCTGCGCACCTACGACATCAACCATTGGCGGCGCAGCTACCTCGACGCACTTGAAGGCTGACGAAAAAAGGGGACGGAGGGGATTAAGTCGTTTGTGCACAAACGACTTAATCCCCTCCGTCCCCTTTTTTCTTCAATCCAGGAACCGCGCGGCCTGCTCCGGTGCAGGCAGATGGCAGGCGTCATGCCGCCCGAACCAGCGGTAGCGGTTGCGTGCCAGCGTGCGATACGCCGCATCGCGCCAGCTGCGTGGCACCATCCGCAGCATGCCGCTCAGGCGCCAGGCGCCGCCCAGCCCGGCCAGTACACGCAGGATCGCATCGGTATCGGTCCAGGCGCCCTGCCCGTCCAGCAGCAGGAACGAGGCGGGATCCTGCGGGTCCAACCCATGCGTGCGCAGCAGCGCGCTGCCCCTCTCGCCCTGCATTGCGGCAAAGCGATAGCGCCCCTTGTGGTCGAAGCGCAGCAGGAAGCGCACCCAGCGGCTGCACAACGCGCACACACCATCGAACACGATCACCGCGCTGTCGTCCCCGGCGGTGGCCCTACTGTGGCTCAAGCCAGCCTTCATAGCGGATCAGGGCTCCCACCCAGGGCAGCGTCACATCGACCAGGAAAGTGTAACGCTCGCCCTGCCAGGCCTCGCGGCAGCGCACGCCGCCGAACCAGCGCGCCGGCAAAGGAATCAGGCCGAACGCCCGGACCCGTCGCACCGACCAGTCGATGCCGCCTTCGCGGGCCTGCAGGTCGAACGCGAAGCGCACCGCACCCAACTGCTCGCACAGATGACCGTCCTGTGCCCACAGTCGTGACACCATCGGCCAGGGTCCAAAACGTCGCGCCCAGCGTTCCCCCTGGCCGTGGACGCTGAACGCTACTTCGGTCGGTACCGCCGCGCCGCGCTCCGGCAACCGGGCCAATGCGGCCAGCAGCGGCACCAGCCAATGCCGGCCGCGCTCGATCCGTGCCAGGCCCGCATAGCGGCACGGCAACGGCGCGGCATGCAGGGCCTGTACCGGGGCGGCCAGGGTCGCTAAGGCCGGGCCCAGCACGTGGGCGAACAGCGGCGTGCTCAGGGTGCGATCCAGGCCAGGGTCGCCATGCGCCCGGTGCGACGGTCACGCCGGTGCGAGTACAGGTCCGGGTCAGCCATCGTCGACACGGTGCCGCCGTACACCTGCGCCGGGTCCATGCCCGCCGCCTGCAGGCGCTGCCGCGCCAGCGCGAACAGGTCCACCTTCCAGTGGCCCGCACGGGTCGCGACGAAGGCCGCCCCGGCCGCTGGATCATGGCCAACAAAGGCGTGGTAGACCTCCTCGCCGATTTCGTAGTCGGCCGGACCCGCTGCGGGCCCCAGCCAAGCCCGCAGTTGCGTCGGTGGCGTGTGCATGGCGGCCACGGTAGCTTCCAGCATGCCATCGGCCAGACCGCGCCAACCGGCATGGGCCGCGCCTACCTCGCTGCCATCGGGGGCGGCAAACACCACCGGCAGGCAGTCGGCGGTCAGGATCGCCAGCACCACGCCCGGCACCGAAGTCACCGCAGCGTCCGCCACCGGTTCGCTGGCACCGGGCACGGGCGGCGCACTGAAGCGCAGCACCGTGCTGCTGTGCACCTGGCGCAGCCAATGCGGCGCGGACGGCAGCGCCAGGCCCTGCCGCAGCAGTTGGCGGTTGTGCTCGACGTTGGCCGGGGAGTCGCCATCGGCCGCGTGCCGGTTGCCCAGATTGAACTGCGCGAACGGTGCCGGGGAAATGCCGGCGCCATGCCGACGCGTGGTCAGCGCCCGGATGCCCGGGGGCGCCGGCCAGTCAGCCTGCAGCAACGGCAGCGCGGCGGCCATTACCAGCGATCCCGCTCGCGAGCCGCAAAGGCTTCGCTGTCCTCGCGCAGCACCTTCATCAGGTGCAGCATGTCCTCCGGCACCGGTGCGGTGTTGCGTACCGGCTCACCGGTGATCGGGTGCATGAACTCCAGGGTCTCGGCGTGCAGGGCCTGGCGCTTGAAGCCACGCAGCGCGGCCACCAGCTCATCGCTGGCTCCCTTGGGCAGCTTCAGCGCGCCGCCATACAACGGGTCGCCAATGATCGGGTGACGCAGGTGCGCCATGTGCACGCGGATCTGGTGGGTACGACCGGTTTCCAGCCGGCATTCCAGCGCGGTGTGCGCGCGGAAGCGCTCGCGCAGGCGGTAGTGGGTGACCGCATCCTTGCCATCCTCGCGCACGGCCATCTTCAGGCGGTCGCGTGGGTGCCGGTCAATCGGCGCATCGGCGGTGCCGCCGGCCACCAGCGCCCCCATCACGATGGCCAGGTACTGGCGATGCACGTTGCGTGCCGCCAGCTGCTCGACCAGCGCGGTCTGCGCCTCCAGGGTCCTGGCCACCACCATCACGCCGCTGGTGTCCTTGTCCAGGCGGTGCACGATGCCGGCACGCGGCAGTACCGCCACCGAGGGGTCGCGGTACAGCAGCGCATTGACCAGGGTCCCGCTGTGGTTGCCGGCGCCCGGATGAACCACCAGGCCGACCGGCTTGTTGATCACCAGCAGGTGCTCGTCCTCGAACAGCACGTCCAGCGGGATGTCCTCCGGCAGGGCATCGGTCTGGGCATCGAGCACCACGTCCAGGGTCACCACTTCGCCACCGCGCAGCGGATCGCGCGGGCGCGCCTGGGCACCGTCCAGCAGCACATCACCGGCCTTGATCCACTCGGTCAGGCGCGAGCGCGAGTACTCCGGGAACAGCTCGGCCACGACGGCGTCGAAACGGCGGCCGGCGGCGGTGTCGGGGACGATGGCCTGGCGGGCCGATTCAGAGGGTTGTTCAGACATGGCAGGGGGTTCTTTGGAATTTTGGGGTCCTGGCGACCGGTTTCAGTCGCTGGACAGGACACTAGGCTATCATCGACCCTTCGTATTCCAGCCGCGTCCCGCCTTGACCCCATGATCCGACGCTCCGCCATGCTCTCCGCGCCCGTCCGCCTCACCGCCCTGCTGCTGGTGCTGGTCATCGCTGCCACCGGCTGCCATCGCGGCGCCAAGAAGGGCGATCGCCCCGATGAAGGGACGCCGGTCGAACAGCTGTACGAGAAGAGCCACAAGCTGATGCAGGGGGGCAACTGGAGCGGCGCCGAGGCCAGCTTCCGCCGTCTGGTCGCCCAGTATCCGTACGGCCCCTACACCGAGCAGGCGATGATCGAAACCGCCTACGCCCAGTACAAGGCCGGCAAGCACGATGATGCGGTGTCCAGCATCGACCGCTTCATCCGCACCTACCCGACCCATCGCAACATTGCCTACCTGTACTACCTGCGCGGCCTGGCCAATTCCAACCGCAGTACGGTCTTCCTGCGCCGCGTATGGTCGCTTGATCCGAGCCGCCGCGACCTGTCCACCCCCCATCAGGCGTATTCAGACTTCAACATCGTGGTCGACCGCTACCCGAACAGCCGCTACGCCGCCGATGCCCGGCAGCGCATGCTGGAGCTGCGTGACGTGTTCGCCCAGCACGAGCTGGACAACGCGCTGTACTACATGCGCCGCGGCGCCTGGGTCTCGGCCGTGGGCCGCGCCAACTACCTGCTGGAAACCTACCCGCAGAGCGCCTTCCAGTACGACGCGGTGGCGGTGCTGGCCGATTCCTACACGCATCTGGGCAACAAGACCCTGGCCGACGATGCCCGTCGCGTCCTGCAGCTGAACCAGCCGGATCACCCGTGGCTGGAAGGCAACTGGCCGAAGTACCCGTGGATGATCCGCAAGCTGAATCCGTTCGCCGGCGAGAAATCCGCAAGCACCGGCCAGCGCAACGCCCGGCTGGAAAAGAAGTAAGCGAGGGCCCCGAAAGGGGCCCTTCTTCTTTGTAGAGTCGAGCCATGCTCGACTGCTTTCCTCGTCCGCCTCCCCGCGCCGGGGCCGGCACCTAGGAATGCTACGAATCCCCGGTGGATGCGACGCCGGTCCCAGTCGGCGCGGCCGAGCCCCTCCACACTGCGGCGCAACGGCCATCCCGGCCGTGAAGGAGCGCCTCATGACCTCGCCCCCACGCCGTTTCCGCCCCCGCGCCTGCCTCCTCGCCACTGCCCTGCTGGCGTTGTCCTCGGCCTCCCTGGCTGCCGCACCGGCAGCACCGGGCGATCTGCTGTCTGCAGCCCCCTATCGCGCGTCGTGGGTGCCCTCCAAGGCCGCGCACGCCTACAAGCTGCACTACCGCACCCCGGATCATCACGGCCAGCTGGCGGAAGGCACCGGCCTGCTGTACCTGCCTGCCGGCACGGCGCCGACGGGTGGCTGGCCGGTCGTTTCCTGGGCACATGGCACCCAGGGCATCGCCGATCGCTGTGCGCCTTCAGTCTCCGGCCCGTATCAGCCCGAGCGCGACGGGCGCTTCCTCGATCAGTTCCTGGCGCAGGGCTATGCCGTGGTCGCTGCGGATTACCAGGGGCTCGGCAGTCCAGGCGGCCATGCCTATCTGCATGTACGCACTGCCGCGCAGAACGTCATCGACATGATCAAGGCCAGCCGCCAGTACCTCGGCAACGGAACGCTGTCGCCGCGCTGGGTCTCGGTCGGCCACTCGCAGGGCGGTGCCGCCGCGCTCACGGCAGGCCACATCGCCCCCACCTACGGTGGGCCGTCGTTGCAGTACCGCGGCAGCTTCACCACCGGGACGCCCACTGCAATCGAGCTGACCGCGCTGGTGATGAAGCCGGACAACCGCACCGCCAATCCTGGCGCGATCAATGCGTATCACGCGTATCTGCTCGATGGCCTGCTGCAGGTCGCGCCGCAGATCGACCGCGTCCTCAGCGACACCGGCCGCGCCCGCGTAGCAGCGGCACGCGAGCAGTGCCTGGGCGAACTGGCCGTCACCCTGGACGGCGCGGATACCGGCAGCATGTTCACTGCACCGCTGACCAGCGTGCCGGGCATCTGGGCCGCGCTGTACGACTACCTCGGCGTACCGCGCCGCGGCTTCAGCCAACCGCTGATGCTGGGCCACGGCAGCGAGGATCGCGATGTGCCCTATCTGACCACCCTGCTGTATGCCGCAGGCCTGGCCCTGCGAGGCGAGCCGGTCGCGTTCCGGCGCTATCCGGTCGACCATCGCGGCACGCTGGACGCCGCAGCGGCGGACGGCCTGGCGTTCGTACGTGCTCGCTTGGCTGATACCCGCTTCGATGAAGCCACCGAAGCCACCGGCCTGGAAAAACTGCTCGACGCCGCAGAGTAGCAACTGTCTTGTCAGGGGCAGCCGGGGGTCACCTCGGCGTCCCGCTTGCGGGCGTTGAGGATTACCAGCATTTTGCGCATAACCGCCACGAGCGCCACCTTGCTCGCTTTGCCCTTGGCCTTCAAGCCAGCGTAAAACGCGCGCAGTCTCGGCTCGTACCGGATGGCGGTGAGGGCCGCCATGTAAAGGGCTTCGCGCACCACCGCGCGCCCACCACTGATGCGTCGCTGACCCTGCCAAGTGCCACTTTCGCGGTTCATCGGGGCCAAACCCACCAGTGATGCTAT
>NZ_LYVJ01000009.1 GCF_001676385.1 Stenotrophomonas maltophilia | reverse complement strand
GTCTGAGTTTGCACAATGCCGCAGGCATCTGGTGCAGATGCGGGTCAGTGAGATGCAGCGCTTGCGGCGATTGGTCGATCCGGATCTGATTGCGATGAAGCAGCGCCATATAGCTCAGCTATCTGACGACCTGAAACAATTGGATAAAGCTATTGCCGAGCAGCTTGAGGGACAGCCTGGCTGGAAGAATATCGGCGCGCTCAAAGGCGTCGGACCCATCCTGATCAGTACGCTGGCCTGCGAGCTCCCGGAACTGGGCAGTTTGGGAAGCAAAGCCATAGCATCACTGGTGGGTTTGGCCCCGATGAACCGCGAAAGTGGCACTTGGCAGGGTCAGCGACGCATCAGTGGTGGGCGCGCGGTGGTGCGCGAAGCCCTTTACATGGCGGCCCTCACCGCCATCCGGTACGAGCCGAGACTGCGCGCGTTTTACGCTGGCTTGAAGGCCAAGGGCAAAGCGAGCAAGGTGGCGCTCGTGGCGGTTATGCGCAAAATGCTGGTAATCCTCAACGCCCGCAAGCGGGACGCCGAGGTGACCCCCGGCTGCCCCTGACAAGACAGTTGCTACTGCAACCCCATCACCGCGCGCGCGGCGGCGCGTTGCCATTGTCCATGTCCGAGAAGATCAACCACGGCCCATTGCCCACGCGCGTCAACGTCAGCGTGAACTTGCCGGTGTCCGCCACAGTGTCGCCGTAGCGGTAGGCACCGATGATGTAGCCGGTGTTCCCATCGACCGAGTAGGCCAGCGCACGCAGCCGCAGCGGGCTGCCGCCCTGGCCGGCGTACGCCGCCTGGATTCCGCCACGTCCGCGGACCGGTGGCTGGTTGCTCTGCAGGACAAAGCCGTCTTCGGCAAACAGCGCGGCCAACGCCTTGGCATCGCCGCTGCGCCACGCCTGTTCGTAGTCGCGCAGCACGCGATCCAGCGCCGCCGGCAGTGCTGCATCGGGAAGGGGGCGCGCAGGCTGCGTGCCTTCAGCGCCGCGGGTGATTGCCGGCGTGGCCAGCAGCAGGGCGCTGCAGAAGCCCATGGCGAGTCGGATACCGCGCATGTGTCCGTACCCCGATGATGATGGAAGGATGCGGGAGCGCCCTGGCGCGGCGCTGGCTAGAATCACCCAGCCGCTCACGTGGCAGATGCACCGCAGATCAGACAAGGATACGGAATGAAGAAGCGAATCACAGGGATGGCGATGATGATCGCGTTGCTGGCAGCCTGCGGGCAGGCTCCGGAACGGGCTGCAGAATCCGCGCATACGGCAACGCCCGCCGCGACCGTCGAAGCAGCGGCCGCCACGGCCACGGTGGCCGCGACCGAACCGTCCATCGAAGACGGCGTGGTCCCTTCCGTATGGGACAACGAAGGCGAGCCGGAAAGCGAGCCGCCACCGGCAGCAGATGCCGAACTGGCCTGCACGGACGACCCGCTGGCGACCTACTTCTTCACTCTGGTCGGCGGCAACAGCGTGGACGACTGCGGCCGCAAGGACCCGAAGGTGCTGGCGGCGTTCGATGCGTTGATGAAGGGCACGCAGGACGCTGAATCCTCCGACAAGGCGATCAAGCCACTGCGCGCGCGCCTGCTCAGCGGCCCCAGTGCACCCGGCCAACCGTATCAACTGCAGGGCGAGACATGGTGGTTCTACACCGCCTGCCAGGCACACCAGTGCCCGACCACCGCGCTGGCGATGCTGTACTCGCCGGCCCAGGCGACGATGGTCGGCCGCCTCACCGCCCGCTGCAGAGTCTGGTGGCTCGGTGAGCCGACTGACGAACAGCGCGCGCTGATCGAGCGCGAACAACCGCTGGACGAAGCGATGCTGAAGGATGAGGGCGCGTCCTGCGAGTGATCGAGGGTACCGCCGGGTGACACTCGGCGTTACTCCTCCGGCCGCATCCGCATGCCGATCTGCGCGTTCAGTGCCAGCGCGGCCATTGCCAGTCCTTCCAGGACCCGATCACCCACGTACTCGGTCTCGGCGCCGTTCTGGCGCACGCGCTCGGCAGCCAGCAGCAGTTCCAGCGTCACGCGCTGGCCTGCCAGCGCGCAGTCCGCATCGGCCAGTGCCATGCAACGGCCCGGCATCTGGTGACGCTCCGGCCAGGGTTGGCCATCGGCTGCCGCGCCTTTGCCAATGCGGTGGAGCGTGGCGAGGAAGGCATTCGGATCGGTCGCAGCCGCGTGCGCTGGCGACTCACCTGCGTTGGTGGGCGAGTGATGCGGATGCAGGCGAGGGAAGTCCGGTGGGGTCATGGCAGTGCTCCGTGCAGGACAGGCGGTTGCCGCCACACGAAGGTGGCGGGCGGAGACGTGGCTCGAAAACCGGGCTTCTGTTGAACCGGCAGGCGCAAGGCCTCCACGCTCCGCCCGCCATGACCGGCTGACGGATTGCCCGCCGGCGCCACGCGAGGTGACGCCGGCGGGCAAGCGCAATCAAACAGAAGCACGGGTTTTCGAGGCCCGGCCACCCTTTTTCTGGTGGCCCCACCATCTGTACGCGTGTCGCTGCGCAGTGCCAATCAGAAGAGTTGCATTCAACGCTGGATCAAAGACGCTTCCGGCATTCTTGCACGCTGTTGAGCTGCCGCAGATGTAGGCGGCGCAACGGCCTTAATGGCATGGGAATATGCGACAGCGGTCGTGGTTGGGGCCCTCGGACGCCGCACCGGCAATGGGCAAAAGCGACACGATCGCGCCGGCCGGTAGGCAGCGGCGCCGGATGGCTAGGAGCAGCAGCGGGAATGGCGGCAGATCCGCATCACGCCGGCGAAAGCTGCCTCACCATGTCGGCGATGATCACGTGGACCAGTGTTCTCAGGAAATGCACCTCGCCTTCCAGGGTTGGGCCGATGTCGAAACGGGTCAGCCATTGCTGGTTTTCCTGCAGCACCTCTGCGTAAAGCGACTGGGCTTCGCTCGCGATGCGGTCGATCTGATGGCGCAGCTGCCGGGTGGCGGCTGGCCTTCCCAAGCCCAGGGCTTCACCGGCAGAAACCAGATGCTCGAAACGAAGATCGTGGAAGCGCGCGACACCGAGAATGGGCCACGACAGTTCCGAGCGTTCTGGCCAACGTGCGCCCTCGCCGGCATACGCGCGGGTCTCGTAACATGCGGTGGACAGCAGGTCGTAGTGGGGGGCCAATTCGATGCCCCTGCTGTCGACCAGGAAGCTCAGGTTCTTCAGGTGCGCATCGTTGTTGCCGGTGAGTACATTGAAGATCAACCAGTCGAACAGGCGGACGCGCGTCTTGAGCTTGCTTCTGCATTGCTCGACGATGACCCTCAGGGTGTCGATGCTGCCGAGCGCGTACTTGAACTGACGGTCGAGGTTGAGCAGCTGGCAGGCGTCGATCGCGTGCCGGCGGTGGATGGCGTCGGCGGTGATTTCGCGATCAAAGCGCTCGATGATGAAGACCGGCTCCGGTACGTAGCGGCGCTTGATCTTCGGCACCTGCAGCCCCATGCGCTGTGCAAGGCGCATCACGAACCATTCGTTGACCACACTGTGCGGGTAACTGCTGCTGGTGCTGTCAGGCTTGAGGATGTGGGTCGAGGGCTCGTCGCCCAGAGGCTGGTAGAGTTCCTCCCCCACCTCGATGATGGCCAGCTTGTGCTGGGCACCTGCCAGTGACATGCGCTTGGCGGCGCCGGCGGCGAGCGATGTACGTGGCAGCCCCTGGATACGTCTGGAGAGTTCCATATCGGGCAGCGGTTCCCTGCCACCGGGGAGCAGGTGCGTCCCGGGCGGGAGCAGCGTCAACGAGCCAGCCGATTCCGCGCCGTAGGCGGCCAGCAAGGCGAACGCATCGGCGCCATCCACCCTGGCATCGGTTGCCATCAGTGTGCGTTGTTGCTCTTCCGGCAGCAGGTTGTCGAAATACCACTGCACCGGGCGCTGGCTGGAGCCATCGGCGATGGCGGCTTCCTGCAGTGGCAATGCGGGTGCCAGCGGAAACCGATGTGCGTTGCCGAGCCACTCCGGCGCATAGGTGAAGCGCCACAGGTTTGCTGCCTCGGTCAGGCGGCCTACCGGCGCTTCATCGATGCTGACCTGCAGTTCGCGTGGTGGACGCGGATAGTGCAGTCCAGACAGAACGGTCGTTGTAATGACATCCTTGAGGTCGATACGGGGGGCGCTCATGGCACCTTCCCGTTGGCACGTCTTGTCAGAAGGGCCATGGCTTCGTCCGGCACGTCGATTTCGACATGCAGCCCCAGCTCGTCAAGCACGGTGAACAACTTGCCCCATTGCACCGTGGTACCGCCGCGTTCGACCTTGGCCAGGAAATTCTCGCTGACCCCGATGCCTTCGGCGGTTGCATCCTGGCGCAGCCCCTGATGCTTGCGGGCGGCTCTCACCAATGGTCCCAAGGCCTCAGCCTTCTCGAGCCTGATCTTCAACGGGAACTCCCCAGCAGAGCCTGACGCTCCGGATTCGACCCATCGTCTATATCATATAATCCTCATTGCCGTAAGGATTTTTCACGCAGGACCGGAGGTCCCCGAGAATCCTTGCATTCTTGAGGAATTCTATGGAAAAGGTCTGGATGCCGTGAAATCCTCATTAGCATAAGGATTTATTCGCAAGGATGCCGTGTTCGCCAGAAATCCTCATTATTGAAAGGATTTTCTGGTGTGATACGGAGTGCCATGCCTTCTCCGTTCATGGGCAGCGCCACGACGGCGGGACGTGCGCGATGCATCGGGGCCAGGTGGAGCCCGCCAGGAATGTGTCCGGGAAACTCTGCCTGGAGCGCAGGCTCAGGCGTGGTCGCACGCGGGCCACTACCAACCAGGGCCGCACGCGAAGCGACCGCTACCTGCTCGCGCGCCGCGCGCCCTTCTCGTCGTCTTCCTTGGCATCCCCACGGCTCTGCGCGAACTCCGGGAACGTCTTCGCGATCGAATCCTTGTCCGGCAGGATGTAGAACACACCGCCCTTCTCGAACGTGGAGTGCACGATCTGCTCGTAAAACGCGGGTGAGACGTTGATGCAGCCGTGGGTGACGCGGTTGTCGTCCGGCGAGGGCGAGGCCAACCGTTCGGCGCGCTTTTCTTTCGGGCTGCCCGGCGGCAGCGGGTGCATCGACACGGCGGAATCGTAGTCCACCCACAGCACGCGCCCGGCATCGTCGGACGGGCCGTAGCCACCAATGAAGCGGCCCGCAGGCGTGGTGCGGTCGTGTCCGGGGATCGCGCTCAGCGCGAGCTTGGCCACGCCGGGGGCCGAGTGATCGCCGATGGCCGAGCCGAACAGCGCCGGTGCGGCGCCGCGCAGCTTACCGTCGCCGCCGAAGATCAGAACCTGCGCGGCGGCCTTGTCCATGATGGCGAACGGGTAACCCTGGTTGTCCTTGCTGGCAACCACCCAGCCGGCCAGCTCGATCACTGTTTCGGACACGCTCTGGTCGGGCGGAAGTTCATCAACGGCGGCAATTCGCTGTTCAGGCGCTTCCTTGTCCTTGCCCTTGGCGCTGGCTGCGCCGCTGCACGCAACGGCCAGTGCCATCGCCAGTGCGGCATGGAGGGCGCGGCGTGCAGGGGAGGAGGAGGTACGAATGGGACGGCTCCTTGCAATGCAATCCTGGGTGGAAGGATGCCAGTGGCCGGCGAAGGCCACTGGTTCCCGATACAGAGGTGGATCAATTCAAAGGGTGAGGGAGCGATCAGCCGCGGGGCTTGCGACCGGCCGGGGCCCTTTCAAGCTGCTGGACGCGGCCTTCAATCTGATCCAGGCGCTGGTTGGCCTGTTGTGCGGACTGATTGGCGGATTCGGCGCTCTGGGCGGCGCCCTGCACCTTCACGTCGAGCTGGTCGAGGCGCGAGTTGATGGTTGCAAACTCGTCCTTGTAGGTGGCGCAGGCGCCGAGGCTGATGGTGGCGATGATTGCCACGCCGAGTGCGCGGGCCATCTTCAGGTGTTGCGAAGTCAGGTTCATTCCACTCCCTCCTTTGTCTGGGGAGTCTGGAATATAGCGGCCTTTGTTCCCAACGCTACCACGTGCTTTCAGCTGCAGTTGGAAGACGTGGATGGCCTGTGAAATTCTGCTCCAGGGCCGAATTCCGTAAGCGAGCTGTTCAGCACGCAGGAGCGCTTGCAGCGCCTTGCGTGCCTGCGCATTCATCAATCCCGCACGCAGCGGGAGGCAAGCCGGTTGCCCTGCGAGTGCGCCGGACCGAGCAAACGTTATGAAGAATTTACGCACGCTCGCTGGGCCGCCAATGGGCTTTTTACAGGGGGCGAACGGACAATTTCCGCATCGGCTGAATAGCCATCTGCGAGTTGTTGAATTTCATGTCCCTGCATCTTTTCCCAGGCCAGCGGCCGATGGCCGGCGCGATGGCCGTTCGCGCCCTGGCCGGGCTCGCGCTCTGCGCAGGCGCTGCGTTCCAGAGCCACGCCGCGACCTTCACCGGCACCGCTGCCCTTGCCAATGACTATGTGTGGCGGGGTTCCAGCCAGACCCAGGGCGACGCCGCCGTACAGGCCGGTTTCAAGGCCAGCGCCGGTCCAGGCTGGTATGCCTCGGTGTGGGGCTCCAATGTCGAGTTCGCACCCGAAACACATGCCAGCAGCGAACTGGATTTCGTCGCCGGCTGGTCGGGCGGCCTGGCCGACGACTGGGCACTGGATGTCAACCTGACCCATTACCGGTATCCCTCCACCACGGTGGATCTCAACTGGACCGAACTGAACAGCACCCTGACCTGGAAGCAGAACTACTGGCTGCAGGTCGCGTACTCGCCGGATGCGCTGGCGACCGGCGAGCGCGGTGTCTACGCGCAGCTGGGTGGCAGGTTGCCGGTCAGCGACACCGTGCGCCTCGAGGCGGCCGTTGGCCACTACTGGCTGGAGGAGGCCTACAACGAGCGCTACACCCACGGGCAGCTGAGCGGTATCTGGGCGTTCAAGGCGCCGTTCGAGCTGCGCGTGACCGCGCATGCCACCGACTCGGCGGCCAAGCGCCTGTTCCCGGATCAGGCCGGTTCGCGCATCGAGGCTGCCCTGCAGGCCTCCTTCTGAGCTGAACCACGGCGCCGCGCTGCCATCACCGCGCCCCTGCCATCGGGGATGCCGGTGCTGGCGCGCCGGTGCCTTTGATCCATCAACCACCAGGTGGGACATCCCATGTTCGAGTTCCTTTCCGTGTTTGCGCTGGCCCTGCTGCTGGGCTGGCCCCTTGGCCGCTATCTGGCGGCCGTCATGCGTGGCAACCCCATGCGGGGTGACCGCTTCTTCGGCCTGATCGAGCGGCCGCTCTACCGCATCCTGGGTGTCACGCCCGGCCAGGGCATGGGCTGGAGGCAGTACGTCACCGCGTTCCTGGCCAGCAACCTGGTCCTGGCGGTGCTGGTCCTTGGCATCTTCATGACCCAGGCCTGGTTGCCGCTCAATCCCAACCATGCGCCGAACATGCGTTGGGACCTGGCGCTGCACACCATGGTCTCGTTCCTGACCAACACCAACCAGCAGCACTACTCCGGGCAGGCGCAGCTGTCGTACTTCGCGCAGATGACCGGCATTGTCGGCCTGCAGGTGGTCACTCCCATGATGGGCCTGGCGCTGGTCGCAGCTACCCTGCGCGGGCTGTTCGGTGGCCGTACCCGTGCGGCCGGCGCGGATGCGCAGCCGGCTGTGGAGGCCGGGCATGCGCGGGACGAGCCCGACCTGGGCAATTACTGGGCCGACGTCATCCGTCCGGGCGTGCGCCTGATGCTGCCGCTGTGCCTGCTGTGGTCGCTGCTGCTGACCTGGCAGGGCGTGCCGTCCACGCTGGATGGTGGGCCGGTGGCCACGCCGATCGATGCGTCGGCGGGCCTGGCTGAACAGAAGATCCCGCTGGGCCCGGTGGCGCCGATGGTCGCAGCCAAGCAGCTCGGCACCAACGGGGGTGGCTGGTATGGCCCCAACAGCAGCGTGCCGCTGGAAAACCCGACCGCCCTGTCGAACCTGCTGGAAACACTGGCACTGATCCTGATACCGGTCAGTGTCGCCTTCATGGTCGGTAGTTTCACCGGGCGTCGCCGTTTCACCGCCCTGGTGGTGGGCACGATGCTGTCGATGTCGCTGGTATCGGCAGGTGTCGCGCTCTGGTCTGAATCGCTTTCCTCCACCTCCACCGACATTGCGTTGATGGAGGGCAAGGAGGTCCGTTTCGGTGCCGAACCGTCGGCGCTGTGGGCTGCATTGACCACGCAGACATCGAACGGCTCGGTCAACGCCATGCACGACTCGGTTGCGCCGCTGACCGGCCTGGTGACCCTTGGCAACATGCTGGTCAATGCCATCTGGGGCGGAATCGGTTGTGGCCTGCAGCAGTTCATCGTGTACCTGCTGCTGAGCGTGTTCCTCGCCGGCCTGATGACCGGCCGCACGCCCGAACTGTTCGGCCGCAAGATCGAAGCGCCGGAAGTGAAGCTGCTGGCGGTGCTGGTGCTGCTGCAGCCGCTGGTGCTGCTCTCGCTTACCGCCATCACCCTGGCCGTGCCCAGCCTGACCGGCAATTCCAATCCTTCCTTCCACGGTATCAGCCAGGTCTTCTATGAATTCACCTCGGCATTCGCCAACAACGGCTCCGGTTTCGAGGGGCTGGGCGACGCAACGTACTGGTGGAACCTGACCTGTTCGATGGTGCTGGCGCTGGGGCGCTACCCGGCGCTGATCATCCCGCTGGTCATCGCGGCGAGGCTCGCGCGCAAGCGCGCCGTGCCCGAAAGCGCCGGCACGCTGCATGTCGAGACGCCCACCTTCGCGCTCACGCTGATCGCCGTGGTGGTCATCCTGACCCTGCTCCAGTTCATGCCGGTTCTGGTTCTGGGCCCCGTCGCCGATCACCTGGCGCTCAAGGCCTTCTGAGGATTTCCCAATGAATGACACTTCGCTTCACAAGGCGCAGCCTGCCGGCCGTCCTGCATTGCTTGATGCGGCCGGGTTCAAGGCCGCGGTCATCGCGTCTTTCGCCAAGCTCTCGCCCGGCCACGCCTTCCGCAACCCGGTGATGGCGGTGGTCTGGCTGGGCACGCTGCTGGCTGCCGGCCTGACCCTTGCCGGCAAGGCGGCGCCCGCCACTGGTTGGACGGTGACGCTGCTGTTGCTGATCACGGTGCTGTTCGCCAACTTTGCAGAGGCCGTCGCCGAGGCACGAGGCCGCGGACAGGCCGCGTCACTGCGGCGCGCGCGCAAGGACCTGGTGGCACGCAGGCTTGCCGATGCCGGCGCGCTGTCCAATGCAGTGTCCGTGCCTGCTGCCGAGCTGCGGCCGGATGACCTGGTCGTGGTTTCTGCCGGGGAGATCGTTCCCGCCGACGGCGAGATCATCCGTGGCCTGGCCACCATCAACGAATCGGCTGTCACGGGTGAATCAGCGCCGGTGCTGCGCGAGGCGGGCACCGACCGGTCCGGCGTGATCGGCGGTACCAAGGTGCTCTCCGATGAAATCGTGGTGCGCGTGACCGCCGAACCGGGCCACAGCTTCCTGGACCGCATGATCTCGCTGGTGGAGGGTGCAAACCGCCAGAAGACGCCCAATGAGGTCGCGCTGGGCCTGCTGCTGGTCACCATGACGCTCACCTTCCTGATCGTGGTGCTGACGCTGCCGTCGATTGCCGGTTTCGTGGGCATCACCCTGGACCCGTTGTTGCTGGTGGCGCTGCTGGTATGCCTGATTCCGACCACCATCGGTGGCCTGCTGCCGGCCATCGGCATTGCCGGCATGAACCGCGCGCTGTCGTCCAACGTGCTGGCCAAGTCCGGCAAGGCCGTGGAAGTGGCCGGCGACGTCGATGTGCTGCTGCTGGACAAGACCGGCACCATCACCCACGGCGATCGCCAGGCCACTGCCTTCCACCCGCTTGCCGGCGTGGACATGGAGCGCCTGCGCGACGCGGCCCTGCTTTCCTCGCTGGCCGATCCAACCCCGGAGGGCAAGTCGATCGTAAAGCTGGCGCGGCAACCCAATACCCCCATCGAAGAGCCGGAGCACGCGCATTTCGTGCCGTTCAGCGCGCACACGCGCATGTCCGGTGTCGACCTGCCCCTGGCCGGCGGGCAGGTGCGGGCCATCCGCAAGGGCGCGCTGGATGCCATGGTGAAGTACGCGCAGTCGCTGGGCACGGAGGCCTCGCCGGAGCTGACGGCGCGCGTGGAGCAGGTCGCTCGCAATGGCGCCACGCCTCTGGTAGTGGCCGATGGCCGCCACCTGCTGGGCGTGATCGAGCTGTCCGACGTGGTCAAGCACGGCATCAAGGAAAAGTTCGCGCAGCTGCGGGCGATGGGCATCAGGACGGTGATGATCACCGGCGACAACCCGCTGACCGCCGCGGCCATCGCCGCCGAAGCCGGCGTGGATGACTACATTGCCGAAGCGCGACCGGAGGACAAGCTGGCGCGCATCCGCCAGGAGCAGGCATCGGGCCGCCTGGTGGCGATGGTGGGTGACGGTACCAACGATGCGCCGGCGCTGGCGCAGGCCGACGTTGGCCTGGCGATGAATTCAGGAACGCAGGCGGCCAAGGAGGCCGGCAACATGGTCGATCTGGATTCGGATCCGGCCAAGCTGCTGCAGGTGGTGGAAGTGGGCAAGCAGCAGCTCATCACCCGTGGCGCACTGACCACGTTCTCGCTGGCCAATGATGTCTCCAAGTACTTCGCGATCCTGCCGGCGATGTTCGCGGCGGTGCCGTCGATGGCAGCGCTGAACGTAATGCATCTGTCCAGCCCGACCAACGCCGTGGTGGCCGCGCTGATCTTCAACGCCATCATCATTCCCATCCTGATCCCGCTGGCCCTGCGCGGCGTTCGTTTCCGCGCCGCCAGTGCCACCGCGCTGCTGCGCCGCAATGTGCTGGTCTACGGCCTGGGCGGCGTGCTGCTGCCGTTCCCCGCCATCAAACTGATCGACATGGCGCTGGCTGCGCTGTTCGGTGCCTGAGGACATTCCATGAACACTTTCATTGAACCTACCGGAAACAACCTGCGTTCGCGCAGCAGCGTGTGGCGCGCGTCGATCGGCCTTGCGGCCACCTCGCTGCTGGGGTTTGGCCTGGCCTATTCGCTCGCCGCCACCCAGCTTGGCACGCTGCTCTTCGCCGATGCTGCAGGCGGCAGCCTGGTCGAGCGCGATGGCCACGTCGTCGGTTCGTCGCTGGTCGCGCAGCCATTCGCCGACCTTCGCTACTTCCAGCCACGACCATCGGCGGCGGCGTACGACGTGATGGCCCTGGCCGGTAGCAACCAGGCCAGGAGCAACCCCGACCTGCGCAAGCGCCTGGACGACGCCAGGGCCGCCGTGGCGGCCCGCGAAGGCGTCGCCCTGGACGCGGTCCCCAGTGACCTGGTGACACAGTCGGGCGGCGGCATCGATCCGCACATTTCGCCTGCCGCGGCGCGCATCCAGGTGCAGCGCGTGGCGAAGGCGAGGGGCATGGATCCGTCGGTGGTGAGCAGGCTGCTGGCCGAGCACACCGAAGGCCCGCGCTTCGGGCTGTACGGCGCGGCGCGCGTGAACGTGCTGGAACTCAATCTGGCGCTGGACCGGGCATCGTCATCGGCGCGGGCGAAGTGATCCTGCGGCATGGTTAAGGGCAGGCACGCTCGCGGGCAAGCAGCAGCGCTAGGAGTGGGCCTTACACCATAGTTGGCGCAGCAACTGAATTCATGGTTTGTGCAGATCGGAGGGAATTAGGCAAGCGCCAAGGCTTACGGCGGCCACGATGGCGACGGTGATGGCGTGTGCCGCGTTGGTGTGCCGCTTGGTCAGTTTCATTTCCACTCCCTCCTTCGTCTGGGGAAGCTGGAAGGCACTCGTGCATCGGCCCGCCTGCCGTGTGCCTTTTCAGAACAATGTACTCATCAGCATGGAGCGGATTTCATCGAAGTGTCGGCATCGCGTCGCCGCCAGCACACGCAGGCCGCCATCGGCTGGCTTCAAGCAACACCACGGCGTCGCCGGGGCGCACATCCAGCAGCGTGGCGATGGCCCTGGTCCTGTCTGGCGCACGGGAAACATAGTCGCGGGCAATGCGGTAGCCGATCCAGTATCCGAGATCTCCGCGTCGTGCTTCATCGCCGGGGCCGTTGTACAACCACTGCGAAAGATCAGTGCCTGCGCTGTTCTGCAGGAAGGTGCGCTCCAGCACGCACTCGCGGCCCTGCGCCCAACGACGCAGATGCGCGTTGGCCGGTTGACCGGAGATCATCTCGCCCACGTACTCGGCGCCGCCTTCAAGCAACGCCTGATAGAGCAGCGTGGGTTGCCCGACCTCCACGCGTGCACCTGGCTGTTGCACGTGCACGTACTCATGGGCAATAAGGTGCACGAAACGGTCGCCGGCATCGGGCTGCATCCAATCGGCGTTGCACAGCGCTTCCAGTCCAATCACCACGCCATCCTCGGTGGTAACGCCGCCGCTGTTTCCCCGGCCGACCGGTACGGTGACCGGAGGAAAGCGTGCCGATGGAAGCAGAGTGCCCAACCGAACGAGTGCTTCGCCAACCCGATCGCGGATCTCCGGCAATGCCGCCGCACAGGTTCTTGCTTTCGCAAACAATGCCGGCTTGTCCTGGATAGCCTTGGCCAACCGCTCCATTGAGCCGATACGGCTGTCGGTGAAGCTGCGCAGGGCATCCGTACCCGCATCCAGATAACCGTGTTGCAGATCTTCGGTACTCGGCTTCCCACCGCTGGCATCCAGCACCTGGAAGAAACGCGTGACATCGTCTGTCTGCATGACGATGTGCCTGGCAGGAACGACGCGCTCAGCCGCCTGCGCCTGCAGCAGCGCAACCGGTGAGGCGACCAGGATCAGCACCCGCATCAAGCGTCGAGCGAGGTGCGGGCAAGAAGCCGACTGCAATGCCATGCGGAGTTCCCTGAATGGTAGCCTTATTTATACACCAGTCAGTTCAATATTCAGGGCCGATTAGACCCCCTGACGGATAATTCACACCTGTCGACCGCCTCTTCTCTCTCCCCCTCCCGGGAGGCGGCCGGCAAAACCAAAATAATTAAAGGTGTGTCCCGATGAACAAGAATTCGCTGCTTGCCCTGGGTCTCCTGGCTGCCCTGCCGTTCGCTGCATCGGCAACCGACGGCCTGTCGTACAACTACGTTGAAGGCGGCTACGTGAACACCGACGCCAAGGGCGGCGACGCCGACGGTTGGAAGGTGAAGGGTTCCGTGGCGGTGCATCCGAACTTCCACATCTTCGGCGACTACAGCGCGCAGGAGACCGATACGTTCAAGAATGACGTCGACCAGTGGCGCATCGGTGCCGGTTACAACTACGGCGTCGCACCGAATACCGATCTGGTGGCCCGTGTTGCCTACCAGAAGTTTGACATGAAGCACGGCCTGGACTTCAACGGTTACTCCACTGAAGTGGGCGTGCGCACTGCGTTCAATCCCTACGTGGAAGGCTACGTGATGGCCGGGTACGAGGATTACAGCAAGAAGCATGGCATCAACCCGGACGGTGAGTTCTATGGCCGCGTCGGCGCCACCGCCAAGTTCAACCCGAACTGGGGCCTGAGTGGCGAAGTGAAGCTGGCCAAGGCCGGTGACCGCGAGTGGTTCGTGGGCCCGCGCTTCACCTGGTAACAAGCGCCTGTCGTTAGAGCGTGTTGTGCTGGCGTGTGACTCTCTCTCTCCCGCACGCCAACCGAAGCCCGGCCTCGCGCCGGGCTTCTTCTTTTCCGGCGCCATGCGGCGTGATCCGTACTGAGAACCGCTCCATTGCGACCGGCCGTGTTCGGCTATGATCGCCGGCACATCGCCACAGGCGATGCACCCGCCTAGAGCCCGCAGGAACACCGTGAACACCCAGCCCGCCCAGATCACCGCCGTCAACCACACGCTCGACAACGAGCCGCAGCAGATCACCGCGCCACTGACCCACTCGGCGGCATTCCTGGTGCTGAAGGTGAAGGATGACGAGGCCTCGATCGCCAGGGCGCGCGAGGTGCTGGCCAGCACCGACGACCTGATCAAGAACACCGCCATCCGCGAGATCGAGCGCACCTTCACCTGCAACGTGGCCATCGGCCACCGCGTGTGGCGGCCGCTGGTGGGGACCACGCCGCCGCGCGAGCTGAAGCCGTTCCGCGAGATCAAGGGCGCCGCCCACACTGCAGTATCCACGCCGGGGGACCTGCTGTATCACATCCGCGCGCGCACCATGGACCTGATCGTTGCGTTCGAGCGCAACCTGCTGCTGGCCTTCGGCGATGCGGTGGAAGCGGTCGATGATGTGGCCGGATTCCGCTATTTCGATGGTCGCGACCTGCTCGACTTCGTCGATGGCACCGCCAACCCGGAAGGGTTGGCGCTGCCGGACGCCACGATCGTGGGTGAGGAAGACCCGGAGCATGCCGGCGGCAGTTACGTGGTGGTGCAGAAGTACCTGCACAACCTTGATGCCTGGCGCGCGCAGAAGACCGAAGCGCAGGAAGCGATCATCGGCCGCACCAAGCATGACAACATCGAGCTGGACGACGCGCCGGCCGACGCGCAGAAGTCGCACAAGACGCTGTGCACCATCGAGGACGCCGAGGGCGAGCACGAGATCCTGCGCGACAACATGCCGTTCGCCATCCCGGGGCGCGGCGAGTACGGTACCTATTTCATCGGCTACACGCGCCGGCTATGGGTGATCGAGAAGATGCTCGAACGCATGTTCATCGGTGATCCGGCGCCCCTGCATGATCGCATCCTCGATTTTTCCACCGCCGTGACCGGCGTGACCTTCTTCGCGCCGTCGCGCACGGTGCTGGCCGAGCTGGGCCGGTAGGCCCTCAACGCGCGGCTGCAACCTGCGGCTCGCGTGCTGCCGCGGTCCATGCACGCAGGCCGAACACGGCCAACCCGAGGAAGAACACATACAGCGCAGCGGTCACGTGCAGCGACTTGAACAGATAGGCGCCGACGTAGACCACGTCCACTGCGATCCACATCCACCAGCACGCCACGTGGCGGCGTGCCTGCCACCACTGCCCGACCAGGCTCAGTGCGGTCAGCATCGCGTCCAGCCATGGCAGCGCAGCATCGGTGAAAGCGTGCATGCCCGCGCCCAGAGCCACGCCACCGCACAGGCCGATGGCCAGGTCGCGCAGCAGCTTGCCGCGCGCCAATGGCACGATGCGGACGCTGCCTTCATCCGCTGCGTGCTGCCGCCAGTTGAGCCAGCCGTAGACCAGGAAACCCCCGAAGGCGACCTGCAGCAGGGTGTCCGAGTACAGCCTGGCCTCGGCGAACACCAGCCCGTACAACGTCACCGACAGCAGGCCCACCGGCCACGCCACCAGCCGGCGACGGGCCATCAGCCAGACGCCAAGCACGCTGCACAGCGCCGCGGCCCACTCGAGCACGGCGCCGCTCACAACGCGAACGTCACCGACAGGCGAGCCTGCCGTGGCGCACCCGGGAACAGATAATAGTCACCGCCGCTGCTGCCGGTATCGCGCCAGTAGAAGCGGTTGAACACGTTGTCCACCGACAGGTTCCAGGTCACCGCGCGCTCGTGCAGGCGATGCTGGAAACGCAGGCCAGCGTCGAACACCGAGTAGTCCGGCGCGCGCACGCCACCGTCGGCGCGGGCGACATTGGCGCCGGCATAGCGCCACCCACCGGTCACATCCAGGCCCTGCGCGAACGGCAGCGCATAGGCCAGGTGCACGCTGGCGCGCACCTTCGGCACGTTCACCAGCTGGTGGCCTTCATGGGCCGGCGTGCCGGTGCCGCGCGCGCGTGCCTGCAGCACGCTGGCGCTGGCAACGATCTGCAGTGCATCGGTCAGCTGCCCATTGGCGGTCAATTCCAGGCCGGTGTGGGCCTGCGTGCCTTCCTCGACGAAGGTGTAGCCGGCATCGCTGCTGTCCGGCTTTGCGTATTGGTACGGCTGCGAAATGCGGAACACGGCCGCGCCCAGGGTCAGCGCCTCGACTGGCACGTACTTCACCCCCACTTCCAGTTGCCGCGACTGCACCGAGGGCAGGAAGGTGTCGGCGTTGCTGGTCCAGAATGGTGCCTCCTGGCCCAGCGAAATGCCGCGCACATAGCTGGCATAGGCGTTGAGCTGGTCGGTGGCCTTCCACACCACGGCGGTCTGCGGCAGGAAGCGCGACAGGCGGCTGTGCCGCTGCGGGGTGCCACGCTTGTCGTAGGCGCGCTCGTCCAGGCGCACGAAGCGTCCGCCGGCCAGCCACTGCCAGTCATCGCCGAAGCTCATCCGGTCCAGCGCGAAGATCGCGGTCTGGCGGCTGTCCAGGCGCCGGGCAGACGGCCCCGGCATCTCCGGCGACGGCTCGAACGCCGGCACCTGCGCGTCGTGGAAATTGGTGGTGCCAACGTACTCGTTGACGCTCGGGCGCCTGTCCACGGTGCGGCGGAAGTGGTCGGCACCGACGGTCAACTGGTGGCCGACGCGGCCGGTCTCGAGGCGGCCCCGCAGCTCGGCACGCGCCTGCTGGTTGCGGCGGGTGTCGTCCGGGCTGCGGTAGTCGTAGACATCGTAGTCGCCGTTGGGCGCGAAGTAATTGCCTGGCACGCTGCCATCGGCGCATTGCGTGGCGTAATAACACCCATAGGCGAAGGCGACGTTGTCATCGATCACCGAACGGCTGTAGCCGACCGAGACGCGTGACTGCCAGGCCTCACTGAAATCGTAGGTGTGCAGCGCGGTGATGTTGGTGCTGGCGATATCCACCGGGCGCTGCCAAGGCTGGTAGCCGAGCAGGTGCTCGCGATCAACGCCGCGCGGCAGCTCACGCGCGCCAAGCAGCTGGTAGCCCGATACCGAGCGCTGCGAGCTGGTCTGGTAGTTGGCATCCACTTCCAGCTTGCCGCGCTCGCCGATCAGCCAGTCGGCGGCCAACGAATAGAAGTTGCGGCGGCCATCGGCGTGCTCGACATAGGAATGGCTGGAATCCCATGCGGCGTTCAGGCGTACGCCGAATCGCGGGGTGATCCAGTGTCCGGCATCGACGGCGATGTAGCGCGAGCCTTCCGAGTCGGTCCCGAGCGTGGCGGTGCGCACTTCGGCAGGGCGCTTGCCGATGTAGTTGATGATGCCGCCCGGCGCCATCACGCCCGCGGCCAGGCCGGCTTCGCCCTTGAGGATTTCCACCGATTGCACGTTCTCCAGTGCCAGGCGCTGTTCGCCGGCGATGGACAGGCCGTTGAAGCGGTAGCCCGTGGCGGCGTCCAGCGCGAAGCCACGGATGGCGATGTTCTGGTAGTAGCCCACCGGCGCATACGCATCGCCCAGCGCGGCGTCGTTGCTGGCCAGTTCGGACAGCGAACGCACCTGGCGGCGGTCGAGGTAGTCGCGCTCGAGCACGTTCACCGAGGCCGGCGTGTCCTTCCAGCTGCCGCCACCGAAGGCGTTGACGCGGGAGGTGTCCGCCTTGGGTCTGCCGGCCTGCACGCGCACGGCCGCCAGTTCGGTCGGCGAGCGCTCGGCGCCGGTGGCAGCCGCATCGGTGGACGCATCGGCTTCGCTGGCGTGCAGCGGCAACGCGGCGCAGAGGGCAAGGGAGAGCAGGGTGGGGCGCAGGCAGCGGTTCATTCGGTTCGTCTTCGGACAACAAGGGAGACGAAGCGACGGCGCGCAGCTGCACCGGCCCGCAACGGGGGGTGTGGCTGTGGCTCAAAGCTCCCTACGCCGGTGCAAACCGGATCAGGTTCCAAGGGACTCTCTCAGCCTGGCAGATCCAGGCACCCCCGCTTCAGGTGGTCATTTCACTACAAATGGTATGGATTTGCGAGCGGGCGCCCTTCAGGCTGCGACCCGCTGCGGGGTCGGATCCCTTTCCGGGGGCCCGGCTGGCCCCAACCGCGTGCCCCCGGGGTCACGCGGCGGCGTGCAGGGCCTGCAGCAACGCCTGGCCGGGTGCCCTGCGGAACCAGGCCGGATGCCCGAGCATGAAGGGTTGCCAGGCCACGTCGGCATTCGCGGTCGAGCCCGTGATGCCCTCGAAATACTCCACTTCGGACAGCGCGAAGTCGAAATGGACCATGGGCAGCAGGTCGGCCATCAGGTGCACGCGCGCGGCTGGCAGCGGCAGCACCCGGCGATAGCCGTCGAGCAGGGCCAGCGCGGTATCGATGTGCACCGCCTCCATCCCGCGCTCCAGTTCCAGCCACGCCACTGCGTTGCGCTCGATCGCGGTGGCGAGATCGAACACGGCGCTGGTGGGCGAGGCAAGGCCGAAATCCAGCACCGTGCTGACCTGCCCGGCCTGCCACAGCAGGTTGGAGGCGTGCCAGTCGTTGTGCGCCCACAGCCGCGGTTCCCCGCGCAGGCGCGCGGCCAGGCCGGCGTGCCAGGGGAGTACGTCGCGCTGAAGCTGTGCTTCCCACGGAATGCGGGCGAGATAGCGCGCCAGGCCCGGCCGCTTCGGCAGATCCGCCTTGATCGCTGCGATCGGATCGTCGGCACGGATCAGGTCGTCGCGTGCCACCAGCACGTGGGTACTGCGCTGCGGCGCGTCGTAGCTGGCAGCCGCCTGATGCAACCGCGCCAGCATGCGGCCGGCTTCGCGTGCCTGCGCCACATCGGTCAACGGCGTCCACGAAACCGCATCGCGGTACAGGTCATCGCCCGTGCCTACGGCATGCAGCTCAAAGGTCCATGGGCCATGCTCGAGCGCGGTGCGGCCATCGGCTGCGGCCAGCACCTGCACCACCGGCAGGCCGGCGGTGGCGAGATGGGCGATGAAGCGGTGTTCTTCCTCCAGGCAGGCGGCGCTGCGCACGCTGTGGTGATGGCGCTTGATGAACACCGGGCCGTGCGTGCCGCCGGTGATGGCGGCGGCCGACAGCGGCCGCGGGCTGTGCCAGTGCGGTTGACCGTGCCCGTCCAGTTGCGGGTAGTGCTGCCGCAGCCAGGCGATGTCCTGCGGGCCGACCGGCGGCCAGTCGGCGGCGACCTCATCGTTGTTGAGGCCCTGCACGCGATGAGGGGAAGAGGTCATGCTGCGGCCCGTGGGAAATGTCACGTTCAAGGCTGCGCATTCAACGCCATGACCGCAGCCAACGCAAACGGGCGGGTCATGGACCCGCCCGTCGTCACGCTGGCGGCGATGATGCCGCCGAGGCGATCACCAGCCGCGATGGCGGCCGCGATCGTGGGAGTAGTAGCGATTGTCGTAGTAGCGCTCGCGCTGCCAGCGGCGGTCATCGCCCCGATCGTAGTAGCCGCTGCGGTAGTAGCCGCGATCATAGCGGTCACCGTAGTAACGGTTGTCGTAGTAGCGACGGTCGCGGCGGTCGGACGTCGTCAGATTGCCGATCGCGCCGCCGGCCACGGCGCCACCGACGGTCGCGGCAGGATCGCCGTTGGAGATCAGGTGGCCTGCCACGCCGCCGACCACGGCACCGACCAGGGTGCGCTTGTCCTTCCTCGACATCGCGCTGGCATCAGTGGCCACGGCCACGCCGGCCACCAGTGCCAGGGCCATTGCCAGGCCGCGGAAGCTGAGTGTGGAAGTACTGGGCATGTTCGGTTCTCCTGTAAGGTGCATGCCACGCGGGGCATGGGCGGACGCGGGGGCATCCGGCTGCCGTGGACCATGCTGGCGTTCCGGGATTGCCGGAACATTGCCTGGCCGGTCCTGCGGCGTGCGCATTCATCTAGCGGCAGCGGCCATGAAGGCGGCCTGAAAGTTCAACGACCGGATGGGCAGGGTTCAGATTTTCCCGTCGCGCAGGTAGTCGAACAGTTCTGCGTCGCCCTTCAGTCCCAGCTTCAGCATGGCGTCGCCCTTCTGCCGGCTGATGGTGCTGACGCTCTTGTGCAGCTGCTGCGAGATCTCCTTTACCGTCATGCCGGTGCCGAGCAGGCGCAGCACCTCCACTTCACGCGGCGACAGTGGCTTGCCATCGCCCTCGCTCATGCGCCACCCGCCGGCCGCTTCGACCCGCTCGCGCAGGCTGCGGCTGATATAGGGCTGGCCCCGGTACACCGACTGGATGGCCTGCGGCAGCTCGTCCATCGATGAGCTTTTGTCGACCAGGCCGAGCACGCCGCTGTCGAGCACCATGCGCAGGATCGCCAGGTTGTTGGAGACACTCAGCATCAGCACGGGCAGGTCGGGGTAGCGGCGGCGGATCATCCCGATCATGGCGAAGCCATCTGCCTGTGGGCTGCCGGGCATGGAGTAATCGGTGACGAGCAGATCGCAGGGTTGGCTGCCGAGCAGGGTCATCAGCGCCTGCGCGCTGTCGGCTTCGCCAACGACGCGGCCTGCCCCGCTCGATTCGATGACGGCGCGGGTGCCGATACGGACCACCGGGTGATCGTCTGCGATGATGATGCGCAAGCTCATGCTCTAGTATGGCCACGGGGCAGGCTGGGCCGCGACCGCCGCGGTCCCTGGCAGGATTCTAGGAGATTGACGCCGATGCGTAGCTGGGCTGTTCGCGCGATGGTCCTGCTGCTGGCCGTGCTGATGCCGCCCGCAGCATCGGCACAGGCCGCGCCCGGGCTGTTGCCGCTCAGCCCGCTGCAGCGCGAATACCTCGCCCTGCATCCGAGCATCGTCGTGGGCCAGTATGACAGCGGTTGGCCGCCCTTCGAGTCCCTCCAGGAAGGCAGGCAGGTCGGCTTGGGGCCGGATTATCTGTCGCTGCTGGCCCGTCAACTCGGCGTGAAAGTGGAGACCCGTCGCTACCCGGACTGGACATCCGTGCTGGATGCGGCATGCCGTGGCGAGATCGATGTAGTGATGAATGTCGGTCTGAGCGCCGACCGGACCCGGTGCATGGTCTATACCGCCGCCTACGGTGAAGCACCGCTGGCCCTGGTGGGGCGGCCGGGTGACCTGCGAGCTTCGGACATGCCGGATCTGGACGGGCTGCGGGTGGTGATCGAGCAGGACTTCCTGACCGGCCCGCAGGTGCGGGCTCGGTTCCCGCGGGCCCGACAGCTTGTCGCAAACAGCTCGTTGGCGGCGCTCCAGATGGTCAGAGACGACAAAGCCGACGTCTATATCGGCAACGCCTATGTCGCCACCGAACTCATCGCTGCCCACCGCCTGCAGGGCGTCGTGCTGCTGCGGCCCAGCGATCTGCCGCCCGAGCGCCTGCATTTCGGTGTTCCCCACAGCAAGCAGCCCTTGGCCGAAGCGCTGGACCTGGCCCTGGCCGCGACCAGCCAGGCCCAGCGGGACGCGCTGGCAACGCGCTGGCTGCCACCGCCGAGGTGGTCAGCGTCGGCGCAGCTGGCACTGAGCCAGGCCGAGAAGCGGGTACTGGAGCAGCCGCTGAAGATCGGCTTTGCCCCCAACGCGGCGCCGCTGTCGTTTGCCGACGCCGATGGCCGGCCCAGCGGCCTGGCCAGCGAGTACCTGCGACGGTTGATGCAGGCCGGCGCCAACCTGCACCCGGAAAACAGCCACGACTGGTACGAGGTGCGCGAGAAGGCCCGCCGCGGTGAACTGCAGGCGGTGATGGGCATTCCCGCCGACTCCCGTTACCTGGGCCCGGACTGGGTGTTCAGCCAACCCTTCATCAGCGTACCGAACGTGATCGTCAGCCGCCGCGACAGCCCGGCGCTGCTGGGGCTGTCGGACCTGCAGGGCAGGCGCGTGCTGCTGTCCGATCCGGAGCGCGTGCGCGACTACGTGCTGCAGCAGGCGCCGCAGGCGAGGATCATCGCCGCACGCAGCACGGAACAGGCCCTGCAGCGCCTGGTCCAGGGCGAGGCCGATGCGTACGTGGGCAATCTGGCACTGGTCGACCACATGCTGCGCAGCCGCTTCCCGGGGCACCTGCAGGTTGCCGCGCCGGCGGGCTTCAACGACCAGCTGGTGCTGGCCGTCGACCGCCGCCATGCCGCGCTGGCCACGACGTTCGATCGCCTGCTGTTGCAGATGCCGCCCCGCAAGCACGAGGCACTGCGTGGCGACTGGCTGGCGGTGGAGTACCGCCGCGGCATCGACTGGAACAGCGCGCTGCGCTGGGGCGTTCCGGTGCTGATGGTGCTGCTCACCGCGTTGCTGGTCCACGGCGTCGGGCATTGGCGGCTGCGCCGTGAAGTGGCCGGGCGGCGCCATCTGGAACAACGCCTCGCCGAAGTCACCGACAATCTTCCCGCCGTGGTCTACCAGGCGCGTCGTGCAGCCGACGGCACGCTCAGTTTCCCGTTCATCGCCGGAGACCTCCAGGCGTTGTTCGGAATCACCCGGCAGCAGGCCGAGCAGGACGCGGGCAGCCTGCTGGAACGCGTCGAGAACGGTGATCGCGACCGCATCCTGCAGGCCGTCGAACAGGCGGCGCGGCAGTTCGCGCCGCTGAGCCTCGAATTCCGCCTGCGCGCCGACGGGGCGGAGGTGCGCTGGGTACGCAGCCAGGCCCACCCCTATGCGGCCGAGGCCGGCGCAGTGACCTGGAGCGGCTACTGGGTGGATGTCAGCGAGGCACGTGCGCAGGCCGATGCCTTGTCCGCGGCCAAGGCCGAGGCCGAGCAGGCGGCCGAGGCGAAGTCGCGCTTCCTGGCCACCATGAGCCACGAGATCCGCACCCCCATGAGTGGCGTGCTGGGCATGCTGGAAGTGCTGGCACATTCGCCGCTGGACGCCGAGCAGCAGCGCATCCTGGGGGTGATCGAGGATTCGGCGCAGATGCTGCGGCAGATCCTGGATGACATTCTCGACTATTCGCGCCTGGAGGCCGGCGCGCTGCGCCTGGAGCCGGTGCCGCAACCGCTGCGTCCATTGCTGGAAAGTGTCTGCACGCTGCTGTCGCCGCAGGCGAGCGCGCGCGGGCTGGCGCTGCACGTGCAGATCGATCCACAGCTGGCGTCGGCCCACGAAGTCGATGGGGTACGCCTGCGCCAGATCGTGTTCAACCTGCTCAGCAATGCCATCAAGTTCACCGCCCGTGGCGAAGTCCGCCTGCAGCTGGAGGTGACGGGACCGACCGCCGCCGATGGCAGCCAGCCGCTGTGCCTGAGCGTGACCGACACCGGCATGGGGATTGCGCCGGAACAGCTGCAGCATCTGTTCGCGCCGTTCACCCAGGCGGGCGCCTACATCCAGCGCGACCATGGCGGTACCGGCCTCGGACTGAGCATCTGCCAGCGCCTGGTGCAGATGATGGACGGCGAACTGGCGCTGCACAGCGTGCTGGGTGAAGGTACCCGCGCTGAGGTACGGCTGTCGCTGGTGGAGGCCGGCAGCGGCGATGTCGAAGCCCTGGTCGCCGAGCAGGACCAGCCAGCGCTGCTGCCGGCGGCATTGCGCCAGGCGCGGGTACTGGTGATCGAAGACCACCCGACCAACCAGGCGATGATGGCCTGGCGCCTGCAGCAGCTGGGCATACCGCATGTATTGGTGGGAGACGGCCAGCAGGGATTGGACCGGCTGTCGGTGGAGCACTTCGATCTGGTCATCACCGACTGCCGGATGCCGGTGCTTGATGGATTCGGCTTCACCCGCCTGCTGCGCGAGCGCGAGGGCCGCAACGGGCAGCCGCGGCTGCCGGTGCTGGCCTTGACCGCCAGCGTGCTGGACGACGATGCACGCCGGTGCCGGGAGGCCGGCATGGATGAAGTGCTGGCCAAGCCGCTGTCGCTGGCCGCCCTGCGCGCGGCCCTGCTGCGTTGGCTGCCGCAGGCGCAGGGGCACGGGTTCGACGCCTCGTTGCAGGAGGAGGCCGAGGACGCGGACGCCGCTGACATGTCGCTTGATCTGGCCACCCTGCAACAGCGCTGTGGTTCGCGTGCGGTCGCCGAGCAGCTGCGTGACAGTCTGCTGCAGGCCAGCGAGGCCGATCTGGCGGCCGTGCAGCATGCGATCGGCGCGGGAGACCGCACGGCGGCGGCCCTGCACCTGCACCGGCAAGCCGGTGGCCTGGGCGCGGTGGGCGCAACGGTGCTGGCCGGGCAGGCCAGTGCGCTGGTCGAGCGCCTGCACGATGCGGCCGAGACCGATCCGGCGGCGGTGTTCGCGGCGGTGGAGGCGTTCGTGGCACGGCTGCAGCGACAGCTGCAGCGCCTGGCTCACTGAGCCGACTGCTGCTGCAGGTAGGCGATCACCAGCGCACGGCGTTCGGCGCTGGGGAAGGCGTTGTACATGCGCGTGCCGGGCACCAGGTGGGTGGGCGACTGCAGGAAGGTATCCAGGGTCTGCGCGCTCCAGGTGAAGTCGGCGCGGCGCATGCCGTCGGAATAGCCGTAGTCGGGCAAGCTGCCAGCGCGACGACCGATCACGCCATGCAGGTTCGGCCCGAAGCGGTGGATGCCGCCGGGCTGCACGGTGTGGCAGCCGGCACACAGCTCGAACGCGCGCTGCATGGCCTGCTCCCGGGCCTGTTCCGGTGTGGCCGGTGCCGCTGGCGGGCGCTGGCAGGCCGTGGCAAGCAAGGCCACGGCAACAGTGATGAGCAGGCGGGAGGCACGCATGGGCGGGCAGGATAGCGGCGCGGCGGAACGGCCGGGCTGCGACACGCGGTCGCAGCCCGGGGGCGATCACATGCCCGAGTAGTTCGGGCCGCCGCCGCCCTGCGGGGTCACCCAGACGATGTTCTGGGTCGGGTCCTTGATGTCGCAGGTCTTGCAGTGCACGCAGTTCTGCGCGTTGATCTGCAGGCGCGCGCTGTCGGCTTCACCGACGAACTCGTACACGCCGGCCGGGCAGTAGCGCGCTTCCGGGCCGGCGTACTCGGCCAGGTTCACCTTCACCGGAATGCCCGGATCCTTCAGCGTCAGGTGGCTGGGCTGGTTCTCGTCGTGGTTGGTGCTGCTCAGGAACACCGAGCTGAGGCGGTCGAAGGTCAGCACCCCATCCGGCTTCGGGTAGGCGATGCGGGTGTGCTTGGCGGCCGGTTCCAGGCAGGCATGATCCGGCTGCGTGCGGTGCAGGGTCCACGGCGGGTTGCGCACGCCCAGCTTCGGCAGCAGCCACTGCTCGACGCCGGTCATCAGCGTGGCCACGGTCTGGCCCTTCTTGAACCACTGCTTGAAGTTCTTGGACTGCTGCAGTTCGGTGAACAGCCAGCTGGCTTCGAAGGCCTTCGGGTAGGCGCTCAGTTCATCGTGCTGGCGATCGGCGGCCAGCGCGTCGAAGGCGGCGTCGGCGCACAGCATGCCGGTCTTGATCGCGGCGTGGCTGCCCTTGATGCGGCTGGCGTTGAGGTAGCCGGCCTCGCAGCCGACCAGGGCACCGCCGGGGAACACGGTCTTCGGCAGCGAGAGCAGGCCACCGGCCGTGATCGCACGTGCGCCGTAACCGATGCGGGTGCCACCTTCCAGGTGCTTGCGGATCGACGGGTGGGTCTTGAAACGCTGGAATTCCTCGAACGGGCTCAGCCATGGGTTCTTGTAGTCCAGGCCGACCACGTAGCCGATGGCGACCTTGCCACCGTCGGCGTGGTACAGGAACGCGCCGCCGTAGGTGTCGCTGTCCAGCGGCCAGCCGGCCGCATGCACGACCAAGCCCGGCTCATGCTTGGCCGGGTCGATCTGCCACAGTTCCTTGATGCCGATGCCGTAGGCCTGCGGGTCCTTGCCTTCGTCCAGCTTGTAGCGGGCGATCAGCTGGCGGCCGAGGTGGCCGCGTGCGCCTTCGGCGAAGATCGTGTATTTCGCGTGCAGGGCCATGCCGCGCTCGAAGGCCGGGCCGATGCTGCCGTCCTTCTCGATGCCCATGTCGCCGGTGGCCACGCCGATCACTTCACCGTTGCCGCCGTACAGCACCTCGGCGGCGGCGAAGCCGGGGAAGATCGCCACTTCCAGTGCCTCGGCCTGCTGCGCCAGCCAGCGGGTCACTTCGCCCAGGCTGATGATGTAGTTGCCTTCGTTGTGGAAGCACTCCGGCAGCAGCGCGTTGGGCGTGCTGCGCGCGCCGGTTTCGCTGAGGAACAGGAATTCGTCACGGGTGACCTTCTGCTTCAGCGGTGCGCCGCGCTCGGCCCAGTCCGGGAACAGCTCGGTCAGCGCGCGCGGATCCATCACCGCACCAGACAGCACGTGCGCGCCCGGCTCGGAGCCTTTCTCCAGCACGCACACCGACAGTTCGCGGCCGGCTTCGATCGCGCGCTGGCGCAGGCGGATCGCGGTGGCCAGGCCGGCGGGGCCGGCGCCGACGATCACCACGTCGAACTCCATTACTTCACGCGGGGGCAGGGCGTTGGCTTCAGCGCTCATCGATTGCATGACTCGTGGGTAGGGCCGGCATCGGGGGCCACCGGCGGTGCCTGGGAATCGCGCGTGATGCCACGGGCGAAACGGTTGTTTGAATGTGTCAGGGTACCGGGCCGCGCGTGATCGAGCTAGATCGACGATGTTCACGTCCGGATTGCTGCAATGCAGCGTAGGGCCGCAGCTCTGGTGGGTGCCGACCTTGGCCGGCACGCTCTGCCCGGATGACCGACAATGACCGGGTCCTGACTGCGCGTGAGTGCCATGGCTTTGCATCCGTACGATCTTTTCGATGTCCGTTCCCTGCTCAACGAGGAGGAGCGCGCGGTGCAGGAAAGCGTCGCCCGCTTCACCAACGAGCGGGTGCTGCCGATCATCGGCGATGCCTTCGACCAGGCCCGTTTCCCCGCCGAGCTGGTGCCGGACATCGCCGCGCTGGGCCTGCTCGGCGCTACCCTGCCGGCCGAGTACGGCGGCGGCGGCCTGCGTGCGGTCAGCTATGGCCTGATCTGCCAGGAGCTGGAGCGCGGCGACTCCGGCCTGCGCAGTTTCGTCTCGGTGCAGAGCTCGCTGTGCATGTACCCGATCTACGCCTACGGCAGCGAGGAGCAGCGCCAGCAGTGGCTGCCGCCGATGGCGCGCGGCGAACTGATCGGCTGCTTCGGCCTGACCGAAGCGCACGGCGGTTCCGATCCGGCCAGCATGAAGACCCGTGCGGTGCGCGACGGCAGCGACTGGCGCATCAGCGGCAGCAAGATGTGGATCACCAGCGGCCCGGTGGCCGACCTGGCCATCGTCTGGGCGCAGACCGAGGACGGCATCCAGGGTTTCGTGCTGGAAAAGGGCATGGCCGGCTTCACCACGCAGGAGATCAAGCACAAGATGAGCCTGCGTGCCTCGCTCACTGGCGCGCTGTACTTCGATGACGTGCGCGTGCCCGACAGCCACCGGCTGCCGAACGTGAAGGGCCTGAAGGGACCGCTGGGCTGCCTCACCCAGGCCCGCTACGGCATCAGCTGGGGCCCGATCGGTGCCGCCATCGCCTGCCTGGATGAGGCGCTGGGCTATGCCAAGGAGCGCGTGCTGTTCGGCCGCCCGTTGGCGGCCACGCAGAGCGCGCAGATCAAGCTGGCCGAGATGGCCCGCCGCATCACCACCGCACAGCTGCTGGCGCTGCAGCTGGGCCGCCTGAAGGAAGCCGGCCAGCTGCAGCCGCAGCAGGTCAGCCTGGCCAAGTGGAACAACTGCCGCATGGCCATCGACATCGCCCGCGAGTGTCGCGACCTGCTCGGCGGCGCCGGCATCACCACCGAACACGTGGCGATCCGGCATGCGCTGAACCTGGAATCGGTGATCACCTATGAAGGCACCGAAACCGTGCACCAGCTGGTGATCGGCCGCGAACTGACCGGCATCAACGCGTTCTGAGTGCACCGGTAGTGCCGGCCGCTGGCCGGCATTGCCGGCTGGGGTGCACGCGCCCCGGGCAACGCGATGGCGCCCGCAACTGAGTGATCCAGGCGGAAGGCATCCACGCATGGCGTCGATCTACCGCGCGGCTGTTGGGTCCGCCTTGAAGCGAGCCGAGCACCGCAGGTCCGGCGGGGGCGAAGAGGCGCGGGTGTCTGAGCGCAGCGAGTTCCGCGCCGTCCCCCGGCGGGCCGAGGAGCGCAGGGCACCGGTGCGCAGCACCGGCTCGCGGATGGCGGCGCGTTTCTTTTGGTTACTTTTCTTTCCGCGCGGAAAGAAAAGTAACGCTCATGAACGCATGCGCCCGCCACAGCAACAATCAGGCAGAAGAGAGACGCGTGGCGCTACGCGCCGCCGGCAAACCCGTGCTGCCGCCACGCCTCGTACATCACCACGGCAACCGTGTTGGAAAGATTCAGGCTGCGGTTGCCCGGCCGCATCGGCAGGCGCAGGCGCCGGCCATCGGGCAGGGCATCGAGCACGTCCTGCGGCAGGCCACGGCTCTCCGGGCCGAACAGGAACGCATCGCCCTCTTCAAAGGCCACGCTGTCGTAGCGCACGCTGGCCCGGGTACTGAGCGCGAACAGCCGCTGGGGCGCGATCCTCGCCAGGGCGGTGTCCAGGTCGGGGTGCACCTGCAGGCGCGAATACTCGTGGTAGTCCAGCCCGGCGCGCTTGAGCTGCTTGTCTTCCAGTGCGAAGCCGAGCGGCTCGACCAGGTGCAGCTGCGCGCCGGTGTTGGCGCAGAGCCGGATCACATTGCCCGTGTTGGGCGGGATCTCCGGTTGGAACAGGATCACGTGGAACTGGGGTGCGGCATTCATCGGCGCAGTGTACCTGCGGCGACCGTCGCCTCGATGGCGCACGCCCCGCACGAGGCAGGGCGGCACCGGTTACGGGCGCAGCAGGACCTGGGCGGTTCCGCTGGCCAGGGCCTGCAGGTCGGCGGCGCTGGGGCGCACCTGCAGGGCCGGCAGGTTGACGATGACCGAGTTGGCGACGTTGGTGGCAGCAGCGGCCAGGGTGGCAGCGTAGCGCTCGGCTTCCAGTTCGGCGGCCAGCGCGACGCGCTGTTCCAGGCTCGGGCGCACCTCCACGGCGGCCAGGGTGGTGATCGGCAGCGCGGCGGCAGCCGGGGCGGCGGCGTAACCGCTGCGCTCGGCCAGCTGGTCGGCGCTCGGCCGCACTTCGACGGTGGCCAGGGTCGGGATGCCGCTGGCGCGTTCCCAGGCCTGCTGGGCCAGCTGGTCGGCGGCCGGGCGGACCTGCACGGTGGCCAGGGTCTTGATGGATTCGGAGGCCTGCACCGACGAAACAACCGCGGTGCCGGCGATCAGGGCGATGGCGATGGCAATGGTCTTGGCGTTCATGACGGGGCCTGTTTAGTGTTGTTGAGCAGTGGTGTGGTAGTAAGGTAGTACACCAGTTCTGGGCATGCAAGGAAAATTTTCGATTTCCTGCGTTGGTTCAGCATTCAGTCAGCTTTTGTCTGAAGCCCTTCTTGGCGCGGGAAGTACCAAGCAATCCCCGTGCCAACTTTTAGTTGTTGATCTACAAGGCTTTTTGATCAAACGGGAAGTGTCCGGTGGGCGGACACCTGTCCACTCATCGCGCTGCGGACACTGTCCGGACGCCAGTCGCCGCTCCCTGTGACGGTTCAGGACCGCGGACGCGGCCGGGCCGCAGGGTGGATGGGGGCAAACACCCCCAGTGACTGCTGGCCGATTCCTGCCCATGCGTGCACAGGCTAGGATCGCGGTTCACCTACGTGACCAAGGATCCGGATATGTCTCTTGCCGTTCGCCCGCGCGCTGCCTTGCTGGCTGTCGCCCTCAGCACTGCCCTGGGCACGCTCGTGCCCTCCCACGCGCTGGCTGCCAAGCCGGCTGCGCCGGCCAAGGTCGACATTCCCTATGAGCAGTTCACCCTGCCCAACGGCCTGCGCGTGATCGTGCATACCGATCGCAAGGCGCCGATCGTCGCGGTGAACGTCTGGTACCACGTCGGCAGCAAGGACGAACCGGCCGGCCGCACCGGCTTCGCGCACCTGTTCGAACACCTGATGTTCCAGGGCAGCGAGAACCACGATGGCGAGTTCTTCGAACCCTTCAAGCAGGTCGGTGCCACCAACCAGAACGGCACCACCAACACCGATCGCACCAACTACTTCGAGAACGTGCCGACCACCGCACTGGACATGGCGTTGTGGATGGAATCGGACCGCATGGGCCACCTCGTCGGGGCGATCGACCAGGCGGCGCTGGACGAGCAGCGCGGCGTGGTGCAGAACGAGAAGCGCCAGGGCGAGAACCAGCCCTACGGGCAGGTGTGGGACCAGCTCAACAAGGCGCTGTATCCGGCCGGCCACCCGTACCATCACGGCGTGATCGGTTCGATGAACGATCTCAACGCCGCCTCGCTGGATGACGTGAAGACCTGGTTCCGCACCTGGTACGGCCCGAACAACGCGGTGCTGGTGCTGGCCGGTGACATCGACCTGGCCACCGCCAAGGAAAAGGTCGCCCGGTACTTCGGCAGCATCCCGGCTGGCCCGACCATGGCACAGCCGGCCGTGAACGTAGCCAAGCGCAGTGCAGATACGCGCGAGACCATGACCGACAAGGTGCCGCAGGCGCGCATCTACCGTGCCTGGAACGTGCCACAGGTCGGCACCACCGAGGTCGATCAGCTGCAGCTGTTCGCGCAGGTGCTGGGCGGTGCCAAATCCTCGCGCCTGAGCCAGCGCCTGCAACACCAGGACAAGCTGGTGGACAGCATTGCTGCCGGACTCTCCACGTCACAGCTGGGCTCCAACTTCGTGATCATGGCCACGGTCAAGCAGGGCCAGGACCCGGCCAGGATCGAGAAGATCATCGACGAGGAACTGGATCGGCTGATCGCGCAGGGCCCGACCGCCGCCGAACTGGAGCGCGCCAAGACCGGCGCGCGCGCCGGCTTCATCCGCGGCATCGAGCGCATCGGTGGCTTCGGCGGCAAGGCCGACGCGCTGGCCGAGTGCGCGGTGTTCACCGGCGACCCGGGCTGCTTCCGCACCTCGCTGGCCAACATCGAAAAGGCCAGCGCCGCCGACCTCAGCCGCCTGGGCGCGCAGTGGCTGGACACCGGCAGCCACACCCTGGTGGTGGAGCCGGGCCAGCGGGTGGCACTGCAGGAAGACCCGAGCCAGGCACCGAAGCCCTTCCAGGTGCCGGCGGTGGATCCGAAGTACAGCACCCTGCCCGAGCAGGTGGACCGCAAGGCTGGCGTGCCGCAGACCCGCGAGTTCCCGCAGCTGAAGTTCCCGGCGTTGCAGCGTGCCACGCTGAAGAACGGCACCCGCGTGATCCTGGCCGAACGCCACGAGATCCCGGTGGTGCAGTTCAGCTACCAGTTCCCCGGCGGCTTCAGCGCCGACCAGGGCCGCAAGCCGGGCACGGCCAACTTCACCATGAGCCTGATGAGCGAAGGCGCCGGCAAGCTCGGCTCGCTGGCCTTTGCCGATGCCGCCGACGCGCTGGGCGCCAGCCTGGATGCTTCGGCTGGCCTGGATTCGATGAGCGTGGACCTGTCGGCACTGAAGGAAAACCTGGTGCCGTCGCTGGCGCTCTACCGCGATCTGCTGCGCGAACCGCGGTTCGAGCAGGGCGAGATCGACCGGGTCAAGGCGAGCTGGATCGCGGGCATCCAGCAGGAGAAGGTCAATCCGGCGGCAGTGGCGATGCGGGTGCTGCCGCCGCTGCTGTACGGCAAGGGCCATCCGTACGCGATTCCGTTCACTGGCAGCGGCGATGAGGCGGCAATCAACAGCCTCACCCGTGACGACCTGGTCGATTTCCACCATGACTGGCTGCGTCCGCAGGATGGCACCCTGATCGTGGTCGGTGACACCACCCTGGCCGAGATCGTGCCGCTGCTGGACAAGCAGCTGGGTGACTGGAAAGCCAGCGGCCAGGCCCCGCAGGTGCAGGCGGCCACCGATGTCGCGCTGCCGAAGGGCCCGCGCGTGTTCCTGATCGACCAGCCGGGCGCGGTGCAGGCCAACCTGTTCGCCGGGCAGGTGGTGCCGCCGTCCAGCGACGCCAGCTCGACCCGCTTCGACATTGCCAACGGCGTGATCGGCGGTGACTTCACCTCGCGGCTCAACATGAACCTGCGTGAGGACAAGCACTGGTCCTATGGTGCGCGCAGCAGTGCCACGAACTCGGTCGGACAGCGGCCGTGGGCGGCCAGTGCGCCGGTGCAGATCGACAAGACCGGCCCGGCGCTGGCGGAAATGCGCAAGGAAATCGCTGCGTTCGCCGATGGCAGCAAGCCGGCCACCGCCGCCGAGGTCAACCGCATCCGCAACATCCAGACCCTCAGCCTGCCGGGTGCCTACGAGACCGCCAGCGCGGTGGCGGCCACCATCGGTTCGATCGTGCAGTTCAAGCGCCCGGACGACTACGTGCTGCGGCGCAAGGCCGAGATCGAGGCGATGACCCCGGCGCAGGTGCAGCAGGCCGCCGCCGAGATCAAGCCGCAGGCCCTGACCTGGGTGGTGGTGGGTGACCTCAAGCAGACCGAAGCGGCCGTGCGCGCGCTGAACCTGGGCGAGGTGACGGTGATTGACGCCGAAGGCAACCCGGTCAAGAAATAAGGCAATACCCGGCCAGGGGTCGGATCCCTCCCATCGGGAGGGCTCCGACCCCCTTCGTGCACTGGGCCAGAGCCCCCTGCGGGGGATCTGCCCCTCCACCGGCTACCCCCGATTCAGGCTGTTCAGGCAGAATCCCCCCATACCCTTCCAGGATCTGCCCATGCGCGTTCTGCTGCTTTCGACCCTGCTGCTCACCGTCACTGCCTGCACCTGGGTGCCGATCGAACCGGCAGGCAAGGCGACCCGCGTACTGCCGGCCGGCCCGGTCCCGGCCGGTTGCATGGCCAAGGGCGAAATCGTGGTGACCGTGAAGAGCAAGGTCGGCTTCTACAACCGCAATCCGCTGCGGGTGCAGGAAGAGCTGGAGACGCTGGCCCGCAACGAGGCTCCCAGCGCCGGTGCCAATGCCGTGCAGGCTGCTGCCGCCCCGGCCGATGGCAGCCAGCGCTTTGCCGCTTTCCAGTGCCCGCCGCGCTGAACGCTTCACCATACGGCCAGGGCTGAATTCGTAAAGATGCGGTGAAGGCCCAGGGGTTATAGAATAGCGCCCCCTTTTGCCTGAGCCTTGGCGCTAACCTCGATGCTCTTCAAGAATGTCTCGATCGCCGGCCTTGCACATGTCGACGCGCCGCACACGCTGACGACCAAGGAAATCAACGAACGCCTGCAACCGACGCTGGATCGCCTCGGCATCCGCACCGACGTGCTCGGCGATATTGCCGGTGTCCACGCGCGACGCCTGTGGGACAACGGCGTGCTGGCTTCTGATGCGGCTACCCTGGCCGGACGCAAGGCGCTGGAGGATGCCGGCATCGAAGCGACCCAGGTCGGCCTGCTGGTCAACACTTCGGTCAGCCGCGACTACCTGGAGCCGTCCACGGCTTCGATCGTGTCCGGCAATCTCGGCGTCAGCGACGAATGCATGACCTTCGACGTCGCCAACGCCTGCCTGGCCTTCATCAACGGCATGGATATCGCCGCGCGCATGATCGAGCGCGGTGATATCGACTACGCGCTGGTGGTGGATGGCGAGACCGCGAACCTGGTGTACGAGAAGACCCTGGAGCGCATGACTGCGCCGGATGTCACCGCCGATGATTTCCGCAATGAGCTGGCCGCCCTGACCACCGGGTCGGGCGCCGCCGCGATGGTGATGGCGCGCTCGGAACTGGTGCCGGACGCCCCGCGCTACAAGGGCGGCGTGACCCGCTCGGCCACCGAGTGGAACCAGCTGTGCCTGGGCAACCTGGACCGCATGGTCACCGACACCCGCCTGCTGCTGATCGAAGGCATCAAGCTGGCGCAGAAGACGTTCAGCGCCGCCAAGATCGCCCTGGGATGGGCCGTGGAAGAGCTCGACCAGTTCGTGATCCACCAGGTCAGCCAGCCGCACACCGCAGCGTTCATCAAGAACTTCGGCATCGACCCGAAGAAGGTCATGACCATCTTCGGTGAGCACGGCAACATCGGTCCGGCCTCGGTGCCGATCGTGCTGAGCAAGCTCAAGCAGCTGGGCAAGCTGAAGAAGGGCGATCGCATCGCGCTTCTGGGCATCGGCTCGGGCCTGAACTGCTCGATGGCTGAGGTAGTCTGGTAAGCAGCCCGCCGCCCGATTTCCTGTAGCGCCGAGCCATGCCCGGCGCGCGCGCAGCGCGCGGCTCTTCCGCAGCGGACCGGAGAGCAGCCGAGCGTCGGCTCGGCTCTACATTGCGCCGCGATTCTCCCTAGGTGCTCCGCATGCGCGAACTTCCCGGTTACCCCGCCTATCCGCAACGTTTCGACGTGCGCCCCGGCCTGTCGATGAGCTATCTCGACGAAGGCCCGCGCGATGGCGAAGTGGTCGTGATGGTGCACGGCAACCCGTCGTGGAGCTATTACTGGCGTACGCTGGTGGCCGGCCTGTCGGACCGGTATCGATGCATCGTGCCGGACCACATCGGCATGGGCCTGTCGGACAAGCCCGATGACAGCCGCTACGAATACACCCTGCAGTCGCGCGTGGATGACCTCGATGCGTTGCTGAAGCACCTGGGCATCACCGGCCCGGTGACCCTGGCGGTGCACGACTGGGGCGGCATGATCGGCTTCGGCTGGGCGCTGTCGCACCACGACCAGGTGAAGCGCCTGGTGGTGCTCAATACCGCTGCCTTCCCCATGCCCGCGGCGAAGAAGATGCCATGGCAGATCGCGCTGGGCCGCCACTGGAAGATCGGCGAGTGGATCATCCGCACCTTCAATGCCTTCTCGTCCGGCGCCTCGTGGCTGGGCGTGGAGCGCAGGATGCCGGCCGATGTGCGCCGTGCCTACGTCTCGCCGTACAACAGCTACGCCAACCGCATCAGCACGATCCGCTTCATGCAGGACATTCCGCTGTCGCCGGCGGACAAGGCCTGGTCACTGCTGGAGCGTGCCGGCAAGGCGCTGCCGTCGTTCGCCGACCGCCCCGCCTTCCTCGGCTGGGGCCTGCGTGATTTCGTGTTCGACCATCATTTCCTGGAAGGCTTCCAGGCTGCGCTGCCGCAGGCCCAGGTGCGTGCCTTCAAGGACGCCGGCCACTACGTGCTGGAAGACAAGCACGAAGTGCTGGTGCCGGAGATCCGCGCGTTCCTGGACGCCAACCCGATCTGAGCGACGTGCCGGCCAACGGCCGGCACCCACCCCTTCCTCTTCCGGTGGGTGCCGACCGTTGGTCGGCACACCCGAAGGGTCCATGAGGTTGCCGGCCAACGGCCGGCACTACCACTTACGCGGCAACCGGCGCCTGCGGTGGCGAGGACGGGCTGCTGCCGTTGTCGTCCGGGTGGTCGTCGTCGTTACCGGCCTCGTCGCGCCAGCGCCAGTCGGCCGGCGTCAGCGGATCCAGGCCGTAGGCGATGCGCGCCCTGTCGCACTGTGGGCTGGCCTTGCCGAACTCCCACGACGCGTCCACCTCGCGGCACACACTGGGCCGGTTGGGGTGGATGGTGCAACGCGAGTACACACCGATCTGTGCGTCCAGCGCCACGCAGCGTACCGGCTTGGAGTGCGTGCCGCGCATGCACAGGCGATGCGGGTCGAGCACCTCGGTGAGCGCGTGCGGCACGCCGCCGGGAGTGACCTCGTCCGATTCCATCCAGTGGAACGCCACGCGGTATTGGGTGCAGCAGGCGCCGCAGGTCATGCAGGGATGTTGCATGGTCACGCCGCCCCGGGCGGCAGTCGGAATCAGGAACGAGGGTGCGGATTTTCCACGAAGCGGGCCGCCGCGCAAGAAATTCCGTAAGCGGCGACAATGAACGGATGAACCGACCCTGCAATATCGCCGCGCGCCTGCCTGAACTGGCGCGTGAACGCCCCGACCAGATCGCCATCCGCTGCCCCGGCCGCCGCGGCGCCGGCAACGGCATGGCCGCCTACGATGTCACCCTGGATTACCGCCAGTTGGACGCCCGCAGTGATGCCATGGCCGCCGGCCTGGCCGGCTATGGGATCGGCCGTGGAGTGCGCACGGTGGTAATGGTGCGGCCGTCGCCGGAGTTCTTCCTGCTGATGTTCGCGTTGTTCAAGCTGGGCGCGGTGCCGGTGCTGGTCGATCCGGGCATCGACAAGCGCGCGCTGAAACAGTGCCTGGACGAGGCGCAGCCGCAGGCCTTCATCGGCATCCCGCTGGCCCACGTGGCGCGGCTGCTGCTGCGCTGGGCGCCGTCGGCGAACCGCCTGGTCACCGTCGGCCGCCGCTTTGGCTGGGGCGGCACCACCCTGGCCGCGCTGGAGCGTGCCGGGGCCGGCGCTGGCCCGATGCTGGCCGACACCGATGGCGAAGACATGGCCGCGATCCTGTTCACCAGCGGCTCCACCGGCGTTCCCAAGGGCGTGGTCTATCGCCACCGCCACTTCGTCGGCCAGATCCAGTTGCTGGGCAGCGCCTTCGGCATGGAAGCGGGAGGGGTGGACCTGCCCACTTTTCCACCGTTCGCCCTGTTCGACCCGGCACTGGGGCTGACCTCGGTGATTCCGGACATGGACCCGACCCGGCCGGCGCACGCCGACCCGGCGCGCCTGCACGACGCCATCCAGCGCTTCGGGGTGACCCAGTTGTTCGGTTCACCGGCGTTGATGCGGGTGCTGGCCCGCCATGGCCGGCCGTTACCGACGGTGACCCGGGTGACCTCGGCCGGCGCGCCGGTGCCGCCGGACGTGGTGGCCACCCTGCGCAGCCTGCTCCCGTCCGATGCGCAGTTCTGGACGCCGTACGGCGCCACCGAATGCCTGCCCGTGGCCGTGGTCGAGGGCCGCGAGCTGGAGCATACCCGTGCCGCGACCGAGGCCGGCGCCGGCACCTGCGTGGGTCGCGTGGTCGCGCCGAACGACGTGCGCATCATCGCCATCGACGATGCACCGCTGGCCGACTGGTCGCTGGCCCGCGTGCTGGCCGCGGGTGAAGTGGGCGAAATCACCGTGGCCGGGCCGACCGCTACCGACAGCTATTTCAACCGCCCGCAGGCCACCGCTGCAGCGAAGATCAGCGAGACGCTGGCCGACGGCAGCACCCGCATCGTGCATCGCATGGGGGATGTGGGCTACTTCGACACCCAGGGCCGCCTGTGGTTCTGCGGGCGCAAGACCCAGCGCGTGGAGACGGCGCGCGGGCCGCTGTACACCGAGCAGGTCGAGCCGGTGTTCAATACCGTGGCCGGCGTGGCCCGCAGTGCGCTGGTCGGCGTCGGGGCTACGGGTGCGCAGGTACCGGTGCTGTGCGTGGAACTGCAGCGAGGCCAGGCCGACAGCCCTGCACTGCAGGATGCGTTGCGTGCCCACGCGGCCGCGCGCCTGCCGGACGCGGGCCTGCAGCATTTCCTCGTGCATCCGGCGTTCCCCGTCGACATCCGTCACAACGCCAAGATCGGCCGCGAGAAGCTCGCTGCCTGGGCCTGCGCTGAACTGGAGAAACGCGCATGAAGATCCTGGTCACCGGTGGAGGTGGCTTCCTGGGCCAGGCGCTGTGCCGCGGGCTGGTCGAGCGTGGCCACCAGGTGCTGGCATTCAATCGCGGCCACTACCCGCAACTGCAGGCACTGGGCATTGGCCAGATCCGCGGCGACCTCGCCGACGCCCAGGCGGTTCTGCATGCAGTGGCCGGTGTTGACGCGGTATTCCACAACGGCGCCAAGGCCGGCGCGTGGGGCAGCTATGAGAGCTACCACCAGGCCAATGTGGTCGGCACCGACAACGTCATCGCCGCCTGCCGCGCGCACGGCATCAACCGGCTTGTCTACACCTCCACGCCCAGCGTGACCCATCGCGCTACCCATCCGGTGGAAGGCCTGGGGGCCGATGAGGTGCCGTACGGGGAGGATTTCCAGGCGCCGTATGCGGCGACCAAGGCGATCGCTGAACAACGCGTGCTGGCGGCCAACGACGCGTCGCTGGCGACGGTGGCTCTGCGTCCGCGCCTGATCTGGGGCCCGGGCGACCAGCAGCTGGTGCCGCGCCTGGCCGAGCGTGCGCGGCAGGGCCGCCTGCGCCTGGTGGGTGAGGGCAACAACAAGGTCGATACCACCTACATCGACAACGCCGCGCTGGCGCACTTCCTTGCCTTCGAAGCCTTGGCACCAGGCGCGGCCTGCGCCGGCAAGGCCTACTTCATCTCCAACGGCGAGCCGCTGCCGATGCGCGAGCTGGTCAACAAGCTGCTGCACGCGGTGGGTGCGCCGGCCGTGGACAAGGCGATCAGCTTCAGGACCGCCTACCGGATCGGCGCGGTCTGCGAGCGGCTGTGGCCGCTGCTGCGCCTGCGCGGCGAGCCGCCGCTCACCCGCTTCCTGGCCGAGCAGCTGTGCACGCCGCACTGGTACAGCATGGAGCCCGCGCGCCGGGACTTCGGCTACGTGCCGCAGGTCAGCATCGAAGAAGGGCTGCGCAGGCTGAAGGCTTCATCTGGCGCATAGGCTGCCGTCACTGCATGCACACCGCTGGATCGGGAGGATGGACGCACGCCAACCCACGGCCCGTACACCAGCGAGGAGCGCCATGCTGCACTACGCCATCATCTTCTTCGTCATCGCCATCATCGCCGCCGTCCTTGGCTTCTCCGGCATTGCCGGTGCCGCCAGCAACATCGCCTGGATCCTGTTCGTCGTGTTCCTGATCCTTGCGGTGATTTCGATGTTCCGCAAGCGCGGATAGAACCTGCGGGGCGTGCCGGTCACCGACCGGCACCCCTGCTGCAGAGTCGAGCCATGCTCGACTGCGTTCATGAGTCGAGCATGGCTCGACCCTGCACCGCGCTCTGCAATCCGCGATCCGCCGCATGGCGCTCCTGTGCCAGTTCGATCAGGCGGGTGATCAGCGTGGTGTAGTCGATGCCGCTGGCACCCCAGAGCTTCGGGTACATGCTGATGCGGGTGAAGCCCGGCAGCGTGTTGACCTCGTTGATGACGATCCGGCCGTCGGCGGCAAGGAACACGTCAACGCGTGCCATGCCAGCGCACTCCAGGGCCTGGTAGGCCTGCACTGCAATCTGCTGGATGCGCGCCTGCGTGGTGGCATCGATCTCGGCGGGCACCACCACGTCCGCACCGGCGTCATTGATGTACTTGGTGTCGTAGGCGTAGAACTCGTCGTGCACCACCACCTCGCCGCACAGGCTGGCCTGCGGATGCGCGTTGCCCAGCACCGCACACTCGATCTCGCGGCCCACCACTGCCGACTCCACCAGCACCTTGTGGTCATAGCGCAGCGCCAGCGCCACCGCGTCGGCGAAGCCGGCCGCATCCTTGACCTTGCTCACGCCCACCGACGAACCCTGGTTGGCCGGCTTCACGAACAGCGGCAGGCCAAGCCGGGCGATCACCGCGTCGACATCCACCTCTGCCGCCTGGTGGCGGCGCAGGCACAACCACGGTGCCACCTCCAGGCCGGCGTCGCGCAGCAGGCGCTTGGTCACGTCCTTGTCCATCGCCACCGCCGATCCCAACACCGGCGAACCGACGAAGGGCAGGTTGGCCATGCGCAGCAGGCCCTGCAGGGCGCCGTCCTCACCCAGCGGCCCATGCACGATCGGCAGCACCACATCGATCTGGCCGAGCGCGCTGGCCGCGTCGCAGGGCTGCAGTTGCATCTGCTCGGCGCCGGGGTGGACCACCAGCGACTGGCCGGAGCGATGCAGCGCGATGCGGGCCGGGTCATCGGCATTGAGCAGGAAGGTCGCTGGCTCGCTCAGATGCCACTGGCCCTGCTTGTCGATGCCGATCAATACCGGCTCGAAGCGCTTGCGATCGAGGGCGTCGAGGATGTTCTTCGCCGACTGCAACGAAACTTCGTGCTCGGAGGACTTGCCACCGAAGATGATGCCGACCCGGGTCCGTGCCATGGGGAATGCGATGTCCTGTGCGTTGCGTGGCCTCATAGCATGAACCTTCATCGGCCCTCCGCGTGAGGCACGGATGAACCAGAAATCCATCCACGCATGGCGTGGATCTACCGTGTCGACCAAGGTCGACACCCACCAACAGGCGAGGAAACCTGTCGAAGGCGGGGTGGGTCCGGTTGCGGGAGTGTCCGCGGCATGGATGCCGCGGCCAAGCCCCCATGGGTGAGGGCGCTTTGCTTGCGAAGCACTGCTTCGCAAGCGCCCGAACGCCCAGCCGCCAGCGGCTGGGCCGGACCGCGGAGCGGGGTTTACGGCGTCTCCCGCCACCGGCCCCATCCCGCCAACCCACGGAATGCCCGCTGTTGTTGTTGCTTCGGCTATTGCTTCTGCGGGTGCCGGGCGGCGGCCCGGCCCAAGCCCCGCACCCGCGCAGGTAGAATGTGCACATGGCTCCTTCCCTGCTCAAGTCCCTCAAGCCGGTCGCCGGCCGCGCCCTGCAGATTGCCCTGAACCGCGCGCTGGCGCTGGATCCGGATACCCGCCATGCACTGGCCGGTCTCGATGGCCGGCACATCGACCTGACCCTGGAAGCGCCGTCGCTGGCGATGCGCATCAGCGTCGACGCTGACCAGCTGCGGGTCGGCCCGGTGGATGCGCGGGAGGCCGACCTGGCCGTGCGCAGCAGCCTGGCCGGGGCGCTGGCGCAGTTGCCGCTGCTGGCCAACGCACGGCGGGCCGACCCCAACGGCAAGGGCCGCGTGCGGGTGGCCGGCGACGCCGAACTGGCGCGCCGCCTGCAGCAGCTGGCCAAGGGCTTCGACCCGGATTGGCAGCAGCCGTTCGTCAGCGTGTTCGGCGAGGTCCTCGGCGTGCAAGTCGCCAACACCCTGCGCAGCGCCCTGCAGCATGCGCGCCAGGGCGCGATCGATCTGGCTCACAGCGCCGCCGAGTTCATCACCGAGGAATCGCGCGACGTGGTGCCGCGAGCCGAGCTGGATGCTTTCCACGACGACGTGGACGTGCTGCGTGACGACGTCGAGCGTCTCGGTGCGCGCGTGCAGCGCCTGCGGGGTGCCGCATGAAGGCCGTGCTGCGCGCCAGCCGCATCGGCCGGGTGATCCTGCGCTACCGCCTCGACGACCTGCTGCAGGGCACGCCAGCCGAGCGCTGGCTGCGCCTGGCCAAGCCGTTCGTGCCGCGCGCCTCGGCCGCCATCGCCGCGCAGTCGCGTGGTGCGCGCCTGCGCCTGGCATTGCAGGACCTCGGGCCGATCTTCGTCAAGTTCGGCCAGATCCTGTCCACCCGCCGCGACCTGGTGCCGCCGGATGTGGCCAACGAGCTGACCCTGCTGCAGGATCGGGTCAAGCCATTCGATGGCGATACCGCGCGCCGCATCGTCGAGGACGCCCTCGGCCTGCCGGTCAGCGAGGCCTTCGCCAGCTTCGACACCGAGCCGCTGGCCTCGGCCTCGATCGCGCAGGTGCATGCGGCCACGCTGGCTGATGGCCGCCAGGTGGTGGTCAAGGTGCTGCGCCCGGGCATCGAGAAGCAGATCGACGCCGACATCGCCCTGCTCAACTCGCTGGCTGCGCTGGTCGAGCGCACCCATCCGCGTGCCGACAAGATCCGTCCGCGCGAGGTGGTGGCCGAAGTCGAAAACACCTTGGCCGCCGAGCTGGACCTGCAGCGCGAAGGCGCCAATGCCAGCGTGCTGCGCCGCTTCTGGGAAGACAGCGACGACCTGTACGTGCCGGACGTGATCTGGAGCCACACCGCCGAGCGCGTGCTGACCCTGGAGCGCGTCTGGGGCATTCCGTCCGACGACATCGCTGCGCTGGACAAGGCCGGCATCGACCGCAAGGCGCTGGCCGCCAAGGGCGTCCGGGTGTTCTACACCCAGGTGTTCCGCGACAACTTCTTCCATGCCGATGCGCATGCCGGCAACATCTGGGTCGACACCGATCCGGCGCGCCGTGCCAACCCGCGCTTCATCGCGCTGGATTTCGGCATCATGGGCCAGCTCTCGCAGGAAGACCAGTACTACCTGGCCGAGAACTTCATGGCCATCTTCAACCGCGATTACCGCCGCATTGCCGAGCTGCACGTGCAGGCGCGCTGGATGCCCGACCATGTGCGCATCGACGATCTCGAAGCGGCCGTGCGCTCGGTATGCGAACCCTACTTCACCCGCCCGCTGTCGCAGATTTCGCTGGCCGAAGTGCTGATGAAGCTGTTCCGCGTGGCGCAGCGTTACCAGCTGACCCTGCAGCCACAGCTGATCCTGCTGCAGAAGACCCTGTTGAACATCGAAGGCGTTGGCCGCCAGCTGGATCCGCAGATCGACATCTGGGCGGTGGCCAAGCCGGTGCTGGCCAGGATCCTGCGCGAGCGCTACAGCCCGCGCAGGGTGGTGCGCGAGATCGGCAAGCGCCTGCCGGAAATCATGACCCATGCCCCGGACATGCCGCGCCTGGTGCATGCCTGGCTGACCCAGCAGGTGGAGGGCCGCCACGAACTGTCGATGCGTTCGCGCGACCTGGCCGCGTTGGATGCCAGCGTGCAGCGCCTGCAGAAGCGCGCGGTCGGTGCGATCACCGGTGTCGGCCTGCTGGCCATCGCCGCGCTGGTGTACGCGCTGCAGCCGCCGGGATGGTATTGGGGCGACCTGCCGATGTGGAGCTGGCTGTCCGGTGCCGTTGGTGCGCTGGCGCTGGCGCGCGCGTGGTGGCGCTGAAGCCTGTTGATCGAGGGTCGGCGGCGACGCACGCCGCCGACCGGCCACGGCTCTACCAGTGGTAGCCCAGGCCCAGGTGTGACTGCACGCTCTGGAAGCGGTCCAGGCGCGTCTTGTGCCAGGTCTTGCCGATGCCCAGGTCCAGCACCAGATGCTCGCCCAGTGGCTGGCTGCGGCGCAGGAACGCGCGGCGCGCCTCGTGTTCGCGAAGCAGCAGTGGATCGGACTCGGCGTTATAGCCGGACGTGCCGCTGCCCACCCACAACTGGGTCGAGCCACGGCCCTGGGTATCCCTGAGGCGCAGCGACAGCGTGGTGCCATGGCCGTCGGGCCCGTTGGACTGGCGATGGCGTTCATGGCGGAAGGAGGCGGTCACGCGCGGGAAGTAATGCGAGGCACCGATCGACCAGCCGCTGACATAGGCACCGGCGTGGTACTGGGCGTACTTGCCGCCGACGCTCAGCACGGTCTTCGGTGCCACCTTCCACTGGACGTCCTGGATGACCTGGCGGTTGACGAAGACCGGGTCGTCATTGGAGGCCGTGACGGCGGTGCGGGTGGACCAGCGCGGGCTCCAGCGCTGGTGCAGCGAGCCCTGCACGCGGTTGCCGCCGAAGCGCTTGTTGCCGTAGTCGCGTTCGCCATGGGCCAGGCCCAGGTGCCAGCGGCTGTGGCCGTTGCGACCGGCCACATCCACGGCCTGTACGTCACGCTTGCCGAAGCCGTCGCTGTAGTCGGCGTGGTCCAGCTGAACCGTGACGCGGTCGACGCCGGCATGGGCGCTGGACACGGCCAGCAGCAGCGCGCACGGCAGTGCGCCTCGGATGATCAATCGCATGGGGTTACTCCAGGGGTTGGGAATGCAGCGACTGCAGCAGCCGGTAGCGACCGGGCGGCAGGTTTCGTTCCACGGTGATGCGCGGGCCGAACTGGCTGCCCGGCGCGACGATGCGACCGGGCAGGATGATCACGCCGACTCCCAGTGCGGCGCCTTCACCGATCCAGGCACCGAGCTTGTCGCGATGGCTGTCGACGATGTCGCCATTGAGGTGCACGGCGATCGTGGTGCCATCAAGGCGGTGATTGCTGGTGCGCACGAGCGCGCCAAGATAGGCACGGTCATCGATGCGGCTGTCACCGATGAAGCACTGCGGGCCGATGCAGACGCCGTCGCCGATCAGTGCGTTCTTCAGTTCAGCTGCAAAGCCGATGCGCACACCATCGCCGATACGCAGTGGGCCGCGCAGCAGCGCGTTGTTGCCGATCAGGCAGTCGCGGCCGATCGATACCGGCCCCTGCAGCTGGGCGCCGTCGCAGATGCGGCTGCCTGCGTCGATCCGCACGCGGCCTTGCACGGTCGCATGCGGCGAAACCCGTGCACTGGCATCGACGTGGGGTGGCAGCGTCGAAAGCGCGTCGGCCATGGCGGCGAGGTCATTCCACCACATGCGGATACCTCGTCGGCTTGTCGCGGGCGGGTTCGCGGCCGGTGAACAGCCCGGTCACTCCGTGCATCAGCCAGATCGCGTAGGCGAGCAGGACATACAACATGGAAAATGCGGCGGCGGGCACCAGCCACGCCCGGCGGTGATGGATCGCACTGATCAGCGCCAGCAGCATGACGATGCCGATCCAGACCAGTGGCATTACCGATAGCGCGAGGCCGCCAGGCCCATGCAGCTTGGCCGCGCCAAACCAGACCTGCAGGGTCAGCACCATCCCGGTGAGCGCGAGCAGCATCATCGGCAGGATGCTGAAGAGACCGAAGCGGGTCAGCAGCAGGCCACGGTGCAGGCGCATGCATGCGGCATAGCCGACGATCCAGCGGCGCCAACGACGCCACTCTTCCACCAGCGTATTGCACTCCTGCGGGTAGACCACGCAGCGCACGCTCTGGCGGACCCGGTAGCCCTGCGCGACCAGGGACCACGACATGTCCAGGTCTTCCACGCGGGTGCGGTCGGAAAAGCCGACCTTGCGCAGCACCGCAGTCCGGAACAGGCCGCAGGAGCCCGAGACGATGAAGGGTGCGCCGCCCAGCCATTGCTGGAAGCTGCGCTTGATCACGATCATCGGCAGCTTCAGGCTGGCCCGCACATGCGGCAGGAAGCCGGCACCCTGCAGGCTGGACGAGGGTACGCCACCGACCGCATCGGCGCCGCGTTCGATCTCGTCCAGCAAATAGCCCAGGCCATGGCTGCGGGGGTCGATATGGGTGTCGGCGTCGGTCAGGAACACCTGCTCGGCGGTGGCGTGCTGCAGGCCATGCATCAGCGCGCCGCCCTTGCCGGTGTTGGCCTGGTGCACTGCCACCAGGCGTTCGGGCCAACGCGCCTGCAGTGCATCGAGCACCTCGGCCGTGTTGTCGGTGGAACCGTCATTCACGCAGATCACCCGGGCCACGTAGGGGTTCTGCAGCAGGCTGGTCAGCGAGCGCTCCAGGCAGGGCGCCTCGTTGTAGGCCGGCACGATCGCATCGATGCTGTACAGGCGCGTGCTGGGCCTGCGCGACGCCTGCACGCAGATACGCACCAGGATGAAGGCGCACATGGCCAGGAACAGGAACGTCTTCATCAGAGCACCAGCCGATAGGGCAGGAACCCCTCGCTGGGACCGATGCCGATCTGCTGGCCACGGAACTGCGCGTGGCAGCGCAGGTGGCTCTCCTGCATGTAGTGGCGGTCGCCCTGGCTGGCATGCTCCCGCAGTGCGTGGATCTTCAGTTCCAGCTGCGCGCTGATGTCCTCGAACACCTGGGGTGCGAACTGCGGCAGGGTACTGGGGCTCTCGTAGCAGAGGATCTGCGGGATGCCACGGCAGGCGATGATCGACGCCTCGTGGACGACACGGTGGTCCTGGTGGTGGTCTTCGCCGCACATCGTATAGACGCGATGCGGCATGGTCGTGGCGCAGGCCTGCTCGATGGTCGCGATGATGTCGTTCCGGCAGCCGGGGAAGCGTGTATCGGGGAAATCCTGCTGGATCACGCTGGTCACCCCGAGCCGGCGCAGCGCGCGATGCGATTCATCGCTGCGATCGATGCCGGCGTGGCAGCCCTGGCCGCCACGGCTGAGCACCAGCGCATGGATGCGGGCACCGGCACGCGCGAGCTTGGCCAGGCTGCCACCGCAGCCGAGTTCGATATCGTCGGGGTGGGCGCCGACTGCCAGAATGTCGAGGGCCATGGCCGTGTCCTTGCGGAGTTCGAAGGGGCAGCGGGCAGAGGACTGTCCCGCGTGAGAGGCGGGAACTATCGCAACATGGACGCGGGGCAGGACTAGGAAGATTACGAAAGATGGCAGGACCGGCCACAATGGTCGCCTTGATGTCGCAAACACGCGGGGCCCTGATGACGCAGCTCTCAGCATTGAAGAACCAACTGGCGCGCTTTGGCGCTGAAAACGACGCCCATGAAACCGAACGCGGCCGGCGCATGCTGAACATCACGCCGGACACCGGCGAGTTCCTGTCGGTACTGGTGCGCTTTGGCACTGCACGCCGCGTGCTGGAGATCGGCACCTCCAACGGATATTCCACGCTGTGGCTGGCTGAAGCCGCCGCCACCATCGACGGCCACGTGACCACGCTGGAATACGCCGAAGACAAGGTGGCGATGGCACGGGAGACGTTCGCGCGCAGCGGCCTGGCCGAACGCATCACGCTCGTTCACGGCGACGCCGGGCATTGGCTGGCCCAGGCGGCCGACGCCAGCGTCGACCTGTTGTTCCTCGATTCGGACCGCGAACAGTACGCCGGCTGGTGGCCGCAGCTGCGCCGCGTGCTGTGCCCCGGTGGGCTGCTGGTGGTGGACAACGCGACCTCGCATGCGGAACAGATGGAGCCGCTGCGGGCGCTGCTGGCGGCCGACGGGAGCTTCAGCTGCAGCCTGGTGCCGGTCGGCAATGGCGAGCTGCTGGCCGTGCGCAACGCCTGACCGCCGCGCCACAAACCCGGGGTCGGATTCCTTTTCCGCAGGAAAACGGATCTGGCCCCATGCAGCGCACCCTTATAATCCTGCGGTGAGCACCGAACCCGACACCCTCGCCGCGGCCCAGACCGACACCGCGCCCCTGCAACTGCTGCACCTGGATGAGCGCCTGGCCGTGGTCAACAAGCCTGCCGGGCTGATGGTCCACGACAGCAAGCTGGCCCGTGGCGAAGATGATTTCCTGGCCGACCGCCTGCGCGAGCAGCTGGGGCGGCCGATCTTCCTCGTGCATCGCCTGGACCGGGCCACCAGTGGCTGCCTGCTGCTGGCCTTCGACCGCGACACCGCCAGTGCGCTGGGCAAGGCGCTGATGGGCGGCGAAGTGGCCAAGGACTACCTGACCGTCTGCCGTGGCTGGCCGGCCGAGCTGTCCTGGCGGGTGGACCATGATCTGGACGGCGGGCCGGGCAAGCCGGTGAAGAAGCCGGCGATCACCGATTTCCAGCGCCTGGCGACCGGCGAGCTGCCGGTGCCGGTCGGTGAATTCAGCAGCTCACGCTACGCGCTGCTGCGCTGCCAGCCGCAGACCGGGCGCTTCCGGCAGATCCGCCGGCACCTCAAGCACCTGTCGCACCACATGATCGGCGACACCAGCCACGGTGATGGCCGCCACAACCGCATCTTCCGCATGCAGGGCGTGCATCGCATGCTGCTGCACGCCGAGCGCCTGCGCTTCCCGCATCCGGAGGGCGGCAACGTGGATGTCAGTGCGCCGCTGGACCGTGAATTCCAGAAGGCGCTGGACCTGTTCGGCTGGAGCCGGGACCTGTAGAGCCGAGCGCACGCTCGGCTGCGCTTGCCGGCGCTGCGCGCCGCCGCCCGAGCACCGGCTCGGGCGCTACGGAACTCCCGGTTATTTCTTTTCCGGCTCGTTGACGATGGCTTCCAGGTCCTTCTGCAGGTCCGCAAACAGCGGCTGCATGCGCGCCTGGATCACCACCATCACGTTCTGCATCAGTGCCGGGGTCTTGTCCAGCAGGCTCTGGCCGGCCGGGCTCTCGTAGAACTCGGCCATCGCCAGCACGTCTTCCTTGCTGAACGTCTTCTTGTACAGGTCCACGTACATCGGTCGCAGCTGCTGCCAAGACAGCGCCTGGCGCAGGGTCTGGCGGGTCCGCGCCTGGATCCTTCCGAGCTGCTCCTGCTGCTGGGCGTTGAGCTGGCGCTGCGCGGCCACCTGCTGGAACTGCTGCTGCTGCATGGCTTCGATCTGCGGCAGCATGGTGTCGATCATGCTCTGCGCGCGCGAGGCCGACAGCAGGCGGTTGATGTCACCGTCGGTCGGCGGGGCGGCCAGGGCCGGAGCGCAGGCCAGGACCAGGGCCAGCAGCAGAGCGGTGCGGCGCAGCAGGGACGGTAGGGCGGGACGGGTGCGGGTCATGCGGGGCTTCCTGCGGTACATGGGATGCCCAGCATACCTGCAGCCACGGCGAAGGCGGCGTGTTCGATGCCTGATCGGCGGCATACGGGGCGCGATGCCGCACCCGGCCGCGTGCCTGCCGCTACAATGCGCGGATGGGCAGTGGACCGGTCACCATCAGCGCGCAGCTTGAAATCCCCGACGGCGAGATCGTCGAGCGGTTCGTGCGCGCCAGTGGCGCCGGCGGCCAGAACGTCAACAAGGTCTCCACCGCGGTGGAACTACGTTTCGACGTGGCCAACTCGCCCTCGTTGCCCGAACCGTTGCGCGCGCGCCTGCTGGCGCGGCGTGACCGGCGCATGACCGGCGAAGGCGTGCTGGTCATCGACGCGCAACGTTTCCGTACCCAGGATCGCAATCGCGAGGATGCGCGCGAGCGGCTGGCGGCCTTCATCCAGGCCGGGCTGAGCGTGCCCAAGCCGCGCAAGGCCACCAAGCCGACCCTCGGGTCGAAACTGCGTCGTCTGGACGCCAAACGCGGGCGCGCGCAGATCAAGCGCGGGCGCTCATCACGTGACTGGGAGTGATTGCTTGAACAACCCGACTCCGTTGCTGCCGGCCGTGCCGCCGCAGATGCCGCAGGTCAAACCCAACGCCTTCCTGCGCTGGCTGGCGCGCTGCACCCTGCGTGTGGGGGGCTGGAAGGTGACCGGCACCCTGCCTGACATCCCCAGGCTGGTCTTCATCATCGCCCCGCATTCGTCCAACTGGGATGGCCTGTGGGGCATGGCGGCCAAGATCGCGCTGGGCATGAGGGTGAAGGTGCTGGGCAAGGCATCGCTGTTCTGGTGGCCGCTGGGCCCGCTGCTGCACCGGCTGGGGGTGATCCCCCTCGATCGCAGTTCGCCGCAGGGCACGGTCGGCCAGGCCGTGGACCTGATCCGCAGCAACGAGAAGATGTGGTTCGCCATCACCCCCGAGGGCACCCGCAAGGCGGTGAAGGACTGGAAGGCCGGCTTCCTGAAGATCGCCCGGATGGCCGATGTGCCGATCCTGACCGCGTATTTCCACTACCCGGAAAAGATCATCGGCATCGGCCCGCTGTTCACGCCGACCGGCGATGATGCCGCCGACATGGCCGCGATCCGCGAGTTCTACCGGCCCTGGATCGGCAAGACCCGCGGCACGGTCTGAACCCGGCAAAGGCCACCCGCATAGACGCCACGTCCGGCACATGCCGGGCGGGCGCGACAGGAGTAGGGTGGAGGGCTGGTATTGAATACCGTCTGCCCAAGGAGTGTTTTGCATGTCGCGTACCGTAGTCCTGGCCGCCGCCATCAGCCTGGCGCTGGCGGCCTGTTCCGGCAAGGAGTCCACCCCCGTGTCCGATGCACAGAAAGCCCCGGCCCAGCAGCCGGCCGATGCCTCCACCAACCCGTTGCTGAGCGCCAGCACGCTGCCGTTCCAGGCGCCGCCGTTCGACAGGATCAAGGACAGCGATTACCTGCCGGCCTTCGAGGAAGGCATGCGCCAGCACCTGGCCGAGGTGCGCAGGATCGCCGACAGCAGCGAACCCGCCACGTTCGACAACACCATCGTGGCAATGGAGCGCAGCGGCGAGACCCTGACCCGCGTGTCGCGCATCTTCTTCGGCCTGGTCCAGGCCGATACCAACGACGCGCGCCAGAAGATCCAGGAAGAGGTGGCGCCGAAGCTGGCCGCGCACCAGGACGAGATCAACCTCGATCCGAAACTGTTCGCCCGCGTGAAGTCGCTGTACGACCAGCGTGACACGCTGGCGCTGGACCCGGTGCAGAAGCGCCTGGTCGAGCACTACTACGACGGCCTGGTGCGCGCGGGTGCGCAGCTGTCCGACGCCGACAAGGCGACCCTGCGCAAGCTCAACGTGGAAGAGACGACCCTCTCCACCCAGTTCCACACCCGCCTGGTGGCCGCGACCGCCGCTGCGGCTGTCGTCGTCGACGACAAGGCCAAGCTGGCCGGCCTGGACGAGGCGGCGATCAACAACGCCGCGGCCGCCGCCAAGGAACGCAAGCTGGACGGCAAGTTCCTGCTGCCGTTGCAGAACACCACGCAGCAGCCGGTGCTCGGTTCGCTGAGCGACCGCGACCAGCGCGCTGCGGTGCTGAAGGCCTCGGAGACCCGCGCCGAGCGCGGTGATGCCAACGACACCCGGCAGACCGTGCAGCGCCTGGCCCAGCTGCGTGCGCAGAAGGCCAAGCTGCTCGGCTTTGACACCTTCGCCGACTACCAGCTGGGCGACCAGATGGCCAAGACCCCGGCTGCGGCACTCAAGCTGCTGACCGACACCGTGCCGGCCGCCACCGCCAAGGCACGTGCCGAAGCGGCTGAGATCCAGAAGGTGATCGACGCGCAGAAGGGCGGCTTCCAGGTCGCCGCCTCCGATTGGGACTTCTACGCCGAGCAGGTACGCAAGGCCAAGTACGATCTGGACGAGTCGCAGATCAAGCCGTACTTCGAACTGGACAACGTGCTGCAGAACGGCGTCTTCTACGCCGCCACCCAGCTGTACGGCATCACCTTCAAGCCGCGCACCGACATTCCGACCTACAACCCGGACATGAAGGTGTACGAAGTGTTCGACAAGGACGGCACCTCGCTGGCCCTGTTCTACACCGACTACTTCAAGCGTGACAGCAAGTCCGGCGGCGCCTGGATGGATGTGTTCGTCGAGCAGGATGGCCTGACCGGTGCCAAGCCGGTGGTCTACAACGTCTGCAACTTCACCAAGCCGGCCGCCGGCCAGCCAGCGCTGATCAGCTTCGATGACGTCACCACGCTGTTCCACGAGTTCGGCCATGCGCTGCATGGCATGTTCTCGAACGTGAAGTACCCGTCGATCGCCGGTACCGCCACCTCGCGCGACTTCGTCGAGTTCCCGTCGCAGTTCAACGAGCACTGGGCGCTGGACCCGAAGGTGTTCGCCAACTACGCCAAGCACTACCAGACCGGCGAGCCGATGCCGCAGGAACTGGTCGACAAGATCCTCAAGGCACGCAGCTTCAACCAGGGCTATGCGACCACCGAGTACCTGTCGGCCGCACTGCTGGACCTGGCCTGGCACACGCAGAAGGCCGATGCGCCGCTGCAGGATGTCGGTGCTTTTGAAGCCAGCGCGCTGAAGAAGTTCAAGGTCGACCTGCCGCAGGTGCCGCCGCGTTACCGCACCACCTACTTCGACCACATCTGGGGTGGCGGCTACTCGGCCGGTTACTACGCCTACTTCTGGGCCGAAGTGCTCGACCATGACGCCTACCAGTGGTTCACCGAGCATGGCGGCCTGACCGCGGCCAACGGCCAGGAGTTCCGCGACAAGATCCTCTCGCGCGGCAACAGCGTGGAGCTGTCGACCCTGTACCGCGATTTCCGTGGCAAGGACCCCTCGGTGGAACCTTTGCTGAAGTTCCGCGGGCTGAAGTAGGAAACAGAAAACGGCGGGGGCAACTCCGCCGTTTTTCCGTGTAGAGCCGAGCCCACGCTCAGCTGCGATTCCCGCTCGTGTAGAGCCGAGCCCATGCTCGGCCGCCTGTCCACGAAAAGCCAGTCGAGCATGGCTCGACTCTACAAACAGCGTTACGTCCCCACCCGGTTGGCCTGCTCGGCCAGGCCCAGGTGATCCAGCGCGATGTCCAGCGCCAGCACATAGCTCTGCGCGCCATAGCCGGCGGCGATGCCCAGGCGTTGCCCGACCCCAGCAGGCAGGCAGGGCTCGGCTACCGCGCCGTCGTCATGCACTTCCACGTAGGCGTTGTGCAGGTAGGGCAGCAGGCGCTGCAGGCGCAAGCTGTTGGCACACGCACCCGGGTCCAGCAGCGTTACCTCGCCGCGGCTGTGGTCGGCCACGCGCAGCGCATCCAGCAGTTCCTGTTCCGAGCCACAGGCCCGGATCGCCACGCTGGTCCCGGCGTCGATCGCGCGGTGCACCAGCGACTTCAGGACCGGCGCCGGCAGCGGCATCGCGGTGCGGATGAGTGCACCGGACGCCTCCGGGCCACGGATGATGAAGATCGACATGGTTCAGCCCTCCCGCGCCAGGCGGCGGCCGACGATGGCCAGCGACAGCGGATAGCCGGCCTGTTGGCTGCGCTGGTCCACCACCACGGCGGCCGGACCGTGCTGCAGGCGCAGGCGCGCGTCCAGGCCTGGTTCGCTGGAAGCCTGCAGTTCGATGTACTGCGCCGGCAGCTGATCCAGTGCCGCCTGCAGCGCACCGCTCTCGGCCTGCCACTGGGTTTCGTCGGCCACGCCGACGTCCAGCAACACCCAGTCCGCCGAACGTGCCTGCGGCTGGCACAGGCACTGGCGGACTTCTGACAGGCTGGCGCAGTCGCTGCACAGCACGCGATGGCCGCACAACTGCGCCGGCAGCTGCGGGCGGGGCGCCCGCGAGGACGCGTGGCGGATCACCAGGAGGGTCATACAACACCTTGCGGAATGCGCCCTGTGGCGCGGTGGGCACACGATGCGCGCGGTGCCCGTAAAGGAGCGATGCCCGCTGCCGGGCTGGGGCGTAAAACCTGCGTAACCCTTCCTGTAGAGCCGAGCCTGCGCTCGGCTGCTCTGCGCCCCAGTCGGGCAACCTCGTCGCTACAAGGAACAAGCCGAGCGTGGGCTCGGCTACAGGATCGCGACGCGGGAACCTCTTCGGCCCGGATGTGGTCAGATTCCGATACCACCATTCCCGAGCCTGCCATGGACGCTGTTGCCCGCCCCCCCTTTTCCGAACGCGCGCTGGCCTGGCTGAAGAAGGAGGCGCTGCCGTTGCTGGTGATGCTCGGCCTGCTCGCCGCCGCCCGCGACACCCTGGCCAACCACTACGTGGTGCCGAGCGGCTCGATGCAGCCCACCCTCCAGCCCGGCGACCGGGTGGTGGTGGACATGCGTGCCTACGGCCTGCGCCTCCCGTTCACCGGCAAGGCGCTGATGGCGACCGGCGCTCCGCAGCGCGGTGAAGTGGCGGTGTTCGATTCACCCGCCGATGGCACCCGCCTGATCAAGCGCATCGCCGCAGTGGCCGGTGACCACGTGCAGATGCACCGGGGCCACCTCAGCATCAACGGCCAGCCGCTGCAGATCGCCGACCTGCAGGACGTGGAGGCCTTCGGCGAGCGTCGCGCCCGCCTTGACCTGGACATGGGCGGTGGCCCGGACATCGCCGATCTGGTGGTGCCGGCCGGCAAGGTCCTGGTGCTGGGCGATCATCGCGGCAACAGCTTCGATGGCCGCTTCTTCGGCTTCGTCGACGCCGACAAGGTCTACGGCCGCGCGGTGGCGGTGTACTACCGCCGCGGCGACGGCTTCGAGTGGCAGCGCCTGTAAGCTGAACTGATACTTTTTATGTATCAATCCTGACCTACCAGGTTATGGATCGACTGGATCGACGGGCCTAGTCTGGGTCCGCTCCTTCCCACGCCCGGCCGCCCCACCGGCCCATCGATCCCATGACTGGCGAAACTGCGGCGGCCCTCGAATGCCGCCCCCACACTGCCGATTCCACCGCCGAAACCCGCATCCAGCTGGGCACACCGGCCTTCCGCCGCACCGCGCTGGCGCTGTTCCTGGCCGGCTTTTCCACATTCGGCCTGCTGTATACGGTGCAGCCGCTGTTGCCGGAATTCAGCCGCCACTTCGGCGTCTCGGCTGCGGGCAGCGCGATGTCGCTGTCGCTGACCACCGGCACGCTGGCGGTGGCGATGCTGCTGGCCGGGCTGTTGTCCGATGCGGTCGGCCGGCGCCCGTTGATGATCGCCGCGCTGCTGGCCTCGGCCATGCTGTCGCTGAGCACGGCGCTGGTGGACGACTGGACCATGCTGCTGGTACTGCGCACCCTGCTCGGCCTGGCGCTGAGCGGCGTGCCGGCGGTGGCCATGACCTACCTGGTCGAGGAAATGGACAGCCGCGCGCTGGGCCTGGCGATGGGCCTGTACATCGGCGGCAACGCCATCGGTGGCATGAGCGGGCGCCTGCTGGCCGGCATCATCGCCGACCACTGGGGCTGGCGCTGGGGCATCGGCGTAGTCTCGATCATTGCCATCGCCAGCACCGTGCTGCTGTGGTTGCAGCTGCCGCCGTCGCGTCATTTCCAGGCGCGCCGCGATGGCCTGCGCCAGTTGCCGTCGCGCTGGCGCACTCTGTTCGCCGACCCGGGCCTGCCGTGGCTGTTCGCCACATCGTTCGTGCTGATGGGCGTGTTCGTCACCCTGTACAACTACCTGGGCTACCACCTGCTGGCGCCGCCGTACCGCCTCAGCCAGACCGTGGTCGGCCTGATCTTCAGCGTGTACCTGGTGGGCACCTTCAGTTCGGCGTGGATGGGCCAGCAGGCCACGCGTTACGGCCGCGGCCGCATCCTGTCGATCTCGTTCGCGCTGATCGGCGCTGGCATCGTGCTGCTGGCAATGCCGTGGCTGAGTGCGATGGCATTGGGCATCGCGCTGGTGACCTTCGGCTTCTTCGGCGGCCATTCGGTGGCCAGCAGCTGGGTCGGCAGCCGCGCCGGTGCAATGCGCGCCGAAGCCTCGGCACTGTACCTGTTCGCCTATTACCTCGGGTCCAGCGTGCTGGGCGGCGTGGGTGGCCTGGCGTATGCGGCCTGGGGCTGGCTGGGCGTGTGCGTGTTCGCCGCCGGACTGACCCTGCTCGGCGGTGGCATCGTCCGTGCATTGCAGCAGCGCGCCCCGCAGCCGGTCACCGCGTGACCCTGTGGAGTTGCGCTTGCCTCGGTAGAGTCGACTGTTAGTCGACTGCTCTTCCATCAGGACCCAGAAAACCCGCGCTGCGCGCGATAGTCGACTAACAGTCGACTCTACCGGCGAACGCCCCGCGCAACAGCCCGGCGAAGTTGCGGATCAGCGGCGTCACTCCCTCGCGATGCCACGCCAACTGCACTTCCGAATGTGCACCGGCATCGGCCAGTGCCACAAAGCGCGCGCCCTCCACCCGGATGTGATCACATGACGATGGCAGGATGGCCGCGCCCAGGCCGGCGGCGGCCAGACTGATCAGGGTTGAGGCTTCACCGGCTTCCTGCACGATGCGCGGCGTGAAGCCCGCAGCCGCACACAACGCGATCATGTGGTCGTGGATGCCCGCACCCGCGCTGCGCCGGAACGCCACGAACGGCTCCTGAGCGAAGTCGCGCAGCGACAGCGTGCCCTGCTTCGGCAGTCTGCGCAGGGCAGGATGGTCGGCATGCACGATCAACGCCAGCGGATCGACGAACAGGCTGTGCGCCACCAGTTCCGGTGGCAGTGCGCGCTTGCGGATGATGCCCACGTCCAGGTGGCCATCGAGCAGCGCATCGATCTGCTGCAGGGTGTTCATCTCGCTCAGCTGCAAGCGCACCTGCGGATACCGTTGGCGGTAGCGCAGGATCGAACGCGGAATCTGTGGCGACAGCGGCGTGGCCCGGGTCAGCCCGATGCGCAGCTCTCCCTGCTCGCCGCGCTGCGCGCGCTGCACCTCATCCACCGCCGTTTCGACCTGCTGCACGATGGCCCGTGCACGCTCCTGCAGCAGCTCACCGGCAGGTGTCAGCTGCACGCGACGATGGCTGCGCACGAACAGGCGCGCACCGATCAGATCCTCCAGCTGGCGGATCTGCTGGCTGAGCGGTGGTTGCGACATGCCCAGCCGCTCCGCCGCCTGGCCGAAGTGCAGCGTATCGGCAACGGCGAGGAAGTAACGCAGGTGGCGGAGTTCGATGGACATGGGTCCAGTTTATTCATCGTCAGCCGGAAATGAATCAGAGGCGGGGTCGGATCCCGTTGCGCAGCAACGGGATCCGACCCCGTGCCGACCAACGGTCGGCACCCACCATGGGGAGCATTTCCCACAGTTCGCAGAAAACTGTCGAAGGCGGGGTGGGTCCGGTTGCGGGGCGTGAGCGCCATGAATGGCGCGACCGAGCCTCCATGGACGGATTTACGGCGTCCCCCGTAACCGGACCCACCCCGCCATCCCACGGAAAGCCCGCGGTCGCCGTTGCTGTTGCTTCGGCCTCTGCGGGTGCAGGGCGCAGCCCTGCCGAACACCCTCACCGCTCAGAATGCCCGCTCTGGTCGTAATCGCGTGGACTGAACAACTCCGGCTGGATCAGCTCGATGAACGCCCGCGCCTGCGCCGACAGTGCCTTGCCCCGGCGCACGATCACGCCGTAGCTGCGCTCGGGGAACCAGCGCTTCATCGACCGCGCCGCCAACCGTTCGCGGTCGGCATCGTTCAGGCACAGCGCCGGGACGATCGAAATTCCCATGCCCATCGCCACGTACTGCTTGATCACCTCCCAACCGCCGACTTCCAGCGCCACGGTGTAGGCGATGCGATGGCGCTGGAACACCTGGTCGACCAGGCGATAGGTGATCTGCCGTTTCGGCGGCAGCACCAATGGATAGCGCGCGATGTCGGCCAGCTCCAGCTCTGCGCCACTGGCCAGCGGATGGTCGTGCGGCGCGATCAGCACCTGTTCGAAGCGGTAGGCCGGAGCATAGGTCAGGTCGGCTGGCACGTCGGTCATCGAACCGATCGCCAGGTCGGCGGCATCCTCGCGCAGCAGGTCGGTGCCGTCGGCGCTGATCGCGTTGTGCAGGGTCAGGCGCACGTCCGGGTGGTGCATGCGGAAGCGTTCGACGATCTTCGGCAGCAGGTACAGGATGGTCGAACTGTTGGCAGCGATGTTCAGCTCGCCCGCGTCGAGCCCCCGCACCTTGTCCCGGAATCGCGCCTCCAGCCCATCCAGGTTCTCCACCAGCGGCTGCGCCATTTCGTACAGCAGTTGGCCCTCGCGACTGGGGACCAGGCGGCGCCCGCTGCGCTCGAACAGCGGGACCCCCAGCTCGCGCTCCAGCGCCTGCAGCTGCAGGCTGATGGCCGGCTGGCTGACGAAAAGCGCCTCAGCTGCCCGTGAGACCGAGCCCAGGCGCACCGTCTGGCAGAACGCACGCAGCGGCTTCAGCCGGTCGGATTTGTAGGAAAAACGCGGACTTGGAGAGGAGCGCGTGGTCATGGCGTCATAAGTATTAGCACAATTTATGTAAAGCATTGCAAAAACTGTTTTGCCAAATACTGGACCCTGGCCCCACGGTGGAGGCGTTCCCCATTGCTGGAGTCGTCTCATGTCCGCCGTCGCTTCCGCTGTTCCCTTCCCTGCCGCCAAGGCCACCCCCGGCATCGCCCTGGCGACCCGGGTGGCGGGCCAGGACAGCGTGCTGCCGGCGCCGCTGCTGGCCCTGCTGGTGTCGCTGCACCGTGCGGTGGAACCGGGCCGGCAGGCGCGGTTGCAGGCCCGCCGCGAGCGCCAGGCATTCTTCGACCAGGGGGGCCTGCCGGACTTCCGCACGGACACTGCGGCGATCCGCGGCGGCGACTGGCGTGTTGCGCCGCTGCCGGCCGCGCTGCAGGACCGCCGCGTCGAGATCACCGGCCCGACCGACCCGAAGATGGTCATCAACGCGCTGAACTCCGGCGCCAAGGTGTTCATGGCCGACTTCGAGGATTCGACCTCGCCGACCTGGCGCAACCTGCTGGCCGGGCAGCAGTCGCTGGCTGCGGCGGTGCGCGGCGATCTCGAATACACCGCCCCCAATGGCAAGCACTACACGCTGCGCCCGTACGACGAACAGGCGGTGCTGATCGTGCGCCCGCGTGGCTGGCACCTGGACGAGAAGCACGTGCGCATCGACGGCCAGTTCCTCGCCGGTGGCCTGTTCGACGCAGCGGTGTTCGCCTTCCACAACGCCCGCACCCTGCAGGCGAAGGACCGTGGCCCGTACTTCTACCTGCCCAAGCTGCAGAGCATGGAAGAGGCCGCATTGTGGGAAACCGCGCTGTCGCACATCGAGGGCATGCTCGGCCTGCCGCACGGCCAGATCAAGGTGACCGTGCTGATCGAAACGCTGCCGGCAGTGTTCGAGATGGACGAGATCCTGCACGCGCTGCGTGATCGCATCGTCGGCCTGAACTGCGGGCGCTGGGATTACATCTTCTCGTACCTGAAGACCTTCCGCCGCCATGCCGACCGGGTGCTGCCCGAACGTGGCCAGGTGACCATGACCCAGCCGTTCCTGAAGGCGTATTCGGAGCTGCTGATCCAGACCTGCCATCGCCGCGGTGCGCATGCGATGGGCGGCATGGCCGCGCAGATTCCGATCAACAACGATGCTGCCGCCAATGAACAGGCGATGGCCCGCGTGCGCGCCGACAAGCTGCGCGAGGTCACCGCCGGCCATGACGGCACCTGGGTCGCGCATCCGGCGCTGATTCCGGTGGCGATGGCGATCTTCGACGAGCACATGCCCGGCCCGAACCAGCACAGCGTGCTGCGCCAGGACGTGCGCGTCGGCCGCGACGAACTGATCGCGCGGCCGGCGGGCACCATCACCCGCGCTGGCTTCGACGGCAACGTGGAAGTCTGCGTGCGGTATCTGGCCGCGTGGCTGGACGGCAACGGCTGCGTGCCGATCCATCACCTGATGGAGGACGCCGCCACCGCCGAGATCAGCCGCAGCCAGCTGTGGCAGTGGCTGCACACGCCAGGCCAGCAGCTGGACGACGGCACCGCCATCGATCTGGCCCTGCTCGACGCCACGCTGGCGCAGCTGCCCGCACGGCTGGGCGATACCGCCGCGCTGCCCGGCGGCGCGCGCATCGGCGAGGCCATCGCCCTGCTCGGCGAACTGAGCCGCAACAGCGAACTGACCGATTTCCTGACCCTGCCGGCCTACGCGCGCATCGACTGACCGCTGCCCGCGTTTCCACCGATTCCCTCACTGCTGCACGCACGAACCGAACTGGAGCAAAGACATGAGCACGCTGCCCACTGCCGAACAGATCCAGCACGACTGGGATACCCACCCGCGCTGGGAAGGCATCCAGCGCAACTACAGCGCCGCCGACGTGGTGCGCCTGCGCGGCACCGTCCACATCGAGCATTCGCTGGCCCGCCTGGGCGCAGAGAAGCTGTGGAAGTCGCTGCACGAGCGCGAGTTCGTCAATGCGCTGGGCGCACTGACCGGCAACCAGGCCATGCAGCAGGTCAAGGCCGGCCTGAAGGCGATCTACCTGTCCGGTTGGCAGGTGGCGGCCGACGCCAACCTGGCCGGCCAGATGTATCCCGACCAGTCGTTGTATCCCGCCGATTCGGTGCCGGCGGTGGTCAAGCGCATCAACAACACGCTGCTGCGCGCCGACCAGCTGCACCACGCCGAAGGCAAGGATGACATCGACTTCCTGCAGCCGATCGTGGCCGATGCCGAAGCCGGCTTCGGCGGCGTGCTCAACGCGTTCGAACTGATGAAGGCGATGATCGAGGCTGGTGCCGCCGGCGTGCATTTCGAAGACCAGTTGGCCTCGGTGAAGAAGTGCGGGCACATGGGCGGCAAGGTGCTGGTGCCGACCCGCGAGGCGATCGAGAAGCTCAACGCCGCGCGGCTGGCTGCCGACGTGCTGGGTGTGCCGACCCTGCTGGTGGCGCGCACCGATGCCGAAGCCGCCGATCTGCTGACCAGCGACATCGACGGCAACGACAAGCCGTTCACCACCGGCGAGCGCACCGTCGAAGGCTTCTACAGGACCCGCAATGGCCTGGAGCAGGCGATCAGCCGGGGCCTGGCCTATGCGCCCTATGCGGACCTGGTGTGGTGCGAGACCGGCAAGCCGGACCTGGAATTCGCACGCAAGTTTGCCGAGGCGATCCACGCGAAGTTCCCGGGCAAGCTGCTGGCCTACAACTGCTCGCCCAGCTTCAACTGGAAGAAGAACCTGGACGACGCCACCATCGCCAAGTTCCAGCGTGAGCTGGCCAGCTACGGCTACAAGTTCCAGTTCATCACCCTGGCTGGCTTCCATGCACTGAACTACGGCATGTTCAACCTGGCCCACGGCTACGCGCGCCGCCAGATGAGCGCGTTCGTGGAACTGCAGGAGGCCGAGTTCGAAGCGGCCGAGCGTGGCTTCACCGCGGTCAAGCACCAGCGCGAGGTTGGCACCGGCTACTTCGATGCGGTCACCCAGGCCATCCAGCAGGGCCAGTCGTCCACCACCGCATTGACCGGCTCCACCGAAGAGGAGCAGTTCCGCAGCGAGCGCGCCGCCTGACCGGGGACATCGGATCGATCAATCAGGGTGGCCAGGGAAGGGCCAGGCAACGCCGGCCGGTCGGGGGACCGGCCGGCGTTGCTATATCGAGGGGCTGCGGCGGGCGGCGTCAATCGGCGCAGCCGCCACGGCAACTTGGCCGGAATCCTGTGAAGGCCGGCATCAGGTTGATCCGGCAGCGTTTTTTCCGGACATCCGTAACCGGAAAGGGCCATGCCGGCGTGTCTGGCCGGAAAAGGGTGCTGGAGGGGCAAAATGAGATGCGGCGCACATTTTAAAGCGGTGCTATGCTCCGCGGCTCACCAGGGGACGCTGGCGGCGGGTGCAGGGAATGACCGGCAGGGGTGCGGCCGAGAACGGTAACACGAGGACAGGTATCGCCCAGGTGGCGATGGCCGAGATCGTGCGTGCGCTGCTGTCCGGGGCCGAGGTCGCATTGTTCGCCAGATTCGCCCGCCCCTGCAAGCTCCAGGCCGGGCAGTGGTTGTTCCAGCGCGGGCACCGCGGCGAACGCATGTATGTGATCCTCGAAGGGCAGATCGAACTGGACTTCGGCGAGGACCTGGTGATCAAGACGCTCGGGCGATACGAGTTCTTCGGCGAGCTTGGCCTGCTGGTTGGCGATCACCTGCGCAGTGCCAGCGCGCGCGCGCTGACCGACTGCGATGTGCTGGAGCTTGGCCCGGCCGATTTCCATCAGCTGGTTGAGTCCGATCCCGGGCTGGTGGCCTATTTCCTGCGCCGCACGATCATGCGCGTGCTGGCCAACGAGCAGGCCCTGATCAGCCAGCTGCGCCGGCGCAACCATGACCTGGAAACCGCGCTGGACAACCTGTACGTCACCGCCCACCAGTTGAGCCACACCCGCGAACTGGTACGTACCGACGAACTGACCGGATTGCACAACCGCCGTGGCCTCGCCCTGTACCTGCAGGACTGCCGGGCCGACGGCGCGGGGTTGCCGCAGGCACTGCTGCTGATCGACTGTGATCGCTTCAAGCAGATCAACGACCGCCACGGCCACCAGGCCGGTGACCGCGTGCTGCAGAGCATGGGCAACATCCTGCGCTCGATGGCCGGTGAGCAGGACCTGGCCTGCCGCCTCGGCGGCGACGAGTTCTGCCTGATCCTGCGCCGGGGCAACCGGGAAATCGTGCAGCATGCAGCCGAGTTCATCCTCAGCGCCGTGCACGGCCTGCTGGAGCGCAGCCATGGCACGCCGCATGTCAGCCTGGTCAGCATCGGTGCCACCCTGCTGGCGCCTGATGCGGGCTGGAGCGAGTGGTATGCCAGCGCCGACCGGGCGCTGTACCAGGCCAAGCGCGACGGTGGCAACTGCCTGCGCTGGGTGGATCCGGGCGATCGGCAGCCGGCGGAGGGCAGGCAATGAACGGCGACAACGCAGCGCCAACCCCGCACAGCCCCCGCCTGCGCGCGCTGCTGTTCACTGATCTGTGTGATTCGCTGCAACTGGTCGAGCGGATCGGCGACGTGGCGGCTGCGAGCCTGTTCCAGGAGCACGACCGCCTGGTGCTGGTGCTGCAGCAACGCTGGCACGGCCAGCTGATCGATCGCTCCGATGGCTTGTTCATGCTGTTCGAGCGCGCCATCGATGCCCTCGGTTTCGCCCTGGATTACCAGCGCGAACTGCAGGTACTGGGCCGCCAGCGTTCGATCGAAATGCGCGCGCGTGCCGGCCTGCATGTAGGTGATGTGCTGACCTGGGACAACAGCCCGGAAGCGGTCCGCGCCGGCGCCAAGTCGATGGAGGTGGAGGGGCTGGCCAAACCGATGGCGGCACGGCTGATGATGCTGGCGCGCCCGGGCCAGATCCTGTTGTCACCCGTGGCCGAATCCCTGGCCCGGCGTGCCACCGACGCGCTGGGCGAGCGCAGCGCGCGGCTGGTGTGGAAGTCGCACGGACGCTGGCGCTTCAAAGGCATGCCGGTGGTGCAGGAAGTGATCGAAGTGGGCGAGATCGGTTCGGCGCCGCTGCGCATGCCGCGCCCCAACGCCAAGGCGCGCCGCGATCTTCCGCTGTGGCGGCAACCCCTGGTGCTGGCGGCTGAAGGGCTGGTGCTGGCCGTGGTGGTGCTGGGTGGTTGGCTGCTGCTGCGTCCGGAACCGGCGATCGCCTTCGCCGAGCGCGACTGGGTCGTGCTCGGCGATGTCGACAACCTCACCGGCGACCCGATCTTCGATGACTCTATGCAGCACGCGATCCGGATCGCGCTGGAGCAGTCGCGCTACGTCAACGTGTTGTCGGAAGGCAAGATCCGCGAAAGCCTGGAAATGGCGCGGCTCTCGGGCGACACCCGGCTGACGCGCGCTACCGCCGTCGACATCGGGGCGCGTGAAGGCGCACGGGCCGTGCTGTTGCCGACCGTGCGGCAGACGATTGGCGGCTACGAGCTGGCCATCGATGTCGCGGCGCCCGGCAGCGGCCAGGTGATCAGGACATTCACCGCCACGGCGGACCGATCTGATCAGATGGTATTCGCGGTGGACGACGTGGTGGGGCGCCTCCGCCGCGGATTGGGCGAGTCGGTGGCGAGCCTGGGACAGTCATTGCCGCTTCCGCGGGCATCGACCCAGGACCTGCGCGCGCTGCGTGCGTTCGCACTGGCCGAGAGTGCACTGGGCCAGCGCCGTTTCGAAGAAGCCCGCAACCTCTACCAGGCGGCGATCGATATCGATCCCGGGTTCGCCCTGGCCTACATGGGCGTGGCCAAACTGCTGTTCCGCACCGCGCAGGTCCAGCAGGCGCGGGAGGCGATGCAGCACGCGCTGGCCCAGCAGCAGCGGCTGCCCGTCCGCGAGCGCCTGTACCTGAAGGGCTGGCAGGCAGAGCTGGAACCCGGCGGCTGGCCGCTGGAGCAGTGGCGCGCACTGGCCAAGATCTATCCGGACTCGTTCGCGGGACTGTCCAACACCTCGTGGGGGCTGCTGCAGGACAATCGGTTCACCGAGGCGGAACCCTATGCGCGCGCTGCCGCGGTGCCAGAGGATCCGTTGCGCCTGTATCCGATGGTGCACGTGGCACGGGCACAGCTGGGCCTTGGTCAACCGCAGCAGGCCATGCGGACCCTGCAGCAGGCGCAGGTGCTGCGCGGCAGTGACGAGGCCGACGACCTGGACGTGGACGTGCTGGTCGCCCAAGGCTTGGATGCGCAGGCGCAACAGGCCGTGATGCAGTTGCCCCGTGGCGACGACCTGCAGCAGCGCATGCGCCTGCGTGCCCACCTGCTGGTGGCGGCCGCGCAGCGCGATTGCAGTGCGATGCAAGCAGCGGCTGCCGCGGATGGCCCGGCCCCGGCCCTGATTGACTACCAGATCCACCAGCGCCTGCAGCACGCCACCGTAACCACCCTGTGCACGGCCGGCGACGTGAAGGAGCTTGAGTCCATTGCCGCGCTGCTGCGGCCCTTGTTGCGGGCCAATGATGACCCTGCCGAGGGCAGCCGCGCCCTGCAGCTGCTGGCGCTGGCCTATCTGGCCCAGCGCCAGGGCCAGCATGCACTGGCCGCGGCATGGTTGCAGGCTGAAGGTGACCTGCTCGAGCGGCAGCGCAGCCCGGTGGTGGGCAAGTGGCGCCGCGTGGTACTGGCGATGGGCGAACTGGCGCAACAGCGGCCCCAGGCGGCGCGCGAGCTGCTGGAACCGTCCTTTGACGGCAGCGAACCGGTGCAGGCCCATGTCGTGCTGCTGCAGGCATTGCGTGGCCAGCAGGATGCTGCCGGCGTGCGCCGCGAGCAGGCGTGGCTGGCCCGGCACCACGGCCAGGCCATTGCCGAAGTGGCATCCATGCAGGTGTGGCAGCCCCTGAATGTCTACGACATCGCCACGGAGGCGGCGTCGGCGCCCTCGTCACGCTGAGCCGGACTCAGGCGTTGACGCGCTCGTCGATCCGGTCGGCTTCGAAGCAGAACACCACGGTCATCGATGCGGTCGAGGTACTCAGGTACGCGTGCAGCGCGTCACGCGTGCGGCTCAGCTCCTCGACCGGGGCAAGGTTATCGATTTTCATGCAGTCGTTGTCGCCGATGGCGGCATCCAGGCCGATCGAGGCCAGGGCCGTAGCCGGTGACGCGGTGAAGCGGTTGCGGAAGTCGTCGTTGCCGATCAGGTGGTCCAGCAGGATGCTGGCATCTTCGGCGGAAAGGCGGGGATGGGAGCTCATTGGGATCGTCCGTGGGTGGAGTTTCTCGTATCGGCCGCGACAGCCTGCCATTGAGGACTGTGGCGTGCACGACGCTAAAGTTGACCGCGATGCGGTCGTTGCTGCAATGCCGGTCATGCGGCAGAAGGAGTGAGTCCCATGCGCCTGCGCCGCTGCGCCAGCCTGATGTTCGAACCCCGCGAGTCGGTCACGCTGGACCTGCGCGCGATGCTGGCCGGCCAGGCCGAAGTGGACAGCCAGATCCGCTGGGTGGCCCTGGCCGCCCATCTTGACCAGCCCATTCCGGTGGATGCCGAGGAGCGCCGACTGCTGGGCGGGCTCAGCGCACATCAGTGGAGCGAACCGCCGGCCGACGCTTCTCCGGCCCTGCTGGCACGCCTGGTCGAGCAGGGCCTGCTGCTGACCGACCCGCCGAGCGAGGTGGGGCACCAGATGCGCGATGAGACCCTGCGTCGCAGCCACTGGTGGCCGCTGGCCGCATTGGCCCATCGCCACGCGCGCTGGCAGGCCGTGGACAGCGTGGAGGACATGCGCCGGCAAGGGTTGGATACCGCTGCCGGCCTGCGCCAGCGCCTCGGGCCGCCGCCGCCGGTGGTGCAACCCATGCAGGGCGATTACCAGCCATTGCCGCGCAGCGAAGAGACTTCGTTCGACGCATTGCTCGCACGCCGCACTACCTGCCGCAATTTCGACCCGCAGCGTGCGCTGCCGCTGCCGCTGCTGGCGCAGCTGCTGCAGCGCACGCTGATGGCGCACGCCGTGCAAAGGGTCGAGCGCGATACCGAGTTCCTGAAGAAGAACGTGCCCTCCGGTGGCGGCCTGCATCCCACCGAAGGGTTCCTGCTGGTGCAGAACGTGGAAGGACTGGTGCCTGGCCTGTACCACTACCACCCGGTGCAGCACGCGGTGCTGCCGTTGCCCTCGCCGCCGCCGCAGGCGTTGCCTGCGCTGGCACGGCGGATGCTGTCCGGGCAGGCGTGGTTCGCCGATGCGCCGGTACTGCTGGTACTGGCGCCGCGCTACGACCGCTGCTTCTGGAAATACCGCAATCATGCCAAGGCGCACCGCGCGGTGACACTGGATGTCGGCCACATCTCGCAGCTGCTGTATCTGTGCGCGACCGAGCGCGGGCTGGCGGCGTTCGTGACAGCGGCCATCAACGATGCCGATGTCGATCGTGCCTTCGGCTTCGATGGCATCGGCCAGAGCGCGATGGCCATCTGTGGCCTGGGCTGGCGCAGTGCCACGCTGGACACGGCCGAATTCGATCCCGCCGGGCGGGTGGCAACGGGCGACGACCGCTGAGCGGCCGTCGCCACGGCGTTCACGCCGCCTCGAAATCCACCAGCACCGCGCCGTCGCCGACCTGGTCACCGACCTTGGCGCGGTAGCCCTTCACCATGCCGTCGGCCGGTGCCTGCAGGGTGTGCTCCATCTTCATCGCCTCCAGCACCACCAGCGGCGTGCCGCGCTTGACTTCGGCACCGGCGGCGACCAGCGTGGCCACGATCTTCCCGGGCATCGGTGCCAGCAGGCTGCCGGCATCGGCCACGGCGTGGTCCGATTCGCCCACCGGATCATGCAGGGTGAAACGGTGCTGGCCGTCGGTGCCGAACAGGTACAGCTGGTCACCGTCGCGCAGCAGCTGCAGCGACCCGCGGCGGTCGCCCAGCTGCACCGCCAGCCCCCGCTCATCGGCTGTGCCGATCACCTGCACGGGTGCTGCGTCATCGCACTGCACACGCCAGCCATCGGCCTGCGCCCACACCTTCAGCGTGTGCCGGCGTTCGCCCTGCTGCAGCGGCAGCACGCGCGGCGCGGGCGCGCCAAGGCGCCAGCCGTCCTGCGCCTGCCACGGCGAATGCGGGTCGCGCGCATCGCTGGCTGCACCTGCAGTAGTGGCCATGGCGGCCACCGCCGCCAGCAGCCACAGCGCATCATCGCTGTCACCCACCCGGCTCAATGCGGCCTGCTCGCGCTCGATCAGCGCGGTATCCAGCTTGGCGTGGGTAAACGAATCGGTGTTCACCAGGCGGCGCAGGAAACCGGCATTGGTGGTCACGCCCACCACCTGGCAGTCGGCCAGGGCCTGGCTCATGCGGCGCAGCGCGGCGTCGCGGTCCACGTCCCAGACGATCAGCTTGGCAATCATGGGATCGTAGTACGGCGTGATGCTGTCACCTTCCTCGACGCCGGTATCCACGCGCACATGAGTCGACGGTGCCGGCAGGCGCAGGCGGCGCAGGATGCCGGTGGACGGCAGGAAGCCGCGGTCGGCGTCTTCGGCATACAGCCGCGCCTCGATGGCGTGGCCGTGGATCGCCAGCTGCTCCTGGCGCAGCGGCAGCGGCTGGCCCGAGGCCACGCGCAGCTGCCACTCCACCAGGTCGGTGCCGGTGATGTACTCGGTGACCGGGTGCTCGACCTGCAGGCGGGTGTTCATTTCCATGAAGTAGAAATCGCCGTCCGGGCCGGCGATGAATTCCACCGTCCCGGCACCGACGTAGCCCACCGCGCGCGCGGCATCGACCGCGGCCTTGCCCATCGCAGCACGACGTTCGGGGCTCATGCCCGGGGCGGGCGCCTCTTCCAGCACCTTCTGGTGGCGGCGCTGCACCGAGCAATCGCGCTCGAACAGGTAGACCGCATCACCGTGGCTGTCGCCGAACACCTGGATCTCGATATGGCGCGGGCGCTCGACGTACTTCTCGACCAGCACATGGTCGTTGCCGAATGCCGAGGCAGCCTCGCGCTGGCAGCTGGCCAGTGCATCGATGAAGTCCTCGCTGCGTTCGACCTTGCGCATGCCCTTGCCACCGCCACCGGCGCTGGCCTTGATCAGTACCGGGTAGCCGATGGCATCGGCCTGCGCGCGCAGGAACGCCGGTTCCTGCTGGTCGCCGTGGTAGCCCGGCGTCAGCGGCACACCGGCCTTGGCCATCAATGCCTTGGCGGCGCTCTTGTCACCCATCGCGCGGATCGCGCTGGCCGGCGGCCCGATGAAGGTGACGCCGGCGGCGGCGCAGGCATCGGCGAAGTCGGCATTTTCGGACAGGAAGCCGTAACCCGGGTGGATCGCCTGCGCGCCGGTCAGGCGTGCGGCGTCGAGCAGCGCGTCGCCGCGCAGGTAGCTCTCACGCGCGGCGGCCGGGCCGATGTGGATGGCCTCGTCGGCCAGGCGTACGTGGCGTGCATTGCGGTCGGCATCGGAATACACCGCCACGGTGGCGATGCCGAGGCGGCGGCAGGTGGCGATGACGCGGCAGGCGATTTCGCCGCGGTTGGCGATCAGGACTTTGGTGAACATGGCAACAGGCTCGGTCATGGCACGGGTTACATGCGGAACACGCCGAAGCGCGTCTGCTGCGGGGCGGCGTTGAGGCTGGCCGACAGCGCCAGCGCCAGCACCCGGCGGGTGTCGGCCGGATCGATCACGCCGTCGTCCCACAGGCGCGCGCTGGCGTAGTACGGGTGGCCCTGCTGCTCGAACTGGTCGCGGATCGGTGCCTTGAACGCGTCTTCCTCCTCCGCCGGCCACTGGCCGCCCTTGGCCTCGATGCCATCACGCTTGACCGTGGCCAGAACGCTGGCGGCCTGCTCGCCGCCCATCACGCCGATGCGTGCATTCGGCCACATCCACAGGAAATTGGGCGAGTACGCGCGGCCGCACATGCCGTAGTTGCCGGCACCGAACGAACCGCCGATGACCACGGTGAACTTGGGCACCCTGGCGCAGGCCACGGCCATCACCAGCTTGGCACCGTCCTTGGCAATGCCACCCTGTTCGTACCTGCGGCCGACCATGAAGCCGGTGATGTTCTGCAGGAACACCAGCGGGATGTTGCGCTGGGTGCACAGCTCGATGAAGTGCGCGCCCTTCAGCGCCGACTCGGAGAACAGGATGCCGTTGTTGGCGATGATGCCGATCGGGTAGCCGTTCAGGTGGGCGAAGCCGGTGACCAGCGTCGCACCGTAGCGCGGCTTGAACTCGTCGAAGCGTGAGCCATCGACCAGGCGCGCGATGACTTCGCGCACGTCGTACGGCTTGCGCGTGTCGGCGGGGATCACCCCGTACAGGTCGTGCGCCGGCAGCAGGGGTTCTTCGGGCGGCTGCACCGCCATCGCCGGTTCCGGCTTGCGCCAGTTCAACTGCGCGATGATCGCGCGCACCCGTGCCAGTGCCTGCAGGTCGTTGTCGGCCATGTGGTCAGCCACGCCGGAGATGCGCGTGTGCACATCGGCACCGCCCAGTTCCTCGGCCGTCACCACTTCTCCGGTGGCCGCCTTCACCAGCGGCGGGCCGCCGAGGAAGATCGTGCCCTGTTCGCGCACGATCACCGTCTCATCGCTCATCGCCGGGACGTAGGCGCCACCGGCGGTGCAGCTGCCCATCACGCAGGCGATCTGCGGAATGCCCTGCGCCGACAGGTTGGCCTGGTTGTAGAAGATGCGGCCGAAATGGTCGCGGTCGGGAAAGACTTCGTCCTGCAGCGGCAGGAACGCGCCACCGGAATCGACCAGGTAGATGCATGGCAGGTGGTTCTGTTCGGCGATCTCCTGCGCGCGCAGATGCTTCTTCACGGTCATCGGGTAGTAGGTGCCGCCCTTGACCGTGGCGTCGTTGGCCACGATCACGCACTCCACGCCGCTGACCCGGCCGATGCCGGCCACCACGCCGGCGGCAGGCACGGCATCGTCATACATGCCATGCGCGGCCAGTGGCGCGATCTCCAGGAAGGCGCTGCCGGGATCGAGCAGGGCGTCGATGCGGTCGCGCACCAGCAGCTTGCCGCGGGCGGTGTGCTTGGCGCGGGCGGATTCGCTGCCGCCCAGGGCAGTGCGGGCCAGGGTGGCGTGCAGGTCATCGACCACGGCCTGCATCGCCGCGCGGTTGGCTTCAAATGTGTCGCTGCCGGGTTGCAGCTGGCTGTTCAGGACGGTCATCGGGGTGGCCTTACAGGGTGCGCTGGAACAGTTCGCGGCCGATCAGCATGCGGCGGATCTCCGAGGTGCCGGCGCCGATTTCATACAGCTTGGCGTCGCGCCACAGACGGCCGGTCGGGTACTCATTGATGTAGCCGTTGCCACCCAGGATTTGGATCGCCTGCCCGGTCAGCCAGGTGGCCTTCTCGGCGGCATACAGGATCGCACCGGCGGCATCCTGGCGGGTGGTGCGCCCCTGGTCGCAGGCGCGCGCCACCGCATAGACATACGCGCGGCAGGCACCCAGGCCCACGTACATGTCGGCGATCTTGGCCTGGATCAACTGGAAGCTGCCGATCGGCTCGCCGAACTGGTGGCGCTCGTGCACGTAAGGCATCACCACGTCCATGGCCGCGGCCATCAGGCCCAGCGGGCCACCGGACAGCACCACGCGCTCGTAGTCCAGGCCGGACATCAGCACGCGCACGCCGCCGCCGACCTGGCCCAGCACATTCTCTTCGGGAATTTCGCAGTCCTGGAACACCAGCTCGCAGGTGGGCGAAGAACGCATGCCGAGCTTGTCCAGCTTCTGCGCGGTGGAAAAGCCCTTCATGCCCTTCTCGACCAGGAATGCGGTGATGCCCCTGGCGCCCGCGTCCATGTCGGTCTTGGCGTAGACCACCAGCACGTCGGCGTCCGGGCCATTGGTGATCCACATCTTGTTGCCGTTGAGCACGTAGCGGTCGCCGCGCTTGTCGGCGCGCAGCTTCATGGACACCACGTCCGAACCGGCGCCCGGCTCGCTCATGGCCAGCGCGCCGACCAGGCTGCCATCGCACAGCCCGGGCAGGAAGCGCTGCTTCTGCTCCTCGTTGCCGTTCTTGCGCAACTGGTTCACGCACAGGTTGGAGTGCGCGCCATAGGACAGGCCGATGCCCCCGGAGGCACGCGAGATCTCTTCCATCGCCACTACATGCGCCAGATAGCCCATGCCGGTGCCGCCGTATGCTTCTTCCACGGTGAGGCCGAGCAGGCCCTGTTCGCCCAGCTTCGGCCACAGCGCCAGCGGGAACTGGTTGGTGGCATCGGCCTCGGCGGCCAGCGGTGCAACCTCGGCAGCGGCAAAATGGGCCACGCTCTGGCGCAGCAGGTCGATGTCTTCGCCAAGATCGAAGTTCAGGGATGGCACGTGCATTGGGTGGCTCCACGGCGGGATGGCAGGGAATGGACGCACCCGGCGGGGGAGCGGGCGGCGGTCTGCAGGACTGCCGCGCGCACGGGCGATGGCCCCAGCGTAGCGGGCTTCGGGCAAGAAGTGAATACAAATTCAAAAATTGAAACTAGAATCAGAATATGGCCTATAAACGCTCTGCATTGATGGAAGAACGCCTGGCCGGGGCCCGTGAACGGATCCTGCTGGCCACCCGCGAGCTGGTCGCCACCGGCGGTTGGCGCAATGCCCCGGTGACCGCCGTGGCGACCCAGGCCGGGGTGTCCACCGGCCTGATCTACCGCCACTTCCCGTCCAAGGCCGAGCTGTTCGTGGAGGTGCTCAACGCCGCCGTGGCCCACGAAGTGGCGATCATGGAGCGCATCGCCAGTGGCCCGGAGGCGGCCAGCGAGCGGCTGCGGCTGGCGATCACCGCCTTCGTCCGCCGTGCCCTGGCCGGGCCGGGGCTGGCGCACGCCTTCATCGTCGAACCGGTCGATCCGGATGTGGAAGCCGAGCGCATGCGCGGCCGCCGTGCATTCGGCGATGTGTTCCTGCGGCTGGTGGAAGAGGGCGTGGCCGCTGGCGAGCTGCCCGCGCAGGACGCGCACGCCACGGCCGCGTGCCTGGTCGGCGCGTTCACCGAAGCGATGGTCGGCCCGACTGCACCCAGCCGCGAAGCGCATCGGGACGAGGACGCGCTGGTCGATGCGATCTGCAGCTTCTGCCTGCGCGCGATCGGTGCCCCGGCAATTCGGTAGCGCCGGCCGCTGGTGGCTTCCATGCCGGGGTCAGATCCCTTCTGCGTCGCAAAAGGGATCTGACCCCGGCACCCCGGCATGTTGCGCCGCATCAGCAACGACGCCTGTTGTCGCACGCAAAGCGCGTTCTATACTCGGCCCATCACGCAGTCGCTCAGCCGTGGTCCAACGACTATCAGCCAGGGGTAACGAAGAGTGCGGAATTACGATCTGGAGTTCCTGAAACGCTTCTCCATGGTGATCGCGCTGCTGGCGACCATCACCCTCGGCCTCATCCTCCTTGCCGCCTACCTCCACACCCGGATTCCGCCCGAGGTCTCGCCCACTGCGGCCAAGCGCACCGAACAGCGCATCTCGCCCACCGGTGCGGTCTATGCCGGCAGCACCGGCGCCGCCGCGCAGGCCGCAGCCAAGGCTGCCGCACTGGCCAAGGCCGCCTCGCAGGTGGCCTACGGCGGCACCAAGGACGGTAAGGTCATCTTCGACAACCTGTGCACCGCCTGCCATACCACCGGAGTGGGCATGGCACCGACGCTGGACCATTCGCACTGGGACAAGCGCATCGCACAGGGCAAGGACACCCTCTACAAGCACGCCATCGAGGGCTACACCGGCCCGGATGGCGGCATCATGCCACCCAAGGGCGGTAACGCGGCACTGACCGAGGAGCAGATCCACGCCACCGTGGACTGGATGCTGGGCAACCTGAAATAGCCGCCGCAACGCGCCGCTTCCTGTAGAGCCGAGCCCACGCTCGGCTGCTCTGCGCACGGTGTGGCCAGGCGCAGCCGAGCGTGGGCTCGGCTCTACCACCTACTAAGCTTTGCCCACCGAGGCCTGATTGCCCCTGTGCCCCCGCCGCGCAGGCGGATCTCCGCATTTCAGGGTTAGTCTGTGCGCCCTCTCCCAGGAATCGCCCGTCGATGCGCCGCCGTTCCCTCGCCCTTGCCCTGACCCTGTTGCTACCGGCCAGCGCCTTCGCCCAGGCCCAGCCGCAGGCCACGCCGGTCGCGACGCCCCCCGCCGCGCGCAGCAGCGCCCCCGAGGTGCTGACCGCCGCGCCGGCCGACTGGCGCGCGCTGGATGGCCAGCGCGTGCGCATCGCCGCACCGCTGACCCTGGCCGGTAGCGATGGCCTGGAGCATTTCGGCCAGCTCACCGCGGCCTTCGGCGGCCGCCTCTGGCAGCCGACCGAAGTGGCCGCGCCGGGCACTGCCGGCTACGCACAGGTGATGGCCGACAACCAGCGCCGCCGCCTGGTGCTGGAAGATGGCAGTGATGCCCGCGACCGGGGCAGCGTCGCCTACCTGCCGGGCAACCCGGTGCTGCGCACCGGCATGCAGCTGCGCAACGTGGAGGGCATCGTGCGCGTGGACGCACAGGGCCGCCCACGCCTGCAGGTCGAAGGCGTGCTGAAGCTGCCGGAGCTGAAGCGTCCCGCGGTGCCGACGGTGCCGGGCAGCCTGCATGTGGCCGCCTTCAACCTGGAGAACTTCTTCAATGGCGACGGCCAGGGCGGTGGCTTCCCCACCCTGCGTGGTGCGCGCACGCTGGACGAGCACCAAGCGCAGGTGGCCAAGCTGGTCGCCACGGTCAACGCGCTCGGCGCCGATGTCGCGGCGCTGATGGAACTGGAGAACGACGGCTACGGCCCGCAGTCGGCCATCGCCGAACTGGTCGATGCCCTCAACCGCGACCGTGGTGCGCAGGGGGACTGGCGCTTCGTCGACGCAGGCAAGGGTCCTGGCGACAACCCGATCCGGGTCGGGATCATCTACCGCAGCTCGCGCCTGCAGCCGGTCGGCACGCCGGCCACGCTGACCGGCGGCCCGTTCGTCGAACACAGCCGCGTCCCGTTGGCACAGGCCTTCCAGGGCAAGCAGGGCGCGCCATTCGTGGTGGTCGCCAACCACTTCAAGTCGAAAGGCTGCCGCGACGCGAGCGGCGCCGATGCCGACCACAATGACAACCAGGGCTGCTGGAACGTCACCCGCGTGGCCTCGGCGCAGCAGCTGCACGCCTGGCTGCAGACCGACCCGACCGGTACCGGTGCAAAGGACGCGGTGCTGCTCGGTGATTTCAATGCCTACGCCATGGAAGACCCGATCCGCACCCTGCATGACCTGGGCTGGCAGGATGCGTTCAAGGTCGCCAAGGTCGGGCATCCCTACAGTTACGTCTACAACGGCTACACCGGGCGCCTCGATCACGCGCTGCTGAGCCCGGGCATGGCCAAGCGCCTGCGCGGTGCCGCAGAGTGGCACAGCAACGCCGACGAACAGGACGCCAGCGGCTACCAGGGCCGCAACGTGCAGGGCCCGTGGCGCAGCTCCGACCACGACCCGCTGCTGCTGGGTTTCGACAAGTAACGCGCCAGGCCGGGGTCGGATCCCATTCCCACGGAATGGGCTCTGACCCCTACGCCTCAGACCCCGCGATGCCTTGGGTCAGAGCCCATTCCGTGGGAATGGGATCCGACCCCGGGTATCGCTCACCCCCAGGCGATCAAGCCGATCGCCAGCACCGCCAGCGCCAGGCCGGCGCGGTTCCATTTCGTGGTGGCTTCGCCGAAGGCGAACACGCCCACCAGCGCACCCAGCACCACCACGCCGATGTTCATCCCGGCGAACACAGTGGCCGGGCTGTCCGGCATCGCCTGGTGCGCGTGCACATAAAAGAGGATGTTGCCGCCGTTGAGCAGGCCCAGCAGCGCACCGGCGCCGAGGTTGCGCCAGGCCAGCCGGCTGCGACCGCTGAAGTGCCGCCACAGCTGCAGCGCCAGCATCAGCACGAAGGCCACGCTGAAGCTGGCCAGCACCGCCGCCATCGACGGCGTGCCGGACAGCGCCACCTGCTTGAGCAGCACGTCCACCACCGCGAAGCCGGCCCATACGCCCAGCAGCCAGCCCCAACCACCGGGCGAGGACGTCACCGCCGGGCCGCGCGGGCGCAGGCTGATGGCCACCATCGCCAGCAGGCCCAGGCCGAGCCCGGCCAGCTTCCACGGTGTGGCGGTCTGGCCGAAGAACAGAAAGGCCGCCGCCAGCGACAGCAGCAGCGACAACCGCTGTGCCACGTCGCTGCGGACGATGCCGGCCACCGCCACCGCGCGGCCCAGGACCAGGAAGATCGAGGGCAGCACCACCGCCAGCGCCAGCAATGGCAGCCACGGCGCGTGCGGTGCGCGCAGTGCATCCAGCGGCGGCCGCAGCACCGCGGCCGTCAGCGTTGCCGCCACCAGATAGTTCCAGGTGACCATCTGCGCGACGTCCAGCTGGCGGCGTCCGGCCACCTTCAACAACACCGAAACCAGCACGCTGCAGATCACGGCCAAAGACAGGTAGAGCATGGGGCGGGCACAGGGCAGGGGCGGGGGACGGTATCATGGTGCCATGCACAAGCCCTCGTTCCCTGTCGCCGCTGGCGAAACTGCATGCCTGATGCTGGACGGCCCGGCCGGCCCGCTGGAAGTGGTCGTCGACCTGCCCAAGGCCGATGTGCCGGTGCAGCCGATCGTGGCCATCGTCTGCCATCCGCTGTCCACCGAAGGCGGCACCCTGCACAACAAGGTGGTCACCATGACCGCCACCACCCTGCGCGAGCTGGGCATCACCACGGTGCGCTTCAACTTCCGCAGCGTCGGCGCCTCGGCCGGTGAGTTCGACCACGGCGTGGGTGAGCAGGATGACCTGAAGGCCGTCGCCGCCTGGGTGCGCAGCCAGCGCCCCGACGACCGCCTGTGGCTGGCCGGTTTCAGCTTCGGTTCGTTCGTATCGCTGAAGGCGGCCGCCGAGCTCCAGCCCGAAGCGTTGATCTCGATCGCGCCACCGGCCGGCCGCTGGGATTTCGATGGCATCGTTCCGCCGGCGCGCTGGCTGGTGATCCAGGGCGAGCAGGACGAGATCGTCGACCCGCAGGCCGTCTACCAGTGGCTGGACACGCTGGATTTCCCGCATGAGCTGGTGCGCATGCCGGAGACCAGCCACTTCTTCCATCGCAAGCTGATCGACCTGCGCGGCGCGCTGACCCACGGCGTCAAACACTGGCTGGGCGCAGCGGCATGAGTGCAACCGAGTTGACCCCGTCGCAGCGGTATGCGGAAGGGGTCGCGCGTGGCGACTGGCAGAACGATCCGGCCCAGCATGCGGCGCTGGCCGAACTGGACCGCATCCACCTGGGCCTGCTGGACAGTGCCGAGGACGGCTGGCTGGACCGCCTGTCCTCGTTCTGGAAGAAGCCCGAGCCGGTCAAGGGCCTGTACTTCTGGGGCGGCGTCGGCCGCGGCAAGACCTTCCTGGTCGACCTGTTCTATGACGGCCTGCCGATCAAGCAGAAGTACCGCACGCACTTCCACCGCTTCATGCGCAGCGTCCATGAACGCCTGCGCGAGCACCAGGGCCAGAGCGACCCGCTGGCGAAGATCGCCCAGGAATGGCGCAGCAACCTGCGCGTACTGGTGCTGGACGAGTTCTTCGTCACCGACATCGGTGATGCGATGCTGCTGGCACGGTTGCTGGAGCGCCTGTTTGCTGAAGGCGTGACCCTGGTCACCACCTCCAACACCGCGGTGGAGAATCTGTACCTCAACGGCCTGCAGCGCGAGAGCTTCCTGCCGGCCATCGGCCTGCTGCAGCGCTTCTGCGTCGAGCTGTACGCCGAGGGCACCGAGGATTACCGGATGCGCGCGCTGACCCGCTCGCCGGTGTACCGCGCGCCGTTGGCCGCCGACAGCGACGACTGGCTGGCCATGCGCTGGAGTGAGCTGAGTGGCGGCCAGCCGGCCAAGGCCGGCAACATCGAGATCGAGGCCCGCAAGATCCCGGTCCGGGGCCGTGGCAAGAGCATCGCCTGGTTTGATTTCGCCGCGCTGTGCGAAGGTCCACGCGGGCCGTCGGACTACATCGAGATCGCGCACGAATTCAATACGGTGCTGCTGGGCGGCATCCCGGCTTTCGACCGGCTGAACGAGGATGCGGCCCGCCGCTTCGTCAACCTGATCGACGAGCTGTACGACCGCCACGTCAACCTGGTCTGCACGGCCAGCACCTCGCCGATCGAGCTGTACACCGGCCAGCGCCTGCAGGGCGCATTCGAGCGCACCGCCTCGCGCCTGATCGAAATGCAGAGCGCCGAATACCTGGGCACCCCGCACCGGGCGTGAAGGTGATTCCTGTAGAGCCGAGCCCATGCTCGGCTGCTTCCGCAGGGTTCGCCGGAAGGCAGCCGAGCGCAGGCTCGGCTCTACATGAGCCGGCCGGGGTCGCCCGTCCACCGGATCCCCACCGGCTGCCCACCACCTATCCACAGGGTTGTCCCTGGCCAGCTTCATCACTGTCATGTGAAGCTGTCATTGTTCCATTTCCGCGGTGCGTTGTACCGCCGCGATGACGCTTTCCGGGCTTGACTGCGCAGCCCGTTCCGGCAGGTCCGAAGCGTCTGATCCGGGCGCTGATGGCACGATCCTTGCGGCGCAAGGGATTGCCGAATTTCACTATATTTGGCGTTGACGGGCCCTGTTACCCCCACTATCTTGTGGCTGTCGGTCGCAACGACCCCAAGCCTGGGGGTCCACGGGGACAGCCCTTCGTGATCGTCAACGGCAGTGGCAGGCGCAGGGTCTCAGTCCCTGCGACGCCTTCCTGCCATCCTGGGCCGTCATGTCCCGGGTTGCGTCACCCCGATGCATCGAGCACCCCAATCACGCCAAGAGGACATACGCCGTGACCACCGAATCCAGCGCTACCATCGAGAAGGAAAGCGAGTTCCTGTTGACGTCGCCGCCGACGGCCAACGCGATGAGCGTGACCAAGCGCAACGGCACGACCGAGCTGGTGGATCTGAACAAGATCGTGCGTGCGGTGCAGCGTTCCTCCGAAGGCCTGCACGCCGTCGATCCGATGCGCGTGGCCACCCGCACCATCTCTGGCCTGTACAACGGCGCCACCACCCGCGAGCTGGACGAACTGTCCATCCGCACCGCCGCGCTGCTGATCGGTGAAGAGCCCGAGTACGGCCGCCTCGCTGCGCGCCTGCTGGCCAACTACATCGCCAAGGAAGTCTCGGGCCAGGAAATCTACGCATTCTCGCAGTCGGTGAGCCGTGGCCATGAAGTCGGCCTGATCAACGACCGCCTGCTGAACTTCGTGCAGACCAACGCGCGCAAGCTCAACGATGCCATCGACGGCGCACTGGACCTGAACTTCGATTACTTCGGCCTGCGTACCCTGTACGACCGGTACCTGCTGCGCCACCCGCACACCCGCAAGGTGATCGAGACCCCGCAGCAGTTCTTCCTGCGCATTGCCAGCGCGCTGAGCGAGGACGTGCCCGAGACCCTGGCGCTGTACAAGCGCATGGGCAACCTGGACTACCTGCCGTCCAGCCCGACCCTGTTCAATTCCGGCACCACCCACGAGCAGCTGTCCTCATGCTTCCTGCTGGATTCGCCGCAGGATTCGCTGGAATCGATCTACGCCAAATATGGTGACATCGCCCAGCTGTCGAAGTTCTCCGGCGGCATCGGCGTCAGCTACACCCGCGTGCGTTCGCGTGGTTCGCTGATCAAGTCGACCAACGGGCACTCCAACGGCATCGTGCCGTGGCTGAAGACCATGGATTCGTCGGTGGCGGCGGTGAACCAGGGCGGCAAGCGCAAGGGCGCGGCCTGCGTGTACCTGGAAACCTGGCACGCCGACATCGAGGACTTCCTCGAGCTGCGCGACAACACCGGTGACGAAGCGCGCCGTACCCACAACCTGAACCTGGCCAACTGGGTGCCGGACCTGTTCATGAAGCGTGTCGAGGCCGACCAGGAATGGTCGCTGTTCGATCCGCGCGTGGTGCCGGAATTCACCGACCTGTACGGTGAAGCCTTCGAGGCCGCCTACCTGCAGGCCGAAGCCCAGGGCAAGGCCAGCCGCACCATCTCCGCGCGCAAGCTGTATGCCCGCATGATGCGCACGCTGGCCGAGACCGGCAACGGCTGGATGACCTTCAAGGACAAGTGCAACCGCGCCAGCAACCAGACCCTGCGCCCGGGCAACGTGATCCACCTGTCCAACCTGTGCACCGAGATCCTGGAAGTCACTTCCAACGATGAAACCGCGGTGTGCAACCTGGGTTCGATCAACCTCGGCAACCACTTCGACGAGCACAACGAGTTCGACTACGAGAAGCTGGCCGAGACCGTGCGCCTGGCCGTGCGCCAGCTCGACCGCGTCATCGACCTGAACTTCTACCCGATCGAAACCGCGCGCCGCGCCAACCTGCGCTGGCGTCCGGTCGGCCTGGGCTGCATGGGCCTGCAGGACGTGTTCTTCCGCAAGCGCCTGCCGTTCGACAGCGCCGAAGCCCGCGCGCTGTCGAAGAAGATCGCCGAGACGATCTATTTCCACGCGCTGGAAACCTCCTGCGAGCTGGCCCAGGAGCGCGGCAAGCACCCGTCGTTCAACGACACCCGTGCTGCCAGCGGCGAGCTGCAGTTCGATGCCTGGAACGTGGTGCCGGAAGATACCGCGCGCTGGGATGCCCTGCGGGCCCGCATCAAGGAGCACGGCCTGCGCAACTCGCTGATGATCGCGATCGCCCCGACCGCGACCATCGCCTCGATCGCCGGCTGCTACGAGTGCGTCGAGCCGCAGGTGTCCAACCTGTTCAAGCGCGAGACCCTGTCCGGTGACTTCCTGCAGGTCAACCGTTACCTGGTCAACGAGCTGAAGAAGCTGGGCCTGTGGACCCCGGAAATGCGCGATGCCATCAAGCTGGCCGAGGGCTCCATCCAGGGCGTCACCCAGATTCCGGAAGCGCTGCGCGAGGTCTACCGCACCGCGTGGGAACTGCCGATGCGTTCGCTGATCGACATGGCTGCCGAGCGTGGCGCGTTCATCGACCAGTCGGCCTCGCTCAACCTGTTCATGGAAAGCCCGAACATCGGCGCGATGTCCTCCATGTACATGTACGCGTGGAAGCAGGGCATCAAGACCACCTACTACCTGCGTTCGCGCCCGGCCACCAAGATCGCCAAGACCACGGTCAGCAGCTACACCCCGGCCGAAGCCGTGGCCTGCTCGCTGGAAAACCCGGAAGCCTGCGAGGCCTGCCAGTAACACACCGCGCGGTGGGTGCCGACCGTTGGTCGGCACTCGAGCACCTCGCGCCTGTAGAGCCGAGCCATGCTCGGCTGCAGCACGGAAACACCAAGGTAGCGCCGGGCCACGCCCGGCGTTTTGACCCGAGAAGACAAGGAAACACCCATGGCCGACAAGCCCAAGCAGATGCTGCTCGATCCCGGTTTCGAACTGACCCTGCGCCCGATGCGCTACCCGCAGTTCTATGACATGTACCGGAATGCGATCAAGAACACCTGGACGGTGGAAGAGATCAATTTCCAGATCGACATCACTGATCTGCACAGCAAGATGTCGCCGGCCGACCGCCACCTGATCCATCGCCTGGTCGCGTTCTTCGCCACCGGTGATTCGATCGTGTCCAACAACCTGGTGCTGAACCTTTACCAGCATCTCAATGCGCCCGAAGCGCGCATGTACCTGTCGCGCCAGCTGTACGAGGAAGCACTGCACGTGCAGTTCTACCTGACCCTGCTCGATAACTACCTGCCGGATCCGGAAGAGCGTGCCAAGGCGTTCTCGGCGGTGGAGAACATCGACTCGATCAAGAAGAAGGCCGACTTCTGCTTCAAGTGGATCGACTCGATCCAGGACCTGCGCCGCATCGAAACCCGCGAGCAGCGCCGCCAGTTCCTGCTGAACCAGATCTGCTTTGCCGCCTGCATCGAAGGCCTGTTCTTCTTTGCCGCGTTCGCCTACGTGTACTACTTCCGGTCGCGCGGCCTGCTGCCGGGCCTGGCCTCGGGCACCAACTGGGTGTTCCGCGACGAGAGCTGCCATATGGAGTTCGCTTTCGAAGCCGTGCGTACCGTGCGCGAGGAAGAGCCCGACCTGTTCGACGATGAACTGAAGCAGCAGGTCTACCAGATGCTGGAAGAAGCGATCGAGTGCGAGCTGCAGTTTGCCGAGGACGTGCTGTCCGGCGGCGTGGCGGGCATCTCCACCCGCGACATGCGCCAGTACCTGCAGCACTGCGCCGACCAGCACTTCGCCAAGCTGGGCATGGAAAAGAAGTACAACGTGCGCAATCCGCTGCCGTTCATGGAACTGCAGGACGTGCAGGAGTTGACCAACTTCTTCGAACGCCGCGTCTCGGCCTACCAGGTCGGCGTGCAGGGCGAAGTGGCCTTCGACATGAATTTCTGATCGAACCGGTCAGGTCTGTCGGAACGAGAAACCCCGGCCGACGCCGGGGTTTTTTGTTGCTCTGCTGCCGGCCGGTCCAACGCTTCCGGCTCCTCACGCTGACCCGGGGCCGGGCACAGCCTAGCCGAGCACCCGCGACGGCGCCTGCACGGGGCCGTCGCCGTTGCGCGGGTGGTGCCCCCGTGCAGCGTAGCGTCGCCTGCACGGGGGCGTGGCTTAAAATTGCCGGACCCCACCGCGAGCCCTGCCATGACCCCGACCCCCGAGACCGTGCCGCCCACCGAAGTGCGCATGGCCGAAATCGTCTTTCCCAACCACACCAACCACCTCGGCACTCTGTTTGGCGGCCAGGCGCTGGCATGGATGGACAAGGCCGCGTTCCTGGCCGCCGCGCGCTATTCGCGCCGTACCGTGGTCACCGCCCGCAGCGACCAGGTCGACTTCAAGCTGCCGATCCGTATCGGCCAGATGGTGGAAACCATCGGTCGCATCGTCGAGGTCGGCCGCAGCTCGATGAAGGTCGAGGTGGAGCTGATCGCCGAAGACCTGCACAGTGGCGAGCGCAAGCTGTGCACCCGCGGCCACTTCGTGATGATCGCGCTGGACGAGGAAGGCCACCCGATCGCGGTACCGCCGCTGCCGGCGGCCTGATGCCGGCTTGCGGGGGCGCCCCGGCGTCCCCATCTGGGCGCCATGACCCTGCCGCTGACCGACTTCATCGACCGCGCCCGGCGCCTGTTCGTGCTGACCGGCGCCGGTTGCAGCACCGCTTCTGGCATTCCCGACTACCGTGATGCCAACGGCCAGTGGAAGCGCACGCCGCCGGTGACCTACCAGGCGTTCATGGGTGAAGCGGCTACCCGCCAGCGTTACTGGGCGCGCAGCCTGGTGGGCTGGCCGCGCTTCGGCCGGGCTCGCCCCAACGCGACCCACCAGGCCCTGGCCACGCTGGAAAGCCGCGGGAAACTGCAGCTGCTGCTGACCCAGAATGTGGACGGCCTGCACCAGCGCGCTGGCAGCCACAACGTGATCGACCTGCATGGCCGCCTGGATCTCGTGCGCTGCATGGGCTGCGAACGCCGCAGTGGGCGCGAGGAGTTCCAGCAGCGGTTGCTGGATGCGAACCCCGGCTGGGACGCGCTGGAGGCCGGCATCGCCCCGGACGGTGATGCCGACCTGGAGACCGATTTCTCGCGCTTCGTGGTGCCCGATTGCCCTTCCTGCGGCGGCCTGCTGAAGCCGGACGTGGTGTTCTTTGGCGAAAACGTGCCACGTGAACGGGTGGCGGCGGTGCATGAGCACCTGCAACAGGCCGATGCCGTACTGGTGGTCGGCTCTTCATTGATGGTCTATTCCGGCTTCCGCTTCGTGCAGGCCGCGTCCAGGGCCGGGTTGCCGGTGGCGGCACTCAACCGCGGCCGCACCCGCGCCGACGACCTGCTGGTGTTCAAGGATGAGCGGGACTGCGCCGAGGCGTTGGCCGGGTGGGTGGCGGGCTGAGCCGAGCGTGGGCTCGGCTCTACAAGGGGCTGTTCGGCGCTCGGCTGCATGATCGGCTGCGAAACAGCGATCCATCCAGATGGTTGATCCGGGAGCCGCGCAGCGGTGCAATACGCATCCCCCTACGTCGTTCACCACCGTCTTGAGCCAGCTGTTTTCGCCGATCTCGTTCGGCCCCCTGACCCTGTCCAACCGCATCGTCATCGCGCCGATGTGCCAGTACTCCGCCGAAGATGGCCGTGCCAGCGACTGGCACGCCATGCACCTGGGCAACCTGGCGCAGTCCGGCGCCGGCCTGATGATCCTGGAAGCGACTGCGGTCGAACCCCGCGGTCGAATCAGCTGGGCGGACCTCGGCCTGTGGGACGACGGCACCGAGGCCGCGCTGGCCCAGGTGCTGGCCAGCATCCGTCGCTGGTCGCCGATGCCGCTGGGCATCCAGCTGGGCCATGCCGGGCGCAAGGCCTCGGTGCAGCGTCCGTGGGACGGTGGTGGCCAGCTGTCGGCCGATGATCCGCGTGGCTGGACGACGGTGGCGCCCTCGCCCCTGCCGTTCCGTGCCGTCGATCCGGCACCGCAGCAACTGGACGAGGCGGGTATCGCCGGGATCATTGCTGCTTTTGCTGCCAGCGCCGTGCGTGCCGAGCGACTGGGCTTCGAGCTGATCGAACTGCATGCCGCGCACGGCTACCTGCTGCACCAGTTCCTGTCGCCGCTGAGCAACCGCCGCAGCGATGGCTACGGCGGTTCGCTGCCAAACCGCCTGCGGCTGCTGGTGGAGGTGTTCGATGCGGTGCGCGCGGCGGTTTCGGCCAAGGTCGCGGTGGGCGTGCGCATTTCCGCCAGCGATTGGGTCGACGGCGGCTGGGACGTGGTGCAGAGCGAAGCGCTGGCACAGGTGCTGGAGGCCCGCGGCTGCGACTTCCTGCATGTCTCCAGCGGCGGCCTGGACGAGAAGCAGAAAATCAGTGTGGGCCCGGGCTACCAGGTACCGTTCGCCGCGGCGATCAAGGCCAAGGTGCGCATGCCGGTCATCGCCGTGGGCATGATCACCGAACCCGAGCAGGCCGAGTCCATCCTGCGCCACCGCCATGCCGATGCGGTAGCGCTCGCGCGCGGCATCCTCTACGACCCGCGGTGGCCGTGGCATGCCGCCGCCGCATTGGGTGACAGCGTGGTACCGGCACCGCAGTACCTGCGCTGTGAACCGCGCCAGGCGCGCGGCGTGTTCAAGGCGCGCTGAGGTGCAGGCCCGGCCGGCGCCAGTCCGCACGACCGGGCGCCGGTTCCGATCCTGAGGTGGCGGCGCGCCTGCATCGATGAGCAGCCGACCCATGCAGGCCTGCCGCCCGCTGCCTTACACTCGCGCGATGCGCCCCGATTCCATCCTTACCCTGTCCTGCCCCGACCGTACCGGTATCGTCTACCGCGTGTCCGGCCTGCTGTTCGACCATGGCTGCAACATCCTCGACGCCCAGCAGTTCGGCGACGAGGAAAGCGGCCGCTTCTTCCTGCGCGTGCATTTCGACCGTGACGCCAGCCTTCCGCTGGAGACCGTGCACGCCGCGATGGCCACGCTCGCCGAAGGTTTCGGCATGGACTGGCAGCTGCACGATGGCCGCCGCCGCGCGCGCCTGCTGGTGCTGGTCAGCAAGCAGGGGCATTGCCTCAACGACCTGCTGTTCCGCACCCACAGCGGGCAGCTGAAGGTGGATATCGCTGCGGTCGCTTCCAACCATGCCGACTTCGCGCCGCTGGCTGCGTCCTACCAGGTACCGTTCCACCACCTGCCGGTGACAGCGGAGACGCGGGCGGTCCAGGAACAACAGATCATCGACCTGGTCGAGCGCGAGCGCATCGACCTGGTGGTGCTGGCCCGTTACATGCAGATCCTGTCGCCGGCGCTGTGCCGCGCGCTGGCCGGCCGCGCGATCAACATCCACCACAGCTTCCTGCCCAGCTTCAAGGGCGCGCAGCCGTACCACCAGGCGCACGCGCGCGGAGTCAAGATCATTGGCGCCACCGCGCACTACGTTACCGAGGACCTGGACGAAGGCCCGATCATCGAACAGGACGTGGCCCGCGTGGACCACGCGATGACACCGCGCGAGCTGGTGCGGCTGGGCAGCGACACCGAGTCGCTGGTACTGGCGCGCGCGGTGCGTCGCCATGTCGAGCACCGCATCCTGCTCAACGGGCACCGCACAGTCGTGTTCCGCTAGGCGACGTTCTGTAGAGCCGAGCCATGCTCGGCTGCTCTTCGGTCCAATGCCGTGTGCCTCGCGGATGAGCCGAGCATGGCCCGGCTCTACAGGGCAACTCAGATGATTGCGATCCCGGCCTTGCCCAGCGCCTCACGCACCATCGCGTCGTTGGCTTCGGTTACCGGCCGGGTCAGGTCCCACAGGAACTTCACCCGGAAGCCGGCCTTGGCAGCATCCTGGGCACTCCACAGCACGCAGTAGTCGCGGGCGAGGCCGCACACGTGTACTTCGCGGATGCGGCGCTCATGCAGCCAGCCGGCCAGGCCGGTGGCCGGGCGCTCGCCGTCGGGGCCATGGTTCTCGCGGAAGGCACTGTACGAATCCACTTGCGGGCGCGTGCCCTTGCGCAGGATCAGGTCGGCCACGGTCCAGTCCACGCCCGGGTGCAGGCCGGCACCGGCGCTGCCCTGCACGCAATGGTCCGGCCACAGGGTCTGCGGTTGCGCGTGCAGCAGGATGGTCTCGAACGGACGCTTGCCGGGATGCTGGCTGGCAAATGATGCGTGGTCGGCCGGATGCCAGTCCTGCGTGGCCACGACCGTGCAGTAGCGTCGCTGGGCCAGCAGCGCTGCCATCGGGGCCACCAGCGCATCGCCCTGGTCGCAGGCCAGGGCGCCACCGGGCATGAAGTCCGGTTGCAGGTCGATCACCAGCAGGGCGACATCGGCGGGCAGGGCGGTCATCGCAGGTCCGGCACAACGGAAGGGGCGACCAGCGTGGCCGCCCCATGGTCACACGTCAATCATCCTGCGGCGTCCCAGCGTCCTGCCCGTAGTACAGCAGGCCGATCCGGATCCGCTCGCGGCCGTTCTCGCGGCGATGGCGGTTGGCATCGCGCAGCGAGTACACGCAGCCGCAGTATTCCTGCTGGTAGAACTGCTCGCGCTTGCTGATCTCGATCATGCGGCTGGCACCGCCGCCCTTGCGCCAGTTGTAGTCCCAGTACTGCAGGCCGTCATAGCGTGAGGCGGCACGGATGCCGCACGCGTTGATCTGCGCCATGTTCTTCCAGCGCGAGATGCCCAGCGACGAACTGATGGTGTCATAGCCGTTCTCGTGCGCGTACAGCGCGGTACGCTCGAAACGCATATCGAAGCACATCGTGCAGCGGATGCCCCGCTCGGGTTCGTTCTCCATGCCACGGGCACGGCTGAACCAGTTGTCGGTGTCATAGTCGCAGTCGATGAATGGGATGTTGTGCTGCTCGGCGAAGCGGATGTTCTCCTGCTTGCGCAGCTCGTACTCCTTTACCGGGTGGATGTTGGGGTTGTAGAAGAAGATTGCGTAGTCGATTCCGGAGGCGGTGATTGCTTCCATCACCTCGCCGGAACACGGCGCGCAGCACGAATGCAGCAGCAGGCGCTTGCCATCGGCCGGCAGGGACAGGAGGGGACGTTGGAACTGGGTCATCATCAGGTACCGCACGGACCGCCGGCGACGGCGGCGGCCCGTGCATCGGGTTGGAGAGGAAACAGTCAGGCCACGTGGGCGTCTTCATGTTCGGCACGCAGCTGCGCAGCGGCTGCCACCAGGGCCTGCAGTGCGGCCCGGGTTTCCGGCCAGCCGCGGGTTTTCAGGCCGCAGTCCGGGTTCACCCACAACTGCCCGGGTTGCAGCACGGCCAGCGCCTTGCGCAGGAGGTCCACCATCTCGGCCGTGTCCGGTACGCGCGGCGAGTGGATGTCATACACGCCCGGGCCGATCTCGTTGGGATAGTTGAACTTCACGAAGGCATCGAGCAGTTCCATGCGCGAGCGGGAGGTCTCGATCGAGATCACGTCGGCATCCATCGCCGCCACGGAATGGATGATGTCGTTGAACTCGGAGTAGCACATATGGGTGTGGATCTGGGTCGCATCGCGCACGCCGCTGGTACTGATGCGGAACGATTCCACTGCCCAGTCCAGGTAGCTGCGCCACTGCGCCCGGCGCAGCGGCAGGCCTTCGCGAATGGCCGGTTCGTCCACCTGGATCACGCCAATGCCGGCTGCCTCCAGGTCGTGCACTTCATCGCGCAGTGCCAACGCGATCTGCCGGCAGGTGACATCGCGCTCCTGGTCGTCGCGCACGAACGACCACTGCAGCACGGTCACCGGGCCGGTCAGCATGCCCTTCATCGGCTTGCGGGTAAGCGACTGCGCGTAGCTGGACCAGCGCACCGTCATCGGCCGGGGGCGGCTGACATCGCCGAAGATCAATGGTGGCTTCACGCAGCGCGAGCCGTAGCTCTGCACCCAGCCATTGCTGGTGAAGGCAAAGCCTTCCAGCTGCTCGCCGAAGTACTCGACCATGTCATTGCGCTCGAATTCACCGTGCACCAGCACGTCGAGGCCGAGTTCTTCCTGCACGCGCACCGCGTGCGCGGTCTGCTGCTGCAGGAATGCCTCGTACTCGTCCAGGCCGAGCTTGCCGGACCTGTGTTTCGCACGTGCCTCGCGGACCTCCAGTGTCTGCGGGAAGGAGCCAATCGTCGTGGTCGGCAGCAGCGACAGCTGCAGTGCGGCGTGCTGCACTGCACGTCGTTCCGGGTAAGGACTGTGGCGCTGCGCATCGGCCGCAGTCAGTGCATCCAGGCGCGCGGCCACGGCCGGGTCATGCACGCGCGGCGAGCGGCGCCGGCCGTCCAGCGCGGCACGGTTGGCTGCCAGCCCCGTTTCAGCCCCGGCCTTTCCATCCAGTGCATCGGCGAGCAGGCGCAGTTCCTGCAGCTTCTGCCTGGAGAATGCCAGCCAGCCCTTCAGCTCGTCATCAAGCTTCTTCTCCAGCGAAAGGTCCACCGGGGCATGCAGCAGCGAGCATGACGGCGCCAGCCACAGCTTGTCGGCACCCCGGCTCACCTGTGCGAAACGGGCCAGGACAAGCGCGTTGTCCAGGTGCGTGCGCCAGATGTTGCGGCCGTTGACCAGGCCGGCCGAGAGCACGCGCTCCGGGGGCAGGGCCTTCAGCAGCGCATCCAGCTGCTCCGGCGCGCGTACCAGGTCCACGTGCAGGCCCTCCACCGGCAGGCCGGCAGCCAGTGCGAGATTGTCCTCCAGGGCGCCGAAGTAGGTAGCGACCAGCAGCTTCGGGCGCCTGGCCGTGTCCAGCACGGCATAGGCGCGCTCGAAGGCCGCCCGCGCTTCGGCATCAAGGTCCTGCACCAGCACTGGTTCATCCAGCTGCACCCAGTCGGCGCCGGCCTCCTCCAGCTTGCCGAGCAGCTCGGCATAGGCCGGCAGCAGTGCGTCGAGCAGGTCCAGCGCGGCGCTGCCATCCGTGGTCTTGGACAGCAGCAGGAAACTGACCGGGCCCAACAGTACCGGGCGGGTGTGGATGCCCAGCGCCCTGGCCTCGTTGAACTCGGCCAGCGGCTTGCCGCCGCGCAGTGCGAAGGCCTGCCCGGCATGAAGTTCCGGTACCAGGTAGTGGTAGTTGGTGTCGAACCATTTGGTCATCTCCAGCGCGCGCAGGTCGATGCCATCGCGCTGCAGGCCACGGGCGGCGGCGAAGTAGGCGGCCAGCGGATCGCGTGCCGCCAGCGCGCGGTAACGCTCGGGAATGGCATCGAACAGCCAGGCGGTGTCCAGCACCTGGTCGTACAGGCTGAAATCGTTGCTCGGCGGTACATCCACCCCGGCCTCGATCTGCAGCTGCCAGTGCCGGGCGCGCAACCCTGCGGCGGTGGCCAGCAGAGTGGCGGCATCGTCTTCGCCGGCCCAGTGGCGTTCGAGCGCCCGCTTCAGTTCGCGCTTGGCGCCGATGCGGGGAAAGCCCAGGTTGGTAACAGTGGTCATTGCAGCGTGTCCTCATTGCATGTCGGCATTGAGGAACGAAGGAACCGCAGGGCGACGCGTGCCGCTGCCGGCCCACGAACGCCTTGCCAGCGACCTTCGCCCCCGCGGGCGAACCGGATGCCGTGAAAAGGGCGCACGCGGCCATGCGGCCTGCAGGTGCAGGACGGCAGTGGCCCCGGTGCCCTCCCCGCGGAGAGTCCAGGTCGAATCAGGGGACGGACGTGTCCCCCGGCCGGGGCCGGTATTCGGGCTGATGGACACAGGCCGGAAGGCCCACCTACTCCCTGCCGCTTCCCAGGCGAGCGCCCAGTGCTGTTGGCAGGATTCGTTTCCATTCACCGCTGCGGGGCAGCTCCGGAATGGGCACCTGGGGGGCGCCTTCACCGGATTCCCGTTTAAATCCATCCCTTCATCTGCATGAAGCGATGGATACCTTCGGCCCGCACAAGGTAGGCCGAATGCCAGCGGGGGTCAAGGGCCGCGGGTGAAGAATCGAAGCCCGGCATCGTGTGCATCGCCGGAATGTGCCGCCGGTTGCAGTGATGGGCGACCGGGGCTGGCCCTGCCGGTCCTACGCGCTGGCGCGAACGCCGGTGCCACGCTGAGCGTCAAATGCGTGCCGACCTGCCGCATGCTGCGCCAAGCCCGGGCCGTGTTCTCAGTTCATGAGAAGCCTTCCGGCCATACTGAGCTTATAGCGTCAGCGAGTGTCGTCTCTTCCGCATCTGCACAGAGACAGAACGGCGGCGTTGCACCGATCAGCAGCTCATGCGAGGGCAGGACAGTGGCAGACAAATACTGCGATCTGGTCATGAAGGGAGGCATCACCAGCGGCATCGTGTATCCCAATGCGGTACTGGCGCTGGCGCAGCAGTACCGGTTCAAGAACATCGGCGGGACGTCGGCGGGTGCCATTGCTGCGGCGGTGGCCGCGGCCGCAGCCTGCGGCGATCGTCGCCAGCAGGCTGGCGAGCCGCTGCCCGACGGTGCCGGCTATGGCGGGCTGTCGGCGGTGTCGGCGCAGCTGTCGCGGCGGGGCTTCATCTACAGCCTGTTCCAGCCTGCGCGGGGAGCCCACGCGGCTTATCGCCTGCTGGTGGTGTTGACCGGCAAGGCCGGCCTGCCACGCAAGCTGTTGTGCCTGGCTGTTGCGGTGTTCCAGATCGCACCGCTGGAAGTACTGGTGTCGTTGCTGCTGCTGCTGGGCCTGGGCGGGTGGGGAGGCGGCTGGAGTGGCGTGGCTGCCACGTTGCTGCCGTCGCTCTTGTGCGCCTACGGCGCCGGCGTGGCGGGTGCGGCGTTGCGCGTGGCGCGCGTGGCGCGCCGCAACCTGCTGGGCCTGTGCAGCGGCCTCGGCCGCGACGCGCGCAGGCCCGCCCTTACCGAGTGGTTGCACACCTGCCTGCAGCAACTCTCGGGGAAGCCACTGGACGCACCGTTGACCTTCGCCGACCTGCACAATGCGCCGCGTTACGAGGGAGAGCCCCACAGCCCGCACGCGATCAGCCTGCAGATGATCACCACCTGCGTTTCGCACAACGAGCCGCGTACGCTGCCGCTGGGCGGCGCGCAGTTCTGGTTCCTGCGCGAGGAGTTCGAGCAACTGTTCCCCGACTGCGTGGTGCAGTGGCTGGTGCAGCAGGCCGGTCCTCCGCTGGAGGTGGAGGGCCGCCGCTACTACCATCTGCCGCAGGGCCCGAAGCTGCCGGTACTGGTCGCTACGCGCATGAGCCTGAGCTTCCCGCTGCTGATCAGCGCGGTGCCACTGCACGAACCCTCGCGCCGGGAACGCCGCTGGGAGCCCACACCGGCGGTGGCGGAGGCCGACGCCGAACACAACGTGGCCGACAGCATGGAAGGCCTGACCAATGCCGGCCAGTCCTTCGGGCCGGTGATCACGGCCTTCCGCATCTGCTGGTTCTCCGATGGTGGCATCGCCAGCAACTTCCCGATTCACCTGTTCGATGCGGCGCTGCCGCGCTGGCCGACCTTCGCCATCAACCTGGTGTATCCGCAGCACGTCGAGGATGCCGGCGACAGCAGCCGGGGCCGCCAGGCGCTGGAGCAGGCGGTGTTCCTGCCCACCGGGAACCGCCATGGCTGGCAGCGCCATTACCAGTCCATCGCTGCGCCGCTGGCGGCGGGGGAACTGGGCAGGTTCCTGTTCGCGGTGGTGGCCACCATGCAGAACTGGCGCGATCTGCTGCAGGCACGCGCACCGGGCTATCGCGACCGTATCGTGCACGTGAGCCTGCAGGGTGACGAAGGAGGCATGAACCTGGACATGCCGCAGGAGGTGCTGGCCCGCATCGCCGACAAGGGCAGCCTGGCGGGCGCGCGCTTCTGTGCGTTCTCGTTCGAGAACCATTACTGGATCCGCTGGCGCAACCTGGCTTCGGCCTACCAGCGCTACGTGCTGGAAGTGGCGCGTACCGATGACCCGGCGCAGCAGGTGCTGGCGTACCGCGCGGCGTACGCAATGGTCGCCACCGGTGAACCGGCGCCGCCCTCGTACAAATTGAGTTCGGAAGACAAGCGGCTCGCCTCGCAGCAGTTGTGGGGACTGATGGTCGAGCAGGGACGTACCTGGGAAGACCTCGGCCCCGACCTCACCGACGGTGCACCGCGACCGCTGCCGCAGATGAAGGTAACGCCGATCTACTGACCCGGTAGTAGATCCACGCCATGCGTGGATGGGACCCCATCGAAATCGAATATTTCGAACATTCATCGAAGAGCATCCACGCATGACGTGGACCCACCCCGCCATCCCACGGAAAGCCCGCTGTTGCTTTTGAGGTTGCCGGCCAGCGGCCGGCACTACCGCAGGTGCAGGGCGCAGCCCTGCCGAACCCGCCCTACCGCCCCGGCAACTGCGCGAACGCGCGCTGCATGCAGTCCTCGCGCGGGCACACCCGGCAGCCCGGGCCGATCGACACCGAATTGCCCGGGCTCTGCACATCCAGCCCCAGCGAATACACCAGACGTTCGGCATGCTGCAGGTCACAGCCCAGTGCCACCGCGAAGGTCTTGCGCGGCTGGCCATGGCCCACCGGCCCGCTGCTGACCTGCCGCGCCAGCCAGAAATGACGGCGGCCGTCGGGCATGCGTGCGGTCTGGGTAAGGATGCGCCCGGGCTGGTTGAAGGCCTCGTAGACGATCCACAGCGGGCACGATCCACCTACCTGCGAGAAGTGGAAATCGGTTGCCGAATGGCGCTTGGACACATTGCCGGCGCGATCCACGCGGATGAAGAAGAACGGCAGGCCGGGCGCGCTGCGCCGCGCGAGTGTGCTCAGCCGATGGCAGACCGCCTCGAAGCCCACGCCGAACTGGTGCGCCAGCAGCTCGATGTCGTAGCTGCTGGCCTCGGCCGCACGCAGGAAGCGCATGTACGGCATCACCAGGGCGCCAGCGAAATAGTTCGACAGGCCGATGCGGGCCTGTGCGATGCGTGCCTCATCGGTGAAGCCGGCACGTGCCACCACCGCATCGATCTGCGGCAGGTAGCCGTGCAGGGCCAGCTCGGCGGCCATCTGGAATGCCTGCTGGCCTGGCTCCAGGTAGTCCGGCAGCCACAGCCGCCGTGCAGCGGCATCGTACTGGCGCTTTTCGCGCCCAGCCTGCAGCACGGCCACTTCCACCAGCACGCCATGGCGGTCGGCCAGCAACTGGCGCAGCCGCGGCGCCACGTGCCCGGGCGACAGCCCCCACTCGGCGAACAGGCGTTCGGCCAATTCGTCCAGTTCGGGAATGTGGTTGTGCATGCGGTTGAAAAAGTCGCGCACCTGGTCGCCGGCCGGCAGGGTGCTGCCGGCGCCGGGCTCGCCCAGCTGGAATTCCAGCGCGGCGGCATGCTCGCGCAGTGCCAGATGGCGGCGATGCAGGTCCAGCAGTGCGCGGCTGACCTGCGGCAGGTTGCCGGCCAGGGCACGAAGCTCGGTGGCGCTCACCTCGGCCAGGCCCAGGTCGCGCAGGGTCTCGCCCAGCGCCTCCTGCAGGGCAGCGGGCTCATCCTCGTCGAACAGCGAGGAAACATCGCCCAATACCTCGCCCAGCTTCTTCTGCACGGCCGGGGTGAGCGGGCGCTTGTTGCGCTCGATCTGGTTCAGGTAGCTGGCCGACAGCCCCAGCGCCCGTGCCAGCTCCACCTGGCTGTACCCGCGCTGCTCGCGCAGCCGCAGCAGGCGCAGCCCAAGTTGCCGCTGGGTGGATGAATAATTCACAGAATTAACATGAATCGTCTGGCGTGTTGGCCAGATTAAGCGGATTCAGCCCGGAAAGCGAGGTGGATGCTGTGAATAATGCCAAGCATCTTTCGCACCCTGTGGGATTGTCGTCATGACTGTTGCAGCGCCCCGTATCCGCATGCTGATCGATGGCCAGTTCGTTGAATCGGCTACCTCCCACTGGCAGGACGTGATCAATCCGGCCACCCAGGACGTGCTGGCCCAGGTGCCGTTCGCCACCGCCAGCGAAGTGGACGCTGCCGTCGCTGCCGCCAAGGAAGCCTTCAAGACCTGGCGCAAGACCCCGATCGGCACCCGCGCGCGCATTTTCCTGAAGTACCAGCAGCTGATCCGCGAGCACATGAGCGAGCTGGCCCACATCCTCACCGCCGAACAGGGCAAGACCCTGCCGGACGCTGAAGGCGATGTGTTCCGCGGCCTGGAAGTGGTCGAGCACGCCGCCGCCATCGGCAACCTGCAGCTGGGCGAGCTGGCCAACAACGTGGCCAATGGCGTGGACACCTACACCATCATGCAGCCGCTGGGCGTGTGCGCTGGCATCACCCCGTTCAACTTCCCGGCGATGATCCCGCTGTGGATGTTCCCGATGGCGATTGCCACCGGCAACACCTTCATCCTCAAGCCGTCCGAACAGGACCCGATGGTCACCATGCGCCTGGTTGAACTGGCGCTGGAAGCCGGCATTCCCAAGGGCGTGCTGAACGTCGTCCACGGTGGTGAGGAGGTGGTCAACGCGATCTGCGACCACCCGGACATCAAGGCCGTGTCGTTCGTTGGTTCCACCCGCGTCGGCACCCACGTCTACAACCGCGCCTCGCTGGCCGGCAAGCGCGTGCAGTGCATGATGGGCGCCAAGAACCACGCCGTGGTGCTGCCGGACGCCAACAAGGAACAGACGCTCAACGCGATGGTCGGTGCTGCCTTCGGCGCTGCGGGCCAGCGCTGCATGGCCGCCTCCACGCTGGTGCTGGTCGGCGAAGCACGTAACTGGGTGCAGGATCTGGTCGAAAAGGCCAGGACCCTGAAGGTCAGCGCCGGCACCGTGTCCGGCACCGACGTCGGCCCGGTCATTTCCTGCAGCGCCCGCGAGCGCGTGGAAGGGCTGATCGCCTCGGGCGTGGAGCAGGGCGCCCAGCTGGTGCTGGACGGACGCAAGCCGCAGGTGGATGGCTTCGAGAAGGGCAACTTCGTCGGCCCGACCATCTTTGCCGGTGTCACCACCGACATGCGCATCTACCAGGAAGAAATCTTCGGGCCGGTGCTGGTCATCCTTGAGGCGGAAACCCTGGAAGACGCCATCGCGCTGGTCAACAGCAATCCCAACGGCAACGGCACCGCGCTGTTCACCCAGTCCGGCGCCGCCGCGCGCAAGTTCCAGGAAGACATCGATGTCGGCCAGGTCGGCATCAACGTGCCGATCCCGGTGCCGGTGCCGCTGTTCTCCTTCACTGGTTCGCGTGCGTCCAAGCTGGGCGACCTGGGTCCGTACGGCAAGCAGGTGGTGCTGTTCTACACCCAGACCAAGACGGTCACCGCGCGCTGGTTCGATGACGAGACGCTGAGCCACGGCGTCAACACCACGATCAGCCTGAAGTAACGGCAGGAGCCACCATGAGCCACTCGATGACGACGGAACTGGAAGAAGCACAGCAGGCGTACCGCGAGGCGGCGCGCGACTTCGCACTGGCCGAACTGGCGCCGCACGCCGCGCGGTGGGATGCGGAGGGCATCTTCCCGCGCGAGGCGATCGCCAAGGCCGGTGAACTGGGCTTCTGCGGCCTGTACATGGACCCGGAAGTGGGCGGCAGCGGCCTGAGCCGGCTGGACGCCGCCGTCGTCATCGAGGAGCTCGCCAACGTCGATCCGTCGACCGCGGCGTACATCAGCATCCACAACATGGCCTCGTGGATGGTGTCCCAGTGGGGCCAACCGTCGCTGCGCGATGCGTGGGGCAATGACCTCGCCGCTGGCCTCAAGCTGGCTTCGTACTGCCTGACCGAGCCGGGCGCAGGGTCCGATGCGGCCTCGCTGAAGACCACCGCCGTGCGCGACGGTGACCACTTCGTGCTGAACGGCTCGAAGGCCTTCATTTCCGGTGCCGGTGCCACCGAGCTGCTGGTGGTCATGGCGCGTACCGGCGGAGCCGGCGCAGGGGGTGTCAGCGCGATCGCAGTGCCGTCGGACCTGCCGGGCATCAGCTTCGGCCGCAAGGAAGAGAAGATGGGCTGGAACAGCCAGCCCACCCGTGGCATCACCTTCGAGAACGTCCGCGTGCCGGTCAGCCACCTGCTGGGAGAGGAAGGCGGCGGCTTCAAGCTGGCGATGAAGGGGCTCGACGGTGGCCGCATCAACATCGCCGCCTGCTCGCTGGGTGCCGCGCAGGGTGCGCTGGATGCCGCGCGCCGCTACATGGGCGAGCGCCGCCAGTTCGGCAAGGCACTGGCCGAGTTCCAGGCGCTGCAGTTCAAGCTGGCCGACATGGTCACCCAGCTGGTGGCCGCCCGGCAGATGGTGCACACCGCCGCACGCAAGCTCGATGCCGGTGCCAGCGATGCCAACGTGTGGTGCGCGATGGCCAAGCGTTTCGCCACGGATGCGGGCTTCAACATCTGCAATGAAGCGCTGCAGATCCATGGCGGCTACGGCTACATCCGCGAATACCCGATCGAGCGCCTGCTGCGCGACTGCCGCGTGCACCAGATCCTGGAAGGCACCAACGAGATCATGCGGGTGATCGTTGCCCGTCACCTGCTCAACACCGAAGAGGAACTGCGATGAAGGATTGGCGTACCCAGGAGCACGTGGGCCTGAAGGTCGAGGCCGATGGCCACACCGCCGTGGTCACCCTGCACAACCCGCCGGCGCATACCTGGACCGTGCACAGCCTGTCGGCGCTGCGCGACGTGGTCGGCGCGCTCAACGCAGATCGCGACATCTACGCGCTGGTGATCACCGGTGACGGCGAGAAGTTCTTCTCCGCGGGTGCAGACCTCAACCAGTTCGCCTCCGGCGACAAGGCCGCCGCACGCGAGGCCGCGCGCCGCTTCGGTGAAGCCTTCGAGGCGCTGTCCGGTTTCCGCGGCGTGTCGATTGCCGCGATCAACGGATACGCCATGGGCGGTGGCCTGGAATGCGCGCTGGCCTGTGACCTGCGCATCATTGAAGACCACGCCCAGGTCGCACTGCCGGAAGCCACCGTCGGCCTGCTGCCGTGCGCCGGTGGCACCCAGAACCTGCCGCGCCTGGTCGGCGAAGGCTGGGCCAAGCGCATGATCCTGCTGGGCGAGCGCATCAATGCCGAGACCGCACTGCGCATTGGCCTGGTCGAAGAAAAGGTCGGCAAGGGCGAAGCCAAGGCGCTGGCCCTCGAGTGGGCAAAGAAGGCCGGCAGGCAGAGCCCGACCAGCATCGCCGCCTGCAAGACCCTGGTGCAGGCCACCCGCACCGGCACCCACGCCTCGGCGCTGGTGGCCGAGCGCGAAGCCTTCGTCGACCTGTTCGACACCGCCGACCAGGTCGAGGGCGTGACCGCCTTCCTGGAAAAGCGCGCTGCACAGTGGAAGAACGCATGAGTACCGACACCGCTGCCGATGACGCACCGGTGCTGTTCGAAGAGCGCGCGGCCGGCAACGGCACGCGCATCGGCATCGCCACGCTCAATGCGCCGCGCACGCTCAACGGCTTCTCGCTGCCGATGGCGCACCTGCTGCTTAAGCAGTTGAACGCTTGGGCCGACGACGACGGCATCGCCATGGTCGTGCTGCAGGGCGCCGGTGAAAAGGCGTTCTGCGCCGGCGGCGACCTGCACAGCCTGTACAGGAGCATGGCTGCCTTCCGCGAGGCTGGCCGCAGCGATATCCGCGAAAACGGCTACGCGGCCGAGTTCTTCGACGTCGAGTACCGCGTCGATTACCTGATCCACACCTACGCCAAGCCGATCCTGTGCTGGGGTCATGGCATCGTGATGGGCGGCGGCATCGGCCTGATGTCCGGCGCCAGCCACCGCGTGGTCAGCGAGCGCTCCAAGCTGGCGTTCCCGGAAATCACCGTCGGCCTGTTCCCGGATGTGGGTGGAAGCTGGCTGCTGCCGCGCGTACCCGGCAAGGGTGGCCTGTTCCTGGCCCTGACCGGCGCACTGCTCAACCCGGGCGATGCCATCTACGCCGGCCTGGCCGATGTACATGTGCCCGAAGATCGCCGCAGTGCGGTGTTCGATGCGCTGCTGCAGGTGGCCTGGTCCGGCGACGCCGCACACAACCACGAGCGCCTGACCCATCTGCTGCAGTCGCACGCCAGTGACGCTGCTACCGGCCCACTGCTGGCCAACGCCGCGCAGGTCGACGCGCTGTGCGAAGGCGATGACCTGCCGGCCATCGTCTCGCGCATTGCCGGCCTGCAGACCGATGACGCCTGGCTGCAGGCCGCACAGAAGACCCTCGCCGCCGGTGCACCCGGCTCGGCACGGCTGGCCTTCGAACTGCAGCGCCGCAGCGCCGGCCAGGATCTGGCCAGCGTCTACCGCCTCGAGTACATCACCGCCCTGCATTGCGCCGCCCATGGCGATTTCGCCGAGGGCATCCGTGCGCTGCTGATCGACAAGGACCGCAACCCTTCATGGAACCCGGCCACGCTGGCCGAAGCCACCGGCGCGTGGGCCGACACCTTCTTCGCTTCCCCCTGGGCCGAAGCCGCGCATCCGCTGGCCGACCTGGGAACCCCGCTTGCTGAAAGGAGCCTCGCATGACCCGCATTGCATTCATCGGTTTGGGCAACATGGGTGGCCCGATGGCCGCCAATCTGGTCAAGAACGGCCACAGCGTGCGCGTGTTCGATCTGGTGCCGGCTGCGGTGCAGGCTGCCGTCGACGCCGGTGCCAGCGCAGCGTCGTCGGCGCGTGACACCCTGGCCGATGCGGAGGTGGTGATCTCGATGCTGCCGGCCAGCCGCCACGTCGAAGGCCTGTACCTCGGCGAAGACGGCATCCTCGCCGCGATTCCGGCCGGCGCACTGGTCATCGACTGCAGCACGATCGCGCCGGCCAGCGCCCGCAAGGTCTCCGAAGCCGCGGCTGCACGCGGCCTGCAGATGATCGACGCGCCGGTGTCCGGCGGAACCGCGGGGGCCCAGGCCGGCACCCTGACCTTCATCGTCGGCGGCGAAGAGGACGCGCTGGAACGCGCACGCCCGGTGCTGCAGGCGATGGGCAAGAACATTTTCCACGTCGGTGCCAGCGGTGCCGGCCAGGTTGCCAAGCTGTGCAACAACATGGCACTGGGCGTGATCATGGCGGTGACCGGCGAAGCCATCGCACTGGGTGTGGCGCACGGGCTGGACCCGAAGGTGCTGTCGCAGATGATGGCGGTCAGCACTGGCCGCAGCTGGGCCACCGAAGTGTGCAACCCGTGGCCGGGCGTGCTGGAAAATGCCCCGGCCTCGCGTGGCTACAGCGGTGGCTTCGGCAGCGACCTGATGCTGAAGGACATGGGCCTGGCGGTGGAAGCGGCAATGGGTGTCGGTGCTTCGATTCCACTGGGTGAACTGGCCCGCAACCTGTACTCGATGAACCACCAGGCCGGCCGCGGCAAGCTGGATTTCTCCAGCGTCGTGCAGCTGATTACCAGCGAAAAATAAGGCTTGGATATGTAGAGCCGAGCCCGTGCTCGGCTGCTTTTCCGCCGGATGTTCCAGCACCGGACGGATCAGCCGAGCATGGGCTCGGCGCTACAGAAGCGAATGCGTCCCCGGCCACGTGCCGGGGCCCACCCGAGGTGGGATGGGCGGATGCCCGGTTTCGACCGGCATCCGCCCATTTTTTTGGGGTCGGGTCCCTTTCGCATCGCGAAAGGGATCCGACCCGACCGCGTCAGGCGACGACCAGCGTCACGTCGATGTTGCCGCGGGTGGCGTTCGAGTACGGGCATACGACGTGTGCCTTCTGCACCAGCTCTTCCACCTGCTCGCGCGGCACGCCCGGCACATTGATGGTCAGTTCGGCTTCGATGCCGAAGCCGGTCGGGATCTGGCCGATGCCGACCTTGCCGGTCACCGTGGTATCGGCCGGCAGCGCGACCTTGGCCTGGCTGGCGACGAACTTCAGCGCGCCCAGGAAGCAGGCCGAGTAGCCGGCCGCGAACAGCTGTTCCGGGTTGGTGCCCGGGCCGCCGGCGCCGCCCAGCTCGCGCGGGGTCGACAGCTGGATGTCCAGCACGTTGTCGGAGGAAACGGAACGGCCTTCACGGCCGCCAGTGGAGGTGGCCTGGGCGGTATACAGAACCTTTTCAATGGACATCGGGATTCTCCTGGTCGGTGGGTGGGTGCTGCGTTGGAGCGTACTTTGCCCGGTTCTCGCGTACGCCGGGTTGCAAAGCGTACGAAAAACTTGATCCATCGTCCTGCTTGCCTAGATCGTCCACTCGCGATCGGTGGTGAACACGATCGTCAGCCAGCGGTCCGGCGAGGCCTCGCCCAGCGCATCGCCGATCTCATCGCGCAGCCGGTCCCATTCCACCAGTGGCCGCGGTGGATCGTTCTCCGGCACCACGAAGAACAACTCGATCTGCTCGCCCCGCCCCACCTGCGCCACATAGCTGCGGTGCTCGACAAAGCCATGCCGGGTGACGATGTCGCGTGCCACGGTGTCCACGTGCGCCTGCAGTTCCGGCGGGGTGACCAGCAGGATGCCAGCCAGCGCGCGGCGTACGGTGCCAAGCGGGGCGATCACCACCAGCACGCAGACGAAGGCCAGGATGGCCGGGTCGATGTAGGGCCCGACCCAGGCCAGCGGGGTGCCGCGCACCAGCGCGCCACCGAGGAAGGCAACCAGGTAGCAGGCCGACATGCTGGCGGCGATCACCCAGTTCTTCGCGTCCAGCGCGATGAACTCCGAACCGATGCGGCGGTTCGCGCGCAGGATGAACCCGGCCAGCACGCCTTCGCCGATGATCGACAGCCCGGCGAACGCAATGGCCGGACCGAGCGCGATGTGGCGGCCACCGGACAGCAGCGCATCCACCGCATTGACCAGCGCATACAGTGCCGCGCCGATCATCAGGGTACCGCTGACTCCCAGCACGATCGGTTCCAGGTGCCAGAAGCCCATGGTGAACCGCTGGTTGAGCCGCGACTGCAGCGCGTCGGTGCTGGTGGACAGCCTGATCAGCCGCGCGACCAGCAGCGACAACCAGGTCATCACCACGTCGATCAGGCCGTAGATGCCATCGAAGATGATCAGCGAGGAATTGGCCAGCAGGCCGAATATCACCGCCGCCGCAGCCAGCAGCAGCGAAGCAGCGATCGACAGGCGCAGCACGCCCTGTTCGGTGGTGGGGTCGAAGAAGCGGGGGCGGTCGGTAGCCATGCCGCGATTGTAGAGTGGAGCCATGCTCCGCTGCCGTTGCGGACTGTCGACGCTGTCCCTGGGTAGCGCTGTGCCGTAGACTGCGTCCCTCCCGCGTACCGACCCCCGCCTGCAGTGATCACGCCACCCTGACCCTTGCCGCACATCGGCGCCGGCCCGCCCGGCTCAGGAACCCGTGTCTTTCCACTGCAGCGCCATGCGGCCACGCCCGCCTGCGCGCGGAGTTTTCCCATGCAAACGTCCTACCCCCTGCGCCAGCAATGGCTCGGCAACATCCGTGGCGACCTGCTGTCCGGCCTCGTCGTCGCCCTGGCCCTGATTCCCGAGGCCATCGCCTTCTCGCTCATCGCCGGCGTCGACCCCAAGGTCGGCCTGTATGCCGCGTTCTCCATTGCCGTCATCACCGCCATCGCTGGCGGTCGCCCCGGCATGATCTCCGCTGCCACCGGTGCAATGGCGCTGGTGATGGTCGACCTGGTCAAGGACCATGGCCTCCAGTACCTGTTCGCCGCCAGCATCCTGGCCGGCCTGCTGCAGGTGCTCGCGGGCGTGTTCAAGCTCGGCTCGCTGATGCGCTTCGTTTCTCGCTCAGTCATCACCGGCTTCGTCAACGCGCTGGCGATCCTGATCTTCCTGGCGCAGATGCCCGAGCTGATGGGTCGCGGCCCGACTGTGTACGTGCTGTGCGCCGCCGCGCTGGCGATCATCTACCTGCTGCCGCGCCTCACCCGTGCCGTGCCATCACCGCTGGTGGCCATCGTCGTACTCACTGCCGTGGTGATCGGCTTTGGTGTGGACGTGCGCAGCGTGGGTGACATGGGCCAGTTGCCCGACAGCCTGCCGCATTTCCTGCTGCCCGACGTGCCGGCCACCTGGGAGACGCTGCGTATCCTGCTGCCGGTGTCGGCCACACTGGCCGTAGTCGGCCTGCTCGAATCGATGATGACCCTGCAGATCGTCGAGGACATCACCGAGACGCCCAGCGAGCGCAACCGCGAATGCGTCGGCCAGGGCGTGGCGAACACGGTCACCGGTTTCCTCGGCGGCATGGCCGGTTGCGCGATGATCGGCCAGTCGGTGATCAACGTGACCTCCGGTGGCCGCGGCCGCCTGTCCTGCCTGGTGGCCGGCGTGCTGCTGCTGTTGCTGGTGGTGTACGGCAGCGACCTGGTGCGGCAGATCCCGATGGCTGCGCTGGTGGCGGTGATGATGATGGTCAGCATTGGCACTTTCAGTTGGCGCTCGCTGCGCGACCTGCGCACGCATCCGCGCAGCTCGTCTGCGGTGATGCTGCTGACCGTGGTGGTCACCGTGGCCACCCACGATCTGGCCAAGGGCGTGCTCAGCGGTGTGCTGCTGTCGGCCCTGTTCTTCGCGCGCAAGGTTGGCCTCATGCTGGATGTGCAGCGCGACGATGCGGGTGACACGCAGGTCTACCGCGTGCGTGGGCAGGTGTTCTTTGCTTCAGCCGGCCAGCTGGGCGCGGCGTTTGATTACCAGCACGTGGCGCCAAAGGTGCAGATTGACCTGCGCGATGCCCACCTGTGGGATCTGACTGCCGTGGCCGCGCTGGAGCGGGCGCAGGAAAAGCTGGCCGCACACGGTGCGCAGGTGACGGTGGTGGGGCTCAATGCGGCCAGCCAGACGTTGATCGAGCAGGTGGGTGGCACACCTGGGGGGCATTGATTGCGTAGGGTATGCTGGTAGCGCCGGGCCATGCCCGGCGGGCGCAGCGGCAGCGATCAGGCGGTGCCAGCGGGTTGCTTGTCGGCTTGCACGATGAGGTGCACCCCGAGCGCTGACAGTACCCGCTGCACGGTGTCGAAGCGCGGGTGTGCTCCGGGACGCAGCGCCTTGTACAGGCTCTCGCGTCCAAGACCGGAGACCTCGGCAACGCCGCCCATGCCGCGCGCGCGCGCCACTGTTCCGAGTGCCTCCTGGAAGTGGCCGGCATCACCTGCTGCCAAGGCCTCGCTCAGATAGGTGGCGATTGCGACGTCATCATCCAGATAGTCTGCGGGATCGAAGGGAATCGTCTTCAGCTTGCTCATGGGGAGAGTCCTGGGAACGGCATGGAATCAAATGGCGGCTACAGCAACTCCGCAAGCGAGACCGCGGGCGACGCGCTGCAGGCGTTCCACGATCACTGCTCGGGCGCCGCTGTCGTTGAGCCCGCGCAGCCAGCGCGTGAACGTCTCTGTTGCCTGGAGGGTTGCCATCCATGAATCGTATCCAAAAGGATACACCGTTCAATTGGCATCTGCGTCAATGCGTGGCGTACTGCGCTGGACCAGCCGGTCGTATCCATGGAGAACGCGAACCCCAAGCTCCCCGAGGGCAGGAGGCGTCCGCCGCCGCCGCCCAGCCCGCCCCGGCCGCCGGCCGGAAACGGGCCCGGGCGGCTGACCGGGCGCATTCAGCCGGGCGGTGTAAACTATTGATCTCACTGGCAATGCCAGTCTCCACGATCAACGCCCCGATGACGTCCGCCACCGCCCGTTACGCCGATTCCCTGCGCCTGTCCGTTGCGCCCATGATGGATTGGACCGATCGCCATTGCCGGGTCTTCCATCGCGTGCTCGCCCCAGGTGCGCGGCTATACACCGAGATGGTGCATGCCAACGCGGTCATCCACGGTGATCGCGAGCGCCTGCTCGGCTTCGATCGCAGTGAACAGCCGCTGGCGTTGCAGCTGGGCGGTAGCGATCCGGCACTGCTGGCGCAGGCGGCGCGCATTGCGGCCGAATGGGGCTACGACGAGGTCAACCTCAACTGCGGTTGTCCGTCCGACCGCGTGCAGGCCGGGCGTTTTGGCGCCTGCCTGATGCGCGAGCCGGCGCTGGTGGCTGAGTGCGTGGCGGCGATGGCCGGTGCGGTCGACATCCCGGTGACGGTGAAGTGCCGGCTGGGCGTCGACGAAGACAACGATTACGACGTGTTCGCTGCCTTCGTCGACCGCCAGGTCGCGGCCGGCGCGGCGATGGTGGTGGTGCACGCGCGCAATGCGTGGCTGAAGGGCCTGTCGCCGAAGGAGAACCGCGAGGTTCCGCCGCTGAAGTACGACTGGGCCTATCGCCTGAAGCAGGAGCGGCCGACGCTGCCGGTGGTCCTCAACGGCGGCCTGGCCAGTGTCGAGGCGGTGCAGGCCCAGGCTGGGCAGGTCGATGGCGTGATGCTGGGCCGCGCGGCATACCACGATCCCTACCTGCTGCATCAGCTGGAGTCGCTGCACACCGGAACCCCCCTGCGGGCCCGTGGCGACCTGCTGCGCGCGCTGCGGCCTTACGTGGAAGCACGGCTGGCCGAAGGCCTGGCACTGAAGCACATCACCCGCCACCTGCTCGGCCTGTTCCACGGCCAGCCCGGTGGCCGCGCATTCCGCCAGGTGTTGAGCGAAGGCGCACACCGCCCGGGCGCGGATTGGCGCTTGGTCGAGCAGGCGCTGGCCACTACCGAGCGCGACGCCGATCGCGTCGTTGTGTGATTTTCATCACATTCCTGACTTGACAAGGCAGGGCTGGTTGGTCCCGAATGTTCACTTAGATGAACAATACTGCGCAGCAACCGGAAAAGTTCAGACCGGATTCACTGCCTCAAACCAAGAATTTGCAAAGGAATTGTAAAGACCGGGTCGCGTACCCCGGTTCCCGGATTTACGACTTTTGAACGAATCGCCGTGCTCGGCTAGGATCGCATCGATGTCTTCCGTTCCCCTCCATTGCCGCATTGCCCTGGCCACCTGCGTGGTGATGGCGGTGGCTGTGCCGCTGTCGCCGGCGCTGGCGCTGGCGCAACAGCCGTTGCGCGGTGAGCACGGACGGGCGGAGATGATGGGCCGGGGCGAGCGCGGTGGCCGCGGCGACGAGCGCTCGCTGTCCGATGCAGTACGCCGCGTGCAACGCACCACCGGCGGCCACATCCTCGGCGCCGAGCGCGTACCGTTCGATGGTCGTGACATCAACCGGGTGAAGTACATGGACGACCGGGGCCGGGTCCGCTACATGGATGACCCCGCGCCGTCACGTTCACAGCCGCGCACGCCGCGGTCGGATATGTCATCACTACGCGGCGATAACCCCTGAACAGGGATAGTTGCCGCTATCAACCCGCACCCACTGGCCTCCGGGCCACACCCAGGACACTAGGGAGAGTTCATGCGTATCCTTCTGGTCGAAGACGAAGCCCCGCTGCGTGAGACCCTGGCAGCCCGGCTCAAGCGCGAAGGCTTTGCCGTCGATGCTGCGCAGGACGGCGAGGAAGGCCTTTACATGGGGCGCGAAGTGCCGTTCGACGTCGGCATCATCGACCTCGGCCTGCCCAAGATGTCGGGCATGGAGCTGATCAAGGCCCTGCGTGACGAAGGCAAGAAGTTCCCGGTGCTGATCCTGACCGCGCGTTCGAGCTGGCAGGACAAGGTCGAAGGCCTGAAGCAGGGCGCCGATGATTACCTGGTCAAGCCGTTCCACGTCGAAGAACTGCTGGCGCGCGTCAACGCGCTGCTGCGCCGCGCCGCTGGCTGGAGCAAGCCGACCCTGGAGTGCGGCCCGGTCGCGCTGGACCTCGCTGCACAGACCGTCAGCGTGTCCGGCAGCAACGTCGACCTGACCAGCTACGAGTACAAGGTGCTGGAGTACCTGATGATGCACGCCGGTGAACTGGTCTCCAAGGCCGACCTCACCGAGCACATCTACCAGCAGGACTTCGATCGCGACTCGAACGTGCTGGAGGTCTTCATCGGCCGCCTGCGCAAGAAGCTGGACCCGGATGGCGAACTGAAGCCGATCGAGACCGTGCGTGGTCGCGGCTACCGTTTCGCGATCCCGCGCAACGAGGGCTGAGCCGGCTCACCCTGGCGATTACACGATGTCCGGCCGTCTGTGGTTCTTCCGACGCTGGCGGCCGCGCTCCCTGCAGGCGCGCCAGACGTTCGCCGCGTCCGTGGGCCTGGTCGCGTTCCTGGCGCTTGCCGGCTACGCGCTGGATGCCGCCTTCGCCGATACCGCGAAGGCGAACCTGCGCGAACGCCTGAAGAACTATGCCACCGCCTACGCGGCCGGCATCGACTTCACCCGCGACCGCTCGCTGTACATCCGCGAGCAGCCGCCGGATTCGCGCTTCGATGTGCCGGGCAGCGGCCTGTACCTGCAGGTGGTGATGCCGCACGGCAAGGGCAATTCAATGTCCGCCGAAGGCCCGATGCTGCCCACCGTGGGGGGCGGCCTGCTCGCGCCGCGCCAGGAGGTGTTCGAAGGCCCGCTGCCGATGATCCAGATCGACGGCAGCCAGGGCTCGGTGTACCGCTATGGCCTGGGCCTGGTGTGGGACGCCGACGCCGACCCTGCCACCGAATTCCCGTACACCATCTACGTGATGGAAGACTCGCGCGCGCTGGGCGCGCAGCTGCGCGTATTCCGCAGCCGGGTCTGGTTCTACCTGGGCGGCATCGGCCTGATCCTGTTGCTGCTGCAGACGGTCATCCTGCAGTGGAGCCTGCGGCCGCTGCGCCGCGTGATCGCCGAGCTGACCAAGGTGCAGCGCGGTGAGACCGAGCGCATGAGCGAGCGCCACCCGCGCGAGCTGGAACCACTGACCGACAGCATCAACGCCTTCATTGAAAGCGAGCGCGAGAATCTCGAGCGCCAGCGCAACACCCTGGCCGACCTGGCGCACAGCCTGAAGACGCCGATCGCGGTGCTGCGCACGCAGATGGACAGCGGTGCCGGCGATGGCGCGCTGCGCGAGGAACTGGACGTGCAGCTGCAGCGCATGAACAACCTGGTCTCGTACCAGCTGGCGCGCGCTGCGTCGTCAGGCCACAAGCTGTTCTCCGCGCCGTTGCCGATCGAATCCAACGCCGAGGAAATCGTGCGCGGCCTGGAAAAGGTCTATGCCTCGAAGGGCGTGCTGTGCGAGTTCGACATCGACCCGGCCGCGCGCTTCCATGGCGAGCCCGGCGACCTGCAGGAACTGCTTGGCAACCTGCTGGAAAATGCCTTCAAGTGGGCCAGTCGCCGCGTGCTGCTGACCGCGCAGCCCTTGCCGGCGCCGAACGCGCGCCGTGCCGGCCTGCTGCTGGCCGTGGACGACGATGGCCCGGGCATCGCACCCGACGACATCGGCAAGGTGCTGCAGCGCGGCGTGCGCGGCGACGAGCGCGTGCAGGGGCACGGCATCGGCCTGTCGATCGTGCAGGACCTGATCAAGGATTACCGCGGCGAGCTGGCCGTGGGCCGGTCCAGTGAACTGGGCGGTGCCCGCTTCGAAGTGCGCCTGCCGCCGGGGCCGTAGGCGTTGTGTAGAGTCGAGCCATGCTCGACTGCTCCGCGAAAAGCAGCCGAGCATGGTTCGGCTCTACAGAAGCCCGGGTAATGAATCAGCCGGCCATCGCCGGCGGCTCGCCATAGAACCGCCGCAGCTGCGCGGCCACCTCCGGCAACGCCTGCAGCAGCAGGTCCGGCGCCGAGAAGTGGTACTCGCTGGCCACTGCGAAGAACTCTTCCGGCGCCTCGGCCGCATACGGATCGATCAGCGTCTCTTCGCCCGCGTCCACCTGTGCACAGAACGCATCGTAGGCGCGCTGGAAAACGCCCGCCCATTCGCGCTGCCACGCACGCGGCAACGGTGGCGTACCGTCCATCGCGCCATCCAGCGCGTCCAGCTTGTGCACCATTTCGTGCACCGCCACGCAGTAGCCCTCGTGCGGCGCCGCCAGGTCGGCCTGCACGTCGGCCCAGGACAGGATCAACGGTCCACTGTCCCACGACTCGCCGATCAGTTCGTCATCCCATTCGTGCAGCACGCCCGCTGCGTCCAGGTGGCTGCGATGCACGCGGAATGCGTCGGGGTAGACGATCAGCTGCGACCAGCCTTCCAGCCCGACCTCGCCAAACTCCAGCAGCGGCAGGCAGCACAGCGCGGCCAGCAGCACGCCATCGGCGGGCTGCAACTGCAGTTCGCCGATCGGGGTGATGGTCTTCTCGTGCAGGAAGCGCGTGGCCAGCCCACGCAGCCGCGAACGGCGTTCGTCGCCCAGGCCGTGGAGCCAGGCCGCGCGGCGGCAGGCTGCATCCCACAGCACATCATCGACCGGCTGCGGCGTGGGCCGCAGCCACTGCAGCAACGACTTGATCAGCGGAACATTCCCGGCAGGTAGCTGTGCCACTTCGGCGCACGGATGCGCTGCAGCACGTCGTCGTCGCTGCCGCCTCCCCCGGTACTGGTGGCGCCGCTGGCTGCGGGGCGTACCGGTGCCGGCCTGGCCGCCGCGGCCGGCGCCGTGGCGGTCGGTACGCGCTGCGATGCGGCGTCGACAGTGGACGACACGCATGCTCCGCGGCTGTCGTCCAGCGCTGCCGTTGCAGACGCCGCGAAGGGCATCGTCAGCAGGATCAGGCAATGGGCATAGCGGCGCATTGACGACATCCACGTTAAGGGGAGGTGAGTCCCCGATTCTAGCCCGAACCTGCCGCCCTGTTGGAAGCCCCCTGCGCCGGCCCATGGCGGGCGCCGCTGGCGGCTTTCCCGCATAATTCCGTACTGACTTCGTGGAAGCTGCCGTGGACGATCGCCAACTGCTGGCCAAACTCGCTGCCGGTCGCCTGTCCGGTGATGCCCTGGCTCGCGAGCTGGGCCAGACCCGGGCGGCCATTTGGAAGCGTATTCAAGGGCTTAGGGCCGCCGGCGTGGGCATCGAGGGACGTGCCGGCGAGGGCTATGGCCTGACTCGCCCGGTGACGCTGCTGGATCCGGCAACGATCAAGGCTGGCCTGCCCGCCGGCACCCAAGCCCTGCTGCACGACCTGCAGGTGGCGTGGACGGTGGATTCGACCAATGCCGAATTGCTGCGCTGCAACGCCCCCCAGCGCGGGGTCAGCGTCCTGCTGGCCGAACGCCAGACCGGTGGACGCGGCCGCCGGGGCCGAACCTGGGCCTCGCCACTGGCCGCGCACGTCTACCTGTCGGTCCTGCGCCTGTTCTCCGGTGGCCTCGGCCGGCTGGCGGGGCTGAGCCTGGTGGCCGGCGTCGCCGTCGCCGAAGCGCTTCATGATCTGGGCTACACCCAGGTGCAGTTGAAGTGGCCGAATGATGTCCTGGTCGACGGCCGCAAGCTGGTCGGCCTGCTCGCAGAAGGGGGAGGCGAATACGCCGGCCCGGCACGTGCAGTGATCGGAATCGGCATCAACACGCACATGCCACCCTCGTTCGGCGAACAGATCACCCAGCCGTGGGTGGACCTGGAGACGCTGGCGGGCCATCCGGTGGACCGCAACGGAGTGGTCGCCGCCGTGCTGGCGCGCCTGTTGCCGGCGCTGGAGGCATTCGACCGCGAAGGCCTGGCCCCGTTCCTGCCGCGCTACGCTGCCTTCGACATGCTGGCTGGCCGCGAAGTACGGGTGGAGCTGGCTGGGCAATGGCAGCACGGCACCGCGCTGGGGCTGGCCGATGACGGCGCGTTGCGCGTGCGCATCGATGGCCGCGAGCGCCTGCTGCACGCCGGCGAAGTCAGCGTGAGGGCGGCATGAGCGACTGGTTGTTCGACCTGGGCAACTCGCGTTTCAAGTTCGCGCCGTTGCAGGGTGACCGCGCGGGCGACGTGCAGGCCTGGGCGCACGGTGCCGAGGGCATGGCCGGGCAGCCACCGCACAGCCTACCCAGCGGTACCACCGCGTTCGTGGCCAGCGTGGCAGCGCCATCGCTGACCCGTGCCATGCTGGATCAGCTGCAGCGCCGTTTCGAGCACGTGCATGTGGTGCGCACCAGTGCTGAATGCGCCGGCGTGCGCATTGCCTATGCCAGGCCCGAGAAGTTCGGCGTGGACCGCTTCCTCGCGCTGCTGGCGGCTGCCAAGGCGCAGCGCCCGGTGCTGGTGGTGGGCGTGGGTACCGCATTGACCCTTGATCTGCTGGACGCGGCGGGCCAGCATCACGGTGGCCGTATCTCCGCATCACCCACCACCATGCGCGAAGCGCTGCACGCGCGCGCGGCCCAGTTGCCGGCCACCGGTGGCGACTACAGTGAATTCGCCAACGACACGGCCGATGCGTTGGCGTCGGGTTGCGACGGTGCTGCGGTGGCGCTGATCGAACGCAGCGCGGAGCAGGCGCATGCCTTGCTGGGCGTCGCGCCGTCATTGCTGGTGCATGGCGGCGGCGCACCTGCGCTGATGCCGTTGCTGCCCACCGCCGACTACCACCCGTCGCTGGTGCTGGATGGCCTCGCCCGCTGGGCGGTGCACCCGCCCGCAGGCTAGTATCCGCGCATGCTGACCCGTGCCCTGATCGTCGTACTGGCCATCCTCAATCTTGGCGTTGCCTGCTGGTGGCTGCTGCGCGACGAGCCGCAGAAGCCCGCGCCGCCACCGCAACCCACTGGCGTGGCCGAGCTGCTTTGGGTGCCTGGTGGCGCGGACGCGGACGCGGCCGCCGAGGCCACTGCTGCCGCCCCGACCGCGCCGCTGATGGAGCGCGAACCGGCGGAGAAGACCGCTGTGGCGGCGACGCCTGCGCCGGCAGCCCCGCCCAAGCCCGAGATCGCCAAGCCGCAGGTGGCTGAGGCTACGCCGGTTGCTGACGCTGCCAAGCCGGGAACACCGCCTGCACCCGTTCCGGCACCGGAAAAGCCCGTAACCCCGCCCGCGGCCGCTGAGCCGCCGCGCTGCGTCGCGCTGGGCCCGTTCGCCGACCGCGCCGCCGCGAGCAGCGCGCAGGGCAAGGCCGGCACGCTGCTCAGCCAGACGCGCCTGCGCGAACAGCCCGCTGCCAGCGGCAGTGCCCGTTACCGGGTGCTGCTGCCGGCCGCCACCAACCGCGAAGAAGCGCAGGCCACCGTGAAGCGCATCGTCGCCGCCGGCCTGAGCGACTACTACATCATCAGCCAGGGCGAGGAGGCCAACGCCGTGGCGCTGGGCCAGTACCGCAACCGCGAAGGCGCCGAGCGGCGCATGGCGGCGGTGCAGGCCGCCGGCTTCCAGCCGCGCCTTGTCGCCAGCGGCGACGCCGGCCAGTGGTGGCTGGAAGGGCAACTGGCGGCGGGCACGCAGCCGGCCCAGGCCCAGCAGCGCAGCGGGGCGGCACAGAGCCGGTCGCTGGATTGCACGCGGTTGCGCTAGAATCCCCGGACCGCGGCGCTGCCGCCGGTGCGCCACCACGCCGCTTTAGCTCAGTTGGTAGAGCAACTGTCTTGTAAACAGTAGGTCATCCGTTCGATTCGGATAAGCGGCACCATCTTCCGATCCACTAGCATCCGCAAATGTCCGCGGTGCACAATCATCCCGCTGAAATGGCGGGTTTTTTTGTGCTTTTTGTCTCCAGTCGTCCATGAGCATCCGCCCTCTCAGGGGGTGCAATTGGGGGTACAAGGGGGACTAAGCTAGATTGATAGGAGGATGTACCCCCAATGGCTCAGAAGTCGTTGACAGATATGGCTGCGAGGAACGCAAAGGGTAAGGAGAAGCCCTACAAGCTTGCCGTGGGAGCAGGGCTCTACCTGCAGGTCATGCCCAATGGCAATCGCTACTGGCGAATGAAGTACCGCCATGCGGGCAAGGAGAAGTTGCTCTCCATCGGGGTCTACCCAGAGGTGACCTTGAAGGAGGCGTGTGACAAGCGCGATGCGGCGCGGGCGCAGTTGCGAGACGGCAAGGATCCGTCTGAAGAGAAACAGTTGGGAAAGCTGAAGGCCCGGCTGTCCGCAGATGGGCGCTTCGGAGCATTGGCCCTTGAGTGGCTCGAGACAAGAGGGGATCTGGCAGACAGCACGCGGTCCAAAGCCAAGTGGATGCTTGAGACATACGCATTCCCATGGCTAGGTAAGCGCGCAATCGAAGACATCAGCACTGCAGAGGTTCTGTCAGTTCTGCGCCGGCTTGAGGCCCAGGACAAGATTGAGTCGACCCAACGGCTGCGCCAGATCTGCGGCCAAGTATTTCGATACGCAGTGGCCACAGGTCGGCTAGATCGGGACCCTACTGCAGCCCTACGAGGGGCGTTGAAGACCACAAAGAACCGTCACTATGCATCGATCACGGATCCTGCAGAGATTGGGCAGCTACTGCGGGCGATTGACGGATACACGGGCCAGCTCACGACCCTGTGCGCCCTCAAGTTCGCGCCGCTGGTGTTCACCCGTCCAGGTGAACTGAGGAAGGCGGAATGGTCCGAGATCGACTTCGAGGCTGGCCAATGGTGTATCCCAGCAGAAAAGATGAAGATGGGCGTTGCACACATCGTCCCCCTATCAAAGCAGGCCCTGGCGGTTCTCCGTGAGCTCCACCCATTGACCAGTAAGAGCCGTTACATCTTCCCATCAGTGCGTAGCCTGCGCGACCCCATGAGCGAGAACACCGTTAACGCAGCACTGCGAAGGCTGGGCTACGGGACTGACGACATGACGGGTCATGGATTCCGGAGCATGGCATCCACACTCCTGCACGAGATGGGGTGGACCTCGGATGCGATTGAGCGGCAGTTAGCTCATGCGGAGCGTAACCCCATCAAAGCAGCCTACAACCGCGCTGAACATCTTCCGGAGCGGCGCCGGATGATGCAAGCATGGGCCGACTACTTGGACAAGCTAAGGATTGGAACAGGTAAGGCAAAGCTGCTGGCAGTGGTATAAGCACGATAACTAGTAGTTGGTCGCTAACCACCGAGCCCTACGGATCTCTGCCGCCGCTCTCGCGGCGGCTCTACCGGCTACCCAGACCCCGAAGTGCAGGGTTGGCCAGAACCGCAGCATGGAGGTTAGCTCGCCATACTTTTCCGCAGACCAACCGCTTCTCCTTGGGCGACCCGGTCCGCAAGGGGGGGGGCGCTGGCAGAAAGATGATCTCAACCGCTTGGTGACCTAGCAGCCCGGGGACGTGTTCGCCGGTCCGTTGTCCTCTCCGGTCAACCTGGGCAGGGCGCGTGGCCAAGAGTCTGCGGGTCTTTGACTCGTTGACGCCCACCTATCCGGTTCCGATGCTCGGCGGTGTAGCGCTCGATCAAGCTGCGGTCGGATTCTTGACCAACCGCTCCCGCATGCTGCCGGGTCAGGTGGGGAGGAGCCGTTCACGGCCGATGGCGGTACCTTGGGCAAGGCATCAGCGCGGCGGAGCTCATCTGGCGGGTGGTTGCGGTCCACGCGTTCTAAGGAGCAACTTGGCCACGCTCGGCGGGTGCCACTTTCCCTTCGCCAGGCGATTTTGCACGAAGGCACGGTAGGCCACGGGGGAGGGCGGCGATTTACATTGGTGCCGGCGCATGTTGCAGAGCCAGCAGGCAGCAGCGATGATGCCGGCCACGTCCTTGCCGCCATCTAGCTGGGCCACTAGGTGCTCGGCGCTACAACGTCAAGCTGGTGCGGGCACCGAGGCCGGGCATGAGCTACGACTACCTGCTCGATGAAACGCGCCTGTTCCATGATTACAACATGGAGGCGCAGGGCGACATGCTGGCGGACTACTTCCTTGTCACGTTCCGTGGGTCACAGTCGCGCATGAACAACGTGCGGTACCAGACCACGCCCGATACCGCCGCACAGCTGGAGCGGACCCTGGCCAGCTTCCTGGCCAACCGCAGCAGCAAGGACAACCTGCCGAGGACAACCCGATGATGCGAGTGCGACTGCCGGTGACCCTGCTTGGTCTGCTGCTGCAGATGATGGCCAGCTGCACCTCTCCGCCGGCGCGCTACCAGCCGGCCACGGTGCAGGACCGCAGTGGCGTGCCGTGCTTCGGCGTGCCGGACAGCAGCGAGACGCGCGCCCATCCCCCACGCATCACCGGCGTGTCGGTGATGGAGGTCGGCAGCGGAGGCACACCGATCTGGGAGCGTGATTCCCTGCGCGAGGGCGTGGCCGAGCCGGCGCTGCAGCCCGGCAAGCGCTACCAGGTGGAAATGTGGGGGCATGCCGAGGGCCGCGGTGGAAAGGCGCAATCGCGCTGGTTCAATGCGTTCTTCTGCCTGCAGGCAGGTACGGGTACGACCCGTGCAATCGCCGTGGCTCCCGGCGCCGACGGCCGCCCCCATTGGGAGGCATGTGCCGCACGCTAGCCAGGCGCGGCAACAGCGCGACGGCCCGCAACCGATGGCGGCGGGCCGTCTTTCGATCATGCCCGGCGCTGATCGGGATCAGGGCTCGGGCCGGTCACCGGTTTACTTCTTCAGCGCATCCCCGGCGTGCAGCCGGGCGCGCATCTGCTGCTGCACGTCGAAGGAGAAAGCAAGGTGCGCGCCGTGCTGGAACGCACCGATGCCATAGAGGCGCTGGGCATCGCCGCCATCGACGTGTCGTCCCCGTACTGGCGCACGCTGCGCAACCGTCTGGCGGCGCGCCTGCCGCTGCCCGAATACACCGCCGAGCGGCATGCCGCCTGGCTGGCCGGGAGGACGCTGCAATGACGGCCGCCTCTACGCCCGGAACCCCACCGGAACCTCGCCCCCGCCTGCGCGCTCGCATCGTGCCGGCCGTTCTGTCCGCCTGCGGCCTCGCTGCGCTGGCCTGGGCATCCTTCGTGCGGCCTGCGGCGCACGTGGTCTACAACCCGTCGGACAGCGTGCCGGTCGGCTGGTATCGCATCGAGCGGGCCGGCTCGCCGCCACGTCCATTGTCCGTGGGCAGCATCGTGCTGGCCCGGCTTCCGGCAGACGTGGCCGCGCTCGCTGCGCAGCGCGGCTACCCGCCATCCCACATCCCGCTGCTCAAGCGTGTGGGTGCGGTCGCGCCGCAACACGTCTGCATCGTCGCCGGTCAGGTACGTATAGACGGCGTGCCGATGGCCGCCGTGCTGCCTGCCGACCGCCTGGGCCGTCCGCTGCCATCCTGGCCGCATTGCCGGCCGCTGGCCGACGGCGAACTGTTCCTGTTGAGCACGACCAACCCGGCGTCGTTCGACAGCCGCTACTTCGGGCCGATCCAGGCATCCGCCGTGATCGGCGTCGCGCAGCCGCTCTATCTGGAGAAGCAGCCATGACCGTGCATGACTTGCGGCTTCGCTGGCGCGTGGGCCTTCGTCCTTCCCGTGGCATGTCCGGCGCGCTACCGCTTGCCGCTGACCTGCCATCGGGTGTGTCGATGCGCGTGCATTCGCCATGTCGCCATACGTGCAGTGCGAGCGCATCCGCGCCGCACTTCGCACGGCATCCGCTGCTGCACGGCAACGTGCATTTCCCTGTGCAGATCGCTTGTCCCGAACGCGCCCGGCCTACCGCCTGGTGGGCGTTCGCCGGCTGGCTGGCTGCGCCCCGCGCAGCGCCGCCGGGGCATCGCATCCCCGTGCCGTCAGGCTGGGGAAAGATGCAGGGCAAGATAAAAGGTCGCGGCACATGGCCGCTTGAAAACCTTGTCTGCACGTGGGGGGGAGCGCGGCACGCGCCACGGGGCGGCAGCGTGCCGCGAAGGTGCGCAATGCCGCATCGGCATTGGCGAAGTCGCGTGCTTCGTCCGCTGGACTGCGCTGGTCTTGGACGGAGCGACGCCATGAGCCAGCGCGACGATGACCGATTCCACGTCCGGCCTGGCGCTCCGAAACAGCGCGGCGATGCCTTCGTCAACAAGGTGCTGCGGCAGGCCAACAAAGCCGGTACGAAGCTCGGCAAGGTGGCAGGCAACGTCGGCCAGCGACCCGGTTCCCGGCTAGGCCGCGGGCACGTCGCGGCGCGCTTCGCTGGCCGGGGACTTGGGGCCAACGCCCGGCGCGTGACGATCAAGGCGCGACTGGTGAATCTGGCGCAGGCCGGGCCGCGCTCGACCGCCGCGCACCTGCGCTACATCGAGCGCGAAGGCGTCGATCGCCAGGGCGGGCCGGGCCACGCCTACGGGCCGGCGACCGACGACGCCGAGCTCGAAGCGTTCAAGGAGCGCGGCGCTGACGACCGGCACCAGTTCCGTTTCATCGTCTCGCCGGAGGATGCCGAACAACTCGGCGACCTGCGCACTTACACCCGGCACCTGATGGCGCGCATGGAGGCCGACCTCGGCACGCGGCTGGAATGGGTCGCCGGCGATCATTGGAATACCGACAACCCGCACACGCACGTCGTCCTACGCGGCAAGGATGACACCGGCAAAGACCTCATCATTTCCCGCGACTACATCGCCGAGGGGAGGCGCCGGCGTGCGTCGGAACTAGCGACCGAATGGCTGGGGCCGCGCACCGAGCTGGAGATGCAGCGCGCCATGCAGCGCGAAGTCGATCAGGAGCGCTGGACGGGCCTGGATCGCACCTTGCAGCGCGAGGCCGCCGACGATGGCTTGGTGCGCGTCGAACGCTTCGCCGAACCCCGGTTGCAACGCCAGCGGCAAGTGCTGATCGGCCGCCTGCAACACCTACAACGCATGGGATTGGCGTCCGAACCGCAGCCCGGCACGTGGGCCGTCCGTGCCGACGCCGAGCCAACCTTGCGGGCAATGGGCGAGCGCGGCGACATCATCCGCACGATGCAACGGGCGATGAGTGGCAAGCAGCGCGAACTGGCCGTGTTCCAGGCCGGCGAGGGTGGCCGCGCCGTCATCGGTCGCGTCGTCGGCAAGGGGCTGGCCGACGAGCTGTACGACAAGGGCTATCTGATCGTCGATGGCACGGACGGCAAGGCGCACTACGTCACGCTGCCGCCGCGTGCCGAGCTAGAGCAGTACCCGAGCGGGGCCGTGGTGGAGGTGAAAGGCGCGGCCGACGTGCGCGCCGCCGACCGGAACATCGCCGCGCTGGCCGCCTATGGCGTGTACCGCACCGATCATCACCTTGCGCTTGCCCAAGGTCAGGCCATGAACGACCGCGATCCGCGCGAGGTAGTGGCCGCCCATGTACGCCGGCTCGGAGCCCTGCGCCGCGCTGGCATCGTGGAGCGCGAGGCTGAAGGCGTCTGGCGCGTGCCCGCCGACCTGGCCGAGCGAGGCCGCCAGTACGACGCGCAGCGCCTCGGTGGTGGTGTGGCGGTCGAGCTGAAAGCGCACTTGCCGATCGAGCGGCAGGCCCGGGTGATCGGCGCCACCTGGCTCGACCAGCAGTTGGTCGGTGGCTGCAAGGGACTGGGCGACCTGGGTTTTGGGGCCGAGGTCAAGGACGCGCTGCGCCAGCGCGCCGACTTCCTGGCTGAACAAGGACTGGCCGAGCATCGTGGGCAGCGCGTCGTCCTCGCGCGCAACCTGCTGGCGACGCTGCGCGGGCGTGAATTGGCGAAGGCCGCGCTGGAGATCGCCGCCGAAACCGGCCTAGAGCATCGGCCGGTGGCCGACGGGCGGCGCGTGACTGGTATCTACCGGCGTTCCGTCATGCTCGCCAGCGGGCGCTACGCGATGCTCGACGATGGTATGGGGTTCTCGCTGGTGCCGTGGAAGCCGGTGATCGAGCAACGGCTGGGGCGGCAACTGGCCGTGACGGTGCGAGGGGTCTCAACATCGTGGGAGCTGGGGCGACCACGCGGCCCCGCTATTGGCTGATTGAGCGCTATTGCATGGAACGAGAGGCAGCACTTACGTGACGACTGCACTCAGCTATTTTTCTGGAAGGCACGAAGAAAAGTAGTGACGGCATCTTTCGCCCACCGATCCCGCTGGGCAGCGGACGCCGGAGCATCGGGGTGCATTACGCATTGCATCTGCGCTTCACCACGCACCATATTCACGAACAGGGACGCCGCGGAATCGAGTCCAATGCTCCCAAGATCCAGCTCTCCTTTCGAGGAGGCGACTTCCAACGTCTCCGCAACGATGTTGTTTATGGCGGCGGGGCCGGCCAAGTAGAAGCGTCTTCCAAGTTCAGGAAACCTCGGCGCTTCGGCCGCAATCATGCGGTATAGCGCCAACCCGTCACGCGACAGCACAATCTCCAAGTAGGCGAGCGCCATCGCGTTCAGAATATCGGCGAGCCGTTCTTCTGGAAACTTGGGCTTACGAACGGCCCTAAGAAACCGCTCACATTCAGCCTCGACGACGGCCACAAACAAGGCTTCCTTGTTTGGGTAGTGCGAGTACACCGTCGATTTCGATACGCCGGCGGCCTGCTGAATCATGTCGGTCGTCGCAGCGCTAAAGCCGTTTGCCAAGAAGACAGTCCTTGCGCCGGCAAGGACAAGGCGCGCCTTTTCTGATTGCACTGCGCCCCCAGTGGACGAGGGATGCTTGGAAGGCGTGCTCGCCTTCGAGCGCGCTGACGAAGTGGTCATGTGTTCGGTCCACCGCTGCGGAAAGTAAAGCAGCACGATAGCACATAAGCGGTCCAAGACAAACCGATCGGTACTGAACTTTCTTCCAACAACACCTTGACATCATTGGCTTTACCGTTCGACTCTCGCTATTGACTACACCGAACCGCTCGGTTTAGCATGGCGCCGTGCCAAGTTACGGGTGCCCCCATGTCAAGCCCATCACTCCAATATTCATCCTTTGTCGATAAGCCCTCTGCCGCATGGCGTAAGACCGCTGCAGCGGCGATTTGCTGCGCAGTCCTGGCGTCATGTGCCTCCATCCCGGACCTGGGGCCGATGGAAAAGCCCGCATCAATGGAGGGGCTTGCGGCCAACAAGAGCCTTGAGGCGCCTGTCGGTGAATGGCCAACGCAGGCGTGGTGGAAGTCCTTTGGCGATCCACAACTCGACCAATTGATGGACGAAGCGCTGGCTAACTCGCCGTCGATGGCGCAAGCGCAGGCTCGCCTCAATGCCGCTATTGCGCGATCGAAAGGTGCGCGCGCAGCGCTGTTTCCCTCTGTCTCACTCGACGCATCCGCCAGCGAGCAGAAGCTGACGTACAACAGCATCTTCCCAAGGGACGTCGTTCCCAAGGGGTGGAACGACTATGGTGCGGCTTCTCTGAATTTCGGATGGGAACTCGACTTTTGGGGAAAGAACCGCTCCGCACTGGATGCGGCCACATCCGAGGCGCTGGCGGTGCAAGCCGATGCCGCCGCAGCTCGCGTCCTGCTGACGACGGAACTCGCAAGCCGCTATGTCCAACTCAATGGCTTGCATGTACAGCGCGATCTGGCGAGAGATACGCTCAGAAACCGTGAGGACTCCGAGCGCATGGCGATGCGCCGCGTTGAGCAGGGCCTCGATACACAAACAACACTGGAACAGGCACATGCGAGGGCCAAGCTGGCACGGGCTGACTTGGCCGACGTGGAAGAACGGATAGAACTGGCTCGCAATGGGATCGCTGCTCTGCTAGGGCGTGGACCGGATCGTGGTCTGGATATCCACGAGACCCATCTTTCGCCAAGCCTGTCTCTGGCGCTTCCGGAAACACTGAAGAGCGATCTGATCGGGCGCAAACCCGAAATCGTGGCAGCGCGATGGCGCGTGGAGTCGGCCGCCAAGCGTATCGGCGTTGCAAAGGCAAGCTTCTATCCCAGCGTCAATCTGGTCGCCTTGGTTGGCTACGAGTCGCTGGGCCTGAACCGCCTGTTCGATTCGGGTTCCGATGCGGGCCGTGCCGGAGTCGCCATCCATCTGCCCATTTTCGAGGGTGGAAGGCTCCGAGCGAACTACAGCCGAGCTTGGGCCGAATACGAGTTCGCGGTAGCCAGCTACAACGATGCACTGGTCCAAGCATTGAGAGAAACCGCTGACGCAGTGAGGAGCTTGCAAGCGCTTCCGATCCGCCTCGAAGCAACGGAGTCGGCGGTCGTCAGCAGCGACAAAGCCTACCAACTCGCCAAGCGCCGCTACGAGGGCGGCTTATCCAACTATCAAACCGTGCTAACGACGGAGGATGCCGCGCTCAATGCGCGGATGGCCGTCAATGCCCTGTGGGTGCGCGGCCTATCCCTCGATATTGCGCTGACAAAGGCCCTTGGCGGCGGCTTTTCCGATTCCTCAATGAATGAACAGGTGACCCGATGAGTGCTCCGATGCCCCCTGACCCTCAAGATTCTTCCACAACGCCGGAGGCTTCACGAAAGCGGGCGAAGCGCAAACGTCTCGTTTTAATCGCGACGGTTGGTTTGGTCGCCATCGGTGTTCTCTACGGTGCGTGGGCGCTTCTGTTCGCAGGCAAATCCGTCACCACGGATAACGCCTACACGGCAGCGGAAGTGGCCCAAATCACACCACTCGTTGCCGGCCCTGTAAAGGAAGTCAAGGTCAGTGACACGCAGGCCGTAAAGGCTGGCGACGTGTTGGTGATTTTGGACGATACCGACGCCAAGATTGCTGTCGCGCAGGCCGAAGCGGATTTGGCACGTACTCAGCGCCAAGTGCGGCAACTACTGGGAAATGACGAGAGCCTCGCGGGACAAGTGGTCCTGCGTGCTGCGGAGATCGCCACCGCTCGCAGTGACCTGACCCGTGTAACCGCCGCCTATGAAAAAGCGGTCATCGACGAGCGCCGTAGGCAGAACCTGGTTGAAGAAGGCGCTGTCTCGAAAGAAGAGCTGACGAATGCGCAGACGCAGTTGCGCGAGGCGCGCGCTGCGCTGGAGCAGGCTCAAGCCCGAGTTCGCGCGGCCGAGGCCGCAAAGGAAGCTGCAAGCGGCGCCCGGACGGCCAACTCGGCGCTGATCGTAGATAGCACGGTCGATGGCAACCCCGCCGTACTCATGGCGAAGGCGCGGCTTGACCAGGCGCGCGTGAATCTTGAACGGACCGTGTTGCGTGCGCCCTTCGATGGCGTCATCGCGCAGCGTTCGGTGGAGATTGGACAACAGGTTCAGACGGGCGTGCGGCTGATGACCGTGGTGCCGATCGACCGCATCTATGTCGATGCGAACTTCAAGGAAGGCCAGTTGCAGAAGGTCCGTCCCGGGCAGCACGTGGAACTGACCTCGGACCTCTACGGAAGCGATGTCGTTTATACGGGCCGTGTCGAAGGCTTCGCCGGAGGATCAGGGTCTGCCTTCGCAGCGATTCCCGCACAGAACGCCACGGGCAACTGGATCAAGGTGGTCCAGCGCCTGCCCGTCCGGATTTGGATTGATCCCGAGCAGTTGAAGCAGCATCCGCTGCGGGTCGGTCTGTCAATGGAGGCTACCGTCAATCTGCGAGACCACGGTGAGTCCCAGCCGGTTGCGACGAGGTAGTGACATGACTTCCTCGGAACACAAGCCGCTTTCCGGGATGGATCTGGTCATCGCGGCAATCATCCTGTCTCTGGCGAATTTCATGGTGGTGCTCGATACCACCATCGCCAACGTGGCCATGCCCACGATCTCGGGGTCTATGGGGGTCTCGACGAGCCAAGGCACCTGGATCATCACGTCCTATGCTGTTGCCGAGGCCATCACCATCCCCCTGACCGGCTGGCTCGTTCGCCAGGTCGGCGAAGTACGGTTGTTCATGATCTGCGTCGTGGCATTTGTCCTGTTCTCCGTGTGCTGCGGCCTGTCATGGTCTCTGGAAAGCCTCGTCTTCTTTCGCGTGTTGCAGGGGTTGGCCGGCGGACCGCTGATTCCGTTGTCATCGACGTTGATGCTAGCGGTGTTCCCCAAGAACAAATCAAACATCGCGCTCTCATTGTGGGGAATGATGACGGTCGTGGCCCCGATCTTCGGCCCAATCCTGGGCGGGATCATTTCGGATAACTGGCACTGGGGCTGGGTATTTCACATCAACTTCGGGTTCGGCATCTTGGTCATGCTGGGCGCCATGAAAGTGCTTCAGGGCAGGGACGCACCCACGGAGCGTTCCCGCATCGACGGAATCGGTCTGGCGCTTCTGGTGGTTTTTGTCACCAGTTTCCAGATCATGATCGACAAAGGCCGCGAGCTGGATTGGTTCGCTTCGCCGCTAGTGGTCACATGCGCCATCGTTGCGGCCGTTTCGTTGATCTATCTGATTATTTGGGAACTCACCGACTCCGACCCCGTGATCGACCTGAGCGTCTTCCGCTCGCGCAACTGGCTGGTTTCGTCAATCACGCTGAGCCTGATGTTCGGCATCTTCTTCGGCAACATCGTGCTGACGCCTCTGTGGCTCCAGCAACAGATGGGCTACACGGCGACATGGGCCGGCTTCGCTACCGCACCAATGGGCATTCTCGCCGTAGCGACTTCGCCGATTGTCGGTCGTCTCCTGCCGAAAGTTGACCCTCGCTGGATCGTCACTTACGGAATGGGTGTATTGGCCGCTTCGTTCTTCATGCGGGCGCATCTGACATCGCAGGCCGATTTCATGTCGGTGGCTGTTGCGATGTTCGTCCTCGGCGCCGGCATTCCTGCCTGCATGATTACGCTGACCTCCTTGGGAGTGTCTGATCTGCCACCCGAGCGCGTTGCGAATGGAGCTGGTCTGCAAAACTTCCTGCGTGTCCTTTCAATGGCGCTTGGATCGTCCCTGACTCAAACCTATTGGGAGCACATGTCGAAGGCAAGCCGGTCCGAGCTGGTTTCCATCATCGATCCGAATGCAGGGCATGAAATCGCTTCTGCCGCAGTGCGCGCCGGAATACCGCCATCGAGTTCTACAGCATTTTTCTCGCGCCTGGTCGATGGTCAGGCTGTGATGCTGGCTACGAACGATTTTTATGCGCTGGCTACCGTGCTGATGATCCTCTCGATCGGTGCTATCTGGTTGGTCAAGCGGCCGAAGGGGCCACTCCAGAAAGTCACGGGGCATTGATCTAAGGAGCGTGAATACTGCCGACGGGGTGTGACATGCAATTGATGTATGCAAGAGAAAGCAACGCCGATGTGCCACATGGTCTCATTCATCTGATGAGTCGGACCAACATGGCGATTTGGCAGCTCATCACTCAGAGAACGTCTTTGCTGGGCGGCCTTACAGGCATGCAGGCGAGCGTGCTGCTGCTGTTGGCGTGCCGCCAGAGCATGACCTCCGTTGATCTTGTGCGTGAGTACAAGCTCTACCCGAGTGGTATTACGCGACTGATAGACCGTCTGGTTAGTCGAGGGTTGGTTCATCGTTTTTAACCACAGCCCGATGTTCCACTTGAACATCCTGCCAAGGACATCACTGCAACCGCCAGGAGGCTAGTTCGGATCATCTCGACGTCCATTTCTTGAAAAGATCCAGAGGCTATCGGCATTCATTAGGCACATGTCGCAAGAACGAAAGAAGGAAAGAAGTCCCTTGCCACCACGGATTCCTCCTCATTAAAGAACATCGCTGCCGTCGCATTTTGAGTGATCGCAGGTAATGCAGTCATGTGCCAGTTGCCCTCCAGCCCTTGTGTGGGGAGGTCTAATGGCATCCGTTCTTCTGCTCATTAGAGAAGAGTCGCATGCTTGAGCTATTCACAATATCGTCGACGCTTTGCTTCATTATTTCCGCAGATCCCGCAAGCCTCAACGCAATCCAGGGCGCTATTCGACCTGCGCTGGAGGACGGAGACTCGTAGATGAACTGGAGGCAATGCGGCAGAATGCATGCCCTTCGGAGCACTTGGGACTTACTCAGTCAGCTCTGAAGGTAGCGCGCGACGACGGTAGTCATCTCCGTCTTCGGTTGTGCCTCGTCGCTGAAGTGAAAGCTGCGCCGTCTCGGCCGCTTTCTATGCGCATTGCGAGTTGTGAGGCGGCGGAGTTCCCTTTCCGTCGGACTCGGACTCGGACTCGGACTCAGATTCGCATCGCGCCCAGTCCACGCCTAGCTGCCTCACCTCATTGCTCCAAGCCCGGTATTGGTCCAGCGGCAACGGGCCCTCCAGGTCACGCCTGATACGCTCCAGATATTTTTTCCTCCTGGCCATCACTTCTCGATACAGCAGCTCCGCTTCCTCCGACCGGGCGGTGAGGTGGTTTTCGTCATACAGCGACGAAGCGCGCCGACGCTCTAGCAGCAGGGCAACCCGGTCAGGGGGCGCTGACGCTTCGTGTGGCTGCCCAACACAAGTACGGCCATTGCTGCTTGGAGCTCATGGCCGCAGGCGCGGAACCTGGGCGGCTCGACAAAGCCAATCGTAAGCCAGGGGACGTGCATCGGGTGAGCGCGAAGAATAAGGTAGCAGAGGCTTCCATAAAAAGTGGTGTCAAAGAAATCGCTCGAGGGCCTGTTCGCCAGGCAAGGCTGACCTGATTTGGCAGCAGGTCTTCCAAATAATTGGATCCAAAGAAACTTCGAACCTGTACTACCACGTTGAGAACGCGACCGAGAGTTCTCGCGGATAGGGCTCCGCTGGCAGCCCCGGGAAAGGTACACGTAATGACGAACAGCAAGATCGAGTTGATCTACTGCGTGATGGTAGTCGCCACAGCAGTACTGGCGGGGGTGGTGAAGTGCACCGCGCCAACCAACTGCATCAACTGCAGCTTCATGGACCCCTGATCCCAACCAACGAGGGAACGACCGCACAAGGCCCGGACTAACCGGGCCTTGTGCCTTTCTGCTGTCGACTACAAAGGAAATGAAGATGGTGAACTCATTAGAAGATCTGGCCCAAAGCGTACGAGGCCTCTGGATGGCGCTCCTGGGTTGGTGTCCTGGCCGTTGCAACACCGCGAGGACCTCCTACTCAGGAGGTGAAAGTGGAAGAGTGATGCTACGGCGTGAGCCTCGGGCCAGGAGCGACACTCTTGCGGGGAATGTTGCAGGGCGCAATGCAGGAGGTCGATGATGATGCAATCACACGTTCAGGTAGATCCTCTAGACCGTAGCCAGTGCGCTGCGATGGAGGCGGCTTCGCAGCTTAGGGACGATCGGGCAATCGCTCGAGCGATGCGCATATTGTTGCGTAGAGCCTGCAGGCCGGGGCAAGCCATGAGTGATGTCGCCACCTGTGGCGCATTCTTTCGGCTCAGATTGGCTCATGAGAAGCGTGAGCACTTTGAGGTGGCGTTTCTTGACGCTCAACACCGGCTTCTGGCGGTGGAACGGCTATTCTCAGGAACGATCGACGGTGCCAACGTGTATCCGCGGATCGTGCTTCAACGAGCATTGGCTCTCAACTCAGGGGCCGTGATCCTGGCCCACAACCATCCGAGTGGGAGCTCAGACCCTTCTGCAGCGGATAGAGCTATTACGACACGCCTTAAGGAAGCTCTCAGCTTGGTCGACGTAAGGCTGCTGGACCACTTTGTGGTAACAGCGGATCAGGCACTGTCGATGGCTGCGCGGGGAATGATCTAGAAGGCGTCATGTAGCGCACGGCGAATTTGGGCCGATTCTATTCAGAGCGCTCGTCGTCTGATGCCTTGTGCACCAAGGACTTAAGAAAGCTCAGCGCTTCCTGCTGTGACTCCAGCGGCAACTTTACAAAAGTAAGGATGGCCTCGGCCAAGGCATCGTTGTCTGAATACAAGTAGGCCAGTGGCAAACCTAACTCCTTGGCGAGGCGTTGGGCAGTCTCACTGTCAGGATCATGGACGCCGCGTTCGTAGCGATTGATGCGTGTTGCTGCCACGTCGATCTCCAAGCCGATCCTGATGCCCAATTGCTGCTGGGTAAGCCCCGTAGCCTTGCGCGCAGCCTGCAATCTCTTTCCGAATCGCTGGCGTGTGCTGGGCTGGGGTAGTTGGGAAGGCATGACGAGCTGGCTGTCGGGACCCGACGAAGATGCCAGCAACGCTGCACGAATGCAGTTACGATAAACGTAATGTACTCGGATGTGAAGGGAGGCCGGATCTAGCGAGGGTTGGAGACTGGCGAGCAAGACCAAGGGAACTTGGGGTCGTTCAGGTTGAACGGCCACCAACCTCCGCAACTGAAGCGGAGGCACACGAGCGTCGCTCATGCAGCGCTCTCAAATTCAATTAACAAGGAGCAATACATCATGGGAGTCATCCTCTACAACGTTCTGATGACCTTCTTCCTGGTCCCTTTGACGATCAGGGCATACCTGAGCCTTAAGAAAGATAAGCTCCCGCTACCACACTTCCAGAACAACGTGGTGGTCAACCGGGTCAAGCTACGGAAGGCAATCGGGATCTGGTCGCCGATTCTCTTCTGGGCCTTCCACGTCGGCTGGCTGGTGTTCAACTGGTCCATCGACGCATGGATCGGTGTCCTGGCGACGAGTGCCTACATGGTCTCCAGCGCCATGCTCTCCAGCCAGATCAAGGCCAAGCAGATCGGGGTCATCCCCGAACGAGCCGCTAGTGGCAACGACGCGGCCTGATGGGCTTTGAACGGCCAGATGTTGGCTGGCCTCTTCGTATGTATGGAACAGAAATGAAAAAAAACGATAGATGAGCAGCGAGCGGCCTGGGCCAAGGACCGAGCTTCGGAATTGTGGGCTCGGGCTAGTGCGCTGGACGCAAATCCAAGTGGCAGTTGGCGGGATCGAACCCGTCGGCGACAGGTAGCCGATAGGCTGATCACAGAGGCGGTCTACTACGAGCGGCTTGCGTCTCAGCTTGATGAGCTGATGATCAGTGACGATTGGCTGCCGTTCTAGCTCCTGGCTTGACGCGCGAGAGAGACTGGCAGGGGGCGTGGCGCCCCCTGCCAGGACTCGAGCCCGCTTTTTCTTTGCTCCGTGTGCCGAGTAGCCAATGGCTGCCTGCTTCGTATGCTTTGGGGCTCAAGGCCGACAAGTCTGGTGTTGTCGTCTCTTCGTGGTGGAGTAGAGCGCGAACTTAACGATCCCGCATTCAGACCCTCGCGCGACAGCTCTGCCCCGCTGGTAGCTCAGGCCGGAGCGGACAACCTTCGCGAGTGGACGCCCTTGATTGGGCGAGGGTGAGACCGAAAGCCAGTTGCTCTGACTTCACGGCGAGATCGTCTCGCCGGCAGTGGTCTGACGACCTTAAAGAGGTCTGAGGCGCTACTCGCTCGTGCCGGAACGGAGCCAGAACCAAAACCTTGAATTTTTGGACGTTCCCTTCGTGAGCGGCAATGGATCAAATGTATCTCGACAGGCGCACGGCCTGTCGGGAATCCGGCCGGACTCCTTCCCATCTACACACGAAGGTTTCCAACATGAACACGATCCAGTTGCGTTCGGCGCAGATGACGAACTGTAGCGCCCCTATGGCCGCCGATGCTGTACTCGCCTGCATGCCCGAAGGTCTGCGGGACCGCCCAGCCCTGAGCTTCAAGGAATTGCTCCGGGTGATCCCGGTCGGCCGGAGCAAGGCCTACGTACTGATGAAGGAGGATCCGTCCTTCCCCAAAGGCGTTCCTCTGTATGACGGAGAAAATTCACCCAAGTTCTATTGGACCCACGAGGCTATCGCGTGGTTGCAGGGTCGCGCAGCCAAATCTGGCGCCAGCAAGGGAGGGCTGTGAGCATGAATAACCTCTCTGACGCACTGGCCGGCACCCACACTCCCCTCGATCGGCTTCAGCGTGCCCTGGCTCAAGACTTGAGCTTGGGCAAGAGCAAGCTGGAAATGGACTTCCGGGAAGCCTACCCGGTGCTGGAGCAGCACCTGATTCAGCGTATGCGCAAGCGTCTGGCGATGGAGCGCTTCAATGCTGCTTACGGCTACAAGCTGAATCAGGCCCAGTTCCGCAAGCTGTTGAACGCGGAGCGGGAGCGCCGGAAGGAGGCGGGCGATGTCGTTGTCTGCACTGGCTGCGGGCGGTCCTTCCATGAGACGGCGACGACCGAGCAGGGAGAGGCTGAATGACTACCCCCTTCGGACGTATCGCGTCCCGATACCCCCTGAACGCCTTCCTGGTGGTGGCGCGTGACGCGGGTAACGAGATATCCCGTAATGTTCAGGCGCCCGAGGCGTTGATCGGCATGAGCTTGATCCATGCCATCTCCATGGCCTGTCAGGGGCTGATCGATGTCAAGCTGCCCACGGGCCAAGTCAGGCCCGTGTCTCAGAACCTGCTGATCATCGCCGAATCAGGTGAGCGCAAATCGACGGTGTCCTCACTGCTGTTCGCTCCCTTTCGTGAAGCTGACACGGAGGCAGTGGCGTCCCACAAGGAGAAGAAGGAGGCGTATCAGGCCGAGTTGGGCGCTTGGGAGGTGAAGAACAAAGGCCTGCGTAGCGCGGTGGCACGAGCGATCAGTCGTGGCCAGGACAGCGACGAACTGGAAGCCCGACTGTTGGAGCACGGTCGGTGCAAGCCGACCGAGCCCCGACTGCGCTACTTCATGCGGCAGGAAATCACCGGCAAAGCAATCACCGAAGCTCTGGTGGGTGACGGGGAGTCGATTGCGATCAGCACCGACGAGGGTCATGTCCTGTTTCGAAGCGAGGCAATGTTGCATTTGGGACTCTTGAACCGGCTGTGGGACTCGCCCGGCGTGCTCATGCGCGATCGCGCCGACGAGAATCTGTTGGCCATGAATCCGCGCGTGTCGGTCAGCATCATGACCCAGCACGAACCGCTCAAGGCATTCCTGGACCGAAAGGGATCGGTTGCAAAGGGGAGCGGCCACTGGGCGCGCTACCTGGTGGGCTGGCCGCAATCCAACATGGGCTTCCGCACGGTCAGCGGCGTCGAGCCGATCTGGGAACATCTGCCGGTGTTCCAGCAGCGGATCCGGGTGTTGCTGGATCGGTACCGCACGCAGATCGAATCGGGATCGATCGAACGCGAACTGATCGAATTCAGTTTGGATGCGAAGAGTCGTTGGGTGGAACTGGCGCAGGAGACTGAGCGCCTGCTACGTCAAGGCGAGTACCTGAGCGACATCAACGATTTTGCGGCCAAGGTGATGGAGATCCTGGCGCGGCTGGCGGCGGCGATGCACTACTTTGCGGAGGAAGCTGGCCCGATCTCGGTTGACACCATCAATCGCGCATTCGAGATCGTGAAATGGCATGAGAGCGAGTACAAGTACCTGTTTTCGCCGGAAAACGCGGCACCCCAGGACTTGGTCGATGCCCGCGCCGTCGCTCACTACCTCAAGGCGCGGGTCTGGCGCGGTATTTATTCTGATACCTGGGTTCCGCGGAATGATGTTCTGCGTAATGGACCTGTACGAAAGCGGGACCGCCTCATGTCCGCCTTGGAACTGCTGCAGATGCGTGGGGCTATCACCGTTGGGATGGGTCCCAGGGATCGAAAGTGCTACCTGCAGTTGATGAACAACTTCTTCAACCAGCATCAGATGTCGCTGTAGGATGAACCAGAGGCCGGGGGAGCTGGGGCACTCGCCCCGCCCCCCCGGCGACGATAAGGGTCTCGTCCCTCACTAGAGTTAGGTCAGGACCTAAGCGATTCTGCGATTTTGTCGCAGAATCGCTACTGTTCAACGGCGGCGGGCAGGGCATCGGCACCGTGACCAGCGCGATAGGCCGCATACTGGGCCTTCTCCCCTTCGCCCAACTCCTTGACCATCAGGGGGCCCAGGTGGCGCTCTGCTTGCCGGTCGAGCCCCCGGGCCCGGAGGCTGCGATGGTCCACTCTTGTAGTGTGCCCGCACTCAGCTAGCATCTCATTCTGGGTGTCGGCTACCAGCTTGCGCTTGGCCGTAACCTCCTGCCTCAGCTCGATGGGACTTTTGCCCCCGCTGTCCTTCCTGCAGCCGCCTTCATCCGGATTCACACGGTTGTAGCGCGAGAAGGTCCGATCTGGGGAGCGTTCGACTCCATCCGGAATGCGGTCCGAACACATCAGATGCACATGCGGATTCTCGATACCACCGAGTGCACCCTCTGGCGCATGGATAGCGTACTGGTACGGTTTCGTTCCAGCCAGCCGCTGAGCCAGACGTTCCGCCAGCTCGATCAGTTCCGAGCGAGTCAGTTCGCTGGGTAGCGCAATTTCATGCTCGCGATAGGCCGCACCGTTGGCGCGCTCATGGCGATCGGCCATGCTCCAGAATGCATTGGGGTCGCCCCCGGCCCACGTCGGGAGGTTGCCGTGACTGGCGTAGACCAGGTCCTCTCGTGCGCTGTGAGCACCCTGTCGCTGGATGTAGCTGCTGTGCCTGCGAGCGGTACCCTTCTTGCCGCTTTTGATGCTGTAGTGGAAGCTTGCCATCTGTGTATCACCCTTTCTCTGAGCGTAAATGAAAAGGCCGACAAGATTGCTCTTGTCGGCCGGAATGGAGCGCGATAGCCCGTTAGCGAATTCGGTGTGATAGAGAAACGGTAAGTGCGCGTGTAAAGTCCCCTTGCACTAGTTCCTCAGATCTAACGATTGGTCGCTGGGACGTTATCTGTTGCAAATCCTGTCTGACGCTTGATGATGGAATTTTCTTGTCTCCATATACATAGATCTCAGTATGTAGAAATTTATATCCCACTCGATAGGTGATTTATCACGTAGTCCTTGGCGATGTTGACGCAGTAGAAGTTCAGTCCTGCCAAGGCCATCGATATAGCCACAACGTCGTTAAGATTAAGCGCGGATTGATAGGCTCGAAGTACTGCTGATTGGTACTGCATCCATGCGTGATAGCTCTCTGTCGTGCCATTGAATGCTGCCTGATACTCGTAGAACCTGTTGAGGTAGATCTGCATAACACCTTGATGCTGATGCGGGTCTTGAGGATCCAATCCTTTATCGAACAAGCGCTGCGGGCTCTTTCCTTGATCAGTCTGGCCGTGCCAGTACGGCTTGTACTCTTGGCCTTCCGCCTGCTGATAACGGAACGAGGCCAGAGCAGCTACCACGTCGTACACCGTCAACACGGTTGCGCTCGGATCAGTGCAGTCAAATGAGCGATAGGCGTAGGAAACAAGCAGCCTCTTGGCTCGATCCTCATGCCCTTTGAGCTGCTTGATAGTCGTAGGAATGCCAGTTGCCTTGCCAACAAGTTCACACAGCTCATCCGGCCACCCGGACAGCAGGTGGTGGAATGTGTTCACGGAGAAGATACGCTTGGATGGGCCGTGATGCCATGGAGCGTCCTTGGCAGCTAGACGACAGAAATGCTCGGCGTCATCCTGGATGTCGACGATATCGAGTTGGATACGGGTTTCTTCGAGATGCTTCGGGTAATGCTGAATGAAGTGGCGGAACGGCAGAGTCTGGAGATAGGTATACATCGCCTCACTAGCTCGAGGACTGAGATCGTCGGTCCGTTCCACGCGCAGTTGGTCCATCTCCTTGGCGGCATGGCAAAACGCGCGCGCAAGTACCGCGTCGTTTGTACCAAGGCCATCCCGAAAGATCGTGGAGACTTCATCGTTCGTACGCTCGGCATGCAGAAGCAGCTTCTCTGCCACGGAGTGGGCTTCTCGGTCTCCCAGGAGCTTTGAGAGCATCTGAACGCGCACCGGATCGATATCCAGTGCGAGTGTCTCGATCAGGCCTTTGATAAGTGTGTCCGCATCCTTGTCACGTGGAACAGTGGTGACGGTGCTGAACTCCATCGTGGCTTCTTCAACCGTCGCTGGCGGCGTCAGGAGGCGGAAGACATTCCTGTTGCTATTCAGATCGGTAAGGAAGAGGAGTCTGACGGTCTTGAGAAGGGACACCGGAAGCGGGCTGTCGCTCTCAGTTACTTCAATGCCGATCGACCTCTTTAGGAAGTCCAGCGTCCTCTTGAGGGTCCTTGCCGTAAATGGCTCTCCATTGAACTTCTGCACCTCTGCCTCTAGGTGCTTGATGAGTTCGCTCAGGAGGGCAGTTTCGATTGGGGCTTTGGCTTCGAATTCAAAGCGATTGTTCGTAGCTTGTGCTGATTGGGTCGATTGTGTTGCCATTTGGGATGATCCGGAGTGATCGTGGAGACTCTGCTTTGGGAGCCGCTTTAGCTTCGCATGGCCGGCTGCTCGATTCCACACTATGAGAAAGTCAGATTCCTTGCACTCAGGCAACATGGCTTTCAATACTTCATGCAGCCGAAATACTCCTTGCAGTGTATGGAGAATGGCCCTATGGCTGGACTATGAAGCCGCAGAAGATTTGCGTCATCGCGCTCACGTTCGCCGCTGTTGACGCGGCGAACGCCCATTCCGGTCAACACGGACAACTTCGTGCGGGCCGAGAGCGATGTCTACATGGGCAACGTCGTCGCCGACGGCGGCTTCGGCGGCTTCGGCGGCTTCGAGCATTCATATCGCTTCCCTGCACGGGACAAACAGCTGATCATTACGATGTTATCTGCTTGCTTAGTGAGCAGACGTTGCTTAAACGGTTCTATCGCGCCCCTGTTGTTTTGCCCTGGACAGCGCTTCATCTATACCTGCCGGATTGCCGCATGAGTATCTCCTTCCCAGGCCTGGTAGTGCCTGACACCAGCAGAAACGGTGATCGCATAGGGGAAGGAGAGCCGGTGGGAGCGTACTGTCTCTCGAAGCCTCTCAGCGACCTGTATCGCGTCTTCTGCCCCGACCCATGGCAGAATCATCAAGAGTTCCTCTCCACCAACCCTGCAAAGCACGTCGCTCGGTCGGGCACATCGTTGCATGCAGTCGGCGACAGCCTCAATCGCCCTATCTCCTGCGGAATGGCCGTAACGGTCATTTACATTTTTAAAATGATCAAGATCGAAGGCGATTGAGGAGGGGGCAGGTGCGGTGGAGCGGCGGAAGGGCTTCGCCTGATCCGTGATGCAATGGACAGGTGCTAGCCAAGAAGTCCGCGCAACGGTTCGGGGAATCGGTGCAGGCTGACCTTTTGCTGATCTCAATACCAGTCCGCTCCCATTAGCTCGCAGAGGACGGCCTCGGTCTTTTCCTGAGCATCCTGATGCGAATCCACCGGCACATCCAAACCAGTTTGGCTCGGACCGTAGACCACGTGGATCGCAGTCAACTTGCCGCGTCCAGGGCTATCCACAGAGACTCGAACCGTTACGTCCCTGCCTCTGATCTTGAACTGCCAGTCCTCGTGCCAGCGCACACACCCTTCCACGCGTTCTCCACAGTCTCCCAGTGTTGAGTTACAGCATACAATTGCTTCGCTTTGTTCAGGCTCCGGGTAGTGACTAACCGGCTGGTGACCCCTTCACGGGCTCAAATTGAGCCGATTCCGTGTGCTTGCTCTCGAGGCCCCGTGCGGAATGCCGTGACGCGCAGGAATTACTTGGAAGGGGTGTTCTGTTCAATGGTATATTCATTGCCAAGACAGCGTCGCTTTGATCAGTGAGTGGATTCAAGGCATATACGATGGCGGTATTAATTCGTTGTAAAGTTCCTTGTGCAATAGATTGATGGCGCTATTCCCCAATATGAATCGTCGGTATTACTGACATGCCCACGCGCAGATTCGAAGAATCAGGTTGGTTGGGATTGATGCGGATGCGAACAGGAAGACGCTGGACGATTTTGGTGAAGTTGCCCGTGGCGTTGTGTGGCGCAATAGCCGAGTAGCTGACTCCGCTGGCCGGCCCCAGGTTTTCCACGGTTCCCTTCAGAGACGCATCGGGCAAGGCATCTACCTTGATGTCTACCGGCTGCCCGGTTCGTATCCGCTCCAACTGCGTTTCGCGGAAATTGGCTGTGATGTAGACCGAGTCGAGCGGGATTACCGCCAATAGCGGCTTACCCGCATTCACGAATGCGCCAACACGCACTGACTGCTGACCAATCACACCGCTGATGGGGGCAGTAATTCTGGCATAGGATAGTTTCAGCTCCGCTGCCGCTTGCGTTGCCAGTGCCTGTGAAAATGCAGCCTTGGCCTTTTCCAGGTCAGCTTTCAGGATTTCCGTCTGCTGCCGCGCGGCTTGCAGGCCCGCTTGATTCTTGTCCCTGCTGGCCAGTCGAATTGCCAACTGCGCTTCGGCCCTCTTGTTGAGCCTGAACGGAGCCTGATCCATCGGCAGCGAGGTTCCGGTAGCGCTTCTGGTTGGCTTCGGCCAGTGTGAGTTCCGCATCGTCCATCGCGATGGACGACTGGGCCTGACGTATCGCGGTTTCCTGCTGCGTCACGCGCGTTGCAAGCCCATCGACGCTGGCCTTGGCGATGGCGACTTGTGCCTTTGCCGCATCCATCGCAACAATGAAATCCCGATCGTCAAGCTCCGCAAGCAGATCGCCGACCTTCACCGCCTGGTTTTCGTCGACCAAGACTTTGTCGATGACGCCGGACACTTGTGAGGCGACGAGGGTGAAATCTGCCTGCACATAGGCGCCATCGGTGGACTGGGTAGATGCGCTGGATTCTGGGCGGTTCAGATTAATGACACAGCCCACCGCCAACGCTAGTAGTAGGGTACTGATGATGATCTTGGCATTCTTCGGCATAGCCATGGTGGAACTATCCTTGGGACGACGATGTGGATTGAGGGGCTGCGGTCCGCTGATCGGGGGCGGGAATGTAGGTCATCCGTAATACACAGGGGACCACCACCAACGCCATAACGCCCAGCATGCGGTAGGCATCTGCGAGTGATAGCACTAGTGCCTGTTGGCCAATGATTCGCATCAGTTCAGCGGGCTCTGGGACAAGCGGAACAGAACTGCTTGCGGACGCGGAGTGATCCAGCAGCATTTCCGTGTGGAACCGCTGTCTTACAGTTACGAACTGTCCGACCGCCGCGCCCCCGATTAGAGAGCCAAGGGTGCGCAGCGTGTTGATGGTCCCCGACACATAAGGGCCTTCGCTCGGATGGACGACGCTCGTACACAGGAATAGGAGCGAGACAATAGCCATTGGCTGGCCAAAAGCTTGCAGCGTCCGCGTCAGCACAAACTGGTCGCGGCTCCAATCAGGAGTCAGCTGCGCGCCGAGGAAGCACGCTAGGGCAATCAGCAACAGGCCGAGGATGAACACAAACCGAGCGTCGACCCATTTGCGGTAGAGCAACAGTGCGACCGCCGAACCTAAGACTAGTTGAGGGAGCGCAACGATCAGTCCAATCGGTGCCATCTGACGTGGTCGGTAGCTCTGGAGCGGCCCGAGAAGGGTTATCGGCAACGTCACGCCGGAGGTCAGGACGATCAGAAGGCAGATGAACAAGATGAAGCCCAGCGCCAGATTTCGGCGACTGAGCATCCGCAACCTGATGAACGGCATCGGTTGATACCACTCGGTCAGTAGATAGGCTCCCAGCAGAGTCAGCCCACCCACCAGTGAGACGACGATGAGGGGGGAGTTGAACCAATCTAATCGCACACCTTGATCCACGGCGACGGCAATTAGGGCAAATGCCGGCAAGCCGAGAGCCATACCGGGCCAGTTGGCCTGCAGGATGCGATCCGTCTGGATGCGGTCTTTGGGCAGACCCAATCCGACCAACAGGGCGGCAATGGCTGCGAGGGGCAGAATCTGCCAGTACACCCAGCGCCAATCGAACAGGCCATCCGTCCATTGCCCCGTTAACCAGATCGAAAGGTTGGGGGCGAAGGTGGCGGTCAGTGCATACAGTGCAAGCCCGTGTAGGCGGATGTGGGGCGGTAGAAACTTCAGCGCCGCCATCATCAGCACTGGAATCATCGTGCCGCCGGCGACACCTTGCAGAAAGCGCATGACCAGCAGCAGATCGAGGTCATGGATGAAAGGGATGCATACTGCCAACGAAGTGAACGCACCAATCATCCACAGCTCGAATCGGCGCACCGAGAGGGTGATGGCGAACCATGCCGAGAACGGCATGGCGATGACTTCGCCAGTGCTATAGGCGGTGGTGAGCCAAGAGGCATCGTCCAAGTCGAAGCCCATAGCGCCGCGAACGTCCGCCAGTGCCAAGGCGCCCACGCGGTTGTTCAATCCGGCCATGATAGCGGCGATTAGGATGCCGACCAGACCGGCAATTGCTCGCTTAGGAGGGGCCACCTCCGCAGCAGCGGCGCGCGGCTCCGCTGTCGACTGCAACGCTTCGGCATTCATTGCTCAACCTTGCCCTTAGAGGTAGCCGATGACGCGGTGATCATTCTGGGTGTCTCACTGCGTGCCGGCCGCTCGGATGTGAGGGTGTTGGGGGCCCAGCCACCGCCCAGCGACTTGTAGAGATTGACAAGGGTGAGCGCAGCGCTAGTTGCGCTGGCATTCAGGCTGCTCTGGCTGGCAATAAAGTCACGCTGTGCAGCTAGGACGTTCAAGTAGTCGCTAGCGCCTTCCTGATAGTTGCGCTCGGCAGCATGCAGCGCCTGCTTGCTCTGCCTATGCGAAGCCAGCAATTCGGTATGGCGGTTCTGCTGGGCTGCCCAGGCATCCAGGGCGTTGTCCACTTCATGCCAGGCTTCCAGCACTGTTTGCCGGTAAGCGATGGCGGCAGTCCTTTGTCGTGCCTCGCTTAGCGCAAGGCGATGCTTCAGACGCCCGCCCTGGAAGATGGGTAGATAGACGGTGGGACCGACGGAGAAGAATCTGGAATCCCAACTTTTGAGGTCGTTGACCTCGAAGGCCTCAGTGCCAAATCTTCCCCGTAGGCCGATACGTGGATAGAAGTCAGCCTTGGCGACACCTATGGCTGCCGTGGCAGCGTAGAGCTGGGCTTCGGCACGCTGTATGTCCGGCCGCTTGTGTGCTAGTTCAGAAGGCAGGCCCATAGGCACATTAGACGGGAGCGAAGGTAGAGGTATCGCTTGGAGCAACTGTGCATCGAGGCCACGTGGCTCCTCTCCTAGTAGCAACGCAAGCGCGTTCATCAGGGCATTTCGGCGCTGGATCAGTTCGGGCAGTAGCGCCTGGATAGTTGCAAGTTGCGCGCGTGCCGAGGAAGTTTCAAAGCGAGTGGCGACACCATTGCGCTCTCGGCTTTCTGCAAGGTGGAGCGTTCGGTCGACTAGTTCCAAGTTCTGCCGGGTAATTTCTAGTTGCGCTTGAGTTCCGCGCAACTGGAGATAGGTACGAGCCACTTCGGCAGACAGCGCCACCCGTGCCGCTTCGCGCTCGTATACTGTAGCCTTGAAGGTCGAAACAGCGCCTTTGCGTGACATTTGCGCACGGCCCCACAGGTCGAGTTCCCAATTGGCCTCAAATCCGAACTGCCAGAACTCGCTTGCGCTCGTCTGTGCGCCCAATGCGGCGAATTTGCCGTGCGCGCTAAGGGCCTCGTGAGTGTAGGTCGACGAAGCTCCCATACTTGGTAGCAGCAGCGAAGAGGTGATGCCCAATTGCGCCCGACTTTGCTCAATGCGTTCGCCTGCGATCTGCAGGTTCAGGCTACCCGTCTGGGCTCGCGATTGCAGATCCGACAGAATGGAATCATTGAACAAAATCCACCATGACGAAGGGAAGCTCTCTGCGGATATGCTCTGGTGCTGCTCGTAGTCGGCCCTAGGCGAGAATTGAGCTGCCGCCAGACTTTCATCAGACTTCACGAAGTCAGCGCTAACTGCACAACCGACCAGTGACGTCGTGAAGAGCGCTATGCCGGTTCTTCTCAGCAGTTGCGAGAGTGACAGTTGTGATGACATGAAATTAACCAAGAGTAATTACTGTACCGAACCGCGCGGTACGATTCATATCAAAAAAAGGCTGAGCAACTGGGGACGAACTTTGGGCGGATGCATGATCGAGATCGAGAATGCCTATGAGACACGTGGCAATATTGAATCGAACCGATCGGTTTGGTGCTGTATCCAACATGGACGCAAAGTGTCAAAACCTTCCCCCTAATGCGATGCGACGCACAGATCAAGTCATGACCGACCCGTCGCCGAGTGGCGGTGAGTTGAATGCAAAGGCCCTTACCGTCTTGCTTGCTGCGCGCAACGTCTTCCTGACTCATGGGTTCAGTGCAGCAACAACTGACATGATCCAGCAGGAGGCTGGAGTTTCTAAGTCCACTGTCTATGCGCACTACGCGAACAAGGAAGCACTCTTTACTGCGGTGATTGAAGCCGAATGTGCGTCTTTCACGAACACCGTGCATGGCATCAAGTTTCGTCCCGGTAAGCTGCGAGAGACGTTAACCATGTTGGCTCGCGCCTATCTGGATATCGTACTCTCCCCTGGCGGATTGGCTGTCTTCCGAGTTGTGATCGCCGAAGGCCCGCGATTCCCCAAACTCGCGCGAGCGTTCTATCTCGCCGGTCCACAGGTCATGACGATGATGGTGAGCGAGCAGTTGGCCAGCGCGGCAGCTTCCGGTGAGGTCGATCTTGGGGAAATTGGCCGTGATATAGCCGCAAGCCTCTTCATTAGCTTGGTTCGCGGAGAGCCCCAGCTACAGTGCCTGACTCATCCTGATGCAGCACCTTCCTCGGTACAGATCGATCAGTGGGCCAATTCTGCCGTAGTCACGTTCATGCGTGCCTATGGCCGCGGTGAGGACTCGCTCAATAGGCGCTCTTAGGCTTCGTTGAAGCTCGGCGATTGGTAGCCCTCAATGCCTCTCGCTCTCTATACTGCGCCGCCGCCGCGAACCATACAGGCAAGCTGATGGCGCGGTAGCTGCGCGATTGGGCATCGTAGCTCAAGCGAGCAGCTTATGCCGCCATCGAGTGTCAGTAGCGCTTGCTGGAGAGCATTATGTTGCACCAGTAGATGCTGGTCATGTGTTTCGCTTGCGCTCCCCACCAGCCACCGGATGATGTTCCGATCCGGCTCCATTGCGACGGACGGAAGCATGTGTTGCGCGCTTCTGCAAACTACGAAGAGGCCCAGATCAGCGCGCCTGCATCTCTGGTAGCGGTGATGCCCTTCTGGGTCTCCTATGCGCGAACAGGGACCTGCTGCCATGAAGGTTGTGTGGCGCGATGCGCCGCGCCATCGACAAGGCGAAGAACGAAAATGCCATCAAGCCTGCAGGAGGATGATGGATATGTACTTATGAATGACTTTTAGCCTACCCCTTTTCAGGGCGGGGAGGGCGTGGCTAGACCGCGCTTAGATGCCTCGCTAGACACTCAGGAGCTGGCGCATCTCCGCTGTGACGAAGTCAGTAAGCAGGCGAACGCGCGCTGGCATCAGGCGGCCAAAAGCATGGATGGTCTGCAAAGGTAGATCCTGGAGGCGCCGTGACGGCAACACTTGTACCAGCGCACCGCAGTCCAGGTCGTGTTGGACAGAGCATCGAGTGAGATGTGCCACGCCTACGCCGGCTAGCGCTGCGGCACGCAGCGCCGCGCCTGTGTCCAGGCCTACCCGTCCATTGGGCTGCATGCTCGTGCCGTCGGCGAAGGTGATGGCGGCCGAGCGACTCTCGAACAGGTAGCGCAGCATCGGCAGGTTGCGTAGGTCTTCGGGAGTAACCGGCATGCCACAGCGGGACAGGAGGGCGGGCGAAGCTACCAAGGCCATCGCCAACGTTGCGATAGGGTGAGCCGTCAGATCGCTGTCTGCTGGGTAGCCAATGCGGAAGGCGACATCGTAGCCCTCACGAATTACGTCAACATGCCGATCGGACAGCGACAGGTCCAAGCGAAGTCCGGGGTGAGCGTCAAGGAAGCGTGTGGTCAAAGAATTTTGCAACAAACGGCCAATCTCGCCGGGCATGCTGACGCGCAGTAGACCTCTTGCATCGCCGTCCGTGCGAATGGCGTCCGCCGCATCTTCCAATCCGCGCAACAACGGCGCTACGCGCTCAAATAGCGCAAGTCCTTCCTCTGTTGGTTGAAGGTGGCGTGTTGATCGGTGGAAGAGCTTTGCGCGCAGCTCGGCTTCAAGCCTAGTGATCGACTTGGAAACTGATGAAGGTGTAAGGCCGAGCGCACGGGCAGCTGCACTGAAAGACCCCGTTTCAATTGACCGTACGAATGCTAGCAGGGTGGTGGTGTTGTTTAGTAGATTCATTTGTGACTCCTTGGCACAACTGAAGTTCGACTACTTGTCTTCCGGCCAGGACCGGTCAAGGCTAAAGTCTGCGTTTCCCTACGGTGTAAGGTACAGCAATGAATCGCTTGGAGAATAAGGTCGCATTAATCACAGGCGGCAACAGCGGTATTGGCCTAGCGACTGCCAGCCTCTTCGCTCGCGAAGGTGCGCAGGTTGTCATCACTGGGCGTAGGCAGTCTGCACTGGATGAGGCGATAGAACGCATCGGTCATGGTGTGATCGGGCTGCGCGGAGATGTTGCCGATCTCGAACATCATTCTAAGGTGGCTACCTATGTACAGAATCTGTTCGGTGGCTTGGATATATATGTGGCCAATGCAGGAGTTTTGACAATCAACGATTCGTCAGGTGTATCCCCTGAGGAATTTGATTCGCAGTTCGCCATCAACACGCGTGGGGTCTTCTTCGGCGTCCAGGCCATGGTGCCAACGATGCGAGCGGGATCGAGCATTATCGTCACCAGTTCCTTGGCATCGGCTAGAGCACTGCCTGGGCACGCGGTGTATGCGGGTGCAAAGGCGGCGATCGAGGCATTCGCGCGTAGCTGGGCGCTCGAGCTGAAGAGCCGTTGCATTCGCGTTAACGTGCTCAGCCCTGGCCCCGTCGACACCGCTATCGTTGAGAAGCTTGGCGTGCCGGATACTGATCGCCCAGCCTTTCTGCGGGCAATGAGCGATCGGATTCCGGCAGGGCGTATGGGGGCGGCAGAAGAACTGGCAAATGCCGCACTCTTCCTCGCGTCGGCAGAGAGCAGCTTCGTCAATGGCGCCGAGTTGCGCGTTGATGGCGGTATGTACTTGACCTAACACTTGCCGGAGATCGCCACCTTGAGTACCCCTTCTAACTCTGAACTTCTGAACTTCATCGACGTACTGGCTGAAACCGGTAGCCATTATCGTATGGATGAGATGGAGGCCTTGTACACCGACGACTTGGCCTTCTTGGTCCTCACGGCCGAAGGAGGAATTGCGCGGCTATCGCGTGAGGAGATGTTCCAAGAGTTCCGTGAACGAGGAGCTGCGGGTGAGCCCCCGCTGTCCACGGAGAAGCGAGTCTTGCATGTGGAGCAGGATGGAGACACCGCTGTCGCGGTGCTGTATCGACGCATGGGCGTATCTGCTGACCCTGCGCTGTACGAGCTACGCCTGCGCCGAACTTCTGGACGTTGGCAAGTATGCGGCGAGACCGTTTCACCTTGGCCGGATCTCGAGAAAGCCATTGGCTTCTTGCCTCCGCGTCAGTTCGCGTAAGCCGTCAATCAGCAAATTTGAGCCATCGAATGCCACTTCAGCTCTTCAGCACTTGGCTACGGGGGCGGTGACAAACCAGCACCGCTCCTGGTGTATGTCGGGTATGCACTTAACTTTCGATGAGGTGAGCCAAGCTATGCTTCAATGAAGGAGCGGCCAACCGGGACATCGAAGGAATGGCGCCTGGAGCGATGCCACTTCGAGAGCCCAGAGTGTGCGATGCATGTGTTCTCCGGCTGGAGCGCCGTCTGTTGCCAGCCGTGCCGCCATTGGCGTTCAAATTGATAGTCGTGGACTCGGTAGCGTTAGAAGCATTACGTAGAAGTGATGCCGATGGGGCGCTAGGGACGGGCCTCGGCCTTTCGCGTTTCTGTCGGATCTGCTTTAGGGGCGCCGCGGATCTTCCGGCACCTGATGCTCTGAATACTGAAGTAGTTCTGTGTCAACTGTTTATGAAGGAGCGGGGGTATGTCAGGTCGAGGATCAATGGCCGCGGTAGTTTCAGTCAGTGGAATTGTAGTTGGATATCCGACCTATAGCTGCCGACCTTTAGTGACACTCCGCCCTCTTTCAGCCTCCATGTCCTACGGTGGGAGTCAGCTTCCAGCGGTATGGATTGTCTCCAGTTGACGCCGCTATTGGCTTTATCGCGACGGTAGGCCTACACTTGGCGTCCCTTCCGCTGGAGTTCGCCGGTGTCCTTGACCACTCTAAAATCGCTTAATGCTGAGATAAAACAGCTGGAGGCGCAGAAGGAGCTAGTGGAGAGGCGCGACGGAGAAGTGCCCCAGGCTCTGGCTGTGCTCAAGAAGTACGCCAAGGTTCTGACTGCGGCTCAGTGTCGTCAGCTCAATAAGATCATTGTCGCCTCTGTAGGGGCTAGTGTAGTTGGTGCTGCGAAGTCTGCAGGATCGCCAGTGAAGGGGCGCTCCCTAGGCAGGGTGGCCCCTAAATATCGGCTGCCTACGGGTGAAACATGGACAGGCAGGGGGCTGCAGCCGAAGGTATTCGGTGCTTGGGCTAACTCCGCTGAAGGTAAAGCGTGGCGTGCTGCGAACCAGGGGGAGAAGTATCCGTCAGCAAATAAGGCCAATCCAGTCCTGAAGACTGGGACGGCCGTGCCCAAGAAGGCGCGCAAGGTACGCACCAAGACTAGCGCAGTGAAGACCCCCGCTAAGAAGCGTGCCAGAAAGGTCGCTCGGAGTTCTGGTCGCAAGGGGGGATAAGGGTTGATTGAGAAGTTGTTGCCAAGGGTCTTGAAGTAGCAGTTGAGTTTTCACCTGAGCGATACTTTGGAGTCCGAACTCTAGGTGGGGTAGATTAACTCAGTGCCCGGCGATGCCAATATAATCCACATTGGAACGTCAGAAATTTAATCGGCGACGGCTTTGAATTTCCAATCGCATGAGAAATAGTACGCCCTCGAATCGCTCAAGTTCTATACGTTCAACATCAGCTCGAGCATACTTTCTTGGTTGATCGAGTACGTCAACTGTAGCTGCGAACCCGCTCCCATCGATACTAAGAAATAATGTTGCTTCATACACACTCACGCCGAGAGTTTCAGACCAGAAGCGAATGCGTGTGTCATACAGAGCTATCTCCCACTGTCGCCCCTTAACTCCTACTCGAATACGTCGACGTACTGCGTCGATCTCCTCAGATGTGAAGTGCTGATTGCACCGGATCGGCCAGCGATAGGAGCTATCGGGAGTGGACGTCATAGAGGTTGAAGCCATGTGCGAGCGTTGAATCTGTTTTCAGGAACTAGCAGTTCTTCACTAGGATCAGTCGTGTGGGGTTGGCCGGACGCTAGTAGGATTCCGGAGAGCAGAGGTATGCCGCTCCGATACACAAGCTTTAAGGGCATAATCGACCAAGGAATTGAACTGTCCTATCTGATTTTGTGTGGAAGATCAGTTTGGGGGGCAATACAGACTAAGATGGGCTTTCCCGTTTAACTTATTCTTAGTTTAACTTGCGGAGGGGGGGCTCTTGGGGCCTATGAACTGTTGGCTCGAAACTGCAAGCCACGCCTCGCTGCATCTATCACGGCGGCTGCAAAGGCTTCGGGCGCTTCTTGCGGGAGGTTGTGCCCGACTCCGCCATATACCACCCGGTGTTCATAATCGCCGGTGAACATCGCCCTATATTTGTCGCTATCAGGATGTGGCGCGCCATTCGCGTCGCCCTCCAGTGTAATAGTCGGAATAGATATTGTAGGATTCTGGGCGAGTAGTAATTCTTGTTGCGAAAGTGCAGGATTCCCTTCCGCAAGGCCGAGGCGCCAGCGGTAATTATTAATTACGATATCGACGTGATCTGGGTTTTCAAATGACAGTGCGGTTCGCCTGAATGTGGATTCGTCAAAATTCCAGCTCGGTGAAGCAAGCTTCCAGATGAGTCTTGCGAATTCAGTACGATTGGATTCGTATCCTCGTCGGCCTCGCTCAGTGGAAAAGTAGAACTGATACCACCACTTAAGCTCCTCCTCGGGAGCAAGAGGGCGCTGCCCTGTTGCCTGGCTGCCGATAAGGTAGCCGCTAACCGACACCAATGCGTTGCATCGCGTTGGCCAGAGAGCGGCCATAATGTTTGCTGTGCGGGCGCCCCAGTCGCATCCTGCGACGGTGAATTCCTTCACATTTAGCGCATCCAGTAGATTTAGTGCATCCATTGCAAAAATGGATTGTTGTCCATTTCTAGGTGCAGTCGTCGACCTGATTAACGTTTGCCCGAACCCTCTGAGATACGGGACTAGGACCCTATAGCCAGCCTCCACCAGAAGAATTGCTGCAGAGGAATAGGTTTGAATATCGTATGGCCAACCATGCAAAAGAAGGATGGTGTGCGCATCCTGCTTGCCCATATCTGCATAGCAAATTCGCAGTTCACCTGCATCGATGTGTTTCAGTTCTCCATGCCAGTCCTCCCTAGCCACGTCACTCGGGACTGAGTTGCTACTCGAACTACTTGGAGACGCGAGCAATGCCGGTGCTAGTACGGCACCCAGAGCTCCGTGGGCTACTCGTCGACGCATTACGTCGACTGGCTGACCGGATTTTGGATCCTTCATGGGTATCTAGCCTCTCGTCCGAATAGCAATGAGTGAGTACGGTTCGCCGGCTGAGTTGAGCGCATAGTCAATGAGCTCGGCCAAATGGCAGGGATATGAAGTTCTTGAGCTTATCGATGCCCGGTATCGTATCAGACGGGCGATCAAGGGGGGGGGGCTAAGGATACTAGGAATCTATCTGCGGCATTGGCGATTAACGCTGCACCTTATGTTTCTTGAAATGAAACAATCGTAAGCTAATTTTTTCGATAAAAAGATGTCATGGACGATATTTATGCCAATTCGGGCGATGCGCTAGTTGATGCCAGGCAGAATGCTATCTGGATGGAATTTCTAAAGCTCATGTCTGACCTTCATCCCGCGGGTCGTCTAGTTTTTGTTCTTCACGACCTTTGGGGTGTCGAGATGAAGGAGGTCTCAGTAATATCTGGTCTATCCGGATTGGAATGCGCCGAAGTCCTCGCGGCAGCAAGGGAGAGGGTTCGCTTGCGGGAAAGGATACTGCTTGCAAAACTACGGTAATCGCATTGCGGGATGTATCTCGTGCTCGCTGAGGTTGGTGTATAATGTCAGTTTCTTCCCCAATTTTTGAAACATAAATTAATCCGATTTGCAGCCGGGTGGGGACTTGGCTCCAGACGGGCGGAGATTAAAGTCTGCTATAATGATGCCTCGCTGGTTTCGGCTCAGGTTATGGGGTTGGTGTCGAGGCATGCGCTGCATCTGGTTGTTCAGTGCGCGGATCATTCGCTCCGCTATGCCATTATTCTGGGAGTGGTGTAGCGCGATGAACTCCCGCTATGGGGCCATAGTCGCGCATCTTTCGCGTCTAGTCGCGTCTGAGCCACCACTGGGGCTATCCTTGGCTACCCGAATCTATTGACCGCATTTATTGTTCAGCCGGTTGGCCTAATGTTTCGTAAGTTCGGCCATGGCCAAATCTCGCCCATGTCGGAGGCTCGGCGCGGCGAGCCATCCATTTCAGTGAGTGTGCTTTGACATTTGTAAAACGGGACCAAGCAGAGCGTGGGAAAGTGGAGGGTACGTCTGCTTGGTCCATGGGGGGCATCGTCTGTCAGTTTGTCGCTAGAACAGAGAATCCAGTTGACTCACGAACTGCGTCTACAGCGAGGAAATAGACCCCTTCAGCGGGGCGTGTCAGGAGTAGCGTCTCAATCGTCGCTGCCTTATTCGATGTAGCGATAACGTTGTTGTCGCTCGGAAGACTATCTCGGCTAAGGCGGAGTGATACATCGCCGGTCCCTCCATATGTACGTATATTCAAGGTCTTTGAGCCCGCGGGAACTGAAATCTGAAAGTACAGGGAGTCCCCAGGCCTCACCCTCTGATCGAGAATCGGCTGGCCATTGTTCAGCCTGGTAGCGAGGTCTTCAGGCGTTACGCCCTCGTAGGCTTTTCTTACGGCTCTGGCAGCATCGGCTATCCCTACGCCTATGCTGGTCGTGGTGCCCGGGTTGACTAAGAATGGTTTCACCGTCCCTCGCAATAATGCGCTTACTTGGGTGGGGGCTAGTGGGGCGTGACCACCGGCGACGGATGCACTTTGAATTAGTGCGACAATGCCGGCGACATGGGGCGCTGCCATTGATGTACCGATCTGTCCCACTACGGCGTCTTCTTCTGGTCCGCGTTTTCCGCGATTCCCAAGCGACCAAATGAATTTTTCTGGTGGGTCAAGCGCACTTGAGGCGTTGCCTCCGGGAGCTGCTACGGTGACGCTCGTTCCGTAGTTTGAGAAATACGACCGTGCGCCATCTACTCCGGTCGCACCGACAGTGATGACGCCTCTGCAGCTAGCGGGAGTGTAGTTTGCAGCGTTGCTGTTGTCGTTCCCTGCGGCCACGACGACGGTCACCCCCCGGAGTAGGGCTTCATTGATTGCTTCCTGGGTCGCGGGGTCATCATCGCAGCGTCCATATCCTCCTAGACTCATGTTGATAACTTCCGCAGGGGTTTGGTTCAGAGGCAACCCCGGCACGCTTCCGCCAGCGGCCCATACAATTCCGTCGGCGATGTCGGAGGTTAGCCCGCCGCAGTGGCCCAGAACGCGAATGGGTTGTACTTTTGAATCGAATGCGATGCCCGCAACGTCCAGGCCATTATTTGTTACTGCTGCGACTGTTCCTGCCACGTGGGTGCCGTGCCATGAGCTGTCGCTGATGTATCCAGAGCAGAAGCCCTCGCGCCCATCCAGCCAGTCACCAGGATCACTTGCATCAGCATCGCGCCCATCCCCGTCACCAGCTATATCGGGATAGGAAACTCCGTCTTCATTCTGCCCATGCCAGCTAATGAGATCGTATCCCGGGATAATGTTGGAGGCTAAGTCTCGATGCGGACGGAATCCCGTATCAAGAACGGCAACCACCACACCCGAACCCGTGCTCTGACGCCATGCCTCAGGGGCTCCAATACCTGTGGCTTGGTGGTAATAATGCCACTGTCGAGCGCTATACGCAGGGTCGTTCGGAGTAAAATCGATGGAAAACTTAATCGTATCTACTTGTGCATACTGTACATTGGGGTCGCTTCGAAGTGCAGTCAATAGTTGGAGAGATTGAGTCGTATCCAAAGGAATTCTGGTTCTGATGAGCTCTGCGCCAGTTGCGCTTTGCCGAATCCTGATGATTTTCCGCGAATCGGTTAGTTTGTTGGAGCTATTGCCCCATGAGATTCCGGAGTCAACTGCGGCTTTTTCTAGTCGCAATTGGATGTCGTCGCCTTTTTGTGTGGTAGATGCGCTATCTCGATACTTTACAATGAATCTGTCTTGTCGATTATTCGTAGAGAGCCGTCGAGTGTGGTGGCGCTCGAAATGCTGATATGAGGGTTGTTGGTCGGCTATATCAGTCGCCGACAACGTCTCGGCGTGGCCGCTAATTACAATTCCTGCAGCATAGAGTAGGATTATGTTTGCTTTCATGTTGATTCTGAATTGGTGTGTTGAGGATGGGGTGAGACTTGTAGTTAACGACTTACAGGTCTATACCCAGGCCGATTCCGGCGGATTTATCATCTCCACTGAAGCTGCCTCCCAGGCTGAATGATGCGCGTCCGAAGGACTTGGCATAGCCAACTGAGACGGCGCTCTCTCCACTCTGAAATCCTGCGCCGATTGCGACTCGGCCATTTTCAGTGCGACCACCTGCGGCATTGATTGACATACTCATCATCGCGGAGCTCATCGCTCCCAGTCGGTTCATTCGCTTGTCCTGCATGGACAGGCGATTCTGGACGTCCTTGGTCAGATCGTTGAAGCGATCGTCAAGCAATTGAATTTGACGATCTGTATAGCTATTCGCGGAGCGAAGTGTGCGTGCGCTTACCTCGTCCGTGTAATGGTTGGCACTACGGAGTGTTGCGCCGTCAGCTGCGTCCATCTGAGACTTGTTCACGGCGTGATCTCCATTTGTTCCAGCTGCAACGTTGCGAATCTGCGTGCCGTGTTCGCCCCCAAGAGATATCGTGCTTTTGTCCTCACCGTCATAGGCAACTCCACTGTACTGGGGAGGGGGAGTTCCAGGCTCTTCCCCGGAAGGAGGGGAAGAGCCTGGTGGTTTGGGTAGATTGTCCAGCTCCCCTTGTAGCTGCGAGAGACGGCCATCCACCGCGGCGAACGCTTCCCCAACGTTCGAGTATTCAAAGCCTTGCACGCTATATGAAGGAAGTTGAAGTTGCCCCATCAGGATGGTCGAGCCACCGCCTAGTGCGTTGGCAAGCTGCTGGAGTTGTTGAATGTTGGCGGCGTCGTGCTCTAGCTCGCCATCTGCTAATCCTGTTATCTGACGGTAGAAGGGCTCTACGTAAGTCCCATCTGAACGCATCCACGCTCGGTCTGCGCCAACCGCGATTGTATTTGCTCTGTCCGCAAGTGATCCTGCACCCAAAGCGACACTGCTGTCGGCGAGTGTGATTGCATGGTGCCCGAGTGCAATGCTGCCATTCCCGAAGGACTGTGCGCTCTCGCCAATTGCTACCGCAAATCGAGGGAGTTCGGGTCCATCGTATCTCCAGGGCGATGCGCAGCCTTCTGGGTCGTCGCATTCCTCGGGGGGAGGGGGGGGATTCTCGTTAGGGCGGTCTCCTCCAGTCTGGGCGCCGTTGCCCATAGAAATTGTTCCTTCCCCCCACGTGAAAGCCTGATAGCCAACCGCGATGGATCTATCGCTCTGGGCCCTCGCCGCACTTCCAAGGGCGATGGACTGGAACCCGTAGGCGTGCGCGAAATTGCCTACTGCGGTAGATTGCGCGAGGTCTGCGTAGCTACCGTTGCCCAGTGCGGTTGTGAATTCCTGCTCGGCGCGGGCTAGTTCGCCCACAGCGACTGAGCTGATTCCTCGTGCCCAAGTTCCTGGGCCTAAGGCCGTCGAATAGAGTCCATGTGCTTTGGCCTTAGGGCCTACAGCGACGGAGACAAACTGTGTTGCTTCACTCAGGGCTCCAATGGCTAGGCTGCTGTCGCCCGATGCGTTGGCGGCCGGGCCAAGTGCTGTTGCGAAAATCCCGCTGGACGCAGCTCCGGATCCTATTGCAGTTGATAGTGCACCATCTGCTCTGGTCGTATAGGTGACGCCATTAATGGTTGCATCCGCGCCGATTGCTTGGGATCCGTCTCCGTTTGCACTGACATTCTGACCAAGTGCGACGGCTGCATATCCGTTAGTGTTAGCCCCATAACCAATGGCGGTACTGAAGGTACCCACGGCGGTAGCGGCATATCCCATGGATGTTGCCCCTGCTCCAACCGCGATGCTCATTGCTCCAACTGCGGTTCCTTCATCTGCCAGAACCGTAGCTCCAGCTCCCAGGGCCGTTCCGTTCTCTCCAAGGGTTAGTGCAGACGCTCCGACAGCTAGGGCATTGAGTCCTTCTGCGTGGGCGGAGTCAGAGCCATCATCAGTGCCAATTGATTGGAAGTGATCGGAATCAATCGCCATGACTTGCGGTGACTGTGACGATGCCTTCCTGTTGGTCTTTCCGCTCTGAGATCCCTGCGTGGAATCGGTCGGGTAGCGTGACTGGGTTGGCGGCACAGGTGGGGGGGCGCTGTGAGCGATCAATGGAAGCGACGCAAGGGCTGCAGCTAATGCTAACCGCGGGTACTTGGTCATGCCATGTCGGCTATGGGGTGGATAGCGTTTGCGGAGTTCTTTCATGTGCGCGAATTTGGTCTCTGGAGGCTGGGTTGTGGCTAGCTGAAAATCAGACTGAGGAGGAGAATCTGTCTTCAACACCGTCGGGCATTTCTACAACGGACATACATACATCGCGCATGGAAGGCAAAGGTCGATGGCGCGAAGATGGAAACGGTATGTTCCGTACAACACCATGTCACGCACGTGTAACTCATGAAAAACTCACCACATTCTCACCGACGGCGGCGCGTCGATGTTCATCTCTGCTTGCTGAGCCTTCTTGCTCTTCCTTCCATGAAGAATCGTCTAATGACATGGTTGCGTGGGGCGCCTATCAAGGACGCGCTCGACAGCCGTAACGCCCCAGTAATTCAGGGCCTATTGCTATTCAGTGCATTCTCCCTCCCCGTGAACTGGGCTTGGCATTGGGCACGCTTGCCCGTATCCGATGCCTGGACGAGAGTAATGGTTGCGGATATGGTGATTGCAGTTCTTGCGCTTGGTGCCTTCGTTATGGTCAGAAGGGGGCGCTTCCGCGGTGCGATAGTACTGTATCTGACTGCGTTGCTCGGAGGGCTGTTAGTCGGCTACCTGTCGCTAGGTTTTCAAGCGCACATGGTTGATCAAACATCTCAGATGCTTGCTCTCATACTTAGTGGGCTGGCGCTCGGCCGAACTGCGCTGTGGCGCTCATTCATCGCTATCATGCTTATCTTCGGAGCAGGATTCATCGTCGATGTGCGTAGTCCGCACGTTGACGGCGGCGCAGTGAAGGATTCTCTCCACTTTATTCCTTCGACTGTGTTTGCCTATTCCGTTATTGTGCTAGTAATTGACCGTTGTGTTACTGCGCTTCGTGAGAGTCTGGTGGAGTCAGAGGAGGGGCGGCGCAGGTTGCAGATAGAGATGCAGGCGCGGGAGCGGGCGCAAGCGGAACTGCTGCACGCTCAGAAGCTTGAGCTTGCTGGAAAAGTGGTGAGCAAGGCTGCTCATGATTTCAATAATGTACTGGCTGCTGTCATCGGGTTGGCAGAGGTTCGTCATCTCATCGACGATCCGGGTAATAGTCTGACTGAATCTTCTAAAGAAATGTACAGCGCCTTAATGCATATTGAGCGGGCATCGCGGACTGGTGTGGAGCTGGCAGGCCGACTTCTGAGGTTTAGTCGGAAGGAAAATATGAATCCTGAGATATTTGATGTTCGCGAGGCAATTGACTGGTTGCGGCCTCTATTAAAGCAGGTGCTAGGTGGAGCGGTTATTTACGAGTTTGTTTCAGTGGATCAGGACTGCTGTGTCTATCTTGATAGATCACAGTTTGAGTTGTCATTGTTAAATGTCGCTTCAAACGCGCGGGACGCCATGCCTGATGGGGGGGTATTTACTTTGGAGGTGACAGTTGATGAGGGTGTTGGTGCTGTTTGTATTATAATGACGGATACCGGTCTCGGTATGAGTGATGATGTGGCTACCCAAGCGCTGGAGCCATTCTTCACGACTAAGCCTGCGGGATCAGGGACAGGTCTGGGTTTGACCGCGGTGCATTCACTTACTATTTCTGCGGGTGGGGAGCTTAAGGTGCGCACTGAGCATGGGCATGGAACTTCGATCGAAATTTCATTTCCGCGGGCGCGCAAGGGGGATTTGAATATTTATTAGTTTGGACTTTCAGCGGCTTTGGTATTTATATTAATGGTTTGATGGAGCTAGGGGGGGGGCTATAAGAAATCTAGTATATAGCCTTCGCCTTGCACGGACCTAAGGGGGAGTGCGCGTCCCGATGCGCTGCGAACTTTCCGCCTGAGGCGGTGCAGAAGGGATTCCAGGCGATGAGGATCATAATCATGGATGTTGTCCGTCAGTGATCCGATAAGCTGTTCTCGAGTTACAACGCGCCCTGGGGAGCGTGCAAGACAGTGCAATAGAAGCCGCTCCGTTCTTGTGAGGGCAATTCTGTTTCCCGCAGGGCATGACAGTAGCCAGCCGTCGTCACTAACTCGCCATGTCCGTCCCGAGGGAGGGGCAAATGGCTGCAGATGTTGGACTCGTCTTAGGACGCTATGAAGTGTTGCAGCCAGTAGAGAGACTTCTACTGGCTTGGTCAGATATGCGTCCGCGCTTCGGCGCAAAATGCGAATCTGATCCTCCAGGTTTACATGGCCCGTGAGTAGTATGATTCCGATATCAGGCTGCAGTTCGCGTAATAAATCTGTGAGTACGAAGCCGTCGCCATCTGGGAGTCCTATATCCAAGACGATTAGAGGGGGCGGCGTGGCCCCGGAAATTCTGGTCAGGAAGTCTTGCGCGCTGCCAACCCCAGAGGGGATGAAGCCATGGTCGGCTAGCTGCGGAATAAGGACCCGCTCGCGGTATATGGCATCATCTTCCACGACTAGGACTTCTGGAAGGAAGTAAGACTCGGAGTGTCTAATCATGGGAAGTGAGGAATATGGATATTCTCAATTCTCTTGTCCTAGATGCCATCCGGAGCCTGGGTCTCTGTAAGTGCTTCGCTCAAAGCCCACAGCCGCTGTGCTGAGCTGCTGTCAATAGCGTATGGTGCGACGCCGTAGTTTTTCCGGCTGGGAGCGGCGTTCGTCGTGTCATTTGAGGTGGGCTCGACCTCTGCAATATCGGAATTTACACAGAATACACCTCCTCTTCCGCAAAGAGCGGGATGCGCCGCACACCATACGTGTGTTGCGGCACCCTGTGGGATAGACTTCATGTCTCGGCTTGGATCAATAACGGGCGTGCCATCGGAAGTCATGTTTCCTGACGCGATCAATTGCTCCGTTGGGATGTGCTTTGCAAGGCCTGTGACAATTCCTCCGGGGTGTAATGAGAAGGACCGGATTCCAAAGTGAATTCCCCTTCGATCAAGCTCAGTTGCGAAGAGTATGTTTGCCGTCTTGGATTGCCCATAGGCTAGCCAGCCATCGTACTCACGGTGCTTAAAATTGATGTCATCGTAGTCAATATCGGCCAGTCGATGGCCCATGGAAGACACGGACACTACTCGCGCACCCTCTGCGCGCCGCAGTGCTTGCCATAGTTCAAGGGTAAGCTGGAAGTGGCCAAGGTGGTTTGTTGAGAGCTGAAGCTCGTTTCCCCTGTTGTCTCGCACGAGGTCAGGGGATGCCATTATTCCTGCATTGTTAATGAGGATGTGGAGCGCAAGGCCTGACTGCACCAACTTCCTGGAGAAATGTCGAATGGAATCTGGGTCGGTCAGATCCATCGGCTGCACTTCAATGCATGCGCCAACGTTAGCGATGGCTTGCTTCGCTCTGGAGATGTCGCGGGCGGGGACTATCACTCGTGCGCCAGCTGACGCCAGCGTTCGAGCAGTCTCGAGTCCGAGGCCCGCGTAGCCACCTGTCACGATTGCTAGCTTGCCAGTGAGGTTGATGCCTCTAGCGACATCCATGGATGTGCTATGCGCGTCGTAGCCAGAATTTAAAGGTTCCTGTGGGGTGATCACATGCTAATCTCGTGTTGATGGCCCGCCTTTATGGAGGGTCTAGATTTACTCTTGGGTCTCAGGCTGATGTATTGAAGGTGTGGGCACCATTTGAGATCGCCCTTCGATGCACCCGAGATCTTCCTGTAGAAGCCCTTTCATTTGCCAAAGATCACCTGCGTGTAAATTGGGCAATAGGCGCTGCGTCGGACTCTGTAGTACAGCTGATCTAACTGCAGTGCCGAGTTTGGCTATCCATTCCGTTGGTGGTGGTGTAGCGACATGACCCGGTCGAAGAGGCGTCTAGTTATAGTGCAGACGTCATGGTGTGTGGCGTGCATTCTGTGAAACAGAGTGTTGACCTATGCTGCCCGTATGGCGCAATCCCGTGCGAGTATGATACCGACTGATCGCGAGCGCATCGGCTTGCTTGACAATGATCGATATAGGTTCGGTGTTGGGTTGTTTGGAGTAGTTTGATGCTTGAAGAAAGGCGTGTTCAAGTCGGCGTGGGGGTGCTTGTCTGTAGAGGGCACAGCGTCCTCTTGGGGCTGCGGCGCGGTTCGCATGGTTCTGGTGAGTGGGGTCCACCTGGTGGCCACCTCGAGTATGGTGAGGATGTTCTTTCCTGTGCGATGCGCGAGGTTGAAGAGGAAACCGGTTTGAGATTGTTGTCGGTCGAGTCTGGTCCATATACAAATGATGTTCTTTCCGACATTGATCGTCACTATGTCACGCTATTTTTAGTTGCGCGTCACTTTGAGGGTGAGGTCGCGCTCATGGAGCGGGATAAGTGCTATGAATGGCGTTGGTTCAGCTGGGATGATCTCCCGGAGCCACTGTTTACCCCTTTTCGGAGTTTTGTTCTCGGTGGATTCCGGCCTTGATTGAAGGAATTTGATGTGCGTGAGCTATGAGCGAGTTGCACCTTGAGCTGTATTGGCTTTTGTAAGTGCCTGTGGTCCTGAAAGTCAAAGGCGCCGTTTCCTTTCTGTTGGAGATGAGTCTCGCTTAGCTACGATGCTTGGGCTAGTGGAGTATCTCGATGTGGTCGAGTTCGGTGTCATGTACCTCCGGCTAGATAGGTCCGAGCCTGATCTGCGCGTGCGAGGGCAACTGGTCAAGTCCTCTGTTAATCCATTGTCACAACAATTACCGTTTCATGTAATACTGCGGATGGTCTTTGGTCCTTCGGAAAGTAGAGTGCTGGAGCAGGTGAGCTGGTTTCACTACTGCTTGCGCCTTCGTCATGTGCCTGCGGCACTCACTTGGCGTGCTCCGCCCTTGTCTATCTCAGTCAACCATCTGGCAAGATTGCGGTTTCAACGCCAATTCAGGCGCGCCCAACTCTAATGGGCAGGGATACATTTGATCTCGTCGTTCCACTGCATGTGGGCATGGCACGTTGAACTAGCGATCCAGATGCTTCAGCGCGATGGTCCTGACCTTGCCACGCTGAGTCCGAGCGCGACGACAGTAATCCACCTGATCATATAATCCTTTGCTCTTCTTACCGCAAGCCTTACATGGTTGGTGTGGATTATAAGAATAGAGATCGAGGTTCTCAGTGTCTGGCTTTCCTTCACCCCCATGAGAGTGAGGCCTTTAGCATTATTGGACGGCGTCACTGGTGACCAGGTTTGGGGGGGGCTTTCGCGGGTGTACGGGCGAGTATCTACGATTGCGCTCAGCCTCATGCTTAGAATTTACTTCTAGGATTATTGCGAGTGCTGCTATGGCTTAGCGATAGCAGATTGCTGCCGTCGCTCGTCTCCCTCCCAAAGCACGCCCACGTTAGGCCGTCTTCTATTGGATTTGTACATTGACACGCTACCCAGTGGCGGGCACATACCGTCGAGTGTGCTGAATAGGCGGTTGTGAGCCATTGCACTGTGGACTGGGTGGTCGCGTTCAATGGTGGAGTTGAGGTCATTGGGGGTTTCTGACGTTGCTCCCTAGGAGATCGCCTTGTTGTGGCGAGAATTGTTCCCTTTAGGGAAACAGTAAAGTTCCTCGTTCCGTGCCGATACATGCCATTTGGCCGTCTATCATTGCCTTAACGGTAATGATTGCCATTTGTATTTGCCGCTGGCTTGGTGCCCGCGCTCTATGGCGATTTGGTGCGACGCTTATGGGAGACGAGAAGTGAAGCCGGGATCGGATAGCGAGGTGATCGTGCGCGGGCTTGTCGCATTGGTGGGTGGCTATGCAGTGGCAGGAGTTTGTTCTGCAGCGGTTGCTCGTATTCTGCCTTGGGGCGCTGCCGATGCTTCGCTCTTTGCCACGATGGCCTCTTTTCCAATCCATGTTACAACCGCGGTCTACGCGTTCGCTTCGCGTAGTTTGGTTCGCGCAATTCTGATGTTGAACCTGATTTCAGGCATGGCCGTCGTCATCATTTGGATTTCCGCAAAGTGATCGGGGGATTTCGCGACTCTCAGAGGATTCTGCACACCTGGTCGGGTCTGTTAGTCGGCTGGGTGCTATTCCTAATATTCATCGCCGGTACGGCGGCATACTGGAGAGAAGAGCTAACCCGTTGGATGCAGCCGGAAATCGGCCTGCCTACCGATGCCACCACCGCGGCGAAACAGGCCCAGCAGTTCCTGGCGCGCACCGCACCCGACGCGCTGCGCTGGAGCATCCAACTGCCCGATTCGCGCAGTAGCGCCACCACCGTCAGTTGGCAGCCGAAGGGCGAAACGGAACGCCCCCGCGGCCAACGCAATCCCAACCAGGCTACGCTGGATTCCAACGGTACGCCTGTGCAGATACGCGAAACACGTGGCGGCGACTTCTTCTACCGACTGCATTTCGATCTGCACTACGTTCCGGTGCTTTGGGCACGCTGGTTCATCAGTGCCTGCTCCATGCTGATGCTGGTGGCCATCATCAGCGGAGTCATCACCCACAAAAAGATCTTCATAGACTTCTTCACCTTCCGCCGCGGCAAGGGTCAACGCACCTGGCTGGACGGTCACAACGCGCTGGCCGTTCTCTCACTGCCGTTCCACCTGATGATCACCTACACCGGTCTGATCACCCTGATGACGTTGTATATGCCTTGGGCGGTGATGGCTGGCTATCCCGGGGGACGTAGCGAACTCTTCGCCGAAATCTCTCCAAGGGTAGAGAAAGTCTCGCCTAGTGGGATCTTTGCAAAGCCGCCGGAGCTCGCCGAATTGCTGCGCTATCCTGAATCGCGGTGGGATGGTGGTCATGCCATGTCATTGCGGATCGACCATCCCGCCGATGCCGCGATGCGGATTGTTCTGAGCCAAGATCAGGGCGATAGGATCGCCAGCTCCCCTGGCCTGCTCGTGTTCGATGCAGAAGGGGGTCTGCTACAGGCAACTGTGCCACGTTCGCCGGCGGTCATCGCGCGCGACGGCATGATCGGCCTGCACGCGGCGCGCTTCGCCCCCATCACGATGCGCTGGCTGTTCTTCCTTTCCGGTGTGGCCGGCACGCTGATGGTGGCCACCGGACTGGTGCTGTGGACCGTGAAGCGGCGCGCACAGCTGCCCGATCCGGAGCGCCCGCATCTGGGCTTCCGCATCGTCGAGCGGCTGAACATTGGCTTCGTCACCGGCCTGCCCGTGGCCATGCTCGCCTTCCTGTGGGGCAACCGGCTGCTGCCGCTGGATGTGGCCAACCGCAGCGATGCCGAAGTGAAGGTGTTCTTCTACGCCTGGGCCGCCTGCGTGGTGCATGCAATGCTGCGCACGCCGCGCCGCGGCTGGGTCGAGCAGCTGGCGCTGGCCGGCGTGCTGGCACTGGGCCTGCCGCTCTACAACCTGGTGGCCTGGCACGGTGGCGCGGTATCCGCACTTGCTGCCGGCGATGGCGCCAAGGCCGGCATCGATATCGGCCTGCTGCTGATCGGCGCTGGCCTGCTGTGGGCCGCGCGCAAGGTGCATCGCTTCGTGCCGGCACAGCGCCGGGCACGCCCTGCGCGCACCGCCTCTGCGGCGGCGGCCGGCGCATGAGCGTGCTCGCCCTACTGCTGGCTGCCGCCGCCTTCGCCTGCCTGGCCATGGCGATGGAACGCCACCACCGCGATGTCGCCGGCCATGCGCCCTCCCCCGCGCCGCGCCGGCGCCTGCTACAGGTCCTGGGCGTGGTCGGCCTGGCCGCCAGCCTGATGGCCAGCATCGCGGCATGGGGCGTGGCACAAGGCTTCGTTGGTTGGTGCGGCGTGCTCGCCGCCGGTGCCGGGGCGATGGTGCTCTGGCTCAGTTTCCGCAGCCCGGCCAAGCCGGCGCCACGCCCGTCTTCCCGTTCCTGACACAGAAAGAGAGGTTCCCACCATGTACGTGACATCCTCTGGCGCGCTGCGCCGGAATGCCCTGGCTTTGTCGATCGCCTGCGCCGCCGCGCCGGCCTTCGCCCAGGACAGTGCGCCGACCACCACGGAACTGGACCGGGTAATGGTTACCCAGCGCACCGAGGGCTACCAGGTCTACGGCACCAACACCGCCACCAAGCTGCCGCTGACCCTGCGCGAAACCCCGCAGTCGCTCACTGTGTTCACCCGCCAGCGCATCGAGGATTTCAACCTCATCACCATTTCCGAGGTGCTGCAGCAGACCCCGGGCGTGACCATCCAGTCCTATGACAGCAACCGCACGCTGTTCAACGCACGCGGCTTTGCCATCAACAACTTCATGTTCGATGGCATCCCCACCAACTACACCACCGGCGCGGGCGGCAACTCGATCCTCAGCGACACCTCCATCTACGAGCGCATCGAAGTGGTGCGCGGCGCCAGCGGCCTGGTCACCGGCTCGGGCAACCCCTCGGCTACGGTAAACATGGTGCGAAAGCGCCCGACCGAAACCTTCCAGGCCAGCACTAGCCTCAGCGCCGGTTCGTGGGATTACAAGCGCGCCGAAGTGGATGTGTCCGGCCCGCTTAGCAAGGGCGGACGCGTGCGTGGACGCTTCGTCGGCGCTTACACCGACAAGGAAAGCTGGGTGCGCTTCCAGCACGACAAGTCGCCCAGCCTGTACGGCGTGGTCGAAGCCGACCTGACCGACAGCACCCGTCTGCGCGCCGGTATCGATTACCTGAAGACCGGCTCCGATGGTGGCGCCTGGAGCGCCTCGCCGCTGTACTTCCGCGATGGCACGCGCGCGCACATGCCGCGTTCCTATAGCGCTGCCGCACGCTGGAACGAATGGAACCGCGAGAGCACCAACTACTTCGCTACCCTGGAACAGCAGTTCGGTGCCGGCTGGAGCGGCCGCCTGGCCTACAACCACCGCGCCACCGACACCGACTCGCTGCTGCTGGCCGGTTCCAACACCGGCAACTGGGCCGATGCGACGACCGGCCTGGGCCTGCGCATTGCCGATACCTATTCGGTGTCCGAAACCCGCGAGGATGCGTTCGACCTGTACGCCTCCGGCCCGTTCCAGCTGTTCGGCCGTTCGCATGAACTGGTGGTGGGCATCAACCACTACGACCGCGACCTGGACACCATCCGCGCCGGCATCACCTCGCGCCCGTACAACGTGGCCGCCTTCCCCAGCATCTTCAGCTGGGACGGCAACATCGGCAAGCCGACCACCTACAACTACGGCGTTCCGTCCAGCACGGTGAACACCACCGAGACTGGCTACTACGCCGCCGTGCGTCTGAACCCGATCGACCCGCTGAAGATCATCGCCGGCGCGCGCTATTCCGATTACCGCACCACCACCGACAACTATAACACCGACGGCGTGTTCACCAGCCGCAGCGCGCGTACCACCGCCCATGAGCTGACCCCCTACGTGGGCGTGCTCTACGATCTCAGCAGCAGCATCACCGCCTTTGCCAGCTATTCGGACGTGTTCCAGGCCACCGCGCGCCGCGACATCAACAACCAACTGCTGAGCCCTACCACCGGTGGCAACTACGAGTACGGCCTGAAGGCCGACTTCTTCGGCGGTCGCCTGTACGCGGCATTGAACGGCTTCTACATGAAGCAGGACAACGTGGCCGAGCTGGACCCGAACGGTGGCGAGATCAAGCTGCCCGATGGCAGCTCGCCGTACATCGCCAGCCGCGGCATCACTACTCAGGGCGGTGAGTTCGAAGTATCCGGTTCGATCAACGACCACTGGCGCATGACCGGCGGCTACACCTACAGCTACAGCAGCAATCCCGATGGCAGCCGCTTTGCCAGCACCAGCCCGATGCACCTGGCCCGATTCAACACCACCTGGACCCATGGCCAGTGGACGCTAGGAGGCGGGGTAAGCGTGCAGAGCGAGATCTACCAGATGCAGCCCATCCCCACCGGGCGCTTCAACGCCAACGGCACCCCGGTTACCGCCACCGGCAAGATGAGCCAGGGCGGCTACGTGCTGTTCGACCTGATGGGCCGCTACCGCATCAACGACAACCTGAGCGTGGGCGTGACCGTCACCAACCTGTTCGACAAGGTCTACTACCGCAACGTCGGTTTCTTCAACTCAGGCTATTGGGGTGAACCTCGCCGCGTGCTGTTCAACCTGCGCGCGAAGTTCTGAGCCGCCGGGATTCTGTAACCGGGCCGAAAGGAATGAAAGTACACCGCTTCTCTGAGCGCTACCGTTGCGCGCGCTACTGGGGGGCATATGCGAGCGTTTAGGTACCCCGATATGTTCGAACACCTCAGTCAGGCGCACTTTTCGGCTGCGTAGCCCAATTCAGGCGGGGACAAGCAGATGCTTCTCGCCTCGTCATAGGCAAATAGTCATGTTGCCTTCCTATGATTCTCGCCTGGCTACGGTGCTCATTTAAGGTATGCAGCCGATTTGACCAATTGATGTGGATTAGGGAACGGAGTGAGTCCCAACCTTGGCGTACTGAATTCGCGCTCTTCTTTGTACCTTTGTGCTGCGTATGTAGACTTTTCGAATATGTTGGCAGGCGTGCAGGATGGATCGAGGTTGCTATAGGTCTGCTAAATGGCCGTAGACCGCGTGCACTGGTGACAACTGCGAGATCTGCTTCGTGTAGTTGATCCTGAAGGGATTGGCGCGGGGTGGTGCTGTTGCTGTGGCAACTACGGGTCCTTACCGTAGATGATTCAGCTGGCAGTCGTTCATCACACAGTTTTTGGGAGCTTATATGAGCGAAATAAATCGACCTTCGCTTGCAGTTCTGGATAAGTACTATGGAGATGAGGCGCAGCCTTTGTACACCGGGCGTGTACGGGTTAGCGGAGGTGTGAGCAAGCACGGGCGAGCATCCGGTGTTGTGCGATCAGATGATGGGGAGTTGGCGCTGGACTTGCGCCTGCCACCTGATCTTGGAGGTCCGGGGGGAGGGACGAATCCGGAACAGCTACTAGCTGCAGGTTATGCGGGCTGTTTTCACGGAGCTATGGTGCTCGTTGCTGCTCGTGCGGGGCTGGAGCTGCTAAACCCGTGTGTTGATGTGGCGGTCACGTTTGCTCGTGATCCAGTCGATGGGCTCTACTTGTTGGAGGCACAGATCGTTGTGTCATTGCCTGGGATGGATCCTGTTCAGGCTGAAGAATTGGTGCGTAATACCGAGCGCGTGTGCCCATATGCGAAGATGTTTCATCGCGGCATTGGGCATGGGGTTCGGGTGGTCGTCGAGTGAACGTTGGGGGCGTTTGCATTAGCTTTGGCTTGCCGCTGAGGGGCTGCGTCGAATGATGGAATCGACCAGCGAACACCTCGCTCGCCCAAGTTTTTCCGAAAGTTCGGGGGTGATTCTTATGTCCAGCGTCGTGAGCTGAAGGTCATCATTGCCCTCCTTCCTGCTGAGGGCAGATTACATATTGGTGTCCAGCCTCTCCCTGAGCTAATGCGGCGGTGATCAGGCTTCCCATGAACATCTCCTGCACATCAGTGATTTCCTTGCTTATGGTTCCCCGGAAGACTTCTGCGCACTCCTGGTTCGAAAGCACCTAAGGAGAGGCCTAGCCGTGTCTCGCGCTTCGAACCTTTCTTAGATTGCTCTTGAATACAGGGCGATGATCTCCGGGTAGTGGAAGTCGCGATACGGCACGATCATCGACTGGTGGACCGGGCGATCGCGCGTAGGCGTTGCGCTTTGGCGAAAAACAATAAACAGAGCGATGCTCAATCGGGCACCATCTGGTGCGTTGTTGTTGTTCCAGTTGGTATCTCGGTAGCTTGTGAACTAGCGCTTCGACTGCTTCCAAACAGGCAACATTACATCCCCGCGGGGGGGCTTCTGCCGTTTCATCGCAATGCCTACGCTGCAATTACACGGTTCTTGCCGTGTTCCGGGCAGTGATCTTCGCTTTCGAGCGAACGACGATGCAACTCAGTCCCGTCGAGCTTTTTCGCCGCGGCAACAGAATGCCATGCGCTGTGCGAATACGCCCGGATTCTTGCGCCAGCCTTGTATTGCTGTCCGCTAGCCAACCCTATCGTGGAGATTCCCTCATGTTTAGCCTTGAAAACACTACTGCTCCCGTCGCTCCAGCGCGCGACGAACTGGTGCCCTCGCGTTATGCCCTGAAGGTAGGTGATGTCGAGGTCCTCGTGATCAGTGATGGCGTTCTGCCATTGCCGACGCAGATGCTCGGCCATAACGTGCCGGCATCGGAACGTGCTGAATGGTTCGAAGAAATGTACCTGCCGCAGGACGCGTTCGACTGGGCGTTGAATGTGATGGTGGTGCACAGTGGAGACCGCACCATCCTCATCGATGCTGGCCTGGGCATGGACCCGGACCTGCAGTTGCCGCGCGCCGGCCAACTGATCCGCCGTCTGGGTGCGGCCGGTATCGAACTGGGCGAGATCACCGACGTGGTGATCACCCACATGCACATGGACCATATCGGTGGCTTGCTGGTGGAAGGGGTTAAGGAGCAGTTGCGGCCTGACCTGAAGATCCATGTGGCTGCGGCGGAAGTGGAGTTCTGGAAGTCGCCGGATTTCAGCCAGACCAATATGCCACAGGGCTTCCCTGACGCGCTTCGTGCGACGGCCAAGCATTTCTGGAGCGAATACAGCGGTTACGTATGCACCTTTGAAGATGAGCATGAAATTGCGCCCGGGGTGGTCGCTCGGCGCACTGGGGGGCATACCCCGGGGCATTGCGTGGTGCGGGTGGCATCTCAAGGGCAGGCACTGACGTTTGCCGGTGATGCGGTGTTCACGGTGGGGTTCGATCAACCGAATTGGCACAACGGCTTCGAGCACGACCCGGAGGGCTCCGCACAGGTCCGTATTGAGTTGCTTAGTCAGCTCGCCGGTACCGGAGAGATGTTGGTCGCCACCCATCTGCCATTCCCCTCGGTCGGTCGCGTGTCTCGGGATGGGGATGCTTTCCGGTGGGTTCCTGTCTATTGGGACTTCTGATCAAGTTTCCAGTACCTCGCGTTGCTTGCCGTCCTCCGCAAGGGCGCACGATAGCCCTGCCGAAACCCATTCAATCCATAGGAGATTCCACCATGAACACCGTAACTCGTACCTTGGCCGCGACTGCGTTGGCCATTAGTGCCCAAGCTGGGATTTCGACCCAGGCGGCCGAGCCGGCACATCCGGTCGCCATCACCAGCATTGCCCACACCGCCAGCACCATCACTACCGCCGATGGTGTGCAGCTCTACTACAAAGACTGGGGTCCGAAGGATGGCCCGGTGGTCACTTTCAGCCACGGCTGGCCGCTGGACTCGGATAGCTGGGAGTCACAGATGATTTTCCTGGCAAACCATGGCTACCGCGTGATTGCCCACGATCGTCGCGGCCACGGCCGCTCCAGTCAGCCGTGGGAGGGCAACGACATGAACCACTATGCCGATGACCTGGCCACGGTGATCAATACACTGGATCTGCACGACGTGACTCTGGTCGGCTTCTCCACCGGTGGTGGAGAAGTGGCGCGCTACATCGGCCGCCACGGTACCGGCCGGGTGAAGAAGGCGGTGCTGATCAGCTCGGTGCCCCCGTTCATGCTGAAGACAGGCGATAACCCCGGTGGAGTGCCGATCGAGGTGTTCGATGGCATCCGCAAGGCACAGATGGAGAATCGTTCGCAGCTGTACCGCGACATTCCGTCAGGGCCGTTCTATGGGTTCAATCGCCCCGGTGCAAAGGTCTCGCAGGCGATGATCGACGCTTGGTGGGCGCAGGGCATGCTGGGCGGCCACAAGAATACCTACGATTCGATCGCCGCATTCTCGGCGACCGATTTCCGCCAAGACCTAAAGAAGTTCGACGTGCCGACGCTGGTGATCCATGGCGACGATGATCAGATTGTACCGATCGACGTCGCTGGCCGCATGTCGGCTAAGCTGATCAAGGGTGCCAAGCTGGTCGTTTATCCGGGGGCGCCGCATGGCCTGACCGAGACCCATAAGGACAAGGTCAACCAGGACCTGTTGGCCTTCCTGCAGCAGAAGTAAACGCAAGGGCCCCGGCGACGCACCGGGGCCCTCTGCCCTGACCGCCGGTAGGCGGGGAGGTGACCATGAACAGAGGAACACTCCACGCCGTCCGCGGATTGATGTACGGCATTAGACGCCCTGTAGTGCAGGTCATTGCCTATTCAGCGACGATCATCACCCTGTATCGCTGGACCGACGGCGCATGGATCCGACTGCCGGCCAGTCTTCTGGTACTGCTCGGTGCGGCATTGGCCATTACCTTCGGCTTTAAGGCGGCGCGCAGTGCTGAACGCGCTAGTGAAATGCGGGGAATGCAGGCGGCTATCACTGCGGCCAGTCGCAGTTGGCTCTTGCTCGGAGATGCCGCGCTTAATGATAGGTCTGCCGCGCGGCAGCTGGGCCAGCGACACCTGGCGTGGCAGGTGGCGGCGCGCTACCAGCTGCATTTCGATGAGGCATGGGAACAGCGTAGGCATGATCGCAACCGCAGTCTGGAATATGGATTGAGCTACCAGCCTCCAGAGAAGCCAACGCTGTTCCGCCACGCGCTGGCCCGGTATGTAGATGCAGGCGAACTGGCTCGCATTCTGGCTGCCGACAGCCCGGGGAACGAGGTGCTGGCGCTGCAGGGTGAGGCATTGAAGTCACTGTTGCTGGCTGACCAGCTGCACCCGGCGGCGTTCCTGCAACTTCATCGCCTGCTGCATGAACTTCAGCGCCTGCAGGCACAGGCTGAGCGCATGAGAGTGGGGCCCGACACCCGTGCCCAGGTGCTGGCCGAAGGAGTGCTGCTGTGCCTGTTCGCGTTGCTGCTGCCGTTCGGGCTGCTGGATGCGATGGGGCCACTGGTACTGTTCGACGACCACGTGGTGGGTATGCTGGCCTGCTGGATCATCGTGCCGCTGTCGGCTTTACTCGTAGCCGCGTTCAGCGGACTGTCCTGGGTGGCGCAATTCAGTGGCCGTCTGTTCGATGAAGTGATGGAGTAGATCCGCGCGCCACAGGACGAGCGTCACCGCCACCGGTCGACTCGCCTGCATTCATGTGCAGAATCTCTGTCTACTGGATGGAAGTGGGTTGGCCAAGGCCGAGCAGCTTGTGCGGGTTGCGCTGTACCAGGATTTCGATGATTCGTTCGCCGTCAGTATCGAAGGCCATGGCCGACTCCAATACATCTTCGAAGTAACGAAGAAGCCCCAATCGGCCATTGAGCATCGTGGGTACCATTCGCAGTTGTTCTTTGCGCCTAAGGTGTGGTGCATATAGGAGCTGTGCGATGCGTGCGCCGCCCACCATCGGCTTTGGGAAGCTGGTAACGATCCCGCCGCCATCGCCGATCAGCACGGCTGACTCTGCCATCAGTGCTTTCATTGCCTTGAGATCACCACTGGATGCGGCCTCGGCGAAGCGGCGCATCAGTTTCTGGTGAACCTCTTGAGGCACATTGTAGCGTGGTCGTTCCTGACGCAACTGCAGACGTGCACGATGTACGATCTGGCGACAGGTCGCCTCGGTCTTATCCAGTGTCCGAGCCACAACCTCATAGTCCTGGTCAAAGACATCGTGCAGCAGGAATGCTGCACGCGCGTCCGGGGCCAGTCGCTCGAGAACATTGAGAAAGGCCAGTGAGAGGTCACTGGCAGTTTCCAGTACATACTCGGGTGTGCTGCTGTCGTCGGTCAGCAAAGGCTCGGGCAACCACATGCCGACATAGTGTTCCCGCGCATGGCGGGCTAGGCGTAGAGCGTCGATGGCGCGCCTAGTCGTGGTGGCCACCAACCAAGCTTCTGGATTCTCGATCTGTAGCTGGTCGGCACCGTGCCAGCGCAGCCAAACGTCCTGCACGACGTCTTCCGCCTCGTGCGAAGACCCGAGCATGCGATATGCCACGCCGAACAGGCGCGGACGGAGGCGAGTGAACAGGGCAGTTGAATCGTCCATGCCAGCGTAGACGGAACAGGTCCCCGGATTGTGACATCCGGAGACCCATTCAGGGTAGCTGGCGATGGGTTACGATTAATGCGGAGGCAACACAGCCGGCTTGCCGATGTCTTTGATCAGAAACACCACGAACCTTGCGGGCTTGGTGGTACTGGCGTTCCGGCCAACTGTGTGCAGGTCATCTGGGCCTTCATGGAAGGCTTCACCGGGACCGAGGGCGACTTCGCGCCCACCGGCCACGCCCATCACAATCCGCCCCTCAAGTACATAGACGAAGCCGTGAGCATCATGGCGATGTACCGGATCTGCACCACCGGGCGGGTATTCCACGGTGAGAATCAATGCTTCCTTGCCTGGATGTTCCGGCAAGGCGCGGGTCATCACTTCGCGCACGATTGGTTCAGGCGCGGTGCCAGACGGTGCGGCAGCGCTAGTTCCGAAAGGTAGAAGGGCGAGTAAGGCCAAGGGGAGTAGGGAACGCATGGATGGTCTCCTGTACGGATGCGGGACGTACCTGCGGGCAGCGGCGCCGGGCACTCAGGCCAAGCCGGCCTTGTCGAGGCCGAACGCCTTGTCCAAGGTGCCGGGGACGGTGCGGAACGCAACATTGGCGCGATTCCAAGCGTTGATTGCCATCACCGCATAGGTCAGGTCGACGATTTCCTGTTCGGACAGCTGGCCTCGCACGCGCTCGTACACGTCATCGGGCACGCCCTGTGCTGGTAGGTGGGTCAGCACCTCGGTCCAGGCCAAGCTGGCGCGTTCACGCGGGCTGAATAACGTCGATTCGCGCCATGCGGCTAGGTGGTGCAGGCGCAGAGCACGCTCGCCACGGATCGTGGCTTCCTTCACGTGCATGTCAAGGCAGAAGCCGCAGCCGTTGAGCTGCGAGGCGCGGATGTTGACCAGATCGATGATGCCGGCTTCGATCGACGCGGTGTGGGCGGCGTGCGAGAACAGGCCGAGCTTCTTGAACAGCTCCGGCGCTTGTGCGGCGTAATCCAGGCGGGCGGTCATTGTAGGGCTCCTGCGGAAAAGTTGGGTGGCACGGGAGCGTACGTTCTGGCTATCGATGTAGGTAGATCGCGCTGGGGCTCCACGGTGTTGATCGAAAATCACCAATTAACTGTCACAGCTAGGGTGGCTCAGCCGTCTGCGGGTTATGAGTACTTCCATAGATCCGCTTACCGCAAAGCGCCCTGCCAGCGAGCAGGTCTGGCAAACCTTCCTTGCCGGGCTGAATGAGCTACCGCCGGATGCACGCGCCATCCTGCTGTTGCACGACGTGTTGGGCGCTGGCTTCGAGGACATCGTGCCGCTGCTGGGACTGGACGTATCGACGTGTCTGCAGCGCTTGGACCTGGCTCGAGCCCACCTGCTTGCACGAAAAAGCACTTTGGAGCGTAAAGAAGAATGAACGCCACACCTTCCTGCCCAGTTAACGATGGCCATGATGCGATCAATGCGTCCTTCTCAACCAGCTATGCCGGAGTGCTTGCCTTCATCGCGGTTGCTGCGGAAGGTAGCTTCGCGCGTGCGGCGGATCGGCTCGGCGTTGGTCGTTCGGCGGTCAGCCGCAGCGTGCAGAAGCTGGAGTCACAGCTTGGCGTGCGGCTGTTCCTTCGTACTACGCGCTCGACTTCGCTGACACGCGAGGGCGAGCTGTTCCTTGAGGGCTGCCGACCGGGTGTAACATGCATTCAACAGGCGATGGACGAGATGCGTGACCTGCGTGAGGGGCCACCACGTGGTCACCTGCGCATAAGCGCCAGTCATGGTTTTGGGCGTTGCGTGATTGCAAGACTGCTCGCGGCGTTTCGCGCGGAATATCCCGAGGTCTCAGTGGAACTACTTCTCGATGAGCAGGTGCCAAACCTGGTCGCTGATCGTATCGACGTAGCGTTCCGCGAAGGTGTGCTGGAAGATAGCCAGGTGGTGGCCAAACAACTGGTGCCAATGCAACTTGTAGTCTGCGCGTCACCGTCCTACGTGCAGGCGCACGGTCGGCCGGCAACAGTTGAGGCCCTGGTCGACCATGCCTGCATCGGCAGGCGCCTCCCAGGCGGCCGTATGCAGCGCTGGGAATTCCGCGTCGATGGCGGAGAAGTGCACGTACAACCGAAAACGGCGCTGACTTTCAATGATACCGATCTGGCACTGCAGGCTGTCATTGATGGTTTGGGCATCGCCCAGTTGCCCAGTTACCAAGTACGAGAGGCGCTGCGTACGGGTAGAGTGGTGACATGCTTGGATCGCTATGCGCCGCTCGATCGCGGTCACTATCTGTGCTACCTCAGTCGGCGTCAGTTACCCAGACGAGTGCGTGCGTTCATCGACTTCAGCACGCAGCAGGTTCGCGCAATGAATCTGGATGTCCTTTCGCATTGGGAGGCAAGTTACCAGGCCGCTACGCAAGTTCCACAAGGCATATCGACCAAAGATTGAGCAGATTGGTGCGTAGGCTGCAACAGCGTGCGTCCCTCAATGAGCCTACTACCGTCAACACTGTCTCTCTAAGCTTCAATAGTACCCGATAGGCCGGGGCACCCCTTCCTCATTTCAGGAGACACGTCATGAAGATCCTCGTCATCGGTGGTACAGGTCGCATCGGCAGCAAGGTAGTAGAACGCCTGCGCAGTGCCGGTCATGACACTGTGGTTGCTGTGCCATCCACTGGCATTGATGTGCTGACCGGCGAAGGTCTGGATGCAGCAATGTTGGGTACTGATGTGGTGGTGGATCTGGCCAATTCACCATCATTTGAAGACGCTGCTGTGCTGTCGTTTTTCGTGACTGCCGGTCACAACATTCTTGCTGCAGCCAGCCGCGCCGGCGTGGGCCATCATGTTGCCCTATCAGTGGTCGGTACCGACAAGCTGGTCGCCAGTGGCTACTTCCGCGGCAAGATCGCCCAGGAACGTCTGATCCGCGATTCTGGGCTGCCATACACGATCATTCACTCTACCCAGTTCTTCGAGTTCCTGCCCGGTATTATCCAGTCCGCTGGCGATGGCCCAACACTCCGCCTGCCCGTGGCGGATGTTCAGCCAATTGCAGCCGAGGACGTGGCCGATGCGGTGGCCCGCATCGCTCAGCAGCAGCCGGCCAATGGAGTGGTGGAAATTGCGGGTCCTGAGCGCGTATCGATGGCCGAGTTGGCCAATCGTTTCCTGCGTCTGACCGGTGATTCAAGGCGGGTGGTGGGCGACGCACAGTCGCTCTACTTTGGTTCGCCGCTCCAAGTGGACACGCTGGTCCCGGCTGGGCGTGCTTGGACTGGAAGCATCGGCTTCGATGCTTGGGTGCAGCAATCGAGCTTGATGCCTGTAGAGCCAGCTGAGCAATGAATCGTGTTGCTGCCTTCATGAGCACATTGTGAGGGGACTGGGAGCGGTACGGAGTTAGGCGGATGTTCTCTCTCTGGGATGCTCGGAGCGATCTAGGCACGCATTGGCTGATTTGCTGCTTGCGAGTCAGGCTACTTGGTTCGGCAACAATAGCTTCGAGGCGCGGCCATTGAGCATATATGTCTCCGCGAGAGTATGAAGTTCAGGGTTCGCCAGCCAGGTGCATCGCGCAATCACCTGGCTTTGAGGATGGCCAGCGAGCCAACTACGAGGGTATGGAGGATCACGCCTGGCTGGCGGCCTAGGGCAGGGGTGCCAGCTACACCGGGCGCTGCAACTTGTGACTGGAATCTGTGGTTGAGATCCCATTAATAGCCACGATGAGCAATTCATCTATCATGCTTTGAGCAGTGACTAAGCTGCCGTCAGAGGACGACGCCAAGCCGTAGGCGGGTGAGCGTGGACCTCTTATTGAGTCCAGCTCGACAGGGATAGTTAAACTCCTTGCACCGCCTATGCCAGGCACACCTCTATTCCCCATAAGAATGAAGTGGGCATGGAGCCATTGTGATATGAACAACTCTAATCTATCTCCTCCCACCGATCTCGCTACGGTCTAGGTCAAGCCAGGGCCGGAACTGCTGGATCCAACCAATCCATATCCTCAGCTTGATTTGAGCTATGAGAGCGGATTTCCGGATTTCCCCTATGCGACTACTCATACTTCTACGATTACTGCCTGTATGAGTGTGGAATTTCCGAGATGAAAGAGCTATCCCAGCATCTTCAGGTCTAGGGGGGCGGCGGCCGACCACCCACTGAGCATGAGCGAGAGAAAGCGCTGGTTCTATCGATGTAATCGGATGGACGAAGGATGGAGCGTGCTGGGCCCCTGCGGGTCTTCGGATGAGCAAGGGGGCTCTGCCTGCCCAAGCCCTAGTACGCCTAACGCCCACGGCCCCTGCGGCGCTCCTCGTTCCTCCTTAGAACCTCCACGACGCTCTTCACGTGTGCATAAACGCCGCCCCTAAAAAGCAATTCGGCCTCTCCATCGAAGATGTCGGACCCACTCACACCGAACTGGCCCGGTACTCCGACCTGCGGTACGGCTACAAAGAAGCGGCCCAACCTCCAGGCAAGATCAAGATCTCGACCGTATTGACGGGGAGGTTTGGCCAACCACTTCCACTGCCATGTTGCTTCGCGCGGACCAAACAGATGGGGGATACTTCTTTCCACCAGCAATTTTGCAGGAGTGAAGGGCTCGATCTCCGACCGCGACCGCAACCGCGTCGGAAGCGCTGGTGCTGGAGGGCCGCTGGACCTTCCATGTGCCGGTGGCCGCAACAGTACCGTGAGCCCGATGGCGCCGCTTGTGATCGCTTTAGGTCGCCGACGGTGCGTGTCGGCGCGTGGCTGCCTCCAGGGTGAACACACTGACCGCATCGCTCAGCCGCACCGCTTCGTCCTTCATCGAGCGCGCGCCATCGGCGGCCACATCGGCCAACTGGCTGTTGAGGGTATTCATGCCAGCCAGGCGGTCGAGTCCCTCATCAACCCGCGCGATGTCATTGGACTGCGCCTGCGAAGATGCGGCGATATCGCCGATCATCGCCCGTACCTGGTCTACGCTGTCCACGATCTGTTCCATCGTCTGCCCAGCACGCTCCACCAGCGCCGCGCCCTCGGTGACCTGGCCGTTGGCATCGACGATGAGCGTGCGGATTTCCCGAGCTGCCGCAGCGGAGCGCTGCGGCAGCGTACGTACCTCGCCCGCCACCACTGCAAATCCCAGGCCGTGCTCGCCTGCACGCGCCGCCTCAACGGCAGCGTTCAGCGCTAGGATATTAGTCTGGAAAGCGATCCCATCGATTACCGAGGTGATGTCGGTGATGCGCAGCGAGGACGCATCAATTCGCTGCATCATCTCCACCACGTCATGGGTAGCACCGCGGCCGGCCGGGGCCACGTCGGTGGCGGCCAATGAGAGGCCGTTGGCCTCCTGAGCCAGGCGGGCATTGTGCTGCACCGCGCTGGCCAGCGTGCGGATGGACGCGGTGGTGTCATCCAAGCAGGCAGTCTGCGCTTCGGTGCGCGCGGACAGGTCACCATTGCCTTGGGCGATATTGGCGGCCGCGTCATCATTCCGTCGCGCACCGCGCTGGATCTGCCCGATCATCTGCGTCACCCGGGTCACAGTGGTATTGGAATGGCGCGACGTCCGGCCGAACACGCCGGTGGGGGCCTCATCCATGCGCCCGGTCAGCTCGCCGCGGGCAATCGCCGACGAGGCCAAGCTGGCAGCGGGCAAGGCCGAGCCCTGGCATGGTTTAAGTAAAGCTACGAGAGCGCTCTATCTCTGCTGGCTTGGGCAATAGCACGTTGTGTGGCCTAGTTCGGTGCCCAACTTGGGCTGGCTCCGCTTCTAGGGATGACCAGTTCTCAGTCCCTGAGCGTCCAAGGGGGGCCGACACCATGCAATTCGAATGGGGGTACAAAAGGGGGTGCGGTGGAGTTTGTGAATTTAGAAAGTCGAAGTATATCATTCACTTACAGTTTCTTTGCGGTTCGGATAAGCGCACCATCCCCTTTTTTCGCCACTCCCTGCATCTCCCGTGTCGCCATGATTCAAAGCTGAATCAGTGAATTGCGGCGGACAAGGGTTCCCGAGCCACCCCGCTGCGCCCCGTATTGAAAGGCACCCGGGCACACGGAATGGCACGCAGTGGGTCCGTGGCATCCATCCGCCCCCTGGGCAACCGATACCGGGCCTTCGCCGAAGTGGACGGCCGGTGCGCCGCCAAAGTGTTCAATACGAAGCGTGCTGCGCGCGCCGGATCTCCAGCGAGGAAGTCGAGGTGCTGGCCAAGGCGCTCGACGTGTGGGATTCGCTGAAGGTGGAAACCCCGCGCAATTGGATCAGGCTGGTGCTTCTGTCGCGCTGGAGAGTGCCGCTGACGGCGTGCGCTGCGCAGATCCTGCGCGCTGCGGCTGGGGGTTGCTCCGGTGTTCGGCCTGTCGGCATCGAAGCGAGACAGCCTATTCCGCAAGGTCGGAGTCGGTGTTCCCACCGTCAAGGACCTGCATTTTCACGATGCGCGCGTACAGGCCATCTGGCGACTGTCGAAGAAGGTGGACGTCCTGGAATCGGCGGGGGTGATCGGGCACCGCAATTTGTCCAGCCTCCTGATCTACTACGGAGCCACAGCTTCGGAGCTGGCTACGAAGCTCGGTTGATCCGAGCTTCATCCTCGGCCCAACTCACCACGGCTTCGCGGTTCCATAGCTACTTTTCCGGAGACGTCTAGGTCGCACGCCAAGCTTGTGGCCCAGGAGTTGCGGGATGAGCTCAGGTCACGAGCTGGGATGGCGGGACATCCAAGGTCAGCATCGTCGTTGAGTCGCGCCCTGGCCAACTCACTCCCTGACCCGGCCGACCGCGTTTGATTCAAACGATCCGAGGGCGGCGGCGGCGCACCGCTCGAACAGGCCGACGGCATCAATGCTGGAACAGCCATCGTGAGGCAGCGGCGTAACACAGGCGCGAGGCAACCCCGAGCTGTGCTTTCGGATGAAGAACACGATGGAGGAGATCAGTCGCTGGGCCATCTGGCGCACACCCGAACCCGCCCATCCGATCGAACTACCCAACTACTGGCTCCCAGGACCGCATGAACGTCGCGCGAGGCCGGCCATCGCCGCGACCGCCTGCTTCACGAAACCAGGTGAAGCGACGCGCAGGCTAGTGTTGTCTGCAGGATTCGAGTCGTTGTCGTCACCGTGGATGTGGCTATCATCTGGCAGGTCATGAAGACCTTATTTATCAGCACACTCACAGGCCGAGCTACCTTCAAGGCTGCTTCTGTTGGGTAGGGCGTGGATATCACTATCCGCACCCGCCTCCGCCGGAAATTCTGTCGGCTGGCGAAATTCCCATGGATGAACCTTGGACGGTATTGGCGTGGGTGCTGGAGCGATCGAGGCAAACATAGTCAATCTCCTCGAGCCAATCGAGAGTGAGCCTGAGTTGTTTGACAGTGGACTAAGTGATGTCGAGTACATCGATGCTGTCAACGCGAGGCTGGTCCAGTTGAGAAGCATCTGCGGCAATGACGGGACATCGATCTGGGGAGGCTCCCCGGTTGACATGAATCTGCAGATAGAACTCATGAGGAAATCACTGGCGCCAAGCGACTGTGAAGAATGGATCGACCGGGGCGGTTTCCTGAGCTGGAGGCGCAAGTTCGAGGTCTATTCTGGAGTCGATTGCTCCGGCTTCTACGGTGAGAAGGGCATATTCCAACCCAGGGCAGCGGCCGCGATATTGAACCGGTACTCGGCAGCACCTTTGGACTTTGAGGTGGGCAGGCGATACTTCTTTGGCCAACGGGTGCGTCAGTGAGACGAGAGATCTGGCGTGGAGCGGATCGGTGCTGCTGGCCGCCATTGCCAGGGGGACCCTGGTTGGTCGTCAGGGGCCGGGGTAGGGGCACGGGTTGAACGCTACGGCTGGCCGCAACCGGACGGGTGTCGCCGACGTCGCATCGCTACCCTGCACGCTGCGCCCGCTTCATGCGCCAGCGACGCGGCAGATCCAGCAGCGGGCGCTCCAGCCCGGCATGCACGGCGCTGCCCACGGCACAGCAGGCGATCAGGGTCAGCAGCACGAAAGCCAGATGACCAGCCCCGCCGGGTGCCGGCGACAACATTGCCCAGGCGCGACCCGCGGCTGATAGCACAAAGATGTGGGTCAAGTAGAGCGAGTATGACGCGTCGCCCAGGTGGGTGAGCCAGCGTGGCGCGCGCATTCCCCCCTTGGCTTCAAACCGGACCACGCCTGCCAGCAGCAGCACGGCGGCGGTACCAAAGCACGCGACCCGGATGGGGACGGCCACCGTCGCAGGGCCTGATTCGGGCAGCAACCCGGCCGCAATGATGCCGGTCGTGAGGCCCGCGGCCGCCAGTGGCACGGCCATCCAGGCAGGAATCCGGCGCCAGTAGAGGCCGAGCAGGGCGCCAGCAATGAATTCGTAGGTGAGCGGATTGGTGACAAGGTAGTGTGCCGGTGTCGTGGGGCCAGGTGGCAGCCACAGGGCGGCCCCGATCGTGGCGGCCCAAACCAGCAGGAAAGCGGGTACGAAGCGTTCGGGTACAAACGCGATGACTCCGGCGAAGACCACGTAGAAGTACGCCTCGTGCACCAGGGTCCAGCCTACGGTGAGCACCGGCAGTTGCGCGTGGGGGATCAGCAGATAGGACGCCAGTACGCTCTGGCCTGCGTAAGAGCTGTTCACCATCGACGGAACCAGGGCCATCAGCACCACGACCACCGTGGTGAAGATCCAGTACATGGGAAGCACACGCCATGCGCGCTTGATCAGAAACTGCGCGCTCGCGCCCTGCTTCATGTAGCGCCCGGCTGAAATCGTGGTCATCACAAAGCCGGACAGCACAAAGAACAGGTCTACGCCGGCGTCCGCATATCTGGCTACGGCGTCCAGCAACGCGGGGCCTTGCAGGTACTTGATCTCGACACCGCGCAGGTGGAACAGGACCACGGCCAACGCTGCCAATGCACGCAGGCACTGCAGTGAATCCATTCGTTGCTGCGTGGCCATCTCTTCGTGCTCCATTGAGAGGCCGCATCCTAGCACCGGTTGCCGAGGCTTGGCTGGCGCCCGGGTGTGTTCGTGAAGGACCGCCTGGGCGTCGGATCTGGCGGTTCGGTGAAGAGATGGTGCCCACCTTCATGAGAAGAGAGGACAGGCGCCGCCATCGGCTCGCCCTCATTCGACACCCCGGTCGTCGCCTTCTGTCTCTGCGAGACCGGCTCGAAGTGTTGCGGATTGCGCCGCACGCAGCGCTGACGAAGATTCGGCCCATGGCGATGCCGGACGACCTATGGCTCCTGCGCGACCTCCTTCCTGCGGCCGTGACAGTTCAAGTTCTTCATTACGTTCTGCCGTGCGGCACGGACCCGCAGCGCGCGCGAGCGGAGAGCCTGACGCCGGTTCGCCGCCGCGGCTGTTGGGACGCTGCGGCGGCGCGGTCGCGGTGGCTACAGTTCTGAGGCAGGCAAAGCGCTCAGCGTTCTCCTGTCCAGTTACTGCTGGTTTACCGGGTCATTTCCCTTCTTGTAGGTATACCCGGTGACATCCCAACCGCCGCCATGGCCGGATGAGGGTTCCACCCAGGTGAACTCCCATGTCTGGATGGAGCCGTCGGGAAGCAGGTTTTCCACCCGGTAGATCTCACCGGGAATGCCCTGTTCCGGCAGCTTTCCCGGGATCGATTCATCCGAGCGCGCAGACACGCGCCCTACAGAGAACGCCTGTCTCTCCACCCGTACGTGACCGTGGCCCTGGGGGGCGAATGACGGCTTTACCCGCTGTGTCACCCAGTCCAGCACCTGGCGCGCGCCCGCTGTCTGCCTGGGATGGTCATCCGCAGTCACGGTATGCGTGATGCGTTGAGGGGACGCACTGGCGCCGGCGGGACACAGTCCGCCCAAGGTAATCGCCAGTACCGCAAGTCCATTGAGTGCATGTTTCACGTGCATCGTTCTCCAGGGCTGAGGAAGTGAAGCGGCACCTTCAGGGTGCCGACGCAGCGTGGAGACAATGGCCGCCGCGGTTAAGAGGTGATACCGACCTGGATGTGAAGTGGATCAAGGAAGGTCGAATTCCTGACCACTCAGCGCCGCAATGCCTGACGGTGAACGCTGGCTTGCGCCCGGCGATCTCGCACTCGGCCTGCTGCACCGCCGCGAGTGGTGTCACACAGCTCTGGCTAGACTGTGCCTCTTTTTCCGCACCGCAGGAGGCACCCATGGCCCATCCCATTTCCGTAACCCTGATCGGCGTTCCCACCGACGTCGGTGCCGGCCATCGCGGTGCCCGGCTGGGGCCGGAAGCGCTGCGCGTGGCGGGCCTGCCGGAGGCGCTGGCGGCGCGTGGCGTGGACGTGCGCGACCTGGGCAATCTGGATGGCCCGCGCAACCCGTGGACTGCGCCCGTGGCGGGCTATCGTCACCTGGAGGAGGTGGTGGCGTGGAATCGCGCGCTGATGGACGCCAGTTACGCGGAGCTGCTCGCCGGGCGCATGCCGATCATGCTCGGTGGCGACCACTGCCTGGGCATCGGTTCGATCACCGCGGTCGCGCGCTGGTGCCGCGAGCAGGGCAAGAACCTGCGCGTGCTGTGGCTGGATGCGCATTCGGACTTCAACACCAGCGATGTCACTCCGTCGGGCAACATCCACGGCATGCCCGTCGCCTGCCTGTGCGGCCTTGGCCCGGAGGCGCTGACCCGCCTCGGTGGCAGCGCGCCAGCCATCACGCCGGCACAGGTGCACCAGATCGGTATCCGTTCGGTGGATCCGGAAGAGAAGCGATTGATCAAGACCCACCAGGTGGACGTGTACGACATGCGCTACATCGACGAGAACGGCATGAAGCGCGCGGTGGAGGCGGCGCTGGCCGGCATCGACGGGAACACGCACCTGCATGTCAGCTTCGATGTCGATTTCCTCGACCCGAGCATCGCCCCGGGCGTGGGTACTACCGTGCCGGGTGGGGTGAACTACCGCGAGGCACAGCTGGTGATGGAGATGATCGCCGATACCGGACGCATGGGCTCGCTGGACATCGTCGAGCTCAACCCTCTGCTGGACAAGCAGAACGCTACCGCCGAGCTGGCCGTGGACCTGGTGGAAAGCCTGTTCGGCAAATCGACACTGATGCGCGACTGAGGCGGGGCTGCCTGAACGGATCGGCGATCCGTTCACACGCGCTCCACGCCGCTGCCGCCAGATTGCACTTCACGCGGCAGGGGAGCCATTGGCCCCTTCTGCCGAGCGACAGAACCCGATCCGCGAATGAAGCGGTATGGCGGCCAACCCAAGGAGAAGCCCATGAAGCGCGTAGTTGCCCTGATGCTGTTGTCGATGTTCTCGGTGGCCTTGCTGGCCGGCTGCAATACCGTTGCTGGCGCCGGCAAGGACGTGCAGAAGGCCGGTGAAAAGGTCGAGGACGCCGCCAAGGGCAGGTAAGCCCGGCGCGGAGTGGAAAGAAGAGGCCGGGGCGACTCCCCGGCCTTTTTCTCGTGCGTCGTCCGCGCACACGGTTATCGCGGTAGTGAACCATTCAAGCAGGTGAGCAGGCATTTCATTGCCGGTTGACCGGGGTCCAACGGTGGCGGCGCCAAGCTGGCTCCACGGTAAGAACGCCGTTGCAACCAAGGACTCCCAGCGATGAACAAAGACATCATTTCCGGCAAGTGGTCTCAGCTGAAGGGCAAGGCCCAGGCCAAATGGGGCGATCTGACCAATGATGATTTCGATGTGGCCGAAGGCAACGCGGAATACCTGGCCGGTCGCCTGCAGGAACGTTACGGCTGGGCCAGGGATCGCGCCGAGAAGGAGGTCCGCGACTTCGAGGACAGCGTTCGCAAGGACTATCCGGACTACCGCTAGAAGCCTTCCTTCCCCATGTCCGACGCCCGCACCGCCAGGTGGCGGGCGTCGTGCTGCATGAGGGGTCAGCGGGCAGGTGGATCCGGGACGTATCGGTTGGGGAAGGCCTGCGGTTCGCGCGGCAGGCGCGACGGGGAATCCACCAGGATGCCGCGCGCGCGCAGGTTGCGTGCGCTGTCGTAGCGCAGCTGCAGCACCTGGGTGGGGCTGCGGCTGGCGCGCTCGAAGTCGGTATCGCGTACCGACGACTGCTCGCGTGCACCGTGGCCGGTGCCCAGCGCCGGCGCCTGCGACTTGCTGGCGTAACCCTCGATGCGGCTGGCGCTGGCGTCGGCCGCAGCTTCGGCGGCCGGTGCCGGCAGCGGCAGGCCACGGCGCAGGATCGGCTCGGGGCGCCAGCGGCGCGCTTCCTCGAACACGGCCACGCCAACTACGCCGATGTTGTCCGGGCGGCCAGTGCGGCTGGCGTAGCTGCCGCTGGGGCTGCTGAACACGAACTGCGCCACCTCGTCCTGGCTCTTGCGCCAGCCGGTGATGTCGGCGCGCTGGCCGGGGTTGAGCACGTAGCCGGTCTGCGAGGGATCGGCATCTTCCCCTGAGATGGCGTTGACGCCGTCCACCGACAGCACCACCAGCACCCGGCGCGAGCTGTCGTTGTACAGGCGCACGGCATAGCGGTGGCCGCGCTCGCCGGCCACCCAGCGCTGGCCCTCGGCGGGGTAGCTGCGTAGTTCGGTGCCGCGGTCGCGGTCGACCAGGGCCATGCGCACGGGGCCGCCCTCATAGACCGGCGGTGGCATTGGAGCCGGGCGGAAGCCAGCCAGGGGCAGGATCAGCAGCAGGGGCAGCAGGCGTTTCATCGGGCGTCTCCAGCGGGGTTGCGTGAATGAACGCGCCGTGGGCCCTGACGGGGTTGACCGCCGGCACGCTAAACTGGCCCCGTTCATCGAAGGTTTCCCCTACGCAGTCATGACGACCCGAGTCCTAACCGGTATCACCCCTTCCGGCACCCCCCACCTGGGCAACTACGTTGGCGCCATCCGCCCGGCGATCGCGGCCAGTCGCGCTCCGGGCATAGAGAGCTTCTTTTTCCTGGCCGACCTGCACAGCCTGATCAAGTCCCAGGACCCACAGCGCACCCAGCGCGCGACCCTGGAGATCGCGGCCAGCTGGCTGGCCTGTGGCCTGGACCCGGAACACGTTTGGTTCTATCGCCAGAGCGACATCCGCGAGACCACCGAGCTGATGTGGTTCCTGACGGTCATCGCCAGCAAGGGCATCCTCAACCGCGCCCATGCCTACAAGGCGGCAGTGGACAAGAACCGCGAGGAAGGCCTCGATGAGGACGCGGGTGTCAGTGCCGGCCTGTTCATGTACCCGGTGCTGATGGCTGCCGACATCCTGATCTTCAAGGCCAACCAGGTGCCGGTGGGGCGTGACCAGATCCAGCACATCGAAATGGCGCGCGACTTCGCCCAGCGCTTCAACCACGTGTACGGCAAGGAGTACTTCCCGCTGCCGGACGTGGTGATCGATGAGCAGGTGGCGACGCTGGCGGGCCTCGATGGCCGCAAGATGAGCAAGAGCTACCACAACACCATTCCGCTGTTCGCGCCGCGCGAGGAGCTGAAGAAGCTGGTGTTCTCGATCCTGACCGATTCGCGCGCCCCCGGCGAACCGAAGGAGACCGAAGGTTCGGCGCTGTTCCAGATGTACCAGGCGTTCGCCAGCCCGGAACAGACCGCTGAGTTCGCCAACGCCTTCGCCGCCGGCATCAGCTGGGGTGATGCCAAGCAGCAGCTGTTCGAGCGCATCGACAGCGAGCTGGCGCCGTTGCGCGAGCGCTACAACGCGCTGATGGCTGAACCGGAGAAGATCGAGGCGCTGCTCAGGCGACGCGGCCAGCAGCTGCGCGAGACGTTGGCCATGCCGCTGCTGGAAGAGCTGCGCAATGCAGTCGGCCTGCGCGACCTGTCCAGCGCCGGCAATATCGCCAGCGAGGACGCCGGTGTGGCCCGGGTGGCGCCACCGCAGTTCAAGCAGTATCGCGAGAAGGATGGCCGCTTCTATTTCAAGCTGACCGCCGGCGATGGCACGCTGTTGATCCAGAGCGAAGCCTTCGACTCGCCGCGCGAGGCCGGCCAGTTGATTGCGCTCATCAAGCAGGCCGAGCAGGGCGATGCGCTGCAGAACCAGCGGTTTACGCTGGAAGCTGAGGCCGGTGCCGTGCTGGCCGCTCTGGCCGTGCTGCGCGAAGAGGCCTGATCGCCGGGCCTGCCTGCCCTTTGTAGAGTCGAGCCATGCTCGACTTTGCTCCGCCTCTGTAGAGCCGAGCCCGTGCTCGGCTGGGTAGCAAAGCAGCCGAGCATGGGCTCGGCTCTACAGGGAAGCCCCTTGCCGGCACGACCGTGGCACAGCGCCCATGGCATGATGTCCGCGCGCCTCCGGCGCGATGACATGGAGTCCGCGATGGCCTGGTTGTCGCTGCTGCTGTTCCTGCCCTGGTTCCTGCTGCTGGGCAGCCTGTACTGGCTGTTCCCGCGCCAGCCGCGCAGCGCGCGACGGCGCCTGTTCGACGGCACCGCCCTGGTACTGGCCTTCGTGCTGAGCATCGTGTCGATGCTGTGGGGCTACCGCATCGGCGGGGTGCAACCCGGCGCTGGCCCGATCTGGCCGCAGGTGCTGGCGGTGCTGTATGCCTACGGTGCGTTCCTGGCGGTGCTGGTGCTGGCCCTGCTGCTGCGGCCGCGCTGGTTGCGTCCCTGATGTAGCGCCCGCGTGTGCCTTCTGTGGCCGAGCCCACGCTCGGCTGATGCCTGGCAGAAAGGCGGCCGAGCGTGGGCTCGGCCCTACAGGATCGCCCCCCTCCGACCAAAGCCGCATCGAACCCCGGCCGCCGGCGCGCCTACCATGGCGGTCTGTTCCCGATTTCGCCAGGTGCGTGCCGATGACCGCCGACCCCAGCATCCATACCATCGATACCGGTTTCCAGCGCCCCCGTTTCGACGCGGCCTACCTGGTCGTCGAAGGCGGCCGCGCGGCGTTTGTCGACTGCGGCACCGGCCTGTCGGTACCGGCGATGCTGCAGGCGCTGGCGGATGCGGGCCTGGGCGTGGAAGCGGTGGACTGGCTGCTGCTGACCCACGTGCACCTGGACCATGCCGGCGGCGCCGGCCTCCTGATGCGGCACTTGCCCAACGCGAAGGCAGTACTGCATCCGCGTGGTGCGCCGCACATGATCGATCCGACACGGCTGATTGCCGGTGCGACGGCGGTGTACGGCGCCGAAGAGATCGCGCGCAGCTATGGCCGCATCGAGGCGATTCCGGAACACCGCGTGGTGGTGGCCGAGGATGGTCATCGCATCGACCTGGCCGGCCGCGAACTGTTGCTGCTGCATACGCCGGGCCACGCGCTGCACCATTACTGCGTGTGGGATGCGCGCAGCGGCAGCTGGTTCACCGGCGATACCTTCGGCATCGCCTACCGCGAACTGGACAGCGTGCAAGGCGCTTTCATCTTTCCAACCTCGTCGCCGGTGCAGTTCGATCCGGAGGCGATGAAGGCCTCGATCCGGCGCATGCTGGACTATGCGCCGCAGGCGATGTACCTGACCCACTATGGGCGCGTCGAGCAGGTGGAAAAGCTGGCCGAAGACCTGTTCGAGCAGATCGATGCGATGGCCACCATCGCTCGCCAGTGCGATGGCCGTCCGGACCGCCACCGCTGCCTGCTGGCCGCGTTGCGGGCACTGTACCTGGAGCGCGCGCAGCAGCATGGCTGCGCGCTGGACGAGGCGGCGGTGACCGCCGCGCTGGCGATGGACATCGAGCTCAACGCGCAGGGCCTGGCCTGCTGGCTGGACCGCATCCGCGGCTAGCTCCGTACCCTGCGTGGATGGGGCGGGCCCGCGCTGCGCCGCGACGTCACCACACGTTACACTTTGGTGACTTCCAAGCTAGCCGTGGTCCTGCCGTGAATCCGATGCGCGTGTTGCTGCTGTCGTCCTGCCTGTTCGTGGGTGGCCTGGCCCATGCGGCCAACGACCTGCCGGGTGGCGGCATCGATCCGCAGGCCCTGTCGCGCCATGTGCGTGTGCTGGCCTCGGATGAATTCGAGGGCCGCGCACCGGCCACCGAGGGCGAAGAGCGCACGGTGCAATACCTGATCGAGCAGTTCCGCAGCTATGGCCTGCAACCGGGCGGCGTGGATGGCAGCTGGGTGCAGGCAGTGCCGCTGGTGCGTGCGCAGCTGGACGGCCCGGCCACGGCCAGCCTGGCGCTGAAGCAGGGCAGCCGTGCGCTGGCCAACGGCGTGGACGTGACCCTGCAGAGCCTGCAGCCACGCAAGCGTGTGCAGATCAAGGACGCGCCACTGGTCTTCGTCGGCTACGGCATCGAGGCGCCGGAACGCCACTGGAACGACTACAAGGATGTGGACCTGCGCGGCAAGATTGCCGTGGTGCTGATCAACGACGCCGATTTCGAAGCCGATGCGCCGGGCGCGTTCGACGGCAAGGCGGTGACCTACTACGGCCGCTGGACCTACAAGTTCGAGGAAGCCGCGCGCCGCGGCGCTGAAGGCGTGTTGATCGTGCATGAGACTGCACCGGCCGCGTATGGTTGGGCTACGGTGAAGAGTTCGGGCACCTCGCCGTTGTTCGACATCCAACGCAGCCGGGCCGACGCAATGGCGCAGCACACGCCGTTGCGTGGCTGGATGCAGCGCGAACTGGCCGAGGCGATCTTCGCTGACGCCGGGCTCGATTTCGAGGCCGAGAAGCGCAAGGCGATGCGCGCCGACTTCCATCCTGTGGCCCTGGACAATGCCCGCCTGAGCGTGGACTTCGCACTCAAGCGCGAGCAGGTGGTGACCCGCAACGTCGTGGCCAAGCTGCCCGGTGGCGCGCATGGCGACGAGGCGGTGATCTTCTCGGCGCACTGGGATGCCTTCGGCGTCGGCCAGCCCGATGCCAAGGGTGACCGCATCCGCCGGGGGGCGATCGACAACGCCACCGGCGTGGCGACCGTGCTGGAACTGGGCCGCGTGTTCGCCGCCGGCCCGCAGCCGCAGCGCACACTGTATTTCGTGGCGTTGACTGCCGAAGAGAAGGGCCTGCTGGGCGCCAGCTACTACGCCGCGCACCCGTTGGCGCCGCTGGAAAAGACCGCTGCGGTGCTGAACATCGAAATGTTCAGCCCGGATGGCGCGACCCGCGACATCGCCTCATGGGGCAAGGGCCGGGTGTCGCTGGAAGGCGACCTGGAACGCGTCGCCAAGGCCCGCGGCCGCAGCTACAGCCCCGACCCCAACCTGGAGGCCGGCTTCTTCTATCGTGCCGACCACTTCGCCTTCGCACGCCTGGGCGTGCCGGCGATCACCATCGGCCCGGGCCTGGACAGGTTGGACGGTGGCGTGGAAGCCGGACGCGCGCTGCGCGAGAAGTACTTTGCCGACTGCTACCACCAGGCCTGCGATGCCTGGACGCCGCGCTGGGACCCCAGCGGCCACGCCGCCGATACGTTGCTCGTCTACGACCTCGGCGCCGAGCTGGCCAACAGCCGCCGCTGGCCGACGTGGGAAAAGGACTCGGAGTTCCGCGGCGCACGCGACAAGAGCGAAGCGGCCCGCCGCTGAGGCAACGGTGGACGGCGGCGCGCAGAGTCGCCTGGCAGTCGATTCCGCCCTCAGCGCCGGCGCGGGAAATGCAACGGCCACCGGCATTGCGCCGGTGGCCACGGTCACGACCGCGTGACGTCCTTACCGGCGGGTGCCGTCGAGCCAGTTCGGGCCCTTGTTGGTGAGGAAGAACACGTAGACCACCAGCGATACGGCGATGGTAGCGGTCACGTAGAGGGCGAACCAGTCGACATGGCCGGTCTTCAAGGCGCCCTGGTACAGCAGCGGCGCGGTACCGCCGAACAGCGAGTTGGCCAGTGCATAGCCCAGGCCTACGCCCAGTGCACGCACGTGGGTGGGGAACAGCTCGGCCTTCACCACCGCATTGATCGACGTGTAGCCGGTGAGGATGACGAAAGCCAGCGCCAGGGTCAGGAAGGCCAGGGTGGCGTCATGCTGGTGCGGCAGCTGGGTGATCAGGTACCAGCTGTACAGCACGCCACCGACGCCGAAGAACACCAGCAGGGTCTTGCGGCCGATGATGTCCGACAGCCAGCCACCGACCGGCTGCAGCACCATCAGGAAGGCCAGCACGCCCAGGTTGATCAGGGTGCCGGTCATCGGGTCATTGGCGGCGAAGGCACTCTGGATCATCTTCGGGCCGTTCACCGAATAGGTATAGAAGGCCACGGTGCCACCGGCGGTGATCAGGAAGCACAGCAGCAGCGGCCGCCACTGGTGCACGAACAGTTCGTACATCGAGCCGGACTTGCTGGCCTTGCCTTCGCGTGCGGCTTCGATGGACGACTCCGACAGCGACTCGTCCATGCCCCGGCGCAGCCAGAACACCACGACCGCAGCGATACCGCCGATGCCGAAAGCGATGCGCCAGCCCCACTCCGAGATCTCTGGCTTGCCCCAGAAGGTCAGCATCAGCAGCAGGGTCAGCTGGGCCAGCACATGGCCGCCGACCAGGGTGACGTAGTGGAAGGAGGACAGGAAGCCGCGGCGGCCGGGAATTGCGGCCTCGGACATGTAGGTGGCGCTGGCGCCGTACTCGCCGCCAGTAGCGAAGCCCTGCAGCAGGCGCGCGAACAGCAGGATGATCGCCGCCCAGATGCCGATGCTGGCCGCGGTGGGCGTGATCGCAATGAGGAACGAGCACAGGGCCATCACTGTGACCGACACCGTCAGTGCCAGTCGACGGCCATGGCGGTCGGCGAAGCGGCCGAAGAACCACGCGCCGATCGGGCGCATCAGGAAGGTCGCCGCGAAGATTGCCCACACGTAGAGGGTGGAGTTCTTGTCTTCCGGCGAGAAGAACTGCGACTCGAAGTACACGGCGAACACCGAGTATACGTAGACGTCATACCACTCCACCAGGTTGCCGGCGGAACCTTTGAGTGTGTTGGAGATCGACCGCCGCAGGGCGCGGCCGTCGGTACCAGGTGCAGCGGATTGGGGCGTAGTGCTCATCTGGGTGGAAATCCTCGATGCGGCGCATCCGTGCGCAGGGAAAACGGTGCACGGCCATCGGGGCGGCGCAGCCGGGCAGCCCTCCTGGTACTGCATCCCACCGTCAACACGGGGTAGCAGACCAGGACAGCATGCATGGGTGGATGACAGCGTGCCACCGTACGGGGTCCCGGACCATACTCAAAACGTCCTAGAATCCGCGTTCCCCCGGCCCCCTGGTGTGTCATGTCGGCTCCCCCCTCTTCCTCTGCGGCTGCCCCCCGGGGCGGCCTTGTCGCGCTGGCATTGCTGCTGGTCTATGTGGTCTGGGGCTCGACCTACCTGGGCATCGCCAAGGCCCTGCACGGCGGCGCGCTGCCGCTGACGATGGTCTCCGGCAGCCGCTTCATCATTGCCGGTGGCCTGATGTTCCTGGCCTTGCGCCTGTTCTGGAAGCTGCCCAACCCGACCCTGCGGCAGTGGCGCAACCTGGTCATCATGGGCGTGACCATGCTGGTGCTGGGCAACGGCATGGTGGTGCTGGCCGAGCGCGAGGTGTCCTCGGGGCTGGCCGCCACTGCAGTGGCCTCGGTGCCGCTGTGGATGGCACTGTTCTCGGCCCTGCGCGGGCAGCATGCGAGCCGCGGTGAGTGGCTGGGCATCGCCATTGGCTTCCTGGGCGTGGTCTGGCTCAACGCCGGCAGCAGCCTGACCGGCTCGCCGACCGGGCTGGTGCTGCTGCTGATCGCGCCGATCGGCTGGGCGTTCGGTTCGGTGTGGGCACGCGGCCTGGACCTGCCTGGCCCTTTCATGACCGCGGCCGGGCAGATGATCTGCGGCGGCGTGCTGCTGGTGCTGATCGGCCTGGCGGTCGGCGAGCGCCCGACCACGCTGCCGGACACCGGTGGCCTGCTGGCGATGGCCTACCTGTGCGTGTTCGGGTCCATCGTTGCGTTCACTGCCTACGTGTGGCTGCTGCAGAACGTGCGCCCGGCGCTGGCCGGGAGCTATGCGTACGTCAATCCGGTCATCGCGGTGCTGCTGGGCGCGCTGCTCAACGGTGAACGCTTCGGCTGGCGCGACCTGCTGGCGATGGCGGTGATTCTGCTGGGTGTGGTGGTACTGACGATGGCAAGGACGCGCAAGCAATGAGCATGGACGAGAAGGAACAACGCCGGGGCCTGCTGGTCACCGCCTCCACCTTCGTGATCTGGGGCCTGGTGCCGGTGTACTGGCACCTGCTCAACGAAGTGCCTTCGTTCCAGATCATCGCCCACCGCATCATCTGGAGCACCGTGCTGGTGCTGGGCTGGCTGCTGCTCAGTTCACGCCTGGGCTGGTGGCGGAAGATCGCCGCGCAACCGCGCGCGCTGCCCATCCTGCTGGTATCGAGCCTGACCATTGCCTTCAACTGGGGCCTGTATATCTGGGCGGTCAACGCCGGCCATGTGATCGAGACCAGCCTGGGCTATTTCATCAACCCGCTGGTGAACGTGCTGCTGGGCGTGCTGGTGCTGAAGGAGCGCCTGCGACGGCTGCAGTGGGTGGCCGTGGCGATGGCCGCGGTGGGCGTGACCTGGCTGACCATTGATGCTGGCACGCCACCGTGGATCGCGTTGGGCCTGGCCTGTTCGTTCGGCCTGTATGGCCTGCTGCGCAAGCTGGTTTCGGTCGATCCGGTCGCTGGCCTGGGAGTGGAAAGCCTGTACCTGTTCCTGCCCGCGCTGGGCTTCGCGCTGTGGGCGGAGAACGGCCACGGCGGCGGCTTCTTCGGTGGCTGGGGCTGGCGCAACGATCTGCTGCTGATCTTCGGCGGCGTGGTGACCGCCGTACCGCTGATCGGCTTCGCCTACGGCGTGAAGCGCATCCCGCTGTCGCTGGTCGGCATCCTGCAGTACATCGCGCCGAGCCTGCAGCTGCTGCTGGGCGTGTTCTTCTTCCATGAAGCGTTCGACCTGGGCAAGGCCATCGGCTTCGCCGCGATCTGGGCCGGCCTGATCCTGTTCGTCGGCGACAACATCCGCACGATGCGGGCGGCGCGGCGCTAGCGCCGGGAGGATCCAGCCTGGCGGGCGTGGCGGACAGGCACGCAAAAAAGAACGGCGCCCCGAAGGGCGCCGTTCTGCTTCCATCCACAGCCAGGAGAGAGATGGCTGCGGCGGGAACGCGGACGCAGGCTCAGAAGCGCTGCTGGTACTTCATGTACATGAAACGGCCGATGTCGAAGCCGCCGTAGTAGACGAAGCTGCTGTTGGGCTGGCTGTACATGACCGGGCCCTGGTGGTCGAACACATTGTTCAGGCCCAGCGACACGGTGCCATTCCACGGCAGGCTGTAGCGCACCTGCAGGTCGTGGAAGGTGTTCGAGCCCACCTTGTTGGTCGGCGAGGCATCGGTGTAGGCCGAGCTGAAGCCCGGCAGGTTGCACTCGTCCATGTAGGAACACTTCTCCTTCATGCTGGAGTAGTAGCGCGCGGTCCAGCCGACCCCAAGGTTGCCGTACTGCCAGTCCAGGTTGAAGGTGGAACGCACGCGGAAGTTGCCGCCCCAGCTGGTCAGCTGTTCCACCGGCGTGGTAGCGGCGTTGTCGTTGCGCTGCTCCAGGTAGTCGGTATAGGTGGTGTTCCAGGTAACGGCGAACCTGCCGAACGCGGTATCCGGCAGGCGGTAGCGTGCACTGATGTCATAGCCGGCAGTTTCGCGATAGCCGGCGTTGACCAGCGAGCGGTCCAGCGCATTGACCTGGCCGTTGCTGCCACGGCTGAAGCGGCCGCAGGCAGCGTCCGAACCCTGCACGTAGCACTGCTCCAGGATGTTGGTGGCCGACTCACCGACGATGGCGTTGTCGATGCGGATCTTCCACCAGTCCAGGCTGACATCCAGGCCCTGCACGAAGTCCGGGCTGTAGACCAGGCCGACAGTCCAGGTCTTGGCGGTTTCCGGCTTCAGGTTCGGGTTGGAGCCCGAGTTGAAATCGGTGGTGGCCTGCTGGCCCGGCTTGCTGGCCACGCTGCCGTCGCTGTTGACCTGGCGGAAGTTGGCCGGCACCTTCAGCGCCTGGCAACGAGCGGCGACGGTCGGGCTGGTGGCAGCAGTACCGAACGAGGTATCGCAGGGGTCGGTGAACGAGTCACGGCTGCTGACGGTGCCGCCATACAGGTCGTCCACGGTCGGGGCACGGAAGCCGGTGCCGTAGGTGGCACGCACCAGCAGGCTGTCGATCGGCTTCCACTTCAGGCCGAACTTGCTGTTGGTGGTCGAACCGAAGTTGTTGTAGTCCGAGTAGCGACCTGCCACGTCCAGCGACAGCTCGCGCGCGAAGGCAACGTCGGCCAGCAGCGGTACCTGCAGTTCCAGGTAGGCCTCGTTGAGCGAGTAGTCGCCCTGGGTCGGCTTGCCGCTGGTGCCGGCGATCTGGCCGTTCTGCACCCGCAGGTCCGGGGTGTAGCGTGCTTCTTCGGAGCGGTGCTCGAAGCCCATCGCGGCCATGATGTCGCCGGCAGGCAACGAGAACAGGGAGCCGGAGATGTTGGCGCTGGCCACCTTGGTGGTGGTCTCGCTCCGATCGACGAAGCGGGCGAACAGGTAGTCCTGCACGTCCTGGTTGCTCAGCGAACCCGGGCCGGTGTAGCCCATCGGGGCAGCCGGGTTCCACGGCACGCAGCCGGCGATCACGGCGTCACGGGTACCGCAGTAAGCCACGCCGTTCTCGATGAAGGACGGGCCAACGGCAAGATTGACATGCGGCTGGTACATGCTGCCGGTGCCGACACGCTCGCCCTCATTGCGGTTGTACGTGTAGCTGACGTTCCAGTCCCAGTAGCGCGAGCCGGTCTCGAAGCTGCCTTCAAGGCCCAGGCTGCCGCGCTTGGTTTCCAGGGTATTTTCGGTGCCACGCAGCATTTCTTCGGTGCGGTGCGAGAACAGCACGTCCTGGCCCCACAGGTTGAACGCGCTGTCCCGGGACAGCGCGGCGCGGCTTCCGCTACGGGCCTGTGCGGCGCTGACCGAATACGGGTAACCGGCCAGATGCTTGGTCGATTCGCGCTTGCTGTACATTGCGTCGGCGACGATGCGCAGGTCGTCGTTGATCGAGAAGCCGCCGTTGGCGAACACCGAGGTGCGCTCCAGGCCGGTCAGCAGGCTCATGTTGGTCTTGGTGTTGGCACCATCGGCCGGGTCGGGCGCGTGGAAGTTGCCGGCATGGGTCGGGTCGCCGCCCGGGCCGACGGTCAGCGGCTTGCCGCCGACGGTGACGGTGCCCCATGCCGTGGTGCCGTTGAGGCCATCGTCGGGGTGGCGCGGGCCGTTGACGTAGCGGCTGAACTCACGCGCGCCGCCCATCACTTCGTCTTCCCGGGTGCGCTCGGCACCGACGCTGAACCAGCCGCGCTCGAAGGTCTTGCCGAAGGTGGCGCTGTAGGCGCGCTTCTGGCCGTCGCCTTCACTGTACTGGCCGACGTAGGCGCTGGCTTCGCCACCATCGAAGTTCTTGCGGGTAATGATGTTGACTACGCCGGCGATGGCGTCCGAGCCGTACAGCGCTGAAGCGCCGTCGGTCAGTACTTCGACGCGCTCGACGATGGCCGAGGGGATCGAAGCCAGGTCGGAGTAGCCACCGGCGCTGACGCCCATGCGACGGCCGTCGATCAGCACCAGGCTGCGTTCCGGGCCCAGGTTGCGCAGGCTCACGTACATGCCGCCGAAGTCCCGCGAGGATGTCAGCGACGAGGCGCGGCTCATGCTCGGAGAACCGGCAGCAGTCACGTCCTGCAGGATGTCGGCGACGTTGACGTAGCCCTTCTTCTCGATCTCGGCGCGGTTCAGCGCCACGACCGGCTGTGCGGTTTCAACGCTGGCCTGGCGGATGCGCGAGCCGGTGATCTCGATGCGGTCGAGGTTGGTGGTGTTGTCGCCCGCATCCTGTGCAAAGGCGGGGGTGGTGCAGCTGGCAGCGAGCGCGATGGCGATCGCGTTGCGCAGCGGGGTGGTCTTCAGGGACATCCGTGAAATCTCGTGTTTCAGTAAAAACAAGCGCCCGTCTATGGGCGCGTGGGGTGCTGCAAACCAACGTGGGGGGCGGGATTCTAGAGTGTTTTCATTCGAAACTGTTTGTCACTGCGCCGCGGATGGGCGCGAAAATGAATCGCAACCAACAATCCACAGATGCGATGTGCGCAACGTCACGCGCGTTGCGTTTGCGATGCGCAGAGGCATCGATAGCGGCACAAACCCGGCATGCTTGAGTGCTAGCGACAACACGTCGCAGTGCACAGCCATGCGCAGGCGCTCTTCAGTTGTGACGCGCCCGCCTGCATGGAATGCTTGTCGCGTTGTCACCGAGCGAAGGAGATGGAGGAGTGATTCATCTTGAAGAGGCACGCCGTCGCGTGGAGGCCGCTCTCGCCGACGACGAAGAGCCGGTTGTCATCACGCACGAGCATGAGGTGGTCGGAGGCTGGCTGTTCTGCTTCCAGTCGTTGCGCTACCTGCAATCCGGCGAGATCTCGGATGCGTTGGCCGGTAATGGGCCGATCTTCTTCGACACGCAGACGGGCGAGCAGCACGCGCTTGGCGCGGCATATGCGCCTGAGGAAGCCCTGCGCCAGCATCAGGCACTGCGCGCCCTGTCATCCGGCGCCACCTCGCCGGGCTTCTGAGTCCAGAGACAAAAAGGGGGACGGAGCCTTCGCCCCGTCCCCCTGCAGAACGTCCATTCAATCGGTGCGTGATGCTCAGGTTTCGCGCAACGCCGTGGTGATCGGCAAACGCGCCGCGCGCAGCGCCGGGAACAGGCCGCCGACCAGGCCGATGCCCAGCGCCCATTTCAGGCCGGTCCACAGCAGTTCCGGCGACACATGGAACTTGAACACCACCGCGCTGAAGTTGCTGCCGATGGTGGACACGCTGTAGCCATTGAACAGCAGCCAGGCCACCGCGCAACCGAGCAGGCCGCCGAGCAGGGCCAGCAGCATGGTCTCCAGCATCACCGCCGTCACCACGGGCAGGCCACGGAAGCCGATCGCGCGCATGGTGGCGATTTCACGGGCCCGCGTCGCCACGGCGGCATACATGGTGTTGAGCGCGCCGAACACTGCGCCCACCGCCATGATCGTGCCGATCACCTTGCCAAGGATGTCGATCAGCTTGGTCAGGCCGCCGCCCTGCTTGCTGTAGTACACCCGGGTGGTCTCCACATCCAGTTTCAGGCGCGGGTCGGCGGCGACGGCAGCCTTGAACTGCTCGAAGCCGGGCTTGCCTTCGGTGCGCACGCTGATCGACTGCCAGGCGCTGCGCTGGTAGGTGGTGGCCAGCGTATCGGCGTCGGTCCACAGCTCCGAATCGTGTGCATCGCCGGTGGCGAACACGCCAACCACGGTCCAGGTCTGGTTGCCGAGGGTCAGCGTCCTGCCGACCTCCATGTCGCGGAACTGGCCCTTGGCGCCCTGGCCGACGACGATCTCACGCAGGCCGGTGGCGAACTTGCGACCTTCGACGATCCTGACCTTGTCATGCACTGCCCAGGCCTGGGGACCGACACCGCGGAACTGCGCGTTGACGTCGGTGCCATCGGACTTCGAGACAAGATTGACCACCTGCGACAGCTCCGGCGACAGCAACGGCCGGCCCTGTGCATCGCGGCTGATGCCGGGCAGGGTCGACAGCATCGGTACCTGCTCGCGGGTGATCACCGAGTTGGTCTCCGCCTGCGATCCGCCGCGCAGCACGATGGCGGTGGTGTCGTCCCCGGTGTTGTTGAGCGTGGCCTGGAAGCCTTCGCCCATTGCCAGCATTGCTACCAGCACGCCGACCACGCCAGCAATGCCGACCACGATCACCGAGGAGGCGCCCCAGCGCTGCGGCAGGCTGGCCACGCCGATACGGGTAGCGGCCAGCGCCAGCCGTCCACTGCGGGTCAGCAGCAGCCACAACGCCACCAGCGCGGCGACGGCCAGAACACCGATCCACGGCAGGCCGATCCACAGTACCAGGCCGATCGCAAGCAGCAGCACGGTTACACCGTTGCCCAGCCACTTCTTGAGCTTGTTCATCTGCAATCCTCCTCAGCGGCCGGCCAGTGCATCGACGATTTTCAGGCGCTTGGCACGCAGCGCCGGCAGCAGGCCGACGATGATGCCGATCACTACGATCAGGCCCAGGCCCATCAGCCAGGTCGGCGTCGGTACGTGTGGCGGCAGCATGCCCATGCTCTTCGGCCCGATCGCTGGCAGGATCAGCGCAGCCAGGCCCATGCCGATCAGGCCGCCCAGGCCGATCAGCAGCACCGACTCCACCATCACCAGGGTCAGCACGGTGCTGTCCTTGAAGCCCAGCGTCTTCAGCGTGGCCAGTTCCGGAATGCGTTCGCGCACGGCCTGCGCCATGGTGTTGCCGGTCAGCAGCAGCAGGGTGAAGAACACCGCGCCCATGATCGAGGTGACGATCATGCCGATGTCCGCGAACTGCTTGACGAACGCCTGCTGGAATGCCGATTCGGTCTGGGTCTTGGTCTCGTGGTCGGAGTTGGCCGAGATCGCGTCGATCGCCTGTGCCACCCGCGAAGACTGGTCCGGATTGTCCAGCGTCACCGTGTACCAGCTCACCTGGTTCTTGATGTAGTCGTTGGATTCATCGAAGTACTTCCAGTTCATCATCAACTGGCGTTCTTCATTGGCGGCCAGCGCACGATCCTTGGAGCGGTAGATGCCCTTCAGCACCAGCGGCCAGTCGTTGCTGCCGCCACGCGGAAAGATCGTTGCCTGCAGCGGAATGGTATCGCCGATCTTCCAGCCGAACTGCTTGGCCAGTGTCTCGCCGACAATGGCGCCGGTGCGGGTCTGCTTCCAGTCCTCCAGCTGCGCCGGGTCGATCTGCAGCTCGCGGTACACATCGAAGTAGTTGGGCGAGACCGAGAAATTCGGGAAGAAGTTCTTCGGGTCCTGGTAGATGCCGCCGAACCACATGCCGTAGGCGACGTCGCGCACGCCGGCCACCTGCCGGACCTGGGTTTCCAGGCGGATCGGCAGCGACTGCGTGATCGACAGCCGCGAGGCTACGATCAGGCGGTTGGCGCCTTCCACGCTGCCACCGGAAGAGAACGCCACCCGCACCGAGTCGAGCATGCCGAACAGCAGGAACGCAGCCACCACCGAGAGCAGGGTGAGCAAGGTGCGGGTGCGGCTGCGGAACAGCTGTGCCCACACCAACGAGAAGTATTTCATCGCCGTGCCTCCGTCAGTGGGCCAGCGGCGCGTCGGCCAGCTCGCCCTTGTCCAGGTGCACCGTGTGCGTGGCGTACTCGGCGGCCTTCGGGTCATGGGTGACCATGATGATGGTCTTGCCGTGCTCGCGGTTGAGCTGCTGCAGCAGGCCCAGGATCTCCTCGGCGGACTGGCGGTCGAGATCGCCGGTGGGCTCGTCGCAGATCAGGAAGGTGGGATCGGAGACGATCGCCCGGGCGATCGCCACGCGCTGCTGCTGGCCGCCGGAGAGTTCATTCGGGCGATGGCTGCGGCGGTCGGCCAGTCCGACCAGGGTCAGAGCGATCTCCGCATTGCGGCGGCGCTGCGCGGCATTGAGGTGGGTCAGCAGCAGCGGCAGCTCCACGTTCTTCTGCGCGGTCAGCATCGGCATCAGGTTATAGAACTGGAACACGAAGCCGACGTGGTGGCTGCGCCAGGTCGACAGCTGCCCGCCGCTCATCTGGTCGATGCGCTCGCCTTCGATGCTGATCTCGCCGCTGCTGGGGTTGTCCAGGCCACCGATCAGGTTGAGCAGGGTGGTCTTGCCCGAGCCGGACGGGCCCATCAGTGCGACGAAGTCGCCGCTGGCGATGTCCAGGTCGATGCCGTGCAACACCTGTACTTTCTCGGGGCCACGCTGATAGGTCTTGGTGATGTTGCGCAGTGAAACCAGGGTCGACATGGGTGGTTCTCCACGGGAGGCGGGAAACGGGGAAGCGCACCGGCGGAGGCCGCAGGCGTGCGTCGAGCGGTGCTGCCGGCGGCGCCCGCAGGCGCCAGGCCGTTACTGCGCTTGTTTCAGTTGCACCTTGGCGCCATCGCGCAGGGTGTCCGGCGGGTTCACCACCACCGATTCACCTGCGCTCACGCCCTTGAGGATCTGGCGGTCCTTGCCCATCGCCTGGCCGGCCTCGACCGCGCGCTGCTGCACGCGGTTCTCGTCACCCAGCACGAAGGCCACCGATGCGCCCTCGCGCTGGACCACGGCGCCGCCGGGCACGCGCACGCCCTGCGGCGTGGCGGCCGCCTGCGGCTGCGCCTGTTCCAGGAAGCTGACCCGCACGCCCATTTCCGGCACGATGCGCGGGTCCTTCACCTTCAGTGCCACGCGCACCTTCACCGTGGCCTTGCCGCGGTCGGCGGTGGGGATGATGGCAATGACCTCGCCCGGGATCTTCCACTCCGGATAGGCATTGAGCGTGGCTTCCACCGGCATCTTCGGCTGCACGCGGCCGATGAAGGCCTCGCCCACCTCGACTTCGATCTCCAGCGAGTCCATGTCGACGATGGTGCCGATGCCGGTGCGGGTGAAGCCGCCGCCGGCCGACAGCGGCGAAACGATCTCGCCGGGCTGTGCCGCCTTGGCGGTGACTACGCCAGAAAACGGCGCACGCACGATGTTGTTGTCCACGCCCAGGTCGGCGATGGCCAACTGATCGTTGGCCACCCTGACATTGCGCCGGGCGGTGTCCAGTTGCGCGCGCAGGCTGTCGCGCTGGGCCACGGCCTGGTCGTACTGCGAGCGCGAGACCAGTTGCTGGCCGACCAGCGCCTGCAGGCGGCTGGCTTCGGCGGCGGCCTGCTTCTGCTGTGCCTCCAGCCCGGCCACCTGGCTGCGTGCAGCCTGCAGCTGCGAGGCATACAGGCTGCGCTGGGCGTCGGCATCGATCGGGTCGAGCGTGGCCATCACCTGGCCGGCCTCGACCCGCATGCCTTCCTCGATCATCACTTCGCGTACCTTGCCGGTGATCTTGGCCGATACCGTAGCCATGCGCCGTGCAACCACGTAGCCACTGGCATCAAGCACCGAACTGCTGGCGCTGCCCTGCTGGATGGCGACCGCCGGTGCGGTTTCCACCTCCACTGCGGGGGTACGGCCGAACAGCACGAAGGCCGCTGCAGCCAGCAGCAGGATGATCACGGCCACCGCGATCCACAATCCGCGGCGGCTCCCGCCATTGCCTCCGGTGGCCGGTGGTGGCGACTTGCGATCGATGCGGAGTTCCTTCAACAGCTCGGCAGAAGCGTTCATTCGTTCCATCACAGACGTTCTTGGGTCGGGTGTGGCCGGAAGCGCGGGCGGCGGCGGTTCCGGTGGTGGAGCGTGCGGTACAGCATGAGGGCAGCCACGGCATCAACGGCAGTGACAGCTGTCATCCGAAGACACTGACGGCGGCACCTGCCGAATGTGACCCTGGCGGCACAGGATGGCAACCTCCCCGCTACCGGTACCGCCCATGGATCCGATTACCTTGCGTCTGCGCCTGCGGCCATTGCAGGCGGGCCGCCACGGCGCCGGCAAGAGTACCGCGATCCGCGCATCGTTGCGCCGGGGCACGTGTCCGGCCGATGCCGGCCAGGCCACCTGCGCGGCATCGGCCGAACTGGCATGATCGGCAACGGTCTTCCTCGCCTGGATCCGCCCGTGCCGTCGAGCTGGCTTGCCTCCCTGCTGCGCCCTGCGCCGGATTCGGCGGTGGCCGACACCCTGCGCCGCGGCAAGTCACCCTGGAGCGAGGCGATCCATCTGCTGTGGTCGGTGTGGATCTTCCTGACGCCGCTGCTTGGCAGCGGGTTCACCCGGCGCTGGCTGCTGCTGACGCTGGGCTCCTATCCCGTCTTCCTCCTGCTTTACGCCAGGGCGCTGATGGTGCCGCGCCACCAGGCGCCCCGCCATGCGCTCGGCCTGGTCGCGCTGGCCCTGGCACTGCTGCCCTGGTATCCGGCCGGGCTGACCTACTTCGTGTTCGGCTGCGTATTGATGCGGGTGAGCGGCCGAGGCGGTTGGTGGCGGTACCTGCTGCAGCTGACGGCCCTCAACCTCCTGTTCTGCGCGCTGGCGATGCTGTTTCACTATCCATGGCAGAGCCTGGTCTGGATTCCCGCCGTCTCCTACATCGTGGGACTGGTGGTGAACGTGGAGGCGCTCAACCAGCAGAAGGACGCCGCCCTGCAGCTGTCGCAGGAGGAGGTGCGGCGCCTGGCCGCCACCGCAGAGCGCGAGCGCATCGGCCGCGACCTTCATGATCTGCTGGGTCATACTCTGTCGCTGATTACATTGAAGCTGGAACTGGCGCGCAAGCTGCACGATCGTGGAGATGCACGCGCGCGGCAGGAGATCGGTGAAGCCGAAGAGATTGCCCGCGACGCACTGATGCAGGTGCGTAGCGCGGTGACCGGCATCCGTGCCAGTGATCTTGCCGGTGAACTGGCCTCGGCTCGGTTGCTGCTGGAATGCCAGCAGGTGCACCTGCATTACGCAGCGCCTCCGGCGATGCCGGTGGACGTTGAACGCGGCCTGGCCCTGGTACTGCGCGAGGCGGCCACCAATATTGCCCGCCATGCGCAGGCCACCCGGGCGCATGTGGAATTCGTACGGGAGGGGCGCATGCTGGTGATGCAGGTCCGCGATGATGGCCGTGGTGGCCTTCAGGCCGAGGGCAATGGCGTGTCCGGCATGCGCGAGCGCGTGGACGCACTGGGTGGCCAGCTGGTGGTGCAGTCGGCGCGAGGCGAGGGCACGGTGCTGACCGTGCGCGTGCCATTGGCCGCCGCGACCGCACCGTTGCCGCCAGGCACGCCTCCGTCATTGGCGCCGGAGGGCACCGCATGATCCGTATCCTGCTGGCCGAGGACCAGGCAATGGTGCGTGGCGCACTGTCGGCGCTGCTTGGCCTGGAGCCGGATATCGAGGTGTTGGGCAGCGCTGCCGACGGCGAGGCCGCCTGGCGCATGCTGCAGCAGCTGCAGCCGGACATCCTGGTGACCGACATCGAGATGCCGGGCCTGTCCGGGCTGGAGCTTGCGCAGCGCATCGCGCGTCACGAGCTGCCGATCAAGGTGGTGATCGTGACGACCTTCGCCCGTGCCGGCTTCCTGCGCCGCGCGCTGGAAGCGGGCGTGCTGGGCTATCTGCTGAAGGATGCACCGGCTGAGAACCTGGCCGAGGCATTGCGCAAGGTGAAGCAGGGCATCCGTGCGATCGACCCGCAGCTGGCGCTGGATGCGTGGTCGCAGGCCGATCCGCTGACCGACCGCGAGCGCCGCGTGCTGCGCCTGGCAGGCGAGGGCCGCACGGCCAGCGAGATCGCCGAACAGCTGGGGCTGTCGCACGGGACGGTGCGCAATTACCTGTCCGAGTGCATCGGCAAGCTGGGTGTGGCGAACCGGATCGAGGCGTACCGGCTGGCGCGGCAGAAGGGGTGGCTGTAGCGGCGTGCGCCGACGCACTGGTAGCGCCGGGCGCTGCCCGGCGGATCATTTCCGCGCCTGTGGAGAGGTGTCACTTTCTTTGCGCGCAAAGAAAGTAACCAAAGAAACGCTCCGCCGGTCGCGAGCCGACGTGCTGCGCACGCCGGTGCCCTGCGCTCCTCGGCCCGTCGAGGGACGGCACGGGAACTCGCTGCGCTCAGACACCCGTGCCTCTTCGCCCTCGCCGGACCTGCGGTGCTCGGCTCGCTCAAGGCGGACTGGAAGGTCAAAATCAACAACAAGAGCATCCACGCACGGCGTGGGTTTACTGGGTGCAGCCGCGGTTTTTGCTCTTGGGCCCGCCTTGGGCGAGCCGAGCATCGCAGGGGAATCAGGGGCGTAGAGGCGCCGATGTCTGAGCGTAGCGAGTTCGGCGCCGTCCCCTGATTCACCGAGAAGCGCAGGGAACCGGCGCGCAGCGCCGGCTCGCGCCCCGGCGGCGTGTTTCTTTGGTTACTTTCTTTGCACGAGCAAAGAAAGTGACACCCGCCCGCGGTCGCGGAAACGATCCGCCGGGAACGCCCGGCGAACCCGATCAATCCTTCCCGCGCGCCATCGCCTGGAACACCCCGTCGCGCCGCACCCACAGGTGGAACAGCGCCGCCCCCACGTGCATCAGCACCGTAGCGAACAACACGTAAGCCAGCAGGCTGTGCGCGTTGCGCAACGCGGCATACAGCGCCGGGGTATGCGGCATGATCGACGGCAGGTGCAGGCCACCCCACAACACGATCGGGTAGCCGCCGGCCGACAGCATCGCCCAGCCGATCAATGGCATCGCCAGCATCAGCGCGTACAGCATCCAGTGCGAGGCCTTGGCTGCCATTGCCTGCCACGCCGGCAGATCGGCCGGCAGCGGCGGCGGGCGGTGGCGCAGGCGGTTGTACAGGCGCAGGAGTACCAGCAGCAGGATCGCCACGCCCAGCGGGCGGTGCAGGTCGATCAGCATCGGCCGCAGATGCAGCGAGGCGACCATGGTCACGCCGACGAACAGCATGGCGACGATCATCACTGCCATGGACCAGTGCAGCATCCGCGCCAGCAGGTTGAAGTGACCGTTGCCGGAACTCATCGTGCGGTCTCCTTCTTCGGTGGTTCGACGTTGCCTGCGGCGCGTTCGCGTTCGCGGCGGTTGAAGGACTGCGAATATACGGCCGAGCGTGCGGCCAGGATGGGGTCGTCGCTGCCACGCACGCCGCTGGGGAGGATCAACGGATCGAAGTTGAGCTGGCCGCAGGCGCCGTCCTCCTGCGATTGCATGCGGTCCAGGCTGAGCACGCCGGCCACCACCTGCTCGCGCGAGGCAGGCCACGGCACCGACGGATCATCGATGGCATCGCCCGGTCCGGCCGTGGTAACGACCAGATCCCAGCGCACCGGTCCGCTGGCCAGGCGTTGCTGCAATTCCTGGCTGAGGAAATCGGCGCTGGCCTTCCCGCGCGTTTCCGCATCCATTTCCACCACGGGCGCCTGCGGCTGCCAGCGCCAGCGCACCGCGCGCTTCTGGCCCTGCGCGTTGGTGAACCAGAAGCTGTTGACGCTGTTGAAGGTGGTGTCGGCCCAGCTGCTGGTCCACGGTGCCGCCTTGGCCCATTGCTGGAAGGCTTGTGCGCTGGGGTATTTCGCCAGCACCGCAGCCATCTTCTGCGGATCGGGCTTGCCGGTGGCCGGGTCGGGGATGGATGCGCGGGTCTGTTCGAAGAAGGCTTCGGCGGTGGGCACGGCGAAGAACGGGAAGCTGTTCATCGCCATGCGCCACTCCTGCCCGTCATCGCTGACCATCTGCACGGCCAGGCTGCGCACGCGTGCGGTGTTATCGGCACCATAAGGGTCGCCGCCGCCAATCGACAGACGGCCCAGCACCGGCACACGCGGCTGCGAAAACATCCGTACACTGGACAGGGTGGCGGCCTGCGCGCTGGGCTCGAACCAGCCGCTCACGCAGACGCCCTTGCCGTGCGCACGGCGGAACCCGGGGTGGGCAGGACCGGTGGCTTCGAGGGTGTCGGTGAAGCGTTGTGCGGTCAGGCGGCTGCCGATCCAGCCGGCCAGCCAGGCGAACGCAAGGGCGACGATGCCCAGGATCAGCGCGATCAGCGCGATCCAGGGCAGTGGCGAATGCCTGCGCGGTGTGCCCGGTGCCTGGCCCGCGCGGGTGTAGCGGAAGAGCGACATGGTCGGAGTCCTGCCTTCACGGAGCGTGTGGGTGGTCGACCCCCACATCCTCGCAGAACCCGGCCGGAGCCGAAATTCAATTTTTCGTCAGATTTTCCGGGGACGGCGTGCCGACCAACGGTCGGCACCCACCCGATCAGCTGTAGCGCTGCTTCAGCATGGCCCACGCCGAACGCAGCGCCAGCGCTTCACCGCCGGCCGGCCGGCCCGGGCGCTCGCCATCGTTCCAGGCATATACATCCAGGTGGGCCCAGCGCTGGCCCTCCTCCAGGAAGCGCTCCAGGTACAGCGCGGCGGTCACCGAGCCGGCCATGCGCGAACCGGCATTGGCCAGGTCGGCGATACCGCTGCTCAGGTAGCGCAGGTAGGGGCGCCACAACGGCATGCGCCAGACCGGGTCACGGGTGGCATCGCCAGCCTGCAGCCACTGCTGCGCGACGGTGTCGTCATTGCTGAACAGTGCCGGCAGGTCCGGGCCGAGCGCAATGCGCGCAGCACCGGTGAGAGTGGCGAAGTCCAGCACCAGGTCCGGCTTCTGTTCACCGGCGAAGGTCAGCGCGTCGCACAGGATCACGCGGCCCTCGGCGTCGGTGTTGTCGATCTCCACGCTCAGGCCCTTGCGGGTGGCGATGACTTCACCCGGGCGGAAGGCATCCGGACCGATCGCGTTCTCCACGGCCGGGACCAGCAGGGTCAGGCGCACCGGCAGCCCGCGTGCCATCACCAGGCCGGCCAGGGCCAGTGCGTGTGCCGCACCGCCCATGTCCTTCTTCATGTTGCGCATGCCGTCGGCCGGCTTGATGTCCAGGCCGCCGGTATCGAAGCAGACGCCCTTGCCGACCAGCACCAGCGCCGGATCGGTTTCCTTGCCCCAGCGCAGCACGACCAGGCGCGGCGCACGGTGCGACGCACGTCCGACCGCGTGGATGGCCGGGAAGTTCTGCTTCAGCAGTTCATCGCCGGTGATCGCTTCGACCTGGGCGCCGTGTGCATCGGCCAGCGCGCGTGCGGCGTCCTCCAGCTGCTGCGGGCCCATGTCCTCGGTCGGGGTGTTGACCCAGTCGCGCACGCGCAGGCTGGCGGTGATCAGGTCGGCCACCTCGCCGGACGGTGCGGCCACCAGCTGCGCCGGCGCTCGGTTGCGCTTGCGGTAGCGGTCGAAGCGGTAGCTGCCCAGGCCCCAGCCCAACTGCAGCAGCGCCTGTTCGGCGGCCGGCAGTTCGTTGGCCAGCTGCCACACGCTGCCTTCCGGCAATGCATGCGGGGCATGCGCATAGCTGTAGGCATCGGCGCGATCGCCGACGCCGATCACCGCACCGGCGAGGCCATCGGCACCTGGCAGCAGGGCCACGCTGTGCGCACCGGCGGTGAAGCCCTGCGAGGCCAGCCACGCCTGTGCGGCAGCCGGCTGGTTGCCTTTCCAGGCTGCGAACTGCTCGCGGTCCAGCACGTACAGCGGCAGCGCCGCAGCGCTGTCGGCGGTGAAACCAGTGATCTCGCTCATGCGTCAGATACTCCGGGGTGCGGCGGCATCAAGGTTGGCGTCCAACCAGTCAGCCAGGCCGGTGAGGGTGTCGAACTGCAGGTCCGGTTGCAGTTGCGGATGGGTCCAGGTGGCTGCGTCACGGTTGATCCAGCACCCGCGCAGGCCGGCGGCGATCGCCCCGGCCACGTCCATCTCGGCGTGGTCGCCGACGTGCAGTACCTGTGCCGGCGCCACACCCAGGCGGGTGCAGGCGGCGTGGAAGATGCTGGCCTCGGGCTTGGCCGCGCCGTGTTCGCGCGCGCCCAGCTGGAAGGCGAAATGGTGGGCCAGGCCAATCCGTTCCAGGTCGGCGTTGCCGTTGCTCAGCGCCGCCACCGGCACCCGCGCGGCAATGCGCGCCAGTGCGTCCAGCGCATCGGGATAGCACTCGACCTGGTTGCGCGCGGCGTAGAACACTTCATAGGCCGGTTCCAGCAGCTCAAGGCTGGCACCGCTGTTCTGCAGCGCTTCGTGCAGGGTCAGCCGGCGCAGTGCGCTCAGGTCGTGGTGGAGATGCGGATTGTCGCGGAACGAGCGCTCGCGCAGTTCGCGCATCGCCGCCACCGGATACATCGCGGCGGTGGCGGGGCTGTGTTCGCGCATCCACTCGTGCAGGACCTGGTCGATGCGGGCGCCGATCGGAGTGAACGGCCACAGCGTGTCGTCAAGGTCGAGGGTGATGGCTTGGACGGGGAAATTCACCCCGCCATTCTACTCCCGCCCGCGCGGGCTTTCATTCCAGCAGGCGCGCCCAGCCCTGCATGCCGTCCAGCCGCGCCAGCACCAGCTTGATGCACACCAGCAGCGGCACCGCCAGCAGCAGGCCGATCATGCCCCACGCCCAGCCGAATACCATCAACGCCAGGATCAGTACCAGCGGCGACAGCTTCATGCGCCGGCCCAGCACGATCGGGGTCACCAGCTGCCCCTCCAGGGTATGCAGGGCCAGGTAGGCGGCGGCCGGCAGCAGTGCCTGCAGCGGGTCGCGGAATTCGACGAAGCCCATCAGCAGCATCAGCGCCACGCCGATCAACGGACCCACGTACGGAGCAAAATTCAGCAGCGCCGCCACCGTGCCCCACAGCAGCGCCTCCTGCAGGCCGATGCCGAGCAGCATCAGTACGCCGGCAAACACGAGGCCGACCAGGGTGTTGATCACGCTGATGGTCAGCACGTAGCGCGAGACCTCGCGCTCGATCGAGCGCAGGATGTCGCTGGTGAAGCGCTGCTGCTGGCGGTTCGGGAACAAAGCGATCGCCGCGCGTTGCAGGCTCTGCCCGTAGATCATGAAGAACAGGGTCAGCAGCACCACCGCCAGCACCGAGGCGGCCAGGCGCGGCGCGCGGGTGAGCATGCGATAGGGATCGTCCAGCTGGGTGCGGATCACCTGCACTTTGCGGTTGCTGTCGCCGCCGGCCACGCGGGCGAAGTTCTCTGCCGCCTGGTTGGCCTGCTGCACCGGCCGGGTCAGGTCCTGCACCTGGCGGGCCACCTTGCGCAGCTGCTGCGGTGCCTCCTGCGCCCATTCCATGGCCGGCCCGACCAGCTGCACCGCCAGCGAACCGGTCACGCCCAACCCGGCACCGAGGATCAGCAGTGCGCCCAGTGCGCGTGGAATCCACAGCTTCTGCAGCAGCCGCAGGATCGGATTGCCGACCAGCGCGAAGAACATCGCCAGCAGCACCGGCAGGATGATGTCCTGCGCGGCCCACAGGGTGTAGCCCACCGCCAGGGTCGCCAGCACCACCAGCGACATCGGCCCACGCGGACGCGGAGGCGGTGGCACGGGTGCCTCGGGCTCTCCACTGCCGGGTGGTGACGGGGACGGGAAGGACTGGCTCATTGGCGCACCAACCGGGAAGGAGAGCGCATTATCCGCCGGCCATGATCGGCACGGCGGGTTTCCTGGATCAACGTTCGGACAGTTCGGTGGCCGCTTCGGCGGGGCTGGGCCCGCGTGGGTCCGGAACAGGGGCGGGCGGTGGCGTGCCCGCGGGCTGGGCTTCGGCAGCGGGCGTGGCGGGCTGTGCCTGTTCACTGGCAGTGCCGGCGTCCTCGACCGCATCGTCGGCGGTATCGGCCGCGTGCGCAGCCATCGCTGCGGCAAACGCGGCCTGGCCACTGGCGAACAGGTTGGACACCGAGCCGATCATCTGCAGCCAGCGCGCCCCGTTCACCCGGCCCGGCACTTCCAGCCTGCCGGCAATGAAGCCACCGGCCAGGCCGACCACCACGATGCGCAGCGGAGACCAGCCCTGGCGCCAGACCTGGCTGAGCGTGGACCAGTGGTCCTGGGTCTCGCCCAGGCGTACGGTCACCACCTGTTCGCAGCGTTTCACCCGCCGCTGCAGCGCGCCGAACTTCATGGCTTGCCCTCCGGCAGTTGCACGCCGGCATCGGGATCATCCTCGCTGGGCTCGTCGAACAGGCCCAGGCGTGACAGCTGGCGCCGGGTAGCGTGCATGCCGGTGTGGTGGAAGAAGTAGGACACCCGCCAGATCGCATAGCCGGTGACGGCCAGGCTCAGCAGCGAGGTGATCAGCAGTGCCTGCAGCCAGCTCAGGCCCCAGCTCTGCAGCAGGGCGATCAGGGTTGCGGCCATCAGCAGCCAGGCCGACGCACCGAACACGATCGCTACCCCGGCCCAGGCCAGCGCGCGGCCGAACGCACTACGGGCCAGCGCGAAGTCGGCCGAAGCCAGGCGGCGCAGCGACCGCAGCGTGTGCTTGGCCGAGTCGGCGGCGGCCCGACCGGCCGCGCCGACCTGGCGGATGCTCTCATCCAGCGGCGGGGTGGCCGCCGGATCAGGGGTTTGCGCGTTGTCTTCGCTCACGCCGCGGCTTACTTGTCGCTGCTGCCGCGGGCCAGCTTGGCGATGATCCAGCCCGCCGCAAAGGCGACGCCGAACGAGGCCAGCGGACGCTCGCGGATCAGCTCAGCGGCGCTGTCGATCAGGTCCTTGCCCTTGTCCATCAATGCATCGACCTGTTCCTTGGCAGCAGCACCGCCGAATTCGGCGGCAGCCAGGCCGGACAGCGCACTGTCGGACAGCTCGGCCTTGACGTTGGCCTTGCCGATGCGCAGCTCGTCGGTGGCTGCGCCGGTGGCGCCCTTGATCGCACCGCCGGCGGCAGTGGCGGCCTGCTTCAGGTGGGAACCGGCTTCACCCAGGTGTTCCTTCAGGCTCTCGGTATTGGTGGGGCTCATCGAATCACTCCTGTTGCGATGGGGGAACGGGCGTCGGCGGTGCCGACCTGGACCGACAGCAATAGCACTGCCGGGGTATAGGGGGTGTTACGGCCAAGCGATCAGCGCATCACCAGTTGGCCCTGCTGCTGGCCATTGTTGCGGAGGATGCGCAGCACCAGGGTCGGCGGGCGCTGCTGGAAGTTCGCCCGCCAGCTGGCCAGATCGGCGAATTCTCCCACCGTGGCGTCGGTGATGATGTCGCCTTGCTGCAGGCCGTTGCTGGCCGCACGGCTGCCGCGCCTGACCTCGCTGACCAGCACGCCGCCGACACCGGACTGGCGCAGCGACTCGGGCAGGTCCACGAACGTGGCGCCACCCAGGCGCGGGTCCAGGCTGTCACCGCTGACAGCGCGCGCCTGCTCCTTCAACGTAGCCTTGATCTGCAGTGGCTTGCCTTCCCGGCGCACGTCCAGCGCCATTGCACTGCCGACCGCGGCCAGGCCTTCCACGTTGTGCAGGGCTTCTGCGCTGTCCACGCGCTGGCCATTGGCCGCAACCACCACGTCACCGGGTTTCAGGCCTGCAGCTGCGGCCGCCGAACCGGCCAGCACCCGCGTGATCAGCGCGCCGCGGGTTTCGCCCAGGCCCAGGCCCTGCGCGATCTGCGCGCTCAGGTTCTGGCTTTCCACGCCCAGCGTGCCGCGTACCACCACGCCATGCTTGACCAGCTGGTCGACCACGCTGCGAGCCAGGTTGGACGGAATCGCCAGGCCCAGGCCGATGTTGCCGGCCATGCTGCCCTGCGGGTTGAAGCTGGCCGTATTGATGCCCACCAGCTGGCCCTGCAGATCGACCAGTGCGCCGCCGGAGTTGCCGGGGTTGATCGACGCGTCGGTCTGGATGAAGTTCTGGTAGCCCAGGCCGCGGATGCCGCTGCGGCCTACCGCCGAAACAATGCCCGAGGTGACCGTCTGGCTGAAACCGAAGGGGTTGCCGATGGCCACCACGAAGTCTCCCACCCGCAACTGGTCACTGTTGCCGAGCTTGATGTCGGTCAGGTTCTGTGCCGGGATGCGGATCAGTGCGATGTCGGTATCGCGGTCCGAGCCGAGGAACTCGGCCTTGACCGTGCGCCCGTCGGCCAGTGTCACTTGCACGTCATCGGCGTTCTCGATGACATGGTGGTTGGTCAGCACCAGTCCTTCCCTGGCGTCGATGATCACGCCTGAACCGAGCGATTCATTGATGCGCTCCTGCGGGATGTCCGGGAACAGGCGACGGAAGAACGGGTCATTGAAGAAAGGGTTGCGCACGCGCACCACCTGCTTGGTGTTGACGCTGACCACCGCCGGCATCGCTTTCTCCAGCATCGGGGCCAGCGACGGCACTGGCTGCCCGGCCACCGAGGCGGGCAACGCAGCGACCGTCGGCAGTGCCGCCGGCAGCGGTGCTGCGTCGGCGCGATTGTCCAGATGGGTGTTGATGCCGGTGGCAACGAAACCGCCGAAAGCGGCGGCAATCGCAAGCGTGAGCAGGGTGGGAAGCGGTCGCATGGGAGTTGGATTCGCTGGCGTGGATGGGGGCGGTTCGGCCTTACGGTAAAACAAGCTGAATGAGTGTGTCGCGATTCGGATAAATGCGCCATGAAAAGCGGGTGGCCGGCGTAGGGGATGCGATCCTTGCTGGCGGGCCGCCAGCGACATCCACCCCTCTGGTTCCGTTCGCGCCAGCGGGCGCCGGAAACCGCGTCGGCAGTGGCCGATGCTTGCGCAGTTCCGCGCAACCGAGGGAGCGTCACCCTCTGGCACAAAGCAATGAGCCCCCCCCGGGCGGATACATGCAAGGGCCGATATTCCTCGCACGTGGGCAGCGGCGCGGCACTGAAAATGCAGGGATTTCCAGCGCGCCCGCTCCCATGGCACGGGAGCCGCACTACACCCATCCTGTCGCAACGGATGCGATTGTGTGCGGCTGCCCCGTTCCACGATCGTCAATGTCGGTATAGCATCGCCCCGTTTTGACACTTAAGGCCCGCAGGAGGGCAACATGAGCAACGGTAATGGTGTGTCGGTCGTGACCGACGCCGTCGAGAACGTGAAAGAAACCGCTACCAACGTCGGCGACACCATCGCCCACGCTGCCGAAGACGCAGTGAAGTCGGTCAGGAAGACCGTCAAGCGCGCCGCCAAGGCTGCCGGTACTCGCGTTGCCAAGGCCAGGAAGGCAGTGGCCAAGGTCGAGAAGACCGTTGCCAAGAAGGCCGGGAAGGCTGCCAAGTCGGTCGGCAAGACTGTTGCCACGGCCAAGAAGAAGCTGGAAGCCGCCAAGAAGAACGCCAAGGCCGAAGCCGCTGCCCTGAAGAAGGAAGTGGCCAGGAAGAAGGCGGCTGCAGGCAAGGCTGTGACCAAGAAGGCCGCCGCTGCCAAGAAGACCACCAAGGCTGCCACCAAGGCTGCCGGCAAGAAGGTCGCCACCGTGAAGAAGGCCGCCGCCAAGAAGGCTGCAGTTGCGAAGAAGACGGTTGCCAAGAAGACCGCGGCCGCCAAGAAGACTGTCGGCAAGAAGGTCGCCACCGCCAAGAAGGCTGTGGCCAAGAAGACCGTCACCGCCAAGAAGGTCGCCGGCAAGAAGGCTGTGGCTGCGAAGAAGGTTGTCGGCAAGAAGGTTGCCGCCACCAGGAAGGTCGCCACCAAGAAGACCGCGGCTGCCAGGAAGGTTGTCGGCAAGAAGGTCGCTGCGACCAGGAAGGTCGTCGCCAAGAAGGCGGCACCGCTGAAGAAGGTTGCCACCAAGAAGGCGCCGGCCAAGAAGGCTGCCGCCAAGAAGGCACCGGCCAAGGCCGTGCGCAAGGTCGCCAAGCGCAAGTAATCGCGCCGTGACCGAAGGCCCTGCCACCCCCGGGTGGTCGGGCCTTTCGCGTTTCTGGGGCGCGGTCTGGGGCAAGATGCAGGTACTTCCCGCCGGAGCCCCCCCATGCGCGGTATCGACTTCAGTTCCTGGCAGGGCGTGCTGTCCACGTTGGCCGGCCTGGTCCTGATCACCCTGCTGGGCGTGGGCATCCGCCTGCTGGTGATGCAGACCCTGCAGCAGCGCCGCGAACGCGAGAACCGGCAGATCAACGAACGGCTGCGCACGTTGATGGCCGCCTACAAGACCCTGGGCGGTTCGTTCACTGGCGAATTGGGTGTGGATCCCAGCCATCGCCGTGACCTGCGCCAGCGAGAAGAGGCCGAAGGCATCGCCGAGCCCCGCTCGGATCGCGCGCGCCGCATCCGCGATGCCGTCGAAGCGGCGCTGTCGGACATCCTGCTGCTGGGCACCGACGAACAGGTCCGGCTGGCTGCGCGTGCCGCCAATGAGATGGCACAGGGGCGACCGGTGCACATCCACGAACTGGTGATCTCGCTGCGCGACTTCGTGCGCGAAGCGCTGGATCTGGCGCCGATTCCGGCCGACCTGCAGATACCGCCGCAGGGACCGACCCGGCCGGGCGCTGCCAGTGGCGGCGGCAAGGGCCGCAACGACGGCGATGCCAAGGGCGGCCGTGCGGGTGCAGGTGGCGGAATGGGGGCCGGCATGGGCGGCATGGGCGGCATGGGCCTCGGCGCCGGCGCCGCACTGGGCGCCGGCCATGCCTCCGCCAGCGATGAAACGGACGCGCGCTGAGCACGTCCGCCCGGTTCAGCGGGTCAGCTCGTAGATCGGCACGAAGCCGCCGTAGATCATCCGCGCGCCGTCGAATGGCATCGGGTTCTTCTGCGGGTCCAGCCGCGGATCCTCCATCATCCTCTTCATCCCGGCATCGCGGGTTGGCTTGTCCGGCCATTCGATCCAGGAAAACATCACCGTCTCATCCGGCGTGGCTTTCACTGCGCCGAAGAAGTCGGTGGTCTTGCCGTGCGGGACGTCATCACCCCAGCACTCCACCACGCGCAGTGCACCGAACTCGACGAAGATCGGATTGGCCTCGCGGGCGTGGGCGAGGAATTTCTCTTTGTTGGCGGTGGGGACTGCCAGTACGAAACCATCGATGTAGCTCATTGCCTGCCTCCGGAATGGGCCGTGCCACATGCACGGCCTTCAGGTACACGACGAACCAGGGCGCCGCGGATCGACACCAGCGCGGCGCCCGTTCAGCCCGGAGCGCCGGGGAGCGGCGCCAGCACCGTCTCCGGTGGCCGCAGGCCGGCCAGGTGGCGCACGAAGTAGTCCCACATGCGATGCGTGTAGGTGGCGTCGTTGCGGAACAACTCGTGGTCCTGCCGGGCCAGGTACAGCAGGTCGTAGCTGCGCTGGGCGCTGTTCAGGGCGGCGGCCAGCTGCAGGGTCAATGCCGGTGGCGCGTTCTCGTCCAGCTCGCCATACACCAGCAGCAGATGCCCGCGCAGGTTGCTGGCCAGTGCCGCATTGTCGAGCCCGGCAAAGGGTGCCGGCACGCCATCGGCTATGGCCGTAGCTGGCAGCACGCCACCGAACAGCCGGTCCATGCCGTGCAGGGCGCCGCCGTACATGCCCTGGAAGTTGTGGCTGCCTGCCGAGGCCACGGCCACCTTGTAGAACGCCGGGTAGCGCAGCAGTGCACGCGCCGCGCTGTAACCACCGAACGAATGCCCATAGATGCCGACCCGCTGCAGGTCGATACCCCGGTAGCGTTCGCCCAGCTGGCGCAGCGCGGCCACATGGTCATCGAGTTGCACATCGGCGCCGTGCAGGAAGCTGCTGTCATGGAACGCCTTGTCGCGGCCACCGGTGCCGCGTGCATCGATGCTGACCACCGCGAAGCCGAGTTCGGCGAGGCTGGCACGCGATACCGGGTTCAAGGCGGACACCGCCTCGGCGTACGTCACCGGCGCATTGCTGATGAAGGAACCACCGTACATTGCGTCGATCACTGGGAAGCTGCCGTCATCGCGATAGTCGCGGGGCAGGTAGAGGGTGGCGAAGATCGGCGTGCGCCCGTCAGCGGCCAGCAGCCGTTCGCGCCGCGGTGAGCGCCACCCGGCAGCAAGCACCGCGCGGGTGTCCGCTTGTTCCAGCACCAGGACCTCACGGCCATCGTCGCTGGCACGCAGCACCGTGCGTGGCGGCTGTTCGAGGCTGGACACCGTATCCACCAGGTAGCCACCGTCCGGTGACAGTGCCTGTGGCGCACGGCCGCCGAACAGCGCGCCGGTACCAGCATCGGCCATGTGGTCGCTGCCATCGGCGGCCAGGCGCTGGACAGGCCCGCCCTGCAGGGATACCCGGTACAGGCCACGCATGTAGGGATCGCCAGCGTCGACGCCGCCCGCGCTGAAGTAGGCCCAGCCGCCGGCGCTGTCCACGCCCAGCAGGTCACGCACTGCCCAGTGACCGCGCGTCAGCTGCCGCACTACCTTTCCATCGGAAAGGCGTACCCGGTACAGGTGGCCCCAGCCATCGCGCTGTGAGAACCACACGGCCGTGTCCTGACCGGGGAGGATCGCCACCGTTGGCCGGTTGTAGGAATACACGTTGAGCTGCAGGCGGGTATCGCTGGCTTCCTCCAGTATGGTGCGCAGCGCTCCGCTGTCGGCCTCGACCTCCACCAGGCGCAGGCGCCGTGGTGCGCCGAAGTGCGCGATCACGGCGTACAACCGGCCACCGTCCCAGCCCAGGATGCCCGCCTCGCTCAGGGTGTTCCAGCCCTCGGGCAGTGCGATGTCATGCTGCCTGCCGCTTCGGGTATCCACCACAAACAGGGTGTCGCGCACCTGCTGTGCATCGCCCATCACCCCCAGCTTCACGGTGTGCACGCGTGGGCGCGCGCTGCCGACCGGCGTGCTTTCCAGATAGGGGTAATCCCGCAGCGCACGCTCGTCGTAGCGGATGCCGGCCACGTAGCGGCCATCCGGTGACCAGCCGACCGCAAATGGCCGCACCGGCATCCGGCCTTGGCGGCGCGGAATACCGCGAAGGGTGAAGTCCGGCAGTACGCCATACCCATGGCTGGGTTCACCGCCAGTGGTCAGCGCACGCGTTGCCGTGGCGGGGGACTGCAGCCACAGATTGTTGTCGCGTACCCGCAGCCAGGCATTGCCAGTGGGCGAAGGCAATGCATCAGGCGGTGGCGCTGCATCCTGCGAACGCACGCATTGCCAGCGCGGCCATCGGCAATCGATCGGCACCGCACCGCTGAAGCGCAGGCGCAGGCCATCGTCGGTTGCCTGCACGCTGGCCAGGCGCAGGTGTGGCCCGCTCGCACCGAAGGGTGCAACTGCGCTGTCCAGCGCGGCGGGCTCGAACAGGACCTTGCGGGTGGCCTGCAGCGGGTCGACCAGTACCGCTTGGCGTCGACCCTGCGCGTCGTCGCGCTCATACCAGAATCGCCCATCGGGCAGCCAGTTCGGCAGCACCGATGCATTGCGCAGCGCCCCGCGCAGATGACTGTCGTGCACGCGTTCGGCGCGCTGGTAGTCAGCGGCCTGCAGTGCATGTGCGGCGTTGGTCGAGAACAGGGCAGCGCCGGCCAGAACGGCGGCGCGGACGGACGTCAACAACGGATCGGGCACGTGCAAGGCAACCTCCTGTGGCAATCGTGGATCACATCAACGCATCACAGATGCACGCGCCGCGCGCGTATGCCAGACGCAGCCTGAATCAAGCCAGAAAATTCAGCAATGCGAAGACCGCTGTTTTCAGGGAACGTTGGGGCGAATAACGGAGAATTTACATTCCCGATGCGATGGCGCCCTGGCGCTGCTGCACACCATAAGAAAGTAAAGGTGTACCCCCATGAAGAATTCGCTGATTGCTCTGGCCCTGGCGGCTGCCCTGCCGTTCACCGCCTCGGCTGCTGAGAACCTGTCCTACAACTATGCCGAAGCCGACTACGCCAAGACCGACGTCGATGGTGTCAAGGCCGACGGTTGGGGCGTGAAGGGTTCGTACGGCTTCCTGCCGAACTTCCACGCATTCGGCGAATACAGCCGCCAGGAAATCGACCACACCAACCTCAAGGTTGACCAGTGGAAGGTCGGCGCCGGCTACAACGTCGAGATCGCTCCGTCGACCGACTTCGTTGCCCGCGTTGCCTACCAGAAGTTCGACCCGAAGCATGGCCTGGACTTCAACGGCTACAGCGCTGAAGCCGGCATCCGCACGGCCTTCGGTGCCCACGCCGAGGTCTACGGCATGGTGGGTTACGAAGACTTCTCCAAGAAGCACGGCGTCAACCCAGAAGGCCAGTGGTACGGCCGCCTGGGTGGCCAGGTCAAGCTGAACCAGAACTGGGGCCTGAACGGCGAACTGAAGATGAACCGCGACGGCGACAAGGAATACACCGTCGGCCCGCGCTTCAGCTGGTAACTGCTTCCCGGCGCGCATCCGCGCTGGAGATGCCTCGACAGGCCCGGCCCACGCCGGGCCTGTTGCGTTGTGGGGAACCGGAACGCCGGCTGACCGTGCAGGGGGGGGGCCGGTGCGTTGCAATAAATTGGATTCCGCTGCCTGCGGTGCCGGCCTACGGTGGGTTCATCGTATTGCCGGGTCTGCCGTGATGCCGCCTTCCGTTCCCATCCTGCCTCCTGGACGGCCGTGCTGCCTGGCACTGCTGGCCCCGCATCCGGTGCTGCGGCTGGGCGTGGAAGTGGTGCTGCAGCAGCGGGGAGGGGTGCGGATCTGCGGCAGTTTCTCCAGCAGGCGCGAGCTGCTGAACCTGCTGTACTCACGACCGGGCAGCATCGATCTGGTGCTGATCGACCTGCTGCCGGATGTCGCTGTCGCCGATGGTCTCGCCCTGCTCGGCCTGTTGTCCCGGCGCTGGCCGCGGCTGCCGGTGCTGGTGCTGTCCGCGCACTGCGACGCCAGCACCGTGACCATGGTGATGCAGGCTGGCGCGCGCGGATTCCTGGCAAAAGGCACCACGCCGGAAATGCTGTTGCGGGCGGTCGATGTGCTGGCCCGTGGTGGCCGCTTCGTCCCCGTGGAGCTGCACACGCAGTTGAATCGAACGCGGGTGCGGCGCACCCCGGCGCCGATGCTCACGCCCCTGAGCCGGCGCGAGCGCGAGGTACTGCGGCTGGTCCTTCAGGGCTGCACCACCGGCGAGGTTGCGCGGCGCTTCGGCCGCACCGCCAGTACGGTCAGTACGCAGAAGCGGACGGCCTACCGGAAGCTCGGCATCCACAGCGATGGTGACCTGTTCCGCATCCGGCACCTGCTCGAATGCGGATGAGCCGGCCTATTCGCCCTGGTACTGCTTTTCTTCCACCAGTGCCGAACCAGCCACGCGGTTGATCTCGTTCTTCACCTGCACGCGTTCGCCGTTGGTGCCATAGACACCGCGCGCCAGCTGGATGAACGCATCGTCGAATACCTGGGCTGCTTCCTTGTCGCGCAGCCGGTCCTGGATGTCCCACATGCGCTCGTTGATCGCCTTCAGCTGCTGCTTCAGTGCGTCAAGTGCCGGCTGGGCCCGCAACTGCTGCTGCAGCAACGGCAGCAGGCCATCCAGCTCGGTGCGCACGTTGGCCAGCTTGGCGGCATCACCGATGCGCTCGGCCTTGATCTCGAGGATGGTGATCTTGTCGATCAGTTCGCCGATCGATACCGGGGTCAGGATGGCGTCCACGTGGTTGGTCCCTGGAAACAGGACGCCATGATACCGCGCCGGCAGGGAGGCACCCCGAGCAGCCCTTGCATCGGTTTCCGCCAGGCTGGGGCATCACCGCTGATCCCGCTGCGCCACATCCGAGAGGCAGGGGGCCGGGCAGCCACTCAGCCGCGCAGGCGCAGGCTCAGTCCCTTGAGGAAGTTGCGCAGCATCTGGTCCAGGCAGCGGCGGTAGTTGGCATGGCCCGGCTGGCGGAACAGTGCGCCGACTTCCGACTTGGAGACGCTGAAACCGGCACCGGCGAAGATATCCATCAGGTCCACGTCGCGCAGCTGGAATGCCACGCGCAGCTTCTTCAGCACCAGGTTGTTGTCGATGCGGGTTTCCACCGCACGCCGCGGCTGGCTTTCGTCGCGGCCACGCAGGTGCACGATCAGGCCATCGAGGAAATGCGCCAGTGCGATGTCGGCCATCGGCGCAAAGCCGGCTTCGTCCTCACGGCGCAGCCAGGCCTTCACCTGCTCGGTATCCACGGCGAACGCCGGATCGGCCAACTGGCACAGGGCCACCACGTGATGGTCGCCCAGGTCCAGGGAGTAGCGCACGCTGCGCAGGACATCGTTGTTGATCATGGCCCATTGTACCGGCCCGCCGCCTGTCACCGGGTTGTCATCCAACAGACGCAGGGTGGCTGGATTTCCAGCAGGATCTCTACCATGCGCCGGTGCATTCTCTCCGTGCTGTTGTTCGCCAGCAGTTCCGTCGTCTACGCCGCGGATGGCTTCGTACCGGTCGAGCAGCGCCTCAACGCGGCCCAGCTGGCCGAAGTCGGCCTCACCCCGGCACAGCTGCAGGTACTGAACCGGGTGCTGCGCGAGGCCGAGGGGGCGGCGGCCTCGCATGCCGCCGCGCCGGGTGCTTCCGCGGATTCACCGCTGCCCGCCAATCTGCCGGCCCCGGCCAGCATGCACCTGGGCCTGGAAGAAGGGCCGGTCAGCGCGCGCGTGGTGGGTGATGTCGCGGGTTGGGCGCCGGGCACGGTGTTCACCCTCGACAACGGCCAGCAGTGGCAGGTGATGAAGGGCCAGATGAAGCTGCGCCAGGTGCTGCAGGCGCCGCAGGTGGCAGTGGTGCCGGGAATTGCCGGGCGCTGGTTCCTGCAGGTCGACGAAGACCTGCCCAAGGCACGTGTGTTCCGGCTGCGCTGAGCCGGGACAGCTCCGCGGGCCGGCCATCGGGCAGCCTGGGCAACGCAGGGCCGACCCGACGATGCCAGAATGACGGCTTGGTTCCCATGGAGTTGCCTGCATGACCCGCACCGTCCTGATTACCGGCGCCACTTCCGGCTTCGGCGCCGCCGCTGTGCACCGCTTCGCCCAAGCGGGCTGGAGGGTGATCGCCACCGGCCGCCGCAGCGAGCGCCTGCAGCCGCTGGTTGATCGCTACGGCAAGGACGTGGTGCATGCCGCTGCCTTCGACATCCGCGATCCGGTAGCGATGGAAGCGGCGCTGCTGGCGCTGCCGCCGGCCTTTGGCGAGATCGACCTGCTGGTCAACAACGCGGGCCTGGCGCAGGGGACGGCGCCGGCGCAGAGCGCCAGCCTGAAGGACTGGACCACAATGATCGACACCAACATCACCGCGCTGGTCACCCTGACCCACCGCCTGCTGCCGCTGCTGGTGCAGCGCAAGGGCGCGATCATCAACATTTCGTCGGTGGCCGGCGTCTACCCGTATCCCGGCGGCAACGCCTACGGGGGTACCAAGGCCTTTGTCAGCCAGTTCTCGCTGGGCCTGCGTTCGGACCTGCACGGCACCGGCGTGCGTGTGACCACGATCGAACCGGGCATGGCCGAGACCGAGTTCACCGTGGTGCGTACCCACGGCGACCAGAACGCGTCGGACAAGCTGTACAGCGGCGCCAACCCGATGACCGCCGAGGACATTGCCGAACAGATCTTCTGGGTGGCCACGTTGCCGCCGCACCTCAACATCAACCGCTTGGAGCTGATGCCCGTCAGCCAGTCGTTTGCCGGTTTCCAGGTGGCACGCGAAGGCTGATCGGCACCCTGGATGGGGCCGTGGAGCCGAGCCCATGCTCGGCTTCACCGGCGAAAAAAAAGCCGGGCAATGCCCGGCTTTTCCCGTTCAGGCCCGAAGGATCACTGCGCCTTGATTGCCATTGCCTGCAGCCCGGTGCCATCCAGCTTCTGCTTGGCCTCGGCCAGTTCACCGGCACTGCCGTAAGGACCCATGCGTACCCGGTACACCGTCTTGCCGTTGATCTGCGCCGATTCCACGCGTGCGGCCAGGCCCATCATGGCCAGCTTGGCCTTGGTTGCCTCTGCGTCGCCGGAAGCACCAAAGGCGCCAGCCTGCAGGATATAGCGGGCGTTGTCGGCCGCCGGTGCCGAAGCGCTGCTGGCTGTGGCCGGCGCGGTCTCCGCGCGCGGCGCAGCAGCAGCCGTCGTGCGGGCCGGGGCCGGCGCCGAGCTGGCGGGCGCCGCCGCGGCCGGGCGCTCATTCAACGGTGCCGGCAGCGGGGGATTGGCCGACGGCACCGGCGCAGTGCTGGCCACGCTGGCTGTCGCTGCCGGTGCCGGCGCGGTGGACGTCGCCGGCGGTACTGGCTTGCCTTCCAGCGCGGCCTGCGCGCGCTGCGCTTCGGTTCTGGCCCGGCGCTGTTCCTCGGCACGCGCGCTGGCGGCCAGTTCAGCGTCGGACATTTCAACTTCCTTGCCCGGCAGCAGGGTGTAGAAGTCGTACTGGGTGGCAGCCGGCTTTTCCGGTTCGGCAGGCTTGGCTCCGGCAGGCTGCGCCGCTGGTTCGGTACCCGCATCGCTGTCGGCATCGGCGACGGGGGCCGGCTGCGCATTCGGGTTCGGCTGCGGGCCCGCGCGCAGGAAGCCGTCGCCTTCGCCCTTGAACAGGTTCGGCGCCGCCAGGAACACCACGGCCGCGATCGCCACGCCGGCCACCAGCCACACCCATCCGGGTGTGCCCTGGCTGCTGCTGTTGCGTCGTGCCTGGCTTTTGCCGCGTCGTGCTGCCATGTGTACTGCGTCTCCTGGTGCTTACATTTTCTCCGGGGCGCTTACGCCCAGGAGCTCGAGGCCATTGGCCAGTACCTGGCGCGCCGCACAGGCCAGCGTCAGCTTGGCGTTGCGGTCATCGCTGTCATCCACCAGCACCGGCGTCCCGTGATACCACGTGTGGAACGCATGCGCCAATTCCCGCAGGTACTGCGCGACCAGGTGCGGCTCCAGCGCCACGCCGGCCGCTTCCACCACTTCCGGATACCGCGAGATCTCGTTCATCAGTGCCAGCGAGGTATCGTCGGCCAGCCGGCCCAGCTGGACCAGGCCATTGCCCTGGTCGTACACCAGGCCCTTCTCCTGCGCCTGGCGCAGCAGGCTGCAGACGCGGGCGTGCGCGTACTGCACGTAGAACACCGGGTTGTCGTTGCTCTGCTGGCGGGCCAGGTCGATGTCGAAGGTAAGCTGCGAATCCGGCTTGCGCGCGATCAGGAACCAGCGGGTGGCATCGCGGCCGGCTTCCTCGATCAGGTCGCGCAGCGTGAAGTAGCTGCCGGCACGCTTGGACAGCTTCACTTCCTCGCCGCCGCGCATGACGGTGACCATCTGGTGCAGGACGTACTCCGGCCACCCCTGCGGGATGCCGACCTCCAGCGCCTGCAGGCCTGCGCGCACGCGGGCCAGCGAGCCATGGTGGTCCGCGCCCAGCTCGGTGATCGCGCGCTCGTAGCCGCGCTGCCACTTGGACAGGTGGTAGGCCACGTCCGGCACGAAGTAGGTGAAGGTGCCGTCGGACTTGCGCATCACGCGGTCCTTGTCGTCCCCGAAGTCGGTGCTGCGCAGCCACAATGCGCCGCCTTCCTCGTAGGTGTGGCCCGACGCCTGCAGCTTGGCCACGGCCTCGGCGACCTTGCCGTCGGCGTACAGCGAGCTTTCCAGGAAGTAGATGTCGAAGTCGACACCGAATGCGGCCAGGTCCAGGTTCTGCTCGTTGCGCAGGTAGGCAACGGCAAAACGACGGATTGCCTGCATGTCATCCGGATCCTTGGCCCCGACCACGGTGGTGCCTTCCAGGTCGACGCTGGCGCCGGCCATGTAGGCACGCGCGACGTCGGCGATGTAGTCCCCGCGGTAGCCGCCTTCCGGCCAGCCGTCCTGGTCGGGTGCGATGCCCTTCACGCGGGCCTGCACCGACAGCGCCAGGTTCTCGATCTGCACGCCGGCGTCGTTGTAATAGAACTCGCGCTTGGCGTTCCAGCCATTGGCATCGAGCACGCGCGCCACGCAGTCGCCGATCGCCGCGGCGCGGCCATGGCCGACGTGCAGCGGGCCGGTCGGGTTGGCCGACACGTACTCCACGCCCACCGTGCGGCCGTTGCCGGACAGGTTGCGGCCGTAGTCGTGGGCTTCCTTGATGACCGAAGCGGCTTCGCGCTGGTACGCGGCCGGGGCCAGGTGGAAGTTGATGAAGCCGGGGCCGGCGATCTCGACCTTGCTGACGTCCTCGCTGCGCGGCAGCGCTTCGACCAGTGCCTGCGCCAGTGCGCGCGGGTTGCTGCGCGCGGCCTTGGCCAGCAGCATCGCGGCATTGGTGGCGAAGTCGCCATGGTCGCGGGTCTTCGGGCGCTCGACCACGAAGTCCGGCGGCAGGGAGTCGGCGGGCAGGGTGCCATTGGCGCGCAAGGCTTCGATGCCTTGGCTGATCAGGGCGCGGAGGAGATTTTTCACGAGGCCTGCTGTGAGAATGAGCGGCGGAATCGCCCATTTTAGCGCAGATGCCGGCGGCCTCGCTGACCGCAAGCTGCCTGCGGGGCGGTCCGCCCGGCCCGGCCGCCCTCAGCCGAACAGGCGAGGCTGGGGCTGGGCGAGCAGGCCTCGTTCAGCAAACGAAACAGGGCGGCCCTCGCCGACCACGAAGTGGTCCAGCAGGCGTACGTCCACCAGGGCCAGCGCCTGCTGCAGCTCGTCGGTGATGCGGGTATCGGCTGCGGAGGGTTCCGGGTCGCCGGACGGGTGGTTGTGGCTGAGGATCACCGCCGCGGCATTGTGCAGCAGGGCCCGCCGCACCACCTCGCGCGGGTAGACCGGGGCCGCGTTGATGGTGCCCTGGAACAGCTCCTCGCAGGCGATCAGGCGGTGGCGGTTGTCCAGGAACAGGGCCATGAAGACCTCGCGCGACTGCCCGCGCAGCCGGTGCTGCAGGTAGCGGCCGACCGCGCCGGGGTTGCCACCGACCGCTTCGCCCTGCTGCAGCTCGGCGGCCAGGTAGCGGTGGGCCAGCTCCAGCCCGGCGGCCAACGTGCAGCTGCGGGCCGGGCCGAGACCGGGCAACCGGGCCAGTTCCCGGGCGGGACGGTCCAGCAGCACCCGCAGCGGGCCATGCGCCTGCAGCAGGTCGCGCGCGGTCTGCACGGCATCGCGACCGCCGAACCCCGAGCCGAGGAACAGCGCCAGCAGTTCGGCGTCGGAGAGTGCCGCCGGCCCGCGTGCGATCAGCTTCTCGCGGGGGCGTTCCTGTTCGGGCCAGTCGTGGATGGGCATGCGTGCATCATCGCCAGTGCTGGCGCTGCCTGCCATCGGCGCTTGCCGCAGGCACAGGTCGGTCGATGCCTCAGCCGCGCCGGGTCTGCAGGTAGTCGAACAATTCCTGGTTGTTCTGCAGGCCGAGCTTGCGCTTGGCTTCCGCCTTCTGCCGGCTGATGGTCTTGGGGCTTCGTCCGCAATGCTCGGCAATGGCGTTCACGCTCAGCCCGGCGGCGAGCAGTTCCAGCACCTCCCGCTCGCGGGCCGACAGCGCCACCGGCTCGCGCGGGAACAGCAGGTCGCGGGCCTGCAGATGGTGGCGCAGCTGCCGGGAGACGAACATCTTGCCGGCCAGCGCGGCGTTCAGGGCCTGTGGAAGCTCGGCGAAATCGGCGCACTTGTCGACCAGCCCGCTGATGCCTTCGCGCAGCAGGCTGTCCAGCAGGCCCGGATGGCGTGCGCCGGTCAGGACCACCACCGGCAGCGCGGGGCGGCGCCGGCGCAGCGCGTCGATCAGTTCCGGTCCATCCGGGCCGCGGCCGGGCATCGACAGATCGGTCAGGACCGCATCGCAATCGTGGCGGTCCACCAGCTGCAGCAGCTGGGCACCATCGCGCGCGCTGCCGACAACCTGCATCAGGTGGGTCTGCAGCACGATATGGATGCCGTGCAGGACCACGGGGTGGTCGTCGGCGATGATGATGCGTGGATGCACGCGGCTCCTGGGGGCGGGCGGGCTACGGCAGGGGGCAAGGCCTGATTCTGCAAAGCGATGGCTGCAAAGAGGTATAGGAAAGGTCCGAAACCGATACCCGGTGAATCCCGCGACCGGGCCTGCGACCCCATTTGCTGATAGCGGGCCGCCATGTGCACCCTGCATCGGGACCCTACCGGCCATCGGGTAAGCTAACGCCCTCGTTTGCACAGGAATTCCAGGTGGCTGACTCCCCCAACACGTCCCCTGCGCCGGCCCGCGCGCTGGAAGGTCAGAAACTGCTGTTGTGCGTCGGAGGCGGGATCGCGGCCTACAAGGCCCTGGAGCTGGTGCGTCGCCTGCGCGATGCCGGCGCCCAGGTGCAGGTGGCGATGACTGCTGGTGCCCAGCAGTTCGTCACTCCGCTCAGTTTCCAGGCCCTGTCCGGGCAGCCGACCCGCACCACGCTGTGGGACAGCGCCGCCGAACAGGCCATGGGCCATATCGAGCTGGCCCGCTGGGCCGATCGCATCGTTGTGGCCCCCGCGACCGCCGACCTGCTGGCGCGGCTGGCCCATGGCCATGCCGATGATCTGGTCAGCACCCTGTGCCTGGCCAGTACCGCGCCGCTGACCCTCTGCCCGGCGATGAACCATCGCATGTGGCTGCATGCGGCCACGCAGGCCAACATCGCGCTGCTGCGCCAGCGCGGCGCGCAGGTGATCGGACCCGTCGACGGCCCCTTGGCTGAAGGCGAATCCGGTCCTGGCCGGCTCGCGGAACCGGGCGACATCGTCGCTGCCCTGGCCGCCAACGGCGACGCGGCTCCACCGGCCCAGGAAACCCGCGCGCTGCAGGGCCTGCGCTTGCTGATCAGTGCCGGCCCGACCTATGAAGACATCGACCCGGTGCGCTACGTCGGCAACCGCAGCAGCGGCAAGATGGGCTTCGCGCTGGCGGCTGCGGCAGCCACGATGGGCGCGCACGTGGTCCTGGTCAGTGGCCCGGTGCAGTTGCCCACACCGCCGGGTGTGCAACGCGTCGACGTCCGTTCGGCCGCGCAGATGCGCGATGCCGTGTTGAAGTCGCTGCCGGCGGACATCTACATCGGAGCGGCGGCCGTCTCGGACTACACCCCGCGCCAGGTCTCCGCGCAGAAGCTGAAGAAGACCGCCGACAGCCAGTCACTTGTGCTCGAGCTGGTGCGCACTCCGGACATCCTCGCCGAAGTTGCCGCGCAGACGCAGTCGCTGAAACTGGTGGTCGGCTTTGCGGCCGAGACCCACGACGTGGAGAAATACGCGCGTGGCAAGCTGGTCGACAAGCGCCTGGACCTGGTGATCGCCAACCAGGTCGGCATCAGTGGCGGCGGCTTCGAGAGCGACAACAATGCAGCCACTGCCTTCTGGCAGGATGGTGAACAGGTATTCCCGGCCACGTCCAAGCGCGAGCTGGCCGAACAACTGCTGGCGCTGATCGCGCGGAGGCTCCAGGCATGACCCAGGCGTTCGCCTCCCAACCGTTGCAGGTAAAACTGCTCGATCCGCGCTTCGGCGACAGCTGGCCCCTGCCGGCCTATGCGACCGAGGCCAGCGCAGGCATGGACCTGCGTGCGGCGCTGGACACGGCGCTGACCCTGCAGCCGGGTGATACCGCGCTGGTGCCCAGCGGCCTGGCCATCCATATCGCCGACCCGAACCTGTGCGCGGTAATCCTGCCGCGTTCGGGACTGGGTCATCGCCATGGCATCGTGCTCGGCAACGGCACGGGCCTGATCGACGCCGACTACCAGGGACCGCTGCTGATCAGCGTCTGGAACCGGGGGCGCGAGGTGTTCACCATCGAGCCGGGTGATCGCATCGCGCAGCTGGTGGTGGTGCCGATTGCCCGCGTCAGCCTGCAGGTAGTAGATACTTTCACCGACAGCGTGCGGGGAACGGGTGGATTCGGCCATACCGGGGTGCGTTGACGGGGGACATCAATGAGCGGCATCGGGGAAGGACAGCGGGGACAGTCGTTGGGACGCAGCGCGCCACTCCTGGGCGTACTGCTGGTGCTGCTGGCCGGCTGGTTCGGATGGAGCGCGGTGCAGCAGTGGCGGAAGGAAGCCGATGGCCAGGCGCTTGAGGCAGCGCGTGACCAGGCCGTGCAGGGCCTGCGGGACGCGGCCGCCGGGCAGCTGAAGCAACTGCAGCAGCAGTTGAAGAACGAACGCGTGCAACAGGCGTTGCAGGCAGGTGATGCCGCCGCCGCCGCGCTGGCGGTCCGCGAGGGCTGGACCGGCGTCGAACAGGTTGAAGTGCTGACGGCTGATCTGGGCACCGCCTATGCTGATCCGGCTGCCTTTGGCTACGGTCGTCTGGCGTTGCTGGAAGCGGTGATGGCCGATACCCAGCCGTCCCTGCGCGTGGTCCGTGATGGCGGTGGCAACCGCCTTGGCCTGGCCGCACCGGTTCAGCTGGGCAGCCTTGGACCGGCCGTGCTGTATGTCCGCCAACCACTGCTCCGGCTGACCGCGCCGCTGGACCAGATCAGCGCGCCGTCGGCCGGCTTTCTCGGCCTGCGCCAAGGGGCGCACGATCTGGTCACCCAGGGCGATGCCAGCCTGGCCGAAAGCGCCGAAGCCATGGCACGTCCGGTCCCGGGCACGCCGCTGCGGCTGGTGGCCGCCGTACCCAATGTCGAACCGGGTCCGTTGGGCCTGGGCGCGCTGGCCAGTGCCATCGTCGCGCTGCTGCTGGCGTTCATCGCCGTGCTGCTGGTGGTCGGTCGTGGCCGCCTGCCGAAGGCGCTGCCGTTGCCACGCCGTGCGGCCGTGGACACCGATCATGGCCCGACGCTCAGCGAAAGCCTGCAGGCAGCCCCGCCACCGGTCACCGCTGCCAGCCCCGAAAGCTCGCCACCGCCCCCTCCGCCGGTGCCAGCCGAGGAACTGGCCGCAGGCATCTTCCGCGCGTACGACATCCGCGGCGTGGTCGGCAGCGAACTGACACCCAGGACCGCCGCGCTGATCGGCCAGGCCATCGGTAGCGCGGCGCTGGAGCAGGGCCTGCGTGAGGTAGTGATCGGCCGGGATGGCCGCCTGTCCGGTCCAGAACTGGCTGCGGGGCTGGCCGAGGGCCTGCGTCGCGCCGGTTGCGCGGTGATCGACATCGGCCTGGCGCCGACGCCGGTCGTGTACTACGCCGCCTTCCATCTGCGCACCGGCACCTGCGTGGCGGTCACCGGCAGCCACAACCCGCCCGAGTACAACGGGTTCAAGGTGGTCGTCGGTGGCGAAACGCTGTCTGGCGATGCCATCACCGATCTCTACCTGCGCATCATCGAAGGCCGCCTGGTGCAGGCGGCCGAGCCGGGGGACTACCAGCAGCGCGATGTCAGTGCCGACTACATCCAGCGCATTGCCGATGACGTCCAGCTGGATCGCCCGCTGAAAGTCGTGGCCGATGCCGGCAACGGCGTGGCCGGGGCCCTGGCGCCGCAGTTGCTGGAAGCCATCGGTGCCGACGTCATCCCGTTGTACTGCGATGTCGACGGTACCTTCCCCAACCATCACCCCGACCCCAGTGAACCGGCCAACCTGGAAGACCTGGTGCAGACGGTGAAGCGCTTTGGTGCCGACCTCGGCGTAGCCTTCGATGGCGACGGTGACCGTTTGGGGGTGGTCACTGGCGAAGGCAGGATCATCCATGCCGACCGCCTGCTGATGCTGTTCGCCGCCGATGTGCTGATGCGCAATCCCGGTGCGATGGTGATCTATGACGTGAAGTGCACCGGCCAGCTGTCCGACCACGTGCTGCGCAACGGCGGCAGCCCGCTGATGTGGAAGACCGGGCATTCGCTGATGAAGGCGAAGATGCGCGAGACCGACGCGGAACTGGCCGGCGAGATGAGCGGCCACTTCTTCTTCAAGGAGCGCTGGTTCGGTTTCGATGACGGCCTGTACGCCGCCGCGCGCCTGCTGGAGATCCTTGCCCAGCGCGAGGAAACCGCGGACGAGGTGCTGGGCGAACTGCCGGAGACAGTGGCGACACCGGAACTGAAGGTGCCGGTGGCCGAGGGCACGCCGCATGCCCTGGTGGCGATGCTGGTGAGCGCAGCGCAGTCACCGGACAATCCGTACGTGGGGGGGCGCCTGTCGACCATCGACGGCCTGCGCGTGGACTTTCCCGATGGCTGGGGCCTGGTGCGTGCCTCCAACACCACGCCGGTACTGGTGCTGCGTTTCGAAGGCAGCGACGAGGCGGCGCTGGAACGCATCAAGGCGCTGTTCCGCGCCCAGTTGCAGTCGTTGCTGGGCGATACCCCGCTGGGGTTCTGAGCTGGGGCCGGGCTGCGCCCGGCACCCGCCGGGGTCGACGCGGTAGAGCCACGCCACGCGTGGATGCTCTTCCGATTCGGATGGATGTTCATCCACACATGGTGGGTGCCGACCGTTGGTCGGCACACCTCACCCCTTGAACCGCAAGCCCACGCCCGGTTCGGTGAACAGGTAGCGCGATTCAAGCGCCGAATCGCCCAGCTTGTGCCGCAGCTTGCCAACCAGGATGCGCAGGTAATGGGTGTCGTGCTGGTGGGTAGGTCCCCAGATCTCCTGCAGGATCTGCGGCTGGGTCACCACCCGCCCGGCATTGCGCAGCAGCAGTGAAAGCAACGCGTACTCCTTGCGGGTCAGCGCCACCAGCTCGCCATCCAGCGCCACTTCCCGGCGCACCAGGTCCACGCGCAGATGGCCGTCGTCGAACACGGGCGGCGTGCCATCGACCGGGACGCTGCGGGTGCGCAGCAGCGCTCGTACCCGCGCCATCAGTTCCTGCGTGCCGAAGGGCTTGGTCACATAGTCGTTGGCGCCGGTATCCAGGGCCCGCACTTTCTCCGCCTCGCCGGCGCGCACGGTCAGCATGATGACCGGTACCTGGCTCCACTGCCGCAGCTGTTCCAGCACCTCATGGCCTTCCATGTCCGGCAGGCCGATATCCAGGATCACCAGATCCATGTCCTCGCTGGCAGCCAGCTGCAGGCCTTCCTCGCCGGTCGCTGCCTGGCGCACCTGGTAGCCCTGCGCGCGCAGGCTGATGTCCAGGAACCGGCGGATCTGGGTTTCATCGTCGATCACCAGCACGCGCGCGGCAGGCACGCTGGCATCAATCGGAGTCGGGCTCATCGTTGGAGGGGGGCTTGAGCAGGGGCAGGGTGATGCGGATCAGGGTACCGCGTCCGTCGCGTCCGGGCAGCGCCTGCACGCTGCCACCATGCGCGCCGATCATGCCCTGGCAGATGGTCAGGCCCAGGCCGGTACCGTGGCGGCCGCGGTCGCCGCGCTCGACGCTGTAGAACATGTCGAAGATGCGGGCGCGCTCATCATCGGGAATGCCGGGTCCGGCATCGATCACGTCGATGCGCAGCTGGCCGTCCAGTTCGCGGGCCTGCACCTGCACGGCGGCATCGGCGGGCGAGAACTTGGCTGCATTCTCCATCACGTTGAAGACCGCCTGCTCGACCAGTGCCGGATGCACCCAGATCGGCGCCAGCGTGGAGGGAATGTCCAGGTCGAGCTTCACTTTCGGCTGGTAACGCTGCAGCCGCCGGGCGGCCGAGCCGATCAGCTCGTCCACGCCGATCCAGTCGCGGTTGATCTTCAACCCCTCGTGGCCAAGCCGGGTCATGTCCAGCAGGTTCTGGATGTAACGGTCCAACCGTTCACCTTCCACCAGGATCGTGTCCAGCAGGGCACGGCGATCGGTCGCGTCCATCGCCTCGCCGTAGCTGGCAAGGCTGTCGGCCGAACCGATCATCGCGGCCAGTGGCGAGCGCAGGTCGTGTGACACCGAAGAGAGCAGGGCAGAGCGCAACCGCTCGGTTTCATTGCTGACGTGTGCCTGTTCCAGTTCTGCCACCAGCCGGGTGCGCAGCGCAGCCTGGGCGATGTCGTCAACCATCGCCTCTGCCAGCTGCCGCTGTTCGGGCAGCAGGCGTGCCTGCCCGGCGGGGAGGTACAGGCCGGCTACACCGATCGCACGCCCTTCACCGTCCAGCAGCGGCAGGAACCACCACTGCGCGCCGGCCAGGGTATCGGTGAAGCGGCCGCTGGGCTGTCCGTGGCGCAGCGCCCAGTCGGCCGCCGCCAGATCGATGTCACCGGGTTGGAAACGACCACCGGCCGCGGTGTCGGTGCCGATCCGCAGCCATGCCGGCACGTCCAGCGCCTGTTCCAGTGCATGGCGACCGGCCTGCGCGACTTCGCCGTTGCCTGCCGCGCTGGCCAGTTGCCGACCCAACCGCTGGCGCGCGCGCGCATGGCGGTTGGCCGCACGCAGTGCGATCACCTGCATGCGCAGGCGCGAGGCCAGGCGGCCCGCTACCAATGCCGCGGCCAGGAACAGGAACACCGTGATCACGCCCTGGCGTGCGCCGATGGCGAAGGTGAAACGCGGCGCGATGAACAGGAAGTTATAGGCGAGGAAGCACAGGATCGCGGCCATTACCGCCACGCTGGCGCGGGTACGCGCCGCCACCAGCACCACCGCTACGATGAACACCATCGACAGGTCGGCCATGCCCACCCAGTGTTCAGCCAACCAGGCCACGGCGCAGGCCAGGGCGGTGGCGATCAACGCCTGTACCGGCTCATGGCTGATGCCGCGCATCGGTGGAAGCAGGCCCTCGCGGCGCGCCCGCGCCCGCGCCTGCGGGGTGCTGATGATGGTGATCTCGTAATGTGCGCCGCGCTGGATCAACTGCTGGGTCAGGGTGCGGTTGAACATCCGCGCCAGCGGCCTTTCGCGGGTGCGGCCCAGCACCAGGGTCGAAACTCCGTTGTGTGCGGCGTGGTCGAGCAGTGCATCGGCGATGCTCGAACCGTGCAGCAGTTCGGCGTCGCCGCCCAGGCGGCGCGCCAGCGCGAAGGCCGCATCGATCTCGCGCCGGGTCGCTTCGTCCTGGCGTCGGCCCTGCACGGTCACTACCGTCCACGGTGCATCGCGGCGCTCGGCAATACGCCGCGCCACCCGCACCAGGTATTCGCTCTGTCCACCGCCATCGATCGCCACCAGCACGCCACGGCGCAGCGGCAGGTTGCTCTCGCCCCGTGCGGCGCGGGTCTCGCGCAGGCTGCTGTCGACGCGGTCAGCGGCCTCCTGCATCGCCAGCTCGCGCAGCGCGGTCAGGTTGGCTGGCGAGAAGAATGCCTGCAGGGCCTGTGCCGCCTGCTCCGGCACGTAGACCTTGCCCTGCTGCAGGCGCGCAATCAGCTCGCGTGGCGGCAGGTCGACCAGCACGATGTCGTGCAGGCGGTCGAGCACGCCGTCGGGTACGGTCTCGCTCACGCGCACGCCGGTGATGCGCATCACCACGTCGTTGAGGCTTTCCAGGTGCTGGATGTTGACCGTGGTCCACACGTCGATACCTGCGTCAAGCAGCTCCATCACATCCTGCCAGCGCCGTTCGTGGCGGCTGCCCGGTGCGTTGCGATGGGCCAGCTCGTCCACCAGCACCAGTGCCGGGTGCCGGGCGAGCACGGCATCCAGGTCCATTTCCTGCAGGGAGTGGCCGTGGTAGGCCACCTCCTTCATCGGCAGCCGCGGCAGGCCCTCCAGCAATGCCTGGGTATCGGCGCGGCCATGGGTCTCCACTACCGCCACCACCAGGTCGACGCCGCGGCGCAGTTGCTCCTGCGCGCGGCCCAGCATGGTGTAGGTCTTGCCAACGCCGGGGGCGGCGCCAAGGAAGACGGTCAGTTTGCCACCGGCCTCGCGTTGCAGGCCTTCGACCAGGGCGTCGGCCTGGCGGGTACGCAGGTCACTCATGGCTGACATTGTGCGCGCAAGCGGTACGGGCTGGCATCACGGCGGCGCGGGCCACTTCCGCGCAGGGTCGGGCATCACTGCCTGCCCGCAGCGGGCAGCAGCATGACATGGAGAAGGCAGGCGGCAGCGACCAGCGCCACCACGCCACACAACAACGACAGCCAAGGGGACATCGCAGCGGTGTCCTGGTGGAACCCCTCCACCTCAGGCCGTCATTGTCGTCCTGCTTCCCATAAACGCACTACGCGCCGGCCCGGGCCGGCGCGTAAAGAGTGCGTAAATTCCACGCGGCCTGTGCAGGCCGGACCCTGCCCGGTGGCACCTGCCTGGGGCTCCCTGTGGCTCCGCGGGTTTCAGGCGCTACCGGAATCACACCGCCACCGGGGAAGCAGTGTTCAGTCCGTCCGGCCCGGCGCGGGCGCCAGTCCCTTCAGTTCGCGATAGCGCTGCAGGGTGTTCTCGATCTCGGTCGTCAAGGCCAGCTGTTGTTGCTGGAAACTGGCCTGCAGGCGCTGCTGCGACTGCAGTTGCAGGTGCCGCTGGCGAATCGCTTCGGTCTGCTTGTCGGCGACCTTGCCGCCAGCCAGTTCGCGGTCGCCTGCCGCCGCCAGCAGTGTCACCAACGATCCGCGCAGGCTGGCCACGTTGTACTCGGCGGTCTTCAGGCTGTTGTCCAGCACTTCCTGGCGTTCGGCAAACACCCGGCGCAGGTCGTCCTCGCTGCCATAGGTGGCGAGCATCGCCTGCTCGGTGCGCTGCCGGGTCTGCTCGGCCATCAGGTCCAGCTGCTGCTGTGCTGCTTCCGTGCTGGCGGCGGCGCGTTCTTCGTCGGTCAGCGCGCGCTGCACCTGCGCATTGCGCAGGCCGCTCTTTGCGTTGAATTCCTCGCGGGCACGGTTGACCGCCTCGGCCGGCAGCGAATCACTGCAGATCCGCTCCTTGCCCTCGTTCCAACAGTACAACTTCTTTTCCACTTTCCCGGAGGCCCGCGACTGGGCGGGCGCGGCGGAAGGCGCGGCCAGCAGCAGGCCGGCAAAGAGGACGGCAGGAACTCGGGACATGACCTTTCCCCTGGTCGGTCAGCGGATCGAACGGACGCCGTACTGGGCCCGGTAGGCTTCCAGCGGCTGCCGGTAACCCACAAGTTCCGGGTTGCCGGAGGCGAAATCAAGCAGGTCGGCGAGCGAGGCCACGGCGATCACCGGAATGCCGGCCTCTTCGGCGACCGATTGCGCAGCCGAGCGCCGGTCGGTTTCCGAGGCGATCTCCTGGCGGTCCAGTGCCACCACGATGCCGGCCGGGGTGCCACCGGCGCCGCGGATGATGCCCAGCGCTTCGCGGATCGCGGTTCCGGCAGTGATCACGTCATCGACGATCAGCACGCGCTTGCCATTCATATCGGCGCCGATCAGCCGGCCGCCTTCGCCATGGTCCTTGGCTTCCTTGCGGTTGAACGACAGCGGCAGGTCACGGCCACGCTGGGCCAGCTCGCAGGCCATCGCGGTCGCCAGCGGAATGCCCTTGTAGGCCGGGCCGAACACCACGTCATACTTGATGCCGGAGGCGTCCACGGCGTCGGCGTAGCAGGCGCCGAGCTGGGACAGCAGCGAACCGGAATCGAAGCGACCGGCATTGAAGAAATAGGGGCTCAGCCGGCCGGACTTCAGGGTGAACTGGCCGAAGCGCAGGGCGTCGGCGGTCAGGGCCAGCTGCAGGAAACGGTGACGGTGGTCGCTCATCAAAACTCGATTCATCTTCATTTGGAACGCAAATCCTAATCCAGCTGGGCCTTTCGCGCTCGTCGAGTCCCTCCCGGTAGCCGTCCGGGCCCTGCCTGGCCGACTGCGCAGCCCCGCAGGCAACCGGTATGCTTGCCCGGTTTCCCGCCGCAGGTCCCCCGCATGCGCATCATCAGTTTCAACGCCAATGGCATCCGTTCCGCCGCGACCAAGGGCTTCCTCGACTGGTTCCGTGCCCAGGACGCCGACGTCCTGTGCCTCCAGGAAACCAAGGCCCAGGAAGACCAGCTGACCGATCCGATGTTCCGTCCGGACGGCCATCACTGCTTCTATCGCGATGCCATCACCAAGAAGGGCTACAGCGGCGTGGCGATCTACAGCAAGCGTGAGCCGGACCAGGTCATCACCTCGCTGGGCTGGGCGCCGTTCGACGATGAAGGTCGCTACATCGAGGCGCGCTACGGCAACCTCAGCGTGGTCTCCTTCTATATCCCGTCCGGCAGCTCGGGCGACCTGCGCCAGGGTTTCAAGTTCGAAGTGATGGAATGGCTGCGCCCGATCCTCGAGGAGTGGGCGCGCAGCGGCCGCGACTACGTGCTCTGTGGCGACTGGAACATCGTGCGCTCGGCGCTGGACATCAAGAACTGGAAGTCCAACCAGAAGAACTCCGGCTGCCTGCCGGAGGAGCGCGACTGGCTCAACGCCCTGTGCGCCGACCACGGCCAGGCCACCGATGTCGCCGCCGGCCGTGGCTGGGCCGATGCCTACCGCCTGCTCAATCCTGCCGGCGAGGACTACACCTGGTGGAGCAACCGCGGCGCCGCCCGTGCCAACAACGTCGGTTGGCGCATCGACTACCAGTTCATCACCCCGGGCCTGCGTGACAAACTGCGTAGCTGCTCGATCTACCGCGACGAGCGCTTCTCCGACCACGCCCCGTTCACCGTGGACTACGACCTGTGACCGAGCCGGCCAAGCCGCTCAGCTACAAGGGCTGGGCAGGCATCAAGCGTGCCTTCGGGACACCGTCGGCGCTGACCATGGCCATGCTCGGCTTTGGCAGCGGGCTGCCGTTCCTGCTGATTGCCTCGCAGACCCTGTCCACGCGCCTGCGCGACGTCGGCCTGGACCTGGGCAGCATTGGCCTGATCAGCCTGGCCAGCTTCTTCTACCTGCTCAAGTTCCTGTGGGCCCCGCTGCTGGACCGGTATGCCTTTCCGCTGCTGGGCCGGTTCGGCCGCCGCCGCTCGTGGCTGCTGGTATCGCAGGCGATGGTGCTGGTCGGTCTGGTCGCGCTGGCCTTCGTCCGGCCCGAGCAGGGCGTCTGGCCGTTGGTGATGTGGGTGCTGGTGGCCTCGTTCGCGGGCGCCACCCAGGACTCGGCTGTCGATGCCTACCGTATCGAGATCGCGCCACAGGCGGCCCAGGCCGCGTTGGCGGCCACCTATACGCTGGGGTACCGGATCGGCCTGATCCTGGCCGGTGCCGGCGCGCTGTACCTGGCCCAGTTCGAAGGCTGGATCATTGCGTACCTGGCGATGGCGGCGCTGATGCTGCTGCCGATCATCACCACCCTGCTGTGCGCCGAACCGGAGCGTCCCGCCACCGCCGTGCAGCGGCGCATCGATGTTGCCGAAGCCTTCGTCCAGCCCATCTCAAGCTTCTTCAGCCGCAACGGCGTCGCGCTGGCACTGGTGCTGCTGGCCTTCGTCGGCCTGTTCAAGTTCCCCGACCAGGTGATCGGGGTGATGGCCGGGCCGTTCTATCTCGACTCGGGATTCGACAAGGCGGACATCGCTACGGTCTCCAAGCTGTTCGGCGTGTGGATGGGGATCGGGGGCGCTTTCGTGGGGGGCGTCGCGGTAGCCGCGTTCGGCTTCCGCCGCATGCTGCTGGTGGCGGCGCTGGGCGTGGCCCTGTCCAACCTGGCCTTCCTGCTGATGGCGCACAATCCGGGCAAGCTGTGGGCGTTCTATGCCGCGCTCAGTGCCGACAACCTGTTCCAGGGCTTTGCCGGCACCGTGCTGGTCGCCTTCATGTCGTCGCTGACTGATCGCAACTTCACCGCGACGCAGTACGCGCTGCTGGTGTCGCTGGCCAACCTGCCGGGCAAATTCATCGGCGGCGTTTCCGGTTACATCGTCGAAGCGACCTCCTACAGCACGTTCTTCATCCTCAGCGCCGTCACCGTGGTGCCGACGCTGCTGCTGCTGGCCTGGCTGTGGCCGCGGATCGTCGACCGCGGGGCGCCACCGGTGCCCTGATTGCCTGCCCGCCCGGACTGCGGGATCATCGCCCCCGACGCGCCGAGGGGACGGTGCCTTGCGAACGGGGAAGTGAGCATGGCCGACGTTGTGCTGCGGGATCTGGACCCGCTGTTGCTGGAACGCATCCGGCGAGTCGCGGTCGCCCGCGGCTGGACCCATGAACAGACCTGCGCAGCCTTGCTGGAGCAGGGCCTGTTCAGCAGCGAACTGGAGGTCCGCTCCGGCTTCGGTGATCCCGAAGTGGATGCGCTCTCCGACGCCATCGCTGCCCTGCAGGCCCTGCCTGCGGGGCAGGGCTTCGATTAGCGGCCGCGCCGCCATGCTGTAGAGCCGAGCCTACGCTCGGCTGCCCGGTAGATTCACGCCATGCGCGGATGGCCCACCTCACGCCAGATGGATGGCTCCCAGGATCCGCGGGCCCCTGGCCCCGGTCACGCTCGGCAGGTTGCCGGCCAGGCCGTCCATCGTCCGCTGCGCCAGCCAGGCAAAGCCCATTGCCTCCACGTACTCCGGGTCCAGCCCGTGCACCGCGCTGGACTCGACGTGCACCTGCGGCAGCCACGCCGCCAGCCGCTTCATCAGCTGGCGGTTGCGTACGCCACCCCCACAGACCAGCAGGCGACGGGTCTGCGGCTGCTGCGCCAGCAGTGCGTCGGCCACCGTCGCTACGGTCAGTTCCAGCAGGGTCGCCTGCACATCGGCAGCGGCGTACTGGCCTTCGCCCATGTGCGCCTCGGCCCAGGCCAGATGGAACTGCTCGCGGCCAGTGCTCTTCGGCGGCGGCAGCGCGAACCACGGATCCGAGCGCCAACCCGCCAGCAGGCTGTCATCCACCGCGCCACTGGCCGCGTATGCGCCATCGGCATCGAAGGTGCGACCGGTATGGCGTTGGCACCAGGCATCCATCAGCGCATTGGCCGGGCCGGTGTCGAAGCCGCGTACCGCGCCCACGCGCGGGATCAGGGTCAGGTTGGCGATGCCCCCCAGGTTGAGCACCGCACGGTCCTCGTCGGCCGCGCCCAGCATGGCCCGGTGGAAGGCCGGCATCAGCGGCGCGCCATGGCCCCCGGCCGCTACGTCGCGGCGGCGGAAGTCGGACACCGTGGTGATTCCGGTCAGTTCGGCGATGCGGTTGCCGTCGCCCAGCTGCACGGTGAAGGCGGGGTCGGCCAGCGGGCGGTGGCGCACGGTCTGCCCGTGCGAGCCGATCGCGCGGACCTGGCCGGGGTCCACGCCGGCCTCGGCCATCAGTTGATTGGCGGCCTCGGCGAAGCTGATCGCAATCCGCGCATCCAGTTCGCCCAGTTCCTCCAGCGAATCCAGCGGACCGCCTTCGCCCAGCGCCACCAGCCGCGCACGCAGCATCGGCTCCCAGCGGGCGGTCAGCCCATGCACGAAGCGGCAGCCACCGTCCTCCGGCAGCTGCACCAGCGCCGCATCGATGCCGTCGGCGCTGGTGCCCGACATCAGGCCAAGGTACAGGGGGGCGTCAGCGTCGGCGGTCGTGTTCATGGCAGGCATAAAAAAAGGACGCGGCAAGCTTGGGCTGCCGCGTCCTTCTTCGTCAACGCAGGGGCTCAGCCGCGCTTGCGGCCGGTGCTGCTCTTGTCCTTGGCGCTGGCCACTTCGGTGGCCGCCTCGTCGCGGCTGGTGGGCGCCGGGCTGGCATCAGCGTAGATCAACTTCTCCATGCCCTGGATCCGGGCCATTGCCGGTGCGGTCTGCGCGCGGAAGGCGACCAGTTCGGCGCCCTTCAGCGGTTCCGGCGGCGGCATGGTCACGGTCAGCGGATTGCGGTGCTCGCCGTTGACGCGGAATTCATAGTGCAGGTGCGGGCCGGTGGCCAGGCCGGTCGAGCCGACGTAGCCGATCACCGTGCCCTGGGCCACGCGCTGGCCCGTCCGGATGTTCGCGAAGCGCGACATGTGGCCGTACAGGGTGGTGTGGCCGCGGCCATGGTCGAGGATCACCACGTTGCCGTAGCCGCGCTGCACGCCGGCGAACTGCACGCGGGCGTCGCCGGCAGCCATGATCGGAGTGCCGGTGCGCGCGGCGTAGTCCACGCCCTTGTGCATGCGCATCTTGCCCAGCACCGGATGCTTGCGCGCGCCGAAGGTCGAGCTCAGCCGCGCGAACGGGATCGGCATGCGGATGAAGCTCTTCTTCAGCGAGCGGCCATTGATGTCGTAGTACTCGGCCTTGCCGTTGCGGTCGAAACGGAAGCCGGAATAGGTCTTGCCGCCGGTGGTGAAGGTCGCCGCCAGGATCTTGCTGGTGTCCACCTTCTCGCCTTCGCGCCAGGTTTCATCCATCACTACGCTGAAGCGGTCGCCCGGCTGCAGGTCCTTGGAGAAGTCGATGTCGTACTTGAAGATCTCGTCGGTCATCGTCGCGATCGCCGACGGCGACAGCCCGGCCCGGCGGGCCGCGGCGTACAGCGAACTGGTGATCTCGCCGCTGGTGACCACGGTGCGGGTGGAGGTCTCGCGTTGGGTCACCTTCTCCGTGATGTCGTCGCCGGCCAGGCTCAGTTCCACGCGGTTGTCGGCGTCGCGATCGAAGCGGATGCTGCGCAGCCCACCGGACAGCGGCATGTCGAAGGCGATTTCGGCCCCCGGGCGCAACTTGGTCAGCGCCTCACGCGCGCCGGGATGGTCCAGTACCCGGTGCAGGGTGCTGGCCGGGATGCCGGCTTTGTCGAACAAGTCGCTCAGCGTCTGGCCGCGCTGCACGCGCAGCACCTGCCAGCTGTCGCCGGGCACCTGTTGCTGGCGGGCCATGCTCAGCGGCGGCAGCGGCAGGGCCAGGCTGGTATGGGTGTCGGCGAAGGGCGCGTCGATGGTGTGCGAGAAGCCGGGGACGATCGTCGCCACCAGGGCGCCGATGGTTACAAACAGGCTGGCGTGCATCCAATGACGGCGCGTCCAGCGCTCATTGAAGGCGGCGGGAAGATGTTGCCTGAGCTTCCGATGCAGGGCGTTGTCGTGCAGGACGTGGAGGCGTTCCTGGAAGCGCTGCTTGCGGGCGCGCCCTGATTCGGAGTTGTGCATCGGCGGTCATTTCCTGGCGGGCCCGGGAGCGCGGGCCTAAACGCCGGTTACCATAGACACCTGAGAAAACCGCGTCAAACCCTTGTGCCCATTGGCTTTTGTGAAGCCAATCGGGTTAACTTGGCTTTAACACCCCACACAAGAATCGGCGTTGCCGGGAGTAGTCACGTGTCCTCGATTGAAGAAGCCCTTGCCCTGATCGGCCGCGGTGCCGACGAGATCCTCAAGCGGGAGGATCTGCGTGCGCGCCTGCAGGAAGGCCGTCCGCTGCGGATCAAGGCCGGCTTCGACCCCACCGCGCCCGACCTGCATCTGGGCCATACGGTGCTGCTGAACAAGATGCGCCAGTTCCAGGACCTCGGCCACCAGGTCGTTTTCCTGATCGGCGACTTCACCGGCATGATCGGCGACCCTTCCGGCAAGAGCCTGACCCGCAAACCGCTCAGTCGCGAGGACGTGCTGGCCAACGCCCGCACCTATGAAGAGCAGGTCTTCAAGGTTCTCGACCGCAACCGTACCGAAGTCCGCTTCAATTCGGAGTGGTTCGGCAAGATGGGCGCTGCCGACATGATCCGCCTGGCCGGCCAGCACACCGTGGCGCGCATGCTCGAGCGCGACGACTTTGCCAAGCGCTACGCCGCCCAGCAGTCCATCGCCATCCATGAGTTCCTGTACCCGCTGGTGCAGGGTTACGACTCGGTGGCCCTGGAGGCCGACGTCGAGCTCGGCGGCACCGACCAGAAGTTCAACCTGCTGATGGGGCGTGGCCTGCAGGAACACCATGGGCAGAAGCCGCAGGTGGTGCTGACCATGCCGCTGCTGGAAGGCCTGGACGGCGTCAACAAGATGTCCAAGTCGCTGGGCAACTACATTGGTATCAGTGAGCCGGCCATCGACATCGTCACCAAGACCATGAAGGTGGATGACACCCTGATGTGGCGCTGGATCGAGCTGCTGTCCTTCGACATCAGCCAGGCCGAAGCAGTGACGCTGCGCGGGCAAGTGGCCGATGGCGGCCTGAACCCGCGCGTGGTCAAGCTGCGCCTGGCACGCGAACTGGCGACCCGCTTCCACGGCGCCGCCGCAGCCGAGCAGGCGATTGCCGGCTGGGAGGCGGCAGTGACCGGGCAGGGCGATATCACCCAGCTGCCACTGCAGGACGTGGCGGTTCCGGCAGAAGGCCTGCGTATCGCCGCGTTGCTGACCGCGGCCGGCCTGACGCCTAGCAATTCCGAGGCCAACCGCAAGCTGAAGGAACGCGCGGTCAAGGTCGACGGTGAGGTGGTGGAAGACGGCCAGCAGGTGCTGCTGCCGGGCTTCGAAGGCCTGCTGCAGGTCGGCAAGCGTACTTTCGCCCGCGTGCACCTGGTCGCTGCCTGAGCGGAAGCAGGGGCCGGCGCCAGCCGGCCCCTGCTTCTGCGCCTGTAGAGCCGGGCCCACGCTCGGCTGCTTCTGCTCTCCGCGAAAAGCTCAGCGCCAGGCGCTTCCGCATGAACGGATGCAACATCCGCTGAAAAAAATTGCCACACCCCCTTCACAAATGGGGCGAACAGGCACATACTTTCCTTCCCCCGTCGCAGGGGTCGCCTCCAAGGCGCTTCGGCGACAACAGGGTGCCCATCACCGCCGAACGAGATGATCGAACGAAGGTGTTGACGGACTGAAAAAGTCTGGCATAATGGGCGGCTCGCTACGAAGGAAACTTCGCAGCACACGGGAATGGCGCTGAGGCCGCTTCCCCGGATCTTTGAAAGTATGCGCAGGTATCTTGTGAAGGCGCCTGCAGGAAGGATGATTGTCCATCTTGCAGACGTTTGATCAAGCAACTATTAATTGTTTCAAAGCAAGCGATACGTTGCCAGCATCAATCATCTGCAGCTTTAAATTTTGATCTTCGGATCATGTAGTTTTAAGTGAAGAGTTTGATCCTGGCTCAGAGTGAACGCTGGCGGTAGGCCTAACACATGCAAGTCGAACGGCAGCAC